>NZ_JAPFGD010000003.1:0-208768 GCF_027257175.1 Castellaniella sp. S9 | reverse complement strand
CGNCGCTGCCGATGGTTTCGCTGTTTTGCAGGCCGGTGACGTCCAGGTCGCTGGCGGCGAAGGCGTAGGTGTCGCCGTAGGTTTTGGTCAGGGTGGATTTGGCGGCGACGTTCAGGGCGGCCGGGGTGATGGTCAGGCTGCCGTCGCTGTAGGTAATGGTGTAGTTGGCGGCATTGAAGGTGCCGCCGCTGGCGTTGCTGACGGCGACGGAGTAGGGGGTGCCGCCGTTGACGGCGGCACTGGCGGCGGCGCCGCTGCTGGCGAAGTCGACGCTGCCGATGGTTTCGCTGTTTTGCAGGCCGGTGACGTCCAGGTCGCTGGCGGCGAAGGCGTAGGTGTCGCCGTAGGTTTTGGTCAGGGTGGATTTGGCGGCGACGTTCAGGGCGGCCGGGGTGATGTCGGCGCTGAGGGTCAGTGCATCCGGCCGGCCGAGTGTGTAGTTGTTCCGGTCCGCTCCACCGAGGGCGAGTCCCTGGACGACGACCGTTTTGCCCGTGCCGGTGTTAACGTCTTCGAAGAGCGCGCTGGTGACTGTGCCACCCAGCCAGACATTGTCGCCGTTGATCACACCCGAAAGCTGAGGCGTGCCGTCCAGCGTCGCCCCGGCCACACCGTCGTACACCTTATTGTTTGCCGTCAGACCTGTATCCAGGACCTTCGGTGTGATGGTGAGACCGGCATCCAGTTGTTCATAGCGGTTGGCGCCGCCGGTGATGGACAACACGTCGGCAGTCGTCCATGCATAGGTGCCTACCGGGGTTGTTCCTGTCATTGCGCTGCCCCAATCGACGCCGGCGCCCCCTACGGCGGTCGTGACGCTGGACAGATCGGGATTGGCTGCGCCGTAGGTGCGAGACAGCGCGCCGACGCGCAGGTAGCTGTCGTGAAAAGTGCCCGACTGTACAGATGACAGCATCATGTGGCCGTTGCTCTCGTTGACGGACGACTTGGCCCACACCGTATTGAAATCCCAGCCGGCGTCGATGAAGGTGAAGGGATCCTGCATCTGGGCGGTTGTCAGGCCGGTGCCGCCTGAGCTCGAGGATTTGCCTGAAGCCTGGACATCCCAGAACGAGTTGGAAATATTACTGGCCGAGTTGTTGTTGCTGCCGATCAGACCGCCGGTGCCGTTCACCTGGCCGGTGGAATAACTGGTGCTGACGTACGCGCCGGACCAATTCAGCCCGACCAGGCCGCCCACCGCGTAACTCCCGCCGACTGTGTTGCCCGTCGCGTAGCTGTCCTGAATGTGGCCATGCTGTAGATTGCTGCCCACCAGGCCGCCCACCCCCCAATTGCCAGTGACGGCGCCTGTGGCATATGAGCGTTCGATGATGCCACTGTTGTAGCCGGCCAGGCCCCCCACATCGTTCCACCAGCCCGGGTCCGACCAGCCATTATGCGCGGTGACCGTGGCGGTGGAGAAGCTTTCCACGACGCGGCCACCCTGGCCGATGGAACCGACCAGTCCGCCCGAAGCGCCGCCGATGTCCAGCGTGCCGCTTGTCCAGGCGCGGGCCACCGTACCTTCCAAGGCCCCCGCGAGTATGCCGGATGCGGATCTGCCCTCGATGGCCGCATTGGCAAGGCCAATATTGCGAATCGTCGCGTCGGCGGCGGCGTAGCCGAACAGGCCGACATAACCTTCCGTTTTGCGCTTGATGGTCAAGTGGTTGATGACGTGGCCCAGGCCATCGAAGGATCCTGAGAACTTGTCTATGTCATTGCCGATGGGGGCAAAGCCATGGTGGCCGCCGCTGCCGTCGCTGTTCCAAGTGGCGGTGGCGCTGGCATCGATGTGATTGCCTAGGGCGTAGCGGCCAGAGAGGTTATGGCCAACAGCCTGCAACTGTGCGACATTCTGAATGATGTCATAGAGTGATGCGGCACTAGGGTCGCTGGTGATGTAAGCCAGGCTGCGCGACGAATCCCGAAGGTAGGGAGTGCTCTGGTTCGTGGCGTTGGCCCAGATTGCCTGATCGAACCCGGCGGGCAGGGCCGCCTGCAATGCGGCCAGGGAATGGATGGCAGCGCCGCCCGAACTGTTTGTTTGTCCGGTGGTTTCCTGCACCCAATAGCTGTTCGTCACTGTAGAAGCATCGTTGTAACCCACCAGTCCGCCGACGCCGACGCCAGAGCCGCCTGTGACGAGACCCGTGGCATAGCTGTTCTCCAGCGACGCGTTGCGCATGATGCCTACCAGGCCGCCTACATAATAGGCACCCCTGACGCTGCCCGTAGCGTAAGTATTCAGGACGGTACTAGCATCGTTGTGTCCCACTAACCCGCCCGCAAGCATGTTGTTGCCTATGACGCTTCCTGTGGCATAGCTGTTGCTGATCGTGGCCACATCTCTGTTTTCCCCCACCAGCCCGCCGACGTTATTGTTGCCTGTGACGCTACCCGTAGCATAGCTGTTGCCGATCGTGGCCTCATCTCTGTTTTCCCCCACCAGCCCGCCGACGTCACTGTTGCCTGTGACGCTGCCTGTGGCATAACTGTTGCTGATCTTGGATGCAATGTTACCTCCCACCAGCCCGCCGACGTTATTGTTGCCTTTGACGCTACCCGTAGCATAGCTGTTCCCTACCGGGCTTTGGTAGTTGTACCCCACTAGCCCGCCGACAAAGTACTGGCTACCGGTGATGTCGCCCGTAGCGTAGCTGTTCTCTACCGAGCCTTGGCTGTTTTCCCCCACCAGCCCGCCGACGACATTGTTGCCTGTGACGCTGTCCGCCGCAAAGCTGTTCGCCACCGTGGAATCTTGGGTGAGGCCCGCCAGCCCCCCGACGTAGTTATTGCCTGTGATGGCTCCGCCGCCCGATAGACCGACGTTGCGCAACGTGGCCAGCAACGTGTGCCCGAATAGGGCGACATAATCAGTGTCGGGCCGCTCGATAGTCAAGCCGCTGATGACATGCCCTAAACCATCAAAGGTGCCGCGGAACCGGTTGCTGCTGCCATTGCCGATCGGCATGAAGCCCGCACCGTCGTTCCATCCGCGGGTGGCGCTGGCATCGATGTCGGCGCCCAGAGCGTAGCGGCCAAAGGGGTTGTTGCGGACGCCCTGGAGTGTGGTGTTGGAACTGTCGCCGGCCACGCCCAGATCATTGGCGCCGAGGACATGGTAGCCATTGCCGTTGATGGTCAGAAAGCCCGTGCCCGAGCGGTCAGGGAAATCGATCCGGCCTGCAAAGCCGTTGGCGGCGTCGGCAGCCAGCCCGACACGCACCTGCCCGCTGGCTGCGGCATCGTCGCCGCCATTGGCCGTACCGGTGTTCATCACCAGCTTGGAGTCGCCCGCGGCGACCATCACCGCGTTGATGTTGATGTGGCGAGCCGCCGTCAGTGTCAACGTGTTCGTGTTCCAGCTGACGTTGTCATTGACGTTGATGTCGCCTTCGCCGGACGTGTTGCTGCCCGAGCTGCTTTGGATTTCGATGTTGCTGCCGGCCAGATTCGCGGAAAGTTGCGCGCCGGTCATGTCGCCGCCGCTGGCGGCGATGGTGTAGTCGCTGGGGTCGATCAGCCAGGTGCCGGTCTGGCCCTGGGGCGCATGGGTGGTGACCCGCGCGGTTTCGCCGATACGCACCGTGGCGGCACTGGTTTCGATGAAACCGCCGTCGCCGCCGTCGGGTGCGCCAGCATCGAGCAGGCCGCTGTGGGCCACGGTGCCATGGTTCATGTCACCCAGCAACAAGATGCGGCCGTTGTGTTCAGCCAACGTGCGCGCCTGCACGATGCCCGAGTTGGCCACCACACTGGCGGCCAGGGAATCTGCGGCCTTGCCGGTCATGATGGCCTGGCCGCCATCGGCGACGATGAGCTGGCGGTTATCGACCAGAGTCTGCACGGTGGCTGGATCGACGGCGACCTGCAGCAGGCCATTGGCGCCGGCATCCAGGGTGACCTGTTCGCCGGCGGCCAGAACGACGTTGCCCATGCGGGCGGTAATGATGCCGTCATTGATGACCGTGGGCGCCAGCAGCGCGACCAGACCGCCGTCGGCGGCGGTGATGGCCCCCTGATTGATGATGCTGCCAGTCGCGCCTTCGCGCGCGAAGACGGCTTTGCCATCGAGGAAGTCCTGGTTGGTGATGTTCAAGGTGGAGGTCACCAGCCCGCCGACGTCCACGCGGCTGCCTTCGCCAAAGATCACGCCGTTCGGGTTGACCAGCCAGACCTGGCCGTTGGCGGTGAGTTGGCCGTGGATCTGGCTGGCGTCGCCGGCGATGACGCGGTTCAGTGCTGCCGAATCGACCGAGGGCTGCTGGAAGTGCACGGCCGCAGCTGAGCCGATGTCGAACTGTTGCCAGTCGATGATGGCGCGGTCGCTGCCTTGCTGGATCCGCATCTGGGCGCCGTCTTGCTGGATGGCGGCGTGTCCGGCCACCACCTGCCCGCCGGTGGGCAGGGCGTCGGGAGCGAGGGTTTGTGCCTGGGCCAGGCCGGTGAGCAGAGCGCTGCAGGCTGCGGCGGCCAGCGCGGCGCGTGCGGCGGTGCGCATGGATTTGCCGCTGTACTTGCCGCGCGTGCGCGAGGTCTCCGGGGCGGGCACGTAGTGTCGGGTGCTTTCGTTATAGACGAGGCGGTAGGCGTGATTCATGGCGGATTCCTTGGATAGCGTCTCGAGGCGCGAGGCGGTGCTCAGAAGGATTTGCTGAGATTGAGCCAGTAGTGGGCGGACGAGGCGCTGCTGCCGTCGTTATTCTCGTTTTTGGGGCTGGCGCCGGGGTTGCCGCCCAGGGGGAAGGCGACGCTGGCAGTCATCAGCCAGCCGGCGACCGCGCCATGCCCTCGCCAATTGACTCCCAGGCCGGCACCCGACAGGCTGTAGGTGTTGGGTTGGCCGCGCCCACCGTCCCATCCCGACCAGGTTTTCTTGTGCTGCCGGATGTGGCCGGCGTCATAGAAAACCAGGGCTTGCCAGCCGGCGCCCAGGTCGCGCCGCAGCTCGAGCTTGAGCAATAATCCCTCGTCGCCCATCGCCTCATTGATCGGATAGGCGCGCACGCCATAGGGCCCGCCCAGGGCCATGCGTTCGGAACTGCTGAGGTTGCCGTCGGCCAATTGTCCGGAGAACGCCGCCATGAGTTGCCATGGGCTGCCGCGGCCCAGGATTTGCAGCCTATTGAGTTGGAAGGCGAGCTTGGCGTAATCGCCCCGGGTGCGCGGGCCGGCGGCGTCGATGGCCTTGTCGGCGGCCACGTCGCTCAGGCCCAGCCGTCCTTGAATGAGCCGCAACTCGCCCCAGGTGACGCCGCCGCCGGCCAGGCGATCACGCCGATCGCCGGCCAGGCGCAGCGACACGGCATCGATGCGGTGCCGGCGCAAGGCGGTATCGAGAATGTCATCATCATAGCGGCGATGCTCGTAGCCCATGCTCACGGTGAGATTGCGATCACTTTGGCGGATGAGGGGATAGGAGACGGCCAGCCCGCCGGTGTAGGCTTGGCCCTCGGCATCGAGCGGATCGTAGCGCCCGCTCAGCCGATAGCCCAGGGTGGATCCGTGCAGGCTCAAGCGCCAGCCATCAGTGCCTAGCGGCAGGCTGTACTGCAGGCGTGCGGAGTACAGGTGCTTGGCCGCCAGGGCGCGGATGGCCAATTGGTCGCCGCGCCCGGTGAGGTTGTTGAAGGCGATACCGCCGGCGAGCTGTGCGGTACCAGTGTATTTGTTGCCGAAGTTATTGCCGCCGATATCACCGGTGACCAGCGGCGTGTCCTCGATGTCGAGGTGGAGCCGGGTCTCGCCGCGCGCCTGGCCAGCAGCCAGCTGGCCGGTGGCGCGGATGCCGGGCAGATCATTGGCGATGAGCAGGCCGCGTTCGAGGTCGGCGGCCGACAGGGGCTGGCCGGTTTGCAGACGGCGAGTGACGATCGCCTGGACGAAGTCGCCGTTTGCGCGGCTGTCTCGGTTCCGGAGGGTAGCGCCGCCGTAGCGGCCCTCCACGACCTGGATGCGGATGGTGCCGTCGGTGACGTCTTGCTGGGGCAGGTAGACACGCACGAACCAGCCTTGTCCGCGGTAGTACTCGGCGATGCGCTGGGCGGTGTGCTCGAGTTCGGCCAGCGTCAGGGACTGGCCGATGCGATCGGCGACGAGGGCTTCGAGTTTGGCGGCGGGGATGAGTGTGGCGCCCTCGATGATGATGTGCCGGACGGTGATCCGCGCGCCTTTGGCATTCTCGTCCATGGGAGGGGGGCTGGGCCGCACCGCCGGGGGTTCGGCTGGCTGCGGTGCCTGCAGGCTGCGCTCTGAGTCGCGCTGCAGGGTACCCGCATCGGGCAGGGCCTGGCTGAATGCGCTCGAGGCGAGCAGGCTGAGGATGATCAGGCAGATCGAGCGTTGGGCGGTGCAGGATGTTGTTGGCGGCATGAGGTCTCTTGTTGATATCGAGTGTCGTGCGGGCCGCGTAGTGTGCCGTTTCAGCACCACATCGACCCGTTGCCTGGAGTCGAAGGTTATGACCATGAACGAAAACTATGGCAACATTTTTATGTCGGAATTTTAAAAAATTATCGATGATTGTCTTCGAGTGTGCATCGTGGGCATGTGTACGTGTACATATGTATGTGTTGATTTGGAGGGGATGGCGCCTGGTGCGCTTGGGAATACTATCGTTTTCGAGCAGTGCGCTTTTTGCTGCCGTGGGCGCTTTAGACTCAAGTCGTGGAGAACGTATTGAAAAAGAAGCAGTCCATTCTGCTGGTCGATGATCATCCGGTTTTCCGGGTAGGCATGCGGCACGTGTTGGCGCGCCATTTTTCAGACGCCTGCTTTGCGGACGTGGGTTCCTTTAAAGAGGTGTTGCCGATGGCGGCCACGTTGCCACGGATCCCCACGCTTTTTGTGACGGACCTCATGCTGCCCGGATTTGTGCCGGAAATCGGCATTGCGGCATTGCGGGCGCATTATCCCCAGGCGGTCATCGTTGTGGTGTCAATGGCCGAGAGCAACGAGGCGATCGAGCGCGTCATGGCAGCAGGTGCCGACGGGTTCATCGGCAAGTCGCTGCCGCCTGGCGAAATCGTGCGCGGAATACTACGTGTCCTTGACGGCGAGATCATCGTGCGCACAGCACCTGACTCATTGGGAGATCGGATGCCCATGCTCTCGCCGCGCCAGCGCGAGGTGCTCGCCTTGCTCGAGCGAGGGCTGAGCAACAAGGAAATTGGCGCGGCGCTGGGAATTTCACCTCTGACGGCGCGCATGCATGTGTCGGCATTGCTGCGGGCGTTGTCAGTCAACAGCCGTACGGCGGCGGTTGCCGTTGCCAGCCGCCTGCAGATGCCTCGGGGATGACGATCAGGTGGGCTGACGTGGCTGGCGCATCAGCCAGGCGCGCAGCGCGGCTGCGGCAACTGGTTTCGGCAGGTATTCAATTGCCGTCGACGCCAGGCGCGTTTGCTGGTCGGGGTCGATGCGGCCCGCAATGATCAATGCTGGTACGTCCCAACCTTCCAGTGTTCGTATATGGGTGATGGCATCGAGGCCATTGCCGGCTGCGCCAAGGTGATAATCACTGATGATGAACCGGACTCCCAGGCGGCGGTTGGGTGCGGCGCTCAGGGCGTGGACTTCACAGCCCCAGCGTTTCATGAGACTGGCAGTCGCGGCCCGCACTGTCGGATCGTCTTCGATCAGGGCGATCGGCAGGCCATTCAAGGGATGGGCCTGATGGGCGATCGCCGGGCGAAGTCGTGTTGGTTGTGGGGGGCAGCATCGCAGGCCCGAAACCAGAAAGGAGGTGCCGCGGCCGGGATCGGATCGCACGTGGACCCTCAAGTCCAGCAGATTGGCCAGGCGGCGAACAATCGACAGCCCAAGACCCAGGCCCTCCACCCGGCGGGCCGCCTCGTTTTCGATTCGTACGAACTCATCAAAGATCATCTCGAGGTGTTGGGCCTCAATGCCTGGCCCTTGATCGGAGACCTGGATGGCCAGGCCATCCCGGCAGCGGCGAACGCCCACCAGGATGTGCCCGTGCCCATATTTGATCGAGTTCGTGAGCAGATTATGCACAATGGCCGTCAGCAGGCCCGGGTCGCTAAACACCCACACCGGGCAACGAGCGATGCGGATCCGTGCCGGCGGCCCGTGGCGCGGTTGAGCAGCGCGGTGATGCAGATGGGATTCCGCTTGGCGGCCGGCCGCGCGCAACAAGGCCTGCAGGTCGATCGCCTGTGGGCGGGGCTGGACGCAGCCGACGTCGAGCCGTGAAATATCGAGCAGAGATTGGAAAAGAGACGAGACCGACGTGATGGAGCCTTCGATCGTTTCGGTAAGTTCTCGCTGTTCCCGGTTCAGCGGCGTGTCCTGCAATGCAGAAGTCAGTAGGCCGATGGCATGGATGGGTTGGCGCAGATCATGACTGGCTTGAGCTAGAAATCGGGATTTCGCCTGATTGGCTGCGATGGCTTCGCGGCGCGCCTTGTTGAGTTCATCCATGGCCAGCGTCAGGGCGTCTACCTTGGCGTCGAGCGATGTCGAAAGCTCGACCTTTCGGGTGACGAACTGGCTCATGCGGCGGGATTGTGTCGTGAGCACGATGGCATACAGCAACACCATCGCTGCGTTGATGCCGCCGTACCACCAGGCTGGATCATGGTTCCAGTGCGCCAGGGCGAGTAGCGGCAGCGATGTCCAGATGCTGGTCAAACAAGAGCGCTGCAGGACATGCTGGGAGGATACGGCACCCAGGGCCGTACCGCCGAGTGCCAGAGAGTAGACCAGCAGCATGCCGAAATCGCGTTCGGAAATGATCAGGGCCCCCAATCCCCACGCGGTGCCGATGAGGCCGGTGAGCAGCGTATGCAGATATCCGCGCCGCCGAGCCTGCGAAGCCGGCCCAGCACCATGCGTCCACGCCAGTGCCAGCATCCCTATCGACAGAGCGAGCATGGTGGCAAGCCATGCCGCCGATGCTCGCGGGTCCGGGGCGCCATGGCGCCAAGCCATGCCAAGCAGCATCACGACGCCGATATGGATCAGCCAACTGTGGCGCGCGAGACTGAACAGGTAGTCCAGGCGCCAGTCCTCAGTGTTCTGGTCTGTTGGCGCTTGGGCGTTCACGGGTCCGGCATGATTCTGGGCAACGTATCTGCCCGTGGATCGGTGTTCTGGCTGTGAGGTGGCATGCGAACCGTGGGATCAGCCGCGCTTGGCGGTCAGCGCGCGTCCCGACCGGCTGGCGGACGGCCTGCCCAGATGGCCGGAGATCCATTGGCCGATCTCGACGACCGCATCGAGGTCCACGCCCGTGTCCATCCCCTGGCCGCGCATCAGGTAGAGCACGTCCTCGGTGGCGACGTTGCCGGTGGCGCCCTTGGCGTACGGGCAGCCCCCCAGGCCGGCCACCGAGCTGTGGAAAATCCGCACCCCCACGTCCATCGCCGCGACGATGTTGGCCAGCGCCTGTCCGTAGGTGTCGTGGAAATGGCCGGCGACCCGCGTGCCCAGGTCGGTCACCTGGCCCACCGCGAGCATCACGCGCTTGACCTGCGCGGCGGTGCCCACCCCGATGGTGTCGGCCACGTCGATCTCGTCGCAGCCCAGGCGCAGGAAGCGCTCGGCCACGTCGACCACCGCGGACACGGGGGTTTCCCCCTGGTACGGGCAGCCCAGCGAGCAGCTGATGCTGCCGCGCAAGCGGATGCCCGCCGCCTTGGCCGCCGCGGCGACGGGTTCGAAGCGGGCGATGGACTCGGCGATCGAGCAATTGATGTTGCGCTGCGAGAATGCCTCGCTGGCGGCGCCGAAGATCACCACCTCGTCGGCGCGTGCCGCCAGGGCGGCCTCGAAGCCGTGCATGTTCGGCGTCAGCGCCGAATAGATCGTGCCGGGGCGCCGCGTGATCGCGGCCATCACCTCGGTGCCGTCGGCCATTTGCGGAACCCATTTGGGCGACACGAACGAGGCCGCCTCGACGTTGGGAAAGCCGGCGGCCGACAGGCGGTCGACCAACTGGACCTTGACGGCGGTATCGACGAATTGCTTTTCGTTCTGCAGACCGTCGCGCGGAGCGACCTCGACGATTTTGACGTATTCGGACATGGTGGTTTCCGGTGGTGGGCAGCCCTGCGGCGGGCGTATCGTGGGCAAACCATCATGATATCTCAGCCGGTCCGCGAGTAGCGGCCGTCGGCCCCGCGCTGGATCGCGCCGGAGACCTCGAGCATGCCCAGTTGGCCGTTCAGGCGGCCGATGTCCCATTGCGTGCGCGCGAGCAGCGTATCCGTATCCACGGGGTCGTGGCCCAGGGCGCGCAGCAGGATGCCGGCGTCGGAGCCCGCGGACGGCGCGGGACCGCGGGTGGGGGCATGGGTGCCCTTTGTCGCCTCGTGCACCGGCGCCGGGGGTAGCCCAAGCCCCGATTGGCGCAGTTCCTCGAGGATGTCCTCGCCTGATTCGACGAGCTTTGCGCCCTGGCGGATCAAGGCATGGCAGCCGCGCGACAGGGGTGAGTGGATGGATCCGGGGATGGCGAAGACCTCGCGTCCCAGTTCGCTGGCCAGACGGGCGGTGATGAGCGAGCCGCTTTGCCGGGCCGCCTCGACCACCAGGACCCCGCGCGACAAGGCGGCGACGATGCGGTTGCGCTTGGGAAAGAAGAACGGCAGGGCGCGGGTGCCGAGCGGGAACTCGGAGGCCAGCAGGCCCTGCGCGGCCGTACGGTGCGCCAGCGCGCGGTTGCGGGCCGGGTAGACGACGTCGATGCCCGTGCCCAGGACGGCGATGGTGCCTCCCGCGTCCGGCCCGGCATCGAGGGCGCCTTCGTGGGCGGCCGCGTCGATGCCGCTGGCCAGGCCGCTGACGACGCACCAGCCGCGCTGCGCCAGGTAGTGCGCGAAGGCGCGGGCGTTGTCCATGCCGCCGGCCGTGGCGCTGCGCGCGCCCACCACGGCAATTGCCGGGCGCCGCAGCAGTTCCACCCGGCCGTTCAAATACAGCATCGGCGGTGGATCGTGCAAGGCCAGCAGGCTGGGCGGATAGTCGGGGTCGGCGAGGGTCAGCAGGCGATGGCTGGGCTCGCGCAGCCAGGCGAGCGCGCCGTCGATGGCGGTCAGCGTATCGGCGTCCGGCGGCTGCCGCAGGCGCGCCGCCAGGTCGGAGTCGAGATGGCGCGCGAGGCTGCCGGTGGAAGCGGCATAGATGTCCTGCGGCATGCCAAACACGGCCAGCAGTTCGCGAATGCGGGCAGCGTCCAGTTCCCGTTCCAGGCCGAGGCGGATCCAGGCGCGCAGTTCGTGTTCGTCGGCGGTGAGAGGCATGGTGCGCGAGGCGGAGGAAGAGGAGGTCGTGGGGCGCCTTGGCCGCCGTGCAGGTGCCCAGGCTCGTGGACAAGCACTAGTGTCGTGTCTCATTAATACGCATCCATGAAATCGTGCCTTCGTGCCCAGTGCGGCGTTGCAAATCCTCGCGATAGCACTGGCTATCGCTGCGGTTTGCGCCTTGCCCTGGGCACGAATCCATCGATTTCATCATGGCTACGTATTAATGAGACACGACACTAGTGTGCCATGGAAGAACGGGGCGCGGCGTGCGAGTGTGCTCTGGCCGTCCTCCCTGTATTCCGGAATGACACAGATCGGGCGAAATCCGGACGGATAAGAGGGCGTGCGAGCCGGCCTGTATGCGGAAATCCGGCCGCCTCTGTGTATTCAATACAGAGGGGCGAACTGACAAGATAAGGCCATGCCGCATCCGCGAAGCAACATTGCCGCACTGTACGAACCATGTATCTGCCTGCCGACCTCCTGCTCGCCTTTTCCCTGTTCGCCCTGGTTTCATCCATCACGCCGGGCCCCAACAACACGATGCTGCTCGCCTCCGGCGTGGCATTCGGGTTCCGCCGTTCGCTGCCGCACATGTTCGGCGTCACGGGCGGCTTTTTCATCATGGTGCTGGCCGTGGGCCTGGGACTGGGCGCGGTATTCCAGACGGTGCCCGGCCTCTATGCCGTCCTGCGCTACGTGGGCGCGGCCTATCTGCTGTATCTCGCCTGGAACATCACGCGGCCGGTCGCCGTGTCCCCGGCGAGCGAAGGCGCGGGCCATGCCAGGCCGCTGGGCTTCCTGGGCGCCGCCGCCTTCCAGTGGGTCAATCCCAAGGCATGGACCATGGCCGTCGCCGCCGTCACCACCTATGCGCCGCGCGAGGACTATGCCGCGAGCGTGATGCTCATCTCGGCGCTGTTCGCGATCATCAACCTGCCCTGCGTGGGCCTGTGGACCGGCTGCGGCAGCCTGTTGCGACAGGTGCTCGACGATCCCGCGCGGCAGCGTCGCGTCAACCTGGCGATGGCCCTGCTGCTGTTGGCCTCGCTATATCCGATGCTGGCCGATGCCTAGGCCGTGCCGGACACCCTCTCCTCCACAGACCAGGATCCGACGATGGAATATCGATATGGCTTGACACCCCGCTCGCGCTGGATGATCGTGATCGCCGGCGGCCTGCTCATGGGCCTGTCCCTGGGCGTGCGTCATACCCAGGGGCTGTTCATGCAGCCTGTGGTCGGCAGCCATGGCTGGACCCTGGAGGCTTTCGGATTCGCCCTGGCCTTGCAGAACCTGGTCTGGGGCGCGGCGCAGCCCTTCACCGGCATGATTGCCGATCGGTACGGTTCGGCCCGCGTGTTGTTCGTCGGGATGGCGGCCTACGCGCTCGGCCTGCTGCTGATGGCCGATGCCGCGACCCCGTTGGGGTTCGCGCTCAGCAACGGGGTGCTCATCGGCATTGCCCTGTCGGGCACGGCCTTCGGCACAGTGTACGGAGCGTTGTCGCGGATTTTCGAGCCCGCCTGGCGCAGCTGGGCGCTGGCCGTTGCGGGGGCGGTGGGCGGCCTCGGGCAGTTCTGCCTGGTGCCCGCTGTGCAGGCCATGCTGGGCCGCATGGATTGGACACTGACGGCCGCGGCCCTGTGCGTCCTCATCCTGGTGTGCGCGCCCCTGGCGGTGTTGCTGCGCGACCGGCGGACGGGCACCGCATGGGCCGGGCCCCGGCAGTCGATTCCGGACGCCTTGCGCGAGGCGTTCCGGCATCGCGGCTTCTGGCTGCTGAACATGGGTTTCTTTGCCTGCGGATTCCAGCTTGCCTTCATTGCCACACACCTGCCCGCCTACCTGATGGATCATGGCCTTTCACTGGCGCAGGCGGGCACCGCGCTGGCACTGATCGCCCTGGCGAATGTCTTTGGCACCTACACCTGCAGCCGCATCGGGGGCGTGTGGCGCATCAAGCGCGTCCTGGCGGTCATCTATGCCGCGCGTGTGGCGGGAATGCTGGTGTTTCTCTGGCTGCCGGTGTCGGCGCCCAGCACCTATGCGTTCGCGGTCTTGATGGGCTTCCTGTGGCTGGGCACCGCGCCCTTGACCAATGAACTCGTCCTGCGGATCTTCGGCGTGCGCTACATCGCCACGCTGTTCGGCCTGGTGTTCTTCGGACACCAGGTGGGCGGCTTCTTCGGCGTCTGGCTGGGCGCGATTGCCTACGATGCCACGCGATCCTACGATCTGCTGTGGCTGGGCTCGATCGCCGTCGGCATCGTCGCCGCCCTGCTGCACTGGCTGATCGACGACGCCCCGCTCGCGGCGCCTTGGGGGGCGCCATGAGCGCGCCGGGCCGCCCAAAGTGCGAATGGGGGTTTTCGTTGCGGCTGCTGGGCTGGGCGGGGGGCTTGTGCGGCCTGGTCCTGGTCTTCCAGGCCTGGCTGTCCGCCGACATGCTGCTGGCCCTGGCAAGCGGTACGTTTCTGTGCGGGTAAGGCGCCAAAACTTGTTTTATCATAGAGGTTTAAGTCTCATACGATTTGGATTCACCATGGCCCTGCTACCCATTCTCAAGTATCCCGATGCGCGCCTGCACAAGGTGGCCGCCCCGGTTGCGCAGGTCGATGATCGTATCCGCCAGCTTGTGCGCGACATGGCCGAGACCATGTACGCGGCACCCGGCGTGGGCTTGGCGGCGACCCAGGTCGACGTGCACGAGCGCGTCGTGGTCATCGATGTGTCCGAGGACGGCAACGAGCTGCATGTCCTCATCAATCCCGAAATCACCTGGAAAAGCGAAGAGCTCCAGGTCTATGAGGAAGGCTGCCTGTCCGTTCCGGGCGTCTACGACGAGGTCCAGCGCGCCGCGCGCATCCACGTGCGCGCCCTGAACGAACAGGGCGAGCCCTACGAGTTCGATGCGGAAGGCCTGCTGGCGGTCTGCGTCCAGCATGAACTCGATCACCTGATGGGCAAGGTCTTCGTCGAGTACCTGTCCGTGCTCAAGCAAAACCGGATCCGCACGCGCCTGCGCAAGCAGCAACGCGAGGCCGAGCGCGAAGCCGCCAGCGCCTGACCCGGCCATGCGACTCGTCTTTGCCGGCACGCCGGAATTCGCGCGCCAGGGGCTGCTTGCCCTCATCGAGGCGGGCCACGAGGTGGTCGGCGTGCTCAGCCAGCCCGACCGCCCGTCGGGGCGCGGCATGCGGCTCGCGCCCAGTCCCGTCAAGCTGGCGGCGCTCGAGGCCGGCATCCCGGTGCTGCAGCCGCGCAGCCTGCGGCTGGACGGCAAGTTTCCCGACGAGGCGCGGGCCGCCCGCGAGGCGCTGCTGGCCATGCGGCCCGATGTCATGGTGGTGGCCGCCTACGGGCTGATCCTGCCGCAATGGGTGCTGGACCTGCCGCCCCTGGGCTGCCTGAACATCCATGCCAGTCTGTTGCCGCGCTGGCGCGGGGCGGCGCCCATCCAGCGCGCGATCGAGGCGGGCGATCCGATGACCGGCGTGACCATCATGCAGATGGATGCCGGTCTGGACACCGGCGACATGCTGCGGGTGGCCGAGGTGCCGATCGGACCCGAGGACACCGCAGCCAGCCTGCACGATGCCTTGGCCGAGGCCGGGGCGCGCGCCATCGTCGCAGTCCTGGCCGACCTTGCGGCGGGCCGCCCCCCGCAGCCCGTGCCGCAGCCCGGGACGGGGGTGTGCTACGCCGAAAAACTGTCGAAGTCCGAGGCGGCGCTGGATTTCCAGCAGGGCGCGCAGCACCTGGCGCGCCGCATCCGTGCGTTCGATCCGTTCCCGGGCGCCACGCTGATGCTGCCCGGGCTGGCCCAGCCCGTCAAGGTCTGGAAGGCGCATGCCGTCGCCGCCGACCCGCGTGCGGCAGGGGCCGCGCCGGGCACGATCCTGGCGGCGGGCGCGCAGGGCATCGACGTGCTCGCCGCCGACGGCATTCTGCGGATCACGGAACTGCAGCGGGCGGGCGGCAAGCGCCAGTCGGCGGCGCAATTCGCACAGGGCTGGAACCCGCCGGCGTGAGGCCGGGGGCGGGGATCAGCTGTTGGTGCTTTTCTTGCGGGAGGTGTCGATGCCGAGCTGCTTGAGCTTGCGGTAGAGGTGCGTGCGCTCGAGACCGGTGCGCTCGGATACGCGCGTCATGCTGTGGTTTTCCCGGACCAGGTGATATTCGAAGTAGATGCGTTCGAATTCGTCGCGCGCCTCGCGCAGGGGCTGATTCAGAGAGATGCTGCCCAGGTGCGAGTCATCGACGGCCGGCGCCGGCGCGGCGGGTGGCGCCGCGGGCGGGGCCGGCACCTTGCCGGCGACTTGCGGCACCTGGGTGAACACCGGATCGGCGGCGGGGCGTTCGGTGCGGCTGCGCATCGAGGCCGGGATGACCGGGCGCGCCAGACCCGCGGCGACCGCCTTCAGCAGTTTTTGCAGCGTGATGGGTTTCTCGAGGAAATCGACCGCGCCGATGCGGGTCGCCTCGACGGCCGTATCCACCGTGGCGTGGCCGCTCATCATGATGACGGGCATGTTCAGCAAGCCCTGGCTGCTCCATTCCTTGAGCAGGGTGACGCCGTCGATATCGGGCATCCAGATGTCCAGGAGGACGAGGTCGGGGCGGCTGCGCAGGCGGGACTCGCGCGCCTGTGCGGCGTTTTCTGCGAGCTCGACCGTGTGGCCCTCGTCGTAGAGAATCTCGGACAGCAGTTCGCGGATGCCAATCTCGTCGTCGACAACCAGAATTCGGGCCATTAAAACCTCGCCTATTTCTTTTCCATATTATCCAGTGCTTGATGCATCGCGTCCAGCCGGCCGCCCCTGCCCCGACATGAGGGTGAACAGGATGGAGATGCGCGCGCCGCCGTCGTCCTGGTTCGAGATGTCCACGCGTCCGTGGTGTTCTTCGATGATTTTCTTGACGATGGCCAAGCCCAGGCCGGTGCCCGTCGCCTTGGTGGTGACGTAGGGCTCGAAGACGCGTGCGATGACTTGCGGCGCAAAGCCCGGACCGTTGTCGATGACGCGCAGCCGCACGCTGCGCGTACCGTCCTCGGCCTGGATCAGACGCGTCTGGACCATGATCCGCGCATCGGCCGTGCCGCGATGCTGACAGGCCGCATCGCGTGCATTGGCCACCAGGTTGTGGATGACCTGGCGCAATTGGGCGGGATCGCCCTGCAGCGTCGGCAATGCCTCGGCAAGCTGCGCCTCGATGTGCGCCGCCGGCGCGCCGCCGACACTATGGACCATGCCGTCGACGGGATCCCAGCCGTACAAGGTCAGCACCTCGGTCACCAGTGCGTTGAGGTCCACGTCCTGCATTTGCGCCGGCGGCGTGCGGGCATACTCGCGGAAATCATCGACCATCTGCTTGAGCGAGGCGACCTGGTTGACGATGGTGTTCGTCGAGCGGATGAGGAAGGCGGCGTCGGCCTCCTCCAGGCGCGGGGCGAGCTTCATCGCCAGGCGTTCGGCCGACAGCTGGATGGGCGTGAGCGGGTTCTTGATTTCGTGCGCCAGCCGGCGGGCAACCTCCCCCCAGGCCACGGTGCGGTTGGCCGAGATCACCTCGCTGATGTCGTCGAAGACGACCAAGTGGCCGTTGCCGTGGCCGTCCATGTGCAGCTGGGTGCCCCTGGCGAGCAGGGTGACGACGTGCTTTTTGCTCTCGTTGTCGGCGGCCTGCTCCAGTTCCAGCTCGAACTGCTGCTGCCAGTATGGACGGGTGGATTCGACCGCCTCGTGCGAGGCGAAGGCCTCGCGCAGCAGCCGCGCCAGGCCAAGCGCGCCGTCGGCGGTCTCCAGCGGGCGGCCCCGTATGGTGCGCAGGTCCAGCCGCAGGATGTCCTGCGCGCCCTGGTTGAACAGCGTCACCCGGAAGGCTTCGTCGAACACCAATACGCCCGAGGACAGGTTGCTGAGGATGGATTCCAGGTATAGGTTGGTCTGTTCGAGCTGGCGGCGGTTGCGGTCGACCATTTGCCGCGCCTCGTCCAGTTGGCGCGTCATGGCATTGAACGAGCGCGTCAGTTGGCCGACCTCGTCGCGTTCGGGGGGTTCGGGCAGCGGGCGGTAATCGCCCACGCCCACCGCCTGGGTGCCCGAGGCCAGCGTCAACAGGGGGCGCACCAGCCGCCGCGACACGGCCAAGGCGGCCACCACCGCCGCAAAGACCGCCAGGATCAGCGCCAGGGTCAGGGTGATGCCATAGAGCTTGCGCAGGCCCAGGCGCGACAGGGCCAGCTCCTGATAGTCGCGAAAGCCCTGCTGCACCAGATTGGCATTGTGCGCGATGCGATCGGGCACGGGCTGGATGACCTGCAGCCAGCGCGAATCGGCGCTCATGCCCAGCGCCGCCCCAAAGCGATCATGGGTGTCGATGGGGATGACCACCCGCAGGTGCAGGCCGTTGGCGGCCAGGCTGTCGCCGGTGGGGCTGTCGGCCTCGGCGGCCGAGTAGCTCTGGGCGACGCGCAACTGGTTCATCACATTGCTGGGCGGCATGTCGGGCAGCAACTGGCCGAATGCCGAGGACGAAAAGGCGACGAGGCGGCCGTTGCCGCTGAAGACCATGGCCTCGGAGACATTGTTGTTCTCGCGCAGGGGTGTGATCAGCAGGGCGATCTCTGCGTCGCTGACGTTGGTGAGGCGCCCGGCCATGCCCTGCGCGCGCGTGTTGAGCTCGGTCAATTGTGAATCCAGCGCCGCGCGACCGAGGTTCAAGCCGGCCTCGAGGGCGCTGTCGACCCGCACGTTGAACCAGGATTCGATCGAACGCGACATGAACTGCACCGACAGCACGTAGATCAGCGCGCCGGGCAGGATGCCGATCAGCGTAAAGAACAGTGCGAAGCGCGCCGTCAGCCGGGCGCCGAACTGGCGCCGGCGAATCTGGCGCAGCAGCCGCACCGTCAGCAGCAGCACCCACGACATCAGGGCCACCGCGAGGATGCCGTTCAACAGCAGCAGCAGATCGTATTGCTGGGCGTAGCGCGAGGCGTTGCCGGTGGACCAGACCAGCAGCGCGAGCAGGGCCAGCGCGCTGATGGCCGCCACCGCCAGCGCCGCCCGCAGGGCCCAGCGGATCAGGGCCGGGGTGCGGCGACGGAGATCGAAAACGTGAAGTTTTTCCATGGCGTCGTCAGGGACCAGGCCTTGCTGTTGAGGGCGTCGACCTGGAAGGGTCGCGCCAGGCGGGCGGTGTCCAGGCGCAGTCGCAGCTGGCCCTCATATTGCGTGTCGGTCTCGAGTTCGTCGGTCGAGGCCACGTCCCAGCCGCGGATATAGCGCACCAGGTCCAGGGCTTCGTCCAGCGTCGAGGCCGGCATCGACAGGTCGCCGGTACCCACGCGCCACTGGCGCGTCAGCGCGTTGTACTGCACCCGCCAGGTCAGCTCGGTCGAGACCACGGTCTTGTCGAACCACCACCAGCGCGACCGGGTGATCTGCAGATCGGCCGTCAGGTACAGCGGCACGCCCTTTTCGGCGAAACCGCGCAGTTCGTCGGTCAGCCGGAACTCGACGTCGGCGTCAATCAGCAGGCGGCCGTCCACGGCCATGGGCTCGACCCGCTCGACTAACGGTTCGGCCAGGCCCTGCCCGAATGGCAGCAGGGCGAACAGGCAAAGCGCAAAGGACAGGATCAGTCGATACATGCGCGGCGACCGTGGACGTGGCGGTTCGTCGGGAAACATGCCGTATTGTTGTCGACTCATTCATGCTTGGCAATCAAGGCGTAGAAAAATCCATCGCCCGTCTCGCCGTTCGCGCCGGGTAGCGGCAGAATCTGGCCGGGCGCGGGCAGGCGCCGCGCATCGGGATGCCGCCCCAGAAATGCCCGCACCTGGTCCTCGCATTCCAGCGGAAAAATCGAGCAGGTGGCATACAGCAGGTGGCCGCCCGTGCGCAGCAGCGGCCAGAGGGCATCGGCGATGCGCGCCTGCAGCGCGGCGGTGCGCGGCAGGTCCTCGGGGCGCCGCAGCCAGCGGATGTCCGGGTGGCGGCGCACCACGCCCGAGGCCGTGCAGGGCACGTCGGCGAGAATGGCGTCGAAGG
This sequence comes from Castellaniella sp. S9, assembly GCF_027257175.1. Taxonomy (GTDB): domain Bacteria; phylum Pseudomonadota; class Gammaproteobacteria; order Burkholderiales; family Burkholderiaceae_B; genus Castellaniella. The sequence goes on along the minus strand of NZ_JAPFGD010000003.1, from coordinate 189,432 downwards.
CCTGTCCGTCCCACCAGGCCGCCGGATCGGCCGCATCGGCGTGCCGCAGCATGGCTTGGGGGCCGGACAGGCCCAGGCGGTCGAGGTTTTGCCCGATGCGGGCCAGCCGCTGCGCGTCGCTGTCGATCGCCGTCAGGCGCAGGGCATGGCGCTCGAGCATGTGGGCGGTCTTGCCGCCCGGTGCGGCGCAGGCGTCCAGCACGCGCATCCCGTCGGCCAGCGGCAGCAGGCGCGCCGCCTGTTGCGCGGACAGGTCCTGCACGGACCACAGGCCCCCGGCATAGCCGGGGATCTCGTGCACCGGCCGCGGCCGCGGCAGCAGCAGGCCGTCCGCGCCCACGAGGCGGCTGTCGATCCCCTCGGCGGCGAGGCGTTCGCACAGCTGTGCCGGCGTGGTGCGTCGGGCATTGGCCCGCAGGACCAGGGGGCCGGGGATGTCGGCCGAGGCCAGCAGCGCCTGCCAGTGCGCCGGCCAGGCCTCGCGCAAGGCATCCACCCACCATGCGGGATGGTTCCAGCGGGCCTCGGGCTCGTCGGCCACCTGCGCGAGCCATTGCGCGCGTTCACGGGCATAGCGGCGCAGGACGGCGTTGATGAGGCCCTTGACGGGCCGGCAGCGTCTGTCGCGTGCGGCGGCGTCGACCGCCTGGTGCACGACCGTGTGCGGTGCATAGGCCGGGACGTGCGCGCCCCGGCCTTCCGCCGGCTCGAGGCTCGCGTCCATCAGGCACAGGCCCAGCAGCAGCAGCGCGTGCGCGAGCGGATCGGCGGGCGCGCGCGCCACCAGGCGCCGCTGCAGGGCGCGCGCCAGGCCAAGACGGCGCATGGCGTGGAAAGACAGGGCCTGGGCGGCGGCGCGCTGCGCCGGCGGCGTGCGTGCGAGGCTGTCCGAGAGCGATTGTCCGGCGAGGACGGCGCGCACGGCCTGGGCGGCCGCAAGCATCTGGTCCGATAGCGAAGGCGTGTGTGAATCTGGCACGAAAGGGGCGGGAGGAGCGTTTTCAGGGGACTTTAGCACCGATTCGCTAAAATACGGGGTTTGGCATCCTGAACGGGCGCAAGGCCCCGAGAGGTTTTCATGAGTGCTTCCCCCCGAGTCGGATTTGTCAGCCTGGGTTGCCCCAAGGCGTTGGTGGATTCCGAGCGGATCCTGACCCAGTTGCGCACCGAGGGCTATGAGATCAGCCCGGACTACGAGGGTGCTGACGTGGTCGTGGTCAATACCTGCGGCTTCATCGACAGCGCCAAGGCCGAATCGCTGGACGCCATCGGCGAGGCCATCGTCGAGAACGGCAAGGTCATCGTCACCGGCTGCCTGGGCGTCGAGGCGGACATGATCCGCGACGTGCACCCGGCGGTGCTGGCCGTCACCGGCCCCCAGCAGTACGAGCAGGTCGTGCGCGCCGTGCACGAGGCCGCGCCGCCCGCCATCGTCCACGACCCCTACGTCGACCTGGTGCCGCCGCAGGGTATCCGCCTGACGCCGCGCCACTACGCCTATCTGAAGATCTCCGAGGGCTGCAACCACAATTGCAGTTTCTGCATCATCCCCTCGATGCGCGGACGCTTGGTCAGCCGGCCCATCGGGGACGTGCTGGGCGAGGCGCGCCGCCTGGTCGACGCGGGCGTGAAGGAATTGCTGGTGATCTCGCAGGACACCAGCGCCTATGGGGTCGACGTCAAGTACCGCACCGGTTTCTGGGACGGCCGCCCGGTCAAGACCCGCCTCACCGCGCTGGCCAGTGCACTGGGGGAGTTCGGGGTCTGGGTGCGCATGCACTACGTCTATCCCTATCCCCACGTCGACGAGCTGATCCCGCTGATGGCCGAGGGCCGCATCCTGCCGTATCTGGACATTCCCTTCCAGCACGCCAGCCCGCGCATCCTGCGCGCCATGAAGCGTCCCGCCTTCGAGGACCGCACCCTGGCGCGCATCCGCCAGTGGCGCGAGTCCTGTCCGGACTTGACCCTGCGCTCGACCTTCATCGTCGGCTTTCCCGGCGAGACCGAGGAGGATTTCCAGTACCTGCTGGATTGGATGGATGAGGCGCAGCTGGACCGCGTCGGCTGTTTCCAGTATTCGCCGGTCGAGGGTGCGCGCGCCAACGACTTGCCGGACGCGGTGCCCGACGAGGTCAAGGCCGAGCGCTGGGAGCGCTTCATGGCGCACCAGCAGTCGATCTCCACGCGCCGCTTGGCGGCCAAGGTCGGCCGCACCCTGACGGTGCTGGTCGACGAGGTCGACGGCGAGGGCGGCGCCACCGCGCGGTCCATGGCCGACGCACCTGAAATCGACGGCACCGTGCTGCTGCGCGATGCCGCCGGCCGTGCCCCCGGCGACCTGGTCCAGGTGCGCATCGAGGACGCCGACGAGTACGACTTGTACGGCGTGCCGGCCTGAGGCGGTTGGGCGCGCGGCCTTTGGCTTACCAGTCCTGCATCTGCATGTAGCTGTCGAAGCTGCCTTCGGCGAACTTGAACCACGAGTTCTGGTCGGCCCGGAATTTCGCGTAGTCGGCGTAGACCTTTTTCCAGTTGGGATTACGGCCGGAAATCTCGTCGAAAAGCTGCATCGATTCCTTGAAGCTGCGATCCATGATCGGCTTGGAGAAGCGGCGCAATTGCGTGCCGCCACCGACCAATTCCTTGAGCGCCTGCGGATTGCGGTTGTCGTAGATGGTTTGCATTGCGAGGTGGCCGACGGTGGATGCCGCCTGGATGATGGCCTGGTTTTCCGCCGACAGGGATTCCCACGCCTTGGTGTTGACGAACAGGTCCACCTGGCCGGACCCTTCCCACCAGCCGGGATAATAGTAGTACGGAGCGACTTTGTTCAGGCCCAGCTTCTGGTCGTCCAGGGGACCGACCCATTCCGCCGCGTCGATGGTGCCCTTCTCGAGCGAGGTGTAGATGTCCGATCCGGGGATCTGCTGCGGCACCGCTCCCATGCGCTGGAATACCTCCCCGGCCATGCCTGGGATGCGGATCTTCAGGCCCTGGAGGTCTTCCACGCCCTGGACCTCCTTGCGGAACCAGCCTCCCATCTGGGCATTGGTGTTGCCCATGGGGAAGTTGATGATGTTGTAGTTGCGATAGAACTCGCGCATGAGATCCAGGCCGTTACCGTCGAACATCCATGCGTTCATCTGCCGCGTGTTCAGGCCGAAGGGGATGCCCGAGCCGATGCCGAAGGTCTCGTCCTTGCCGACGAAATAGTAGGGTGCGGTATGCACGCATTCGACGGTGCCGTTCTGTACGCCGTCGAGCACGCCGAAGGCGGGCATGAGTTCGCCTGCGTGGTGCAGCGTGATCGTGAATTTGCCGCCGGACATCTGTTCGACCAGTTGGGTGAACCGCTGCTCGGAGCCGTAATGGGCGTGGAGCGAGGTGCTGTAGCTGGTCGCCATGCGCCATCTCAGCGCCGGCTGCGCGTGGACGGCTGGTGCGGCGATCGCTGCGGCGGTTGCCGTCAGTCCGAGGCCCGCTTGCTTGATGAATGAACGTCGTTGCATGTACTCCTCCTTTTGAGTATCGATTGGGTCGAGTGGAACCCTGCCTACCATTGAGATGGTCCGTATCCGCGGCCGTCTGTCGACGAGCCCTGGCCAGTGGTGTCGAGCTGCAGCTTGACTGAGTCGACGTCGATCGCGACGCCGCGGTCCAGGCCGCTGGTCACGAGGTTCGGGAAGACCATGAGGGTAGCGATCATCACGACCTGGAGCATGACGAACGCCAACGATCCCTTGTAGATCTGGCCGGTGGTGACCTTGCCGATGCGCCGTCCCGTCGTCCCGTCGGTGTAGTCGTTGCGCGGCGCAACGCTGCGCAGGTAGAAGAGCGCATATCCGAACGGTGGCGTCAGGAACGAGGTCTGGAGGGTCATGGCGACCAGCACACCGAACCAGACCATGTCGATGCCCATCTGTTGTACGACGGGGACCAGGATCGGAACGATGATGAAGGCGATCTCGAAATAGTCGATGAACATGCCCAGCACGAATACCATCAGACATACGAACAGCAGGAAGCCGATCTCGCCGCCGGGGAGGCGGTCGAACAGGTGCGCGACCCAGCGATGTCCGTCCACAGCGTTGAAGGCGAAACTGAAGACCGTCGCGCCGATCACGATGAACATGACAAAGCAGGTGAGCAGCGTCGTCTGGTCCAGGGCCTGCCGGAACAGCTTCCAGCTCAGGCGCCGCCGGGCGAGGGCCATGATGAGTGCGCCGGTCGCCCCCATGGCGCCGCCTTCCGTCGGTGTGGCCAGGCCTAGAAAGATCGTCCCGAGCACGAGGAAGATCAGCACCAGCGGCGGGATCAGGGCGAACACCACCTGTTCGGTCAAGTGGGACAGGGCCCCGATCTTCGCGACGCGGTTGGCGCTGGCCATGAGGATCGCGGCGAAGGAGCCCGCGATAATGGCGAAGATCACCTTTTCGTCGGCGGCCCCGGCATAGGCGTGGCCTTGCATCCAGGACATGAACGGATCATGCATCTGGCTCCAGAGCACACCGATCGCAGTCGACGCCAATAGCACTACCAGCAGCGAACGGTGGCCGCTGGAGCCATCGGCTTCCTTGTAGATCAACGCTTCAGGCGGCAGCGCGGGGATCCACGCGGGACGCATGATGGCGATGATGGTGATGTAGAGCAGGTAGATGCCGATCAGGCACAGCGCCGGCAGCAACGCGCCCGCATACAAGTCGCCGACCGGCTGACCGAGCTGGTCGGCCATCACGATCAGTACGAGCGAGGGCGGAGCGATCTGGGCCAGGGTTCCCGACGCGCTGATGACGCCGGTGGCGATGCTGCGGTTGTATCCGTGGCGCAGCATGACGGGCAGGGAGATCAGCCCCATCGAAATCACTGCCGCAGAGATCACGCCGGTCGTCGCGGCGAGCAGGGCGCCGACGAGCACGACCGCCACCGCGATGCCGCCGCGCACCTTGCCGAAGACCTGTCCGATCGTTTCGAGCAGGTCCTCGGCCATGCCGCTGCGCTCCAGGATGATGCCCATGAGCGTGAAGAAAGGAATGGCAAGCAGCGTGTCGTTCTGCATGATGCCGAAGAGGCGCAGAGGCAGTGCCTGGAAGAGCGCGAGGGGAAAGAGTCCCAACTCATTGCCCAGCCAGCCGAAGGACAGGCCGGTGGCCGCCAGGCCGAAAGCGACGGGGAAGCCGGTCGCCAGGAAGGCCAGCAGGCCAATGAAGATGAACACGACGTAGTTGTCGATCAGCAGTTCCATCATTTGGCCTCCCGATCGGCGCCTGTGGTTGGCGCGGCGTGCTGGCCGGTCACCTCCGCGACGAGCGCCTCGCCCTCGGCGATGAGCTCGTCGATGCTTTCCTGTTCACTCTTTTCGAACAGCGGGTCGGGGCCGTAGCCGCCCAGAAAGGCGATGCGCTTGATGATTTCCGAGCCGCTTTGCGCCAGCAGCAGGACCATTCCCAGCGGCACTGTCATCAGCACTGGCCAGCGCAGCAACCCGCCCGCGTCGGGCGACATCTCGCCGGTTTGGTACGCGCTCAGGAATAACGGCATCGACATCTCGATCAGCAGGGCACAAAGCGGCACGATGACCAGCAGGATGCCGCCGATGTCGATGAGATTGCGGGTACGCGGCGAGAACCGGCTGGACAGGAAGTCGATGCGCACATGCGCGTTCCTCAGCAGGGCGTATCCAGCGCCCAGCAGGAAGACCGCCGAGAACAGATACCACTGGATCTCCAGCATGGCGTTCGAGCTCAATGAGAAGAGCTTGCGCGCCACCGCATTGCCCGTGCTGATGAACACCGCCGCCGCGATCATCAGCATGGCCAATGTGCCGACGTGCATTGTGATCCTGTCGATGAAGCGTGACAGCCTGAGTAGAAACTGCATGTCGTCTCCTTCCGTGGGCCGTCCCCGCCGATTTCGTCCTGGAGCGGGTGAACGGTTCGTTATCGGTTGACTTGGTAGCGGGGTTTTTCGCCGCGCAGCACCCGGGCGATCTCAGTGGCGGATTTTTCGCGCAGTTCCAGGGTTGCTTCTTCCGAGTTGAAAGCCGCATGCGGCGTCAGCAGCAGGTTGGGCACGGCGGCGGCTTTCTTGACATCCGCCGGCGGTTCCTGCTCCAGCACGTCCAGTGCGGCGCCCGCGAGGCGTCCCTGCTCCAGGGCCTTGCGCACGGCGGCGAAATCCACCAGCCCCCCTCGGGACGTATTGACCAGGAAGGCGTCTGGCTTCATGAGTCCAAGGGTCCGGTCGGCGATCAGGTGTTGCGTTTTCTGATTGAGGGGAACGTGCAGGCTCACGATGTCCGCTTGCGAGAGCAGTGTGTCCAGCTCGCACCCCTGGGCGCCCCAGTCGTCCAGTGTTTTCCGGTCGACGTATGGGTCGTGCACGAGCAGATCCAGCTTGAATGCCTGGGCACGGCGTGCCACGGCCTGTGCGATATTGCCGAAGCCCACCAAGCCGAGCCGCAGCCCTGCGAGGCGACGCACCTTGCCGACGGTCCGGTAGTCCCACGTGCCGGCGCGCACGGATTGTGCCAGTCCGTCGATGCGCCGCACGAGTGAGAGCATCAGCGCCATGGCGTGGTCCGCCACTTCGTCGATGCAGTAATCGGGCACGTTGGTGACGATGATTCCCTTTTCCGTGGCGATCTGCATGGGAATGGTGTCCACCCCGATGCCCGAGCGCGCCATGATCCTGCACTTGGTCATCGAGCGCACCATGTCATCGGTGAACTTCGTGTAGCAGCCCAGGACTGCGTCCGCGTCGCGCAGTTCGGCGTGCAACGCGTCCGCGTCTCCGAAGGGCACGACGACGACCTCGGCCAAGGGTTCCAGTATTCTGCGCTCGACGTCCTGGTCGGGCGCGACGGAGTCGGCGATGACTACTTTGGGTCTTGCATCTTTGGAGTGCGTCATGTCGATTGATGGTGTTGTTGACGAGGTTGTTCGGGGAGTGCATTCGTGATGGGACCAGAATTAGAGCCCCAGATAGCCCTTTCTTTCCTTGGCCGGATGGGCTTTCAGGGCTTCTTCGTTGGGCTCGATACCCCAGCCCGGCCGATCGGGGACGTCGATGGCGCCGTTGCGGATGACCGGGGGATAATCGAATATTTCATCGTCCCACGCAAGCCGGTCGACGTCGTTTTCCATGATGCGCAGGTTGGGCGCCGCGGCCGCGAAGTGCACGTTCATCATCGTCGCCAGGTGGCTGTAGAAGTTATGGGGCGCGATATTCACGTCGAAGGCATCGGCGGTATTGGCGATTTTCATCGATTGCCATGCGCCGTTCCAGACGGCGTCCACGATGGCGACGTCGATGGCCTGCTGCTGGAAGTACGGCAGGAACTGGCGCACCCCGAACAAGGTTTCCAGGGATGCGATGGGGCTGCGGCTTTGCTGCCTGATATAGGCAAGGGCCTCGGGGTTGTATAGGTCGAGTTCGACCCACAGGAAATCGAAGTCCTGCAGAGCACGCACCAGTTGGACATAGCCCTCGGTGCGCGCATTGAAGTTCAGGTCGATCATGAGCTGGATGTCAGGGCCGATGCCGTCGCGCAGCGCCTCCAGATGGCTGCGGACGCTGCGGATGAGTTTTGGCTCGATGTTCAGCGCTGGCTGATAGGGGACGCCGAAGCCGGCCATCCATTGGCGCACCGGGCCGTCGCCGTGGATGAATAGGTTCGTCTTGACGGCCGAGTGCCCTGCGGCGCGGGCGTCCTCACCCGCCTTCTTGACATCGTCCAGATCCTTGATGGCCGGCTTGTACAGTGTCGGGTGGTTGATGCGCCAAGTGGCGCAGTGGGACCAATAGATCGGTACCGTATCGCGGTGCTTGCCCCCCAGCAATTGGTAGCAGGGCACGCCCAGCGCCTTCGCTTTGGCGTCGAGCATGGCGTTTTCCAGAGCGCCCAGGACTTCCGTGGTCATGCCGTAGGGCGCGGGCCGCATGGTGGACGCCAGGCGGCCGTAGATCGCCTCGTGGTCGAGAACCGACTGGCCGATGACCTGGGGGATGTACTGCCGGATCACGGTGGACAGCCCGGGCGGTCCGTAAGCCTCGTCGAATTCGCTCCAGCCGACGATGCCGGTGTCCGTTGTGAGCTTCAGGAAGTTGTAGTTTCGCCATCCAGCGTCGCAAGACAGGACATCCACGGCCTCGATTTTCATGTACTTCGCTCCTTGTGTTGTATAATTGTTAACAAATAACAGTTAACTAATTCTGGCAGTTACGTATCGATACCCTCAATTGGTGATTACCCGTAGAGAACAGGTCGAGAGCGAATCGCTGGTAGACTAAATAATCAGCTTGGAGGCACGATTTGGCGCGCCTGAAACACATGATCATTGACAAAAGGAGCCTTGACCGGCAGGCGGCGGATTGGGTCAGGGAGGCGGTCATCGAGGGGCGGTTGACGCCGGGCACGCGCATCACGGAAGTCGGCCTGGCTGCGGAAATCGGCTTGTCCCGCTCGACCGTGCGCACCGCCTTCCAGCGGCTGGCCGCCGACGGCCTGGTCGTGCAGCGTCCGTACAGCGGGTGGGAAATTGCCGAGCTCTCCGACGAGGACGCGATCGAGCTCTACAGCCTGCGGTATTACCTTGAGGGCCTGGCGGCGCGGCTGGCGGCCGAACGCATCGGCCCGGCAGGACGTGCCGCGCTCCAAAGCGCCATGCAGGCCCTGCACGACGCCTTGCGCGAGGGCAACCGCAGGGATGTCGCAGAGGCGGACCTGGGGATACACAGGACGATCACGGTGCTCTCCGGGCACAAGCGCCTGCTGGCATTTTTCGAGCTGCTGAGCCAGTCAATCCTGATTTATTACGTGATGTCGACCAATCGCGCCATGGCCAGCACCGATGCGCTGATCGCCGGGCACGAGGAACTGGTGAATACTATCCTTGCCGGCGACGCCGACAAGGCGGAATCCCTGGCGCGTGCCCATATCCATAATGCGCAGCAGTCGGTCATCGAGAACCTGGCCAGGCGGCAGGCCAAGGGCGGGCAGGCTGCGGCCGACAGCGCGTCGGGCGTCGTGTCCTCGGAAGCCTGAATTACGCGAGCGCCGACGCGGCCCGCAAGTTCCGCAGTATCGTGGCGCCCACCTGATTCAGCGTATCGGTGTCGCCCAGCCCTCGGCCGACGATCATGGCGCCTTCGAGCGTGGACAGCAGCAGCATGGCCATGTCGGCTGCTGGACCTTCATACGCGAGCGTTCCGGTTTGGCGGCCGTCGGTCAGAAGTACGGTCAGCCATGCGAGGTTGGCACGAAAGAACCGATGAGCGGCCTGGGCCACGGGCGGCGGCAGGGCGTCCATTTCGGCACCGAGGATGCCGCAGGGGCAGATTCGGCGCGACGGGCCGTAGGTGTCGAAGAACAGTTGCAGGTACCCGCCCAGTCGCCGCGCCGCATCGTCGCCGCTGGCGTCGATGTCCGCGAGGCGGGCCTCGACGCGATCGGCGTAGCGCTGGGCGACTGATGCACCGAGGTCCTCTTTGCGGGGAAAATAATGGTGGATGCTTGGTTTCTTCAGGCCGACCATGCGCGACACGTCGTCGTAGGAAAACCCGTTGTATCCTTTTTGCTGGATGAGCGCCTGGGCGGCATCCAGCAGTTTCTCGATCATCCCGCCGCCGATGGGTGCCAGGCGCACGGGCGCCTGGGTGCCGGATGTCGTGCCGGAGTCGGCGGGTTGCGGGGCCATGATCTTTCCTGTTGAACGAGACGGCGCCATTTTAGTCTCTGCGAGTCACAGCGCCGGGCTCCGGTCAGTCAGACAAGCTGGGCGGATACGTTCACCGGGTTGGCCAGGGTGTCGTGGAGGGGTGAATGGCTCGGCAGGTCGTTTACCAGAGCTTCCAACTGTTCGCGGCTGGCGGATGCGCTGTCCAGCTTGACGTCGACGCGGATGGCTTGCGCGCCTTTGCGTACTGTATCGTCGAGCCCCAGGAAGCCATTGAGGTCGATGTCGAAGTTCAGGTCGAGTTCCAGGCCGTCGAGCTCGATGCCTTGGCTGGCGGCCATTGACGCCAGGGTGACGGCGTAGCAGCCGGCGAGGGCCTTCAGGGCATATTCTGCAGGGCTGGCACCGGTGTCGGTGCCCAGTAGCGCGACCGGCTCGTCGCTGACCAGAGAAAATTTCCCGGATCGGCTGCCGTCGGCCTGGCCGTTCTGGGTCAGTGGGCCGGTGCGGGTGGTCACCGCCAGGCCGCCCGAGGATCGGCTTTTCATGTTGAAGGTCACTTTGCCCAGTTCGGGTTGCTGGCGCACGGCATCGATCGTGTCCCGGATGGCCTGGATGTCCGCGTATGGTTTGGCGTTTGTCATGGATCTTCCTTTCAAGGGGGTTGCGATTCACCTGCATCATTTGCAGATCAACATATAATCCGACTAGTTGGTAGATTCGACCAACTAGTCGGATTATACAGGTCAGACCATGAAAAGCGAGTCTATTTTTTTCAGACCCCCCGAAAGACGTGCAGGCCCTAATCCTTTTGGTCGGGTTTGCGCGGCACCACGCGCGGGGGCGGCTTGCCGGACTCCAAGGCTTGTGATCGCTTGAAGGTGGTCACCGGCAGGTCGCCGAACGGGCCGCGGCGCGCGGCGGCGCGCCAGGCGTGGCCGTAGGCGACCTCGAGGCTCAGATGGATGGTGCCGTCCGCGTGGCGCCGGCGCTCCAGCGCCTGGATCAAGCGCGCCCGCCATTGCCGGCCGGCGGCGCCGACGCGCCGTTCGGGATGCGGATTGCCGCCCAGGTTGCGGACGTCCTCCAGCAGTTTGTCCGCGCTGCGGTAGGTCAGGGTGATGATTTCCTGGTCCATCACCGGATCGGCGAATCCGACCTGAATCATGAGATCGCCGAAGTCGTGCATGTCGACGAATTCCATGGTGTGCGTCCCCAGGCCGGCCTCGTCGACGGCCTCGCGCAATTCCTTGAAGGTGCCGGGGCCGAGGCTGGAATACATGGCCAGGCCGTCGATCCTGAGGATGCGGCGCCATTCCTGCAGCACCAGGTGCGGTTCGGGATGCCAATGCAGGGCCAGGTTCGACCAGACCAGGTCGAGGCTTTCGTCGAGCAGGCCGGTGTCCGCGAGGTCGGCCTGGACGAAGCCCGGCGTCGGCGTGGGCTTGTTGCGCAGCTTGTGCCAGAACCCCGGTTTGGCCGCGTAGCGCGCGCGCGCGGTATCCAGCAATGTCCCGCAGGCGTCCAGCCCGGTGTATCGCTGGTCCGGATAGCGGGCGCGCAGGGGATCGAGCGCATGCGCGGCGCCGCAGCCCGCATCCAGGATGTCCTTGGGCTGGATGCGGATGTAGCTGAGGCGCTGCAGCATGCGCTGGGCGATTTCCCCATACAGGAATTGGGCGGCGTCCAGGGGGCTGCGCCGGGCGAACTGCCGGCTGACGGCGGCGGGATCGATGGGCAGGCGGGGAAGCTGTGACATGTCGGATCAAGAGGGGTGTCCGCGTCCCGGCGTGCTGTGTTCAGATGTCCGGATCGATCGCGGGGAGGTGACATTATGCTGGATACGGCCCGATGGCGCGAACGCCTGGGATGTCTGGGCGGCATCGGTGCGCGCGCGCTGCTGGCCCGGGTGCCCACCGATTGTCCGCGTTGCGGCGTCCGTGCCCGGGGCGGACGGCCCTGTGCCGCATGCCGGCCGGTGCCGATCCGGGCGGGGGCGCGGCGCTGTCCGCTGTGTGCGCAACGGCTGGCGGATGCCGTCTGCCTGGACTGCAGCCTGCGGCCGCCGGCCTTCGACCGGGTGGTGGCGGCCTTCGACTACGAGGCCGAGGGCCGCGACTTGATCCTGCTGTACAAGGCGCGCCGGCGGTTCGACCTGTCCGGCGTCCTGGCGGGCCTGCTGGCCGAGGCCGTGGCGGATGCGGATGCACCCCTGCCGAGGTCTACAATCCTGGTGCCGGTGCCCGCGCGGCGCGAGGCGATCCTGCGCCGGGGCTTCAGTCCCGCAGCCGAGGTGGCCCGGGCCTTGGCCCCGCGCCTGGGGCTGCGCTGCCGGCCGGGCATGCTCTGGCGCACGGGGGAGGGCGCCAAACAGGCCCTGCTGGATCGCGCGGCGCGCCGCGCCGCCCAACGCGGGGCCTACCGTTGCGGGGCCGTGCCCGAGGGCTGCCATGTCGCCGTGGTCGATGACGTGCTGACGACGGGCAGCACCCTGGACGGGATCGCGCGCGCGCTCAAGGCCGCCGGTGCGGCCAGCGTCACCGGCCTGGTGTTGGCGCGCGCCGTGGCGGCTGCGGCGCGGCCGGCCGCGGCCGCCCGGGATCGCATGGATTGAAATCGTAAAAAAGGTGTGCCCTTCATGTTCCATATCGTTCTGGTCGAGCCGGAAATCCCGCCCAACACGGGCAATGTCATCCGCCTTGCGGCCAACACCGGGGCAACCCTGCACCTGGTGCGGCCCTTGGGGTTCGTGCTGGATGACGCGCGGCTGCGGCGCGCCGGGCTGGACTATCACGAGTGGGCGCGGATGCGGGTGCACGATGACCTGGCCGGCGCCCTGGATGCCATCGGCGCGGACCCGGCGCGCCGCTTTGCCATGACGACGCACGGCGCGGCGCTGATCGGCGATCAGCCGCTGCGCGTGGGCGACGTGTTTGTGTTCGGCCGGGAAACCGCGGGCTTGTCGCAGGCGCAACTGGCCTTCTTTCCCGAGGCGCAGCGCATGCGCCTGCCGATGATGCCGCGGCAGCGCAGCCTGAACCTGTCGAACGCGGTGGCGGTGACGGTATTCGAGGCGTGGCGCCAGGCGGGATACGCCGGCGGGGTTTAGTGTGAACAGGCCCTAGGCCGCGGTCATTCGGGCCGCGGCTCGCGCGTGAGCAGCGCCGCCACCGCCTCGCGCGGCGCCAGGCCGTCGAACAGCACGCGGCAGACGATCTCGGTGATCGGCAGATCCAGGGCGTGGCGGCTGCCCAGTTCGAGCGCCGCGCGTGCGCAGCGCACGCCCTCGGCGGTCATGCCGCCCGCCAGGATGTCCTCGAGGCGGCGGCCCTCGCCCACGGCGACGCCCACCTGCCGGTTGCGCGACAGGCCCCCGGTGGCCGTCAGGACCAGGTCGCCCAGCCCCGCCAGCCCGGAAAAGGTATCCGCCTGGCCACCCAGGGCGATGCCCAGGCGCTGGATCTCGGCCAGGCCCCGGGTGATCAGGGCGGCGCGCGCGTTGGTGCCCAGCCGTAGGCCATCCGAGATTCCGCAGGCGATGGCCATGACGTTCTTCAGTGCACCGCCGACCTCGACCCCGACGATGTCCGGCGTGGTATAGATGCGCGCCTGGACGCCATGGTAGGCCGCCTGGCAGACCGTGCCGGTGCCTGGATCCCCGGCGGCCAGGGTGAGGGCGACCGGCAGGCCCTGGGCAACCTCGCGCGCGAACGAGGGGCCCGACAGCACGCCTGCGTGCAGCCAGGGCCGCCGCGGCAGGTGCCCGGCGATGATTTGATGGGGCAGTTGCAGCGTGTCGGGATCGATGCCCTTGCAGGTCCACAGCAGGTGCAAAGGCCTGTCGCGCTGTGCGGGCAGGGCGGATGCCAGTTGCGCGCAGATGTCCGCCAGCCCGGCCATGGGCACCCCCAGGACGATCAGGCCCGGGCCGGGTGCGTCGAGCACGTGGTCCAGCGCGGCGTCCAGGTCGGCGGTGGCGCGCAGGGCCGAGGGGAGTTCGATGTCCGACAGATGACGTGGATTGCGCCGCGCCCGGCCGATGGCGTCCGCGACCTCGGGGGCGCGCGCCCACAACAGCACATCGGCCCGGGCGCTGGCCAGCGCGGCCAGGGCGGTGCCCCAGGCGCCGGCCCCCAGCACGCTGACGTGGACCCGGGCCATGGCGATGCCCGTCCTAGTTGCGTGCGCCCGGGGGCAGGATCAGGCCCGAGTCCGGTTTCTCGGAAGCCTGTTCGCCGGCGGCCTGCGCCAGGCGCTGCTCGTACAAAGCCTGGAAATTCATCTCGGCCAGGTGCAGCGGCGGCATCGAGGTGCGCGTGATCGCGTCGGCGATATTGGCGCGCAGGTACGGGTACAGCATGGTGGGGCAGACGATGCCCAGCAGGGGATCGAGCTGTTCCTCCGGGATGTTGGCGGCCTCGAAGATCCCGCCCTGGCTGAGTTCCACCAGGTACAGGACCTTGTCCCCGATGCGGGTGGTGACGGTGGCCGTGACCACCGATTCGAAGACGGTCTCGGCCAGGCGCTGGCCGCCGACCTGGATCGAGACCTCGACGGTCGGGCCTTCCTGCTCGAGGAAAATGGCCGGCGCGTTGGGCATCTCGAGCGACAGATCCTTGACGTAGGTGCGTTGCAGGCCGAAGCTGGGGGCCTGGCCGTCCTGGTTACCCTGGTTTCCCTGGTTTTCAGACATGTGGTTTCCTGTAAGGGGTGAGTCAAGCGGGCTGCAATAGAGGCAGCAGGCCGCCGGCGCGGTCCAGTGCGGCCAGATCGTCGTAGCCGCCGACGTGGCGGTCGTCGATGTAGATCTGGGGTACGGTGCGCCGGCCGGTGCGTTCCATCATCACGGCGCGCTGCGCCGGATCACGATCGATGTGGATCTTGTGGATGTCCGCGACGCCGCGCTGCCGCAGCAGCGCCTCGGCGCGGATGCAATACGGACATACTGCGGTGCAGTACATGGTGACCTGGGGCATGGGGGATCCTCGGCGACGTCAGGACTTCTTGAGCGGCATGCCGGCCTGGACCCAGCCGTTCACGCCGCCTTCCAGCGAGGATACCCGATCGAAGCCGTGCTTGCGCAGGCTGGCCAGGGCGCGCTGGGCGTCGCGGCCCTGGCCGTCCACGAGGATCAGGGGCTTGTCCTTGGGCAGGCTGGCGACCTGCGACTCGAGGTCGGCCATGGGGACGTTGCGCGATTGGGGGATGCTGCCCGCCTTGAATTGTTCGGCCGGCCGCAAGTCGATGAACAGGCCATGTTCGCGGTTGACTTGCTGGACGGCGTCGTTGAGCGCGATGCGCCCGCCCGGCCGCCCGCGCGAGAGGCTGGGCCAGAGCAGCAAGCCGCCGGACGCCAGGGCGATGAGCAATATCCAGAGGTTGTTCTGGCTGAGTAGAAAATCCACGGTCGATCCTGTAACAAGGGTCAAAACAAATTGTATGCCGGGGGATTATAAAATGGACGGCAGTTTTCAACTTCGGGGCCCGTTCGGGGCTGTTCGGACATGCACAAACTCGTACTCATGCGCCATGGCGAAAGCCAGTGGAATCTTGAAAATCGCTTCACCGGCTGGACCGACGTGGACCTGACCCAGACCGGCCGCGAGCAGGCGCGCCAGGCGGGCGAACTGCTGCGTGCCAGCGGCTACGAATTCGATCTGGCCTTTTCCTCGGTCCTCAAGCGCGCGATCCGCACGCTCTGGATCGCGCTGGATGCGATGGACGCCATGCACACGCCCATCGGGCTCAGCTGGCGCCTGAACGAGCGCCACTACGGCGCCTTGCAGGGGCTGAACAAGGCCGAAACGGCGGCCCGCTATGGCGAGGAGCAGGTGCTGCTGTGGCGGCGCGCCTACGCCATCGCCCCCGACCCTCTGGCGCTGGACGACCCGCGCCATCCCCGTTTCGATGCGCGCTACCAGCGCATTCCCGCCGACCAACTGCCCGCCACCGAGTGCCTGCGCGATACCGTGGAGCGCGTGGTGCCGTTCTGGAACGATTCCATCGCGCCGGCGATCCGCTCGGGCCGCCGGGTGCTGATCTCGGCGCACGGCAACAGCCTGCGGGCGCTGATCAAGCACCTGGAAGGGGTCTCGGACGAGGACATCGTCGGCCTGAACATTCCCACCGGCCAACCGCTGGTCTACGAACTGGATGACGAGCTGCGCCCCGTGCGTCGCGACTATCTGGGCGACGCCGCCCAGATCGAGGCGGCCATGCAGGCGGTCGCCAACCAGGGCAAGGCCGCCAAGGCCTGACATGCGCCTCGCGTGCCTCGGGGCGGCCCTGTGCCTGGCTGCGGCAGCCGCGCAGGCCCAGACCTCGCTGGCCGACCGCCAGGCGGCGGCGCACAAGGAACGCGCTGCCTTGCGCGCGCAGATCGATGACCTGCGCGAACGGATCGAGGACACCGCCTCGTCCCAGCGCGATGCCAGCCAGGCCCTGAAGGCCTCCGAGCAGGCCATCTCGGACATCAGCCGCAGGCTGGACGAATTCGACCGGCGTCGCGAGTCGCTGGCGGCCAGCCTGCGTGATCTCGAGACCGCCATCAGCGGCCAGACCGTCGAGCTCGATCGTCAGCGCGAGGCGCTGGCGCGGCAGCTGCGGGCGCAGTATTCCAGCGGCCTGTCGCCCTGGACGGCCCTGCTGTCGGGCGAGGATCCGCAGCGGATCGGCCGCGAACTGGCCTATCTGACGTACATCTCCAAGGCGCGCACGCAAGCCTTGGAGGCGCTGCAGCGCAGCCTGGACAAGCTGGCCGACCTCCAGGCACAAACCGACGCCCGCCACGCCGAACTCGAAACCCTGCTGGCCGAGACCGCCGAACAAAAAAAGGCGCTCGAGGAACAGCAGGACGAGCGGCGCCGGACGTTGCAGCGCATCCAGGCCGAATTGCAGGCGCAGCGCGGCCAGGCCCGTGAACTGAAGGCTCGCGACACCCGCCTGGGCGATTTGATCGAAGGGCTGGATGCTGAAATTGCCAAGGCCGAGGCGCGGCGCCAGGCCGCGTTGCGCGCCGAGGCCGAACGCAAGGCCCGCGAGGCCCGTGAGGCGCGCGAAGCCGCCGAGAGAGCGCGCCAGGTGCGCGAACAGGCCGAGCAGCATATGCGCGAGGCCAAGGCGCGCGAGGATCGCGAGGCGCAGGCGCGGGCCCAGGCCGAGCACGACCGGGCGCAGGCGGCCGAACGCGCCGAGGCGGAGCGCGCACAGGCCGAGCAGACGCGACAGGCCGCCGAGGCACGGCGCGAATCCGCCGAAAGCGTGCCGGCCGACGGATTCCCGGGCCTGAGCAAGGGCTTGCCGTACCCCGTGGACGGTGAGGCCCAGGGGCGCTTCGGGGCCGAGCGGCCCGACGGCGGCGTGTGGCGCGGCATCGTGCTGCGCGCCGCGCAGGGCACCGACGTGCGCGCCGTGGCGGCGGGGCGTGTGGTCTACGCCCATTGGCTCAGCGGCTTCGGCAACCTGCTGATCATCGACCATGGCCGCAAATACCTCAGCGTCTATGCCTACAATCAAAGCCTGCTGCGCCAGGTGGGGGATGTCGTTGCGCGCGGGGACGTGGTGGCCCGGGTCGGCGCCACCGGCGGACAGGTCGAGCCGGGGCTGTATTTCGAACTGCGCCACGAAGGCGCGCCCATTAATCCGCAGCTGTGGCTGGCCCGTTGAAGGCCCGGCGGCCGGGCCTTCATGACGCCGGCCCTGTAATTTCGTTACTATCTAGTGTCGTGCCTCATCAGGGTTGCGCACTCACGGGACACGACATCAATCTTTGCCGGGAACGCATGGTGCCCGGCGGTTCTGAACCATATCGGGAACGTGCATGAGCACTCGCAAAGTCAGGTCGCTGAGCTGGATCCTCGTCGGATTCCTCGGGGGCATCCTCGTGAGCCTCGGAATCAGCGCTGTCGCCCAGCGCGGTGAACCCCTGCCGCTCAAGGGGCTGCAGCAGTTCGCCAATGTGTTCGGGGCCATCAAGTCCAGCTACGTCGAGCCGGTCTCCGACCAGCAGCTCATCGACGACGCGATCCGGGGCCTGTTCGCCGACCTGGACCCGCATTCGACCTACCTCGACGAGGAAGCCTACAAGCAGATGCAGGACATCACGCGCGGCGGCTTCGGCGGCCTGGGCATCGAGATCGGCACCGAGGACGGCATGCCCAAGGTCATTGCGCCCATCGAGGACACGCCCGCCGCGCGCGCCGGGATCCTGACCGGCGACCTGATCACGCGGATCGACGATGAGCCCACCAAGGGCATGACGCTCACCGACGCGGTCAAGAAAATGCGCGGCGAACCGGGCACGCCGATCGACCTGACGATCCAGCGCGCCGGCAGTCCCAAGCCCCTCCAGTTCCATATCGTGCGCGAGATGATCAAGACGCGCAGCGTACGCGGCAAAATGCTGGCCGACGACATCGCCTACGTCCGCGTCACCCAATTCCAGGACCGCACCACCAGCGATCTGGTGCGCATGCTCTCCAGCCTGTCGCCCAAGAAGGCGCCCAAGGGCCTGATCCTGGATCTGCGCAATGATCCGGGCGGCTTGCTGGACGGCGCCATCGGCGTGTCCTCGCTGTTCCTCGAGCCCGGCAGCCTGGTGGTTTCCACCAAGGGCCGTATTCCGTCCTCCAACGAGGAGTTCTACGCGCGCAGCCTCAGCGGCGTGCACGGCTTCGGCCTGGGCGACGCCGGCCAACCGCCGGCCTGGACGCGCACGGTGCCCCTCGTGGTGCTGGTCAACGTCGGCTCGGCCTCGGCCTCCGAGATCGTTGCCGGTGCGCTGCAGGACCACAAGCGCGCCCGAATCCTCGGCAACCGGACGTTCGGCAAGGGTTCCGTGCAATCGGTGCTGCAGCTCAGCGACGATACCGGCATCAAGCTCACCACCGCGCGCTACTACACGCCCAGCGGGCGCTCGATCCAGCTGACCGGCGTGGTGCCGGACCAATTGGTCGACGACAGCGCGGCAGGCAACCTGTTCCAGCTGCAGCGCGAGGTCGACCTGCAGCACCACCTCGAGAACCAGGCCGATGCCAAGCGCACCGCCGGCGACGACAAGGCCGTCGAGGACGACTTCGTGCAGGGCGAGATCAAGATGTTCGAGTTCGGCGGCGAGGACGACTGGCAATTGCGCCAGGCGATCAATGCGCTGCAGGGCCGTCCCGTCCTCAAGTCCGACCCGGTGCAGGTCCGCGAGGCCAGGGCCAGGGCCGAGGCCGAGGATGGCCGCACCGCCGTCGACTCCCAGGAAAAGGCCACACCGGCCGCCGCCGAGCCGACTGCGCCGCCGGCTGAAAAAAAAACGCTGATTGATCCCGGCGCCGCCGTCGAGCGCTACCGGATCACGCCGCAGGGGCTGATCAAGGTGCAGTGATGGGGAGGGACACGCGCCCCATGGGCGATGCGCAGCTGATGCGCTACGCCCGCCACATCCTGCTGGACGAACTGGGCATCGAAGGCCAGGAGCGGCTGTTGGCCGCGCGCGTTCTGATCGTGGGTGCGGGCGGCCTGGGCTCGCCGGCGGCGGCCTACCTGGCCGCCGCCGGGGTGGGGCACCTGGTGCTGGCCGACGACGACGTGGTCGAGCTCAGCAACCTGCAGCGCCAGATCCTGCACACCACGGCGCGGATCGGACGGCCCAAGGCCGATTCGGGCCGTGAGTCGCTATTGGCGATCAATCCCGAAATCCACGTCGAGACGCTGGTCGAGCGTCTGGACGACGCGCGGCTGCTCGAGCTCGTCGGAGGCTGCGACCTCGTGCTGGATTGTTGCGACAATTTTGCCACGCGCCATGCGATCAACCGGGCGTGCGTCGCCCGCCGCGTGCCGCTGGTGTCGGGCGCGGCCATCCGCTATTCCGGCCAGGTCAGCGTCTATGACTTGCGTCGGGACGATGCGCCCTGCTATCACTGCCTGTTTCCCGAAGCCGACGATGCGCAGGAACTGCGCTGCGCAACGACGGGGGTGCTGGGTCCCCTGGTGGGCATGGTGGGCAGCGTGCAGGCGGCCGAGGCCATCAAGCTGCTGGCCGGCATGGGCGAGCCCCTGGTCGGGCGGCTGTTGTCGATCGACGCCTTGGCCATGCAATGGCACACGATCCGATTCAGGCGCGACCCGGGCTGCCCGGTATGCGGCCATCGCGCGCCCATGTCAGCAGCGGCCCCAGGGCATTGACGCGCCGGCCGACGTAGAGGTCGCGCCCGCGGCGCTGGGTCGAGAACGGCGTGCCGGGGTGATAGACGTAGACGGTGCGCATGCCCGCCTGATGGGCGCTTTTCAGGTTGGCCAGGGTGTCCTCGATCAGGATCACGCGGTGCGCCGGCACCCGCAGGCGCGCCAGGATCTGGTGCATCAGGGCCCGCGAGGGCTTGGGTCTGTGACGGCCCTGCAGGTTCATCTCCTCGATGCCCCACAGGCCGTCGAATTCGTGCAGGATGCCCAGGGTGGACAGGACCTGGCGCGCGTAGTGCGCGGGCGCATTGGTCAGCAGGATCTTGCGACCCGGCAGACGGCGCAGGCGTCGCGCCAGCCCCGTTTCGCCATGCACCAGCGGCGCCACCTCGAAATCGTGGCTGAGGGCGAGAAAACGATGGATGTCCACGCCGTGGTGGCGGGCCATGCCGATGGCGGTTGCGCCGTAGCGCGTCCAGTATCGGCGGCGCAGCGCATCGGCCTGTGCGCGGTCCACGCCCAGGGTCGTCGCCACCGCCTGGCTCATGCGCTGGTCGATGAGACGGAAGATCGAGCGCGAGGCGTCGTGCAGCGTATTGTCGAGATCGAACAGCCAGACCGGGCCGTCGTGCGGACCGGCCGCCCGCGAGCGCCGCAGGGCGCTGGGGGCGCGCGCGGGCCGCATCAGTGGGAACGGATCATCGTGCCGACGCCGCGGTCGGTGAGGATCTCGAGCAGCAGGCAGTGCGGCACCCGGCCATCGATGATATGCACCGAGTTGACGCCGCAGCGCGCGGCATCCAGTGCGGAGGAGATCTTGGGCAGCATGCCGCCCGAGAGCGTGCCGTCCTTGAAGAGTTCGTCGATGGTCTGCGCCGACAGGCTGCGCAGCAACTGGCCGTTCTTGTCGAGCACGCCCGGGGTGTTGGTCAGCATGACGAGCTTTTCCGCCCCCAGCACCTCGGCCATCTTGCCGGCCACCACGTCGGCGTTGATGTTGTAGGCCTGGCCCTCGTCGCCATAGCCGATGGACGAGATCACCGGAATGAACTGGTCGTCCTGCAAGGCCTTGACCACCGCGGGTTCGATGCGCTGGATGTCGCCCACGAAGCCGATGTCCAGCCACTGGCCGGGGTGCTCGGGGTCGGGCATGAGTTTCTTGCGGGCCTCGATCAGGCAGCCGTCCTTGCCGGTCAGCCCCACGGCCTTGCCGCCGGCCTCGTTGATCATCATGACGATGTCCTGCTGGACTTGCCCGCCCAGCACCCACTCGACGACCTCCATGGTCTCGGCGTCGGTGACGCGCATGCCCTGGATGAAGGTGCCTTCCTTGCCGATGCGCTTGAGCGCGCTGTTGATCTGCGGCCCGCCGCCGTGCACCACGACCGGGTTGAGGCCGACCAGCTTGAGCAGCACCACGTCGTGGGCGAAGCTGCGCTGCAGGGGTTCCTCGGTCATGGCGTTGCCGCCGTATTTGATGACCACGGTCTTGCCGTGGAAGCGGCGGATGTAGGGCAGGGCTTCGGACAGCACCTCGGCCTTCACTGCTGCGGAATGGAGGCCGGAATCCTGCGGGTCGCTCATGATGCGAGTGCCTTTTCGACGGTGGCCAGGAAGGCCTGTTCGTTGTAGTTGCCCAGGTAGCGCTTGATGATGTGGCCCTGCTTGTCGATCAGGATCGCGGTCGGGGTGAGCTTGATGTCGCCGAAGGCCCGGGCGATCTCGCCCTGGGCGTCGATCACCACCGGGAAGGGCAGCTTGCGCGTTTCGGCGAAGTTGACGACGTAGTTGGGCGGATCGTACTGCATGGCCACCGCGATGGTGTCGAAGCCGCGCGCCGAGAGTGCCTCGTAGTGGCGGATGGTATCCGGCATCTGGGCGACGCAGGTGGTGCAGCTGGTGGCCCAGAACTTGACCAGGACGACCTTGCCGCGCAGGTCCTCGGTCGTCACGGACTTTCCGTGCAGGTCGGTGAAGGTGACTTGCGGCGCCGGCTGGCCGCCGAAGCCCTGGACTTGCCACAGGGTGACGCCGGCCAGTGCGACGACGGCGACTAGACTGATGAGGATCTTTTTCATTTCACGGGCATGGCTTGCACGCCCTCGTCGGCTGTGGGCTGGTCGGGGGCGGGCGTGGTCGAGGCGTCAGTGGCGGCCGGCTGGCCGGATTCGGCGGCGATGCTGGCCGGGGTGACGATCTGGAACAATTTTACGACTTTGTTGACGCCTTCGACACCCGAGGCCACCGTGGCGGCGCGCTGGCCTTCCGCATCGGTGACCTTGCCCATCAGGTAGACCACGCCGCGCTCGGTGGTGATCTTGATGGTGCGCGACGGGATCTGTTCGGTGCGCACGAGCTGGGCCTTGACCTTGGACGTCAGCCAGGTGTCGTTGGTGCGTACGGACAGCGGCGTGATGTCGCCCACGCGGATGTAATTGTCGACGTGGGTGACCTTGGCAATGCCCTGTGCCAGGGATTCCGCCCGCGCGCGATCCGCCTCGGCCGGGACGTCGCCGACCAGCAGCAGGCGGCCTGCGTAGGCGGTGCCCAGGACGCGTGCCTTGTCGCCGAAGGCATTGTTCATTTCGCTGGCGACGCGCAGTTCGATCGTCTGGTCGTCGACCTGCTCGCCCGCCGTGCGGCGATCGGTGGCGACCACCGCGGTGGTCGCCGCGGTGCCGCCGACCACCAGGAGCCCGCAGCCCGACAGGGCGGCCAGGACGGCGATCGACAGGCCCCAGCGGGCGATCCGGCGGGTGGGAATGAAGAGGGCGGGATTCATCAGAGGGTGTCTCCTAGGAGCAGGGCGTCGATGCCGTCGCACAAGGCATGCAGGAGCATGATATGGACCTCCTGGATGCGCATGGTCCGATCATGGGGCACGCACAGATGGATGTCGGTTTCATAGAGCAACTGGTTGACCTGCCCACCGCCTTTGCCCGTCAGGGCGATGATCTGCATTTCACGCTCGTGCGCCGCCTCGATGGCGCGCACGACGTTGGGCGAATTGCCGCTGGTGGTGATGGCCACGAGCACGTCGCCGGGCTGGCCCAGGGCATTGACCTGGCGCTCGAAGATCGCGTTGAAGCCGTAGTCGTTGCCCACCGCCGTCATGATCGAGGTGTCGGTGTTGAGCGCGATGCCCGCCAAGGGCAGGCGGTCGCGCTCGAAGCGGCCCACGAGCTCGGCGATGAAATGCTGGGCGTCGGCGGCGGAGCCGCCGTTGCCGCAGGCCAGGACGCGGCCGTTGTTGGTCAGGGCGCCGAACAACAGATCGACGCCGACCGCCAGGGCGGGCGCGAGTTCACGGGCGCTGGCCCTGAACGTATCGATTGCGTCCTCGAAATGGGACGACATCCGGGAGGTCATGTCCATGGCAGCGATTATCGCATGAGTCCGCCGGCCGGATCTGGGGGGCGGTAACAGTTTCCGGCGTGGCGCGAGGGCGGGCGGAGGATTCGTTCATTCCGTGAACGCGTTGCGGATCCAGTCGATCTCGCCGGACTCCAGGCTGACCACGTCGAACCGGCAGGCCGGAACGCGGCCTTTGAAATGTCGTCGCGCGAGCTGGGGCAGGACATAGCGCGCCGCCTGGATCAGGCGCGCCTGCTTGCCCCGGTTTACACTGGCGGCGGCGCCGCCGAAGGCGGCATCGCGGCGTGCGCGCACTTCGACGAAGACCAGGACGGGGCCGTCGAGGACCACCAGGTCGATTTCACCGGCCTTGCAGCCCAGGTTGCGGGCCACCAGGCGCAGGCCCCGCGCCTCGAGGTAGCGGCCGGCGCGGGTCTCCGCGGCGCGGCCCTGCCGCTGGGTGGGCGAACCGCGCCAGGGGACGGCCGCTGCGGTCGAGGGGCGGGCCTTGGCGCGGCGGCGCCGGCGGGCAATGGCGCTTGCCTGGGCCTGCCGGGCGCGTTCGAAGGGATCGTCGTTGTGCATGGCGCGCCCGTCGCGGTGGATGAATGGAGACCGAGTATGACGGATGAGGCGGAATTCGAGGAGCTGCGAGAGACATGGAAACGTCTCGCCGGCCGTGTGGCCGGGCAGTCCTGGCCCGAGGCGTGCCTCTATGTGGTGGCCACGCCCATTGGCAACCTGGGCGACCTGGGGCTGCGCGCCTGGCAGGCCTTGCTGCGTTGCGACGCGATTGCCGCCGAGGACACCCGCAGCAGCCGCGCGCTGCTGGACGCCTGGGGCGTGCGCACGCCGCTGATGGCGGCGCATCGCCATAACGAGAACCAGGCGGCCGAGGCCATCGTCCAGCGCCTGGCGCGCGGCGAGCGCGTGGCGCTGATTTCCGATGCGGGCGCGCCGGCGGTCAGCGATCCGGGGGCGCGCATCGTGCGCCGGGTCCGCGAGGCGGGATACCGGGTGATGCCCATTCCCGGCCCCAGCGCCGTGATCGCGGCCTTGATGGCCAGCGGCGCCACCACCGACGAGGCGCCGGGCTACGCCTTTGCGGGCTTTGCGCCGGCCAAGGCCGCGGCTCGCCGCAAGTGGCTGCAGGCTTGGGGCCGGTTGGACGTTCCCGTGGTGCTGTTCGAGTCCCCGCACCGGCTGCGCGCGAGCGTTGCCGACCTGGCGGCCGCTTGCGGCTCCGAACGGCGCCTGACCTTCGCGCGCGAGTTGAGCAAGCGCTTCGAGCAGATCCATACCGTGCCGCTGGGGCAGGCGTGCGCCTGGCTGGACGAGGACCCGCATCGCGGCCAGGGCGAGTTCGTGCTGATCCTGCATCCGGACGAGACGCCCGCCGCGGATCCCGAGGCGGTTCTTGCGCCCGAGCACGTGCGATTGATGGAGGCCTTGCTGGAGGATCTGTCGGTGCGCGATGCGGCCCGGATCGGCGCGCGGGCCACTGGCTTGCCGCGCGAGACGCTGTATGCCTGGGCGCTGCGGCGCTGAGGCGCGCCGGGGTTCACTCCATTGCGATCGTGGCCTGCAGGCCGGTCGCCAGGGATAATTCGTAGGCGGCATTGACCGCGGCGGTGCGCGTGTCGTAGGGGCCGGTGCGGACCTTGTACAGTGGCGACTGGTAGACCACCTCGGCCATGCCTTGCAGGCCGCCGGATTCCCGGTTCAGCCGCTGTGCCAGGGCACGGGCATTGGATTCCGACGAGAACGCGCCGAACTGCAGGTAGATGCCGTCCGTCACCGGAGCATAGAGCGCATTCTGGCGCGGGGCGGGCGCGGTCGTCAGCGCCGGCGCGGCGACGGCGAGTGGGGCGGGGGCGGCCGCCGTGGGGACGGGCGCCGGCGCAGCCGGAGGGGGCGCGGGTGTGGCGGGCGGGGCCGCAGCCGCCCGGGCGACGGCCGTTGCGCCGTAGCGCCCGCTCAGGATGTCGTCATTGGTGATGGCCTCGACGATGACCTGACCGCTGCCCGGGCCGATCAGGCCGAGCTTGGCCGCCGCGGCATACGACAGGTCGATGATCCGCGAGCTGTGGAACGGCCCGCGGTCGTTGATGCGCACGATGACCGAGCGGCCCGTGCCGGCGCGGGTGACACGCGCATAGCTGGGCAGCGGCAGGGTCGGATGGGCGGCCGTCATGGCATACATGTCGTAGGTTTCGCCGTTGGCCGTCTTTTGGCCGTGGAACTTGCGGCCGTACCAGGAGGCGACGCCGGTCTGGCGGTAAGGCTGGTTCTCGCCGATGGGCACGTAGCGCTGGCCGAAGACCACATAGGGCCTGAAGTTCGCCCGGGCGTGTGCCTCGACCCTCGGCACGGCATCGGGGATCGAGAGGATGTCGGCTGGAATGTCGCTGCCCGGTCCGTCGTCCTTGTAGTAGCCGCCGCCCGATCGCGATGCGCATCCCGCCACGACCAGCAGTGCGGCGCACAGGGGCATGGCGAGGAGCAGGCGCGCGCGATTCATGAGACCGGGTTGTGCAACAGGTGGTTGCGGTGGCGGATGAGCAGGGGCGAGTGGTCGGCGAACCGCAGCGCGAGCTGCTCGGTGACGTAGACGGAGCGGTGCTGGCCGCCGGTGCAGCCGATGGCCACGGTCAGGTAATTGCGGGTGTCCTGCATGTACAGCGGCAGCCATTTGCGGATGAAGGCCGAGATATCGTCGATCATGGCCTCGACGCTGCCGAACTGGGCCAGCCAGGCCGCCACCGCTTCGTCGCGGCCGGTCAGCGGCCGCAGGCGCCGGTCGTAGTAGGGGTTGGGCAGGCAGCGGACGTCGAACACCAGGTCGGCGTCGTGGGGGGCGCCGCGCTTGTAGGCAAAGGACTCGAACGTGAGGATCACCGAGGAACGGTCCGCCTGCACCAGGTCGCGCACCCAGCTGCGCAACTGTCCCGGCGTCAGGTCCGAGGTGTCGATGACGTGTTCCTGATCGCGCAGCGGCGCCAGCATGTCGCGTTCGGTGGCGATGCATTCCTCGAGCGAGGCGCCGCGCCCCTCGCGGCGCAGCCGGTCGGTCAGCGGGTGTCGCCGCCTGGACTCGGAATAGCGCTGCATCAGGGTCTGGTCGTCGGCGTCCAGGAAAATCACGTGCAGGGCGATGCCCATGGCGCGCAGGCTGGTCAGCACGCCGGGCAGGTCGTCCAGGTCGCCGGGCGTGCGCACGTCGATCGCCACCGCGATGCGCTCCAGGCCGCTGTCGCGCGTATTGGCGATGAACTCGTGCAGGAAGCGCACGGGGAGGTTGTCGACGCAGGTGTAGCCGGTGTCCTCGAGCATGCGCAGCGCCACGGATTTGCCGGAACCCGAGATGCCGGTGATGAGGACGATGTTCAGCATGTGGCGGCCCGTGCGGTTGCCGATGTCGGTGGCGAAAAGCGGATCATGGCTTGGCCTCGCGGCTGTTCTCCATGATGGCCAGGGCCTGGCGTTCGATGAAGTCGCCCATGGTGTCGATGCCGCGCAGGTTCAGGATGGTGTTGCGCACCGCCGCCTCGACCAGCACCGCGAGGTTGCGGCCGGCGGCCACCTGCAGCATGACGCGGCGGATGGGGATGCCCAGGATGTCCTCGTATTCGTCCTTCATCGGCAGGCGCTCGAAGGTGTCGGGCGTCATGCGCAGCAGGTGGACGATGAGCTTTATTTTCATCTTGCGGCGCACCGAGGTCTCGCCGAATATCGTGCGGATGTCCAGCAGGCCCAGGCCGCGCACCTCGAGGAGGTTCTGCAGCAGCGCCGGGCATTGTCCCTCGACGAAATTGGGGGCGGTGCGCGAAAGTTCCACCGCATCGTCGGCGACCAGTCCATGCCCGCGCGAGATCAGTTCGAGAGCGAGTTCGCTCTTGCCCAGGCCGGATTCCCCGGTGATCAGCACACCCAGCCCCAGGACATCCATGAAGACGCCGTGGACGGTGGTTCGGGGCGCCATGCGCTTGCCCAGATAGATGCGCAGCAGGTCGATCAGGTGGGACGCGTCGATCGGCGTGCCCAGCAGCGGCACCTCGTGCGCGATGCAGAAATCGCGCAGGTCGTCGGGGACGTCGATGTCGGCCGCCAGGACGATGGCGGGGACCCCGCCGGCGACCAGGTCCTCGAGGTGGTGGATGCGGCGTTGGGGCTCGAAGCGCAGGTAGTAGGCGAGCTCCTCGGCGCCGAAAACCTGTATGCGCCCCGGGTGGATCAGGTTCAGGTGGCCGACCAGGTCGGCGGCGGAACGGTTGGTGTCGGGGAGGATGCGTCGAGCCGAGGCGTCCTGGCCGGCGATCCAGGTGAAAGAGATCTTTTCGGCGTTGTCACGAATCAGATCTTGAATGGTCAGCATGTTCGAGCGTGCGCGCAGGTTGCTCCGCCAGGAGGATCCGGTGGATCTCGGCGATGTCCTGCGAATGGGTCAGGGCGTGGCGAATCGAGGCGTCGGACATCAGGCGGGCGATCTCGGCCAGCAGGTCCAGGTGGGTCTGGGTGGCGGTTTCCGGGATCAGCAGGAAAAACAGCAGCCGGGCGGTGCGTCCGTCATTGGCGTCGAATCGGACTGGTTCGGCCAGCCGGATGAAGGCGGCATGGGGCTCGCGCAGATCCTTGAGGCGGCCGTGCGGGATGGCGACGTCGTGTCCAAGCGCGGTCGAGCCCAGGCGCTCGCGGGCGATCAGGCTGTGAAAGACCGCCATGCGGGATACCCCGTGGTTGTTCTCGAACAGCAGGCCGGCCTGCTCGAACGCGCGCTTTTTGCTGGTGGCGGCAAGATCCAGGATGATGTCGGACGGCGACAGAATGCGTGGCGTCAGGTTCATGGTGTCATTATAGGAGGCATCCGCGCCCTGTGCGCGCACCCTGCCCGGAGGGTCTCAGACATGATTATGGCCCCGATTTCCTGTATCGAGGCCACGATTTTAAACGCCTGGAGGTTTTGGGGATGCCGACCTATTCGGTGGCGAGCACCTGGCGTTTCGGAGGTTCATGCGCATAGGTTTGCGTCTTGGTCTTGTGCTTGATGACCTGGCGGTCGATCTTGTCGGCCAGCAGGTCGATGGCTGCGTAGAGGTTTTCGTCGCTGGCGGCGCAGTGGATGTCCTTGCCGCGCATGTGCACGGTGACTTCCGCAGTGTGTTTCAGCCGCTCGATCGAGAGCATGACCTGGGTGTCGATGACGCTGTCGAAATGCCGCGTGATCCTGGAGATCTTGTTCAGGACGTATTCACGGATGGCGGGGGTGACTTCCAAGTGACGACCGCTGATGCTCAAGCTCATATTCAGACTCCTTGCAAGAGAAAACGGGTGTGCGCGGGGCACGGTTTGGTTCGTTGGCGGGTCTCCTATGGGTGGTTGAAGAACGGATGCTGATGAAACCAGTGTACCGTTTGCCCGGGTTAAATCAAGGGGGTCGGATCAACGTCCGGGCGGGGGCGGCGTTGCGCCGAGGGGGCCTACATGCGGAAGTTCTTGCCCAGGTAGACCTGGCGCACGGCCTCGTTGTCGATGATCTCGTTGGGATGGCCGTTGGTGAGGACCTTGCCCTCGCTGATGATGTAGGCGCGATCGCAGATGCCGAGGGTTTCGCGCACATTGTGGTCGGTGATCAGCACGCCGATGTTGCGGCCCTTGAGGAACTGCACGATGCGCTGGATCTCGATCACGGCGATGGGGTCGACCCCCGCGAAGGGCTCGTCCAGCAGGATGAAGCGCGGCTGCGTCGCCAGCGCCCGGGCGATCTCGACCCGGCGGCGCTCGCCGCCCGACAGCGAAATCGCCATGTTGCGGCGGATGTGCTCGATCTGCAACTCGTCGATCAGCGATTCCAGGCGGTCGTCCAGCACGGAGGCCGTCAGCGGACGGCCTTCGGGCGTGCGCACCAGCTCGAGCACGGCGCGGATGTTCTCCTCGACGGTCAGCCGGCGGAATACCGAGGCGTCCTGGGGCAGGTAGGACAGGCCCAGGCGCGCGCGCCGGTGCATGGGTATCGCGGTGATGTCGACGTCGTCGATCAGGATGCGCCCGGTGTCGGTGGGAATCAGCCCGACGATCATGTAGAAGCTGGTGGTCTTGCCGGCGCCGTTGGGGCCCAGCAGGCCGACGACCTCGCCGCTTTGGACCGACAGGGTGACGTCCTGAACGACGGCGCGCCGGCCGTAGGTCTTGCCCAGGCCGATGGCGCGCAAGCCGTGCGCCGGCGTCTCGGTGGGATCGGGCGTGCCTTGCTGCGGGGTGTCGCTATGCGCGGACGTCATTGACCGGGGGCCTTGTTGCGGCATTCGGCCGCCGCCTGGTCCGCCTGGGCGCGTGGCTTGGTCAGCGAGCGCACCCTGCCGCCCTCGCCGGCCGAGTCGGCCCCGCCGAAGGCCTCGTAGGTGCCGTCTTTCTGGTGATAGATGACGCGGGCGCCGCGCAGGTTGTCGAAGGGCTTGCCGCAGATGTAGCGGGTGATGACGGCCTGGCCGATCAGGGTGACCTCCTCGGTTTTGCCGTCGTATTCCGCGCGCACCCCGCTGGCCTTGATGGTTTCGAATTTTTCGGGGTTTTCCTGGCGGATGTGCACCAGTCCGGCCTTGTCGGCCGTGGCCGTGCCGTACTGGTAGCCGTCGGCATCCTCGCGGGTGACGAGCTTGTCCGAGCGTAGGGTCATGGCGCCCCGGGTCAGGACGACGTTGCCGGTGAAGGTGCTTTCCTTTTTGACGTCGTCGTAATGCAGCGTGTCCGACAGGATCAGGGTGTCCGGCTCGGCGGCTTCGCCGGAGGCGGGCGCCGTATCGGAAGGGGGTGGCGCCTCGGCAGGCGTGCCGGAGGCCTGTGCCAGAATGGCGGGGGCATGCAGGCAGGCCAGCACGGCCAGGATTGCGATGTACTTTTTGTTCATGGCTGGGATGTCTTTCGGGGCGTGGTTGTCCTGGCGCCTTGCTCTTCGCCGGAGATCTTGACGTCGCTGGAAGAATAAACCATCAGCTGGCGGCTGCGGTTATCGTAGCGCATGCCGGTGCCGCGCATGGTGGATTGGCCGTTGACCACCAATGCGGGCTGGTCGGTGTAGACGAGGTCCTGGTCGGGCTTGAGGACCAGGCGCTCGCTGCGGACGTCCAGCAGCTTGTGCTCGGCATCGGGCAGGCGTTTCAGGTGGGCATGGCCGACCATCACGATGCGCTCGCCGTTCTGGTCCATGGTCGCGTGGTCCGAGGTGCCGACCGTGACCGGCGATCCCGGATGGTGGCTGACCGCCTGCGGCTGCGTGACCTCGTAGGCGTCGGTGTCGGGGAAGTGTTCCATCGCCGAACCCTCGAGGCGATTGATGGCGAGGCCCTGCGGGTCGGTCCGCACCATCACGAAATGGTCGGACCACGAGTCGCGCTCGTGCGTGATGCGGCGCGGGGGGTCGATCTCGATGGAGCGCAGCGTGTAGTCCGACGCCCACCAGGTGCCGATCACGAGCAGGGCCAGCAGCAGCACGGCCACCAGGCTGGGGAAACGCTCCTTCATTGGATGCTTCCGCCCAGCGGCGACAGGGTGGCCGTGAAACAGGCCAGCATGCGGCCCTGGGCGGCGAGGATCAGGTCGCAGCATTCGCGCACGGCGCCGGCGCCGCCGCGCTGGGTGGAGACCCAGTGCGCCGCCTGGCTGACGTACAGGGGGGCGTTGGGCACGCTGGCGGCGAACCCGACGCGCCGCAGGACCGGCAGGTCGATGATGTCGTCGCCCATGTAGCCGACGCGGCCGAGGTCCAGGCCGGCCTCGCGCGTCAGGGCTTCGATGGCCTGCGCCTTGTCGCGCACGCCCTGGACGACGGGAGATATGCCCAGTTCGGCGGCGCGCCGCGCGGTGATCGCGCTTTGCCGGCCGGTGAGCCAGGCCACGGCCACCCCTTGCTCGTTCAGCAAGCGCATGCCGTGGCCGTCCAGGGCGTGGAAGGCCTTGAGCGCCTCGCCGTGCTCGCCGTACCAGAGGCTGCCGTCGGTCAGGACGCCGTCCACGTCGAAGACCATCATGCGCACGGCGCGCGCGCGCTCCTGGACGGCAGGGCTCACCCGGGCCAGGATCTGGGCCTCGGAAGGGTGCGAGAAAGCGGGCTGCTCGTTCATCAGATCACCTTTGCGGCGAGGAGGTCGTGCATGTGCAGGGCACCTAATAATAGCCCGTCCCCATCCCGCACCAGCATCTGGTTGAGCTTGTGCGCATCCATCAGGGTGGCGGCCTCGATGGCGGGGGCCTCGGGGCCGATGGCCTTGGGATGGCGGCTCATGCCCGCCGATACGGCCATGGCGCGGATGTCGCCATGCTGGGCGATCATGCGGCGCAGGTCGCCGTCGGTAAAGAGGCCCACCGGGCGGCGCGACGCATCGAGCACGATGGCCATGCCCATGCCCTTGGAGGACATTTCCGTGAGGGCGTCGGGAATCAGGGTGTCCTCGGCCACCAGCGGCAGGGCCGCGCCGGTGCGCATGACGTCGGCCACCGAGGTGAGCAGGCGTCGCCCCAGCGCGCCGCCCGGATGCGAGCGCGCAAAGTCGTCGCGGCTGAAGCCGCGCGCCTCGAGGCAGGCGACCGCCAGGGCATCCCCCATCACCAGCGCCGCCGTCGTGCTGGCGGTGGGCGCCAGGTTGAGCGGGCAGGCCTCCTGGGCGACGGCGGCCTCGAGGACGAGGTCGGCGCTGTGGGCGAGCTCGGAATCCGGACGGCCGGTCAGGGCCATGATGCGCGTGCCCATGCGCTTGGCCACCGAGATGATGGTGATGAGTTCCTGGGCGGAACCCGAATACGAGATCGCCAGCAGGATGTCCTGGCCGGTGAGCATGCCCAGGTCGCCATGGATGGCCTCGGCGGCGTGCATGAAGAAGGCCGGCGTGCCGGTCGAGGCCAGCGTGGCCGCGATCTTGCGGGCCACGTGGCCGGACTTGCCGATGCCGGTCACCACCACCCGTCCCTGGCAGGCCAGGACCATGCCGGCAGCCTCGGCGAAGTCGTCGCCGATCCGGCCGCGCAGCGCCTGCAGGGCGGCGATCTGGATGTCGAAGCAACGTTCGGCGCTGGCGCGCAAGGCCTGGGCGGTGGGCTGCGGATTCGTATACATCCGTGGATTTTACGCTGAGGCGCGCAGGCTTGTTAAACTGTGCCCGCTTTCACCCCCCTTCTGGAATGCTCCATGAAAACCGACCCGGCCCAGTTCATTCGCGACACGATCCGCACGGTGCCGGATTGGCCCAAGCCCGGCGTGAGGTTCCGCGACATCACGCCCGTTTTGCAGGACCCGCGCGCCTTCCGGGTGCTGATCGATCTGTTCGTATACCGCTACATGCGCCAGCGCCTGGACCTGGTCGCCGGCATCGATGCGCGCGGCTTCATCGTCGGCTCGGTGCTGGCCTACGAACTCAACCTCGGTTTCGTGCCGGTGCGCAAGCAAGGCAAGCTGCCGTTTCGCACGGTGGCCGAGCAATACGCGCTGGAATACGGCAATGCGGCGGTCGAGATGCACACCGATTCGGTGCGCCCGGGCCAGCGCGTGCTGCTGATCGACGACCTGATCGCGACCGGCGGCACGATGATGGCGGCCTCCAGGCTGCTGCAGCGCCTGGGGGCGAACGTCGCCGAGGCGGCCGCGATCATCGACCTGCCCGACCTGGGCGGCTCCAAGGCCGTCCGGGATTCGGGGCTGCCGGTCTACACGGTCTGTGAGTTCGCGTCCGAGTGACGGCCGCCTGATACCGCGATCCTGCTACACCAGCACCCGCTCGATGCCCCCCGCGTTGGCCGCCTTCACGTAGTCCGGCATCCAGTTCTCGCCCAGCAGGTGGCGGGCCATTTCGACCACGATGTAGTCGGCCGCCAGGCCCGTATCCTGCTCGTAGCGGGCCAGGCCCTGCAGACAGGACGGGCACGAGGTCACCATCTTGACCTGGCCCTGGAAGCCGTCCTCGCGGATGGCGGCCGTGTTCTTGGCGAGTTCCTCCTGTTTGCGAAAACGGACTTGCGTCGAGATGTCGGGGCGCGAGACCGCCAGCGTGCCCGATTCCCCGCAGCAGCGGTCGGTCTTGATGGCATTGCCTTCGCCCAGCAATGACTTGACCGTCTTCATCGGGTCCTGCTGCTTCATCGGTGTGTGGCAGGGGTCGTGGTAGATATAGCGCACGCCCTCCACGCCGGCGATGTCGACGCCCTTTTCCAGCAGGTACTCGTGGATGTCGATCAGCCGGCAGCCCGGGAATATCCGGTCGAACTCGTAGCTCTCGAGCTGGTCATAGCAGGTGCCGCAGCTGACCACCACGGTCTTGATGTCCAGGTAGTTCAGCGTCGTCGCCATGCGATGGAACAGCACCCGGTTGTCCGTCACCATCTTGTCGGCCTTGTCGGACAGGCCGTTGCCGCGTTGCGGATACCCGCAGCACAGGTAGCCGGGCGGCAGGACCGTCTGCACGCCGACATGCCACAACATGGCTTGGGTCGCCAGGCCGACCTGCGAGAACAGGCGTTCCGACCCGCAGCCCGGGAAATAGAACACCGCCTCGCTGTCGGGTGCCGTGGTCGCCGGATTGCGGATGATGGGCACGATCTCGGGGTCTTCGATGTCCAGGAGCTTGCGTGCGGTCTGCTTGGGCAGGCCGCCGGGCATTTTCTTGTTGATGAAGTGGATGACCTGCTCGCGCACCGGCGCCTTGCCCACGGTGGCCGGCGGGTGGGCGACCTGTTTCCTGGCAACCGGCGCCAGCAGGTCGTGCGCGAGACGCTGGGCCTTGTAGCCCACGCCGATCATGGCGGCACGGGTGGCCTTGATGACGCGCGGGTCTTTGGCGTTCAGGAAGAACATCGAGGCGGCCGTGCCCGGATTGAAGGATTTCTGGCCCATGCGCCGCAGCAGCGCACGCATCTCCATCGATACGTCGCCGAAATCGATGTCCACCGGACAGGGGTTGTAGCACTTGTGGCACAGCGTGCAGTGGTCGCCCACGTCCTCGAATTCCGCCCAGTGGCGGATGCTCACGCCGCGCCGGGTCTGTTCCTCGTAGAGAAAGGCCTCGATCAGGAGCGACGTGGCCAGGATCTTGTTGCGCGGCGAGTACAGCAGGTTGGCGCGCGGCACGTGCGTGGCGCAGACCGGCTTGCACTTGCCGCAGCGCAGGCAGTCCTTGATCGCGTTCGAGATGGCGCCGATCTCGCTGCGCTGCATGATGAGGGATTCGTGCCCCAGCAGATTGAAGCTGGGCGTCCAGGCGCGGCCGAGGTCGGCGCCGGGCATGAGCTTGCCCGCATTGAAGCGCCCGTCGGGATCGACGCGCCGCTTGTAGTCCTGGAAGGGGGCGAGCTCCGCCTCGGTGAGGAATTCGTACTTGGTCAGGCCGATGCCGTGCTCGCCCGAGATCACGCCGTCCAGGCCGCGGGCGATGCCCATGATGCGGGCGACCGCCTCGTTGGCCTCGCGCAGCATCTCGTAGTCGTCCGAGTTGACCGGAATGTTGGTGTGCACGTTGCCGTCGCCCGCGTGCATGTGCAGGGCGACGAAGACGCGGCTCTTGAGGATGCGGTCGTGCGTGGCCTGCAGGCCCGCCAGCACCGCGGCGCAGTCGGCCCCCGCGAAATGGCGCTCCATGGCGCTGCGGATGTCGGTCTTCCAGGAGATGCGCAGGGTATGGTCCTGCACCACGTCAAAGACCCGCGCCGCCGGCTGGCGCCCGAGGCGTTCGCGCAGCGCCGGCAGGTGTTCGCCGAGGCCCAGTTCGGCCAGAGTGTCGAGGCTGCCGCCCAGGGGCTGGTCCAGCCCGTCCAGCAGCCACGTCCAGCGGCGGCGCACGGCGGCCAGCGTGTCCAGGGCGTCTTGCCGGCGTTCGGCCAGGATTTCGTCGCGGGTGTGTTCGGCGTCGTCGTGATCCACGGTCTTGCCCACCGGCAGTTCGCCCTGCAGATAGGCCTCTAGGGCGTCGATCAGGCGCAGCTTGTTGCGCGTGGACAGCTCGATGTTGATGCGCTCGATCGCGTCCGTGTATTCGCCCATGCGGTCCAGGGGAATCACCACGTCCTCGTTGATCTTGAACGCATTGGTGTGGCGGGCGATGGCCGCCGTGCGCGCACGGTCCAGCCAGAATTTCTTGCGGGCCTCCGGGCTGACGGCGATGAAGCCCTCGCCATGGCGGGAATTGGCGATGCGCACGACCTCGCTGGCGGCCAGCGCCACGGCATCGTCGTCGTCGCCGACGATGTCGCCGATGAGGACCATTTTCGGCAGCGTGCCGCGCTTGCTCTTGGTGGCGTAGCCGACGGCGCGCAGATAGCGCTCGTCCAGGTGCTCCAGGCCGGCCAGGATGGCGCCGCGCGCACGGCCTTCGGTGTCGAGATAATGTTTGACCTCGACGATCGAGGGCACCGCGTCGCGCGCCTGTCCGAAGAATTCCATGCAGACCGTGCGCGTGTGCGCCGGCATGCGATGCAGGATCCAGCGGGCGGCGGTGATCAGGCCGTCGCAGCCTTCTTTCTGCACGCCCGGCAGGCCGGCGAGGAACTTGTCGGTCACGTCCTTGCCCAGACCCGCCTTGCGAAAGCGGCGTCCCTCGATGGCGAGGGTCTCGGTCCTCAGCAGCGCGCGGCCGGGCGGTTTGGCGCCGTCGAACCATTTGAGTTCGAAGCGGGCCTCGTCCACCTCGTGGATCTTGCCCAGATTGTGCGCGAGCCGCGTGACCTCCAGCCAGTTGCCTTCCGGGTCCACCATGCGCCACCAGGCGAGGTTGTCCAGGGCGGTGCCCCACAACACGGCCTTTTTGCCGCCCGCGTTCATGGCCACGTTGCCGCCCACACAGGAGGCGTCGGCCGAGGTCGGGTCCACGGCAAAGACCTGGCCGGCCGCCTCGGCGGCCTCGGCCACGCGGCGCGTGACCACGCCGGCGCCCGTCAGGATGGTGTGGACAGGGCCCTCGACGTCCGGCAGGGCCACGGCCTCGACCGGACCGATCGCGTCGAGTTTTTCCGTGTTGATGACCACGGACCGCCAGGTCAGCGGAATGGCGCCCCCCGTGTAGCCGGTGCCGCCGCCGCGCGGGATGATCGTCAGGCCCAGGGCGATACAGGCGCGCACCAGGGCGGCGATCTCGTCCTCGGTGTCGGGCATCAGCACGACGAAGGGATACTCGACGCGCCAGTCGGTGGCATCGGTCACGTGCGACACGCGCGACAGGCCGTCGAAGCGGATATTGTCCTTGGCCGTGATGCGCGAGAGCTTGCGCAGCGCAGTCTGGCGCAGGGCGGCGGTCTGGACGAACTGCTCTTCGAAGCGGGCGACCGCCACGCGGGCCGCATCCAGCAGCTGCAGCACCTTGGTGTCGCGCACGCCGTGGTCGTCGTCGCGCCGCTTGTCGATTTCAGAGAGCCGGTGGGCGAGGGCGTCGACCAACTGGTGGCGGCGTTTGGGGTCGTCCAGCAGGTCGTCCTGCAGGTAGGGGTTGCGCTGTACCACCCAGATGTCGCCCAGCACCTCGAACAGCATGCGCGCCGAGCGCCCCGTGCGCCGCTCGCCGCGCAGTTCGGACAGCAGCGTCCAGGCATCATCGCCCAGCAGGCGCAGGACGATCTCGCGGTCGGAATAAGACGTGTAGTTGTAGGGGATTTCGCGCAGGCGGGGCGCCTGGGCCTGGACAAGCAGCTCGGGGTCGAGAGGGGCGTTCATGGGCGGTTGCAGCGTCAATGCCCCGGATCGGGGCGCGGGTAATGGGCTAGTTTAAGGCTAAAGCCAGGTGCTGATCCACGGCCAGGCCTGCAGGAGGACGGCCGTCATCGCGATGTAGCGCAGGCACTTGCCGATCGCCATGTAGATCACGCAGGGCCAGAAAGGCAGGCGCAGCCAGCCGGCCACCGCGCAGAGCGGGTCGCCCACGATGGGCAGCCAGGACAGCAGCAGGGCGGGCGGGCCGAAGCGCTGGAACCAGTCCGTCGTCAGCGTGTGCCAGCGGCCGCCGGCTTTCGCACGCGCCTTGCCGGGATGCTTTAGGCGCCATTTCTCGTAGGCCACCTCGGCCCCGGCGCCCATGGTGTAGCTGATCGCGCCGCCCACCGTATTGCCCAGGGTGGCCACCAGCACGGCGGGCCAGAACATGTGCGGCGCGATCTGGACATAGCCGAAAACGGCGGGCTCGGACCCCATGGGCAGCAGCGTGGCCGACACCAGGCTGACGATGAAGATCGCCGGAAGCCCGAATTTGGGCAGCGCAAGCGCGGCCAGCAGGGCATGGATCGAGGATTGCAGCCAGAGTTCCATGGTGGAGGGGAGTGTAGCTCAGCGCAAGGCGCCGTCCGGCGCCGCCTTGCGGGCACGGCGCGAAGGGCGGTCTGGCCGGGGACACGGTCCGCGCGAACGCGAAAAACCCGCCCGGCTGCGGGCATGCGGCGGCCGGGCGGTTTTCAGGAGGGCTTTACTTTGTGGACTTGGTGATCGCGTTGCCGACGTTGCTGATGTCCTCGCCGGCGCCGGCGACGGTGTTGGCGCAACCCGCCATCAGCAGGCAGCCCAGCAGGGCCAGTGACGCCAGAAGTTTCTTACCCATGGTCAGTTCCCGTTTCCTGGTGATTGTGTCGCCCTATTCTACGGTAACTTCCGCAGGCCCGGCTCAGGCCGGCAGCGCTCTTTTCGTGCGCTGGTTCGACAGGTAGATATTGTCGCGTTCGAGGGCGCGGCCGTCGTTCACCGCGGCGATCCAGCCTTCGGTCGTGGCGACGGCGGCAAAGCCCGAGTGGAACACCGTGCTGAACACCCGATGTATTTCTTCGGCGCTGGCGCGACCCGCCGCGTTCTCGTACGAGGGCGAGCCCGAGGCGTCGGCCAGGAACTCGACGTTCAGGCCCTCGTGCGAAGCCTGGAGGATCGTGGAGGCGTCGCAGTTGTGGGTCATGTATCCCACGACCGTCAGGGTGTCGATCGCCTGATCCGCCAGCCATTGGGCGAGGTCGGTGCCGGCGAAGGCGCTGGCCATGTGCTTGTTGATGCGATGATCGGCGGTGCGCCGCGCGACGACGGGATGGAGCTCCCAGGCTTCCGAGCCCTTGGCGAACAGAGGCGAATCCTCGGGCGCGTCGTGCTGGACCACGATGACGGGAATGCCGGCCGCACGGGCCGCATCCATCGCGCGCCCGATGTTGTCCAGCGAGCTCTGGACCGGCGGGTGCTCGATGAGCAGATTGCCGGTCACATATTCATTCTGCACGTCGATCACGAGCAGGGCGCGACGGGGGGATTCAGACATGGTGTTCTCCTGGTTGGGTTCGTCCGGCGGCTTGCCGGCTTGGGGACGGGCGCATCGCCCGTTTGCAGGCATTGTCCGGCGAACCTGCCTTGAGCGATACTGGCCTGAAGGCATATATAGGATAATATCGGGCCATGGACCTTTCCACCCCCACCCATCAGTACCGGATCGCCGTCATCGCGTTCGACGGGATGTCGCCCTTTCACCTGTCGATTCCCAGCCTCGTGTTCGGATCCCGCTATGCGGCGGGCCCTGTTTTCGACGTGCGTGTCTGTGCCTGCGGCGATGCGCCGCTGGGCACCTCCGCCGGCTTCGACCTGGTGGTCAAGCATGATTTGTCTGCGGCGGACGAGGCCGACCTGGTGATCGTGCCCACCTGGCATGACGACTGCCGCGAGGCGCCGGCCGCCGTGATCGGCGTCTTGCAGCGCGCCCACGCACGCGGCGCCCGGGTCATGGGCTTGTGCCTGGGCGCTTTCCCTTTGGCGCAGGCCGGCCTGCTGGATGGCCGATCCGCAACGACCCACTGGGGCTACGCCGACATATTGGCCCGGCGCCATCCGCGCGTGAACGTCGATCGCGATGTCCTGTATGTCGACGACGGCGAGGTGTTGACGTCCGCGGGGGTCGCGGCGGGCCTGGATTGCTGCCTGCACCTGCTGCGGCGCCTGTGCGGGGCCGAGGCCGCCAACCAGGTCGCGCGCCAGCTCATCGTCGCACCGCAGCGGCAGGGCGGCCAGGCGCAATTCATCGAGCGGCCGGTGCCCTTGTCCGCCGCCGACAGCCGTCTTTCAGCGGTATTGGAATGGGCGACCAGCCGCCTGGAGCAGACCCTCACCATCGACGAACTGGCCGAGCGCGCCGCCATGAGCCGGCGCAGCTTCACCCGGCGCTTCCGCCAGGCGACCGGCACATCGTTCAAGCAGTGGCTGCTGAGCCAGCGGCTGGCCCATGCGCAGCACATGCTCGAGGCCGGCGACGCGACCGCCGAGGTCGTGGCTCAGCGGGCGGGATTCGGTTCGGCACTGTCGCTGAGGCAGCATTTCCGGGCGGCGTTCAAGACCTCGCCGATGGCGTATCGGAGGGCGTTCAGGCTGGGCCGCGACCTTGCTCAGGATTCATGCCAGTTCCGGCAGCGCAGTCCCGGCACGCGGGCGAACTCGCGCGTATTGCGCGTCACTAGCTCGGCCTGATGCCGCAGCGCCGTGGCGGCGATCAGGACATCATGCGGGCCGATGGGCGTACCCGCCGCCTCCAGTTCAGCGCGAATCTCGGCCGCCCGTTCGGCGCACTGGCTGTCGAATGCGAACCGACGCAGGGGCTGCAGCAATTGGTCAAGCGCCGCCATGCGCGGCCTCGACGCGGCGGGCGGCAAGCGCAACAAGCCGTAGCGCAGCTCGTACTCGACGATGGCCGGCACGCCAAGTTCGGCCGGGCGCAGCGCCTGCAATCGCGGCACCACCGCCGGATCGCCGCGAAAGTAATAACTGATGGTATTGCTGTCGAGGATCAACATGTCAGGCGCTCAAAATCCCACACGCGGCGCATCCTGCCCAATCGTGGCTGGGGCGTCTTCACGCAACGGAAAGTCTGCGAAACGTCCGGCCAGTTCCAGGCAGTCGACGGGCCAAGCCTCGGCCGCGTATTGCCGGACGGCCTCGGCCACCCAGCGGCTTTTCGACAAACCACTGGCCTGTGCCGCGCGTTCGATCAACGCCTGAGTGTCCTTGTCCAGATAAAGCGTCATTTGAGACATGGGCGACCACCTGATGAGAACACAATATATTTATAAGTATAAGATTCCTCAGACTGCTGTCAAACCGCAGGGTGGGTCTTCGGCCCGATGGACGGCCATGCGTCCACCAGCGCGGCCCGAGATGCGCCCTATGATATTCTTTTCCTCCCTATCCCGATTGCGCATGCCATGTCCGTCGATTACCTGAAACGCATCCTGACGTCCAAAGTCTATGACGTCGCCCATGAAACCTCCCTGGACCTGGCCCCCCGAATTTCCAAGCGCATCGGCAACACGGTGCTGCTCAAGCGCGAGGACACGCAGCCGGTGTTCAGCTTCAAGCTGCGCGGCGCCTATAACAAGATGGCCAATCTGTCGGCCGACGAACTCAAGCGCGGTGTCATTACCGCCTCGGCGGGCAATCATGCGCAGGGCGTCGCCCTGTCGGCCAGCCGCCTGGGCTGCCGGGCGGTGATCGTCATGCCGGTGACCACGCCCCAGGTCAAGATCGATGCCGTGCGCGCACTGGGCGGCGAGGTGGTGCTGTTTGGCGACAGCTTTACCGACGCGGCCGAGCATGCGGCTGAACTGCAGGCGCGCGACGGTCTGACTTTCGTGCATCCGTTCGACGATCCCGATGTGATCGCCGGCCAGGGGACGGTCGGGATGGAGATCCTGCGCCAGCATCCGGGGCCGATCGATGCCGTGTTCGTTGCCATCGGCGGCGGCGGCTTGATCAGTGGCGTGGCGGCCTATATCAAGCAGCTGCGTCCCGAGATCAAGATCATCGGCGTGCAGACCGAGGATTCGGACGCCATGATCCGCAGCATCAAGTCCGGCCGCCGGGTCAAGCTCGCCGACGTGGGCCTGTTTTCGGACGGCACGGCGGTCAAGCAGGTCGGCCTCGAGACCTTCCGCCTGGCGCGCGAATATGTCGACGACTACGTGGCCGTCGATACCGATGCGATCTGCGCCGGCATCAAGGACGTGTTCCAGGACACGCGCAGCGTGCTCGAGCCCGCCGGCGCGCTGGCCGTGGCCGGGGCCAAGCGCTACGCCGTCCAGCAGAAATGGAAGGGCAAGACGCTGGTGGCCATCACCTGCGGCGCCAACATGAATTTCGATCGCCTGCGCTTCGTCGCCGAGCGCGCGGACGTGGGCGAGGCGCGCGAGGCGCTGTTCGCCATCACCCTGCCGGAAAAGCGCGGCAGCTTCCTGCGCCTGTGCGAGGCCGTGGGCCAGCGCGCAGTCACCGAATTCAATTATCGGATCTCGGATGCCGAGACGGCCCATGTCTACGTCGGCCTGCAAATCCGCTCCGAGGCCGAGATCGAAAAGCTTGCCGCGCATTTCCGCAAGCTGGACTTCCCGACGCTGGACCTGACCGGCAACGAGATGGCCAAGACCCATCTGCGCTACATGGTGGGCGGGCATTCTGGGCTGGCCAAGCACGAGGTGCTGTATCGCTTCGAGTTTCCCGAGCGCCCCGGCGCCCTGATGCGCTTCCTGGGCGCGATGAATCCCGATTGGAACATCAGCCTGTTCCATTACCGGAACCAGGGCGATGATTATGGCCGCATCCTGGTGGGCATCCAGGTGCCGCCGGCCGACAAAAAGGCCTTCAGGGAATTTCTCGCCACCCTCGGCTATCCGTACTGGAACGAGACCGAAAACCCGGCGTACCGCTTGTTCCTGTAGGCCCGGGGGGCTTCAGGCGGCGTGGTCCTGCGCCGCCGCTTCCGCAGTGCAGACGCGGTGGGGCGGGAACTCGATGGAAAACGTGCTGCCCTTGCCCAGGACGCTGTCGATGCGCAGCGTGGCGTCGTGGCGTATGGCGACGTGCTTAGTGATCGCCAGGCCCAGGCCGGTGCCGCCCGTGGCGCGCGAGCGGCCCCGGTCCACCCGGAAGAACCGTTCCGTCAGGCGGACGATGTCCTGCTCGGCGATGCCGATGCCGGTGTCGCGCACGGCGTAGCGCGCGCCGCCGTCCTCGGTGCGCGCCCAGGTGACGGTGATGGTGCCTTCGTCCGGCGTGTAGTTGACGGCGTTGGTCATCAAATTGGTCACGGCCGAGGCCAGTTCGGTGTCCGCGCCGAGGATGCGCAGATTCTCGTCGATCTGGGTTTCGAATACATGGCGGCCGCCGGACAAGGCCTGGCCCTGGGCAAGCGCGGTCTGGATGAGGGCGGGCAGCAGGATGGGTTCGCCGTGGCGGTTGGGCGAGGACTCCAGGGCCGACAGGGTCAGCAGGTCGGCCACCAGGGCCTGCATGTTGCGTGACTGCTCGATCATGAGTCCCAGGTAGTGGCGGCGCTGATCGGGGTCCAGCGCGCCCTCGGGCATGTCGTGCAGTGTTTCCAGGAAGCCCGACAGGACGGTGAGGGGGGTGCGCATCTCGTGCGAGACGTTGGCGACGAAATCCTTGCGCATGTTCTCGAGCCGTTCGATCTGCGTGATGTCGCGGGTGACCATCAGGAACTGGCCCACGCCATAGGGCGCCAGATGCAGCAGCAGGGTCCGTTCGCGCGATTCGCGCTTGAGGTGCAGCACCAGTGGCTTGTCCCATTGCGCCTGGCGGGCGTAGGCGGCGAATTCTGGTGAGCGCACGATGTTCAGGATGCTGTGGTGCTTGTCGCGCTCCAGATCCAGCCCCAGGTGCGTCGCGGCGGTCTGGTTGCACCAGAGCAAGGCCTGGTCCGCGTCCAGGGTCAGGGCCCCGTCGGGCAGGGCCTCGGCGGCCAGCAGGACGCGCTGGAAGCTGCGGGTGCGTTCCTGCAGTTCGAGGCGGTTCTGCTTGAGTTTGCGGTAGATGGGGGCGAGGATCCCATCCCACGGGCCGACCGAGGGGGGCGGGGGGTCGTCGATGTTGTGAATCCAGCGCGCGATGCGCGACAACTGCCAGCCGCTGGCCAGCACCATCGTCAGCAGGCCCACGGCGAATACGCCCCAGCCGGTGGCGGCACCCAGCCAGGCGCCGACCAGCCCTCCGAGCAGGGCCCAGACCCCGACGGGCACGAGGGTCCTGATCATGCCGCGGCCGAGGTGCTGAAGCGATAGCCCGCGCCGCGCACGGTCTGGATGTAGGCGTCCAGCCCGACCGGCGAGAGGGCCTTGCGCAGGCGGCGGATGTGGACGTCGACGGTGCGTTCCTCGATGAAGACATGGTCGCCCCACACCTGGTCCAGGACCTGCCCGCGCGTGTAGACGCGGTCGGCATGCGTCATGAAGAAATGCAGCAGGCGGAACTCGGTCGGCCCCATGGGTAGCGCCTGGCCACGGCCCAGGACCTGTCGGG
This sequence comes from Castellaniella sp. S9, assembly GCF_027257175.1. Taxonomy (GTDB): domain Bacteria; phylum Pseudomonadota; class Gammaproteobacteria; order Burkholderiales; family Burkholderiaceae_B; genus Castellaniella. The sequence continues at coordinate 145,950 of NZ_JAPFGD010000003.1, read as the reverse complement.
CGTCGGGCTCCAGGCGCAGCTCACCCGCCTGGATCGGGTCCTCGGTGAGCTGCGGCGCGCGTCGGCGCAGCAAGGCCTTGATCCGCGCCAGCAGCTCGCGCGGCGAGAAGGGCTTGGTGATGTAGTCGTCGGCGCCGGCCTCCAGGCCGTCGATCTTGTCCTGCTCCGCCCCCTTGGCGGTGAGCATGATGAGGGGAATGGCGCGCGTGCGATCCTCGGCGCGCAGATCGCGCGCCAGCCGCAGGCCCGAGGTTCCGGGCAGCATCCAGTCGAGCAGGATCAGGTCCGGCAGCGCCGTGCGGATGTGCGCATCGGCCTCGCGCGCATCGAGGGCGCGCAGCACCTCGTAGCCTGCCAGCTTGAGGTTGACGGCGATGAGCTCCTGGATGGAGGGTTCGTCTTCGATGACCAGAATGGTGGTTTGCATGGTGTGGATGCGCTGGGACCGGTCCCGGCTGCTTTGAATATGACGGCACTGTAATGCTATGGCGGAATTATTTCATGGGTATGACGATGCGCCAAAATGCAAATGCTGTTTTCCGGGGCGGGGAGCGGGCCGGGAATGCGGTACGATAGCCGCATCATGCGAAACGACCACCAAGACACCCAGGCCGGGCCGGGGCCGCAGACCCATTTCGGATTCCAGACCGTGCCTGAATCGGACAAGGCGCGGCGCGTGGCCGAGGTCTTCCATTCCGTGGCGTCGCGCTACGACGTGATGAACGACTTGATGTCCGCCGGCCTGCATCGGCTCTGGAAGGCGTTCACGATCGGCCGCGCCCAGGTGCGCCCCGGCATGCGCGTGCTGGACATCGCCGGTGGCACGGGCGATCTGGCCCGGGCGTTTGCGCGGCGGGCGGGGCCGACGGGCGAGGTCTGGCTCACCGACATCAACGATTCGATGCTGCGGGTGGGCCGCGACCGCCTGCTCGATGACGGCATCGTGACGCCGGCGACCGTGTGCGACGCCGAGCACCTGCCTTTTCCGGACAACTATTTCGATCGCGTGACGGTGGCGTTCGGGCTGCGCAACATGACCCGCAAGGACCAGGCGCTGGCCGAGATGCGCCGCGTGCTGCGGCCCGGCGGCAAGCTCCTGGTGCTCGAATTTTCGCGCGTGGCGCCGCCGCTCGCACCGGCCTACGACTGGTATTCCTTCAATGTGCTGCCGCGCATGGGCAAGCTCGTCGCCGGCGACGAGGACAGCTACCGCTATCTGGCCGAATCCATCCGCATGCATCCCGACCAGCAGGCGCTGGCGGCGATGATGCGCGACGTGGGCCTGGACCGCGTCCAGTATTTCAACATGGCCGCGGGGGTGGTGGCCCTGCACGAGGGTGTGCGGCTCGACTGAATCCGGACCTGACGCGGTTTCGCCGTCCGGCCCTGCCATCCGGGCGGATTTTTGTGTTAATGTGGAGCTGACATTTAGCTGAACGTCAGTTTCGTATCATCCGCCCCGGATGCCGCGGCCTGGCACCATCGGAGTTTCTCCTCATGAATTTGCGACTATCCCGCTGGATGGCCGGGGCCATGCTCATGTTCTCGGCCGTTGCGATGTTTGCCGTCTCCAGCGACGCCGAGGCCCGCCGCATGGGCATGGGCCGCAGCTTCGGCAAGCAATCCACCAATGTGACGCAGCAGCGCCAGGCGGTGACGCCACCGGCCGCGCAGACCACGCAGCGATCCGCGGCGACCGGCTCGACCGCCGCCGCCGGCACCGCTGCGGCCGGCACCGCCGCCCGCTCGGGCATGTCGCGCTGGCTGGGTCCGATCGCCGGCATCGCCGCGGGCCTGGGCATCGCGGCCCTGCTCTCCAGTCTGGGCCTGTCGGGCGCTTTCCTCGAGTTCCTGTCCAGCATGATACTCATCGGGCTCGTGGCGTTTGCCGTGATCTGGCTGGTGCGCCGCATGCGCGGCGGCCAGCGCACGATGGCGCCCGCGGGGCACAGCTATCGCCAGGGCCCGTCGCCGGATGCGTCGTGGCCCAGGGGGCCGGCCGCTGGCGGTGCGCCCGCCGCTGCCGGGTCGGCGCCCGCCGCGGCACCCGAGATCGAGTCCGTCTCGTCGCCGGCCGCTGATCCCAACTGGTTCATCCCGGGTGATTTCGATGTGCCGACCTTTCTCTCCCAGGCCAAGCAGCGCTTCGTCCAGATCCAGGCGCTCTGGGATGCCGGCAATCGCGACAACCTGCGTGAATACCTGACCGACGACCTGCTGGTCGAGATCACGCCCCAGTTGCCGCAACACGACGAGGGCAACCAGACCGAGGTGGTCCTGCTCAACGCCGAACTGCTGGGCATCGAAACAGTCGCCGGCGGCCACCTGGCCAGCGTGCGCTATTCCGGCATGCTGCGTGAATCCGCCGGTGCCGAGGCCTTCCGTTTCGAAGAGGTCTGGAACCTGTACAAGGCCGATGGACAGGGCTGGCTGCTGGCCGGTATCCAGCAGATCGACACCCACTGATCCCGCTTTCATGCGCGCTGCGCAAAACCGGTAAACTGAAGGGCCTGCGGGCCCTTCTTTTTTCGTATCCGTGCACCGCGTATGATCATGTCGCCTCCCATTCCCCTGCCGCATCCCGCAGGCCTCGCCCTACGCGTCCTCAACGTGCTGTTGCAGCGCGAGGATTGGGCGCGTCGCCGCCTGGCGGCGCATGCCGGCAAGGTTCTGCGCCTGTCGGCGGGCGGCCCCTGGCGCCTGCAGGCCGCCATTTCCTCCGAGGGGCTGCTGCAGGTCTCGGACGCCGCCATCGTGCCCGATGTCGTGGTGTCCCTGCCCGAAGGGCGCTGGCGCGAGCTGCCCGAGCTCTGGCGCCGCGGCGGCATGGCGGAAGTGTCCTCCTCGGCGCGCATCGAAGGCGATGCGGGCCTGGCCCAGGCGGTGTCCGATCTTGCCGCCAGCCTGCGCTGGGACGTCGAGGATGACCTCGCGCGCGTGGTGGGCGACGTGGCGGCGCTGCGGCTGACCGGCAGTCTGCGCGCCCTGGGCGTCGGCGCACGCCAGGTTGCGGAGCGCGCGCGCGACAATGTGGCCGAATACCTGGGCGAGGAAAGCGGCCTGGCCGTCCGGCGCCCCGAGTTCGATGTCTGGCGGGACGGCATCGAGGCGTTGCGCGGCCGCCTCGACGCCCTGGACCGGCGGGTCGCGGCGCAGGCTGCCGGGGCGGACCGATCATGCTGACGTTCCTGCGCCTGGCCCACATCATCCTGATTTCGCTGCGCTATCGTCTGGACGAACTGGTGCTCTCCAGCATCCAGCACCCCTGGGCGCACGGCTTGTTGAAGGTCGTCTGCCTGGGTCATCGACCGCGCCGCCCAAGGGGCGAGCGCCTGCGCCTGGCCCTCGAATCCCTGGGGCCGATCTTCGTGAAATTCGGCCAGGTCCTGTCGACGCGCCGCGACCTGGTGCCGCAGGACCTCGCCGACGAGCTGGCCCGGCTGCAGGACCGCGTCCCGCCGTTTCCGTCGGAGATCGCCGAGGCGATCATCGAGGAGGCCCTGGGCGATTCGCCGCACCGCTTGTTTGCGCATTTCGAGCGCACGCCCGTGGCCTCGGCCTCGATCGCCCAGGTCCATTTCGCCGTGCTGCACGATGGCCGCGAGGTTGCCGTCAAGGTCCTGCGCCCCGAGATGCGCGAGGCCATCGAAAAGGATCTCATGCTGCTGCGCGCAGCCGCCGGCCTGGTCGAGCGGCTGGGGCCGGACGGGCGCCGGCTCAAGCCGCGCGAGGTGGTGGCGGAATTCGACAAGTACCTGCACGACGAGCTCGACCTGGTGCGCGAGGCGGCCAACTGCAGCCAGTTGCGCCGCAATTTCGGCCTCGGCACCGGGCGCGAACACCTGCTGCAGGTGCCCGAGGTGGTCTGGGAACTTTGCGCCACCCAGGTCTTCACGATGGAGCGCATGCGGGGCATTCCCGTCAGCCAGGTCGACCGCCTGCGCGCCGCGGGCGTGGACATTCCGCTGCTGGCGCGCCGGGGGGTCGAGATCTTTTTCATGCAGGTGTTCACCGACGGGTTTTTCCACGCCGACATGCACCCGGGCAATATCTATGTCTCCGACAACCCCGAGACCCTGGGGCGCTACATTGCCATGGATTTCGGCATCGTCGGCTCGCTGTCGGAATTCGACAAGAACTACCTGGCCCAGAATTTCCTGGCCTTCTTCAGGCGCGACTATCGGCGTGTGGCACAACTGCACATCGAGTCCGGCTGGGTGCCGGCGCAGACCCGCGAGGAGGAACTCGAGGGCGCGGTGCGGGCGGTGTGCGAACCCTATTTCGATCGCCCCTTGTCCGAGATTTCGCTGGGGCAGGTGCTCTTGCGTCTGTTCCAGACCTCGCGCCGCTTCAATGTCGAAATTCAGCCCCAGCTCGTCCTCCTGCAAAAAACCCTGCTCAACGTCGAGGGCATGGGACGCGAGCTCGACCCCTCGCTGGATCTCTGGCAAACGGCCAAGCCCTTCCTGGAAAAATGGATGCACCAGCGCATCGGCCTCCAGGGCTTGCGTCAGCGCCTGGACCAGGAGGCCGGCCAATGGGCGCAGATGCTGCCGCAGATCCCACGGCTGGTCTACACACGGCTGAGCCTGCCTGATCACAGCGCGGCGATGCGGGCCGACCTCGAGCGCCTGTGCAGGGTCCAGAACCACACCAACCGCCTGCTGACCGTCCTGTGCGGCATATTGGCGGTGGCGCTGGGCGTGGCCGTCTGGGCGCTGACGAGAGGCTAGGTCATGGATCGTCCCGCCCGCTTCGAAACCAGGATCCTCGGACGCGAGGCTTGCGAGCGCGCCGTGCGCGAGGGGCACCTGCCGCGTCCGCTGGTGTTCACCAACGGGGTGTTCGACATCCTGCATCGCGGGCACGTCACCTACCTGGATCGCGCCGCCGAGCTGGGCGCAAGCCTGATCGTCGCCGTCAACACGGACGACTCGGTGCGCCGCCTGGGCAAGGGGGATGACCGGCCGCTGAATGCCCTCGAGGATCGCATGGCGCTGCTGGCGGCGCTGGCCTGTGTGGATGCGGTGACGATGTTTGACGAGGACACCCCCGTGGCGCTCATCGAGGCCTTGCGTCCGGACGTGATCGTCAAGGGAGGCGACTACGACATGGATATCCTGCCCGAGACCGCGCTGGTGCGCGGCTGGGGCGGCCGCGCCGTGGCGATTCCGTTCGAGCACCAGAGATCCACGACGGCCTTGCTGAGGAAGATCCGCGGCTAGGGCGCGCGGCCCTAGAACTTGAAGCGGGACTTGGCCGTGCCGCGCAAGGGTTTGATCAGGGTGTCGAACAGGCCGACGGTCTCGAAGCCCGCGGCGCTGGTGCGCGTGATACGGCAGGCTGTCATGACCGGCGCGCGGCCCACCACGGCCACCATTCGGCCGCCGATCGCCAACTGGTATTTCAGGGCGTCGGGGACGCTGGGCACCGAACCGGTGATCAGGATCGCATCGTATTCGGCGGTGCCCCAGCCGGCGTGGGCGTCGCCGGTCTCGAGCTTGACGTTGTGGACCTGGTTGCGCTGCAGGTTGGTCTGGGCAAAGGCCGAGAGGCGGCTTTCGAGTTCGATGCTGGTGACCTGCTGGGCGAGGCGCGCCAGCAAGGCGGCCTGGTAGCCGGATCCGGTGCCGATCTCGAGTACGCAATCGCCGGGCTGCAGCAGCAATTCCTGCGCGAGCTTGGCCTCGACCTTGGGCGTGAGCATGGTTTCCCGGGTATCGACCCCGTCGATCACCAGCGGCAGTTCGAGATCGGAGAAGGCCAGCGCCTGCAGGTGCGGCGGCACGAAGCGTTCGCGCGGCAGGTCGAACAGGGCTTGCAACACGCTTTCGTCATGGACGTTCCATGGGCGAACCTGCTGTTCGACCATGTTGAAGCGGGCGCGTTCTGTTTCCGGAAGCTCGTTGATGTTCATATCGGGTACGAAAGGTTTGAAAAACCAAGGGTTTTCGATAGGTCGATTATAGGCCAGGCGCGGCCCTGTAGGGATCAAGCCCCAATCGCGCCCGCGGGCCACCAGGCATGGAAATGTTGCACCGGACCGTGGCCCGAGCCCACGGTCAGGGTATCGGCATGGGCGATGGCCCGCACCAGGTAGTCCTTGGCCTGGCGTGCCGCCTCGGGCACGTCGGCCGTGCGCGGCAGCAGCGCGGCCAGCGCCGCCGACAGCGTGCAGCCGGTGCCGTGGGTATTGCGCGTCTGGATGCGCCGGCCCGGCATTTCGATCAGGCGATCGCCGTTGTGCAGGACGTCGATGGTGTCCGGGCCGGGCAGGTGTCCGCCCTTGAGAAAGACCCAGCGCTCATCGTCGTCGCTCAGCAGGCGCCGCAGGCGTTCGGCCATGCGCCGCATGTCCTTGAGGTTGTCGGCCGGTGACTGGTCCAGCAGTACGCCCGCCTCGGGCAGGTTGGGCGTCAGGATGGTGGCCAGCGGCAGCAGGGCCTCGCGCAGGGCCGCGACGGCGCGTTTTTCGAGCAGATGATCGCCGCTCTTGGCCACCATGACCGGATCCAGCACGATGTGCGCCGGCCGCCAATGCGCCAGGCGATCGGCGACGGCCAGGGTGACGCTTTCCTGGCCCAGCATGCCGATCTTGACCGCGTCGACGCGCACGTCCGCAAACAGCGTGTCGATCTGGGCGGCGACGAATTCCGCCGGCACCGGCGAGATGCCCGTCACCGCCTGCGTGTTCTGGGCAGTCAGCGCGGCGATGACGGCCATGCCATAGGCGCCCAGGGCGCTCATGGCCTTGACGTCGGCCAGCACGCCGGCGCCGCCTGAAGGGTCGACGCCGGCGATGGACAAAGTGTTGGGGATCATGGGGACGGTTCAGGATCGTGTCGAGGGCAGCAGGCCCTCGGTGGGCGAGCTGGGGTCGGCATCGTAGTACTTGCGCGGGATGCGACCCGCCAGATAGGCCTCGCGTCCGGCCTCGACGGCCAGGCGCATGGCGCGCGCCATGCGGATCGGGTCGCGGGCGCCGGCGATCGCCGTGTTCATCAGGATGGCGTCGCAGCCCAGCTCCATGGCGATGGCGGCGTCCGAGGCCGTGCCCACGCCGGCGTCCACGAGGACGGGGACCTTGGCCTGGTCGATGATCAGGCGCAGGTTCCACGGATTGATGATGCCCATGCCAGAACCGATCAGCGACGCCAGCGGCATGACTGCCACCACGCCGATGTCCTCCAGCATGCGGCACTGGATCGGATCGTCGCTGCAATACACCATCACCTGGAAGCCGTCGGCGACCAGCGTGCGGGCGGCGGCCAGGGTTTCGGGCATGTTGGGAAACAGGTTGCCCGAATCGCCCAGGACCTCGAGCTTCACGAGCGCGTGGCCATCCAGAAGTTCGCGCGCCAGGCGCAGGGTGCGCACGGCGTCCTCGGCGGTGTAGCAGCCGGCGGTGTTCGGCAGGATCGTATAGCGGTCCGGGGGCAGGAAATCCAGCAGGTTGGGTTCGCCCGGATTCTGGCCGATGTTGGTGCGGCGGATGGCGACGGTGACGATCTGGGTGCCGCTTTCCTCGATGGCCTGGCGGGTCTGCTCGAAATCGCGGTATTTGCCGGTGCCGACCAGCAGGCGGGACTGGAAGGTGTGGTCGGCGATGGTGAGGGGATCTGATGATGCTGGGGTCATGGTGTCGTTGGGTTCGCTGTGCGTATGCGCGCTGGGCGCCGCCAGGAATCCTGGCGGTCATCTAGTAGGATAATCCATTTGGAGTGGTGGGGGACGACTGACTGGCTGTCCCCTGCAGCCGTGCAGACGAGGATGCGGCGCGGCCTCAATGCCCCAAGTCGGCCCGGACCCGATCCAGATCCGCGCACAGGGCCTCGGCCGCATCCACCAGCCGGGGGCCGGGGCGATGCAGCCAGTCGGGATCGATGGCGTAGAGATGGCCGCGCATGGCGGCCCGCAGACCCAGTCCGGTCCAATAGGCGCTGCGGGCCGCCAGGGTCTGGCGTCCGTAGGGGGACACGATGACGACGTCCGGGTCGATCCGCAACACGGATTCCACGCTGGCCTGCGGGGCCGCGACGGCGCGGTCGGCATAGGGGTTCACGCCGCCGCAGCGGGCCAGCAGGTCGTCGACCAGTGGGTCCTTTCCGAGGGTGTACAGGGGGTCCACGCCGACTTCGATGAAGACCGTCAGCGGCCGGCCGGCGGGTGCGTGCAGGGCGTCGATGCGTGCCCGCAGGGCCGCGGCGGCGCGGTCGGCGGCCGGGCTGGTGTCCAGGTGCCGACCCAGCGCGCGGATCAGTCCCGGGATGTCGTCCAGGGACCGGGGGTCGGCATAGATCATGGGGACGCCCAGGTTGCGCAGCACGGCGGCGAGCGCCTGGCTGCCGCCCGAGGCCAGCCAGCCCACGACCAGGGTGGGGCGCAGCGCCAGGATGGTTTCCTGGTCGAACTGGATGCCGTCCCCAATGCGCGGGATGTCGCGCGCGGCCGGCGGGTAGTCGCTGCTGAGCACCGTGCCGACGATATCCGCGCCCCCTCCGGCGGCGTATACCAGTTCGGTGACGCTGGGTGCCAGGGTGATGACGCGATGCGGTGTGCCCTCGGCGCCGGCTGGGGCAAACGGCCCGGCGAGCAGCAGGATGGCGGCCAGGACCGCGGCCAGCCGCCGCGCCGCAGTCCGCCCTGCGTGGCCGCGCGCAACTGGGGCGGGACAGACGGCGGGAGCCAGGGCGAGGGCTGCCTTCACGGCGGTGCCTACATCCGCCAGGAGACGTTCACGAAGACATTCGAGCCCGGCGTGTTGTAGCCGTCGACCAGCACGTAGTCCTTGTCCAGCACGTTGTTCCAGCGCACTTGCACGCCCAGGGATTTGCTGAAGTCGTAGGCGGCAGTGAGGTTCACGAGGGAATAGCCGCCCAGGCGCACCTTGTTGGCATCGTCGTCGTAGCGGTTGCCGGTGTACTGGTATTCGGCGCCCAATTTGAAGGCCTGGATGCGGTGTTCGGCGCCCAGGCGGAGGACCTGGCGTGCGCGCCGTGGCAGATCGGTGCCCTGGCCGGGTTGCGGATCGTCATTGCGCGGGTCCAGGAAATCGGCGCTGGCCCGCAGGGTCGTGTCGCCCAGGCGCTGTTCGGCCGTCAGTGTCAGGCCGCGGATGGTGGCCTTGTTCAAATTGCGCATGGTCCCCGCGGTGAAGAACGGGGCGGGCTCCGTGACCTGGTAGATGATCAGGTCGTCGATCCGGTTCTGGTACAGGGTCGCGCGCAGGAGCGTATCCGCCGTCTGGTACTGGATATGCGCCTCGATGCTGCGGGATCTCTCGGGCTTCAGGTCCGGATTGCCCGAGTACGAGCCCACCGGGAAGCCCATGAAGGTATAGAGTTCGTAGGGATAGTAGAGGTCGTTGAATGTGGGCGCATGGAAAGCGGTGCCGCCCAGCACGCCGACTTGAAGGGTGTCCGTGATGTCCAGATCCAGGCCCAGGCTGTACGTCGTCTGGTTGCCGTAGCCGGTGTAGTTGTCGTTACGGACACTGGCCTGCGTGCGCAGGCGGTCGACGCGGCCTTTGTAGATCAGCCCGACGGCGTTGGTGTTGCGCGCGTCCTGGTCGTACAAGGTGGAGCCCTGGACGCGTTCCTCGGTGTGTTCGAGCAGCAGCGCGATCTGGTGATCGGTGTGCGGCTTGAACGTGTTGGTCCAGCTGTATTGGCGCCGGATGGCGTTGAAGCGGCTCTGGTAGGCGCGGTCGTCGTAGCTGTCCTTGGCGAAGGCCACGCGCAGTTCGCTGTCCCACCAGTCTGTGATGCGGTCGGCGCTGCTGAGGCCGTAGGCCTGCTGGCGATAGAACGCATAGGCGTTCGGGATGTCGGGGCCAGCATCATAATCGCCGTTCATGGCGCCGTTGTAGGCCGTCAGGCCGATGCGGTGGCCCGGTGCCCATTGATAGCCCAGCGTGCCCGACAGCGCGTGGTTACGATAGCCGTCCTTGTCCGGGTAGTGCTCGAAATTCGTCTGGTTCGTGGCTTTCAGGCGGCGGGTGGCGTCAAATCCTTGACTGCTGCCGGCACTGGCGGACAGGCTATAGTCCCATCCTTGAGCCGCGCCCGATAGGCCCAGGCCGGACTTGGCCGTTTCATAGGTGCCATAGCCCACATTGGCCCAGGCCGACAGCGGGCGGTCTTGCGCGCCTTTCTTGGTGATGATGTTGATGACGCCGCCGACGGCGTCCGACCCGTACAGGCTGCTGGCCGGGCCGCGCAGGATTTCGATGCGTTCGGCCATGGCGGGATCAAGGGCGGGGAACTGGGCGCCGCCCGATGTCGCGCCATTGATCGGCATGCCGTCGATCAGCACCAGCGTGTGCTGCGCATTCGCCCCGCGCAGGAAGACGCCGGTGGCTGTTTGGGGGCCGCCGCTGCTGGTGAACTGTACGCCGGGCTGGCGGGCCAGGATGTCCACGATGCTGTCGCCGCGCGCGGCCTGCAATTGTTCGGCACCAATGACCGTCACATCACCGATCGCGTCGGCCAGCGGTTCGGGGCTGCGGCTGGCGGTGACGACGATGTCCGGCAAGGCGCGGACCTGGGTATCGGACGTGTCGGGCTGGAGGGTTTGGGCCGTGGCGGCCAGGGGAAGGGAGCACAGAGCAGCGAGCGCGCGCCGCGAATGGAGGGATGCCATGAGATATCCTGTACGGCGCGCGTCCCCGCACGCCATGAACGAACGACATTCCCGCCCGCCGGATGGCGGGGCTTGGGGACAGCGTCACGTCGAAGGCGGTCGCGTCCCGGGAATGGACCAGGTTGCGAGACAGGCCGGTATCGGGCTGGCATGCGAGGCATGCTCACCGTTGCGGGGGCAGCACAGCGGGCGGCCGCCGATAGGGCGGACCGTTCTGTTTCCCGTTTGACTTTCGCATCCGCCCGCCGTGCGGCGGGAAGTCGAAAGCACCTGTTTCGCCGCGAAATATATCACAGCGCCAGCTGCGGTCGGAGGATATCCTAGATGGGCGTGGGGCCGGGGATTTTCTGGATCAGGCGCTGCGGGCGGCCTTGGGCGGGACGCCGACCAGGATGCCCAGGAAGCGGGCGATCAGGCCCGGTTGGTTTTGGGCGGCACGCGCAGCGCGGTCGGCGCGCTCTTCGGCCATCAGGCGCGCGTAGGCCTGGTTGACGGGATGGGTCGAGAAGGGACGCAGCATAGTGTTCTCCTAGCATTGGGCGACGGCGGGGCAATCGCGGGTTTTTACTTATAGGGTAAACCCTAGTATACCAAAGTGACAGAATAAAGCCAGCTTTTGCCTGAGCCTCAGTGTCCTAAATGATTGATATTTGAATGAAAGTGGCCGTTTCATGGCGCCACGGCGGCTCGGCACAGACACCGGGCGATACAATGGCGATTTCCCTTCCAACGCCCACTGGAACGTCGTGACCTATCCTGCCTTGCCTTATCCCATCGAAGCCTATACCCGGGGCGCCGAGTTCGTGCGCCTGCTGACCCGGCGCATCGTGGTGCTGGACGGTGCCATGGGCACGATGATCCAACGCCATAAGTTGTCCGAGGCCGATTTTCGCGGCGAGCGCTTCGCCGGGCATGACAGGGACGTCAAGGGCGACAACGAGCTGCTCTCGCTGGTGCGTCCGGACATCATCCGCGGCATTCACGAGGCCTACCTCGAGGCGGGGGCGGACGTGGTCGAGACCAATACCTTCGGGGCCACGCGCATCGCGCAGGGCGACTACGGGCTCGAGGACCTCGCCTACGAAATGAACGTCGCCTCGGCGCGCCTCGCGCGCGAGGCCTGCGACGCGCTGTCCACGCCGGACCATCCGCGTTTCGTGGCCGGCGCCCTGGGGCCGCAGCCCAAGACCGCCTCCCTGTCGCCCGACGTCAACGATCCGGGCGCCCGCAACGTGACCTTCGAGGAATTGCGCGTGGCGTACACCGAGCAGCTCGAAGGCCTGCTCGACGGCGGGATCGACATCGTGCTGATCGAGACGATCTTCGACACCCTGAACGCCAAGGCGGCGATTTTTGCCATCGAGTCGGTGTTCGAGGCGCGCGGCGTGCGCCTGCCGGTGATGGTCTCGGGCACGGTCACCGATGCCTCGGGCCGCATCCTGTCGGGCCAGACGGTCGAGGCTTTCTGGAATTCGGTGCGCCATGCGCGGCCGGTGACCATCGGGCTGAACTGTGCGCTGGGCGCCGCGCTGATGCGGCCCTACGTGGCCGAGATCTCCAAGATCTGCGACACCTATGTGTGCGTGTACCCGAATGCGGGCCTGCCCAACCCCATGGCCGAGACCGGCTTCGACGAAACCCCGGCGGACACCTCGGGCCTGCTCGAGGAGTTCGCGCGCGCCGGCTTGGTGAACGTGGTGGGCGGCTGCTGCGGCACGACGCCCGAGCACATCCGCCAGATCGCCGACAAGGTGCGCGAGCTGCCCATGCGGGTGCCGCCCCAGATCCCGGTCAAGACGCGCCTCTCGGGCCTGGAGCCGCTCAACATCGACGACGAGTCCCTGTTCGTCAACGTCGGCGAGCGCACCAACGTCACCGGCAGCAAGCAGTTCCTGCGACTGATACGCGAGGAAAAATTCGACGAGGCGCTGGCCGTGGCGCGCCAGCAGGTGGAAAACGGCGCCCAGATCATCGACGTGAACATGGACGAGGGCATGCTCGACGCCCTGGCCATCATGCCGCGCTTTCTGAACCTGCTGGCCTCGGAGCCGGACATTTCCCGCGTGCCGGTGATGATCGACAGCTCGAAATGGCCCGTCATCGAGGCGGGCCTGCGCTGCGTGCAAGGCAAGTGCGTGGTGAACTCGATCTCGATGAAGGAGGGCGAGGGCCCCTTCATCGAGCACGCGAACCTGTGCCGCAAGTACGGCGCGGCCATCGTGGTCATGGCTTTCGACACCGAGGGCCAGGCCGACAGCCTGCAGCGCCGCATCGACATCTGTGCGTGGGCCTACGACATCCTGGTCAAGCAGGTGGGCTTTCCGCCCGAGGACATCATCTTCGATCCCAATGTGTTCGCGATCGCCACCGGCATCGACGAGCACAATCACTATGCGGTCGACTTCATCGAGGCGACCGGCTGGATCACGCGCAACCTGCCCCACGCACGCGTCTCGGGCGGGATCTCGAACGTCAGTTTTTCGTTCCGCGGCAACGAGGCGATGCGCGAAGCCATCCATGCGGTGTTCCTCTACCACGCCATCCGCCAGGGCCTGACCATGGGGATCGTCAATGCCGGCCAACTGGGGGTGTATTCCGACCTGGACCCGGCGGTGCGCGACATGGTCGAGGACGTGGTGCTGGACCGGCCCGAACCGGTGGGCCGCACCGATCCCGCCGACGAGCGCAGTTCGACCGAGCGGCTGGTCGAACTGGCCGACACCATACGCGGCGCCGGCGCCAAAAAGGAAGAGGACCTGGGCTGGCGCGAGGGCACGGTGCGCGAGCGTCTGACGCATTCGCTGGTCCATGGCATCACCACCTTCATCGTCGAGGACACCGAGGAGGTGCGCCAGGAGATCGCCGCGGCGGGCGGGCGCCCGATCGAGGTGATCGAAGGGCCGCTGATGGACGGCATGAACGTCGTGGGCGACCTGTTCGGCTCGGGCAAGATGTTCCTGCCGCAGGTGGTGAAATCGGCCCGTGTGATGAAGCAGGCCGTCGCCCACCTGCTGCCCTTCATCGAGGAGGAAAAACGCCGGATCGCCGATGCCGGCGGGGACGTCCGTTCCAAGGGCCGGGTGGTCATCGCCACCGTCAAGGGCGACGTGCACGACATCGGCAAGAACATCGTCACCGTGGTCCTGCAATGCAATAACTTCGAGGTCGTCAATATGGGGGTGATGGTGCCCTGCAGCCAGATCCTCGCCAAGGCCAAGGAGGTCGACGCCGACATGGTGGGCCTGTCGGGCCTGATCACGCCGAGCCTCGAGGAAATGGCCTATGTGGCCTCCGAGATGCAGCGCGACGAGTATTTCCTCAGCCGCAAGCTGCCCCTGCTGGTGGGCGGCGCCACTACCAGCCGCGTGCATACCGCCGTCAAGATCGCCCCCAACTACGAAGGGCCGGTCATCTATGTGCCCGACGCCAGCCGCTCGGTGGGCGTGGCCACCAGCCTGATGTCCGAGCAGGCCGACCGCTATCTGCAGGAGGTCGCCGACGAATACGCGCTGGTGCGCGAGCGCCACGCCCAGCGCAAGTCCACGCCCATCATCCCCCTGGCGCAGGCGCGCGCGGCGCGCCCGGCCATCGATTGGGCGACGTATCAGCCGCCGCGCCCCAAGTTCATCGGGCGCCGGGTATTCAAGCACTATGACTTGTCCGAGATCTTGAAATTCCTGGACTGGACGCCGTTTTTCCAGACCTGGAGCCTGTTCGGCCAGTATCCGGCGATCCTGCAGGACAAGGTCGTCGGCGAGCAGGCGCAAAAGCTTTTCGAGGAAGGGCAGGCCATGATGAAGCGCGTCGTCGACGGCCGCTGGCTGACCGCCAACGGGGTGGTGGCCTTTTATCCGGCCAATACCGTGAACGACGACGACATCGAGATCTATCGCGATGAAACCCGCAGCGAGGTCCTCATGACCTGGCGCAACGTGCGCCAGCAGACGGCCAAGCGCGAGGGCGTCGACAACAAGTGCCTGGCCGACTACATTGCGCCCAAGTCCACCGGCATCGTGGATTACATCGGGCTGTTCGCGGTCACCGGCGGCGTCGGCATCGAGAAATACGAGCAGATGTTCCAGGAGCAGGGCGACGATTATTCGGTCATCATGCTCAAGGCCATCGCCGACCGCCTGGCCGAAGGGTTCGCCGAGACCCTGCATGCCCGCGTGCGCCGCGACCTGTGGGGTTATGCGGCCGACGAGACCCTCAGCAACGAGGACATCATCGCCGAGAAATACCAGGGCATCCGTCCCGCCCCGGGCTATCCGGCCTGTCCCGAGCACGTGGTCAAGCGCCGCATGTTCGAGGTCCTGGAATGCGAGGAAATCGGCATGCTGCTGACCGAGGGCTTCGCGATGTACCCGGCCTCCAGCGTCAGCGGCTTTTACCTCAGCCATCCCCGATCTCAATACTTCAACGTCGGCAACATCGGCGCGGACCAGGTCGAGGATTATGTGCGCCGCAGCGGCCGCGACGAGGATGACGTGCGCCGCAGCCTGGCGAGCACCCTGCGTTGATGACGACGGGCGGCAAGGACCATACCGCGCGCCGCAAGGCGCTGGGCGAGTTCCTGCGCCGCGCCCGGGCAAGGGTCAGCCCGGCCGACCACGGCCTGCCGGCCGGCGAGCGCCGCCGCACGCCGGGCCTGCGCCGCGAGGAGCTGGCCCAGCTCTGCGGGATCAGCGCCACCTGGTACACCTGGATCGAACAGGGCCGCGACATCTCGGTATCGGCCGAGGTCTGGCGCCGGCTGGCGGACGCCCTGGCGCTGGCCCGCGCCGAGCGCCATTACCTGTTCGACCTGGCCGAATGCGCCGACCCGGAGGGGGCGCGCTACGATGCGGTGGCGCTGCCCGAGGGCCTGGCCGGCTGCGTCGACAGCATCCGCTGTCCCGCCTACATCCTGGATCGCCGCTGGAATCTCCTGGCGCGCAACGAGGCCCTGCTGCGGGTGTTCGACGGCTGGCCGGACCGCAGCCCGCAGCCCAACCTGCTGCACTATATCTTTCTGGATCCGGCCGCACCCGGCCTGGTCGTCGATTGGGAGCGGCGCGCCAGCCGCGTCGTCGCCGAATTCCGCGCGGATGTGGGTGTCCATGCCGAGGACCCCGACATCCAGGCCCTGGTGGCCGACCTTCGGTCCGGCAGCCCGCTGTTCGCCCATTGGTGGACACGCCATGCCGTGGTCGATCGCGAGGGCGGCCTGCGCGAATTCAATCATCCGCGCGAGGGTATCCTGCGTTTCCGCCAGTTCACCTTCCGCCTGGCCACGCGCCAGGACTGCAAGCTGGTGATGCTGCTGGAGGACGGCGGCATCGCCGGCGCGGGCGAGCCGGTTTCAGGCGGCTGAGCGCGCCGTGCGGCCGTGCAGGTCCCGGCCGGCGTGCGCCGGCAGGCGCGCGAACGACAGGGCCGAGGCGGCCACGATCAGGGCCGTGACCGCAAATCCCCAGATCACGTCGATCAGCGCCAGTTCGGCGCCGCCGCGCCACGCCATGCTGAGGTTCAGCGTGACCGCCGCGCAGGCCACGCCCAGGCTGATGCCCAGTTGCTGCGCCGTGGCGGCGAAGCTGCTGGCGCGGCTCATCCGCGCCGAGTCCAGGTCCGCGTAGGTCAAGGTATTGACGGCGGTGAATTGCAGCGAGCGGAAGAATCCGCCGATCAGCAGGATGCCCATCATCAGCCAGACCGGCGTGTCGGCGCGAAAGAACCCGCAGGCACCCACGGAAACCGCGGTCAGCAGTGCGTTGCCGATCAGCACCCGGCGAAAACCGAAGATGCGCACGATGGGCGTGGCGACGAGCTTCATGGCCATGGCGCCCGCCGCCGAGGTGAAAGTGATCAGGCCGGCCGCGAACGGCGACAGGCCGAAGCCGACCTGCAGCATGATGGCCAGCAGGAACGGCGAGGCCCCGATGGCGAAGCGGCACAGGTTGCCGCCCAGGACCGAGACCGCGAAGGTCTGGGTGCGCAGCAGCCCCAGGTCGATGATGGGATAGGTGGTGTGGCGCGCATGGCGGATGTACAGCAGGCCGCACACCAGCCCGAGCGCGAACAGCCCGGCCAGCTGTGGGGGAGGCAGGCTGCCGTGTCCCAGGGCCTCGAGGCTGGAGACCAGCGCCGCCATCGAGACCGCGCTGAGGATGAAGCCCAGCCAGTCCAGGCGAGGCCGGATCGCCGGCACGTCGCGGGGAATGAATTTCAGCACCAGGGCGATGCCCAGCAGCCCCACCGGCACATTGATCAGGAAAATCCAGTGCCAGGTGGCGTAGGTCGCCAGAAAGCCCCCCACCGGCGGCCCGATCACCGGCCCCATCAGGGCCGGCAGGGACAGCAGGGCCATGGCCTTGAGCAGTTCGGCCTTGGGCACCATGCGCAGCAGGATGATCCGGCCGACCGGCACCATCAGGGCGCCGGCCGCGCCCTGCGCCACCCGGGCGGCCACCAGCTGGGTGAGGTCCTGCGCGCCGGCGCAGGCCACCGAACTGAGCGTGAACAGCGCGATGGCGGCGATGAACACGCTGCGCGAGCCGAAGCGGTCGGCGGCCCAGCCGCTGATGGGGACAAAGACCGCGACCGCCAGCAGGTAGGCGGTGATGGTGACGTTCATGCGCACCACCGTGGTTCCGAATCCATGGGCCATCACCGGCAGGGCCGTGGCCACGACGGTCGAATCGAGCATCTGCATGAACAGCGCGCAGCTGACGATCAGGGGGATCATGCGGACGGCGCGGGGATCACCGGCCGGCGCGGGGGGCGTTTCCGGAAGGGAGGCTGACATCTGGGAGGCTGGATCGGCCCGGGTGAAGTACACTGGGCGCATCGATCACTCGATCGGATATGGCGATATTATGGCAAATAACTTTGAATCCGAGCTGACCCAGTTCCTCAAGCAGTACAAGACCGACCGCGACGACACCGAGGCGCGCCAGCGCGCGGGCCGCGGCCGGCTGTGGGACCGCTACATCGATCCCGAGCTCCAGGAAGGCTACAAGGCCGCCCGGGTGCCCCAGGACCCCTACGTCTACTACCAAAAGGCCTGACGCGGCCCATGCGTCCGCCGGACGAGGCCCGCGGGCTGGAGGCCCTGGTGGCCCCCGAGATCGACAGCACGCCCGACGTCGTGGATAGCGTCGCCCTGGCTCGCCTGTACGGCGAGCCGCTGTTTTCCATTCCCCAGGATCTCTATATCCCGCCCGATGCCCTCGAGGTCTTCCTCGAGGCCTTCGAGGGGCCGCTGGACCTGCTGCTCTACCTGATCCGCAAGCAGAACTTCAACGTCCTGGACATCCCCATGGCCGAGGTCACGGCCCAGTACTTGGCCTACGTCGAGCAAATCCGCGAGGGCAATCTGGAACTGGCCGGGGAATATCTGTTGATGGCGGCCATGCTCATCGAGATCAAGTCGCGCATGCTGCTGCCGGTGCGCAAGTCCGATACCGGCGAGGAAGTCGAGGATCCGCGCGCGGAGCTCGTGCGCCGGCTGCTCGAATACGAGCGCATGAAGCTCGCCGCCCAGCGGCTCGACGCCCTGCCGCAGATCGGACGGGACTTCCAGGCGGCGCACGCCTTCGCCGACCTGCGCACCGAACGCCTGCTGCCCGAGGTGTCGGTGGACGATCTGCGCGAGGCCTGGGCGCAGATCATGCGGCGCGCCCGGCTGAATGCCCACCACCGCATCACGCGCGAACAACTGTCCGTGCGCGACCACATGAGCCGCATCCTGCGGCGCCTGTCCGACGTGCGTTTCATGGAGTTCACCGAACTGTTCATGGAGCGCATCCGCGAGGGGGACGCGGCCGCCGTGGTGGTCGTGCATTTCCTCGCCCTGCTCGAACTCGCGCGCGAGTCCTTGCTGGACATCACCCAGGCGGCGCCTTATGCGCCGCTGTACGTCAGACTGTCATATACTCGCTCGGCCTGACCGTTCAGGCACGCCGGAGGAAGCCTTGAAAGTCGTCCATACCATCGAAGCCTTGCGCGACCAGTTGCGTGGACAGCTGCGCGTGGCCTTCGTCCCGACCATGGGCAATCTGCACGAGGCCCACCTCTCGCTGATGCGCCTGGCGCGCCAGCACGGCGACCCGGTGGTGGCCAGCATCTTCGTCAACCGGCTGCAGTTCGGGCCCAATGAGGATTTCGACCGTTATCCGCGCACCCTGGCCGAGGACATCGCCAAGCTCGAACGCGAGCGCGACGTCTATGTGCTGTTCGCGCCCGACGAGCGCGAGATGTATCCCGAGCCCCAGAATTTCCGTATCCAGCCCGCCGAGGCCCTGGGCAAGATCCTCGAGGGCGAATTCCGGCCGGATTTCTTCGTCGGCGTCAGTACGGTCGTGCTCAAGCTGTTCTCCTGCGTCCAGCCGCGCGTGGCGGTGTTCGGCAAGAAAGACTACCAGCAATTGATGGTGGTGCGCGCCATGTGCCGGCAGTTCCAGCTGCCCGTCGAGATCATTGCCCACGAAACCGTGCGCGACGCCGACGGCCTGGCATTGTCATCACGGAATCGCTTCCTGACCCCCGCCGAGCGCGCCGAAGCGCCGAACCTGTATGGCGCCCTGCAGCGCGTGCGCGATGCCGTGCTGGGGGGGAATGCGGACCTGCAGGCCATCGAGGACGAGGCCCGGCGCATGCTGGATGCCAGGGGCTGGCAGGTCGACTATGTGTCCTTGCGGCGCCAGCGCGACCTGTTGCCGCCCGATTCAGCCCAGATCCGCGATGGCGAACCCTTGGTGGTGCTGGCGGCCGCGCGCCTGGGCGCCACGCGCCTGATCGACAATCTGGAGCTTCGCGTCGGGGATTGAAAGGCCTGTGCGACAGGGGCTGTATCAGTGCCTGTCAGGACTGGCAGCTTATCGCTGCGGATCGCGGCATGACAGAATCCAAACGACTTTTGCACGTCCACGGAGCCAGTCATGTCACAACCCGCTGTTTCATTCGACATCCGCGAGGAACGGGCGTCGCCGTTCAACGTCCTGACGCGGCGCGAGCGCGACGTCCTTGCCTATGTGACCCGCGGCACGCCCAACAAGGTGATCGCCGCCGAGCTCGGCGTCTCGCAGCGCACGATCGAGGCGCACCGTGCGCGGATCTTCGAAAAGATGCGGGTGCGCAATGCGGTCGAACTCACCCACCGTTATCTGTACTGGCAGCTCGAGGCCGATGAGGCGCTGTGCCTCCAGACCCAGGCCGGCGCCCCGCGCCTGGCCGGCTAGCGCGGCGTGCGTGACGGGCCTTAGTCCCCCGGGCTGTTGCAGGTCTGCGCGGGCTGGCTCGACAGCTCCTGGATCGGGTCGATGTCGGCCTGGCGCTTCAGGGTGTATTCCAGCATGGGGCGGTGTCCGCCGAACATGAGGATGCGCAGGGTGCTGTTCGAGGCGAACTCAAGCCGGGCCGTGGTGCGCTCGCCGGTTTGCAGCATGATGCGCAGGGGCTTGTCGTTCGTGACGTACCAACAGCCCATCCGGGTGGTGGTGGCTTGCGCCGCGTCGACGGTGACGCTGCGGGCCCGCCACTGGCCGTCCGGCGCCAGGGTCAGCGTCATGCGCGAGGCGGGGCACTGCATGCCATCGACGCAGGGCACCGTGCCCAGGTAGGTGTGCGTGGCCGCCAGGGGTGCCGGCGTGGGGGCTGGGGCCGGGGTGGGCGCCTCAGCCGGTGCCTCGCCTTGCGCGGCCGGCTTGCGCTGGGTGTCTGGTCCGAAACCCAGCTGGATCTGCGAGGGCGCGATGATGTCGGTGCCGCCCTGGGCGCGATGCATGGCATCCGAGGCCGTGCCGGCGGGGGCGCTCTGGTAGTAACCGGATTCGCGTTGCTGGGCGCAGGCGCCCAGCAGGACCAGCAAGGCGGGCACGAGGGCCAGCCGGTACGATCGTCGTATCGCGTGGGCGGAATAGCGCATGGGACGTGCTCCGGGTCTGAAACCCGCATTCTACGCATTTGCGCAAGGCTTGGCGACGGCGGCGAGCCGTGGCCGGGCACCCGCCTTGCGGTACAGTCATGGTCTGGACATGGACAGGAGCCCTCGACGCATGTTTTCCGTCGGCTTGACCGGAGGCATAGGATCCGGCAAATCCAAAGTGGCCGATCTGCTGGCCGGGTGGGGCGCGGCCGTTATCGACACCGACCAGATCGCGCACGCCTTGACGGCGCCGGGCGGCGAGGCGATCGAGGCGATACGCGCGCGTTTCGGCGAGGCCGCCATCGCCCCGGACGGCGCCATGGACCGGGCCTGGATGCGCGCGCGCGCGTTCGAGGATCCAGCCGTGCGCCGCGACCTCGAGGCCATCCTGCATCCCCGGATCGACCAGGCGGTTCGCGACCAGGCGGCGCGCGCGCGTGGCTGCTATCTGGTCTATGTGGTGCCCTTGCTGGCCGAGAGCGGCCGCTGGCGGGATCGGGTCGACCGGATCTGTGTCGTCGACTGCGATCCCGAGACCCAAGTGCGGCGCGTCCAGGCCCGCAGCGGGCTGACGCCGCAGGCCATTGAGCGTATCATGTCCGCACAAGCATCGCGGGCGGATCGCCTGGCCATCGCCGATGATGTCGTGCTCAATGACGGGCCGACCAGCCTCGACGAACTGGTGCGCCGTACCCGTGTCATCCACGATTCCTGGCGCGCGCGTGCCGCGTGCCGATCCGGCGGCGAATCCAGTCACGAATAGGGTGAGTAACGCGTGGTTCTATACGAGTACCCCTGCAACGAACGGGTCCGGACCTTTCTAAGAGTCGAGCATCTGTTCGATCGTCTGTTCTTTTTTGCGCAGGGCGAGGACGCGCGCTGCCACCAGGTTGCGATGGCGACCTTGTTCGACCTGCTCGACATCTGCGACCGGGCCGACCTGCGCACCGCGGTGCTGCAGGACCTCGACCGCCACCGCAGCGCGCTATCGGGGTTGCGCGAGCACCCGGGCGTCGATGGCGCGACGGTGGACAACCTGTTGGCGCAGATCCAGGCGGCCGTCGCCGACCTGGGCGGGCAGGGGCGCATCGGCCAGTACCTGCGCGACAACGAATGGCTGGTCAGCCTGCGCGGCAGGGTGATGGTGCCGGGCGGCTCGTCACAGATCGACATGCCGTCCTACCACGCCTGGCAGATCACGCCCGCCGAGGCGCGGGCGCGCGACCTGGCGCGCTGGATCGATCCGTTCCTGCCCCTGTACCGCGCCATGGCCATGATTCTGCGGCTGCTGCGCGATTCCGGCGATGCCCAGGACCAGCGCGCCGTCCAGGGCGCCTACCAGGAAATGCTGGGCGGCAAGACCTTCCAGCTCCTCAGGGTCTGGGTCGACGGCGCCCAGCAGGTCTTCCCCGAGATCAGCGCGAACAAATACGTGATCTGGGTGCGGTTTTCCACCCAGGACACGGAACTCAAGCCCCAGCCGGCGGTTCGCGACATCAGCTTCCGGCTCGCGCGCTGTAATATCTAGGCTGTATTTCAGCGAGGCGGGGCCCGGTCAGCGACACCGGTGCGCCTCTGCATGCCGGAGATTCATATGGTGGGTTCCACGATGCGGCCGGGGGCGCGCCGCCTGTCCTGGATATTGGGAACGGCGATCGTCCTGGCCGGCCTGGCCGTGGGGGTTTGGCTGTACAAGGGCAACGGGAATGCCGGGGGACCCAGCGGGTTCCCGGGGCGGGGGGGTATGAGCACACCCGTGCGGGTGGCCCTGGCCCAGGACGGTGCCGTCGCCCGGCTGCTCGATGCCATCGGGACGGTGACCTCCAGCGGCACGGTCACCGTGCGTCCACGGGTCGACGGTCTGCTGGAATCGGTTGATTTCCAGGACGGGCAGACGGTCCGCGCCGGCGACGTGCTGGCGCGCATCGATCCCGAGCCCTTTCGCATCCAGCTGGACCAGGCCCAGGGCCAGCAGGCCCAGCATGCGGCCCAACTGGCCAATGCCCAGCGCGATCTCGAACGCTACGAGCGTCTGTTCAAGCAGGACTCGGTGGCGCGCCAGCAGCTCGATACCGCCCGTGCCCAGGTTCTCGAACTGCAGGGGCAGGCACGCACCGACCAGGCGGCGGTCGACGATGCGAAACGCCAGCTGGGCTACACGCGGATCCTTGCGCCGATCGACGGGCGCCTGGGCCTGCGCAAGGTGGATGCCGGCAATATGGTCAGCGCCTCGGACACGGACGGCCTGGTGGTGATCACCCGCAGCCGTCCGATCGACGTGGTGTTCGCGGTGCCCCAGGTCCGGCTCGAGGAATTGATGGCGGGCCAGGCGGCCGGCGGCGGCCTCGTGGTCGAGGCCCGGTCCCGCGAGGGCGACCGCGTGCTGGCGCGCGGCGTGCTGGCAGCCATCGACAACCAGATCGATGTATCAACCGGCACGGTCAGCCTCAAGGCGCGCTTTGCCAACGAGGACGATGCCCTGTTCCCGAACCAGTTCGTCAATGTGCGCCTGTATCTGGGCCAACAGCACGGCATCCTCGTGCCGGTGCGGGCGGTGCAGCGCGGCTCGATCGGCGCCTTCGTCTATCGCATCGATGCGCAGCAGCGCGCGCACGTCGTGCCGGTGCGCACGGGCGCCAGCGACGGCGAGCGCGTCATCATCGAGGACGGCCTGCAGGCGGGCGACCAGGTGGTGGTCGACGGTACTGACCGCCTGCGCGAGGACAGCCCGGTCGAGATCGTGACCGGCGACCCGCAGGCGCCGGCCGGGGTGCCGGCCCGGTGAATCTATCGCGTCCCTTCATCCTGCGTCCGGTCGCCACGACGCTGGCGATGATCGCCTTGCTGCTGACGGGCTTGATGGGATATCGCCAACTGCCGGTGTCGGCGCTGCCCCAGGTGGATTTTCCGACCATCCAGGTCACCACGCTGTACCCGGGCGCCGGACCCGACGTGATGACGGCGCTGGTCACCTCGCCGCTGGAGCGCCAGTTCGGCCAGATGCCCGGCCTGTCGCAGATGCTGTCGACCAGTTCCGGCGGCTCCTCGCGCATCACCCTGCGTTTCGACCTGGACCTGCCGCTGGCCGTGGCCGAGCAGGAAGTCCAGGCGGCGATCAATGCCGCCTCGAACCTGCTGCCGACCGACATGCCCTCGCCGCCGGTCTACAACAAGGTCAATCCCGCCGACACGCCGGTGATGACACTGG
The DNA here is from genome assembly GCF_027257175.1 of Castellaniella sp. S9. Classification (GTDB taxonomy): domain Bacteria; phylum Pseudomonadota; class Gammaproteobacteria; order Burkholderiales; family Burkholderiaceae_B; genus Castellaniella. The sequence goes on along the minus strand of NZ_JAPFGD010000003.1, from coordinate 122,197 downwards.
CCGTGACCTCGCCCACGCTGCCCCTGTACGAGGTGCGCGACCTGATCGACGTGCGCGTGGCGCAAAAGCTGTCGCAGGTGTCCGGCGTCGGCCTGGTCGCCGTGGTCGGCGGCCAGCGCCCGGCGGTGCGCATCCAGGCCAATCCGCAGGCGCTGGCCGCCCACGGGCTGGCGCTGGCGGACCTGCGCACGGCGGTGACGCGCGCCAACGTCAACCAGCCCAAGGGCAACCTCGACGGCCCGCAGCGTTCGATCACCATCAGCGTCAACGACCAGCTGAGCGATCCGGGTGAATACGAGGCGCTGATCCTGGCCTACGAGAACGGCGCGCCGCTGCGGCTGCGCGACGTGGCCACGGTGCGCCGCGATGCCGAGAACATCCAGCAGGCCGCCTGGTTCGGCCGCGAGCCCGCGATCCTGCTGAACATCCAGCGCCAGCCGGGCGCCAATGTCATCGAGGTCGTCGACCAGGTGCGCGCGCTGCTGCCGACGCTGCAGCAGGGGCTGCCCATCGGCGTGGACGTGGCGGTGGCCTCGGATCGCACCCACACGATCCGCGATTCGGTCGAGCACGTGCAGATCGAGATGCTCCTGGCGATCCTGCTGGTGGTGGCGGTGACCTTCGTGTTCCTGCGCACCTGGCGCGCCACCCTGATCCCTGGAGTCGTCGTGCCGCTGTCGCTGGTGGGCACGTTCGGGCTGATGGTCCTGCTGGGCTTCAGCATCAACAACCTGACCCTGATGGCGCTGACCATCGCCACCGGCTTCGTGGTGGACGATGCCATCGTGATGATCGAGAACATCGCGCGGCACATGGAGCAAGGCCAGAACGCCATGCAAGCCGCGCTGCGCGGCGCGCGCCAGATCGGCTTCACGCTGGTGTCCCTGACCTTGTCGCTGATCGCCGTGCTGATCCCGCTGCTGTTCATGAGCGACGTGGTGGGGCGTTTGTTTCGCGAGTTTGCCGTGACGCTGGCGGTCGCGATCCTCTTGTCGCTGCTGATTTCCCTCACCCTCACCCCCATGATGTGCGCGCGCATGCTGCGCCCGGAGGCCGAGGTGCGCCAGGGCCGCTTCCAGCGCTGGTCGGCGGGCGCGCTGGAGGGCCTGGTGGCTTGGTACGACCGTGGCCTGCACTGGGTGCTGGACCACCAGCGCCTGACACTGTGGGCGGCGGTGGGCACCTTGTTTGTGACGGCAGGCCTGTATGCCGGCATTCCCAAGGGCTTTTTCCCGCAGCAGGATACGGGGGCGATCCAGGCGGTCACGCAAGGGCCGCAGACCGCCTCCTTTGCCGCCATGTCGGCCTTGCAGCGCGCGGCGGCCGAGCGCGTCCTGCAGGATCCCGACGTCGAGGCGGTGTCCTCGTTCATCGGCATCGATGGTTCGAACGCCACCCTCAATACGGGGCGCATGCAGATCGCCCTCAAGCCGCTGGCCGAGCGCGGCGAACGCGTGCAGGGCGTCATGGACCGCCTGGCCGAATCCCTGCGCGGCATTCCGGGCCTGCAGACCTATATGCAGCCGGTCCAGGAATTGTCGGTCGAGGATCAGGTCAGCCGCACGCAGTACCAGCTGACGCTGTCCAATCCCGATCAGGCGGTGCTGAATGAATGGACGCCGCGCCTGGTCGAGGCCCTGCGCGAGTTGCCACAGCTGCGCGATGTGACCGACGACCTGCAGAACAACGGCCTGGGGCTGTCGGTGCGCGTCGATCGCGACGCGGCCGCCCGCCTGGGGGTGACGCAGGCCGCGATCGACGACGCGATCTACGATGCCTTCGGACAGCGCCTGATTTCCACCATCTATACGCAATCGGCCCAGTATCGCGTGGTGCTGGAGGCGGGCGGCGCCATGAAGCAGGCCGGCCCGGAGTCCCTGAACCACGTGTACGTGGCCACGGACAGCGGCGGGGTCACGCCGCTGTCCAGCCTGGCCCGGTTCGAGCCGGGTGCGGCGCAACTGGCGGTGCAGCGCCTGAGCCAATTTCCGGCGGTGACGGTGTCCTTCAACCTGGCGCCCGGCGCGGCCCTGTCGGATGCCGTCGAGGCCATCGACCAGGCCCGCGCATCGCTGGGCATGCCCGAATCGCTGGACCTGCAATACCAGGGCGCCGCGCAGGCGTTCCAGGCCTCGCTCTCGAGCACCCTGTGGCTGCTGTTGGCGGCGGTGGTCACCATGTACATCGTTCTGGGCGTGCTCTACGAGAGCACCATTCATCCCGTGACGATACTCTCGACCTTGCCGTCGGCCGCCATCGGGGCGCTGATCGCCCTGTGGCTGGCGGGCCTGGAGCTCGACATGATCGGGGTGATCGGCATTATCCTGCTGATCGGCATCGTCAAAAAGAACGCCATCCTGATGATCGACTTTGCGCTCGAGGCGCAGCGCGAGCGCGGCCTGGGGCCCCAGGCTGCCATCCATGAGGCCGCGCTGCTGCGCTTCCGGCCGATCCTGATGACCACCCTGGCGGCGTTCTTCAGCGCCATTCCGCTGGTGTTCGCCTCGGGGTCGGGAGCGGAATTGCGCCAGCCCCTGGGCCTGGCGATGGTGGGCGGCCTGCTGTGCAGCCAGGTGCTGACCCTGTTCACCACGCCAGTCATCTATCTGTGGTTCGAGCGCCTGGCGCGGCGCCGGCCCTCCGACCGGGCGGCGCCATGAGGTTCTTTGCCCTGTTCCTGCGCCGGCCGGTGGGCACCAGCCTGCTGTGCCTGGCCATGGTGCTGGCAGGGGCGCTGGCCTTGCGTTTCCTGGCGGTGGCGCCGCTGCCCCAGGTGGACTTTCCCATGATTTCAGTGCAGGCGTCCCTGCCCGGCGCCAGTCCCGAGACCATGGCGTCCAGCGTGGCCATGCCCCTGGAGCAATCGCTGGGCTCGATCGCCGGCCTGAGCGACATGAGTTCCCGCAACAGCGAGGGCTCGACGCGCATTTCGTTGATGTTCGAGCTGGATCGCGACGTCAACGACGCGGCGCGCGACGTGCAGGCGGCGATCAACGCGGCGCGGCCACTGTTGCCCTCCGGGATGCGCGGCAGCCCGACCTACAACAAGGTCAATTCCTCGTCCTCGCCGGTCATGACCCTGGCGCTGACCTCGGGCACCGCCACGCGCGGCGAGCTCTACGACTTTGCGGCCACCGTGCTGGCGCAGAAGCTCGCGCAGATCAACGGCGTGGGCGAGGTCACCGTCGGCGGCAGTTCGCTGCCGGCGGTGCGCGTGTCGCTGAACCCGCGCGCGCTGGAGGCCGCGGGCATCCCGCTGGACACCGTGCGCGAGGCGCTGCGCGACGTGAACTCGCTGCGCCCCGGCGGCGTGGTCGAGCGCGGCGCCTTCCAGTGGCAGGTGGGCTCCGCGGGCCAACTGAGCCGGGCGGCGGACTACGCCCATTTGATCGTGGCCTGGCGCGACGGGCGGCCCGTGCGCTTGTCGGACGTCGCGCGGGTCGAGGATTCGGTCGAGGACACCAACCAGGTGGGCTACTTCAACGACCGTCCCGCGGTGCTGCTGATCATTCGCCGCCAGACCGACGCCAACATCATCGACACCGTGGACACGATCCGCGAGCGGCTGCCCGCTTTGCAGGCGCTGCTGCCCGACAGCGTCACGCTGTCGATCGCGCAGGACCGCACGCCCAGCATCCGCGCCTCGCTCTACGAGGCGGAATTGACGCTGGTGCTGGCCGTCGTCCTGGTGGTGGCGGTGGTGCTGGCCTTCCTGGGACACTGGCGCGCCGCGCTGATCCCGGCCGTCGCGGTGCCGGCCTCGTTGCTGAGTACCTTCAGCCTGATGTGGTGGTTCGGCTTTACGCTCAATACGATCTCCTTGATGGCGTTGATCGTGGCCACGGGCTTCGTGGTGGACGATGCCATCGTGGTGCTGGAAAACATCATGCGCCACATCGAGCGCGGCATGCGGCCGGGTCGCGCCGCGCTGCGGGGCGTGAGCGAGGTCGGCTTCACGGTGCTGGCCATGAGCCTGTCGCTGGTCGCGGTGTTCATCCCGCTGTGGCTGGTGGGCGGCCTGGTCGGGCGCCTCTTCAAGGAGTTCGCCGTGACCTTGTCGGCCGCGATCATGGTCTCGCTGCTGATCTCGGTCACGCTCACGCCGGTCATGGCGGCGCGGCTGCTGCGCCCCGAGGACGAAGGCCGCGAGGCGCGGCCCAACCTCGCGATGCGCGCCTTGCGGCGCCTGGGCGATGCCTGCTGGCGGGGCTACCGGCGCTCGCTGCGCTGGTCGCTGGGCCGCCCGCGCCTGATCCTGGCCCTGCTGGTGGCCACGATCGGCCTGAACGTGTTCCTGTACGCCAGTGTTCCCAAGGGATTCTTTCCTCAGCAGGACACGGGCCAGTTGATGGGGTTCTTCCGTGTCGATACCGGAACGTCGTTCGACCAGACCCAGGCACGGCTGGATTTCTTTCGCAAGATCCTGCTGGCCGATCCCGACGTGGACAGCGTCACGGCATATGCCGGCGGACGCGGCGGCAGCAATTCCAGTTTCATCCAGATCCAACTCAAGCCCCTGGAGACGGGGCGCGCGCCCGCCAGCCGGATCGTCGACCGTCTGCGCGGCCGGTTCGAGCACGTGCCGGGCGCGCGCATGTTCCTGGTTCCGCAGCAGGACATCTTTGTCGGCCATTCGTCGCGCTCGGGCTCGTACAGCTACATGTTGATGAGCAGCGAACTGTCGGCGCTGACCACCTGGATGCCGCGCGTGCGCGATGCGATCGCCCCTTTGCCGCAACTCGTGGACGTGGACCAGGATGTCGAGGACAAGGCGCGGCGCGTCGAACTCCAGGTCGACCGGGATGCCGCGCGCCGCCTGGGGATCGAGATGTCCGACCTGGCCGGCGTGCTGAACAATGCCTTCAGCCAGCGGCAGGTGGCGGTGATCTACGGCGCGCTGAACCAGTACCACGTCGTGATGGGAGTCGAGGCGCGCGACGCGCGCGACATCGGCTCGCTGCGCGCGCTGCACGTCATCAACGCGGACGGCGAGGCGGTGCCCCTGACGGCGTTCGTGCGCATCGGCGAAGGCAATGCGCCGCGCTCGGTCAATCACCAGGGCCTGCTGGCCGCCGATTCGATTTCCTTCGGGCTGGCGCCGGGCGTGTCGCTGGACGAGGCCCTGCAGGCGATCGACGATGCGGTCGCCCGCATCAACCTGCCGACCCATCTGGTCCAGGCGGGGTTGGACCAGAGCTCCAGCCTGATGCGCGATGCCGTCGCCCAGCAGCCGCTGATGCTGCTGGCCGCGCTGGTGGCCATGTACATCGTGCTGGGCATGCTCTACGAGAGCACCATCCATCCCATCACCATCCTGTCGACGCTGCCCTCGGCGGGCGTGGGCGCCTTGCTGGCACTGCGCATGGCCGGCATGGAATTCACCCTGATTGCGCTGATCGGCGTGTTCCTGCTGATCGGCATCGTCAAGAAGAACGCCATCATGATGGTGGACTTCGCCTTGCAGGCGCAGCGCCGTGACGGGCTGGATCCGCGCGAGGCGATCTACGAGGCCTGCCTGGCGCGGTTCCGGCCGATCATGATGACGACGCTGTCGGCCATGCTGGGCGCGCTGCCGCTGGTGCTGGCATCGGGCGCCGGGGTCGAGATGCGCCAGCCCCTGGGCCTCACCATCCTGGGCGGCTTGCTGGTCAGCCAGGTGCTCACGCTCTACACTACGCCGGTCGTTTATTTGTATATGGATCGTCTACGTGGTCGGCGCCGGCGGGAACAGGAACTGGGACATGCGGGTTCGTAGCCTGGCGCATCGTGCCCGCGTGGCGGTCCCGGCGGCCGCCTGCGCGCTGCTGCTGGCGGCTTGCGCCGTGGGTCCGGACTACCAGCGGCCCGCCCTCGAGGTCGGCGCCGCGTATCGGCACGCGCCCGAGGGCCAGTGGCGCCGCGCCCAGCCCGGCGGGGCGGGCCTGGATGCCGATTGGTGGCGCATGTTCGGCGATGCCGGCCTGGACGGCATGATGGCCTCCCTGGCGGGCGGCAACCTGGACATCGCCATCGCCGAGGCCCAGTACCGGCAGGCGCGCGCCTCGCTCGATCGTGCGCGCGCCGGCCTGTTTCCGACTGTGGGCGCCTCGGGGACATACACCCGCGCGGGCCGCGGCAATGCGACGGCCGACAATCCCTCCAATGAATACGGCGCCTCGGTCTCGGTCAGCTGGGAGGCCGACCTGTGGGGCAAGGTGCGCCGCGGCGTCGAGGCCGGGCGGGCGGGGTTGGCGGCCGGCGCGGCCGACCTGGCCGCCGCGCGCCTGAGCATGCAATCCACCCTGGCGCAGGCCTATTTCGCGGTCCGGGCCAACGAGGCGCAGGCCGGATTGCTGGATCGCACGGTCGCGGAATACGAACGCGCCTTGCGGATGACCCGCAATCGCTACGCGGCGGGCGTGGCTTCGCCGGCCGACGTGGCCGCCGCCTCGGCGCAGCTGGACAATGCGCGCACCCAGCGGATCCGGCTGGGCTGGCAGCGCGAACTGCAGGTCAACGCCATTGCCGTGTTGCTGGGACGCACCCCCGCGGCGTTCACCATGCCGGCGGGCGCCGGCGTGCCCGAGGTCCCCGAGGTCCCCGCCGGCATGCCCTCGACGCTGCTCGAGCGCCGGCCCGACGTGGCCGCGTCCGAACGACGCGTGGCCGAGGCCAACGCACAGATCGGCGTGGCCGAAGCCGCATGGTTTCCCGACCTGACCCTGGGCGCGCAGGCCGGCTGGCGCGCGGCCGAGTTCGTCGACTGGCTGAGCGCGCCGGCACGGTTCTGGACCCTCGGCCCCACCCTGGCGCTGACCTTGTTCGACGGCGGCGCGCGCCGCGCCGAGCTGGAGTCGGCGCGCGCGGCCTACGATGCCCAGGCCGCCGCCTACCGCAAGACCGTGCTCGAGGCCGTGCGCGAGGTCGAGGACGCCCTCGCGCAGACCGGCGCCATGGCGCGCGCCCAGGCGTCCCAGGCCCGCGCGCTGGCGGCCGCGCGCGAGACCCTGCGCCAGATCACGAACCAGTACGAGGCCGGCCTGGTGGACTACCTGAGCGTGGTGCAGGCGCAGACCAGCGCGCTGTCGGCCGAGCAATCCGCGCTGGACCTGGAGGCCCAGCGGCTGGAGGCCACCGTGCAGCTCATTGCCGCCCTGGGCGGCGGCTGGGCGGGCCTGCCACACCCGGATCCCGGCGACGCATCCTAGTGTGTCGCCGGGCTCAGGCCAGCGCGCCGCGTATGGCGGCGATGCCGTGGGCGCCGTGGCGGCGGGCGGTCTCGGCCGTCTGGAGGGATTGGCCGCCCAGGGCGAATACCGGTCGCCCGGCCGTGGCGGCCAGCGCCTGGAATCCGGCCCAGCCCAGCGGCGTTTCGCCAGCGTGGCTGGGGGTGTCCAACACATGTCCCAGGACCGCGAAATCCGCCTCCAGCGCACGCGCATGAGCCAGGTCGCCGGCGTCATGCGCCGACACCGCGAGCAGGCCCGCCGGGCGCTCGTCCGCAGCCGCCAAGGCGGCCGCATCCGCCGCGCGCAAGTGCACGCCGCCGGCACGCGCCCACCAGTCACGCGGGTGCGCGCTGTTCACCAGGCAGGGCGCCGCCCGCCGCCGGCAGAGGTCCAGCGTAGCCTCGAAGGCGGCCGCCAGCGAGGCCTCGTCGCCCGCCCATTCCGGTTCCCTGAACTGGACCAGGCAGGGACCGGCATCCAGGTCCGCCCGCAGGCGGTCCAGCCAGTCGGCCACGCCTTCTGGCCCGCCGATCGCGCTGATCCGGTAGCGGATCGGCAGGCGCAGCCATTTCAGCGGCGGCGTGGCGGCCGGGAGCAGGAACCCGCCGTTGGGCGCCACGGGATGGTCCGCGACATCCAGGCGGACGGCGCCGGGGTCCACCCACAGCAGCGCCTGGTTTTCCAGGCCGCGGGGCTCGCCCTCCCAGGCGGTCACCTGGCAGAAGGCCAGTTCGACGATGGTCTTGGGGTATTCGTGGACATGGGTGACCCAGGGATAGATCCGGGTCGCGTGGATGCCGAGCTCCTCGTCGAGTTCACGCGCCAGCGCCTGCTGGACGGTCTCGCCGGGCTCGATCTTGCCGCCGGGCAGTTCCCACCAGTCTTCCCAAGGCTTGCCCTTGGGGCGTTGGCCCAGCAGCAGGCGCCCCCCGGCATCGAGGATCAGGCCGGCCGCCACCCGGATGTAGGGCTTGGCGCCGGCGGGCGGGGATTCGGCGGCCTGTGCTGCGCGCCCATCGGCGCTAGACATGGCGGGCGGCCCAGTCGCGCGCGAACTGGCGGGCGACCCGGCCCGAGCGCGATCCCCGTTCCAGGGCCCACTGCAGCGCCTCGGTGCGCGCCTGGGCGACGTTGTCCGGGCTGCAGCCGTGCGCCGCCAGCCAATGCCCGACGATGTCCAGATAGTCGTCCTGGCTGAATGGATAGAACGACAGCCACAGGCCGAAACGCTCGGACAGCGAGATCTTTTCCTCGACGGTCTCGCCGGGGTGGATCTCGCCGTCGGCCTGGTGCTGGGCGGCGAGATTTTCGTGCATGTACTCGGGCATCAGGTGGCGGCGGTTGGAGGTCGCGTAGATCAGCACGTTGTCGCCGGGCGCGGCCACCGAGCCGTCCAGGACCGATTTCAGCGCCTTGTAGCCGGGCTCGCCTTCCTCGAAGGACAGGTCGTCGCAAAAGATGATGTAGCGTTCGGGCCGATCCGTGATGAGTTCCATGATCTGGCCGATGTCGCCCATGTCCGACTTGTCGATCTCGATCAGGCGCAGGCCCTCCGGGCCGTAGGCGTCCAGCATCGCGCGCGCCAGCGAGCTTTTCCCCGTGCCGCGCGCACCGGTCATCAGCACGTTGTTGGCGGGCTTGCCGCGCAGGAAGGCCAGGGTGTTGCGCTCGATGATCGCCTTTTGCCGGTCGACGTGCTGCAGGTCGTCCAGGTGCATGGGGGCGATGCGCGTCACCGCGTCCAGCCAGCCGCGCGCGCCGCGGCGGCGCCAGCGGTAGGCGTGGGCCGACCAGTCGATGGGGGGCGGGGCGGGGGGCAGCCAGGCCTCGAGCTGGGCCAGCACGCGCTGGGCGCTCTCGAGCAGCGGGCGCAATTGCGGATCGGTCAATGGAATCTCCTGATTTGGATTGGAAAGTATAATCTGGGTCTTTGTGGCCGCGTTTTGCGGTCCCGCCTCCAGACCCTGGGTTTGCCTTGAGACTTTCTGAACTGTTCGCGCCCATCGCCGACGACATGCAGTCGGTCGACGCCGTGATTCGCGCGCGTCTGGATTCCGATGTCGTCCTGATTCGCACGATCGGCGACTACATCGTCGGCGCCGGCGGCAAGCGCATGCGCCCGGCCATGGTGTTGCTGGTGGCGGGCGCCCTGGGTTATCGCGGCGACGACCATCATCGCCTGGCGGCGGTGGTGGAATTCATCCACACCGCCACGCTGCTGCACGACGACGTGGTCGACGAGTCCGACATGCGCCGCGGCCGCGGCACGGCCAATGCCGTGTTCGGCAATGCCGCCAGCGTGCTGGTGGGCGACTATCTGTATTCGCGCTCGTTCGAGATGATGGTCGAGACCAATTCCATGTCCGCCATGGCGGTGCTGTCGGCGGCGACGACCATCATCGCCGAGGGCGAGGTGCTGCAGCTGCTCAATGTGCACGACCCGGACGTCTCGCTGGACCGTTACATGCAGGTGGTGCGCTACAAGACCGCAAAGCTCTTCGAGGCGGCCGCCCAGGTGGGTGCCATCATTTCCGGCGCCACGCCGCGGCAGGAACAGGCCGCCGCGGCCTACGGCCGGCACCTTGGAACCGCCTTCCAACTGGTCGACGACGTGCTCGACTACAGCGGCGACGCCGAGGCCCTGGGCAAGAACGTCGGCGATGATCTGCGCGAGGGCAAGCCCACGCTGCCGCTGATCCGCGTACTGGACGTCGGCACGCCGGCGCAGCGTGACCTGGTGCGCGAGGCCATCCGCACCGGCTCCGCGGATTTCCAGGCGGTGGCCCAGGCCATCCACAACACCGACGCCCTGGCCTACACGCGCGAGGCCGCGCGTGCCGAGGCGGCCATCGCCCTGCAGGCGCTGGAAGCCTTGCCGGATTCCGCATACCGTGAAACTCTGGTAGAATTTTGCTCTTTCGCGGTCGACCGAGACCGCTGAAATCAAGTCCCGAGACCCTTGGGCGGCAGTGCTTGTCTAGGGGTCCGATGCACCGTCGGGGTGTAGCTCAGCCTGGTAGAGTACTGCGTTCGGGACGCAGGAGTCGCATGTTCGAATCATGTCACCCCGACCACTATTTCCGCAAAAGCCCCGACCATCCGGGGCTTTTTGCCGTTGGCCGCCACCATGGCGCTCGCGCCCGGACACCTGAGCCATGACTGACACCCGCGCCGCGCCCTACACCCTGTCCACCGCCCTTCCGGGCTACGCCTGGACGCTGGAAAACGGGGTCGTGCGTCTCGAGGGTCCGCTCTCCAGGCCCGGCGCGCGCCGCCGGGCGCTGACCTTGCCGCTGTCCGGACTGCCTGGATCCTTGCGTGCGGCCCTGCAAGCAGACGGCGGTGCGCCAAGCCGGCCGTTTGCCGTCGGCCGGCGCGTCGTCCAGATCATCGTCACACAACCGGGGGCGGGCGTGCTGCTGCACGTCACGCGCCTGCATCGCTGGGAGCACCGGGTCTCCACCTATCTGAACTGGCTCGAGGAAGGCATCAATGCGTTGCCCGAGGCTTTTGTCTTGTATGACGCCGACGATCGCCTGCTGATCGCCAACCCCCAGTACGGCGAGCTCTACCCGACCATTGCGCACATATTGCGTGCCGGCATCACATTCTCCGAGATCACCAAAACCGCGCTGCAGCGCGGCCAGTTCCGCTATGGGGACGACGCCGATGACTGGCTGAAGAGGCGCCTCGAGTTCCATCAGCGTGGCGAGGGCTTTTTCGAGCAGCATCTGGATAACGGCCGATGGATCCAGTTGAGCGAGCGGCGCACCCGTTCCGGCGGCGTGACCAGTATCCGGGCCGACATCACGCTGCTGAAAGAACGGGAGGAGGCATTGCGCAAGGCCAAGCAGCATGCCGAGCGCACGTCTGAATCGATGGCCCGTTTCCTGGCCATGTTCAGCCACGAAGTCAGCAACGGATTGAATGGCCTGGCCGGCCTGGCGCAGACCCTCGCGCTGGATGCGGAGTCGCCCTCGCAACAAGCCAATACCCAGCTGATGCTGCAGTCCACCAAGCGGCTGACGACGGTGTTGTCGGACCTTCTGGATTATCTGAAAAACGAAGCCGTGGGGGTGGCGATACGGCTGCGCGCGACGGCGCCGCGGGATCTGCTCGACACCCTCAAGGCCGAACTCGAACCACGGGCGGCGCAACGCGGCATCGGGCTGAAAACGGTGGTGTCGGGGAAGGTGCCGCGCTGGGTGGACATCGACCCGGGCCGCGTCCTGCAGGTGTTGGCCAATCTGACCGGCAACGCCTTGAAGTACACCGAAAGCGGCGGAATCATCACCGTGCGCATCTCGGCGGACGGCCAACGCCTGCGCTTTGCAGTCCGGGACCGGGGCGCGGGGATCGCCCCCGAGGACGTCGGCAGGCTTTTCGAGTATTTTTCCCAGACCAGTTCACAGAAGCCGGCCGGAACCGGCATCGGCTTGGCGATTTGCAAGCAGCTCGTCACGGCGATGGGCGGACACATTGGTGTGGATACCCGGCCGGGGCAGGGCAGCACGTTCTGGTTCACTGTTCCACTGCGCCAGGGGTCGCCGGTGTCCGTGCATGCGGACACGCTGATTCCCCAGGCGGATGCGGCATTGCGTGTCGGCGTGGTGGATGACGATCCGCTGAACCTGACGGTGGCCCATGCGCTATTGATCCGATCCGGCCATGAGGCCGTGGTGCTGGATGATACGCAGGATATCGTGCGGGCCGTCAGGGACCGCAACCTCGATGTGCTGCTGCTGGACCTGATGATGCCCAATGTGTCCGGCTTCGATCTGGCGGCACGCCTGCGGGCGCAGGCGGACCCGGTTTTTTCGAGGCTGATTGTGATTGCCCTGACCGGGAATATCATTTCGGACAATCTGCTGGCTTGCAAGAAGGTCGGCATCGATGCCGTCCTGCAAAAGCCGCTCTACATCGAGCAACTGCGGTATGCCCTGGCGTGGGCGGCGAGCTTCGACCGCGGGGCGCGCAAGCAGGATCCTTTTGTGTTTTCGCCCATGGTCCTCACGGCAGTGGATGGCGGCGATGGGGACGGCGTCGAGCCGGCCCTCAAGCAGCTGGAACAGGACATCGGCCGCACCCGCTTCCGGCAAAGTGTCCGTTCCGCGCGGGATCTGTTCGCACAGGCGGCCGGCTTGAACACCGAGGACCCGGCCTCGTTGCGCAGCTATGCCCACCGGGTGGCGGGCACGGCATCGCAGATGGGGTTCCATCATCTGAGCGACCACGCCAGGGCGGTGGAGGCCTTGCTGGCCTCCACGCGCGGCACGGCCGCCCACAACGACGACATGCATCGCCGGCTGGAAAATTTGCGCAGCGCGGCCGCCGACAGCCTGCCAGTGCTGGAGCAGGCCATGCGGGGAGGCGCGGGGCCGCTATCCAGGCGTGGCCGCGGGTGACACGGGCGCCGCGGCCTGCGGGTCGATGCGGTAGCCGATGCCCCTGACCGTCAGGATCAATGCGCCTGCGTCGCATTCGACGCCCAGTTTCTTGCGCAGGCGGCTGACCAGGGTGTCGACGGCCCGCTCCGATTCAGGGTCGCTGGATACTGTAATGGCGTCCAGTATTTGTGCCCGGGAACAGACCCTGCCTTGGGCACGCAGCAGGAAAGCCAGGGTATCGAATTCGGCGCGGGTCAACGCGCAGGGCTGGTTCGTCAGGGACGACACCACAGTGCGCGACGCCACGTCGACGCGCCATGGCGCCGCCTCGAGGTAACTCACGGGCGTGGAGGGCGAGCTGTGCCGCAGCAGGTTGAGGACCCGGTATTGCAGTTCGCGTGGATTCAATGGCTTGGTCAGGACGTCGGCGGCGCCCAGTTCGAACGCCGTGAGCCGGGCATCGATGTCGGTGCGGCCGGTGATGACCATGACCGGGACGTCGGAACGGCCCAGGAGCTTGCGCAGGAGCGCCAGGCCGTCCTCGTCGGGCAGGCCGAGATCCAGCAGGATCAGGCCATAGTGGCCGCTGGAGATCCGGTGCAGCATCTCGTGCCCCGTCGACACCATTTCCACCGTCCAGCCCTTGGCTTCCAGATAGCCGGCAAGAATCGTCCGGAACGTTTCATCGTCCTCGACCAGCAGTAGGGGCGTGTTCGTTTCCATCGGCTCATTGCGACATGCTAGACACAATTCAGAATCATATCAGACACAATTGGCAGGTACAGTGTCGATCCAGTTGCATATATTCCAAAACACAAGGAGACCATCATGTCGAAGCGGACCCTCTACTCGCCCTCGCGGCGTCAATTCATGCAGACCGCGGCCGGCGCCGGCATGGGCCTGTTGGCGGGGACGGCGCCTTTCGCGGCGCTTGCGCAGCCCAGGGGCGAACTGGTGGTCTCCAACTGGGGCGGCGACTGGAACAGCAATGTGATGAAGGCGCTGGAAACCCCGCTGTTGGAAGACAAGGGGATCAAGGTCCGGCGCGACCTGGCCAGCGCGCCCGCCCGCAAATCCAAGCTGCTTGCCGAGCGCAACCTGCCCCGCGGCAGTGTCGACATCGCGCACCTGACCGATGCCGACGCCTACGAGCTGCAAGTCCAGGGCGTCCTGGAGGAAATCGACTACGACAGGATTCCCAACGCCAAGCACCTGCTGGCCATGCCGGGGATGAACAACAAGTACTTTGCGCCCTGGGTGTATAGCGGCGTCGAGCTGATCTATCACCCCGAAAAGATTTCCGCGCCGACCTCTTTCAAGGATCTGATGAACCCCGAGTACAAGGGGCGGGTCGGGCTGATCGACCAGATCTACTTCAACTATCTGTATGCTTTTTCCCTGGTGGGCGGCGGCACGATGGGCAATATCGAGCCGGCTTTCCCCACCTTGCTCGAGCTGAAGGAGCAGGTCGATCCCAAGATCTATCCCTCCCATCAGCAGCTGGTCGCCGCCATGCAATCCGACGAGATCTGGATCTCGGCGAACTACAAGGCGCGGGCCGCTCAATGGGAAGCCGACGGACTGCCGGTGCGCGGCGCCTATCCCGCGGAAGGCGGCATCGCCATCCGGTTCGGGGTGGTGATTCCGAAGCGCGCGCCGAACAAGGACCTGGCCTACCACTACATCAACGAGATGCTGACGCCGCAGGCCTGTCGCACGCTGGCCGAGCTGACCTACTATGCGCCGGCCATCTCCAACGTGACGCTGCCCGAGGCAGTGGCCAAGCAAGTGCAGTTCAGCGAGGAACAGCAAAGCCGCCTGCACGTGGTCGACTTCGGATATGCCGCAAAGCATCAGCCGGAATGGCTTGAATGGTGGAACAAGAACATCAAGGTGTGAGGACCGGCATGAACGAAGCCGCCCATCGATCCTTGCTCAGGCCGCGCGGCTGGACCGCGGCCACGCTGCTGGCGCCGTCGTCGCTCGCCGTCCTGGCCGTCTTGATCGGGCCGATTTTCCTGCTGTTTCGCTATAGCCTGAACCGGTTCGATCCGACCGTCCTGATGGTCGATGCCTGGTCGCTGGACAACTACGTCAAGTTCTTTTCAGACCCCTTTTACCGGGATGTCCTGTTTCGAACGATCTACATCGGCGTGGTCAGCACATTCGTGTGCCTGATCATGGGTTTCCTGCCGGCCTACTTCATCGCCCGCACCCGGTCGGTGAAGATGAAAAGCATCTTGATCATCACCGTCATCCTGCCGCTGCTGATGGGCAATCCGGTGCGGGTGGCGGGCTGGCTGGTGCTGCTGGGCGACCGGGGCGTCATCAACTCGGCGCTGATGACGACCGGCGTGGTCAGCGAGCCGCTGACACTGCTCTACACCGACCTGGCGGTCATGATCGGGACGATCTCGGTGCAGCTGCCGTTCATGATCATCACCCTGCAAAGCGTGATCGAATCGATCAGCCCCTCGCTGGAGGAAGCCGCCCTGGGCTTGGGCGCCAGCCATTGGCGCATGTTCTGCCGCGTACTGCTGCCGCTGTCGACGCCCGGCATCGTCGTGGGCACGATACTGTGCTTCATGATGGGCATGAACGCGTATGCCACGCCGGTGCTGATCGGCGGGCCGACATTCCACATGATGGCGCCCAAGGTCTATGAGCAGATCACCAAGGCGAACAATTGGCCGTTCGGATCCGCGATTTCCGTCATTCTGATGGTCACGACCTTGCTGCTGACGATATTTTCATCCTGGCTGGTGGGACGCATTTCCCAGGACCGCATGCGGGCGGCCACATCATGAAGATCCCTCTGCGTACCTGGTCCTATCGGACCGCGGTGTTCCTGTCCCTCGCCTTTGTCGTGGCGCCGCTGGTGGCCGTGGTGT
Source organism: Castellaniella sp. S9 (assembly GCF_027257175.1). GTDB lineage: Bacteria > Pseudomonadota > Gammaproteobacteria > Burkholderiales > Burkholderiaceae_B > Castellaniella. The sequence goes on along the minus strand of NZ_JAPFGD010000003.1, from coordinate 106,711 downwards.
GGGTCAGCGTGTTCTCCAACAAGGTGATCAGCTTTCCGCCGCTGGGGTACACCTTTCACTGGTATGTCAATGCGTGGGAACTGGTAGATTTCCGCGAAGGGTTCTGGCTGAGCTTCCAGGTCGCCATTGCGGCGACGTTCCTGGGACTGCTGGTTGGCGTTCCGGCATCGCTGGCGCTGGCCCGCGCGAATTTCCCGGGCAAGGCCGTCATCAATACCCTGTTGCTGTCGCCCATGATGGTGCCGGCGATCGTGGCCGGCAGCGGCGTCTACATCTATTTCATCCAGATCGAGCTGTTGTCCGGCATACAACTCGTCGCCACGCTGCCCGGACTCATCATTGCGCACGTGGTCATCGTGATTCCCTGGGTCGTGCGCCTGGTGACTACATCCTTGTTGTCGGCAAACGAAAACATCGAAGAAGCCGCCCAGAACCTCGGCGCCACGCCGCTGACGACATTCTGGCGGATCACGCTGCCGATTGCGCGTCCGGGCTTGGTGGCCGGCGGCTTGTTCAGTTTCATCGTGTCGTTCACCGATCTGGAGAAATCCCTGTTTCTGGTGGGGCCGGGCAGGACCACGCTGCCCATCGCGATCCTGAACTACCTTGAATGGAATCTGGACCCGACCGTCGCGGCGGTGGCCACGGTCCAGATTTTCATCATCGGCTTTGCGCTGATCGTCTCCGACCGGTATGTGAAACTGAGCAACGCCTTCTGAAGCCGCCTATGTCTTATATCGAATTCAACAACGTCACGAAATACTACAGCCAGACGCGTGCGGTCGATCGCTTCAATCTGTCGATGGACAAAGGCGAAATGGTTGCGCTGTTGGGCCCCAGCGGCTGTGGCAAGACGACGACCCTGCGCATGCTGGCGGGATTCATTTCCGTCAGCGAGGGCCGCATCACTCTGGATGATCGGGACATCACGCACGTGCCCGCGCACCAGCGCAATATCGGCATGGTGTTTCAAGGCTACGCCCTGTTCCCCCACATGACGGTCGCCAAGAACGTGGCATTCGGTCTGGAGATGCAGCGGATGTCAAAAAGCGACATCGACAGGCGGGTGAAAGAAGCCCTGTCGCGCGTTCGCCTGGGCGATTTTGCGGAACGCATGCCCCGCCAGCTCTCGGGCGGCCAGCAGCAGCGTGTGGCATTGGCCCGGGCCATGGCGATCAATCCCGATGTGTTGCTGCTGGATGAGCCTTTGTCGGCCCTGGATGCCCGGCTGCGCCATGAGGTCCGCGCCGAGATCCGGCAGTTGCAGCGCGAGCTGAACCTGACGACGCTGATCGTCACCCACGACCAGGACGAGGCCCTGAGCATGGCCGACCGGCTGGTCGTCATGAGCAAGGGATGCATCGAGCAGGTCGGCACGCCCGCCCAGCTTTATGAAGAGCCCGCCAATCGCTTCGTCGCCGAGTTCATGGGAAAAACCAATCTGCTCGAAGGCACTCGCGTCGATGGCGCCGGTTTTCGGACCCACAGCGGCATCATGCTCAGGACGGGGCAATCGGCCGGCCAGGACGCCAGTTGCCTGAGCTTTCGGCCCGAACGAGCGCACATTGCCCCGGCGGATGCCGCCGAGGATCCGTCCCTGAATTCGCTATCCGCCACGATCCGGCTGTTCACCTACCTGGGGCCCGTCGTCGAATGCCATTTGAGCCTGCCCGATGGGCAGCCCCTCATGGTCATGCTGCCCAATACCTCCAATGCGGCCTACACGACATTCACCGAGGGCACGCCGGTCAAGGTGCGCTGGTCTCCCGATGACTCGCGATTGCTGTCATGAACTACGCAGGGATGCCGGGCTGGTTGCGCAGGGCGTGTTCCGGGCGCGTCTTTACCGAGGATATCTATCCGGAGGGCTGCCTGCACGCCGCCTTTGTGAGGTCGCCGCATGCGCATGCCAGGATTGCCGGCATACGCACGCCTGTCGAGGGTATGGACGGCGTCGTCGCGGTGTGGACCGTGGATGACCTGCCGGGCCACCCGCGTCCCATTCCATGCATTATTCCGCTGCTGAACCGGGACGGGTCTTCGCGCGCCGACCCGCCGCGCACGCTGCTGGCGCGCGGCAAGGTGCGCCATCACGGCGAGGCGGTCGCGATGGTAGTGGCCCGCAGCGCCCGCATCGCCCAGGCGGCGGCGCGCCGTGTCGAGGTGGTGTACGAGCCCTTGCCGCAAGTCACCCAGGCGGACCTGGCCCTGCAGCCCGGCGCGCCGCGGGTCTGGGAGGATATTCCCGGCAATCTGTGCTTCGACTGGGAAACCGGCGACGAGGCGGCCGTCGATGCCGCCCTGCAGGCGGCAGCGTCGGTCGTGGAGGCCAGCATCATCAACAATCGCGTCGTCGCCAGTCCGCTGGAGACACGCAGCGCGATCGGCTGGGCGGACCCCGACACCGGGCAGCGCATCCTGGTCACGCCTTCCCAGGGCGCACACTGGACGCGCGACGTCATTGCCCGGGATGTGCTGGGCTGGGACCCTGCGACGCTCGAAGTCATCACCCCCCGGGTGGGCGGCAGTTTCGGGATGAAGATCTTCATCTATCCGGAACAGGTGCTCGTCCTGCTGGCCGCGCAGGCGCTCGGGCATGCCGTGAAGTGGGTGGGTTCACGCACCGAGGCGTTCCTGAGCGACACGCACGGTCGCGATCACCATACCCGTGTCAGGCTGGCGCTGGACGCCGCCGGGAATTTCCTGGCGATACGCACGGACACCGATGCGAATCTGGGGGCTTTCCTGTCGAACTATGGCCCCTTCAACCCGACGATGTGCAGCACCCCCGTCCTGCCGGGCGCCTATCGATTCGGGGCGATGTACAGCCGCGTGCGCGGCGCGCTGACGAACACCGTGCCCCTGGATTCGTACCGGGGGGCGGGCCGCCCGGAAGCCAACTACGTGCTGGAGCGCGTCATCGACATCGCCGCGCTCGAGCTGAACCTGGATCGGGCGGCCTTGCGCAGGCGCAACCTGCTCGCGCCCGAGGATCTGCCCTATACGACCGCGACGGGCGTCAGGCTCACCGGCGGCCTGTTCGCCGACAACCTGGAGCGGGCGCTCAGGTCCATCGATTACGCCGGATTTCCAGCCCGGCGGGACGAGAGCCGCGCCGGCAACAAACTCAGGGGCCTGGGCATTGCCAATTACCTCGAAACCAACGGCGGCATGGCTTTGGCCCGCCTGACCCAGCCCGACGGGATATCGCGCGAATCGGCCCGCATCTGCTTTCACCGCGACGGCCGCCTGCGTGCGGATGTGGGGACGCAAAGCAGCGGGCAGGGCCATCGCAGCTCGTACGCAAAAATCCTGGCGGATTATTTGCACTACGACGCGTCAGCCATTTCCGTGCATCAGGGGCGCACTGATCGCCTGGGGCAGGGCATGGGTACGGGCGGCTCGAAATCCCTGCTGTCGGGCTCCACCGCATTGCTGCAGGTCGCCGACGCCGTCATACAGAAGGCGCGCGAATGGGCCGCCCAGGCATGGCGGATGCCGCTGGAGCAGGTCCGCTGGGAGGCGGGGCGCCTGCGCGGCGGCGAGCGGTGTTTCAGCCTGCGCGAACTGGCGATCATGGCAGTGGCCGATTTGCCCGAAGGGACGCCCCATCCGTTCGAGACCGAAGTCTGCGCCGCGATCACAGAGGGCACATTCGCCAATGGCTGCCATGCCTGCGAGATCGAGATCGATCCCGATACCGGTGTGGTGGACATCCTGGCTTATGTGTCCGTCAACGATTTCGGCGTGATCGTGTCCGAGGACAAAGTCCGCAGCCAGGTCATGGGCGGTAGCGCGCAAGGCATCGGCCAGGCCTTGCTGGAGGATTGCCGCTTCGATGCCGACAGCGGCCGCCTATTGACGACCGACTTCGGGCGCTACCACCTGCCCCAGGCCGCGAGCATTCCCGACATGGACATCGTCCTGAACCAGGGCAGCGCCGGCGCCAACCGCCTGGGCATCAAAGGTTGCGGCGAATCCGGCGCCAGCGCGGCGCCGCCCGCCGTCATGAACGCGATACAGGATGCCTTGAGCACCGCGCTCGGCAAAAGAGCGTCGGCGATCCAGATGCCCGCCACGCCGCCGGCCATCTGGGCATTGCTGCACGCTGAAGGGTCGAGGGCATGAGCGAAACACCGTCGTCGAACGATCCGGGGCAGGCCGGCTTCTGCCGCGTGAATACCGTCGCGCGGCTCGAGGTTCCGGCCGGCGAGTCGCTGCTGGAATGGTTGCGGGACACGGCCGATTGCGTCGACGTGCGCAAAGGCTGCGACACCGGACACTGCGGCGCCTGCGCGGTCCTGGTGGATGGTGTGCCGGTCAAATCGTGCAGCGTCCTGGCCCAGGAGGCGGGCGCCCGGGACGTCCATACTTTGGCGGGCCTGTCTCTGCTCGACCAGCCCGCAACGCAGGCGGTGCTGGCGGCCGCCGAACAACGGCAGCCCTTTCAATGCGGCTACTGCATGCCCGCGTTCATGCTGGCGGCGATCGCGTTGCTGCAGGACACACCCGATCCGACGGACGCCCAGATACGCGATGCCTTTGCCGGCCTGCTGTGCCGGTGTACGGGCTACCTGCCCATTGTCGACATGATCGGGCTCGCCGCCCGGTTGTTGCGGGGCGCATCGCCTGGCGGCGACGGGCGCACAGCCTGAACCACGCGCCGCATGACATGCAGAAACAGGATGGCCATGATCGATAAACCACTGAACTGGCACAGGCCCGCCGCGCTCGAGGACGCGCAGGCCTTGCTGTCGCGCTTTCCGGATGCCGTGCCCATGGGCGGCGGCCAGCACCTGATTCCGCACTGGCGGCAGTCCGGAACCCCGGCCACCGTCGTCAGTCTGGGCTTGATCCCGGCCATGCGGCACATAGAGCGACACGGACGCGTGCTCAGGCTGGGTGCCGCAGTGACGCTGAACGAGCTTGCGGCGTCGGCGGCGGTTGGCGACGGCATTCCGGCCTTGTCGAGCCTGGCAGGGAAAATGGGGGACCGGCTCATGCGCAATCGCGCCACCATCGGCGGCGCCTTGTGCACCACGTCACAGGCGGGCTGCCTGCCCGCGGCGATGCTGGGCACCCGGGCAGTCGTGCACACCACTGCGCGCGACATTGCCGCGCACGACTGGTTCCAGCCCCGCGGCCCCGGCGGCCCCACGCTGGAAAAAGGGGAGTTGATCGTGGGGGTCAGCCTGCGGATACCCGATGCGGCAAGCCACCAGTGTCTCCGTTTGATACCCGGTCGTTTTGCGCTGCTGACTGTGTTTGCGACCCGGGCGGGACATGAATTCGGTGTCGGCATCAGCGGTTTGTCGGCATCCGCGTTTCGCGCTTTCGCGGCGGAGGCGTGGCTGGCGGGTGGAGCCGCGGCCGGCAGCACCGGGCTGGATCGGGTTTTCGAGGAACATCCGGGGCAAAGCGACATCCAGGCCCATGGCGCATACCGTGAAGCCCAGGCGCGGCGGCTATTGAAAAAGGCCGCGGAAGCCCTGCTCGCCTAATCCCCATGCGCCAGTCTCCGTGCGTGCCGTCCGGCAGGTGAACAAGCTGTTACGTCCTGAGCGGCCGAGCATTGCACAAGCCGGCGCGTAGCCACTATCGTTAAGAGAGGCCGGAACGTCATGCGCGGCGGTGTGCGGCGCGTGGTGGACGGTCATGTGGTGTGTCACGGCAGCCGCCGCTTCAGCGCGGCGGACGGAGGTCCAGGCAATCAGGCGGATGCGGGTTTCGATACGGAAAGGCGGGGTATGGGCGTTCACGGCATGCGCGCTGTGCGGCCTGACGACATCGTGTGCGCAGGTCCGCCCGACAGGCGCGCCGGACGACGCGGCACTCCTGGGGTTGTCGCCCCAGGTCTATCCGGTGCGCGCGGTTCCCGTGGATGTGCCCGTCGATCTGTCCGGCACCGACGCCAAGACCCGCAAGGATCAGGTCACCTCGTTCGGGCTGGTGCCGGATGCGTATGCCCTGGATATCCTGGACGGCGTCTACTGGCCGGACAAGACCGCTGACGGGGTGTCCATGGGCGGCCTCGGCCCGTCGATCCCCGGCGTGGACGATCCCTGGTCCTTCGGCGCCCGCAGCTGGCGCTACACCGGCGGCGACGGGTACCGCCTGACGCTGGGCAACGAGCCGGTGCGTGCGCCGTCCTGGAGCCGGCCCGTGCGCCTGGCGGGGGTCGGTGTGTACGGCGGCATGCCGCGCGGCCTGCAGCAGTCCGGCGACTGGACGTATGCCGCCGCGGCCGGTGTGCTGGATGAGTCGTCCAGCGGCGTCAAAAGCGGCGGGCTGGCGTACGGGCCGGCCGCATACGATGTGTCCTCGCAGTATGCGGTGGGCCCGGGCCTGTCCCTGGCCTCGCAAGTGCAAGGCATGCCGGAATTGCTGGCGCTGGGCTTGGGCGGCGAGTATTCCACGGACGCTTGGGGCGCCCTGGCGCTCGGGGTCTCGCAATCCCGGCGGCCGCTGGGCAGCGGATGGCGCTATCAACTGGGCTACAAGGTCGACGTGTTCAGCGATCTGAAGCTGTCCTGGGTCAACGAGCAGCGGGGCGCCGGTTATGCCGACCTGTCCACGTATGACGAGGATCCGCTGGCCTGCGATTGCGTGCGCAACCAGTGGGGGCTGAGCGTGCCCCTGGGGCGCTGGGGCCGGCTCAGCGGCACCTACGAACAGCGAAACAGGGCGCTGGGGGAGCTGCAGCGGACGATCGGCTTGGCGCAGGGTTTTCGCTACGGCCCCCACCTCAAAGTGCGCTTCGAGGCGAACGGCAATATCGTCACGGGCGCCTACGGCCTGGGCGCCCGGTTCTCGGTGCCGATCGACTAGGCATTTCTCTGAACGGACCCAGAGGGCGCGTGCCTTTTCACAGGGTCTTCATATTTTTCGCGCAATCTTTCTGTACTATCTTTGAGCTTGGACACGCGGCCGGCGGCGCGCCGCATGCGGCATGTCCATGGGGCGTCGGGGGAACGGCGGCCCGGATCTGAGAAAGGAACCCGAACATGAACTTGAAAGATTCCAAGGTGCGTTACGGCACGGTCAGCCGTTTTTTTCACTGGGGCATGGCGCTGCTGGTCGCCTGGCAATTCGCCACGGCCATCACGCGCGTGGTGGCCGAGGATTCCCCGCTGGACGAATTCCTGTGGGCGACGCACAAGCACTCGGGCGTATTGCTGCTGGTGCTGATCGTCTTGCGCGCGGCCTGGGCGCTGGCAAACGTCCGGCAGCGGCCCGCCGCGACCAGCACGCTCGCCCGCCCGGGCCATCTGGCCATGTACGGCCTGATCCTGGTGATCCCGACACTGGCCCTGATGCGGCAGTATGGATCGGGACGGGCCTTCTCGCCCTTCGGCCTGCCGCTCATGCCCGGTTTCGAGGGGGACAAGATCGAATGGCTCACCGCCCCGGCCAGCCTGTTCGATGGCGCGCTGGGCTGGCTGCTGTTGGCGCTGATCCTCGGCCATGTCGTCATGACGCTGGTCCACCGGTACCGCGCCGGCGACGAGGACGTCCTGCCGCGCATGCTGGGGAAGTAGGCCTGCAGCGCCTCAGATATCCAGCACCAGCGGTTCGCCGGGATCCGCTCTCGACACGCAGGTGATGACGTATTGCCGCCGTTCCTCGGGCGTCAGGACGCTGTCGCGGTGCTCCGGCCTGCCTGACAGGTAGGCGACCCTGCAGGTGCCGCAGGTGCCGTTCTCGCAGACCGAGTCGATCAGCACAGCGGCGTCTCGCAAGGCGTGCAGGATCGATTCGTCGGCCGGCACGCTGATGTCCAATTGACGGCGTGCGGCGGTGACGGTCAAGGGTTTGTCGCCCGGCCGTGCCGTTGCCGGGTGGAAATTTTCCTTGTGCACCTGGGCGGGGTCCCAGTCCTGCAAGTGGGATTCGATCCAGTCCATGAAGCCTGGCGAGCCGCAGAAATACGCGTGCCGGCCCGGCCGCGGCGCGCCCAGCAGTTCGGCCAGCGGCGGGGCGTCCGAGGGATCGGAGAAACTGATCACCTGTCCGCGTCCCGACGCCAGAAAAGGTTCGAGCAGGTCGCGAAAGGCGACGTCCTGCTCGGTGCGGACGAAATAGAGCAACCGGTAGTCGATTCCCCGTGCCTGCAACGAGGCCGCCATCGCCAGGATGGGCGTGATGCCGATGCCGCCGGCGATCAGCAGATGGTTGTCGCCGTCCGCCAGCGGAAAATGGTTGCGCGCCGGCACCAGCTTGAGGAACCGTCCTTCGCGTGCGGAGGCATGCAGCAGGCGCGAGCCTCCTCGCCCCTTGTCCTCGCGCTGCACGCCGATCAGGTACTGGCGCCGGTCATCCGGATCGCCGCACAGCGAGTAATAGCGGGTCTTGCCGTCCGGCAGCACCACGCCCACGTGGGCGCCCGCCTCGTAGGCGGGAAGCTCGCCGCCGTTCAGTGCCACCAGGCGGTAGGAACGGATGAGTTCGGTTTCCTGGCGGATGCGGTCGATGCGGACATACAGCGGCTGGGGAGCAGCGGGCGCCGTGTCAGAGTCGCTTGGTGTAGCTTTCATCCAGCATCCTTTGCATGTACTCGACGCTGCCGTCGCCTTCCCCGGCGCCCGTGTGGTCGCGCAGGATCTGGGCCGCGCTGGGCATGGCCGACAAGTCGGGCCAGCCCAGGGGATTCCAGAGGCTCGAGCGCAGGGCCGCCTTGGCGCAATGGATATAGCATTCGTGTACCGTGACGCCCACCGCCACGCCGACGCCGGGCGGCTGATTGCGCGGCGCCAGCTGCTCCAGCAACGCGCTTTCGGTCGTGATGACTGCGGTTCCATTGATGCGCAGCACTTCGTCATAGCCCGGCAGCAGGAACAGCATGCCGATCGAGTCGTTCTGCAGCAGGTTTTGCAGTGAATCCGCGCGCCGATTGCCGGTGGATTCGGACCAGGCCAGGTGGTGGTCGTCCAGCACCTTCACGAACCCCGGTTCGCCGCCGCGGGGGGACGCGTCGCAATTTCCATTGCGGTCGGCGGTGGAGATCATGACGTAGGGCGAGAATCCGATGAATGCGCGCACGTGGTCATCGATGTCGGGGATGACCTTGTTCAGCACCAGATCGGAGGGCGCCGGTATCCATTCACGCAACTGTTCCAGCGTATGGATGTTTTTGATGAAGGGAGATTTGGTTTCAGCCGTCATGGGGGTCCCGGAAGTTGCTTTGCGATACTGGAGCACAATGCTATTATATCCATTGGATCCAATGGATTCAATGGATCCGCAAGGCAGCAGAGAGCACTATTCATTGAGGCAAGGCGACGGTCACGAGGACGTCGCCTTGTGGTATCAAGACATAACGACGAGGAGCAATGCATGAAGGCACTTAGAATCACCCTGGCGTCCGTTTTCGCCTCCGCGGCCTGTGCGGCCGGCGCGCAGACCGTCTGGGATTTTCCGGTTCCGTATCCGGACGGCAACTTCCATACGCGCAACATCGTCCAGTTCGCGCAGGATGTCGACGCGGCCACGCAAGGCGCGCTGAAGTTCACCGTGCATTCCGCCGGTTCGCTGGTTCCGCACCGGGAAATCAAGAGCGCGGTCCGGGACGGCCTGGTGCCGATCGGCGAGGTGTTCGCCTCGACGCTGGAAAACGAGAATCCGATCTTCAGCGTCGATTCGCTGCCGTTCCTGGCGACCAACTATGAGCAGGCCTGGACACTGTACGAGGCGCAGAAGCCCCAGATCGAGGCGCACCTGGATCGCCAGGGCCTGATGCTGCTGTATTCGGTCGCCTGGCCGGCGCAATCGCTCTATAGCAAGCAGCAGCTGAACGGTCCCGACGATCTGAAAGGCCTGAAGTTCCGCGTCAATAGCCGGGCGACGGAGCGTTTCGCCTTGCTGGCGGGCATGACGCCGGTTCAGGTGGAGGTGCCGGACATTCCGACCGCGTTCGCGACCGGCCGCGCCGATGCGATGGTCAATTCACCCACGGGCGGCGTGGACGTCAAGGCGTGGGACTTTGTCGATCACTACTACGAAGTCCAGGCCTGGTTGCCGCGCAATATCGTGATTGCCAACAAGCAGACGTTCAACGCCTTGCCGCAGGCCCAGCGCCAGGCGGTGCTGGATGCCGCGCGTGTTGCCGAGCGGCGCGGTTGGGAAAGTTCCCGGACCGAGGCGGACAAGGCGACCGAACGCTTGCGCGCCGAAGGCATGAAGATCCAGCCGCTGCCGGCTTCCCTCCAGGAAAAATTCAGCGAGATCGGCGCTGCCATGGCCAAGGAGTGGGCGGCCGAGAGTTCCGCCGAAGGCAAGGCGATCCTGGATACTTATCAAGCGGGCCGGTAAACAAAGGACACCCCCATGCTTCGACGCATTTATGGTTGGGCGGCGGTGGCCGCCGCCCTGTGTTTGGTCGCCATCCTGGTCCTGGTCTGCATTGAAATTTCCGGACGCGTGTTCAATGGCATCCGGATTGCCATGGGCATGGACACGGTGAATGCGACCGTGCCTTCGCTGGCCGAGATCTGCGGCTATCTGCTGGCGGCGGCGACCTTCCTCGCGCTGGCCGATACCATGGCGCGCGGCGTCCACATCCGCGTCAGCCTCGTGCTGGAACACTTGAGGGGACGCGCGCGCCTGGCGTGCGAGCTGCTCGCCAGCCTGGCTGCCCTGGGCGCCGCATTGTCCTGCGCGTGGGGCATGGGCCGGCTGGTGCTCAAGAGCTGGCACTTCGGCGATGTCTCCGCGGGGCTGGTCCCGGTGCCCCTGGCTTTGCCGCAGGCCGTCATGTTCCTCGGCCTGGGCCTGCTGTGCGTGAGCCTGCTGGATCGCACGATCGCGATCGCGTGTGGCCGTGCGGCGGGCGTTTCCGGCGCGGCCGAGCCGATGGGGGAATGACATGGATGCCACTTTTCCGCTGCTCCTGGTCGGCGTCCTGCTATTGGTGCTGGGCGCCGGCGTCTGGGTTTCGATCAGCCTGATCCTGGTGGGCCTGCTGGCGTTGTCCAGCAAGCCTCTCCCGATGCTGGACGTGGTCGCCTCCAATTTATGGAGCTCGAGCCGCTCGTGGGATTTGGCGGCCTTGCCGATGTTCATCTGGATGGGCGAGATCCTGTTCCGTTCGCGCCTGTCCAGCGACATGTTCTCGGGCCTGGCACCCCTGATGCAGCGCCTGCCGGGGCGGTTGCTGCATGTGAACATCATGGGTTGCGCCATCTTTGCTGCGGTGTCCGGCTCATCGGCCGCCACCACCGCGACCATCGGCCGCATTTCCCTGCCGGAACTCCAGGCGCGCGGCTACGACGAGCGCCAGGCGCTGGGCTCTCTGGCGGGCGCCGGCACGCTGGGCTTGCTGATTCCGCCTTCCGTCATCTTCATCGTCTATGGCGCCGCCATCGAGGAATCGGTGGCTCGCCTGTTTCTGGCGGGCGTATTTCCAGGCATGGTGCTGGCCGGCTTGATGATGGGCTGGATCATTGTGTGGAGCCTGCTGCATCCGCAGCGCATGCCGGCCGCCGAGCCGCGGGTTTCCTGGCTGCAGGCGTTCTTTGCCTTGCGCAAGCTCCTGCCCGTGGTCGTCCTGATCGCCGGCGTCATCGGCGTGATCTATACCGGCCTGGCGTCGCCCACCGAGTCCGCGGCATTGGGCGTGGCGCTCAGCCTGCTGATCGCCTGGCGGCAAGGGGTGCTGAGCTGGACGGCCTTTCGGGAAGGCCTGCTGGGCGCGACGCGCGTCTCGTGCATGATCGCCTTCATCCTGGCCGGCGCCGCGGTGCTGACGGTGGCCATGGGCTTCACCGGCATTCCGCGCCAGCTTGCGGCATGGATCGTGACCCTGGGGCTGGACGCCAACGAGCTGCTGGTCGTGCTGACCCTGTTCTTTATTGCCCTGGGGTGTTTTCTGGACGGCATTTCGCTGGTGCTGCTGGCCACCGCGGTCATCATGCCCATGGTGATCCAGGCGGGCTTTGACCCCATCTGGTTCGGCGTCTATCTGGTCATTGTCATCGAGATGGCGCAGATCACGCCGCCGGTGGGCATGAATCTGTTCGTCATCCAGGGACTGACCGGCAAGCCGCTGGCCCGCATCGCCCGGGCGGCGCTGCCCTCGTTCCTGCTGCTATTGCTGACGATCGTCCTGTTGGCGGCGTTTCCCGGTCTGGCGACCTGGCTGCCCGATACGATGTTCTCGCGTTAATTCCGCACCGGAGTCTGCTCTACAATGCGGGCAACCGCGCCGATTTCCGGCGCGGGCGGCCCCGGTTTTCAGAGTATATCGATCATGCAACCAGATGAACTCGCAGACTTGTTGCGCCGGGCGATCCGCGAGGGGATCCTGAGTCCGGGCCAGGCGCTGGTGCAGGAGGATCTCGCCAAGCGCTTCAAGGTCAGCCGCATACCGGTGCGGGAAGCCTTGCGCATGCTCGTTGCCGATGGGCTGGCCATTGCCCGTCCAGGCCGCGGCTTGTCGGTGATGAAGCTGGACGCATCCGACGTGGCCGAACTCTACGACCTGCGCCTGACGATCGAACCGGCGCTGAGCCCCTACATCATCGCCAATGCCAGCCAGGCCGATCTGCAGCGCTGGCGTACCCTGATCCGCGAGATGGACGGCCAGCCGCTGCCGCTGCACGAATGGGTGCGCGCCAATTACCAGTTTCATCTCGCTCTCTACGAGGTGACCGGCAGGCCGCATACGCTGCGCCTGATCCAATCCCTGTTCAACCTCACCATGCCGTACTCGCGCCTGTACATGCAGACCGCCCAGGCGCAGGAAAGCGCCGATCGCGAGCACGAGACCATGCTGGACCTGATCGATCGGCGCGATAGCGCAGCGTTGGCCGAGCTGATCGCCCTTCATCTGAGCACCGCGCGCGAGGCGCTTGTTGCCTATCTGGGCAAGCAGCAGAGCGACGATGGTCTCGCGCTGCTGCAAGAGTGACGCCGCCCGCCGCCGTCAGCCGGCAAAGCGATAGCGTTCCAGCGACTCGCGCTTCATTTCGATCGAATAGCCGGGCTGCGTGGGCGGCACGTAGGCGGCGTTGCGGACCACGCAGGGATCGACGAAATGCTCATGCAGGTGGTCGACGTATTCGACCACGCGGCCTTCCTTGGTGGCCGCGATGCACAGATAGTCGATCATGGACAGGTGCTGGACGTATTCGCACAGGCCGACCCCGCCGGCGTGCGGGCACACCTTGAGGCCGTGCTTGGCCGCCATCAGCATGACGGCCAGCACCTCGTTCACGCCCCCCAGCCGGCAGGCGTCGACCTGCACGACGTCGATGGCCGATTCCATGATCAGTTGCTTGAACATGATGCGGTTCTGGCACATTTCGCCGGTGGCGACCTGCATGCGGCCGGCCAGCGCCTGGCGGATGTGGCGGTGGCCCGCGATGTCGTCGGGGCTGGTGGGCTCCTCGATGAACCAGGGCCGGGCAAAGATCAGTTCCTCGAGCCACGGCACGGCCTGCCCGACTTCCCAGACCTGATTCGCGTCGATCATCAGGTGGCGGTCCGGACCCAGGACCTCGCGTGCGATGCGGACCCGGCGGATGTCGTCCTGCAGGTCGCGCCCGACCTTGAGCTTGATGTGCGAAAACCCGTCGTCCACAGCCTGCTGGGCCAGTGTGCGCAGCTTGTCGTCGCTGTAGCCGAGCCAGCCGGCGGACGTGGTGTAGCACGGGTAGCCGTGGGCCTGCAGGTCCTCCAGCCGCTGCGCCTTGCCGGCGGCCCGTTGCCGCAGCAGCTGCAGCGCCTCGTCCGGCGTGATGCAGTCCGTGATGTAGCGAAAGTCGATCAGGCCGACGATCTGCTCGGGCGTCATGTCCGCGACCAGGCGCCAGACGGGCTTGCCCTCGGCCTTGGCCCAGAGGTCCCACACCGCGTTGACCAGCGCCGCTGTCGCCAGGTGGATCGCGCCCTTGTCCGGCCCGATCCAGCGCAATTGGCTGTCCGAGGTGACATGGCGCCAGAATCGGGCCATGTCCTCGGTGATCCAGTCGAGGTCCAGGCCGATCAGCAGGTGTTCCATGGCGCGGATGGCGGCGCAGCAGATCTCGTTGCCGCGGCCGATGGTGAAGGTCATGCCATGGCCTTCCAGCCCCGTGTCGGTATGCAGGACGGCGTAGGCCGCCGAGTAGTCCGGGTCCGGATTCATGGCGTCGGAGCCGTCCAGCATCCGGGACGTGGGAAAGCGTACGTCGATGACTTCGATGGATTGGATGATGGTCATGGTCAGGCTTGTATGGTTCGTTGGGTTTGCACGCCCAGGCCCTCGATGCCCAGGCGCATGGTTTGTCCCGCCCGCAGGTAGACGGGGGGCTTCTGTCCCAGCCCCACGCCGGGCGGCGTGCCGGTGGAAATGAGGTCGCCGGGCTGCAGGCTCATGAAGCGGCTGAGGTAACTGACGATCTGGGGGACGGAAAACACCATGGTCGAGGTGGAACCGTCCTGGTAGCGCTTGCCGTCGACCTCCAGCCATAGGGACAAATGGCCGGGATCGGGCACCTCGTCGCGCGTCACCAGCCAGGGGCCGATCGGGCCGAAGGTGTCGCAGCCCTTGCCCTTGTCCCAGGTGCCGCCGCGCTCCAGTTGGTATTCGCGTTCCGAGATGTCGTTGACCACGCAGTATCCGGCCACGTGATCCAGTGCATTGGCCTCGTCGATGTAGCGTCCCCCCTGGCCGATCACGACGCCCAGCTCGACTTCCCAGTCGGTCTTGACCGAACCCCGCGGGATCTCGACGTCGTCGTCGGGACCGATGACCGCGCTGGTCCATTTGTTGAACACCACGGGTTCCTTGGGAATGTCGGCACCCGTTTCAGCGGCGTGGTCGGCGTAGTTCAGGCCGATGCAGATGAACTTCCCGATGCCGCCCACGCAGGCGCCGATGCGCGGCGCGCCCTCGACCAGCGGCAGCGTATCGATGTCGATGGCGTGCAGGGCGGCCAGGCCTTGCGGCGTGAGGACCTCGCCGGCGATGTCGGCGACTTTGCCGGACAGGTCGCGGATACCGCCCTGCGCATCGAGCATGGCGGGGCGCTCTTGGCCCTTGGGGCCTACACGGAGTAGTTTCATGTCCTTCCTTCAGATTTCAGATGATTGTCGGCTGACGGTATCAGCATATCCAACCGCCGTCGATGATGTGTACCCCGCCCGTGGTGAAGCTGGATTCGTCGGATGCCAGGTAGACGACCAGCGCGGCGATCTCCTCGGCCCGCCCCAGGCGGCCGATGGGCTGGCGGGCAATGAAGGCGGCGCGCACCGTGTCGGTGTCCTGTCCCGTCGAGTCGGCCAGGGCCTGGATGCGTCCGCGCAGCGATGGCGATTCGACGGTGCCCGGGCAGATGGTGTTGCAGCGGATGCCGCGGCCGACGAAGTCGGCGGCCACCGACTTGGTCAGGCCGATCACCGCGGCCTTGGACGCGCCGTAGGCGTAGCGGTTGGCAACGCCCTTGACGCTGGATGCGGTCGAGGACATGTTGATGATCGAGCCGCCCCCCTGTGCCAGCATGCCGGGCAGGAATGCCCTGATCGTCCGGTACATGGCCTTGGCGTTCAGGTCCATGCTGAAGTCCCAGTCGGACTCGCTGCACTCGAGGACATTGCCATGCGCGACGAAGCCCGCACAGTTGAAGAGCACGTCGATGGCGCCCGTGGCCCGGGCCGCGGCATCCACGTCGGCCTGCTTGCGCACGTCCAGGATGGCCGGCTGGATCTCCAAGCCCTCGTCGCGGGCCAGCGCGGCGAGTGTGTCCAGGGCACCCTGGTCGATGTCGGTCGCCCGTACGTCGGCGCCTTCCCGGGCCAGGGCCAGGGCGCAGGCGCGTCCGATGCCCTGGCCCGCGGCGGTGATCAAGACTTTCTTGCCGGCTACTCGCCCTGTCGTCATGTCTGGACTCCTGTTATTTCCCTTCGGCCAGGACCTCTTGCGGCAGGTCGGCGCCATGGAATGTCTTGAAGATCTCGTTCAGCTTGCCATTTTTCAGGTTCTGGCGGATGAGCTCGTTGATCTTGTTCAGCAGTTCCGGGTTGTTCTTGGCCACGCCGATGCCCATCATGGCGGTCGCCATGACGACTTTGGTCTCCAGGGGCTTGTCCCCCATGCTCTTGTTCAGGGAGGCGATGATCGACGGGGCGCCCGAGAATATGTGGGCGCGTCCGCTGGTGACCGCCGTGATGGCGGTTGCATCGTTTTCGAAGCGCACGATGTTCGTGCCGGCCGGGGCCAGCCGGGTGACGTTGGCGTCGTTGGTCGTGCCGCGCGCCAGCACGGACATGGCCAGGTACACCACCCACAGCACGATGAAGACCTCGAAGTTGCGGAAGGTCAGCGCCTGGATGTTGCCGGATATCCCGAACAGGTCTTCCGTCCCCACGGCCGACAGCAGGCTGGTGACCAGCATCAGCAGCACGAACTGGCTGGTCAGGGCGGGGTAGACGCGCTCGAGCGCCGGCACCAGGATGACGTGCCAGTAGACCTGCAGGGGCGACAGGCCCAGGCATTCGGCCGCCTCGCGCTGGCTGCGCGGCACCGATTCGATGCCGGCGCGCACGATCTCGCAGGTGTAGGCCGTGATGTTGATCACCAGCGCCAGGATGGCGCCGGTGAGGATAGACATTGTGAATCCGACGCTGGACAGGCCGAAGATGAGGAAATAGCTCTGGATGATCAGCGGCGTGTTGCGGATGACCTCGACGTAGGCCCCGACGGCACGGCGAAGCAGCGGGCCGCCCGAACTGCGCGCGATGGCGCAGGCCACGCCCATGACGAAACCGGCCAGCGTGGACCAGAACGACATCAGCAAGGTGGTCTCGGCGCCTTGCAAGAGCATGGGCCAATACTGCAGCACCGCGCCGAAATCGAATTGGTAGGTCATGTTCGCAACCGATGAACGCCAGACGGAGTCCATAGATTAACTGGACAGACCGGTAAAACCATTTATGGTTTTCCCTATGATTTTGCTTTACCGGTCTGATCAAATTAAAATGGGCGCTCTCTCGATTTTCGCGCCTGGTTGGAGCCCGCCATGGAAAAGACCGATGCTTTGCTGCGACCCATGGATCGCACCCGGGGTTACCTGCACATCGCCGAGGCGCTGCGGCAGGAAATCCGCAAGATGGACATACCCGCCGGCTCGCGCCTGCCCTCGGAACGCGAGCTGGCGCAGCTGCTGAAGGTCTCCAGGCCCAGCTTGCGCGAGGCGCTGATCGTGCTGGAACTGCAGGGCGAGATCGAGATCCGCGTCGGCTCGGGGATCTATCTCAGGCGCGCCCCGGCGGACGGCGGGGCGGTCCAGACGCCCGCATCGGCCGTCGAGCCCGGCTTCGAGGCCTCGTTGATGGGGCACAGCCCCAGGGACGTGAACCAGGCCCGGTATTTCCTGGAAGGCGGGGTGGCTGCCCACGCCGCCCGTTTCATCAATCGCGAACAGCTCAAGGCCCTGGGCGCCAGCGTGGCCGCCATGCGCAAGGCGCTGGGCATGCGCAATCGCATGGGCGACAAGCCATTGGCCGATGCCGACCGCCAGTTCCACGTGACCTTGGCGTCGACCACCGACAACCGATTGCTGATCCAGACCCTGGAGGAGCTGTTCGACCAGCGCTATACGCCGATCGGCGGTTCCATGCATCGCCTGTTCGACAACCAGGCGGTCTGGCAGGACGCCGTCCAGGAACACCAGGACATCTACGAGGCGGTCGCCGATCGCGATCCGCTGCAGGCGCAGGCCGCCATGCAGCGGCACCTCAGCCGCGCCCATGTCCGCCTGATGGCCGTGATCGGCTAGTGTCGTGTCTCAGCAATACGTAGCCTGACGATCTGAGGGCCGGCCGGTGCGGATTCGCCGCGCCGGCATCCCCGGCGGCTGCTCAGTCCATGGCGCGGATCGAATTGTTCAGCGACCGTGCGCAGGCCAGCAGCGAGGGGACGAGGCGTTCCTGGGCGTCCTGCAGTTTCCATCGGCTGGTCGGGGCGACGATGTGCACGGCGGCGACCGGGCGGCCGGCGCCGTTCAGGATGGGGGCGGCCAGCGTCATGTCGCCGAGGAACAGTTCCTCTTGGTTGACGGCATAGCCGCGCCGGCGCGCGTCGCGCAGCAGGCCCAGCAATTCGGCCTCGTCGGTGCGCGTGTGCATGGTGTGTGCCGTGCGTGGCATGGCGCGCAGCAGCGCCAGGGCCTCGTCCCCCGGCAAGGCGCTGAGGTAGGCCCGTCCCGAGCCGGTGCAATACATGGGGATGCGGCTGCCGATGGGCATGTGGATCGGGATGTATCGCGCACTGACGAAACGCGCGATGTACACCATTTCGGCGCCCTCGGCCTCGGTGAGGCAGATGGTTTCCTGGGAGACGTTCGACAGTTCCGCCAGGAACGGATTCGCGATGTCGATCAAGGTGTGCGTACTGAGGTAGTTGAAGCCCAGCTCCAGGACTTTGACCGTCAGGCGATAGTGGTGCGTCCGCGGCTGCTTTTTCAAATAGCCCAGCTGCTCGAGCGTGTACACCATGCGCTGGGCCGAGCTGCGGTTGATGTCGACCGCCTGCGCCACCTCGCCCATGGTCATCGAGCGGTGGGCAGTGCTGAAGGCGCGGATGACGGCGAGTCCTTTTTCCAGCGACTGATTGAACAGCGGGCTGACCTTGCGGGGACGTGCGGCGGGTGTGTTCATGCCGCCAGTATAGGGAATTTCTTTTAAAAATCGAATATCGATTTGACTTAATTGTTTAATGGTTATTACCAATAGAGAATCGATATATATCTTTCTAATATCGAATTACCGGTCCGCTCGGGCCGCTCATGACCCGCACCATTTCTGCTTTCACCCGCACGGCGGGCCTGATCCCCGATCCGGCCCCAGTCCGGGGGAACATCACAGGAGACCCGCCATGATTCGCGTGAATTCCTTGCTGCGCTTTGCCGCCGCCGCACTCTGCCTTTGCGCCGGTGCCGGCGTGCTGTCCACCGCGGCCAGCGCCAAGACCCTGAGGGTGGGGGCCACGTCCACCGGCATCCCGTTCACCTTTCTGGACGTCAAGACCAATACGATCGAAGGCATGATGGTCGATACGGCCCATGCCGTGGCCAAGGCCGCCGGCTACGAGGCCGAAATCCAGCAGACCGTGTTCTCGGCGCTGATCCCGTCCCTGACCTCGAACAAGCTCGATGTGATCTCGGCCGCCATGATCAAGACCGACGAGCGGGCCAAGGTCGTCGATTTCACGGACCCCGTGTACGAAACCTACGGCGACGGCCTGCTGGTCAGGACCAGCGAGACCAACGACTACAAGACCCTGGATGATCTCAAGGGCAAGGTCGTCGGCGCGCAGGCGGGCACGACCTATTACAACCTGCTGATGAAGAAAGGCTACTTCAAGGAAATCCGCACCTATGACTCGATCGCCGACATGGCGCGCGACCTGGCGCTGGGCCGCATCGATGCGGGCGTGGCCGACAAGCCCATCATGGCCTATCAGATCCAGCAAGGCACTCTCAAGGACGTCAAGCTGGTCCAGGATTACAAACAAGAAGCCGTCGGCAGCATCTGCCTGGTGGTGCGCAAGGGCGACGATGAACTGCGCAAGGCTCTGAATGACGCGATCGCCAAGGTCAAGGCCAGTGGCGAACTCGACAAGATCATCGCCAAATGGGGCATTTGATGGGCGGCCCGCGGCATGCATGAATTCCTGCAGCAGGCCCGCGACTTCCTGCCGATCCTGCTGCAAGGCGCGGTCGTCACCTTGCAGGTCACGGTCCTGTCGTTCCTGCTCAGCAGCGTGATCGGCCTGGGCCTGGCGCTGATGCGCCTGAGCCATGTGGCGCCGCTGCGGGCGGGCGCCTCGTCGATCATCAATGTGATTCGCGGCCTGCCGATCATCGTCCAGCTTTTTTACATCTATTTCGTGTTGCCCGAGTTCAATATCCAGCTCACGGCATTCCAGGCCGGCGTCATCGGCCTGGGCATCGCCTATAGCGCCTACCAGGCGGAAAATTTCCGCGCGGGCATCGAGGCGGTGGACGAGGGCCAACGCGAGGCGGCCCAGGCGATCGGCATGCGCACGCCGCTGCTGATGCGCCGCGTCGTCCTGCCCCAGGCCTTCCGGATCGCTTTGCCGCCCTATGGCAATACCCTGGTGATGATGCTCAAGGATTCGTCGCTGGTGTCGACGATCACCGTGGCCGAGCTGACGCGGCAGGGGCAGCTCATCGCGTCCTCGACATTCCAGAACATGACGGTCTATACCCTGGTGGCGTTGCTGTACCTGTTCATGAGCCTGCCGCTGGTGTGGATCCTCAAGCGGCTGGAATGGCGCATGGGCGCGGGGCGTGCACGATGATAGAAATCACGAATCTGCGCAAGGCTTTTGGCGATCACATCGTTTTGCAGGACGTGACGCTGGGCGTGGCGCGCGGCGAGGTCGTCTGCCTGATCGGCCCCTCGGGATCCGGCAAGTCCACCGTGCTGCGTTGCATCAACGGCCTGGAATCCTACGAGGGCGGCGAGGTCCGCGTGTTTGGCCGGCGCGTCGACCGGACGTCGCCGTCGATCCACGCCTTGCGGGGGTCCCTGGGCATGGTGTTCCAGCGCTTCAATCTCTTCGGGCACCGCACGGTGCTTCAGAACGTGATGGAGGGGCCGGTCTACGTCAAGCGGGAGCCGCGTGCGCAGGCCCGGGCCGAGGCCCTGGCGCTGCTTGAAAAAGTCGGCTTGTCGGAAAAGGCCGGGGCCTATCCGGCCCAGCTCTCGGGCGGCCAGCAGCAGCGCGTCGCCATCGCCCGCGCCCTGGCGATGAAGCCCGAGGCCATGCTGTTCGACGAGCCGACCTCGGCGCTGGATCCCGAGCTCGTGGGCGACGTGCTGCAGGTCATGCGCGCGTTGGCCGACGAGGGCATGACGATGATCGTGGTCACCCACGAAATGGGCTTCGCCCGCGAGGTCGCCGACCGCGTCTGTTTCCTGTATGACGGGCGCATCATGGAGGAAGGCACGGCCGCCGAGGTCCTGGGTGCGCCGCAGAACCCCCGCACGCAGGATTTCCTGCGGCGGGTGCTGCATCCCGGCGCCTAGTGCCCCATCGGCCTGGCGGCCCCATCGATACGCAAGCGCTCGAATTCACGCAAACACGACACCAGGAAACACCGGGAGCATCTCCATGGCAAGCATACGTCCAGTCATGTCCCATCCGGCCGCGGCGTCGCTCTGGGCGGCCGGCGCGGCGCCCGCGGCGCCCACCCCGCCGATCGAGGACGCTTGCCAGGCGGACGTGCTGGTCGTCGGGGGAGGGTACACGGGCCTGTCCACGGCCCTGCATCTGGCGCAGGCCGGTGCGTCGGTCTGTGTGCTCGAGGCGCACGAACCCGGCTGGGGCGCGTCGGGCCGCAATGGCGGCCAGGTCAATCCGACGCTCAAGCACGACCCCGATGAACTGGCCGCGTTGCTGGGCGCCCGCGCCGAACCCCTGCTCGATGCGATTGCCGGTTCGGCGGACCTGGTGTTCGAACTGATCGCACGGCACCGGATCGACTGCGCACCGGTGCGCGCGGGCTGGCTGCAGGCCAGCTATACCCCGGCGGGGGTGCCGGCCCTCCATCGCCGCGCCCAACAGTGGCGGGATCGGGGGGCGGCGGTCGATGTCCTGGATCGCCAGGCCATGGTCACGCGGACCGGCTCGGACCAATTCCATGGCGGCTGGCTGGACCGGCGCGCCGGCAGCATCCAGCCCCTGTCCTATGCCCGCGGGCTGGCGGCGGCGGCCTTGCAGGCCGGCGCGCGTATCCATGGCGCCAGCCCCGTGACCGACCTGCGGCGCGACGGCCGGCGGTGGGTCGCGACCGTGGCGGGCGGTGCCCGGGTGCTGTCCGACCAGGTCGTGCTGGCTACCAACGGATACAGCGACGGCCTGTGGCCGGGACTGGCGCGTACCATTCTGTCGGCCAACAGCTTCATCGTGGCCACGCCCCCGCTGGGGGCGGCCGCGGCGCACATCCTGGCGGGCGGTGAGACGCTGTCGACCGCCCAGCGCCTGCTGGTCTATCTGCGCAAGGATGCCCAGGGGCGCCTGCTGATGGGCGGCCGCGGCCTGTTTGCGAATCCCGCGGGGCCGGCCGATTTCGCCCACGTGGAGCGCGCGCTGGCGCAGCTTTATCCGGCGCTGGCGCCCTTTCAGTTCGAGTACCGCTGGGGCGGCCGGATCGCCATCACGCGGGACTTCCTGCCGCACGTGCACCGGCCGGCACCGGGCGTGACGATCGCCCTGGGCTATAACGGACGGGGGGTGGCCACCGCCACGGCCATGGGCAAGCACCTCGCCGCCTGGCTGACGGGCGGGCCGGAGCAGGATTTCCCTTTTCCCATCACGACCCCGTCGCCGATCCCGCTGCATGGCTTGCAGCGCTTCTACATTTCCGCCGGCGTAGCCTGGTACGGCCTGCTCGACAAACTGTCGGGCTGAGGCCGTCAGAACGCGTACTTCAGCAGCGCGCTGCCGCCCAGGCCTTCGCGCTTGCCGGTGTAGGCCTGCAGGCCCAGGCTGACGGTCAGCGCGCGGGCCTCCTTGGGCGTGATCTCCAGCCCCAGTTCAAAGACGCCCGTATCGCCCTTCAGACTGGGGGAGGGGGCCTCGAACCCGTAGACGGTGGCGCGGGCATTGCCGTCGAACTCGTGTTCCCAGGCCGCGCCCGCGTAGGCGCGCGTCTGGCTGCTGAACGTGTAGTTCAAGCGGGTGCCGAGGCGTACGCGGTGCGAGTCGGTGTCGCTGAAGCGGAAGGCATCGCCCGCGATCGAGACCTGGTCGCCGTCCTGGTGGCTCCAGAAATACTTGGCATACAGGTCGGCACTGGTGGCCGGGCCCAGGCCCGCGACATAGCCCAGGCCCAGGTGCGCGCCGTAGTAGGGCGCGGCGCTGTCGTACGAGGCGTCCGCGCCCAGCATGCGGTTCAGGTCGGTGCTGCGCCAGTCGCTGCTGGCCCGCCCGGCCCGCAGCGAGGCCTCGGCGTAGGGTCCGGGGGCGCCGCGCGGGTCGTCGGCGGCCGCGTTGCCGAAGTCCTGGCGCACCATCAGGCCGACGCCGTAGTAGCGGCTCTTGCCGCTGCCGCGCGCGGTGCCGCTGCTGAAGCGGTTGGTGCTGCTGTAGTTGCCGGTGCCCAGCTCGACGAAAGCGCCGGCGGCCAGACTGCCGGTGCCGGTCTGGAAGCGCCGGGCGGCGCCCAGGATGAAGGACAGGCCGTCGACGTCCACGTGCGAGCCCGAGGCATAGCGGGATCTGCCGCCGCCGATGGTGCCGAAACCGGTCCATTGGCCGGCGTTGGCCGCGGCCCGGGCACGGTCCATGGCCGCTCCGGCGACCATGTCGCCGCCTTGGTTGATCAGCGCCAGGGGCGCGATGCGGCCCTCGACGGGCGCCTTGCTTTCCTCATTGACGCTGACCTCGGCGACCGTGGCGACCAGGTCGGTGGCGTTGGCCGTCAGGCCCCAGCGGTAGCGCAGGGCCAGGCCTTGTCGTCCGGTGATGTATGTCGGGGTGTCGGAGTACCGTTCGCTGTCCAGGTCGTCGGAATGCATCAGGGTGATCCGTGTGCCCGGCTGGAAGGGGCCGGCGCCCCGCTCGGCGTCCACCGACACGGTGGCATCGCACATGCAGGTCACGTCGGTCGTCAGCACCGGGGTGCCGGGCACGGTGCCGGGGGGCAGGACGTAGCGGTAGTGGTCGAAGTTCGCCACGGCGCCCGCCACGAGCCCGGTGCCGCGAATTTCGAGGACGTTGCCGGTGGTGTCGTCGCCCGTGGCGCTGCTGCCGCCCATGAGCAGGGTGCCGGTCAGGATCGGGGTGCCCTGCAGGATGATCCGGTTGCCGGTGGCATCGCCGTCCATGGCCAGCCCGCCGAACACCTGGCTGTTCTCGACGCGCGCCTGGTCGCGGATGATGACGGTGTTGCCGGTGGCGGTGGTACCCCCGCTGCCGCCCATGAGGATTCCGCCGTCGATGACGGCCTGGTCCTGGATGATCACCGTATTGCCCTCGGCGGCGCCGGAGCAGCTTTCGCCGCCTACCACGTTTGCGGTATTGACGAGGACGGCCTGGCCGCCGATAGTGACGGCGTTGTTGGCGGCGGTCCCGCCGCAGGTGGCGGATCCGCCGACGAATGCCGTGCCGTCGTAGGTTTCCGAACCGGTGACCGTCACGCGGTTGCGGGTGGCGTCGCCGTCGCTCATGCCGCCGATGATTTCGATGACAGGCACGTCCGGGTCGCCGACCGATGGCGGCGGCGAATCGATCCGTACGTCGGCGTCTGCCGCGGGGGACGAATCGGTGCTGCAGGCACCGATGTAGCTGTCGCCGGAAAAGCCGCAATCCGTATCCGTGCTGCCGCCGCTGTTGGCGGCCCAGGCGGGCCCCGCGAGGCACAGCGCCGAGGCGACGGTGATCGCATGGCGCCAGCCGGGGCCGCGGCCTTGCGCGGCCGTCGGGCCGCGGAGAGGTTTGCGGGCGGGGGCGTTTCCCGTGGGCATGGCGGGCTCCAATCGTCTGCGTTCAGGTTTTTGAGATTGTGCCGCCTCTATGATTGACATGTAAAGCGAGATTGCCGCTTATTACTAAACTTGTTTTCTTTCCGTTTTCACCCTCCCGCTTTTTCCATGCACATCGGCGGCACCGCTGCCTTCGCCGCCCACTCGAGGAGTCACCATGAAGAAAACCCTGATCGTCCTGGCCGCATTGTCCGCGACCGCGCTTTCCGGCTGCGCCGCCATTCGGGCGGGCAAGGCGGTGGCGACCCTGATCACCCCCAACACCGTGATGGACGCCACCGCCGACATCAAGGCGGAACGCAGCCAGCGGGTCTATTTCGGCCAGTTCAAGACACATTCCATGGGCTTTCGCGACAATCCCGACGCCTGCCTCTACGATGCCGTCATGACGCGCTACGTCCGGTCCTGGGACGAAGTGACCGACCAGGGCGTCGTGGTTCACAAGGCCGATCCCGACAAGCCCATCGGCTATGGCCTGATCGCCTATCACGAGCAGTGCCCGGGCAAGCCCGCCCGCGACGTCTTTCTGACCAGCAGCTGGCATCTGCCCCTGATCGAGCGCGCCAACGTGATCGAGGAGGGCGACCGGGTCGATGCGGCCGATTACTTTGTCCAGCCCGAGGCCGACCGGCCGAAATGGGTGCCCCAGGCGATCAAGCTGATCCAGGCCCAGGCCGACAGCAATCCGAAAGCGCGCGAGTTCCTTGCGCACGTCGGGCCTGACGGGATGCCCAAGGCCCCGGCGACGCACTGAGGCAGCGGCGCGCGGCTCCGCCCGGAGCCTTGCCGCCTCACAGCACCAGGGCCGCGCGCAGCGTGATGCGATCGAAGTCGTCGATCAGGATGTCGAGGCTCAACTGCCAGAACCCCACGTCGGGCAGCGGCGGCAACCGCAGCTGCCAGGCGCCGTCGGGCCGGTGCACGGCCTCGCGGCGCAGCGGTTCGACGCCGGCGCTGGGATTGTCCAGCATCACGGTGAGCGCCTGCGCGGCCAGGGGCTTGCCCTCGGGAGTCGCCAGTTCGATGGTCCATTCGGACCCGTCGGCCGAGCGGCGAATCCAGGCCAACACCTGGTCGTTGCTGAGGGCCAGCGGGCTTTTGACACCCGAGTTCATGTGATGCCCCGCCGCGGCCGGCGCGGCGTCCAGGCTGCGCGGCGGCGGCGTGAAGCGCCACAGCGACACCACACCCAGGATCAGGACCGCCAGGACGACCTCGACCCGGATCGATCGGGCCAGCCGGCGCGCCGCGTCCGGATCGCCGGACAGGGTCGGCGCGGTCAGGCGCCAGCGGTTGCCCGCCGCGAGGGCCAGCAGGGCGAGGACCAGAGTCAGCTTGGCCGACAGGACGCGCCCGTAGGGCGCGCGCCACAGGTCCGACGGCGCGGCGAGTTGCAGCACCGCCAGCGCGAGGCCGCTGATCAGAAGCAAGGCCACGACCGGGGTGATCCAGCGCGAGAACCGCGCCAGGGCCTGCAGACCGGCGTGCCGGCGCAGGGCGCGCGCCAGCGGCACCAGGGCGCCCAGCCAGGCCGCGGCCGCCATGACGTGCAGCGCGATGGCGGGCCGGGACAGCCACTGGGGCGGGGCCGTGCCGGCGTGACCGCTGTTGGCGACCGAGAGGCCCAGCAGGATCAGGCTGCCCGCAGCCGAGAGGCGCAACACGAGCCGGCGGCCGGTGTCCTGGGCGCGGTAGGCCGCCGCCAGCGCCAGCGCCGCGAGACCCAATGAGCCGGCATACGGCGTGGCCAGGGCGGCGCGCCAGGTATCGGCCTCGGCCAGCGCCCCCAGGGGCGCGTCCAGCAGGTCCAGGCCGTGCAGCGCAAGGTTGAGGAACAGGGCCGCCAGGCCGACACCGATCACGCGCCGCACCCAGTCGTCGCGGGCGGGCGGCGCGGCGGCGCGGAACACGGCCGCGCCGCAGGCCGCGATCAGGCATACCAGGGCCAACAGGCGCCCCGCCCAGATCGCGGCGGCGCGCCACAGAGGGCCGGTGGCTTCGCCGGCCACCGGCGGTGTCGCCGAGGGGGTGCCGAGCGCAAAATCCAGGGTTCCGCCGACCGGATGGCCGTCGGCCGACGAGGCGCGCCACGTCAGCAGGTAAGTGCCTTGCGCGCTCAGTGGCGGCAGCGGGATGCGGACCTGCGCGCCCTCGCCTTGCGGCTTGTCCAGTGGCAATCGCCGTCCGTCCGGCCCCAACAGGGCAAGCGTGCTGATGCCGACCGGTTCATTGAACTGCAGCCGCATTTCTGCCGGCGCGCGATCCAGCACGGCGCCGGCCGCCGGGTCCGTGGTCACGAGCACCGCATGGCCGAAGGCCGCTTGCGACCAGGCGGCCAGGCACAGCAGGAGGGCGGTGAGTATGCTCAATGGCTATGGCCGTGCGCATCGGCTTTTGCGGGCGCCAGCAGCTCGATCCCGGGGGCCGGGCCGTCCGCGCCATCCTTGCCGGAGGTATCGATCCAGCGCTCGACGCCTTGCGCGCATTCCTGGACGACCGGGAAATACAGGGTGTCGCCCGCCTTCAGCGAGGAGGCCAGCGAGACGCGGAACACGAATTCGTCATAGTAGGCGTCCGGCAGCCGGCCGCTCCAGCTGATCTCGCGCACCCCCGAGGTGATCGTGGCGCCGTGCAGTGTTTCGGGCTTGGCATAGTCGCCCTGCACCAGGTCGAGGGTCCAGCCGGGCTTGGGCTGAGGCTTTGCCGCCACGGCGCCGTCCGGCATGCGGACGCGGATGCGGGTCGTGTCCGATCCCTTGCATCCGTGGGGTACGCGCAGCACGGCCTTGTAGCTGCCGCCGACGACGGCGCTGGGGGTTTCGAAGGTGATGTGGGCGCTGGCCGGCGCCGCGCAGGCCAGGCCCAGGGCCAGTGCGCCGATGCCGATAGTCGACCTTGTGTACGTCATGGTGTGTCCTTTGTCAGAGTGGGCGGAACGCAAGCCGCGCACCAGGGGGGATGCGCGGCGCGGGCCGCGCGTTTCAGGGGGGAACGCGCGGCATGTCGAACTTATCGTTCCGGCCGGGGCGGGGCGCCGCGTTCCCGAAAGACGTGGGCAACAAGCGTGTCGGCGATCCCTGCAATCGCGGCGGCGGGCGTTGCAAACAGGGCCGGCGTGGTGCCGGCCGGCAGCGGCGAGCCGGAGGCATGGTGCGCGAACAGGCACAGCGGGCAGTCGTGGGCGCTGCCGGGGCCGTGCGCAGGAATGATCGGGGCATTCAGGCCCGCGGGATCGTGGGCCGTGCAGATCGTCAGCGCCAGCACGCCCTGCGCGCGGGCGCCGGGATCGGGCATGTAGCCGTCCGGCACCAGCGCGCGCAAGGCCAGGGCGAGGCACAGCACCCAGGCCCAGGTCCATCGGGCCGGGCGCCAGGCGAAGGATCGGGCCGCCGATATCATGCGCGCAGTATAGAACGGAAATGCCCGGTGTCCGCACCGGCCCGACCCGGGTCGCGGCACGAAGGCGGCGGCGGCGCGCGCCCGGCACGTGCGCGCCGCGGGGCGTCCACCGGCCGGTATCCCGCCTTGTTGTATGACAACAAAAATCCGCTTAGAACCAGAATCACGGCGGCGTAGACGCCCTTGGAACACATTGTAAAAATGCGGCCTTGTTGACAAGCCGGCAGGCGGGCATGAATAATCCACGATAGGTTGTACGATAACTACATGTGGTTTTTTCGATGACGCATCCAGCTGATTTTCATCCGCCTTTTGAACGCATCCTGCTGACCGGCGCGGCCGGTGGCCTGGGCCAGGTCCTGCGCGAGTCCCTGAAACCCTGCGCCCGCATCCTGCGCCTGTCCGACATTGCACCGATGGCGCCGGCCCAGGGGCCGTCCGAGGAGGTCGCGACCTGCGACCTCTCGGACAAGGACGCGGTCGACGCCTTGCTGGAGGACGTCGACGCCGTGGTTCACTTGGGCGGGATTTCGGTCGAGCGTCCCTTCGAGGAGATCATCGAGGCGAACGTCCGGGGCATGTATCACCTGTACGAGGCGGCCCGGCGCCATGGCGTCCGCCGGGTGGTCTTTGCCAGTTCCAATCACGTGATCGGCTTTCACAAGCAGGGTGTGTGCCTGGACAGCGCCTCGCCGCGCCGTCCCGACGGCTACTACGGACTGTCGAAATCCTTCGGCGAGGATCTGGCCAGTTTCTACCACGACCGCTACGGCATCGAGACCGTCAGCATCCGGATCGGCTCGTCCTTCCCGCGGCCGCGCAACCGGCGCATGCTGCACACCTGGCTCAGCTATCGCGACCTGACCGACCTGGTGCGCCGCGGCCTGTACACGCCGGGCGTGGGCCATACGGTCGTCTATGGCGTGTCCGACAACCGGGATGTCTGGTGGGACAACAGCGCCGCGGCCATCCTCGGCTATGCGCCGCGCGACAGCTCCGAGGCGTTTCGCGCCGAGGTCGAGGCCCAGCCCGCGCCCGCCGCCGATGATCCGGATGCCGTCTATCAAGGCGGCGCCTTCACCGCCGCCGGCCCCTTCGAGCACCAGCCGCCGGTGCGTCGCCCGACCCGCTCCGCCGGCGAGGCCGAGCTGGTGCTGCATCTGCGCAACCAGACCGGCGAGAGCCCGGTGTGGCATGCCGGCGATCAGGCGCTGTATTGGGTCGACATCCAGGCCGGCGCCCTGCATCGCTGGCGGCCGGCCGACCAGCAGCACACCAGTTGGCGCGCCGGCCAGCAGCTGGGCTGCATCGCCGCGCT
Organism: Castellaniella sp. S9; assembly: GCF_027257175.1. Taxonomy (GTDB): domain Bacteria; phylum Pseudomonadota; class Gammaproteobacteria; order Burkholderiales; family Burkholderiaceae_B; genus Castellaniella. Next base: position 77,505 of record NZ_JAPFGD010000003.1, on the reverse strand, counting down.
GGCGGGCGGCGGCTGGATCGGCGCGATGGAGGATGGTGTCTATCGCCTGTCGCCGGGACCCGATCAGGTGCTGGGTACGGAGAAGCTGGCGGGCGTCGAGCATGCGCGCGCCGCCATGCGCTTCAACGACGGGCGCTGTGACCGCCAGGGGCGGTTCTGGGCCGGCACGATGCTGATCGACATGGCCCAGGCCGCGCCCGTGGGCGCCTTGTATCGCATGACGGGGCAGGGCGCGGACCTGCGGCTCGACCGCGTCGTGGACGAGCTCATCGTCCCCAACGGCACGGCGTTCAGCCCCGACGGGCGCACGATGTACCTGTCCGATTCCCATCCGACGCGCCAGCGGGTCTGGGCCTACGACTACGACATCGATGCCGGTGTGCCGCACGACCGGCGCGTGTTCATCGAGGCCCTGGCCGGCGGGCGGCCCGACGGGGCGGCGATCGACGCGGACGGCTGCTATTGGATCTGCGGCAACGACGCCGGCCTGGTGCATCGCTATACGCCCGACGGCCGGCTGGACCGCAGCCTGCGCGTGCCGGCGTCCAAGCTGGCGATGTGCGCCTTCGGCGGCGCGGGGCTGGACACTTTGTTCGTCACCACGATCCGACCGGCCGGGGCCGCGCCGCATGCGCTGGACGGCGCCTTGTTTGCGCTGCGGCCTGGCGTGCGCGGGATCGAGGAGCCGGTGTATATCGGGTAGCGCCCACCTCGCGGCTTGCATGCCGCTCGGATTCTCCACCTCGCGGCTTGCATGCCGCTCGGATTCTCCACCTCGCGGCTTGCATGCCGCTCGGATTCGACAGGCACATAAAGGCCCGCAGGGGCCTTTATGTGTCCTGTCTCATCCCGAGTTCCGCAGGCCTGCGGCGATGCCGTTGATGGTCATGTGGATGGCGCGCTGGCTGCGGGTTTCCTGCTCGTCGCCGCGGCGGGCGGCGTGCTCGCCGGCCCGGTGGCGGCGCAGCAGTTCCACCTGCAGGCGGTTGAGGGGGTCGATGTAGGCGAAGCGTTCGCTGAGGGCGGCCGAGAGCTGTTCGTCGTGGGCCAGCAGTTCATGTCCGGTGGCCGTGCGGAACGCCTCCAGCGCCGCCTGGTATTCGGCCTCGATGCGGTCGAAGATCCGCTTGCGCAGCGCCTTGTCGGACACGAGTTCCGAATAGGCGCGGCCGATGGCGAGATCGGTCTTGGCCAGGACCTGTTCCATATTGGACAAGAGAGTGCGAAAAAAAGGCCAGTCGCGCGCCATGGCCTGTAGGGTCTCGAGGCGCGCCTGGGGCGTGGACCCGGCGTCGGGGCCGCCCTCGCGCAGGTAGCGGCCCATGGCGGTGCCCATGCCGTACCAGCCCGGCAGGGGCAGGCGGCATTGCGCCCACGAGAATCCCCAGGGAATGGCGCGCAGGTCCTCGATGCGCTGGCTGGCCTTGCGCGCCGCCGGGCGCGAGCCGATGTTCAGGCCGGCGATCTCGCGGATCGGGGTCGAGGCAAAGAAATAATCCGTGAAGCCCTCGGTGCCGTACACCAGGTCGCGGTAGGCCTCCTGCGCGACCTGCGACATCCATTCCATGGCCTGGCCGTAGCGCGCCATGTTGTCGTCCTCGGTGCGCGCGGCGGGATGCTGCGGCGCAAGGCTGGCCTCCAGCGTGGCGGCGACGAACAGTTCGAGGTGCCAGCGGCCGACCTCGGCGTCCTTGTAGCGGCCCTGGATGATCTCGCCCTGTTCGGTCAGGCGGATCTGGCCGTTGACCGTGCCGGGAGGCTGGGCCAGGATGGCCTCGAAGCTGGAGCCGCCGCCGCGGCCCACCGAGCCGCCCCGGCCGTGGAACAGGCGCAGGCGTGTGCGGTGCTTTTTGAAGACCTCGACCAGCTGGCGTTCGGCGCGGTACAGGGACCAGTTCGAGGTCAGGTAGCCGCCGTCCTTGTTGCTGTCGGAATAGCCCAGCATGACCTCCTGGATGCCGTCCTGCGCGTGGCGCACGCGCGCGGCGACCTCGGGCAGGGACAGCCACTGGTCCATGATGCCGGGTCCGCGCTCCAGGTCGGGGATGGTCTCGAACAGCGGCACCACCATGAGGCCGCCGCGCGGCTGGGATTCCCCGACCGTGGGTGAGATCAGGCCGGTTTCCTGCTGCAGCACCAGGACCTCGAGCAGGTCGCTGAGGGTTTCGGTGTGCGACACGATGCTCTGGCGGATGGCGCCGTCGCCAAAGCGCGCGCGGCCGGCGGCCGCCGTGCGCAGGATCGCCAGTTCCTTGCGGGTCTCGGGGGAATATTCGATCCAGGGCGAGACCATGGGCCGCGGCTCGCGCAATTCCTGGCGCAGCACGCGCACGCGGTCCGCCTCGGACAGGCGGGCATAGCGTACCGCCTTGCCGTCCAGGGTGACTTTCGCATGGCGCATGAGTTCGTCCAGCACGCGCTCGTGCACGTCCGAGCTTTGGCGCAGGTCCACCGTCGCCAGATGGAAACCGAAAATTTCGGTCGCCTGGATCAGGTGCGTCAGGCGCAGCCGGGCGATCGCGGCGCCGTGATGCGCATCCAGCGAGCCGGCGACGGTGCGCAGGTCGGCCCCGAACTCGGCCACCGAGGCGTAGGCCGGGGCGTCGTAGGTGTTGCGCCGTGCCTGGCGGCGGCCGGTGAGGGCCTGGGCCGTCGCCGCCAGGCGCGCATAGATATGGATGCAGGCGCGGCGGTAGGGCTCGTCGAGCCGGTGCGGCGAGGGATCCTGGCTGGCCGTGGCGAGTTCGGCGAGCCCGGGCGTGACGTGCATCAGCGATTGCGAGATGGACAATTCCGATCCCAGCGCATGGACCTCGGTCAGGTAGTGGCGCAGGACGTGCGTGCTTTGGCGCAGCAGGGCCTGTTCGAGCGTGTCGGCATTCACATTGGGATTGCCGTCGCGGTCGCCGCCGATCCAGCTGCCCATGGAGGCGAACGGCGGCAGCGGCGCGTCATCCGCATCGAACGGCGTGCGCCCGGGCTTGGCCAGCAGCGCCGCCATGTCCAGGTGGAGTTGCGGCAGGATGCTGAAGAACGTGCTGGTGTAGTAGGTGAGGGCGTTGTCGATCTCGTCCAGGACCGTGAGCTTTTGCTGGCGCAGCATGCGCGTCTGCCACAGCGCGGCGACCAGGCCCGCGAGCTGCTGGTGCAGGCGCGCCGATTCCGAGGCGGTCAGCGTGCCGTCCATGCGCCGCAGGCAATGCGCGACGGCCTGGTGCAGGTCCAGGGTGCTCTTGCGCTGGACCTCGGTGGGGTGCGCCGTCAGCACGGGCGAGATGCAGGCCGAGGCCAGGTAGCGGCGGATGCGCGGGCCGGTGTGGCCGCGCGCGCGCAGCAGGCCGATCGCGTGCTCGAGGCTGCCGGGGGCGGGCGCGTCGTCGGCCAGCAGCCCCTGGCGCTGGCGGCGGGTCTGGTCGCGGTCCTCGGCGATGTTCGACAGGTGCAGGAAATAGCTGAAGGCGCGTGCCACCAGATTGGATTCGCCGTCGGCCAGGCGCCGGATCTGGCGTTCCAGCAGGCGGCCGTCGCGCGGGTCGCCCTCGCGGCGGAACTTGACCGCCGTGCGGCGGAGCTTTTCGATCACGTCGTAGACCGGCCGCCCCTCGCATTCGCGCACCACCTCGCCCAGTGTCCTGCCCAGCAGCCGGATGTCCTTGCGTAGCGGCGAGGTCGGTTCATGCGGGGCGGCGGCTGGTTTCACGATGGCTCCAAAAAAGTCAACAAGGGGGCCCGGCGCGCAAGGCCCGCCAGGCGGTCGATCCAGGGAATTTACAGGACAGCGGAAGGGTTTATGATAAGCGCTTTTGCCAACCCGTTCCCAGGACATTCCATGCCGCAATACCGTTCCCGCACCTCGACGGCCGGCCGCAACATGGCGGGCGCGCGCGCCCTTTGGCGCGCCACCGGCATGAAAGACGGCGATTTCGAAAAGCCCATCATCGCCGTCGTGAACTCCTTCACCCAGTTTGTGCCCGGCCACGTCCACCTCAAGGACATGGGCCAGTTGGTCGCGCGCCAGATCGAGGCCGCCGGCGGCGTGGCCAAGGAATTCAACACCATCGCCGTGGACGACGGCATCGCCATGGGCCACGGCGGCATGCTGTATTCGCTGCCCTCGCGCGAGCTGATCGCGGATTCGGTCGAATACATGGTCAATGCGCATTGCGCCGACGCCATGGTGTGCATCTCGAACTGCGACAAGATCACGCCGGGCATGCTGATGGCGGCGATGCGCCTGAACATCCCGACGGTGTTCGTCTCGGGCGGCCCCATGGAGGCCGGCAAGGTCATCGCCAAGGACGGCAAGACCGTGGTGCGCAAGCTGGACCTGGTCGATGCCATGATCGAGGCGGCCGATCCCAACATCAGCGACGAGCAGGCCGAGACGGTCGAGCGCAGCGCCTGCCCGACCTGCGGGTCCTGTTCGGGCATGTTCACCGCCAATTCCATGAACTGCCTGACCGAGGCCCTGGGGCTGGCCCTGCCCGGCAACGGCACGGTGGTCGCCACGCATGCGCGGCGCAAGGGCCTGTTCGAACTGGCCGGCAGCCTGATCGTGCAGCTGTGCCGGCGCTGGTACGAGCAGGACGACGCATCGGTCCTGCCGCGCAGCATCGCGACCTTCGAGGCCTTCAGCAACGCCATGACCCTGGACGTGGCCATGGGCGGCTCGACCAATACGGTGCTGCACCTGCTGGCCGCCGCCCAGGAGGCCGGCGTGCCCTTCACCATGGCCGACATCGACCGCATCTCGCGGCGCGTGCCGTGCCTGTGCAAGGTGGCCCCCGCCACCCAGGCCTATCACATCGAGGACGTGCATCGCGCCGGCGGCATCATGGCGATCCTTGCGGAACTGGCCCGCGCCGGCCTGCTGAGCCTCGAGGTCGGCAACGTGCATGCCGGGACGCTGGGCGAGGCCGTCCGGCGCTGGGACGTGCGCGGCGAGCACGGCGCGGCGGTCGCCGATTTCTATCGCGCGGCACCCGGCGGCGTGCCCAGCCAGGTCGCCTTCAGCCAGGACCGCTATTACGAGGACCTGGACCTCGACCGCGAGGCCGGCTGCATCCGCGACCAGGCCCACGCCTATTCGCAGGACGGCGGCCTGGCCGTGCTGTACGGCAACCTGGCGCCCAAGGGCTGCATCGTCAAGACCGCCGGTGTCGACGAAAGCATCCTGACCTTCACCGGCCGGGCCCGCGTCTACGAAAGCCAAGAGGACTCCGTGCAAGGCATCCTGGGCGGCGAGGTCCAGGCGGGCGATGTGGTGGTCATCCGCTACGAGGGCCCCAAGGGCGGCCCCGGCATGCAGGAAATGCTCTATCCGACCTCCTACCTGAAGTCCATGGGCCTGGGCAAGTCCTCGGCGCTGCTGACCGACGGGCGTTTTTCGGGCGGATCCTCGGGCCTGGTGATCGGCCATGCCTCACCCGAGGCGGCCGAGGGCGGCAACATCGCCCTGGTCGAGGACGGCGACACGATCGAGATCGACATCCCCAACCGCCGCATCCACTTGGCGATCACGGACGAGGCGCTGGCTGGCCGGCGTGCCGCCATGCAGGCGCGTGGGGCGCAGGCCTGGCAGCCCGTCGATCGTCAACGCGAGGTGTCGCAGGCGCTGCGCGCCTACGCCGCGCTGGCGACCTCGGCCGACCGCGGCGCGGTGCGCGACGTGGGTCAGTTGCGCGGCTGAGGGCGGCGGCCCGCCGCTACGCTACACGCCGCCGGTGCAGGACACGGTGGTGCCCGTGACGAATGAGGCCGCGGGCGAGAGCAGCCATGCAATGGCTTCGGCGATCTCGGCGGGCTCGGCCAGCCGGCCCAGCGGGATCCGTGAGGCCACGCGGGCGGGGCGGTCGGGATCGCCGCCCGCCGCGTGGATCTCGGTCAGCGTGCTGCCCGGCGCCAGGCCGCACACGCGGATGCCCTGGGCGGCGACCTCGCGGGCCAGACCCAGGGTAAAGCTGTCCAGCGCGCCTTTGCTGGCGGCATAGTGCACATATTCCCCCGGGCTGCCGGTGCGTGCGGCCACGGACGAGACGTTGACGATCACGCCGCGCGTGCCGTGGCGCTGGAAATTGGCCAGGGCCTCGCGCGCGCACTGGATCGCGCCCAGCACGTTGACGCGGAATACCTGCTCGATCAGCGCATCCGTCGTCTTGGAAAACGGGCCGATCTGCCCGGTGATGCCGGCGTTGTTGACCAGGCCGTACAGCGCCCCGGCCTCGGCCTCGGTGCGCTCGAACAGGCGCTGGACGTCCTCGGGCAGGCCGACGTCGGCCTGGATGGCGTAGGCCTTGCGCCCCAGCGCGCGGATTTTCTCGGCGACGGTTTCCGCCGCCTGGGCATTGCGCACGTAGTTGAGGACGATGTCGTGGCCGTCGCGGGCCACGGCCAGGGCGGTGGCGGCGCCGATGCCGCGTCCCGCGCCGGTGATGAGAACGGCGCCCGAGGGGGCGCCGTGATTGGGCTGCTTGTCCATGGTCGCTCCTTGCGGCGGTGCCGCGATTGGCCGGGCCCGCCTTTCGACGGTCCGGCCGACCGGGCCATTATGCACGGATCAGCCCATGGCCGCAGGGGTTTTCTAGAACTGGTAGGCCAGCCCCGCGGTGATGCTGCGGCCGTTGCCCGGCAGGAAGGTGGGCATGGCCGTGGTGCCGGCGTTGCGGATCACAAAGGCGCTGGCGTAGGTTTCGTTGGTCAGGTTGTCGGCCTGGAGGTAGGCGCTCCAGTGCTTGCCGTGCCGGTAGTCCACCTTGAAGCCCAGGATGGCGTAGGCATCCTGCTGGGTATCGGGCGTGTTGGCGTGGTTGGTCTCGGTGTCCGTCGGCATCCAGCGCACGTTCGGGCCGATGCGCAGGCCGCCCATGCGGTACAGGACCTCGGCGTTGATCAGGTGGCGCGGCACGCCGGCGATGCGCTTGCCCGCGAACTCGCCGCCCTTGAAGCGGAAGTCGCTGAAGGTGTAGGCCACGCGGTAGTCGAAGGCCGCCCCCTCGCCCGGGGCCCACAGGCTGCCGGACAGGCCCAGTTCGATGCCCTGGTGGCGCGTGCCGCCCTGGTAGTTGTAGGTGCCGGCGGCGGTGCCGTTGGCGTTGCTGACCGACATCAGTTCGTCCTTGACGTCGCTGTGGTAGAGGGACAGCGACCAGCGCGGCGCGTAGCGGCCGCTGCCCAGCAGGCCGTCGCCGCCGATCTCGACCGTGTCGGCGCGCTGCAGCTTGAGCGTGCTGAGCCCGGTGGTCCCCATGGCATCGACCATGGGATTGGGCAGGCTCATGGGGCCCGTGCCGCCATTGATGATTTCCCAGTAGGTGGGGGCCTCGTTGCTGCGGCTGACGTTGACGTACAGCCGTTGGTCATCGGCGGGGCGCCAGATCAGGCCCAGTTTCGGGCTGACGTAGTCCCAGTCCTGGTCCAGGGACTGGCCGGACAGCCGGTCGCGCGCGTCGCGGATCGCCTGGGTGAACTTCAGGTCGCCGACCACCGTCCAGCCCGGCTGCACGTGCCAGGCGAGGCTGGCCAGGGCATTGCGGTTTTCCGCCTGCAGGTCGTAGTTGCCGTAGTGGGTCTTGCGCGCGCCGGTGTCCTTGTTGACGGTGTACAGGTCGCGGTCCATGTCGCTGCGCGCCCAGTCCAGGGCCAGCCGGTAGTCGAAGGCTTGATATTTGCCCGCCAGCTGCCATTGGGCGCCGTAGGTCATGCCGTCGGTGACGGTGGAGGTCAGCGGATCCTGGAAGGTGTCGTCGATGTTCTGCGCGTAGACGCCAAAGGTGTTGTTGAAGGCCTCGGTGCCCCAGTACGTGCGGTTGGCCGCGCGGAACTGGCGCGACTTGCGGTGGGGATTGCGCTTGTAGACGTCGATCTGGTTGAAGGGCGGGTTGACCTTCACGCCCTCGCCATTGACCTCGCGCGGGTCGTATTCCATCTGCTCGCGGGTGACGACGAAGGGGATCGTCACGTCCAGGTCCACGTACGACAGGTAGGTGCGGTTCTCGAAGCCGTCGCCCTGGAAGCCGATATTGCCCTGCACGCTGGTGCGGTCGGATCCCGAGTGGTGGCGATAGCCGTCATAGTGGTCGTGGGTGAGGCTGAGGCGGCCGTCGACCTTGTCCGACTCGAAGCCCTTGGCGGCCTGCGCGCCGAAGCGCCCGAAACTGCCGCCCTCGACGCGCAGCACGTCGCCCTCGGTGCCGATCATCGACTGGAAGTCCATTTCGCCGCCCAGGGTGGTGGCGCCCGCCGACAGGGCATTGGCGCCGCGCCGCGCGCTGATCAGCCGGGCGTTGCGCGGCTCGAGGAAGCCGATCACGAAAGAGCCGTCGGCCTCGTTCAGCGGCAGACCGTCCTGCAGCAGCAGTACGCCGCGATTGACCGGGTTGCTCTGGATGCCCGAGCCGCGGATGTTCAGCCGCGGCTGGTCCAGGCCGCCGAAGAATTCCTGCACCACGATGCCGGGCTGGTAGTTCAGGGCGTCGTTGAGGGTGGCCAGGCGGACTTCCTTTTGCGGTTGGATCAGGTTGGTGCCGCCCGCCACCTGCTGCAGGCGGGCCTGTTCCGTGGCGACGCCCGCCTGCAGGGGGGTGCCGGCATCGTCGCCGGTGACGGTGATGGGCGCGAGGCGGCCGACGTCCTGGGCGTGCACGGAGGCGATGCCGGCGGCCAGCAGGGCCGCGGCCAGGGCCAGGGGCTTGAGGGGGGGTGTGCGTGTCATGGGATTCCTCGGATGGTGATTCCACATATCGCTAATGCGAATTATTATCAGCCGCATATGGTCTCATCGGTTTCCAATCGATACAATGACACTTGTCAAGTTTTCGGGAGGTTTCCATGCCGCAGGTGCTGGATCACCGCCTGTTTCGCGGGGCGCCCGTCGAGGTCGCCACGCTGCTGCTGCGCGATGCCGCCACCCTGCATGCCCAGCCGCACGAGATGCTGTTCGAGGAAGGCGCGCCAGCCGTGGAATACCTGTACGTCCAGAAGGGCCAGGTCGAGGTGCTGCGCCACACCCAGGATGGACAGGAACGCGTCTTTCATATCTTCGAGACCGGCCAGATGCTGGCCGAGACCGCCATGTTCATGAGCCACGGGCGCTATCCCATGTGTGCGCGCGCGCATGGCGATGCCGCGGTGCTGTACCTGAAGCGCGACGGCCTGCTGGCCGCCTGCCGGGCGTGGCCGGAACTGTCGATGCGCATGCTCCAGCGCCTGAGTGACCGCGTCTACCAGCGGGTCAACGAGGTCGAGTGGTTCAGCGACAGCACGGCGGCCCAGCGCCTGGCCGCCTACCTGCTGGGGTTGCGTGCGCGCATGGGCGACCGCGTCCGCCTGCCTCTCACGCAGCGTCAACTGGCCGCCCACCTGGGCATCCGCGCGGAAACCCTCAGCCGGCTGCTGGCCGACTGGTCGGGGCAGTCGCGCGTCGTCGGCGCGCGCCGCGACTGGGAACTGCGCGACCTGGCTTTCCTCGAGGACCTGTCGCAAGCCGCCCGCCGCGGTTTCTAGGCCGCCGGTGTCCGCAAAACCCGCAAGCGGCGTATGCGTGCCCTACGCAAGCCGGCCATCTGGCCTTACACTGGACAGCTGCCGTCCTGCAGGCTCGCCGTCTTGGCGGGCCCGCGGCCATCCAGACACTACCGAGGACCTGCCATGACCCGTCGCCTGCGTTCCGCCAACATCACCCAGGGCGTGGCCCGCGCGCCGAACCGTTCCATGTACTACGCGCTGGGCTACACCGAGGCGGATTTCGACAAGCCCATGGTCGGCATCGCCAACGGCCAGAGCACGATCACGCCCTGTAACAGCGGCCTGCAGCCATTGGCCGACGCCGCCGCCGAGGCCATCAAGGCCGCGGGCGGCAATCCCCAGATGTTCGGCACGCCGACCATTTCGGACGGCATGGCCATGGGCACCGAGGGCATGAAATATTCCCTGATCTCGCGCGAGGTCATCGCCGACTGCGTCGAGACTTGCGTGCAGGGCCAGTGGATGGACGGGGTGCTGGTGATCGGCGGCTGCGACAAGAACATGCCCGGCGGCATGATGGGCATGCTGCGCGCCAACGTGCCATCCATCTATGTCTACGGCGGCACCATCCTGGCGGGCTGCCTGGATGGCCGCGACCTGAACATCGTCAGCGTCTTCGAGGCCGTGGGCGAGCACGCCGCCGGCCGGCTGACCGACGAGGAATTGCACGACGTGGAAACCCACGCCATCCCGTGCAGCGGGTCCTGCGGCGGCATGTACACCGCCAACACCATGAGCTCCTCCTTCGAGGCCCTGGGCATGAGCCTGCCGTATTCCTCGACCATGGCCAACGTCCACCGGGAAAAACTCGACTCGGCGGCCGAGTCGGCGCGCGTGCTGTTGAAGGCCATCGAGCTCGACCTCAAGCCGCGCGACATCGTCACCCGCCGCTCGATCGAGAACGCCGTCGCCGTGGTCATGGCCACGGGCGGTTCGACCAACGCGGTGCTGCACATCCTCGCCATCGCCCATGCCGCCGGGGTCGAATGGACCATCGACGACTTCGAGCGCGTGCGCCGCCGCGTGCCGGTCATTTGCGACCTCAAGCCCAGCGGCAAGTACCTGGTGGTCGATTTCCACCAGGCCGGCGGCATCCCCCAGGTGATGAAACTCCTGCTGAACGCCGGCCTGCTGCACGGCGATTGCATCACCATCACCGGCCAGACCATCGCCGAGGTCCTGGCCGGCGTGCCGGACGTTCCCGATCCCGGCCAGGACATCATCCGGCCTCTGGACCAGGCCCTGTATGCCGAGGGCCATCTGGCCATCCTCAAGGGCAATCTGGCCACCGACGGTGCGGTGGCCAAGATCACCGGCCTGAAAAACCCGGTCATCACGGGGCCTGCGCGGGTGTTCGACGACGAGTCCTCGGCCATGGACGCGATCCTCGCCGGCCGCATCCAGGCGGGCGACGTCATGGTGCTGCGCTACCTGGGGCCCAAGGGCGGGCCGGGCATGCCGGAAATGCTGGCGCCGACCAGCGCGCTGATCGGCGAGGGCCTGGGCGATTCCGTCGGCCTCATCACCGATGGCCGGTTCTCGGGCGGCACCTGGGGCATGGTGGTGGGCCACGTCGCGCCCGAGGCCGCCGTCGGCGGCACGATCGCCCTGGTCGAGGAGGGCGACTCGATCACCATCGACGCCCATCGGCAATTGCTGCAGCTGAACGTCGAGGACAGCGTACTGGCGACCCGCCGGGCCGCCTGGCGGGCGCCCAAGCCGCGCAATTTCCGCGGTGTGCAGGCCAAGTTCGCCTTCAATTGCTCGGACGCCAGCACCGGCGCCGTGCTGGACCGATTCGAGGATCACTGAAAATGACGCCGGAACAACGCGGCTTGCAACAGCAGATCCGCCAGGCACTGGGCATGGCGGATGATTTCGACGTCCAGGCCGAGATCGAACGGCGCGTGGAGTTCCTGGCGGCCCAGCTGCGCGCCTCGGGCCTGCGCGGCCTGGTGCTGGGCATCAGCGGCGGTGTCGATTCCCTGGCGGCGGGCTGTCTGTCGCAGCGCGCCTGCGAGCGCATCCGCGCCGAGGGCGGCGAGGCCCGTTTCACGGCCATGCGCCTGCCCTACGGGACCCAACTGGACGAGGCCGACGCCCTGGCCTGCCTGGACGTCATCGCGCCCGACGAGCGCCTCACCGTCGACGTCAAGCCCGCCTCGGACGCCATGCTGGATGACCTTCTGCGGGGCGGCCTGGTCTTTCGCGATGCCGCGCAGCAGGACTTCCTGCACGGCAACATCAAGGCCCGCCAGCGCATGATCGCCCAGTACGCGGTGGCCGGCGCGCGCGCCGGCCTGGTGGTGGGCACCGACCACGCAGCCGAGGCCCTGATGGGGTTTTTTACCAAGTTCGGCGACGGCGCCGCCGACGTCACGCCCCTGGCGGGCCTGAACAAGCGCCGTGTGCGCGCCTTGGCCGCCGCCATGGGCGCGCCCGATCGCCTGGTCCGCAAGGTGCCGACCGCCGACCTTGAATTGCTGTCGCCGCTGAAGCCCGACGAGGAGGCCTTCGGGGTGGGCTACGAGGTGATCGACGATTTCCTCGAGGGCCGCGACATTCCGGACGAGGCCTACGACACCATCGTGTCGGTCTACCGGCGCTCGGCCCACAAGCGCGCGCTGCCGATCGCGCCCTGAGGGCCTGGCCGCGCTGCGCGGCTTATTTTTCCGGGAGGCTCATCAGCGTCTGCTGCATGAGGGCCACCGGCGTCTTTTCGCCCAGCTGGACCGCGTAGACGTCCACCTGCACCACCGACAGCGTGCGCCCCGCGCGGATCACCCGACCTACGGCTTCGAGCGATTCGCCTTGGGCCGGCGCCATCAGGTTGACCTTGAATTCCACCGTCAATACCGTATATCCGATCGGCGTCCTCGTCAGCGCTGCAAAGCCGCCCGCCGCATCGGCGATGGCCGAGGTCGCGCCGGCATGGAAAAAACCCAGGTGCTGGGTCAGTTGGGCGCCGTAGGGCAGGTGGATGTGCACGCGGCCCGGCGCGACCTCGCCCAGATGCGCGCCCAGGTGGCACAACAGGCCCGAACGGTCGAAGCAGTCTTGCACGCGGGCGCGCACGGCCTCGCGGTCGGGAGCGGTGTCGGAGGAGGGGGTGTCGTTCATGGGCAGGGGCGGCTCAGGCCGTGGGATGCTGCGAGCGGAAACCGATCGCGAGGCGGTTCCAGGCGTTGATGGTGGTGATCAGCAGAGTCAGGGCGACGATCTGATGGTCGGAAAAATGCGGGCGCAGGGCGTCGTAGTCGGCATCCGGCGCGCCGGTCTGCGATACCAGGGTCAACGACTCGGTCCAGGCCAGGGCGGCGCGCTCGGCCGGCGTATACAGGCTGGACTCGCGCCAGGCGGACAGCAGGTACAGGCGCATTTCGGTTTCACCCATCTTGCGGGCATCGGTGGTGTGCATGTGCAGGCAATAGGCGCAGCCATTGATCTGCGAGGCGCGCGTCTTGACCAGCTCATACAGGAAGGGGTCCAGGCCTGCGCCCTTGACCGTCTTTTCCATGTGCAGCATCCCTTCCATGAGTTCGGGCGCCGCCTTGAAATAATCCATTCTTGCTTGCATGTCGATTCCTTGTCCAGGGGGGGAGGCTATGCCGCCGAAGCGGGCGTTTCGATCAGGCCCGCCACGATCTCGTAGGATCGCAGGCGCGCGGAATGCTCGTACATATTGCAGGTCAGCATCAGCTCGTCGGCGCCGGTGCGCTCGATGAAGGCGCGGATCTGATCGGCCACCGTGTCCGGCGCGCCGATGGCGGCGCACGACAGCACGTGGTCCAAAAGCTCGCGGCCTTGCGGGGGCAGCGCCTCGACGTAGCCCTCGACCGGAGGCGGCAGGCGCCCGGGCCGGCCGGTGCGCAGGTTGACGAAGGACTGCTGCCACGATGTGGCCAGATAGCGGGCCTCGTCGTCGGTATCGGCGGCAAAGACGTTGAAACCCAGCATCACGTGGGGCTTGTCCAGGCGGCTGGAGGGTTTGAAGCGTGCGCGGTAGAGCGCAATCGCATCCATCATCTGCGCCGGCGCGAAATGCGAGGCGAAGGCATAGGGCAGGCCCAGCATCGCCGCCAGTTGCGCGCCGAACAGGCTGGAGCCCAGGATCCAGATCGGGATGTCGTGGCCCTCGCCGGGCACCGCGCGCACCTGCGCCCGCCCCTCGAAATACGACATCAGTTCGATCACGTCGCGCGGGAACTCGTCCGGATCCGTCGCCAGGTTGCGGCGCAGCGCGCGCGCCGTCACCTGGTCGGAGCCCGGCGCGCGGCCCAGGCCCAGATCGATGCGCCCGGGATACAGGGCGTCGAGCGTGCCGAATTGCTCGGCGATCACCAGCGGCGAATGGTTGGGCAGCATGATGCCGCCCGCGCCCACCCGGATGCGCGAGGTCGCCCCGGCCACGTGGCCGATCAGCACCGAAGTGGCGGCGCTGGCGATGCCGGGCATGCCATGGTGCTCGGCCATCCAATAGCGGGTATAGCCCCAGTCATCGGCGTGCCGGGCGATGTCGACGGTGCGGGCGAAGGATTCGGCCGCCGAACCGTCCTGGGTGATGGGCGACAGGTCGAGGATGGATAATGGGATCATCGCGATCGGGGATGGACGCCGCCAAACGGTGGCAGAATCCCGTGTCCCCGCCATAGAAACATACGAACACCCAGTGTAATGCCTCTTGTGAAACCCTGTCGGGGGCGGTCTTGAGCCGCCCCGCCCACGCCATCGCCGTGGCGGTCGTCCTGTCGCTGGCCGCCATGGTCAGCGTGCAGTCCGGCGTGTCCCTGTCGCTTCCGGTGATCCGCGAATACGGCGTCCTGTCGACCTCCAGCCTGCGCCTGTGCTGGGCCGCGGCCGTGCTGGCCCTGATCGTGCGCCCGCCCCTGCATCGCTATACCCGGGCGCAGTGGCGCGCGGCGCTGGTGCTGGGCGCGGGCATGAGCGTCATGACGCTGTGCTTTTTCATGGCCATCGAGCGCCTGCCGCAGTACCTGGCCGTGGCCCTGGAATTCTGCGGGCCCCTGGCCGTCGCCGTCGTCGGCGTGCGCGGCGTGCTGGCGCTGGCCTGGCCGTTGCTGGCCGCCGCCGGGATCGGCCTGCTGGTCTGGGGCGACGCGCATGGCGGGGGCGGGGTGAGTCCCCTGGGCGTGGTCCTGGCCCTGTTCGCCGCGGCGGGCTGGGCCACCTACATCGTCATGATGAAGCGCGTGGGGATCGTCTTCCAGGGTCTGCAGGGCCTGTCGGTCTCGCTGCTGGTGGCGGCCGTCCTGACCCTGCCCCTGGCGGTGGCCGAGGTCGGCGCCTTGCGTTTTCCCGCCGACCAGATCGTGTGGACCGCGGGACTGGCCGTGCTGGTGCCGCTGGTGCCTTACGTGCTGGAAATCACCGCCCTGCGGTACCTGACCGCCGCCGCCTTCGGCGTGCTGCTGAGCCTGGAGCCCGCCATCGGCGCGCTGTCGGGCTGGATCATCCTGGGCCAGGCCATGACCGGCGCCCAGATCCTGGGCACCCTGCTGGTCGTGTGCGCCAGCATCGGCGTCGTGCGCCAGGGCGCGGGCTGAGGCGCGGGGCGGAGCGGGGTGGCATCGTGCGGCGGCTGGCGCAGCCGCCGTCAGCACTCCACCACGTTCACGGCCAGGCCGCCGCGCGAGGTCTCCTTGTATTTCGAACGCATGTCGGCGCCCGTCTGGCGCATGGTCTCGATCACCATGTCCAGCGACACGTGGTGCTTGCCGTCGCCGTGCAGCGCCAGGCGCGAGGCATTGATCGCCTTGTTGCCGCCCATCGCATTGCGCTCGATGCAGGGGATCTGCACCAGGCCGCCCACCGGGTCGCAGGTCAGGCCCAGGTTGTGTTCCATGCCGATCTCGGCGGCGTTTTCCACCTGGTCGACCGTGCCGCCCAGCACCGCCGCCAGGCCGGCGGCCGCCATCGAACAGGCTACCCCGACCTCGCCCTGGCAGCCCACCTCGGCGCCCGAGATCGAGGCGTTTTCCTTGTACAGGAACCCGATGGCCGCCGCCGTCAGCAGGAAATCCACCACCCCGTCCTCGGACCAGCCGGGGATGAAATCGTGGTAATAGCGCAGCACCGCGGGCAGCAGGCCCGCCGCACCGTTGGTGGGCGCCGTCACCACCCGGCCGCTGGCCGCGTTTTCCTCGTTGACCGCCATGGCGAACAAATTCACCCAGTCCATCGCGAACATCACGTCGTCGCGCTTGTGCCCGCCCTGCAGTTCCCGGTACAAGGCCGGTGCGCGCCGGCGCACCTTGAGGCCGCCGGGCAGCACCTCGTCGTCGACCGGGCCGTGCATCCCGCAGCCCCGGTCGATCGAATCGTTCATCACCCGTGCGATGCGCAGCACCCCCGCGCGCACCTCGGCCGCCGGGCGCAGCGCCGATTCATTGGCCATCATCAGTTGCGCAATCGTCAGTCCATGCGCCTTGCAGCGGGCCACCAGTTCGGCACCGGTCGAGAAGGGGTAGGGGATCGGGTCGTGTTCCGGCACCCGCTCGTCGGTCTCGATGCTGTCCAGCGCCCGGATGAAGCCGCCGCCGATCGACACATAGCGTTCGTCCAGCAGCACCTCGCCCTGATCGTCACGCGCCGTGAAGCGCATCCCGTTGGGGTGTTCCGGCATGGGCTTGATCCGGTATGAAAACACCTGGGCCGCGTCGAAATCGATGCGATGGTCGCCCCACAGCGTCAGCGACTTCGTCGCCTGCGCCTCGTCCATCAGCCGGGATATCGCCGCCGGATCCACCGTGTCGGGCGCCTCGCCCATCAGGCCCAGCATGATGCCCATGTCCGTGCGGTGGCCGGGGCCCGTTTCCGCCAGCGAACCGTGCAGCTCGACCGCCAGGCCGGTCGTGCGTTCCAGCAGGCCGCGCGCCTGCAGATTGCGGGCGAAATTGCGCGCCGCGCGCATCGGTCCCACCGTGTGCGAGCTGGACGGCCCGATGCCGATCTTGAAAATGTCGAATACCGATAAGGCCATGATCCGCCTCCAAAATATCATCCGCAGGGAGGGCGCCGCATCCGGAAAGCCCATACGATGATTCTAGGATTTGCGCGGGTTTTTGATTGAATGAAAGCGACATTCTTCAGGAACGATATCGTGTCGATTACGGAGCGGCTTGTGTTTGTGGGTTTTGTGGTTGCAGTGGGCTTGATCGTTTTATAGGGTTAGGGGCGTCATAAACAACTCGTTTTGTTAGAATAAAAACGTCATGAACACTTCGCCCGTCCGATTCGCCTTCATCCTGCTGCCGCAGTTCACCATGACCGCGTTTGCCGGCCTGCTGGACGTCCTGCGCCTGTCGGCCGACGAGGGCGACCTCAGCCGCCCCGTGCGCTGCACCTGGGAAGTCGTGGCGGAAACTTTGATCCCCGTGCGATCCAGCAGCGGCGTCCAGGTCGTGCCCACCGACCTGCTGGGCGATCCGGCGCGGTTCGACTACATCATCGTCGTCGGCGGCCAGTGGCGCGCCCGCCAGTCCGCCAGCCCCGACGTCCTCGACTACCTGCGCCGGGCCGCCCGCGCCCAGCGTCATATCGTCGGCCTGTGCACCGGCGTCTTTGCCCTGGCCCAGGCCGGCGTCCTGGCCGGCCACCGCGCCTGCGTCAGCTGGTTCCACTATTGGGACTTCATCCACCAGTTCCCCCATTTCGATCCCGAGGCCGTCGTCGCCGACCGGTTGTACGTGTTCGACCGGCGGCGCATCACCTGTTCCGGCGGCCCCGCCTCGATCGACGTCGCCGCGCGCATCCTCAAGCGCCACCTCGATCCTGCCGACGTCGGCAAAGCCCTGCGCATCCTGCAGGTCGACGACGCCGACCACAGCCAGCCCGTGCAGCCCCTGCCGCCGGACGTGCCCGCCGACCTGCCGCCGCCCGTGGGCCGCGCCGTCCTGCTGATGCAGCAGCACGCAGGGCAGGCGCTGGAACTGTCGGAACTGGCGGGTCGCCTGGGCCTGTCGCCGCGCCAGCTGCAGCGCCTGTTCAAGGCCTCGATGGGCATCAGCCCGCAGGCCTATGCCCGCGACCTGCGCCTGCGCCTGGCCGCCTGGATGCTGGAGCGCACCGACAAGAGCATCGCCACCATCGCCTCGGATTGCGGATTCGCCGACGCGGCGCACATGGGGCGGGCATTTCGCACCCATCACGGCATGGCACCCGGGGCGTGGCGCAGCCGTGCGGGGGCGGCGGAAAAGGCCGTATAATGGCGATCCTTTTCCGCTGCGGCGATCGACCGCGGCGACCCTGCCCGGGTGGTGAAATTGGTAGACGCAGGGGACTCAAAATCCCCCGCCGCAAGGCGTGCCGGTTCGATTCCGGCCCCGGGCACCAGAATCACACGCATGAAACCCCTGTAAATCATTGATTTTCAGGGGTTTTTTGTTGGCTCTCACCCTATAACCATGGGGAACATTTACACCGGTTTTCCCCACTTTTCCCTGGCTGCGCCGCTATCCATTCCCCAAGTTGTTCCCCATAATTTTCCCCAATTACGGAGAACACTGATGGCATCTTTTGAAAAACGGGGAAACTCGATCCGGGCAATCGTCAAGTTCCCGGATGGCAAGCGCTCGGCCACCTTCGACACCATGACTGAAGCTCGCGCCTGGGCAACCAATGTTGAACGTCAAAAGCAGTTGGGAACGGTCAGCAATGCAAAAGTAGGTACTGTTGAAGACCTTATCCTGGACTACCTGCCTCGGGCCGAAATGACCGACTCGGGCAAGTGGAACAAATTGCGGCTGATGAGCTTCTGCACCTACCCCCTGGCCAAAGTCAATCTACACGAGGTTACGCCCCACCACATCAACGAATGGATCACCGCACGCCTGAAGCAAGTTGTGCCCGGCACCGTCAACCGCGAAATGAATCTGTGGCGCAGTGTGTTTACACACGGCGTACAGGTACGCAAATGGCTGCAAGCCAGCCCTTGCAAAGAAGCCATGAAGCCGCCTGCAGGCGTTCGCCGAAACCGGCCCCTGCTGACACCCAAGGAAATCGAGGCCATTTCCATCGCCACCGGTTACAACGAGGACCCCGAGCTGGTGACCAAATCGGCCCGCGTTGGAGCCTGCTTCTTTCTTGCCATGGAAACCGCACTGCGATCTGGCGAGATTCTGCGGATCCGGCCCAAAGACTACGACCGGCACGCACGCACACTCTACGTCCATGCCCTTGAACGCGGAGGCCGCAAAGGGTCAAAGAGTGGCACCATCCAGGCATCACGTTGGGTGCCCCTGACCAACCGCGCCATCGAATTGCTGGACCAGTTGCTGGAAAGCATGCCCAAGGACCAACAGCCGCAGGAAAACTTCTCAATGCCGCCCTACATAGTAGGAATGACAGACAGCCAGCGTGACGCCCTCTGGCGTAAAGCCCGCGACCGGTCCGGTGTCGAGGATCTGCATTTTCATGATCTGAAACACGAAGCGGCCACCCGGCTTGCCAGGTTCATCGACGTGATCGCGCTCTCCCATGCCATCGGCACCAAAGACCTGAAGCTGCTCAGGGACACCTATTACAACAACGATGCCAGCCGCATCGCCCATTCACTGCCCAACTCACTGGCTGAACATCAGCCACGCGATCCCTCCGGAACGCAACGCCTGGATACAGGCGGAATCGACTCCGGATATTCCCGGTCTGGCACGCCTCGGGGACAACGACCAGGCCTTCCTGCCTGACCCCCGAAGGAATCCCGCATGGATGAGCCCCTTTCCGAACTCGTACGGGTTCGGCTTTCACGCAACCAGTACCGCACGCTGTCCGAGGCCGCGGCGGTGTCCGGCCAAAACCTGTCGAACTACATCCGGCGCCGACTGGCCGCCGCCGATGCCCTGGCCGAAGAACTGAACCTGCTGCGCCAGGCGGTGAACCGTTTGGACCAGATTTCCCAGGCCCATGCGGCCGCCGTGGAATCGGCCCTGCTGGCTCGCGCCCACGCCCGCCCCGAACAGATCGCCATCGCCCATGCCGCCATGAAGCGCCTGGGTATCGAATCCCTCCCCGCCTGACCCCATTCCCCCCGGAGTTTTCCCCATGACTCACCGATCTTTCATGCTCGGTGCGGTGGCGCTCGCCTGCGCGTGCGGCACTGCCCTGGCTAAATCGCCCGTTACCCCGTCAAACCAGACGCTTGACGGTCTGCCCGGCCTGGCATGCCAGGCGATTCTCTGCCTGTCCAGCAGCCTGCAGCCGGGCGAATGCGCACCCTCACTGAATCATTACTTTGGCATCCAGATATTCAACAAGTACGGCCTGGACTGGGGCGCCACGGTGGCAGCGCGCCGGGTTTTCCTGGGCATGTGCCCGGCCGCCGACGCCCCGGGCATGCCTGGCCGCATCGATGCCATCGCCCAGGGGGCCGGCAAGTGCGACCCACAAAGCCTGAACAGCGCCTTTGCCGCAACCGCTTACCGGTACCGCAAGACGGCAAGCGCAGGCGGCGATGCCGGCGAAATCACCACCTATGATGTCCACCCAATTGCCACCGTGAACCAGAACACCCTGCCCGGCTACTGCGTCAGCTACAACGACCACGCCTGGACCTACGATCTGAGCGTCAAGTACGTGGGCGAACCGCTAAAAGGCGGCTACTGGGTAAAAGCCAAAGACTTCAACACCGCGCAAGCGCGCTGGCAGGCCGAACACGGCGGCCAGTGGGCCAGCGGCTGGACGTATTCATGGGATGACCCCCGAAGCCCGCTTGGAATAAGCCATGGCAACTGACGCCCATACCCGACAACCGCCAGGAGCCCCACCATGATCGGCGAGCTGGCCGCGCTGGCCATGGTCTGCGCGCCGAACGTTCATCCCGTCACCCTGGATGCGCTGGTGAAACACGAATCGCGCCGTCAGCCCTTCGCCATTGGCGTGAACGGCGGCACCCGTCTTGCACGCCAACCTCGATCACGCGAAGAAGCCATCGCCCATGCCAAAGCCCTGATAGCCCAAGGCGTGGATTTCGATGCCGGGCTGGGCCAGATCAACGTACGCAACTGGGGCTGGCTGAAGCTGACAGCCGAAACTGTGTTTGAGCCCTGCACCAACCTGCAGGCGGCCCAAACCGTGCTGACGGACTGTTATTCGCGAGCCGTCAAACGCCATCAAACGCAGCAACTGGCACTGCAGGCAGCGCTGTCCTGCTACAACACCGGCAATTTCGAGCGTGGGTTTCGCAACGGCTACGTGGGCAAGGTACTGGCCCAGGCCGGTATCAAGATTCCTGCCCTGCGCGCCGCACCGTCTGCAGGCAACGCCCCTGCTGACAATGCGCAGCCCACGCCGGATAGCAAACCGGAACCTGCACCAGGTGGCGACCGGGATGGCTTCGTCAGCAACCCCGCACCCGATGGCTTTTCGCTGCCGGCCGAGCCATCCAGCACCCAGAAGCCTGAATCGCCGGTGCCGCCGTCCTGACGCTGGCGCTTTCGCCACACCTCTCACGTTTCACCCACCTTCCCCTATCCACCCCTGCGGTGCCCGGCCTTGTGCCCTGGCGCCTGGAGCCCTGCTATGCCCTCACTTCACACACGCCTTGCCAACCTTGCCCAACGACACGCCCAACGCATGGGCACCGCCGCTGCCCTGGCCCTACTTTCCTCGCCAGTCATGGCGGCCTCCGGCGGGCTGGCCAAAGCGCAATCCACCCTGCAGCTGATCAAAGACAACCTGGAACTGATTCTGCCGATTGCGGCCGTCATCATTGGTCTGATCATTGTGGTGCTGTACATGGCCGAGATCATGCGCAAAGACGACATGGTGCGCTGGCTGATTGGTCTGGTCATCGCCGGCTCCATCGGCGAAATCGTGGTTCTGCTCTGGAAATAAGCCATGTCCACTGAGCCACACACCCCCACGGCTTACCCCGTCTTCAAGGGACTGGGGCGCAAGCCGACATTCCTGGGCGTACCCACCACCTTGCTGTTCAGCGCCATTCTTGCCGTGGCCTTCATTGCCATGCTGGCAGGCCTGGCGTGGTGGGGCCTGCTGGTGGTGGTGTTACCCACCATTGCCGTACTGACCCGCCACGACGACAAAGCGTTCGATGTGCTGTGGCTGGAGCTTAAAACCCGCACACGCAACCGCAACAAGGCGTTCTGGAACGGGTCGAGCTACGCCCCGAGTGCTTACCCGCCGCAACGCCCCTGGCTGCAACGCCGCACCGGAGACCACGACCAATGACTTGCGCACCCGCTTTGGGGCCGGAACGGCTTGCTGCCCGTTACCTGCCCTATTCCCATCACGTCACCCATCAGATCATTGCCTGCGACAACCTGGAATACCTGGCCGTCATCCGTGTGGCCGGGCGCTCGCCCGATGCCCACAGCGCGCAGGAGCGCCACGAATGGATCGAAGCCCTGCACAACGTGCTGCGTGGCTTGCCGCTGGGCACGGTAGGGCTTTATTCACACATCGTCCGGCGCCGCGTCACCGAATACCCGCAAAGCCGCTTCGCGCAGCCCTTTGCCGCTCAGTTCGACCACGCCTACCGGGCCACCTTCGATGCCAACGGGCTGATGGTGAACGATTTGTACCTGAGCGTGCTGGTACACCCGGTGGCCGACCCTGTCATGGGCACCTTTGCCAGCCTGGAGAAGGCGGACGCCAGCCGGTTTGCCCAATGGCAGGCCGAATCGATTGACCGTTTGCAGAACCTGCTGCGGGCCATGACCGCCGCCCTGAGCCGTTACGACCCCACGGTGCTGGGCATCGTGGACCGCAACGGCTACGCCTTCAGCGAAACCGCCGAGTTTCTGGGCCTGCTGTGCAACGGCAGCCATCACCCGGTACCGATTACCCGTGACCGCCTGGGTACCAGCCTGAGCATGGCCCGCCCGGTGTTCTCACGCTACGGCGAGCTGGGCGAACTGCGCAGTGTCACCGGTTCACGCCTGTTCGGCATGATCGAGCTGCGCGACTACCCGGAACAAACACGGCCCGGCCATCTGGACGTACTGCTGGACCAGCCCTGCGAGTTCGTGCTGACCCAATCCTGGGGCAGCTTCACCGGTGCCGCTGCCAAGGGGCTGGTGCGCAAGCATCGCAAGCTGCTCGCCGACTCCAACGACGCAGCCCACAGTCAGCTGGCGCAACTGGATGAAGGCATGGACGACCTGACCTCGGGGCGCCTGGGGCTGGGTGATCACCATGCCACCTTGCTGTTGTTCGGCCATGACGCGAATTCGGTGCGCCAGAGCATGGCCAACACCATCAGTGCGCTGGCTGAAGTGGCCCTGGTGGCCAAACCACTGGAACGCGCCCTGGAGGCCGGATTCTGGGCGCAATTGCCCGGAAACTGGGCCTGGCGCCCGCGCCCGGTGCCCATCACCTCGTACAACCTGCTGTGCCTGTCCAGCCTGCATAACCAGATGACAGGCAAGCCGGCGGGCAACCCCTGGGGGCCGGCGGTGACCATGCTCAAGACCCGCACCGGAAGCCCGTTTTTCTTCAATTTTCACGCCTCGACCGACGATGTGGATGAACTGGGCAAGCGCCGGCCAGGCAACACCATGCTTATTGGCATGACCGGCACCGGCAAGACCGTGCTGCAGGGCATGTTGCTGACCCAGGCCCAGAAATTCAATGCCACCTGCGTGGTGTGGGACAAAGACCAAGGTATGCAGGTGCTGGTCATGGCGCTGGGCGGTCGCTACTTCAAGCTGCGTCTGGGCGAGCCCACCGGCTGGAATCCGTTCCAGATGCCACCTACCAAAGGCAACGTCGCCTTCATGCGACGCCTGGTGGTGTATCTGGCCGAGCGTCGCGGCGATCCGCTGAGCACCGCTCAGCACGTTGAAATCACCCGGGCAATCGAGCAGATGACCACCGGCATTGATCTGCACAGTCGCAGCCTCTCGATGCTGACCACCCTGCTACCCAACCCCTACACCGCCGGCAACATCGGCAGTGTGCATGCGCGCCTTCTGCCCTGGTGCCAGGGCGGGGAATACGGCTGGGTGTTCGACAACCCGCGCGATGCACTGACCCTGGAGACAGACGCGATTGATGCCGCCATTCTGGGCTTTGACCTGACCGAACTGCTGGACGATGGCGATGTGCGCGGGGCAGCCACCCTGTATCTGCGTCACCGTATCAACGCCCTGCACGACGGGCGGCGCATCATCAATCTGTTCGATGAGTGCCAGCACCCGCTGAAAGATGCCCATTTTCAGGAGGACATGCAGGATGCAAGCCGCACCATTCGCAAGAAGAACGGCGTTTTGGCCTTTGCCACCCAGGAGCCGGGCGCGATTCTGGGCAACCCGGTGGGGCCCTCATTGATCCAGCAGGCCGCCACCCTGATTTTTCTGCCCAACCCGCAAGCCAAAGCCCGCGACTACATCGAAGGCTTTGGTCTGACCCCTGCCGAATTCGAGCTGATCCGCCAACTGGGCGAAGCCAGCCGCCAGTTCGTCATCAAGCAAGGCGGCAACGTCACCGTCGCGTCACTGGACCTGTCGGGCTGCGAAGACGAGTTGCTAGTGTTCTCGGGCAGCCCCGACATGGCCGAGGCCGCCGAGCATGCCGTTGCCCAGGCAGGCGCGAACCCCGCCGACTGGCTGCCGGTGTACCTGAACACCGTCAAACAGAGCCGCCAGGCTATCAACGCTTTCTGAAGGAGCCGTCATGGACGCCAAAGCCATCGCCCGCCATTGGGCCACCCGGGAAAAACACCTCGAAGAGGACTCCCGCCGCTACCTGATTTCCATCTACAGCGAAGAGCGCACGGCCCGGGATGACCTGGCCGGTGACATCGGCCACACCCGGATCGAGGTTGACCGCGAAACGGTCGATGCCGACACGCTGCAACGCTATGGACGGGACTACGGCATCAGCCAGGCCTCAAGCAGCCATCTGAGCCACGGGCAGAACCCGCTCTGGTTTTACTCGGTAACGCCACGGGAAGACCGCGCCTACTTCGAGCAGGGCATTGAAACCTACTACAGCCTGCACCTGCATGCTGTGGATGAGCGCACGCCCCAGATGCAGGACTACCAGGAACTTGCCAGGCTGATCGATGTGCGGATCGAACCGGCGCCAGCGCTCTCGCGCATTGATCTGGGCATTGCAGAACATGACCACGAATTCTGAACCGAAGCGAGACCTGCCCACCATGCACACACGTGTCCTGATTTCATTTTTCGCGGCAAGTGCTGCCCTCTTGCTGGCCGGTTGCGAACAAGCCACCCAAGCACCGCAGGTAACCGGCTACTGGCTGCAGCAAACTGACAAGCGCCCCATGTCACTGCACATCAAACCAGATGGCGAGCACTACATCGTGAACGTCGGGCGTATGAATTTCGGCAGCTACGACGTTACCGCCCAGCCGGCGGCGCTCAAGGCGGACAACACCTTGACGATCAACCAGCGCAAGCAACTGCGCCTTGACCCGGCCAGCGACACCCTGAGCGATGTCGATCACCCGTCCATCCGTTTTTCCCGCATCACCCAGGCGCACTACGAGCAAGCCACCCAGGTGCCCCCACGCCGCTAATCCCCGAACCGTCTCGCAACGGTCACTGGCCGGTATTCACAAGGTATGGCCGCTGTATCCGTTGCGTATCCCTGACATCCCGCCGGAGTATTCATCATGTCTCACCCCCGTCTTCTTGCGATCAGCCTTGCGCTGGCCGTACACGTTCCCCTGCCTGCCCATGCCCTGGGCGGCATTCCCACGCTGGACATCAACTCGGTCGAACAGCTGAACCAGTTGATCGAACAGGTGGAAACCGCCAAAAGCCAGCTGGATCAGGCCAAGGCCCAGCTGGCGGCGCTTACCCAATCCTCCGGGTTCGGCTATGTGCTGGCCAACCCCGACGTCAAAGACCAGCTACGCGGCGCCCTGCCCGCCCAGGCACAGGCGCTGCTCGACCGGCTGGGCAACCCGGACAGTGCACTGTCCGGTGCCGTCAACGACGTGGTGAACCAGGTGAAAGCCCCGGTCAATTTCACGCAGGACAGGGAATCCCTGGCCGAGCGCAAGCTGAACATCGAGGCAACCGCCAAGGCGATGGCCCAGCGGGCCTACGACGCCATGACAAAGCGCCTGGAAGTCATCGACGGACTGCAGGCGAAGATCAACGAAACCACCAATCCCAAGGAAATTGCGGAACTTCAGGCACGCATTGCCATTGAACAGGCGAACATCCAGACCGACCAGACCCGCATTCAGCTGGCCCAGCAACAGCTGCAGGCCGAACGCGCACTGCTCGATGCCCGGGCCGAACGGGTGTACGGCGGCTGGTTCGGCGCCCGGCAGAACCCGTAGGGGCACCGCGATGCCAGCCGGATTTGCGAGCACCCAGGTCGCCGCGCCCCAAGACCCTGAAAGCATTGCCCAATGGATCACCGCACAAACCGAAGCCGTTCTGCAATCGGCTGTGGCCCAACCCATTGCCGAGCTGACCAGCGCCCTGATGCCGGTGATCACCCTGGGGCTGACCCTGCAATTCATGGCCTACGCCTTTGCCATCATGCACGGCCAGGGCAACATGACCGTCACCGAGTTCTTCAAGAAGGCAGTGGGCGTGGCAATCATCGCCATGATCGCCACAGCGGGCGGGCTGTACCAGACGGAAATTGCCCAGACCATGCTGGGCCTGCCCGATGCCCTGACCTCGGTGGTGATCGGCGATACCACCGTTGCAGCCCAGGTCGACAAACTGCAGCAGGAAACCTCGGTGGCCACACAGAACATGGGCAACGCGGGCGACTCGGGCTGGTTCGATTTTGTGCCCGACGCCCGCCAGATCATCATCACCCTGCTCACCTTCGCGGTCACCGTCAGCTCGGCGCTGGTGGGCGGCATCATTGCCGTCATCACCATCGTCGTGAAGGTGGGCATGGCATTGATCGTGGCTTCAGGCCCCGTATTCATTGCCTTTCTGCTGTTTGAGCCTACCCGCAAAATGTTTGACAGCTGGGTGGCGCAGGCCCTGAACTTTGTCTTTCTGGCCCTGCTGGCAGGCCTGATCTTCGCCGTACTGCTGCAACTGAACCTGCAGTTCGTGCGCGCCATGGCCCAGTGGCTCGATGGCGGCGACGTGAACCTCATGGCCCTGTTTGCCGGGCAACTGCTGGTCGCCATTGCCAGCATCGTCATCATGACCATGCTGCCTGGCATGGCGGCTGGGCTGTCATCTGGCTTTGGTGCCCAGTTCGGTATCGGTGCGGCCAGTCGCGGCGCCTACACCGCCTTGCGCCTGCGCAGCCTGATCAAGCCCCGTCTGCCGGGCCCAGGCCCCAAGCCTCCCGGCACCCCGTAAACAGCCGCTATCCCATCTTCCTGTTACCCCGCATCCGGACGCACCCGCCCGGACGCAAAGGACATCTTGACCCATGAAACCCTTGATTGCCGCCCTGACGGCGGGCTGGCTGCTGGCCGGCTGCGCCTTTCACGCGCCGCAGGCCCCGCTGCCTCCCGACACACCCCGCGTTCCGGTGAACGCCACACCGCCACTGACGCAAGGACGCTGAGCCATGAGCACACACCCTCTTCGATCCGACGAACTGGCCGCCCACCTGGAACGCTCACGCGGCCTGGAGCGCGATTATCTGGGCGAGCTGGTTCGCAGCCGCCACCGGGCCTGGCGCTGCGCCACCGTCGCCGCCCTGCTGGCCCTGGCCGGTGTGGGCGCGGTCGCCGGGCTCACACCCCTGAAATCACCGCCTGAAATGTATGTGGTGCGGGTGGACAACGCCACCGGCGCCATTGACCATGTAAGCCGCCTGGGCGAGCCGCTGCAAGACTACGGCAGCCGCATCGCCAAATATTTCCTGAACAGCTACGTGCTGAACTGCGAAGGCTACAGCTGGCAGACCATCCAGGAACAGTTTGACACCTGCGCCCTGCTGAGCAGCCCGGCCATCCAGAACCAGTACGGCAAGCGTTTTGACGGGCCCAACGCCCCGACGGCCAGGCTGACAGACCTGGCCACCATCGATGTGCAGGTGCATTCGATCACGCTAGGGGCCAACGCGGCGGCCACGGTGCGCTTTACCACCACGGAAAAAGACGTGAGCACCGGCCAGATGCGCCAGCAACGCCATCTGATCGCCTCCATTGCCTACGAATACATCAACGTGCCGCTGACTGAAGCCGTTGCCCGGCGCAATCCGCTGGGTTTTCAGGTGGTGCGCTACGACCTGGCCAGCGACCTGTCGCGCTGAAAGGAAACCCCTCATGACTTTACTGAATGACCTGACAAGCCGCCAGCCCGCCGCACGCTGGTTTGTCTTGCCCGTGCTGCTTGCCGGTGCCTTGCTCGGGGCTCCCGCCCTGGCACTCGACATCCCCAAAGCCTCGCGCGCCGATCACCGCGTGCGATACGCCGCCTACAACCCGGCCGATGTCATCCAGCTCGATGCCGTGATCGGCGTAGCCACCCACATCGTGCTGGAAGAAGGCGAGACCTACAGCTACCACGTCTTTGGCGACAGCGCGGCCTATGCCTTCACCCACAAGGACAACCACCTGTTTTTCAAACCCATTGCCGAGCAGGCCAACACCAACCTGATCGTGGTAACCAGCCGGCGAAGCTACGCGTTCCGGTTGACCTATTCGGACACGCCCGATGCACGCGCCTTGTACAAGCTGGTGATCCGCTACCCGGACAGCGCAGCGAAACGGGCGCAAACCGCCCGCGAGCAAACCGCCATACGCACCGCCTTCGCGCAGGCAGGTGCACCCGTGAACTGGCAGGGCTACACCCAGTCGGGCGACCTGACACTGGCTCCGGTGCATGCCTGGGATGACGGGCGTCAGACCTGGCTGCAGTTTGCCCGGCAGGCCGACATCCCCGCCGTGTACCGCGTCACCCCCGAAGGCCAGGAAGTGATGACCAACTACCACATGGCCGATGAGCGCACGATGGTGCTGCACCGAACCGCCGCGCGCTGGCATGTGCGCCTGGGTAACCAGGTTCTGGCGATACACAACGAGGCGTATGGAAAAACCGAGGCCCCGGCCCATACCGGCACGGTCTCGCCTGACGTGACGCGGGTGGTCAACGGCGCCGAACCCCAACGCCTGCCACCAGCCACCCCACCCAAGGAAGCCCGATGACTACAGATACTCACCCATCTGACGAGGAACGTACGGCAAAGGCGACACCCCCCGCCCAGGCGATGGAGCTGGAGCGCGGCCCGGCCGACTTCGGCGATACCCGTAAAAGCGCCCCGCGCGGGGCGCGCGCCTTTCTGTGGCTCACCGCCCTGATCGCCACGGCGATCACGCTAGGATTCATCTTTCACCGGTATGCACCCGGTGATGAGGCGGTGGCGGCCTCGGACCTGAACACCACGACAAGCGGCATCACGAACCGACTGGAAGCGCCCCAGCTTCGCCGGCCACCCCCGGCGCGCGAGGCGGCGGCATCGCCCGCGCCAGCCCCTGCACCGCTACCGATCATCGTTCAGGCCACTCATGTAACCGCCCCAGGCGCCGACCCCGTGACCGAACGGCGCCTGGCCAGCCCCTTGCAGGCTGATGGCGCAGGACAAACCGCTGCCGGTTCAGGGGCAAGAACACAAACGGTTGCCACGCCCATGCAGGACGCCGGCCCGCTGGCCGACAAGCTGCGCCCGCTGGAACTTGCGCCGTCCGTGGCCGGCCAGCTTGGCGAGCGCAATTTCCTGATCACCCAGGGCACCATGATCGACTGCACCTTGCAAACCCGCCTGGTCAGCACCCAGCCCGGGCTGCTGACCTGCCTGGCCACCCACGATGTGATGAGTGCCAACGGCAAGGTCAAGCTGATCGACCGGGGCACGAAGTTCACCGGCTACCAGTCGGGCGGCATAGTCCAAGGCCAGGCGCGGGCCTTCATTACCTGGAACCGCCTGGAAACACCGACCGGGGTGATTCTGAATCTGGCCTCGCCCGGCACAGGCCCCCTGGGCGAGGCCGGGATCGATGGCGACGTGGACAACCACTTCTGGGACAGGTTCGGAAACGCCATCCTGCTCAGCCTGATCGGCGACCTGGGCAACTGGGCGTCGAACCAGGGCCAGCGCGGCGAGAACAACGTGCGCTTTGACACGACGATGGACGGTGGACAGGAAGTCATCACCGCCATTCTGGAGCGTTCACTGGACATTCCTCCCACCCTTTACAAAAACCAGGGCGAACGCATCGGCATCATGGTCGCCCGTGATCTGGATTTCAGCCAAGTCTATGACCTCAAACCCACACACCTCGTCCACTCCCTTCGATAGATCACTGGCCGTGCGCACCTTTCTTTGCCCGCTGCAGCCCTATCTGGATGATCCGGCCATCACCGAACTGGCCATTGTGCGCCCGCACAGCCTGTTTGCTCGCACCGCCGGGCACTGGGTGCCCCACACCTGCACCGCACTCACCCCGGCCACACTAGCTGCCCTGATTAATGCGCTGATCGTTTTCAACGGCCTGGGAACGGCGCCGATTGTGTCGGCCATTCTGCCCGATGGCCAACGCTGCCAGATCGTGCAACCACCGGCCTGCCTGGATGGCAGCGTGGCCATCAACATCCGCAAGCATGCCGTAGCAGCCCTGAGCCTGGAAGAACTGCACGCCCAGGGCGCGCTGGCCGAAGTAACCTTGTCGGAAAACGACTATGACGCCAACGGGCTGTCTCACGAGGATGCCTTCTTGCTGAAACTGAAACAGAGTGGTGATATCACCGGCTTCCTGCATGAGGCGGTACAACGCCGGCGCAACATCGTCGTGGCCGGCGCCACGGGTTCAGGAAAAACCACCTTCGCCCGCTCTCTGATTGCCCGCGTCCCCAGCGACGAACGGCTGATCACCATTGAGGACGTACACGAACTGGCGCTGCCCGATCACGCCAACCGCGTGCATCTGATGTACGGCTCGGGCAGTGGCCGCGTCAGTGCCACCGATTGCATCGGGGCCTGCATGCGCTTGTCCCCTGACCGCATCTTTCTGACCGAGCTGCGCGGGCCCGAAACCTGGGATTACCTGGCGGCACTGAACACCGGGCACCCCGGGTCGGTAACCACCACACACGCCAACAGCGCCGCCGATGCGTTCGACAGGCTGGCCGTGCTGATCAAGCAATCACCGTCCGGCGGCCGCCTGGATCTGGCCACGATCCAGCATTTTCTGGCCCATACCGTGGATGCCGTGGTGTTTCTTGAGCATTTCAGGCTCAAACAGCTGTGGTTCGTGCCTCGAAGGCGCGCGGCCATGGCGGCGTAAAGCCACCTGACACACGCCCGCGCCACCCTTCACCCCACACAGCAGCAGGCGTGCCAGAGCGGCGGTAAGACCGGCGGGCGCGCCTGCGCGCTGCGTTCATGCCCACGCCCATGATGACACCACACCGCACACCCAACCCGAAAACCACACCACGCCCGACCAACCTGCAGCGCCTGAACCAGGTAATGGAGCGACTGACCCTCAAAGCCGCCCTGGCCCCGGAACCCTCTGCAGCCGCCGCGTCATCAGGCGCGGCACTGGTGCTGCCCGGCCTGACCGAGGCAGTGCGGGCGATTCCGAACTACATCGCCCGATCGGGCCTGTTTGCTCCGGTACGCCGGGGCTGGCGCGCCTACCACGATGACGCCACCTTTCTGACGGGCAAGAACATTCTTCTGAAGGGCACCGGCAAGCAACTGACCGAAGACCATGCCGATATCTGGATGCACGCGATGTTCCTGCAAACCACCGTGCAAACCGGGCAGGCCCCGCGCATCAACCGCGCCGACTTTCTGCGCGCGTTGGGCCGCCCCACCGGGGGCAGCGCCTACGACTGGCTGCACACAGGCATGCACGATCTGGCGCAGTTCTGCCTGCGCATCGAGGCCAAACGCCCGGACGGCTCCATCAAGTACAGCTGCGGCCACCACCCAGCCACACGGGTGTTGCCCATGATTGGCGGCTTTGACTACGAAAACGGCGAGTACCAGCTGTTCATCGACCCGCGCTGGTCACAGATATTTGCCAACCGCGAATACACCCTGGTGGACTGGGAAAAGCGCCTGCAAATGCGCCATGAGCTGTCCAAAAGCCTGCAGCGGCTCATCGGCACATCGTCGGACCAGGAACAGCGCTACAGCCTGCAGATTCTCAAGGAACGGGCGGTCTACGCCGGGCCCATGCACAAGTTTCGCGCCGTGCTGGAGCGCTCGCTGTTGGAACTGGAAGCACTGAACATCATCGCCAGCCCGCGCATCGATGTGGCCAGCCGGGGCAATGAGCAGGCCGTCTGGAACCGTGTTGAGAAGTAGCGAAATCTCGTCATAAGAAGCCGTTTCCGGGTTTCTGAAATGCGCCGTTTCGTCGTCGCAAGAAGCCATTTTCGTCGTCATAACAAACCGTTTTCCGGGCGTTCCAGGCCTGTGGATAACTGCCGTTTCGCGTCGTCATAACAAGCCGCGCCCTTCGTCAGAAGAAGCCGTGAAATCGTCATAACAAGCCTTCAGATCGTCAGAACAAGCCGTGACGACTTTTGAAACCCGCATGGTTAAAGGCTTTCCAGCGACTTCCTCTACCTCTACCTTTATTTCTACCTTCTTTCTACCAGCACGGCCTGTGAACAACTGGTTTCACAGCGTGTGCTTTTCACCCTGCCTTTTCAGGATGCCGCCCATGACCCCCAGCTTTTACGCGTCGCAAATCCGCACCCGCCTGAACGCCACCGACCCGCGCGCCAGCACCGCTGCCAGACTGCGTGCCCTGATGCCCTACATCGAAACGCGACTGGCCGAAGGCGTGCCGCACAGCGCCATCGTGGAAGACCTGCACGAAGCCGGCTTTCCCGTACCCATGAAAACCTTTCGCACTGCCCTGTACCGCTACCGCAAGCACTGCCGGCTGGCAGCCAAAGGGCCGACGGCGCTGGCCCTGCACGGAGAGCCGTCATGAACGATGAACCCTACGTTGAGGAACTGCGCCTGCTGCTGGCCCAGGGCGAACCCTTCGCGCCCAAAGCCGCCCGGCTACGCCCGCTGCTGCCACGCATCGTCCAACGTCTGGCCGCCGGTGCCCCGCGAAAGGTGATCGTCGAGCAGCTGAACCGCGCGGGCCTGGACATCAGCCTGCACGATCTGGCCAAGCAGCTGTACCAGCACCGCAAAGCCCGGCGGGCCGGCGAAGTGAACACGGTGCAACCATCACCGCCCGGCCCGCCACCGGCAGCGCCAGACGCCGCTGTGCGGGGCCAGCCGAACCGCATCGAGAACCCGGCAGACCTTCGCAAGATTCGCAGCATGGAAGTCGACCTGGATGCACTGCGCCGCGAAGGCGAAGCCATGCGACGCCAGGCCCGGCACGCCAAGGCAGGAACCGATCCCACCCAATCCCCCGCATTTCCCAACCGCTCAAACCCCCAGGAGTAAACCCCATGAAAGTTGCCGTTCTGAACTACAGCGGATCCGTAGGCAAGACCATTGTTGCCTCGCACCTGCTGGCCCCGCGCATGAACCACGCGCCCATCTTTGCCGTGGAAACCACCAACGAAACCGCCGCAGACCTTGGGCTGGATATCGACCAGTTGCGCGGAGAGCAGTTTGGCAAGCTGTTTCGCGACCTGCTGCGCCTGCACGATGCCATCGTCGATGTGGGCGCCAGCAACATCGAGGATTTTCTGTCGGCCATGACGCGTTACGAAGGCGCCTACGAGGAGATCGACTTTTTCGTGCTACCCGTGATCGGCACGGGCAAGGCGCAACGCGAAACCATCAAGACCATCACTGCCCTGGTGAATCTGGGCGTGGCGCCCGAACGCATCCGGGTGCTGTTCAACCGCGTGCAAAGCGACGTGGAAGAAGAGTTCTTGCCCGTGCTGACCTATGCCAGCAAGACGGGCGATTTCGTGGCCAATGCCCAGGCGCTGGTCTACGAGAACGAGGTGTTTGAACTGCTGGCCGACGCGCGCACCAGCATCGCCGACGTGCTGGCTGACCAGACCGACTACCGCAGCCTGCTGCGCCAGGCTGATCACGCCGACACGGCCCGCATCACCCACCTTACCAACCGGCACGCCCTGCGCGCCCTGGCAAAGCCGGTGGACAGGCAACTGAACATCGCCTTTGCCGCCCTGTTCGAGGAGTAAACCCATGAGTCAGGAACGCCATCCCAACCGCAGCAAGCTGGATTTTCTGTACCACGAGGTGCTGGGCGAGGTGGCCGACCTGACCCAGCGCATCGAAGGCGTGAATGCCCGTCAGGCAGACACCGTGGGCGATCTCGTCAAGCTCGCAGCCCGTCTGGAAGCGGTATCGCAATCCCTCACGAATTTGCCCACGGAGCTGGGTCTGCAGGCTCAGCAAAGCCTGCAGGCGGGCAGCCAGCGATTGCAGGACGAGCTGCAGCACCGCCTGCACCAGACCCTGGCCCCCACGCACACGCGGCTGCAATCACTGGCGCATGACAGTGCCCAGTACGCCCGCATCGCCCACCAGTCGGCGCGACGTATCGCGCTTGCAGCAATCGTCGCGGGCGGCGCTGCCGGCGCCCTGGGCGGGCTGCTGGCCGGCATGGCACTGGCCCGCTATCTGGGTTGAATTGGATGGGTTGAATTGGCAGAACTGAACTCCCCCGGCCAATCACCGCTGAGCTTCGTCAAAGGAAACCGTTTCATGTCTCCCATCACCCGGCGCCGCATCGCGGCGCTTCTGTTGCTGGCCGGCCCTTGCGGCCTGTGGGCACTGGCTGCCAGCTGGCTTTACCCGTTGAGCCCGACCGTCTGGAACTGGCCTCTCGTGTGGCAATTGATACTGGCCACGCCCGTGAATCCATGGCTGTACGGTGCCCTGGCACTGGGCCTCGCGCTGGCGCTGGCCGGCATTATGTTCCTGGGCCGAGCCACCCGCACTGACGGCTTTGAAGGCGATGGCTACAAGCGCTTTATTCGCGGCACGCAGTCCGTCACCGCGCCGCGCCTGATGCGCCTGTGCCGGGAAGCGGGCACCGCGCAGGTGGATGTGGCCGGCATCCCCATGCCCACCAAACTGGAAAACCTGCACCTGATGATTGGCGGGGCCACCGGATCGGGCAAGTCGGTGCTGCTGCGCGGTCTGGCCGCCTCTGTGTGCCAGCGGGGCGACCGCATGATCGTCATCGACCCGAACGGCGACCTGATGAGCAAGTTTTGGAAGGACGGCGACGTGATCCTGAACCCCTACGACATCCGCAGCGAAGGCTGGAGTTTCTTCAACGAAATCCGGGCTGACTATGACTGGAAGCGGCTTGCTCATTCCATGGTGCCCATGAGCCAGGACAAGAACGCCGAGGAGTGGAACGACTTCGGGCGCCTGCTGCTGCGCGAAACGGCCCGCAAGCTGTACCAGACCGACCCTGTACGTGCCAACGTCATGGACCTGTTTCGCCTGTGCACCATTGAAGACCCCGGTGAGCTGAAGAAATTTCTGGAGGGCACGCTGGCCGAATCACTCTTTGTGGGCTCCAGCGAGGCCAGCAAAGCCTTGTCGTCGGCCCGCTTCGTGCTCTCGAACAAACTGTCGGAACACACCAGCATGAAACCCGGAAGGTTTTCGATACGCGACTGGCTGGATGACCCGGCAGGCGGCAATCTGTACATCAACTGGCGCGAAGACATGGCCAGCGCCATGAAGCCGCTGGTCTCGGCCTGGGCCGACGTGTTCATTACCTCGATTCTGTCGATGCCCGAAGACCGGGCCCGGCGCTGGTGGCTGTTTATCGACGAGCTGGCCAGCCTGGAAGCCCTGCCCTCGCTGGAAGCCGGCCTGACCAAAGGCCGCAAGAACGGGCTGCGCATTGTGGCCGGCCTGCAAAGCACCTCGCAGCTGGACTACATCTACGGGCGCACCATGGCCCAGACGCTGCGCGCCTCGTTTCGCAACCTGGTGGTGCTGGGCGGCTCACGCACCGACCCGCAAACCGCCGAGGACATGAGCAAAAGCCTGGGCGAGCACGAAGTGATTCGCCCGGATTACAGCGTGTCCCGATCCGTTGACTCTCGCAACACGTCAGACCGCCTGGTGCGCAGCACCGAACGCGTGGTCACCCCGTCGGAAATCCAGTCTTTCCCTGAACTGACAGGGTATGTCGCCTTCGCCGGCAATCACCCCGTTGCCAAGGTGGCCATGCAGTTCACGCGTTTTGCACAGCGCACCGATCCGTTCCAGGAATCGGCCCAGCTGCAGCGCATCCATCCGCCAGCGTTGTCATCAACACCAACCGGCTTATCCACAAAAACCGTGGATAACTGTGTGTGAAACCTGCCTATAACCGGGTTTTCCCCTAGAGCGCAAGATTCACTGGTCAGTACATGACCGCCATGTGTCATGTCTTTTTCTCATGTCATCCCCTTGCGAGCTTTGCGCATGATTACCTACAGCATTCTTTACCGGGCCGAAGCCGACCGGGCTACCCACTACTACGGCGAACAAGCCGATGATTACTACAGCCGCGATGCCGGTGCCACCGCCTGGCATGGCGAGGGCGCGCGTCGCCTGGGCGTGAGCGGGCCTGTGGACGTGAAGCAGTTTCACGCCATGCTGCGCGGGGAATTCGGTGAAGGCGTACGCGCCGGTCGTTCCATCCGCAAGGACAGCCGCGCCCGTGCCGGCATCGACCTGACCTTCAGTGCCCCCAAAAGCCTGACCCTGCAAGCGCTGGTGGGCACCGATGCACGGCTGGTGCAGGCCCACGATGCGGCGGTTGCCCACACCCTGAACTACATCGAAAGCCACCTGACGCAGGCCCGCCAGAAAGACCACGGCAAAACCCGGGTGGAACAGACCGACAACCTGATTGTGGCCACCTTCCGCCATGAAACCGCCCGCCCTACCCCGAATGCCCCGCCCGACCCAAACCTGCACACCCATGCAGTGATCATGAACGCCACCCAGCGCAAAGACGGCAACTGGGTGGCCTTGTCGAACGAACAGATCATAAAACTGCGCAAGCTGCAGGATGCCGTGTACATGGCCGAACTGGACAAGCGCGTGCGCGAACTGGGCTATGGCGTGCGGTATGAAAAGAACCATATCGAGCTGGCCCACATCAGTCGCGAACAAATCGACGTGTTCAGCAAACGCAGCGCCCAGGTGGAATCGGCCCTGGCCCAGCGCGGCAAAGAGCGCGAATCGGCCAGCCATGCACAGCGGCAGATGCTGACGCTCGCCACCCGCCTGAAGAAAACGGCCGAGCTGAGCCGCAACGAGCTGTTCCAGCACTGGGTGACCCAGGCACGCGAAGCCGGCATGACGTTCAGCGTTGTTCCAGAGAACGGTGCAGCGGCATCGACCGCCACGGCCGATTCAAAACGCGAACCGGCAGACTTTGTGGCCAATGCGGCGCTGGGCTGGGCCATCAAACACCTGTCCGAACGCGAAAGCCTGATGCCGGAATCTGACCTTCTGGCCATGGCCGTCCGCCATGCCGGCGGGCGCATCAGCCCGCTGGATGTGAAGAAAGCCGTGCAACGCCGGTTGGACGGGGGCTCACTGCTAAGCAATGCCCCGCACTACCGGCCCGCGCAAGACAGGCAGGACACTGCCCGCACCCGCGAAGGCTGGGCCACGCTGCTGGTGGCCGAACATGGGCGCACCTATGGCGATGCCCTTGACACCATAGACAACGCCATACGTGAAGGCCGATTGGTGTTTGATGAGCCCACCTATGCCACCCGTGTAGCCCTGGGGGCAGAACAACGCATTGTGCAGGCAGAACGGCAAGGCCGTGGTGCCGTGCAACCCGTCATGTCCCCTGCAATTCTGCAAGATGCCCTAAAAGACAAGGGCTTGACCGCCGGCCAACGCGAAGCCGTAGAGCTGATTCTGAATCACCCCAACCAGATCACCGGCATACAAGGCATGGCCGGCACGGGCAAATCATATGCCCTGCAGACGGCCAAGGAACTGCTGCAGCGCCAGGGGTTAAGCATGGTGGCGCTGGCCCCTTATGGCAACCAAGTGAACAATCTTCGCGAAGATGGCATTGCCGCCCAAACCGTGTCGGCCTTCCTGAACGCCCGCAACAAACGCCGGGCCAGACACGACATGGGCCCGAAAACCGTGGTGGTGATTGACGAAGCCGGGGTAATTCCTGTGCGCCAGATGGACAAACTGCTGGCCCAGGTGCAAGCCACCGGCGCCAAGATCGTGACGCTGGGCGACACCGCGCAAACCAAAGCCGTGGAAGCCGGCCGCGCCTTTGCCCTGCTACAGGAACAAGGCATGAAAACCGTGGTGATGAGCGACATCCAACGCCAGCAAAGCGACCGGCTGCGCCAGGCCGTGACGCTGGCGGCCACCGGCCGGGCAAGTGAATCGCTGAAACTGCTTGATGACGTGGTGTGCATTCCGGATGCCATCACCACCGATGAGCATGGCGGTAAAACCCGTGACGGAAAGGATCGATATAACGCGATTGCTCAGGAATACACCGCCCTAAGTGCGTTTGAGCAGGGTAAAACCCTGATCGTGACCGGCACCAATGCGTCACGCCAGGCCATCAACGAGCGCGTGCATGAACTGCTGGGCTTGAAAGGCCAGGGCAAGATGTTCACCCTGCTGACCCGCCACGACACCACCCGCGCAGAGCGGCGCTGCGCGAAGTATTACACCCAGGGCGACATCATCCAGCCCGAACGCGACTACCGCTGCGGCCTGCGGCGCGGGCAGCTGTATCGGGTGACGCGCTGCGATGAGCATGCTGACCGAATCAGCGTGGTGCCTTACGGCAAACCTGGATCGGAAGCCCTTGAGGTCAACCTTAGAAGCCTGTCGAAACTCTCGGTGTACCGCGAACACCGGTCCGAACTTTCACCCGGCGACTGGGTACGCATCACGCGCAACAACGCCGAGCTGGATCTGGTGAACGGACAAAGGCTACAGGTGGTGCACGTGTCAGACACGCATGTGACCGTTCAGGCAGCAAACCGCCGGATTGAACTGCCTGCCAGTCAACCGCTGCACCTGGATCACGCCTACGCCACCACCGCCCACAGCGCCCAGGGACTGACCTGTGACCGCGTGCTGTACAACGCGGAAAGCCATAGCAGAACAATGGCCCAGGATACCTACTACGTGAGCATTTCGCGGGAGAGGCACAGTGTGAAGGTGTTCACAAATGATGAGGCGAAGTTGCCGGAGGCAGTGGCAACGGCAAGGAGGAAGGGTCTGGCTATTGATCTGGCCGTGCGGGATGGAGTAAAAGGGGGAAACATTGATTCATTTTTTGATGCGATTTTATAGGGAATCCAATGCTCCTCAGAGCGTGACTGCCAAATGATTGGTTTGACAGGTTTCGGCCAGTTGCGGACGGTCAAGCATCTTCCCGGTAGCGGACGTTCAATAGTGTCTCTGACCTGCTTCGCTCCCTCTATGAAGGGAGGTCGCTGGCCCATCCGCGCACTCACAGCCTGCCAGTAGGCGCAAATTGGCAGCGCTCCGTCCGGCAGCGCACAGACTGCGGCCGTACGTCCGCGTAGGTTCGCTTCAGCAGTTTCGATTCGAAAGTTCAATGTGATTGCTGCGGGCGGTCGTCGCAGTTGCGCGGAGGCGATGATGTACAATCACGGGATCGGCAGATAGGTTCTTCGAAGCTGCAAGAGTTAAAACATTCACACATGAAAGATTGAAATGGATACACGATTATTTGCTTTCGTCGGCGCAGACATTGGCCCTTGGCGGATTGTCAGGGCCGAAACGAGAGTTGGCGAGCCCCTGCCTGAAGCCAAAAGGCTCAACGTCGTATCCGCTTCAGAGTTGCAGTCTGAAACCAATGCACCCTGGATACTTCGTGGAATAACCAGCAATGAACGATATGTCATGCGCGCAGAGAAGAATGAAATTGTAGCGAAGCAGCAAGGTCTGGCGCGCCCAGAAGCAACGTGCGGTGCGCTAATACCGATCCGGAAGAACGCAGCTTGGTGGGAGCTCACGCAAGACGAACGCCGGAGCGTTTTCGAACAGTCGAAGCACGTCCAAATCGGGCTTCAGTATTTGCCTGCAGTAGCGCGCAAGCTCCACCACTGCCGCGACCTCTCAGAGAATGAACCGTTCGATTTTCTGAATTGGTTCGAATACGCGCCAATTCATGAGGTTGAGTTCAACAGGCTGCTTTCCGAACTGCGTGCGTCAGAGGAATGGAAATACGTCGACCGAGAAGTCGATATTCGTCTTACGCAAGCACAGGTCTAACCCGCCGATGAACACGGACCCCCAACAGCGGCGCGTTGCGCCGCCGTTTCGGGCCGGTTATCGGCAACGTAGAACTCTCGGATACAGTTGTTCTGTAATAACTTCTCAAGCCAAATTGATTTTTGGAGTGGATATGGAAATGGAATCAAGAATATTTTCGGTAACAGAATATATTCGTCCGTCTGACGGCGAACCAATTCGTTCAGTGGTTCTGGAAACCAAGGACTCAGCAGTTGTTGTTTGGCATGCCCATCCTGGGCAAGAAATAACCGCTCATGTTCACCCGGACGGCCAAGATACTTGGACGGTTATCTCTGGAGAGGCTGAGTATTACCAAGGAGGCGGCAAAGTCGCTCATCTAAAGGCTGGAGATATTGCCATAGCAAAACCTGGCCAAGTGCATGGCGCTCTAAATACTAGTCCAGTGCCGTTTGTATTTGTCTCAGTGGTTGCATCTGGCAACGCGGGTTTTGCGTTGGCTGAAAAATAGTCTTTCTCAAATGTGTGCCCCAGAGAGTTCTAACCCATCCATCAACACGGACGCTGCGCGATGAAGCCGCGCCGCGCCGGCTAACTCCACGTTGAGCGTCAGCTTTCCATATGTCTGGGGGTCTGCAACGGGTCGATAGCTGCCATCAGAGCGAACGGCTGTTTTCGACCCATAGCAGTCATTAGCTAGTGATAGAGGGCAAAGTTTTATGCTTTATCCTTTCTTTACTGGGCGGCGGATCAACACAACAACCAGCGTCACGACCGTCAGCGGTACGACGAAGCTGAGCATGACGCCCGAGAATGCTGGCAGCGCATCGTGCTGCTGCGCGGCCATGATCAAGTAAGCCACGTATGCGACGTAGTAGCCCAGAAAGACCCCGCCTTCCCAGCGAGCGATCTCGCGACCAGTCATGAACACGGGGAGGCAGGCAAACGACACTGCCACCATGACCCAGATGTCAAAGGCCAGCAGCGATGGAGCCATGTCCAACCCCAGGTCACCCGACACTAGGCCCGAGACACCCAGGCAGCCCAGAATGTTGAAGGTATTGCTTCCCACCACATTGCCCACTGCGATGTCCCGTTCGCCCTTGATGACTGCGGCGATGCTGGTGGCAACCTCGGGCATGCTGGTACCAGCGGCAACGATGGTCAGCCCAATGATCAGGTCGCTCACACCCATGGCCTTGGCGAAACTCACCGATGCTTGCACTAGGTACTCGGAGCCGAACACTAACGCAGCTAGGCCAGCGGCAATCAGCAGCAACTGAACCGGCAACCGATCGTCCCAGGCGCCGGGGGCAGAGGGTTTGATCTCACCCGCGTATTCGTCCTTGGCGAGCTGGGTTTCGCGCCGTGACTGCACGATCAGGAACACTGTGTAAGACACCAGCAGCACGAAGAGAAAACCGCCATCGAAAAAAGAAAGTTGACCGTCCAACCCCAAGGCGAGCAAGAGAAAACATGCACCGATCATGATCGGTACCTCCTGGCGTATCAGCTGAATGTTGACCACCAGCGGTGCAATCAACGCGCTGATGCCAAGGATGAACAGAACGTTGAATATGTTGCTGCCCACCACGTTGCCAATGGCAATGTCGGTTTTCCCATCGAGCACGGCCCCCACGCTGACTGCAACCTCGGGTGCGCTTGTGCCGAGCGCAACGATCGTCAGTCCCACGACCAGCGGACTGATGCCAAACGACAGGGCCAGCTTGGAAGAGCCTCGCACCAACAAGCTGGCACCCATGACCAGCAAGAAAAGCCCGCCGAGAAATAGAAGGATGTTCATGACTGAGAACTGTAGCTAAGAATCAAGTGGCACAGCTTACCAGACGCGTACCTTTATCGAGCCTCCATGCATGCCATAGCTCGCCATAAGTCCTCCTTATCGAGCGTCGGCTTCTGGCCGTTTTCAGGCAGTCAGCCATGCTCTCTCGAAAGAGATTCCACCTCAAACATGGCGCCAGAGGCACCTACGTCCTCAACCCCTATCCACTCGCTCATCGGATAATCCCCAAGGAGTGCAACGAAAGTCTCAAACTGTCTCAATCGGGTATCAAGCGGGTACTTATGCCGTATCGCACTCAACTCCCGCCCAATCATGCAGCCCAACTAGGCCACTTCACGAAAACTGGAAGCCACAACTGGCCTACATAGTTTGCTATAAAAATCAATAAAATAAACAATAACTCAGCTCTGTTGCGGCCACAAATACTTTCGCTGGCAAGCCGCCGATGTCCAACACATGCCTGCATCCCTCCCACCCAACCAGGGTGCGTCATGTGTGACGCCTTTAAGGGATGAAACACGCTTCACGTTTCAGCACTTCAAGGCGTCTGCAGGCACGTCAGTGACTGCAAGGTCTATACCTTGGGGCCCGGAAACGCCGGGGAACACTCACCGTCACCATCATTCCAAAAAAGGGAACGCATCCCCTCCCCCGCATCACTCAGGCATTCAACTGACGCATACCACTACCAGCAGCCGAAGCGCACGATTCAGCTTGTTGTATGAAAAAAGGCTGCGCTGGCGCCCAGCCAGTGCAGCCTTTTTTCCGCCTCCCGCTGTTACTGCAGCACACTACCGCCGGCGTTTACCGCGTCACGCGTCGTTGGGAACTCCAGTAAACGGCAAAGTATGCCCAGCTCTTTGGCCGTCATGGCCGGCAGCCGGTACGAAGTACCCAGAAAATGAGACCGCCAAACTGCCTGTGCCAGGCTATCCAGATCATGCGTCATGATGTCGCGTTCCTATGAATGATTTCGATGATCCGGCGCTCGGCTTTCGCGGGCCTGCCGGATCGGGGTATCTAATTTCAGTCTTCGCCGGGAAGAGAAATCGTGATGACTGGCTCCCCGATATCACCGGGGCCAATTTGCATGACCAGCGTAGTTCGGCGCGGTTTCACGCCCTTGCCAGTGACTGGCACGCGGTACACGTCGAACACCGTGCGCGACATGCCTTCACTGCGGCGTGCGGCCAACATGGCCATGTACACCACATCCCACAGCCTGCCCTCCTCATCCTGCAATATCGCCTTGCGGTCGGCAGTGGCTTGTGACCACTCCACGCAATCGGCCCATGCGGTTCTGGTCATGGCGACCGGAGCCCTGAACCCTGCTTCGACGGCTGCCTCGCTGATATCGACAAGCATCCCGTCGGCCATCGCCTGTCCCCGCGTGTAGCAGTGAACCAGGTGATCTTCAATGGCGAAAAAATCCATTGCAAACTCCCTTATTAGTTTTGTTGCGAGTGATTCTTACTCCGGAGTTACTAGTTTTGACACACCGCAACATAAAAGTTCCGAACAGTTTTTCTTTTCATAACGCGGGCCGGTGATAAACCGGCCCGCTTAGATCAAATCAGCCCCATAGACGCCATCGACGACGTGCCTTTACCGGTCACAATGATGTGATCCAGCAAGCGAAGATCAATTAGCGCCAGTGCCTTTCTCAGGTGCGTCGTCAAGGTGATGTCGGCCTGGCTTGGGGTCGGCGATCCGCTCGGGTGGTTATGGGCCATAATCACTGCCGAAGCATTCAAACGAAGCCCCGTCTTCACGACCTCACGCGGGTAAACCGATGCCTGGCTGATGGTGCCCTGCGATATTTCCATGTAGCGAATCAGTCTGAACTGGTGGTCCAGATACGCTACGGCGGCGCATTCGTGGCCCAGGCCGGCCAGCTTCGCCTTGAAAAACGCCTCAACAACCGGGGGCTGGTTCAGTGCCTGCTCTTTGCTGATCAGGCTGTCTGCCGCCTGACGTGCTGCGGCCAGAATCTGGTCGTCACGTGCGGGCTGGTAGCGACCACGCGGGCTTTTCACATACAGCGGCAGGCTGTCGTTCATGTTGTCCAGGGCAAGCGCAAGCGATTGGTACTCTTTCATGGTGTATTCCCTCCAGGCTGGAATCGGTTCAGGGTGTCAAGGCTGTTCACTGCTGACCGGGGCTGAAGATTCCGAGCCTGTTGTAGGGTTTGCGGTTGTCGCAGTACTACGCTGGGCCCGGTTTGCCGCCGTTGCTGTGAGTTCGTCGCCTTGCCGTGCTGAACTGCCGTACGGGCTCGATGAACAGGACCGTGGAATAAATGGAGAGGACCCGCCACGCGGGGAGCGGGCCGTTTATGCCGCGAAAGCCAGGGCAGCGGGAATGGACTGCAGTACAGTCGGCGGTTTGGGCGGCGTACTCAGGGCAACGCACACCAGGCCCACCAGCACCTGACTGCGACCACCGGCCGCGCGGCGAGCGCCAATATCGCCCGTGGGGCGATCTGACTTTGTTTTTTCTGGGGGAGTGTGTGGTGGCTATGTTCCAGCCAACGGTGCAAGAATCAAACGGCTCTGGCACATTG
This sequence comes from Castellaniella sp. S9, assembly GCF_027257175.1. Classification (GTDB taxonomy): domain Bacteria; phylum Pseudomonadota; class Gammaproteobacteria; order Burkholderiales; family Burkholderiaceae_B; genus Castellaniella. Next base: position 33,478 of record NZ_JAPFGD010000003.1, on the reverse strand, counting down.
TTCAAGCCCTGCGCAACACACAGTAGACGGCATCCACGTGCTGTTTCCTACCGCCCGCGACCGTGTTGAGAACAGGGGGCAAGGACTAAGATTGCGCGCCGACAACTAGCTGGTTAAACCTTTTGGCTTTTCCGAAATGCAGGTATGTATTCGCACCCCTTCGGAAACTGATGCACACAGTGCGTAACATGGGCCACATGCTCGACGTTCCCGATGTCCGATTAGGATACGTATACTTCAAGAATTTACCCTCTCACTGAGTCAGAGTGTTCGTCAGGCGAGCGTGGGTTGCGGCAGCCCCAATCGGCCAAACACTTCCAATGAGCGGTCTTGCAATACATTGCACTCAGGGTATTGTTCAAGTTGGCGATCCAAAGCCTCGTCGCGGGCATGCAATGATTCGGTCACCGGACCATGAAGGTAGTACGCGACCAACCCAGCGACCCAGCGGTGCCAGAAAGCCCAAGCCCCCTCGGCTCGACTGCCCCGCAGATCGAACTGCCATCCATCAAAGAGCGTCACTGTCTCTGATGCACTTAACCAGTAATCGCCCACGACCCACTGGTTGACACTAAAACAATGTGAGGCCGCACCAGTGGCATCTAACTCAAATGCCACCAGATGAGTAATGGTGCCATCTAGCCCGGCGGCCTCGATCTCGGGCGTGCGCCACCGCTTAAACAGATGCAGGTGGGTGGTAACGCCCAGGCCTTCGCTGCCGTGCCGGTGCAGGAAATACTGTGCCCCGGTAAGTGGATCCTGGCAATCATTGTCCGGGTAGTGCAACGTTTCGTCTATCGGTGGCTCCGATCCGCACAGATGGTCTACCAAGCTAAGCCCGCCTGCACGTCGCTCACGCTCAAGCCCAACGAACGCGTTTGCCAGCGAACGTGCAGTTACCTTCGGTCCGAAACGCGCAGCCGTGACTTTACTTCTTCGCAAACCTGGCCTGCTCTGATAAAACGTAAGCAGACAAGTTCTGCAGGTCGGCCGAGTCCCAGGCCAACGGCTTGGTGGCCATCGGGCCTGCCATGCAAACCTGAACCGCCTCATCAGCAAATATCTCACCCACACCGTAATTCATCGAAGCCATCTGCATCAAATGAGGAAACGGCTTGGCAAACCCCGGGGTAAAGCCAGCGCCATCAGTGTGACAAGTCGCACATGACAAACCGTTCGACGAGAGCCTAGTACTTCTAAACAGGGTTTCACCGGCAGCAACCTGCGCAGCATTGGACGCACTGTAGTTGGGCTTGTACCCGGCTGGACGCTGTATCAGGCTTGCGTCAGCCTTGACACCGCACTTGGCGCCACATTTCGCCGCACACTTGGCACCACATTTCGCCGCACACTTCGCACCGCACTTTGCGGAACACTTGGCTCCACATTTCGTTGCGCTCGCAGCACATCGGCCTTGGCATCGCGAGGCGCACTTGGAACCACACTGGGCCAAGGCGGGTGACATTGAGATAGCCGAGGTCAACGCGAGTGCGGATAATTTGGCAAGGTTTTTCATAGGGTCTCCTTTGGCGATTGGGGTATTTCTGGTGATACACCCTTTAATTCGGTCGCGACGGGCGTTGGGTTACACCTGCCACGCATTATTTTTGCGGCCATCAAAAATGAGGCTCGATGCCCGAATGCTGCTACGCTAACCCAAGCACTATACTGGCCAGAGCAGATCACATGAATTTGTCTGGGCCAGACCCTCTAAGCATGAAAACAGAGCAATAAACGCGCCGGTTCCGTTATCAATGACCACCCTCGACACCTTGCTTGACCACTTCTCCATGAGCGCGGGGGTTTTCTATGCCGGAAACATCTGCGGCCGCCACGATTTCCAACGCGACACCACCAGCGCCCACCTGCACGTCATTCGCAGCGGTACTGTCAAGCTGATCGCCCCCGGGGCTGACGTCGTGACCATCACGGAACCCACCCTCGTACTGCTGCCACGCCCGGACAACCACCAACTGATCGTTGAGAACCCCGACGGAGCTGACGTCATCTGCGGCACCGTCCATTTCAACGCCGGCATGAAAAACTCCATCAGTGAATCCCTGCCGGATGTTCTGATGGTGGGGCTGGCTGACATCCAGGGGATGTCAGCCATTCTGGACGCCATGCTGGCAGAAGCCCGAGGTGAGCGCCCTGGGCGCCAGGCGCTGCTGAACCGGTCGTGCGAGCTGGTCATCATTCACCTGCTGCGTCACTGCATAGAACAGCAACTGGCCGAGCGCGGTGCGCTGGCCGGCCTGGCCGACAAGCGCATAGCACGCGCACTGACGGCAATTCATGAGCAACCGGCAAAGCCATGGACGCTTGAAGACATGGCGAACACTGCAGGCATGTCGCGGGCCCGGTTTGCCCTGCGGTTTCGCCAGATTACGGGAATGACGGCAGGCGACTACCTGACAAACTGGCGCATGATGCTGGCCCAGAAGCTGCTGAAAGCCGGCGAGCCCCTGGACAAAGTGGCCAATGCAGCTGGCTACGCAAACACCAGCTCATTTGCCAGGGTGTTTTCCAGAAGCATCGGCGAATCACCGGCACGATGGCTGAGAGCCAACCGGGTTGCGCCACTGACGCATGAACACGGCAATTCGCGATGATCGGCAAGAAACTCAAGACGAACAGACAACAAAGGAAGATAAACAATACCTATGATATCCACTCCGATCCATCAGGAGAACATCATGGGCAATCGTTACCTTTCCGAGCTGACTCCGGTCAGTCATGATACCGCCGAAGCGGGCCAGCGCGACATTCTGGAGTCGGTCCAGAAACAAATGGGGTTCATCCCGAACATGTACGCCAACATGGTCAACGTTCCGGGCGTACTGGATACCTATCTGCATGGCTACAACCTGTTTCGCAAGCAATCAGGTTTCAGCCCTGTCGAACAAGAAGTGGTTTTCCTGGCGATCAGTCAGGTCAACGGCTGCCAGTACTGCACCGCCGCCCACAGCATGATTGCCGACAAGGTGTCCGGCGTTCCCGCCAACGTGCTGGAGGCCATTCGCTCGGGCTCCACGATTCCCGACGAACGGTTGGCAGCCCTGTTTGCGTTGACGCAGTCGCTGGTTCGAAACCTCGGCAAACCCGAAGCCGAAAAGGTCGCAGCCTTCATCCAGGCAGGCTTCACTGAACAGCATGTACTGAACATCATTCTCGCCATATCGGTCAAGGTGCTCAGCAACTACACTAACCTTGCTTTTGGCACTGAACTGGACGAACGATTCAGCGCCTACCGGATTTAAACGGCGCCCACAACGGCGACACCAGATCCGTGACTTAGTCGCCGAGACAGTGCGCCAAGCTTACTCATGACAAGGAGATGACCATGGCACTACGCGCTGCCTCGTTCATTATGGCGTGTTGCTTCGCCTCGGCAGCCGCAGCCTCAGAAGGACTGATAGCAGTCGAGAGTCCGTACAACGTCAGCGAAACAATTGACCGCTTAGAAGAGGCGGTCAAGTCTCGGGGTATCAATGTCTTCTTGCGGCTTGATCATGCACAGAGCGCGAAAAGCGTTGGCAAGCATTTGCGACCAACCGAACTTATCGTGTTCGGAAATCCAAAAGCAGGCACTCCACTGATGGAATGTGCGCAAACGGCGGGTATCGACCTGCCGCTCAAGGCCTTGGCGTGGCAAGACGCGGCGGGTAAATACTGGCTCGGGTATAACGACCCCAGGCAGATCGCATCGCGCCATGCAGGGGACAAGTGCGGTCCGATTGCGGACAACATTGCGAAGGTGCTTGGAAGCCTGGCGCAGGAGACCGTTCAGAAATGATCACCCGCAAGGAAACACAATGGCATTACGTGGACTGATACTTGATGCCTACGGAACACTGTTTGATATTCACTCCATCGCCCGGCTGGCTGAACAGCTGTTCCCGGAATCGGGCACACAGATATCGATGTTATGGCGCCAGAAACAGATCGAGTATTCACAGCTGATTTCCTTATCGGATCCCTCGCCGGGCGGCAGCCGCCATTACCGTTCGTTTCGGGAACTGACCGAGGCGTCTCTGCGATACAGTCTGCAACGCCTGAACCTGCACTTTACCGATGGCCAGGTACAAACGCTGATGGGCGGTTACGATCAGCTGGACGCGTACCCGGAATGCATGGGTGCGCTTGAACACATCAAATCGCTGGGATTGCCCACCGCCATTTTGTCCAATGGCTCGCCCGACATGCTCAAAGCGGCCGTGACCAGTTCAGGGCTGGCCCCGTTGCTGGATCATGTGATATCGGTTGATCAGGTGCAACAGTTCAAGACCCACCCGGCCTGCTACGACATGGGGCCTGCCACCTTGCAACTCAAGCCTCAGGAAATTCTGTTTGTATCGTCAAACGCCTGGGATATTCTTGGGGCCACCTGGTACGGCTTCACTACGTGCTGGGTCAATCGGCAAGGAGTGCCGTTCGAAACCATAGGCCGGCAACCCCATCATACGTGTACCACTCTGTCGGCATTGGCCGAGATCCTTCATTTGAACGCCTGAAAAACTACCCTTCAACGCACAAAAACGGGGCTAAATCTATGCTGGCAATTATCGGTGGTACCGGCCTGTACACACTACCCGAGCTGACACTGGAAGAAAGCACTCACGTAACGACGCCGTTTGGCGAACCCTCGGGAGCCGTGCAACGCGGCCAGGTACATGGCAAGCAGATTCTGTTCCTGGCGCGCCACGGCAGCGGGCACAAGCTGCTGCCGCACGAAGTGAACTACCGCGCCAATATCTTTGCCCTGAAACAAGCCGGCGCCACCCAGGTATTGGGCTTTTCAGCGGTCGGCAGCCTGAAATTTGACTATGCACCAGGCGACCTGGTCATGCCTGAACAATATTTCGACTGGACGCGCGGCAAACGCGAACACACGTTCTTTGGTGGCGGCGTAGCCACCCATGTATCCACCGCTACGCCAGTCAGTCGTGCGCTGGTTGACGGCTTTGTGCAGGCCGCCGCCGCCTCAGGCATCGCAGTGCACCGCGGAGCGACCTATGGCTGCGTGGAAGGACCGCGTCTGGGTACGCGCGCGGAAAGCACCTTCCTGCAACAGGCCGGATGCGATCTGGTCGGTATGACCAATATTCCCGAGGTTTTCCTTGCACGTGAAGCGCAACTGGCATACGCCACCGTGGGGCTAGTAACCGATTACGATTGCTGGCTGGACGACCCGGCACAGCACGTTAGCGCCACAGGAATTTTTGAGCTTTACGGAAAGACGATGGAAAAAGCCATGCGCGCACTCGACACGTTCCTGAAGCAACCGCCACCCGAGCCCGAGCCCGCCATACGCGAAGCCCTGAAAACGGCCATGCTAACACCCGACAACGCCCTGACAGTGGAACAGCGCTCGTGGGTCAATGTGTTGAAACGTTGATTGCTCAGAGCGGCGCTACCAGCGAAGCAAGCGGGGTCCCAAAGCCCCACCCAGCAACGTCGACAACCCTATTCCCAAGGTGTACCAAACCGCAACAAAGGTCGTTGACACCTCTGGGCAAGCCAGCGAATAGGCAAGCGCGCCACTGGCCCCTGCCGCCAAGCCCGCCGCGAAACCTGCGAAACGCAAGTGCGTTGGCGCCAACCCCTTGAACGCCCAGAACATGGCAATCATCGACGGTAACGAGAAAGCCAGCACCATCCAGGGGCACGCCAGCCATGTTTGCCCGAACAGAGCGAAGGCACGCTGTTCAGAGGGAGTGAGCATTAAGCTGACACCTCCCGCCATCAACATGACACACACAACCACCCATGGCAAATAGCCCCAGACCCCCTGGCGCACTCCCGGGCGAGCCAATCGACCCGCCAAGACCAGTGCTAACACCAGCAAGCCTGACCCATAAGCAAGCTTTATCCACGGCCCGGGTGTGAAAAGCGCCGACGCAGGCAATAGACCCATCATGAAAACAACCAGTGAAACGCTCATGAACAAGCCCAACGTCGCTGCCATACCCATGCGCCGAACTACCAGCTGCCTGGGTGCTGGACCTGCCGATTGGGCTAGCAGTGATATCAAAGTGTCGGTTCTCATTTCCTATACCTCACTATTTGCATCATTTTCTTCAAACCACGGTGCACCTGCACTTTGACCGCCGACTCGCTGGCGCCCAACGTTTGCGCCGCCTCAAGCACCGACAAACCCTGTAGTTTGGTCAACTCAATTGCTCGTCGCTGGGCCTCGGGCAAGGCGTTCAATAGCTGCTCCAGATCACGCTTGGCGGTGGCATCCGGGTCTTCGCTCACTAATGCGCTGTCCAGGGCTCTCTCGTCGAAAACATCGTGCAACGCCCCTGTTCGTCCATGTTTGCGCCAGTAATCGACAAGCTTGTAGCGAGCAATGGCAAAGCACCAGGCTGACACAGGCATAGATGGATCGTAGGTCCCGCGCTGCACATGCAGCGCAAGTAACACTTCCTGAACAATGTCCTCGACATCGTTCTGGGCCCCGGGCAAACGACGGCGCAGATGCGCCCGCAGACGAGCAGCCATCATCCCGAGCGCCTGCCCATAGGCAACCTCGTCCCCCGCCTGCGCCTGCAGCCAGAGCGGTTTCAACGCGGCCTCAAATGTTTCGATGCTATTCGAACTCATCGCGTAAACACTAATTCGTCATTTCGGGCTGAAAGGTTACACCAAAAGCGGGGCCTCTCATCTGACACAAATTCACAATCCCGGCCACACAAACATTTTTATGGCTGTCTGTAACCGTTTGCCGACAACAAACGAACTTGTGGGTAGCAGAAGCAAGGCCATTTAACTCGACCAACAAAATCAAGAACTGGTGAGCACATGAAACTCCTATCTCGAATGATGAAAAGCCTGGAGCGTCGAGTCGATCAAGCTGCCCCCCTGCACAAGTCATTGCTGCACAGCCTTTTGGTTATGGCGTGGACCGTTGAGGCCCGAGACCCCTATACGGGCGGCCATCTTTGGCGCGTTTCACGCTATGCCCGATTGCTTGCGGAACAATCTGGCCTCTCGGAAGAAGACACCGCCCGTATCGCCATCGGGGGCTTTCTTCATGATCTTGGGAAAATCGCGATACCGGACCACATTCTGAACAAAAAAGACCGATTGACCCAAGAGGAATACGATACGATCAAAACCCATCCTGAAATTGGGTGGCGTGTGATCTCTGGCCATCCACTGGCCGCTTTGGCCGAAGCCGGCATTCTGTACCACCACGAGAGACCTGATGGAACCGGCTACCCCAGGGGATTGCGATCAGCGGCAATTCCAGAGGACGCCAGAATTATTGGAATATGTGATGCTTTTGACGCCATGACCAGCACGCGCCCCTACCGCAAAGGAATGTCGAAAGAAGACGCTTTGTCAGCTATTGAGCAAAACCAGGGAAAACAATTCGACCACGCGCTCAGCAATCATTTCCTGGCTGTCGCAGACACAGGAAAGCTGGACCACATCATCGGCCACAGTGACGAGGGTATTCCACTAAGAAATTGCGTCGTTTGCGGACCAACACTGGTTTTTAAGCGCCACCAGCAAGCAAACGACTACGTTTATTGTCGCAGCTGCGCGGCAGAATACAGAACCGAAGCCTGTAATGGCGATCTTGTTGCGACCCCGACGGGCAAACGTGGTCAACCTTGGCAACTTCAGCCAGAACTCGACACAACAACTATTGACGCACTTATTCAGCAATCACTCCCCGCGTTGTCTGAATTGTCCATCGCGCGGTAATGGCGCAAAAAAAAGTGTAGTTGATGTAACTTTCGCTAGTTACGTAACGAATTTATCAGTAGTTTGGCCATCGGAGAACACTCATGCGCAAGCTACGAGTAAGCAACACGATTAACAATGGCATGCCACACCGGGCGAAAGCAACACGGTATTTATCCTGCATTTTTTTAATTATTTCCGTCACTCCAGGATTGAGTCAGGGAGTCACCGAAGAAAACTTGTCGGCGACGGAAGCAAACACCAAAAAACTTCAGCTGTCGAATGGATTAGACGAATGGGATCATGTTCAACTGAATAAAAACGTTGCTGCGAACCAGTTTGAAGCCACCCTTTGGGATGGACAACAAGCGATAAAAGTCCAATCCCGCGCCAGCATGTCACTACTGGCCCGCCCTATTAAGGTTGACCTTTCAGAAACACCGCTGCTGTGCTGGCGCTGGCGCATCGACGCGCCACTGAAAGCCGCCGACATGACCACCAAAGCCGGCGACGACTATGCGGCGCGGCTTTACGTCAGCCTGGCCCTGCCGGAGGCCGAGAAAGGCTTTCTGCTGAATGCCCAGTTAGCCATGGCACGTGCCATCTGGGGCCCGCAGGTACCCGACGCTGCCATCAACTACGTGTGGGATAACCGACAACCCGTGGGCACCGAACGCCCCAACGCGTACACCGACCGCACCACCATGGTGGTGCTGCAAAGTGGCCCGACGCGTGCCGGCGGGTGGGTGAATGAGTCGCGTCACCTGCCCAAGGACATGGCACGGCTGTATTCAGCCAACGCCACCCCGGTGCAGATTGCCCTGGCCGCTGACACCGACAATACCGGCGAAGCGGCAACCGCCGGTTTTACAGACATTCATTTTGCACCTGAATCCACCGGATGCACTTTCCCGGCAAGCCAGAACCCGTAGGCTATCGGACAAGAACCCGCTGGCCGAGCCGCCGGCACCCGCAACACCCAGAACCTTCTACCGGAATCTTTTCATGCGACCCACTTTGCCTTTGCTGCTGAATACCGACTTCCCGGCCATCAAACGCCATACCCTGGAAACCCTGCAGGTGAACCTGGGCTACAAATGCAACCAGACCTGTCTGCATTGTCATGTGAACGCCGGCCCGAACCGCACCGAGATGATGTCACCGGACATGGTGGACGTAGTGCTGCAGGTGTTGCAGGCGCAAGGCATTCAAACGCTTGACCTGACCGGCGGTGCGCCCGAACTGAACCCTGATTTCCGCCGCCTGGCGGCTTCGGCACGCGCCCTGGGGGTACGGGTGATCGACCGCTGCAACCTGACAATTCTTTCCGAGCCCGGCCAGGAAGACCTGGCGCAATTTCTGGCCGAAAATGGCATCGAGGTGACGGCTTCGCTGCCCTGTTATTCGCCGGCAAATGTCGACCGCCAGCGTGGCGACGACGTGTTCGAGCGCAGCATTGCCGGCCTGAAACAGCTGAACGCATTGGGCTATGGTCACGATGGTTCGGGCCTGGTGCTGAACCTGGTGTACAACCCGCAAGGGCCATCTCTGCCCCCGCCCCAGGAAGCCCTGCAGGCCGACTACAAGCGCGAGCTCATGCAACACTTCGGCATCCGCTTCAACCAGCTGTTTGCGCTCACCAACATGCCGGTGCAACGCTTTGGCAGCACGCTCGTCAGCAAAGGCACCTTTGCCACCTACATGGCCTTGCTGAAGCAATCGTACCGTCCCGAGAACCTCGAAACCGTCATGTGCCGCAACACCGTCAGCGTCGACTGGCAGGGCGACCTGTACGACTGCGACTTCAACCAGATGCTGGGCCTTCGGCTGAACCTGAACGAGGACCGCCCGGCTCACCTGAAAGACCTGCTGGATGCGTCGCTGACCGGCCTGCCGATTCGCATTGCCGACCATTGCTACGGCTGCACGGCCGGACAAGGCAGCAGCTGTGGCGGGGCACTGGTTTAATCAATAACCGTACCTTCATTGCGACGCGATCATCTTGCAAACCTGTTGGAATCGAACAATGAATACACTTCACCGTCTACTTTCTCCGCTTGCTGCCCTTTTGCTGTTAGCCGCAGGCCTGAACAGTGTCTTCGCGGCAGAGCCCGCACTCAAATTCGGGGTAGGCCTGTTTCAGCCAGACCGTGACAAGAACGACGCCACCTACCACCCCCTGGCCGACTACCTTGCTGCGCGACTGGATCGCCCGGTTCAATTGCGCACTGTCGACAGCTGGGAGGGTCTTGCGAAATCGCTGGCCAACGGCGAAACCGACATGGCCTTGATGGGGCCGTGGGGTTATGTCCTGGCCAATCATGAAGCCGGCGCCCAGGCCATCTCGACCATACTCTACGACGGCAAGCCGGAATATTTCGCCATTACCGTCACACACCCTGATTCCGGTATCAACAGCCTGGCTGACCTGAAGGGAAAAACGTTTGCCTTTGGCGACAAGGGTTCGACGTCCGGTTACCTGATTCCCTTGCATCACATGATGATGCAAGGCATCACACCCGAGAACTACTTCGGGCGGGTGATCCATACCTCGCATCAAGCCATTGAAACCCAGGTTACACAACGACAACTCGATGCCGGCGCCGACTACAACCGCAACCGGAATGCCATGATCGAGCAAGGGTTGATCAAGGCCGAAGACTCGAAAATCATCTGGACCTCTGCCCCTCTGCCGAACGATGCATTTGCCGTCAGCACCGCACTCGCCAATGATGAATCGCTGGTCCACGCACTACAGGCGGCGCTGAATGATGTCGGCGAGGCGCTGAAAAGCAACCCCAAACTACTTCCGCCGCACTACACCGGGTTTGTCCGCCGCGACAACAGCTTCTACAAGCCCATCCGCGATGCCGGCCTGGCCACCGGAAAGCTGCAGGCGAAGTAAATGAGCCTCCAGGCCCAATCGCGGGGCTTTATCCCTTACTTGAGCGGCCGGCTTGGATTCCTCGGGCTCGGCCTGGCCTATGTGTTGCTGGTTACAGTATGCATTGCCACGTTGGCGCACGAAAATGAACTGTCGCTGGGACGCAACCCGGTTGCCAACCTGCTCAAGACGGCAGGCGAATTCGCCCACCCCAGTTTTCTGGATGTCTGGTTCGGCAATACGCACCTGGAATACAAAAGCGACGATGGCACCGTGCTTCGCGTCGAGAACCGCCAGGAAGTCGAACTGGACTATCTTGCCGGGCTCGGGCGCGCCACCTGGACCACGATTCGCATTGCCACGCTGGGTTCGCTGCTCGGTGCCTTGCTAGCCCTTCCACTGGCCGTGCTGACCGCACGCAACCTGGCGGCACCCCGGTTGTTTGCCTGGGTGTCAAAAGGCATTCTCGACGTCGCCCGGTCAATCCACACACTCGTTTTCGGGTTGGTGCTCGTCGGCATTGTCGGGCTGGGCCCAACCGCCGGCATCCTGGCCATCGGCCTGCACTCCATGGGAACCTACGGCAAGCTTTTTGCCGAAGCCATCGAAGCGCTCGACATGGCCGCCATCGACGCTGTCCGCAGTGTGGGCGCAACGCCCGACCAGGTTTTCTTCAACGCCGTTTGGCCGGCGGTGCTGCCGCAATTTGTCTCCAGTCACCTTTACGTCTGGGAGTTCAACATTCGCGACTCGACCATTCTGGGACTGATTGGCGCCGGCGGACTCGGCTTGCTGATTACAGAGGCCACTGCACTGTTCCAGTGGGGACGACTCGCAACCGTCCTGATCGTCATCGTACTGATGGTTTCAGCCTTTGATGCCGTCAGCCGCCGCATACGGAAGGCCTTGTCATGACTACCCGTACGGTGTCCTTTCGCCAGGTGCAGTGCATTGCCAACGGTCGCGTACTGCTGGAAATAGGCTCACTCGACATACAGCAAGGCGAACGTGTCGCTCTCGTAGGCCATAACGGCGCCGGAAAATCGACGCTGCTGCGACTGCTCACCGGCTTCGTGCCAGCGGTAAGCGGCACAGTTGACGTACTTGGCCGAAACCTTGCAGGCAAATCATCGAACAATGAACTGCTTGCCTTGCGCCGCGAGGTTGGACATATTCATCAAGGCCTGCACCTGGTGGATCGGCTGAGCGCACTCGAGAATGCCTTGATTGGCAGCCTCGGCCGCGTCAACGGATGGCGTAGCTGGGTACGATGGTTTCCAGCTGCTGAAATCGCCCGTGCCGAAGCCGCACTACAGGCTGTCGGCCTGCCGAGCCGGACACGAGCAAGAGCCGACACCCTTTCCGGCGGTGAACGGCAAAAAGTGGCCATCGCCCGACTACTTGTTCAGCAACCAAAGCTTATTCTGGCCGATGAGCCCACCGCCGCCCTAGACCCTGCTGCCGCTGCCGAAGTCTGCCACTTGTTGGCCCAGGCGGCCCGTGGGGCTGCCCTGATATCTGTCGTGCACAGCCCCGTATTGCTACCCCTGATTGCAGAACGCGTTATTGGACTGAAACAGGGGCGAGTGGCGTTCGACTTGCCTGCGGCAGCGGTGGACGAGGCCACCCTGACGAATTTGTATCGCCCAGATGAAGAGCCCGCACGGCATGTCCGGGTCATTCAAACGTCCCCATGCCAACAGGAGTTTTGCTCATGAGTGAACACGCCGGGCGCGTCTGCCCTATCCGCTATCGTTATGGCGCCGAGGCTATCGCGCGGTTGCCCGAAATCGAATCCGAAACACTTTATGTCGTCGGCGGCCTGTATGGCAACGTGCCTGCGCTCGATGCCATCGAGGCCATGGCAGTAGCTGAAGCGGGGCCGGTTTCGCTGATTTTCAATGGGGATTTCAACTGGTTCAACATTGATGATGCCGGGTTTGAGCACATCAATCGTCGCGTTCTGGCGCATCATTCGATTCTCGGCAACGTGGAAGCTGAACTGGGCACCGATGGCAATGAGGCAGGATGTGGCTGCGCCTATCCAGACCATGTAGACAGCGCCGTAGTGGAACGCTCCAACCGTATCCATCAACGGTTGAAGCAGACTGCAGCACAGCATCCGCAATTACTGGCCCAACTGCAACAATTGCCGATGATCGCCCGTTTTGTCGTTGGAGGCCAGCGGATAGGGGTTGTTCATGGTGACGCCGACACACTGGCTGGCTGGCGCTTCGATGCTGCGGCGCTAAGCGAACAGGAAAATCAAGCCTGGATCACCGACGCTTTTAACCGAGCCGGGGTCGATGTCTTTGCCAGCACGCATACCTGCCTGCCGGCGCTGCACAGATTTGGCTCGGGCCTTGTGGCCAACAACGGGGCGGCCGGCATGCCCAACTTCAAGGGCCTGCGGTTCGGCCTGCTCACCCGCATCAGCACCCGCCAGACACCTTTTAAGGCCGTATACGGTGAACAGCAGCGTGGCGTTTACGTTGATGCGGTGCCCGTTCACTACGATCACGAGGCATGGCTTGAACATTTCATGGCCAACTGGCCAACCGGGTCAGATGCCTGGGCCTCGTATTTTCACAGAATACAGAACGGGCCAAAGCACGGAATCGATGACGCACTGCGGGGCTTTGATCAAGCGAACATCAGACCGGAAATTCTAAGCACATGCTGGCAGGAATGAAGCCATGAACTATAAAAAAATATCGCTGTTGACACTATTGTTGGTAATCGTTCTGGCTTACTTTGTCTTCGACCTTGGTCAGTATTTAAATCTGCAGACGCTGAAAACACAGCACGAAGCAGTCACGGCCTATCAGGCAAGCCATCCTGCCCAGGTCATTGGAGCCTATTTCATTGTCTATGTTGTAGCGACGGCAATTTCCGTGCCTGGTGCGGTCTTGTTGACACTTGCCGGTGGAGCAATGTTTGGCTTGCTTTGGGGAACGGTTATCGTTTCTTTTGCATCGACGATTGGCGCAACTCTCGCGTTCCTGATGTCCCGTTTCGTGCTGCGAGACTGGGTCAGCCAACGTTTTGGTCAACGCCTGGTTGCTATCAACAGAGGGATAGATCGCGAGGGACACTTTTATCTCTTCACTTTGCGACTGGTGCCTGCCTTCCCCTTTTTCCTGGTCAATTTGCTGTTCGGACTCACCGCGATGAAGGCGTGGACTTTTTATTGGGTCAGTCAGCTCGGGATGCTGGCCGGAACACTGGTCTATGTGAATGCGGGTACGCAGCTGGCACAACTTGATTCGCTGTCAGGTATCCTCTCGCCAGCTTTGCTGGGCTCGTTTGCCCTGCTCGGCATCTTTCCGCTCGTTGCAAAAAAAATTGTAGCGGCCATCAACAGAAACAAGGTATTTGCCCGCTGGAACAAGCCCGCTCGTTATGACCGCAATCTGGTGGTCATTGGCGGCGGCAGCGCAGGGCTGGTCACCGCGTATATCGCCGCCGCCGTCAAGGCCAAGGTTACGCTTGTCGAAAAACACAAGCTGGGCGGTGACTGTCTGAACACTGGCTGTGTGCCCTCCAAAGCATTGATTCGATCTGCGAAATTTCTGTCACACCTTAGTCGTTCGCGCGATTTTGGCATCGGCACAGCACACGCTGACTTCGACTTTTCCGACATCATGCAGCGGGTACAGTCAATCATAAAAACCATCGAACCCCATGATTCTGCCGAGCGCTATACCAAGCTGGGGGTCGATGTTGTTCAGGGCTCAGCCAGGCTGCTCTCCCCCTGGGAGGTCGAAATTACACGGGAAGACAACAGCACCCAACGCTTGAGTGCGCGCAGCATCGTAATCGCCACCGGAGCTCGTCCTTTTGTACCGCCCATCCCGGGTATCGAAGATGTGGGTTATCTGACCTCTGACACCGTCTGGGATTTGCGCACGCTGCCCCGGCGCCTGATCGTCTTGGGCGGCGGGCCCATTGGCTCAGAATTGACGCAGGCCTTTGCCCGGCTGGGCAGTCAGGTCACTCAGGTTGAAATGGGTGACCGCATCATGATGCGCGAAGACCCTGAAGTCTCCGAACTTGTTATGGCCAGGTTCCAGGCCGAGGGTGTCGACGTTCGGACCAACCATAAGGCAAAGCAATTTATCACCGAAGATGGCCAGAACGTCTTGATTGCTGAGCATGCCGGGCAAGATGTTCGCATCCCGTTCGACGCCGTTCTGGTCGCTGTTGGGCGCACCGCAAATCTCGATGGTTTCGGCCTGGAGGACCTGGGTATTCCAACAAACCGTACGGTAGAAACAAACGAATTCCTGCAAACCAACTACCCCAACATTTACGCGGCCGGCGATGTTGCCGGCCCGTTCCAGTTCACGCACACTGCAGCCCACCAGGCCTGGTATGCGGCAGTCAATGCCCTGTTTGATCCCCTGAAGAAATTCAAGACCGATTATTCAGTCATTCCATGGGCAACTTTCGTTGAACCCGAGGTCGCGCGAGTGGGCCTGAACGAGCAAGAAGCCAACGAGAAAGGCACACCCTACGAAGTCACAACCTATGGCATTGATGACCTGGACAGGGCCATTGCCGATAGTGAAGCGCATGGCTTTATCAAGGTACTGACCGTCCCGGGCAAAGACAAAATTCTTGGCGTTACCATCGTGGGTGAACATGCCGGCGACCTGATCGCCGAGTACGTGCTGGCTATGAAGCATGGCATCGGGCTGAATAGAATCCTTGGCACCATCCATATTTACCCAACGCTCGCTGAGGCCAACAAGTACGTAGCCGGCAACTGGAAACGGGCGCACGCGCCGCAGAAAGTACTGAAATGGGTCGAGCGCTTCCACGCATGGCGAAGGGGGTAAAGACATGGCAAACATCGTGCTTGTTTTATTGTCAGTCACGACAAACGCAAGTGACATAACGTGGCACTGAAACCATGACCGACACGCGCTTTTCGATCATCATTCCGGTTTTGAACGAATCTGCAGGGCTGGCTGAAACCTTGCAGATGCTGCAACCCTTGCGCACAAACGGTGCGCAGGTGCTGGTCGTTGACGGCGGCAGCACTGACGAAACCCTCACAATCGCTGAACCCCTGGCCGATAGCGTTTTAAAATCCCCGGCGAGCCGCAGTCGACAAATGAACACCGGAGCCATGCACGCCTGCGGTGATGTCCTGATTTTTCTTCACGCTGACACCCGCTTGCCCGCACACTGCCTTGAGCATATCGACACGGCGATCAGGGACGGTGCGCGCTGGGGTCGATTCGATGTGACAATCACTGGTCAACACTGGATGCTGCCGGTGATCGCTTTCATGATGAACTGGCGCTCGCGCCTGACAGGCATTGCCACCGGTGACCAGGCCATATTCATGCAACGCAGTTTCTTCAACCAACTGGGGGGGTTTTCGGATCAGCCGCTTATGGAAGATATCGAGTTGTCGGTACGGCTTCGAAAGGTTGCTCGTCCTGCCTGCCTTCGACCACGCGCTGTCACGTCGGGACGCCGCTGGGAAACTCGTGGCGTATGGCGCACTATCTTGTTGATGTGGCAGCTTCGCTGGTGCTATTGGCGCGGCGACTCACCCCACCATCTGGCGAAGCGTTACCGATGAGCACGGCGATCATCATCTTTGCAAAGGCGCCGCAGGCTGGCCTGGCCAAAACCCGACTGGTTCCTGCCCTGGGCTTGCAAGGCGCCGCCCGCTTGGCAGAAAAAATGCTGTTTCATGCGGTGCATCAAGCCATCAATGCCTGCTTTGAGCACACAGAACTCTGTGTGACGCCGGATACGCAGCACAATGCATTCCAGACACTGGCGCGGCAGCATGGGAAACGCTTGCGCTTGACTCGACAACAAGAGGGGGATCTGGGCCAGCGCATGTACGGTGCACTGACTGACGCGCTTCAAACCCATGATTACGTGCTTCTGGTGGGTACCGATGCACCGGCACTGACCACCGACCTGCTGCTTCAGGCCCGCGACACGCTCAATTCCAAGGATGCCTGTTTTGTTCCTGCCATCGATGGCGGCTACACGCTGGCCGGCTTCAAACAGGCCTGTCCGGCTTTGTTTCACAACATGCCCTGGAGCACACCTGATGTCATGCACATTACGCGACAGCGTTTGCTGGCGACAGGCTGCACATGGGGCGAGCAGCCCGCCATTAACGATATTGACGAAGCTCGGGATCTGCCGCATGTGCCAGCAGAGTGGCTGGCATGAAGCGCGTGGTATTGATGGGCGCCGGACACGCGCACGCACTGGTACTTCAGGCGATCAGGCACACACCGTTGCGCAATGCTGAAATTCTTGTTATTTCTCCGCAGCCACGGGCGCCCTATTCGGGCATGATTCCCGGCTGGCTTGCGGGGCGCTACACACTGGACGAGATTTGCATCGATTTTGAACAGTTATGCAAGGCGGCTGGCGCGCGCTGGCGACGGGGGGAACTTTACGCGCTGGACCCTGACAACAAGCGCCTGCAGCTAACCGATGGGGTGAGCATTGACTACGACGTTCTTTCGTTGAATGTGGGGTCAACCTTGTACCCACCAAACCCCGCCATGGTGGCCATGCGCCCTTTGCAAAATCTGATTGAGCGCTATCAACACCTGCTGACCACGTGGCAATCGTCTGCAAAAAACATGCCAAACCGATTGACTGTCGTCGGAGGCGGACCGGCGGGTTTCGAGACCCTGTTGGCCGTACGGTCACGACTCCTTTCCCTGGCGCCCAGCTTGTCACTGGAAACCACCCTGGTTACACAAAGCCGAAAAGTTCTTCCCAGCTGCGCACCGATAGCTCGTTGGTTGGCTCAAAAGGCGCTGAAGAACGCCACTGTGAAGGTGCAATGCGCGACGAGATGGGCAGATACTGCCCCGATAAGCGACGATGAGCTGGTTCTCTGGGCCGCCGGCGCCCAAGCGCACACATGGCAACGCGATCAAAATCGCAGAGGTTCCCTGGACGTTAATGAACAAGGTTTCGTGCACGTGAATGCACAGTTGCGATCAACGTCGCACCCCGCTATTTTTGCCGCCGGTGACTGCGCCGCACTAACCCATGCCGTTCCAAAGGCAGGTGTGTACGCAGTTCGGATGGGCGCAGTGCTGGCCCATAACCTGGCAGCAGAATGCAGCGGCAAGCACCCAACCACTTATAGCCCCCAGGAAAACCACCTGACCCTGCTGAACACATCGAATGGCAGCACCATCGCCAGCAGAGGCCTGCTAGCCGCCAGCGGGCCTTGGGCAATGTCCTGGAAGGATCGAATCGACCGGGAATTCATAAGGCAGTTTGAACCAGACCTCACCCGAACGTAAACGTCAACCCCTTAAAAACATCGTTAAAGAATGGCATGGGTGATTGGCTCGTTTAAGAACAGGAATCCACCTCAACGCATAACGAGCGCGGGTACCGGGCTGGTGCGCAGCAAAGTGGTGGTCGTGCTGCCCACAATCAATTCGCGAATACGCGAGTGGCCATGGGCACCCATCAGCAGCAAATCAATACTATTCCCGGTGAGGTAGTCGCGCAGCACCGCAACGGCATCGCCCTGCTTCAACGAGCCCGTCACAGAGAAACCAGCCTCATTCATTGCTTCGCACGCCCAGCCCAGGTAGTGCTGGTGTTTGGGGGTGTCATCGGCCACCATCACGATGTGGCACGCCATACCTTTGAGCAAAGGGCTGCCCGCGACGGTTTGCACCATCTTGCGCCCGGTGGCGCTACCATCAAAAGCAATCATGAAGCTCTTGGGTTCATGAATTGATGGGCGGTAATATGTTTGAGATCCACAGCCCCAGTTGTCCGTACTATCTGTGAAACAAGGCACGCCCGATTAAGCTTACGAACTGGTATGCGCTACTTCCCGAATCGGCACTATCAAACCTAGTACAACCATGCAACGTCTCATACAACTCACCCATCCCAGCCTTCAGTCCCAAGCGGGCAAAACACTCACGCGTCAGGCTGCTCGCGGAATCGTCCTGCGCGATGAGTCCATTCTGCTGCTTTTCACTGAGCGTTATAACGACTTCAGCTTTCCCGGCGGCGGCGTCGATGCCAATGAAGATCTCGAAGAGGGCCTGGTTCGTGAAATGCAGGAAGAAACCGGAGCTTCCAATGTTCAACTGATACGCCATTACGGGTATGTGGAAGAATTTCGCCCACACAAACGTGACGGCTTCGACCTGATGCACATGACATCGCACTTCTTTCTGTGCGGAATCGACCAGCATCTGGGAGAAGCAAAAATGGAAAGCTACGAAGTGAACAACGGCATGCGCCCGGTATGGGTGAACCTTCTGGAAGCCCTCGCGCATAACCGGGCCGTCATGCAGCGGCAGGAAAAAACCATGGGGCTTTCCATTCAGCGAGAAACCTACATGCTGGAACATGTTGCTGAACACCTTCTTGAACAGAGAGCCTGAAAACGAAAAGCTTTCAATGACTTATCAAGGCCTTCGTTGAACACCCACGGCCATGCAATGGGTTTTTCATAGTAGAATGGGCCGGAGAGTAACCCTTAATAGTCCCATGTAATTACTCATATCACACAGGCAATGGCCGCCCGGCCGTGTTTATTCTTGCGCTGATCGCCTCCCGTCAGTGCCAAGCTTGCTCCTGCTGTGATATGCCTGGCTCCCCCCGAGTCCTGCCGCTCGCACCCCCAATGATATGTAGCCGCTTGGTCCGCGTCTCAGCGCGTTCCACCAATCCTTTCTCACAAGGATGCTACCTGCATGTCAGTCACACAATCATTTTTTCTCGGCGATCTCGAGTACACGTTATCCACCGGCGAAATCGCCAGGCAGGCCTCGGGTGCGGTCACCCTGCAAGTACAAGACACCGTTCTTCTCGCCACGTGCGTCGTCAGCAACCGAAGCAAGCCAGAACTGGGCTTTGTTCCCCTAACCGTCGATTACTCGGAACGCAGTTATGCCGCCGGCAGAATTCCGGGCGGCCATTTCAAACGCGAAGTTCTTCCGCCTGACCATGCTACCCGCGTGGCGCGACGCATCGACCGGGCACTTCGCCCGCTGTTCCCTGCGAACTATTGTCAGGAAACACATATCGTCGTTCAGGTGATGTCGGCCCAACCCGAAATCGCTACCCACGTACTGGGCGTCATTGCGGCTTCTGCCGCGCTGACGCTATCTGGTGTCCGCCTTCTCGACAACGTCGGTTGCGTACGGGTCGGCTTTCTGGACAACCGCTTCGTTGTCAACCCCAGTCAACCGGATATTCCAGCCTGCTTGCTGGATGTGGTGGTGGCCACAAACCGTCAGGGTGTCGTCGCTGTCGACGGCTCCGCTCGAGAACAGCCTGACGACGTTATCCAGGATGCCATCGCCTTCGGCCACCTGCAAAATCAATCGATCATTCAGGCCATTCAGGCACTCGTTCACGCATCGGGCCGGCAGGCATCAGAAACGGAACCACTGCCGGGAGGGCGCGATCTGGCCTACAAGCTTTATGACGAAGCCCGGCAGGCACTGGATACAGCGCTTGATGCCGACCCGGATGAACGCCCGACCCGCGTGGAATCGGTACGCCAGACCAGCAAGGCAACACTGGAAGCGGCTGGTTCAACCGCCGCAGAGCTTGTGTTGTTCGAACACGAGTTTGAGGCGTTGCTTGCTTACGTGATGCGCCAGCGCCTGATCACCGGAGAGCGCCGCTTCGATGGCCGAGATGCCTTTACCGTCCGCCCCATCGTCACACGGCAGGGGGAGCTTCCGGGCGTTCACGGATCCGCCCTGCTTACCCAGGGCGACAGCCAGATACTAAGCACAGTGACATTGGGAGCACCAAAAGAAGCTCAGTTGATCGAAACACTGGCCGGCAAACATCGCGAGCATTTCATTATTCAGAACAATACCCTGCCTTTTGCAACAGGCGCCACCGGCCGCTTCGGCATACCCAAGCGCAGCGATCTCGAACTTAGCCACCTGATCAAATCCGCACTTGAACCGCTGTTACCTGACCTGGAGGCGTTCCCCTACACCCTGCGTCTGGTCAACGAACGGCTGGAATCAGGCGATGCAGCAGCCATGCCCACCGTCGCAGCAGCAACCCTGGCGTTGTTTGACGCCGGCGTTCCCCTTCGAACGGCGACTGTTGGCACCACCATCGGCCTTGTCCAAGAGGGTGACCGGCACATTCTGCTCTCCGATTTGTCGGATGACGAATTACCACTGTGCTCATTGACCATGAACGTGGCGGGCACAAAAAACGGGGTTACCGCTTTGCAAATCGATGCTCGCCGCACCGACCTGCCTCTAGCGCAACTGAACGATGCGTTTACCCGAGCCAGAGCTGCGCGGATAGCGTTGCTGGACACCGTCAGCACAGCACTGCAACAGCCGAATCGCCCGACCGACGAGCTTGCCGACGTGCTGTATAGCGGTGCAGAAGCGGCCTGAGCATTGTCTCCAAGCTAAAGGTGAAAACCATGCAAGAACACATCATCCGGGCCGAACTGCTCAAACGCCTGGCAGAAATTCAGGCGTCGATTGAACACACAACATCCACGTCAGGCATCGTCGAACTGGATCAGACCGTAAATGGTCGGCTCACACGCATGGACGCAATGCAGCAGGCGGCCATGGAGTCGGCCAGGCTTTCGCGCCTGGAGAACGACAACCGAAAGTATCTGGCGGCGCTGGCCAGGCTGGACAGCGGCGACTATGGCATCTGCTGCCGATGTGGCGATGAAATTGCAACTGAACGCCTGCATCACGATCCGGCAACGCCATTTTGCCGCGACTGCGTCGATGGCTCTCAAAGCCAAAAGTAATTTGTAATTCGCAAGGGTCACGAACGTTTCCTGGAGACATGATGCTTGTAGATCTACCTGACAACCTGTATGCGTGCGCTTTACGGCAATGCCGCGATTACTTCACCACCCCGGACGAGCAACTTGAATTCTGGAGCCGCCTGGGCAAGGCCATACTCGATAACCCCGAGCCCGATGTAAACCTGGTAGCTGACCTTGTGCTGGCGAAAATGCGGCGGCTGACTTGTCGAGCCGTGGCGTCAAGACGCGCGGAATACTGCGACAAAATTCTTGAAAGCGCAGGCTTCTCTGCCGCCTGTGCAGTCCTGCCGCCAGGTATTCGCCAAAACGTGGGGCAGACACTATGCACGCTACTCGACAACGAGACGGCATCACACAGATTGCGTGGCGAGCTTGACGATCATTTTCTTTACCAGTGGGGGGAGGAGTCACAATTGCTGCAAGTGGGCTATCGACGCGAGCCCTCAACGCAAGAGCTGATTGCGCTGTCACTGGCCCGCCGCTATGTAGGCCTGTAAACCCTGCCTACCCCGGGCCATGCATCAATTGTCATTCATGGCCACAGGGCACTGATTGCGGTTTCTGGAAAAATAGGCTGCCAGCGCACTCGCAACCACGACATAAGCCAGGCAGGCCTGCGCCTGCCGAGTAAGGTCGACGCCCTGATCGACAAGCAGCCCAAACACCATGGGCGAGGCTCCAGTGGCGACCACATTGATGGCTTCGACGCTTGCCCGTACCCTACCCAGTCGGGCGATGCCGTACAGTTCAGCCCAAAGTGCCACCCCTACCGTTCCTGCTGCTGCCGATGTAAGGCCGAACAAACCCAGATACAACGGCACTGCCCAGGCGCCTTCAAACAAACCAAGCAAAATCAGGGCAAACATCATTGGCAGCAAGACAAACGGCACCAGGCGCCTTGCTGTGAAGCGGTCAACCACAGGGCCCACCCCAATCAACCCCACTGCCCGGACAGCCGCATAGCCAACAAACCAGATGGCGACCCATGACATCATCCACCCTTTTTCGGCGGCCAGGCGGGTCTGATGAAAAAAGAAACCCGTGGAAATGAACGGTGAGGCGATGATGACCGGTAGAACCGAGAGAAAACGCGTGTCGCGCCACAAAACAATTGGAGGGTTCTGAGGTGCACCGCTTGTTGCCTTATGCCCTGCAACAAACCGCTTTGCCGCGCCTGGACGACGCTCCAGACGCAGTGCCAGGCTGCCCAGCACCACAAGCACGGCGGCACATAGCGCCCAGGTCAGCCGCCAGTCGAGTAATGCCAGACTGGCTACAGCAGCGATAGGCAAAACAGCCTCGCCTACCGGCAAGCCCAGAGACACCAGCCCTAGCGCCTTGCCTCGATGGTCGCTGAAGGCACGTGCCGTCGCCGTCAAACCCGTGTGAACCATCAGGCCCTGACCAAACAGGCGCAACAGGTAAAAGCTCAGGCCAAGCATGAAGACATTGACGCTGAAGGCCATGGACAGGCACGCCAGAACCAGCATGCCGATAACAATGGAAGCAAAACGCCTGACAGACGTGTGGTCGATTAGGCGCCCCACGTAACCCAGCGAGAGGGCACTGCAGAACGTGGCCAACGCATATAAGGAACCAAGCTCACCATCGGAAATGGAGAAATGGGCTCGCAGACTTTCGCCAAACAGAGCAATGAAGAACGTTTGCCCGAAGCTGGACAAACCCATGACCAGAAGACCGAATGTCAGATAGCGTCGGTTTCTTACGCCAAATGACCAATAATCACGCAACATGCCCTGCCCTCACGCTGAATAATCTAGGCATCGCGCGCCATGACGCAAATCCCCTGAGACCGCAGCAGCGCAATGGCAATAGAAGATGCGTTTTGCAGTGCCGTCGTTACTACCAGCGCGGGATCAACAATGCCAAACACGCGCAGGTCACCGTAAGCTTGCCGGGCTGCATCGTAGCCATAAAGCCCTTCACCGTACATGATGCGATCAACAACGGGTTCCGGATCAACGCCTGAATTCGCAATCAAGGCCATCGCCGGTGTTTTCAATGCCTGCGTTACGCTGCGAACTCCGGCAGCAACGGCCACATCATCGCTCATGGCCAATTGTTCAACCGCCGGTATTGCTCGCAATGCCGCCGTACCGCCGCCGGGCACGATGCCATCCTGCATCGCCGCGCGGATTGCCCGAAGCCCGTTGTACGCCCTGCGTCTGCGCTCGGAAGACTCCAGTTCGGAATCTGCCCCCACCTCGATCAGGGCAATACCGCTACCCAGCATCGACAGGCGCTCAAGCACCGATTCCTTCAACCCGTCGTCCGCCATCGTTTTCAGCGCTTCGCTCAACAAATGAATGCGCTCACCCACCGCTTCCGGTTGTCCCTTCTCACCAAGGATGACAACCGATTCGCTTGTCGAAACCTCGATGCACAAGGCACAACCAAGATCAGCAGCACAAGGACGAGCGCCAGGTATGGAGCCAACACGTCCCAGTACCTTGGCACCACTGCACTGCGCCAAGTCATCCAGAACGTCAGAAAGGCCGCCAACGCTCGGCTGCAACCGAACAGGGCACAAAGCCACGCGCCCCTGGCGGTGATTCTCCAGCAACATGGCCAACACGGGGGAAGAGAACCCGGAGGCCATGATCACTAACGGTTTATTCATTTCCAGGGTGTACTCGAGAACCGGCACAAGATACTCCGGATTGTCCAGACGCCCTTCATGTACCATCAGTAGCGGGTGTTCAAGCCTGGCCTTTACAAAATGCTCATCTGTCACAAAAGCCTGGGATGCCAGCACGCCACGAATCCGCAAGCC
The DNA here is from genome assembly GCF_027257175.1 of Castellaniella sp. S9. Taxonomy (GTDB): domain Bacteria; phylum Pseudomonadota; class Gammaproteobacteria; order Burkholderiales; family Burkholderiaceae_B; genus Castellaniella. The sequence continues at coordinate 9,295 of NZ_JAPFGD010000003.1, read as the reverse complement.
CTCTTGTATGGAAAGCTTGCTGTCCCTGCCTTTTCCAGCCTCAACCCGAACGACACACTGCTGCCCCACCCGCGTGACCGCCTGGGCAAGCAACGAGGCGATCTCCCTGTCATGCTGTGTGGCAACCTCGGCAACCTGTTGCACACTCTCCGAAGTCACACACGCGGTGGTGTGATCCCGGATATGGGTAATGGCGGTATCAACACCTCGCTTTATGCCCTCACACACCTTGTTCAGGTCATTGCCTGTTACCACGGCCCGCTGTGCTTCACGCACTAGCGATGCAGCCATCAGCAAAGTCGCGGTCGTTCCGTCACCCACACTTTCATGTGTTTTCTCGGCGGCCTCACAGGCAATACGCACCGCGCTGTTCTGAACAGGATCCTCAAGAACAATCTGTCTGGCCACGGTCAGGCCATCCCGACTCAACGCAGGTAACGCGCCATCGTGGCCCTCCAGCGCCACCATACGTCCTACCGGTCCGTACGTCACAGCAACCGCCCGGGCCAGTTGCCGCATGCCTTCAACAATGTCCTGCCGGGCGGCATCCCCGGTCACAATTTTTCGTTCCAGCATTCTTTCCTCTCCTTTGAATCGTTCAAACTGACATCAGCGTGGCGCGTGCTCAGTTCACCTGACGCGCGCCCAGTTGGTCGTAGAAAATGAGGCCTGCATGCTCTCTCAAAGCGTGAAACTGGATGTCCGGCCACTTTTCCTGAGCCAATTGCAGCTCCGGCCCGTGTCGAACCACCAGCACCGGTGCATTCACGGCGTCGTAGTAAATGCGATCGGCATACGCCCTGATGAAGCGATCCAGCAGCTCGGCATCGGACGAGGTCACCCAGCGTGCCTGATGAAATCTGGCCGGCACCAGGCGGGCCGGCACATGGTATTCAGCGGCCAATCGATGCTCCACAACCTCGAACTGCAGATCACCGATGGCGCCCAGAAGCATGGCGCCACCCGCATGCGGGGTGAACACCTGAATGGCCCCTTCCTCGCCCAGTTGCTTCAAACCCAGTCGCAATTGCTTGATACGCATGGGATCAGCGATTTCTGCCGTACGAAACAACTCGGGGGCAAAAAATGGCAAACCTGTAAATTGCAGCGGCTCGCCCTCGGTCAGGGTGTCACCCAATTGCAGCTGGCCATGGTTGGGCAAACCGATGATGTCGCCCGGATACGCCGTGTCGAGCTGTTCGCGCTGCTGCGACAGAAAAGACACCACGTTGCTTGCACGGAGGCTCTTTCCATTGCGACACACCGTCAGCTTCATACCGCGCTCGAACCGTCCGGAGCAGACCCGGACAAATGCAATGCGGTCCCGGTGAGCAGGGTCCATGTTCGCCTGAATCTTGAAGACAACGCCTGAAAAGCCTGCCTCGCGCGGCACGACCGTGCGCTCGACAGCCTGTCGGGACGTGGGTGCCGGCGCCAGATCGATCAAGGCATCAAGCACTTCCTTGACGCCAAAATTGTTAACCGCCGAACCGAAAAAGACGGGAGTTTGCCTGCCGGCGAGAAACGCCTTGTGGTCGTAGGCCGGGGATGCGCCCCGGGCCAGCTCCACCTCGGCACGGGCTTCGGAAAACTCCTCGCCCAGAGATTCGCACCGAGGATCACTCAGTGCGAGAATCGATTCATCGTGACTGCGCGTGGCTGCACCGGCGCGAAAAACACGCATCTGCTCATTCTGAACATCGATCACCCCGCGAAATCGCTTACCCATTCCCACGGCCCAGGAAAACGGCACAATTGGCACCCCCAGCACACGCTCGATCTCGTCGACGATCTCCAGGGGATACCGGACTTCGCGATCCATCTTGTTCACGAATGTAATGATAGGTATGTTGCGGGCACGGCAGACCTGCAACAAGCGCAGCGTCTGCGACTCCACCCCGTTGGCAGCATCGATCACCATCAGAGCGGCATCCACTGCGGTCAGAACGCGATAGGTGTCTTCAGAAAAATCTTTGTGTCCGGGGGTATCCAGCAAGTTGATGACGCAATCGCGATACACCATTTGCATAACGGCGCTGGCCACCGATATGCCCCGCTGCTTTTCAATTTCCATCCAGTCGGATGTCGCATAACGCGAGGCTTTTCTGGCCTTGACGCTTCCGGCAATGTGAATGGCCCCGGCATAGAGCAGCAGCTTTTCGGTGAGTGTGGTTTTACCCGCGTCGGGGTGGGAAATGATGGCGAACGTACGGCGGCGTTCCGTCTGTCTCCTGATATCGTCAGTCATGGCGTGTGGCTTTCTCCTGAAGGGGATGGCTACATGCCGAACTTGCACATTGCATGCCAGGAGGCCACGGTAAAAACGGCGAAGAAAGTACCCCTGAGATGACGCCGGGGTTCGCAGAGTTGACGCAGGACCAGGCCTGACAGCGCACACGGCAAGCGCGGCGCCCGATCGCCAAGGGGCGTAACGGGCACGATGCTTGAACGTTGAAGCGAACTACATGGGTCGGAGCCTGTTCCAGTTAGCTGATAGAGCGGCAGCCCGATCAGCGCATAACGAGCGCGGGTACCGGGCTTGTGCGCAGCAAGGTGGTGGTGGTACTACCCACGATCAATTCACGAATGCGCGAGTGGCCGTAAGCCCCCATCACCAGCAAATCGATACCGTTTTCGGTAAGGTAGTCGCGCAAAACGGCATCGGCGTCGCCCTGCTTCAGCGAACCCGTCACGGTGAAACCTGCCTCCCCCATCGCCTCACAAGCCCAGCCAAGGTCGTGCTGGTGTTTGGGGGTGTCATCTGCCACCATCACGATATGGCACGTCAAGCCCGTCAGCAATGGGCTCCCCGCCACGGTTTGCACCATCTTGCGTCCGGTAGCGCTGCCATCGAATGCAATCATGAAGCTCTCGGGCTCCCGGAATGCCCCTGTGGTGATGAGCACAGGGCGTTGCAAGGTACGAACAACCTTTTCGCCGTTCAGGTCCAGATAGGTTCGTGCGTTGCCCTCGACGGGGGGATGCTGGCCCAGAATATAGAGCCGTGCTTCCGGTTGCACATCCAACGCTGTCTCAACCAGCGAACCGTGCCGCTGACGAGTGTCAACATTGGCCAGGCCTGCCTGCCTGGCCCTTTGACTGGCGGCATCCAGAATCTGGCGCCCGTGCTCCTGCGCCAGCTTGCTGCGTTGTTCGTCCAGGTCGGACAGTTTCGCCAGCAATGACTCCTGCGCGCCAAGCTCCAGATTTCCACTGAAATCACTCACCGGTGCCGTCTCGGGGTGCCTGTCCAGCACATGCAGGAACTCCAGCGTCACCCCGAGGCGACGGGCTGCCCAGATACCGTATTCACACACCGCATCGGTTTGCGCCGCGCCATCAATACATGCAAAAACCTTGATCATTCACGTCTCCTTTTTAGTGGCCCATCAACTTGTCCATGGCGCCTGGCTTGTCGTGAATCGCAAAGCGATCCACCAGAGTGGTGCTGGCCTCGTCCAGGCCAATGACCTCGACCTCGGTGCCTTCACGACGGAATTTCAGAATCACCGCGTCAAGTGCGCTGACGGCAGTGATATCCCAGAACCGCGCCCGATTCAGGTCGATCCTCACCTTTTCGATGACCTCTTTGAAATCAAATGAGCCGGTGAATTTCTCTGCCGAGGCAAAGAACACCTGGCCCACTACGTTGTAGGTACGGGTACGGCCGTCGTCCTGCGTGGTGGACGTGATGCGGAACACCCGCCCAACCTTGTGTGCAAAGAAAATGCCACTGAGCAATACACCCACTAGCACCCCTTTGGCCAGGTCGTGCGTGGCTACAACCACAACCACGGTGGCCACCATCACCACACTGGAGGTCTTGGGGTGGCGGGTCAGGTCGCGCAAGGAGCTCCAGCTGAACGTACCAATGGACACCATGATCATCACGGCCACCAAAGCGGCCATGGGAATTTGCTTGACCCAGGGCCCCAGGAACACGACCATGATCAGCAAAATCACGCCAGCCGCCAACGTGGACAATCGACCTCGTCCGCCTGATTTGATGTTGATCACCGACTGGCCGATCATCGCGCAACCGGCCATCCCGCCCATAAAACCCGACGCAATGTTGGCAACACCCTGGCCGGCACATTCGCGGTTCTTGTTGCTGGGCGTATCTGTCAGGTCATCCACGATCTGGGCCGTCATCAACGATTCAAGCAAACCAACCACCGTCAGTGTCGCGGCATAGGGGAAGATGATCTGCAGGGTTTCAAACGTGAGCGGGATGTTCGGCAGAAGGAAAACCGGCAAGCTATCGGGCAGTTCGCCCATATGACCCACCGTGCGGATGTCCAGATCAAGGACAATGGCAACAATCGTCAGCACTACGATGCACACCAGCGGCGACGGTATCGAGCGCGTAAGGTAGGGGAACAGGTAAATAATTGCCAGGCCGCCCGCTGTCATGGCATACACGTGCCATGTGACATTGGTCAGTTCCGGCAGTTGCGCCAGGAAAATCAGGATTGCCAGCGCATTCACAAAGCCGGTGACCACCGACCTGGAAACAAAACGCATGAGCACACCCAGGCGTAGCGCACCAGCGAGAATTTGCAGCACACCCGTGAGAATGGTGGCGGCCAGGAGATATTCCAGACCGTGCTCTTTCACCAGAGTCACCATAAGCAACGCCATGGCACCCGTAGCGGCCGAAATCATGCCGGGCCGCCCGCCGGCGAAGGCGATAACCACGGAAATACAGAATGACGCGTAGAGGCCCACTTTGGGGTCGACACCCGCGATGATGGAAAAGGCGATGGCTTCGGGAATCAGCGCCAGAGCGACGACGATACCGGCCAGAATATCCCCCCGGATATTGGAAAACCAGTCTTCTTGAATTCTTTTAAGTTGCATGGGAAAGCCAGTTAGAACATTCCCCGCACTCAAACCCATAGCCGCACGACCTATTGCCAGGCAATGCAGGTATTGGCCTTGACATCCGCTCGCCCACAAGGGGCAGCAGATACGGCGTAAGGAATGACAGCAGGAAATAATTGAAAAGAGAAACCGCACACGCGCGACGCGGTGGGTTGGAAAAGCGCTGGACGCGAATGCTAACAACGCGTCAGTAGGGAAGAGAACTTACATGGGTCCGATGTATCGGTCTTGGATTTATTTCAGTGCAAATTACCCCGAAATTTTATCATAGATATCATGGTTAACCCTGAAATACATCCATCACATGAGCAACATTGAAGAACGCGGCTCATCGTGCGTGATGTGGACAGCATCCCTCAACTTGCTTTGCAAATAACCCGACACGGCAAAGCACCCCCGAAAAGCGCCATAATCTACGCATAACCACAAGCAACCCAAAATAGAGGTAGAAAACGGCCTCAAACGGTATCAAAAGGGTATTTTCCTTCTAAACCGCTACCTCTGCTACCAGAGCTTGTGCTACCGTTACAGTCATGAACGAAGCACACATCGCCCAGCAACGCCGCGAGCTACTTTCCAAGGCCATTGATCACCTGACCCACGGTGATCGCAGTGCCTTTGGCCGCCGCCTGGGCTTCAAAGATGGTGCGTTCATCCGGCAAATGCTCAATGGTTCGCGTGCCGTTTCCGAAAAAACCATACGCCACATCGAAAGCATTCCCGGGATGCGAGGCTGGTTTACCCAGGCAGAAGGCAATGAGCCTCCTGCCCTTCCCCCCGCGAATGCGACAAATGCAAGCCCCGACGACATAGCAACTCGCTACCATGCCTCGTCGGTTCCCGTGCAGCGGATTGTCGAACTGGTGTTACGCCAGCCAAGCGAGCCCGTACCAGAATGGGCAACACCGGCCTTGCTGTCGGTAGTGACAGCCGGCCTGGTGCTGGCTCAAGAACTCGACACGAAGCAACGGTAGCAACGGTAGCAACGCTACCGTATCACCCGGCTTTCCTTTTCCTGCCTCTTGGGCAATTCGTCCGTCCAATCCTCACATCACCTTCTTAACGTGGCAATTGCATCGCATTGCTACGATATTTATTGCTCAATCAAAAAGCATTTGCTACTATTCATTCACGCTCTTCAACAACAAGCAATCGATGAACATCACGCCCTGCCGCTTTCGGCACGCGACTGCGTGACTACCTGCACGGCACCTGGGTAGAAGCAAAACAGGTGAAATCCATGGGCTCACCACCGACCTCTTGCGCGAGGTGCTGTACGGGAACGAGCCCGGGGGTCGGCATTCAGGGATGAGTGCCGCGCCAGTAATCAGCCGATGGCGTCGTAATCGGGCTGAAGACAGCGGGAGAAGACCGCACACCGTTTTACAGTCAGGCGCTGTCCCTTTCTTGCGCCTGGCCAGCTGTTCTTACTGACCAACTCGCTGCCGTGCCTTGCCGCCACTGACTGCAGAGCCCGCCGCAAAGAAGATGCAAACTATGACGATTGTTGCACCCGAATTCAATTACTCCGAGCTCGCCCGGCAGATTGCGGCGAGAATGTCACCCGAAGCCCTGCTGAGCGCCGAAGATGTCGGCGCGATGCTGGGCTACCCTGCGCGGTATATCCGAGAAACCATTGCCCTGGCTCCGGGGTTTCCGGTTGCTATCCGCCTGCGCCTCAATGACGATGGCAAACGCAGTAACCCCAGATGGCGACGCACTGACGTGGAGGAGTGGGTGACCACTCATCTCGCACAGCGCCGCGCACGCTCTGGCCGCCCGCGTAATCAAGCAGTGATGTAGTATCAATGGGTCTGATTGATTGTGGCTCACCAGACGTAGAGGCAAGCAACCGCGACAACGACTTGACAGAAAGGCAACGACGAAGGATTTCTTAGTCGTTGCCAAGAAGGCCAACGCCAGGTTCGAAGTCGCATCAAACATTACCACCTTGATGCAATCACCTAGCTGGGGTACCGGGATAGCTTCCGACGCGCTACCGGTTTGCGATACAATGTATCTCAATCACACTCAGTTGGAGAACCTTATGGCAACCACCACAATGGTGCATGTGCGTGTAGACGAAAAGATCAAGGCTCAGGCCACGGAAACGCTGGCCTCAATGGGTTTGACCGTGTCTGATGCTGTTCGCGTCTTCCTGACCAGGGTTGTCGCCGACAAAGAGCTACCGTTCGCGGTCAAGGCCCCAAATGCCCGTAGCCGTGCGGCAATGGCCGAAGCAGGGGAAATCATCAAGAACCGTCGTGCCCGCTTCAATAACCCTGAATCCCTGATTGATGACCTCGAGAAAGCCAGCCGCAAATAAACGAACCAGTCTGCCACGCGCGTCAGATTACACCAAAGAGTTTCTGAAGGACTGGAAGCGGTTATCACACTCTGGTCGGTACGACATGAACCGACTGAAAGAGGTCATGGGATTATTGACAGCCAACATTGGCCCTCTACCGCCTGAGTGGCTGGATCACGCCCTGACGGGGGATTGGGCTGGCTATCGGGAGTGCCACGTAGGTGGCGACTTTCTTTTGATATACAGCCTTGATGACACAGGCAAACACGGCTTGGTGGTGTTTGTACGAAGCGGCACCCATTCCGAACTATTCTCGTAGCCAGAAGGCGGGATAGCGCATTCACCCCTTCCCCGTTGAAGATGCCTCGACGCGACAAGACAACCCCTCTTTCCCGACCGCCCCTTCCAAGCCCATCTGACACCACACTGTTGTTTTTATGGGGAAACGCAAAAATTTCCCCAAACACCCGCAAACCCTTTATTCATGCGGCTTTTGATTCCGGCCCCGGGCACCAACGGCTTGTTCCACAAAGGTTCAAGCTGCACAAAATTCTCAAGAAAATCATGTGGTTAGGATAGGAACTTAGCCGATGATGTCCCATCAAGTTTTAGTAAATCCCGACGTTGCGTGCCCCCCAAGGTGTACCCTAGACTGGTTGTACCCAGTTTTCTTTTTGCAGGGGTACACCTATGGGATTCCTGACTGACCTTAAGATCCGCACCCTTTCGCCCAGCACCAAAGAACAGATGCTGAATGACGGCGATGGCCTCTACCTGCGCGTGCGCGCATCCAGCAAAAGTTGGCTCTATCGGTACAAGTCCGGCGAGAAGCAGGTCAAGATCGACCTTGGCGCCTACCCGACCGTCACCCTCACGATGGCACGTGGGTAGGTGACAAAGCGATGGAGACCATCAGGCTCCGATCGCGGCAACCTGGAAACGGCGCAGCGTGTCCGCGAAGCCGTCCAGCATGTCTATCTGTCAGTACGCTGTGGATACCGGCGTACTGGAACCGGCCCAGAATTTCGTCAACAACCGTACGGGGGGCTTGCCAACTCCTCGCGGCCGCCACTACGCCGCCATCACTGATCCGCAGCTACTGGGCCAGCTTCTAAGGGATATGCGTTCGTACTCCGTCAACTTCATTTTCGTTGCCGCCTTGCGGTTGGCCCCCCTGGTCTTCTAGCGGCCCGGCCAGCTGTGCCTGGCACATTGGGAAGATGTCTATCTCAAAAAGGGATTGTGGCGCTGCCCGCCAGAGAACACAGCAATGGGCGGATTTTCTGGACGAACTGGAAGCAGGAAAGATGCCCAAGCTTGCGGACGACGTCCTCTGGTCCAAGCAGGCGTAGGCCCGCCCTGGCATGCAATCCGTAGCCCTACCATCCCAGAAATGGTATATTTATATGAAGCCTTCCATCACAAAGCCGCTCTTCTGGCTTGGCAGTAGCAAGAAAGACCTGCTGGCCCTTCCCGTCACTGTACGAAAGTTTTTCGGTCATGCGCTCGATTTTGCCCAGCGTGGCGAACAGCACGAAGCGGCGAAAGTGCTAAAAGGCTTTGGCAATGCGGGCGTACTGGAAATTGTTGAAGACGACACCGGCGGCACTTACCGCACCGTCTACACCGTGCTGGGTATTCCGGTTGATCGTGACCACTGATTCCGGCATCGTGACCAGGCAGTCCGGTATCGTGACCACTGATTCCGATGATCGTGACCACGCCGGCGGCGGTTGGCCGGATCAAGCGCGGATTTGATTGTACGTGAAGGCGTTTTCGGCCCCGGAACCGGGGCCGGGAAGCAAGCAGATGAGGCGTGCCGGTCAGGCGGCCGGCACGCCTCCGCTTGGCCGCTCGGGTGCCCGCAAGGAATCTCCCTTGAGCACGATGCGGTGGGCCTGTGGCAGCATCCGGTCCAGCATGGCGTCGGCCAAGGCCGGCTCACCGATCCAGGCATGCCAGTGCTCCACCGGCAACTGGCTGGTCACCAGCGTGGCGCGTGCGCCGGCGCGGTCATCCAGGATTTCCATCAGCGCTTCGCGGGTCAGGGTGTCCAGGCCCACCAGGCCCCAATCGTCCAGCACCAACACCTGCGTCTTGGCC
>NZ_JAPFGD010000028.1 GCF_027257175.1 Castellaniella sp. S9 | reverse complement strand
ACGGTCAACGACATCGAGTACACCGGTGCGGTTGCTGCTGATGGCACGTGGGCGATAGCGGTTGCAGGCACCGATCTGGCTGCTGCCACGTCTTTGGATGTGTCGGTTACGACGGCCGATGCGGCAGGTAACAGCACGACGCAGGCTACGACTCACAGCTACGGTGTGGACACGACGGCACCTGAACTGACTGTCTCGGTTGACTCGATTACGTCGGACAACGTCATCAATATCGCCGAATCTGGTGTTGAGACGATTGCAGTGACCGGTACAGTTACCGCCGAGGCGGGTGCTGAGACGACGATCACGGTGACGGTCAACGGCCAGCAGTACGCGGCTACAGTAGATGTGGCAGCGGGTATTTGGACCGTTGATGTTGCGACCAGCGACCTGCTGGCAGATAGCTCGGTGGGAGTCAGTGCAACATCTACGGACGCGGCTGGTAATGCGACGACGACCACCACCACACACGACTACGCCATTGATACGACGGCACCTGAGCTGACGATCGCGGTCGATTCGATCACTGCCGACAATATCATCAACGCCGCTGAGTCTGGCGATGCGGTGAATATCACTGGTGCGGTGGCAGGTGAGTACAGCGAGGGCGACGCTGTCACTCTGACGGTGAACGGCACTGCGTACACTGGCGCGGTTGCTG
>NZ_JAPFGD010000027.1 GCF_027257175.1 Castellaniella sp. S9 | reverse complement strand
GCTGAGTCTGGTGCTTCGGTGGATGTCACCGGTGCGGTGACGGGTGAGTTCAACGAAGGTGATGCCGTCACTCTGACGGTGAATGGTACTGATTACATCGGCGCCGTTGCTGCGGATGGTACGTGGACGATTGCGGTTGCAGGCACCGATCTAGCTGCTGCCACCGCGGTGGATGTGTCGGTCACGACGACCGACGCTGTGGGCAATAGCACGACGCAGACCACGACTCACGGTTACTTGGTTGATACCGAGGCGCCTGAACTGGCGATCTCGGTGGATTCGATCACTGCCGACAATATCATCAACGCTGCTGAATCTGGTGCAGAGACGATTGCGGTGACTGGTACGGTCGCCGCCGAGGACGGCACATCGACGACGGTGACAATCACCGTCAATGGCCAGCAGTACGCGGCCACAGTAGATGCGGCAGCGGGTACTTGGACCGTTGATGTTGCGACCAGTGATTTGTTGGCGGACAGCTCTGTGGCTGTCAGCGCGGCCTCCACGGATGCTGCAGGCAACAGCACAACGCAGGCCACCACGCACAACTATGGTGTGGACACGACTGCGCCTGAGTTGGCGGTTTCTGTTGACTCTATCACTGCTGACAACGTCATCAACATCGCCGAGTCTGGTGCTGAGACGATTGCGGTGACGGGCGTAGTTGTTGCCGAAGCCGGCGCTGAAACAACGGTCACGGTGACGATCAATGGCCAGCAGTACGC
>NZ_JAPFGD010000026.1 GCF_027257175.1 Castellaniella sp. S9 | reverse complement strand
GTGTTGTGATTTACGGGTTGTGATTGCAAAATCAATTGTTCAAAAGTTCTTAAGATTCGATTGATGGGTGATCTCCTGATACAGGGGGATTATTCGTTGATCAGCCTTGATGGATTTGAACGGCACAAACACGCGAAACTCAAGTTCTTATAACCTGTAAAGTTATAGGATCAAGCGACTAAGTGCATATGGTGGATGCCTTGGCGATCACAGGCGATGAAGGACGTTGTAGCCTGCGAAAAGCTGCGGGGAGCTGGCAAACAAGCTTTGATCCGCAGATGTCCGAATGGGGAAACCCACCCTAGCGATAGGGTATCGTGCACTGAATACATAGGTGTACGAGGCGAACCGGGTGAACTGAAACATCTCAGTAGCTCGAGGAACAGAAATCAACCGAGATTCCGGCAGTAGCGGCGAGCGAAACCGGAGCAGCCTTGACGAGTTAGCGCAATCGATAGTCGAACGGTCTGGAAAGGCCGGCCGCAGCATGGTGATAGCCCTGTAGACGAAATCGATTGTGTGGGACTAGGCGTCAGACAAGTAGGGCGGGACACGTGAAATCCTGTCTGAAGATGGGGGGACCATCCTCCAAGGCTAAATACTCGTGATCGACCGATAGTGAACCAGTACCGTGAGGGAAAGGCGAAAAGAACCCCGGAAGGGGAGTGAAATAGATCCTGAAACCGTATGCATACAAACAGTAGGAGCCTCTATATGGGGTGACTGCGTACCTTTTGTATAATGGGTCAGCGACTTACATTCAGTGGCAAGCTTAACCGGATAGGGGAGGCGTAGCGAAAGCGAGTCCGAA
>NZ_JAPFGD010000025.1 GCF_027257175.1 Castellaniella sp. S9 | reverse complement strand
GACTACGCCGTTATCCACCAAGAACTCTCTCGCAAGGGCATCACCCTGATGTTGCTGTGGCAGGAGTATCAGGCCAACCACCTGGGGCGGCGCACCCTGCAATACAGCCAGTTCTGCGAGCGCTACCGGCAGTACGCCAAGACGCTCAAGCGTTCCATGCGTCAGGTGCACCGGGCCGGCGAGAAGCTGTTCGTGGACTTCGCCGGCCCCACGTTGGCGCTGGCAGACGGCGCCCGCGTCCACCTGTTCGTCTCGGCCATGGGCGCTTCGCACTACACCTACGCCCAGGCGCTGCCCGGGCAGAAGACCGCCGACTGGATTGCCGGCATGATGGGGGCACTGCACTTCATGGGCGGCGTGCCCGAGCTGATCGTGCCCGATAACCCGCGCGCAGTCATCGCCCAGCCGGATCGCTACGAGCCGCGTGTGAACGACACGGTGCTGGACTTCGCCCAGCACTATGGCTGCTCGATCTTGCCGGCACGGCCCTATACGCCTCAGGACAAGGCCAGCGTGGAGTCAGCCGTACAGGTCGTCGAGCGCTGGATCCTGGCGCGCCTGCGGCATACCCGTTTGCCGACCCTGGTCGCAGCCAACCGGGCCATCCAGCCCCTGCTCACGCAGCTCAATGAGCGCACCTTCCAGAAGCTGCCCGGCAGCCGTACCAGTGTGTTTGCCAGCATCGACGCCCCGGCCCTGAGGCCCTTGCCGGCCAGTCGCTACGAGTACGCCCGCTTCAAGAGCGTGCGCGTGCATGTGGACTATCACGTGGAGCTCGACGGCCACCGCTACAGCGTGCCCCACGCCCTGGTGGGCAGCACCCTGGATGCCCGCCTGACGATCCATGCGGTGGAGTTGCTGCATCGTGGCAACCGTGTCGCCGTGCATGTGCGCAGCGACCGGCGCGGCGGCTTCACCAC
>NZ_JAPFGD010000024.1 GCF_027257175.1 Castellaniella sp. S9 | reverse complement strand
CTGGCTGGTCACCAGCGTGGCGCGTGCGCCGGCGCGGTCATCCAGGATTTCCATCAGCGCTTCGCGGGTCAGGGTGTCCAGGCCCACCAGGCCCCAATCGTCCAGCACCAACACCTGCGTCTTGGCCAGTTGCAACAACCACTTGGCGTAGGAACCGGCCGCTCGCAGGGTACGCAGTTCTTCAGCCAGCCGCGGCACACGCAGATAGCGGGTGCTATGGCCCTGACGGCAGGCGTACTGCGCCAGGGCGCAGGCCATCCAGGTCTTGCCGCAGCCGGTGGCGCCGGTCAGGATGACGGTATGCCCGGCGCTGGCCCAGTCGCTCAGCGCCAGGCTGGTGAATCGGCTGCGCTCGATACCGCGCCCGGGGCGGGTGTCGAAGTCCTCAATGGTCGCCTGGGGATACCTCAGGCGGGCCTGTTGCAACAGCCGCGTGCAGCGGCGTTCGTGACGGTGGTCGCATTCCTGTTGCACCAGCAAGGCCAGGCGCTGCTCGAAGGCCAGTTCGCTGGAAGCAGGCTGTTCGATCTGGCGTTGCAGGGCGGCGGCCATGCCCAGGAGTTTCAACTCGCGCAGTTGGGCGAAGGTTTGTTGATGAAGCATTTCGATTCTCCCTGGAGGGCTCAGTGGTAGGAACGGGCGCCGCGCAGGTGCTCGTGTGGCGGGCTGTGCCAGTCGGTGCCGGCGGCCTGTTCAACACGGTCACGGCCGTTCACCAGGATGTCGCGCACGGTGCGGTAGTAGCACGAGTGCAGTGACAGGGCGATGGCGCAGGCGGCCTCCAGCCGCGCCTTGCCGTAGCGCTTGGCCAGCGAGAGCAGCCCCAGGGCCGAGCGATAGCCGTGCTCGGGGTGTTTGTGGCGCACCAGCAGTTGCTCGATGAGGGCGCCGGTGGCCACCCCGATGGTCAGCCCCCAACTGATCAGGCGCTGGGGCGTCCATTGGCGATGCGCCCGGTGAGCGGCGGGCATGTGGGCCTCGAC
>NZ_JAPFGD010000023.1 GCF_027257175.1 Castellaniella sp. S9 | reverse complement strand
GGGGGTGCGGACAAAATCTTGGACTACTCTAGGAGTGGTTCATGTATTCGTACGAAGACCGATTGCGCGCCGTGAGGCTGTACCTGAAGCTTGGCCGTCGGGTCAAAGCCACAATCCGTCAACTGGGATATCCCACCAAGAACTCGTTGAAGGCCTGGTGTGCCCAGTTTGAACGGGATCAGGACCTTCTCCCAGGCTATCGACGGATAAAGCGGCAGTACACCGATGAACAGAAGCGCTGCGCAGTGGATCACTACATTGAGCAGGGCCACTGCCTGATTCACACGATCCGGTGCCTGGGCTACCCGAGTCGCGAGTCGTTGCGTGCCTGGATCCGGGAGTTGCGCCCCGAGTTTGGCACGATGATCGCCGGCAGCCGTTCTTCCGTTGTCACCCGCTCCAACAGCGAGAGACGGCAAGCCGTCATTGCGCTGAACATGCGTGCGGGTTCGGCAAAGGTTGTGGCCGCCGCTGTCGGTGTGTCGCGCCCGACGTTGTATAACTGGCATCATCGATTACTTGACCACGTTCCTCCGAGGCCCATGACAAAGAAGAAAGACGATGCCCCGCTCGAGCAGCGGCGCGAGGCGCTGCTCAAGGAGCAGGCCGAACTGGAGGCTTGGAACCGGCGGCTTCGCATGGAGAATGAGATTCTTGAGAAGGCGAGTGAACTGATAAAAAAAGACGTGGGCATCAACCCTCTCGGACTGACAAGCCGGGAAAAGACGAAGGTGGTTGATGCCCTCAGAAGCACGTTTTCGTTGGCCGATCTGTTGGGCAGCCTGAAACTGGCGCGCAGCACATACTTCTACCAACGCCTGCGCCAGACGCTGCCGGACAAGTACGCGCAGGTGCGCGGGGCCATCCGAACTATCTTCGATGACAGCTACCGCTGCTATGGCTATCGGCGCATTGATAGCGCCTTGCGCCGTGATGGTATGCATCTGTCCGAGAAGGTCGTGCGCCGCCTGATGGCGGAAGAACGCCTGATCGTGAAAACGCCACGCCGCCGGCGTTTCTCCGCGTACGCGGGCGACCCCACACCTGCGGTGCCGAACCTTCTGCAGCGCGACTTTCGTGCCCGCGCACCGAATACGAAATGGCTGACCGATCTGACGGAGATTCACATCCCGGCTGGCAAAGTTTATGTCTCGCCGATTGTCGACTGCTTCGATGGGCTGGTGGTAGCTTGGAACATCGGCACCAGCCCGGATGCGAATCTGGTCAACACCATGCTGGATCACGCGGTTCGGACACTGCAACCGGGCGAACATCCGGTTATCCACTCGGACAGGGGCTCGCATTACCGCTGGCCTGCGTGGATCCGTCGGACTGAAAATGCCAAACTGACCCGATCAATGTCTAGGAAGGGCTGCTCGCCGGACAATGCGGCATGCGAGGGCTTCTTCGGACGCCTGAAGACCGAACTGATCTACCCAAGGAATTGGCAAAACGTGGGGCTGGAAGACTTTATGCTTAAGGTTGACGCCTACATCCGCTGGTACAACGAACGTCGCATCAAGGTCTCACTTGGCGGACGTAGCCCCGTGGAGTATCGTCAGGCGCTGGGGTTGATCTCCGTTTAAACCGTCCAAGAAAACGTCCGCACCCCC
>NZ_JAPFGD010000022.1 GCF_027257175.1 Castellaniella sp. S9 | reverse complement strand
CCCCCCGTGTCAGCATAGTTGTCGCATCGAATTTGGGTTCTCCACATGAATTTGACGACATACAGCCAGGCCTTCAAGGAAGAGGCAGTTCGCAAGACGTTGCAACGCAGTAGCGGGCGAACGATCTCGGACGTGGCCAGGCAGATGAATGTTCCGTACCATAGCCTGCGTAACTGGTTACGGAGCGTCAGAATGGCACATCAACAGACATCGGCATCGGGCGAGAAACGCGCAGCCGACTGGAGCCCCGAGCAGCGGCTGCAAGCACTGCTCGACACCCACAACCTGTCCGAGTCGGAGCTGAACGCCTGGTGTCGTGAGCATGGGCTCTTTGCTCACCAACTGGCCGAGTGGAGAGCGCAACTGATTGCCCCTGCCAAACCGGGTGGCGATGCCACGGAGCTTCGCCGTCTGAAGGACGAGATCACCACACTGCAACGCCAGATCAACCGCAAGGACAAAGCGCTGTCGGAGGCGGCAGCCCTGCTGGTACTGCAAAAAAAGTACCAGGCGCTGTGGGAGGACGAGGACAAATGACTCGCCTTTCGCAGCGCCGACACATTCTTGCGTTACTTGGCGAGGCCGTCAGCGCCGGTGCCCGTCAGGCTCGCGCCTGCGAACTGATCGGTTTGTCGGCCCGCACGGTGCAGCGTTGGCAACGAGATTGTGACCGGGATGATGCCCGTACATTGCGTGTACAGCGCCCATATAACCGGCTCACACCCTTGCAGCGTGAACAGGTGCTGTCGGTGTTGAACAGTGCCGCCTATGGTCACCTGCCGCCGTCGCAGATCGTGCCGCGCCTGGCCGACCAGGGGCGCTACGTGGCCAGCGAGTCGACGATGTACCGATTGCTGCGCGAACGCGGCCAACTGGCCCATCGCGGTCGGGCCAGGCCGGCTAATCCGGCCCGCCGCCCACGGCCGCTGTCGGCGCGGGCACCGAACCAGATTTACAGCTGGGACATCACGTACCTGCCCACCCCGGTCAAGGGCCAGTTCCACTACCTGTATGTCTTTCTGGACCTGTTCAGCCGCAAGATCGTGGGCTGGCAGGTGTACGAGGCGGAAGATAGCGAGCGGGCCAGCGAATTACTGCACGACATCTGCCGACGAGAGAGGATTGCGCCCGGCCAGGTGGTTCTGCACTCGGATAATGGCGGCCCGATGAAGGGCGCGACCATGTTGGCGATGATGCAGCAACTGGGCGTGATGCCATCGTTTAGCCGGCCTGCGGTCAGCGATGACAACCCGTATTCGGAGGCCCTGTTCCGCACGGTCAAGTACCACCCGCGTTACCCGACAAAGCCATTCAAAAGCTTGGCCGATGCCCGGTCCTGGGTCGAACGCTTCGTACGCTGGTACAACGTCGAACACCGCCACAGTGCCATCCGTTTCGTCACGCCACAGCAGCGCCATGATGGCCACGACAAGGCACTGCTGCGCCATCGTCATGCCGTGTATCAACGGGCACGGCAAATGTATCCAGAGCGCTGGAGTGGGCCCACACGAAATTGGTCACGCATTGAGTGCGTACACCTGAACCCGCAAAAAGACAGCGAAAACCAGGTGGCACCACAGACAGATAATTCCCTTAGGCGGGTGGCCTGAGATTATTGGAAAAAGCGACAACTAGCTTGACAACCACCG
>NZ_JAPFGD010000021.1 GCF_027257175.1 Castellaniella sp. S9 | reverse complement strand
TCCACGTACCATCCGCAGCAACGGCGCCGATGTAATCAGTACCATTCACCGTCAGAGTGACGGCATCACCTTCGTTGAACTCACCCGTCACCGCACCGGTGACATCCACCGAAGCACCAGACTCAGCGGCGTTAATGACGTTGTCAGATGTGATTGAGTTAACCGCGATCGCCAGCTCAGGCGCGTCAGTATCAACCGAGTAGCCGTGCGTGGCGGTCGCCGTCGTGGCGTTGCCGGCCGCGTCCGTGGACGCCGCGCTCACAGCCACCGAGCTGTCTGCCAACAAATCGCTGGTCGCAACATCAACGGTCCAAGTACCTGCCGCAGCATCTACGGTAGCCGTGTACTGCTGGCCATTGACGGTGACCGTGATCGCCGTCTCAGCACCAACCTCGGCGGTAACCGCTCCAGTCACCGCAATCGTCGCTGCACCAGATTCGGCCGCGTTGATCACATTGTCGGACGTGATCGAATCCACCGAAATCGTCGGTTCAGGCGCAGTGGTGTCGACGCCATAACTGTGAGTCGCCGTCTGTGTCGTGCTGTTGCCAGCCGCATCCGTCGTCGTGACCGACACATCCAGAGAGGTGGCAGCAGCCAGATCGGATCCGGCAACCGCTATCGTCCATGTACCATCCGCAGCTACCGTGCCGGTGTACTCGATGCCGTTCACGGTCAGCGTGGCAGCGTCACCTTCGTTGAACTCACCAGTCACAGCGCCAGTGACATTCACTGCGGCACCAGACTCAGCAGCGTTGATCACGTTGTCCGACGTAATCGAATCAACTGAAACCGTCAGCGCAGGCGCGGTCGTATCAATGGCGTAGTCGTGTGTGGTGGTCCGCGTCGTGGCATTGCCGGCCGCGTCCGTGGACGTCGCACTAACTCCCACCGAGCTATCTGCCAACAGATCGCCAGTCGCAACATCAACCGTCCACGTGCCAGAGGCAACATCCACCGTGGCCGCGTACTGCTGGCCATTGACCGTCACCGCAATCGTCGTCTCAGCACCCGCCTCGGCGGTAACCACACCAGTCACCGCTATCGTCTCATCACCAGATTCCGCAGCGTTAATGACATTGTCGGACGTGATCGGATCAACCGAGACCGTCAAATCAGGTGCGATGGTGTCAACCGAGTAGCCATGGGTCGCGGCCGCCGTTGTGGCATTGCCAGCAGCGTCAGTAGACGTCGCACTCACAGCCACCGAACTGTCTGCCAGAAGATCGCTGGTCGCAACGGCGACCGTCCAAGTACCCGCCGCAGCATCTACGGTAGCCGTGTACTGCTGGCCATTGACGGTGACCGTGATCGCCGTCTCGGTTCCAGACTCGGCAGCAACTGCACCAGTCACCGCAATCGTCTCTGCACCAGATTCAGCAGCGTTGATGACATTGTCGGACGTGATCGAATCAACCGACACCGTGAGTTCTGGTGCAGTCGTGTCCACACCGTAGCTGTGCGTGGTAGCCGTCGTCGTAGCGTTACCAGCCGCATCGGTGGATGTCGCGCTCACAGCCACTGTGCTGTCTGCCAACAAATCACTGGTCGCAACATCAACCGTCCAGGTACCGGCGGCCGCATCCACCGTGGCCGCGTACTGCTGGCCATTGACCGTCACCGCAATCGTCGTCTCAGCACCGGCCTCGGCAGCAATTGAACCCGTCACCGCGATCATCTCTGCGCCAGACTCAGCAACGTTGATGACGTTGTCATTGGTGACCGAATCAACCGAGACCGTCAGGTCAGGTG
>NZ_JAPFGD010000020.1 GCF_027257175.1 Castellaniella sp. S9 | reverse complement strand
CGGCAGGCAACAGCACGACGCAGGCCACCACGCACAACTATGGCGTCGACACCGCTGCGCCTGAATTGACGGTGTCCGTTGATTCGGTCACGTCCGACAATGTCATCAACGCTGCTGAATCTGGTGCTGAGACGATAGCGGTGACCGGCACTGTTGCTGCTGAGCCTGGCGCTGAGACGACGATCACGATTACCGTCAATGGCCAGCAGTACACGGCGACCGTAGATGCTGCGGCGGGTACTTGGACGGTCGCCGTTGCGACCAGTGATCTGCTGGCAGATAGCTCCGTGGGAGTCAGTGCGACGTCCACGGACGCCGCAGGCAACAGCACGACCACATCCACCATTCACACCTACTCGATTGACACCACTGCACCTGAGCTGGCAGTTTCGGTTGATTCGATCACGTCGGACAACGTGCTCAACGCCGCGGAGTCTGGCGCTGCAGTGAATGTCACTGGTGCGGTAGATGGTGAATTCAACGAGGGCGATACCGTCACGTTGACGGTAAACGACACCGAGTACACCGGAGCTGTTGCTGCGGATGGCTCGTGGACGATAGCGGTCGCTGGCTCCGATCTGGCGGCTTCCGGTTCACTGGCAGTATCAGTGACGACCATCGATGCCGCTGGCAATGCCACGACAACGACCACGACCCATGACTACTCGGTTGACACCACCGCGCCTGAGCTGACGGTGGCTGTTGACCCGATCACATCCGATAACGTGATCAATGCCGCTGAATCCGGCGCGTCGGTGGATGTCACCGGTGCGGTGGCCGGCGAATTTAACGAAGGCGATGCTGTCACTCTGACGGTGAACGACATCGAGTACACCGGAGCTGTTGCTGCTGATGGCACGTGGGCGATAGCGGTTGCAGGCACCGATCTAGCTGCTGCCACCGCGGTGGATGTGTCGGTGACGACGACCGACTCGGCCGGTAATAGCACGACGACCACCGCCACTCATGGCTATGGTGTAGACACGACCGCGCCCGAATTGGTGGTGTCTGTTGACTCTGTCACTGCTGACAACGTCATCAACATCGCCGAGTCTGGTGCAGAGACGATTGCGGTGACTGGAGCGGTTACCGCCGAGGCCGGCGCTGAGACAACGATTACTGTCACGGTCAATGGTCAGCAGTACGCAGCTACTGTGGATGCTGCGGCAGGCACTTGGACGGTTGATGTTGCGACCAGCGACCTGCTGGCAGATAGCTCGGTGGGAGTCAGTGCAACATCTACGGACGCGGCTGGTAATGCCACGACGACGACCACCACACACGGCTACGCCATTGATACGATCGCACCAGAGCTCACGGTGTCGATTGATCCGATCACGTCCGACAATGTGGTCAATGCTGCTGAGTCTGGCACGTCAGTGGATGTCACTGGTACGGTGGATGGCGAGTTCAACGGAGGCGATGTCGTCACCCTGACGTTGAATGGTACTGATTACATCGGCGCTGTTGCTGCGGATGGTACGTGGGTGATCGCAGTTGCGGGCTCCGATCTGGCTGCTGCCACCGCTGTGGAAGTGTCAGTCACAACGGCGGATGCTGCGGGCAACGGCACGACAGTGTCGAGTACTCACGCCTATTCGGTTGACGTCGCGGCGCCCGAGTTGACGGTATCTGTGGATTCGATCACATCCGATAACGTGGTCAATGCTGCAGAGTCCGGCGGATCGGTGGACGTCATAGGTGCGGTGGCTGGTGAATTCAACGAAGGTGATGCCGTCACTCTGACAGTTAACGGTGTTAATTACACCGGTGCGGTTGCTGCGGACGGTTCGTGGGCCATTGCGGTTGCAGGCTCTGACCTGGCTGCGGCCGATTCTGTGGATGTATCGGTTACGACGACCGACGCGGCCGGTAATAGCACGACGACAAACGCAACTCACGGCTATTCGGTTGATACTGAGGCGCCGAATCTGACCGTGTCGGTTGATCCGATCACGTCCGACAATGTGGTCAATGCCGCTGAGTCTGGCGCGTCAGTGGACCCCCCGTGTCAGCATAGTTGTCGCATCGAATTTGGGTTCTCCACATGAATTTGACGACATACAGCCAGGCCTTCAAGGAAGAGGCAGTTCGCAAGACGTTGCAACGCAGTAGCGGGCGAACGATCT
>NZ_JAPFGD010000002.1:372511-505890 GCF_027257175.1 Castellaniella sp. S9 | reverse complement strand
CAGACCGGCATCGAGTGGTTCCGCATCCTGGGCGAATCGGTGACCATCGTCATCGGTTTGATCTTCATCGTCTGCGTGATGGCCTTCCGCCGCGGCATCGTCGGCGAATGGCTGCACTGGCGCGCCATGCGCGCCGCCCCCGCTAGCGATCCGGCGCCCGCCGACCCAAGCCCAGATAGCTCTCGATGACCCGCGGGTGGCCGGCCAGTTCGCCGGCCGGCCCTTCCAGCACGAGTTCGCCGGTCTCGAGCACGTAGCCGTAATCGGCCACCCGCAGCGCCGCCCGGGCGTTTTGCTCGACCAGCAGGATCGACACCCCGGTGCTGCGCAGGCGGGCGATGGTCTGGAAGATCTCGCGCACGATGCGCGGCGCCAGGCCCAGGCTGGGCTCGTCCAGCATCAGCAGGCGCGGCTGCGCCATCAGGGCGCGGCCGACTGCAAGCATCTGGCGCTCGCCGCCCGACAGCGTGCCCGCCTGTTGGCGCGCGCGCTCGCGCAGCCGCGGAAACAGCTCATACACCGGGTCCAGGGTTGCGCGCCAGTCGCGCACCCCGGCGCGATAGAGCCTGAAGCCGCCCAGCAGCAGGTTGTCCTCGACGGACATGCTGCCGAACAGCTCCCGGCGCTCGGGCACCAGCGACATGCCGTGGGCCACCTTGCGCTCGATGGCCCAATCGTGGACTGCGTGGCCCAGGAAATCCACCGCCCCGCGACTGTGGCCGCCGGTCGGCAAGGCGCCCATGATGGCATTGAGCAAGGTGGACTTGCCCGCCCCGTTGCCGCCGATGACCGTGACGATGCGGCCGGCGCCGACGCGGACCGACAGATCGGTGAGGGCGGCGACCTTGCCATAGTGCGCGGACAAACCGCGCACCGCCAGCACGTCGCCCGCCGGCGCAGTGGAATCGGGCACGGCCGGGCTCATGCGCGGGCCTCCATCGCCGGTTCGTCGTCGGCCCAATCGCCGAGGTAGGCCTCGAGCACCGCCGGATTGCGCTGGACCTCCTCGGGGCGGCCCTCGGCCAGCCGGGTGCCGAAATCCATCACCAGCAGGTGATCGGTGAGGTTCATGACGAAATCCATGTCGTGCTCCACCAGCAGCATGCTCATGCCCTCGCCGCGCAGGCGATCCAGCACCTCGGCCAGATCCTGCTTTTCCTTGTAGCGCAAGCCCGCGGCGGGTTCGTCCAGCATCAGCAGCACCGGGTCGCAGGCCAGCGCCCGGGCGATCTCGAGGATGCGCTGGCGGCCCAGGGGCAGATTGCCGGCCAGCTCGTGCATGTGCGCGCCCAGGCCGACCCGCTGCAGCTGCTGGGCCGCCTCGCGCAGCAGCGCGGCCTCGTCGGCGCGTTCGGCGTGCAAGGCGGCGGCGATCACGCCGGCATGGCTGCGCAGGTGCGCCCCCAGGGCGGCATTTTCGAGCACCGTCATGTCGGGCATGATCTGCACGTGCTGGAAACTGCGGGCGATCCCCATGCGGGCGATCTCGTGCGCGGGCAGGCCGTCGATGCGGCGGTCCATGAAGCGCACCTCGCCGCCCGACAGCGCAGTGACGCCGCTGATCAGATTGAAGGTGGTGCTCTTGCCGGCGCCGTTGGGCCCGATCAGGCCCATGATCTCGCCGGCGCGCAGCTCGAAGCTGATGTCGTTGACCGCCACCAGTCCGCCGAAGGCCTTGTGGATGCCCGCCACCCGCAATACCGACGCGCCGGCCGCCGGCCGCTCGCGCCGCGGCAGGGGCCGGGCGGTCTCGAGGACGTCCGGGGACACGGCCCGGGATGCGCCGTGCCCGCCCAGGCGCCGCCAGGCGCCCGCCAGCACCGGCCAGATGCCGTCGCGCGCATGCTGCAGCACCAGCACCATCAGCACGCCGAACACCAGCAGCTCGACGTTGACCGACGTGCCGACCAGGCCGGGCAGCACATTCTGCAATTGGTCCTTGACGATCAGCACCACGCCGGTGCCCACGACCGCGCCCCAGACGCTGCCCATGCCGCCGACCACCGCCATGAAGAGGTACTCGATGCCATAGCCCAGGCCGAAGGGACTGGGACTGACGGCGCGCTGCATGTGGGCGTACAGCCAGCCCGACAGGCCGCCCAACAGCGCCGCATAGACGAAGATCACCACCTTGTAGTGCGCCAGGTCCACGCCGAAGGACTCGGCCATCGTGCCGCTGCGCAGCGAGCGGATGGCGCGGCCCGAGCGCGAGTGCAGCAGGTTATGGGTGGCCCACATCGCCAGCAGCAGCAGGACCCAGATCAGGTAATACATGCGCTCGCCGGGCCCCAGCGACCAGCCGAACACCGAGATCGGCGGGATTCCGGCGATGCCGTCGTAGCGGCCGAGGAAATCCAGGTTGCCGTACAGATAATAGAGGGCCAGGCACCAGGCCAGCGTGCACAGGGGCAGGAAATGCCCGGACAGGCGCAGCGTGATCGCCCCCAGGGCATACGCCACCAGTGCGGTCAGTGCCAGGCCGGCGGCCAGGCCCACCCAGGGCGAGAACCCGGCGGCGGTGCTCAGCCAGGCGGTGGCATAGGCGCCCAGGCCGACGAAGGCGGACTGGCCGAAGGACGTCAGGCCGCCCACGCCGGTCAACAGCACCAGCCCCAGGACCACCAGGCTGTAGAGCCCGATGTAGTTCATCTGGGTGATCCAGAACACCGGCAGGCCCGGGATCAGGGGAAACACGGCCAGGAAGACCAGGATGCAGGCAAGCAGGTGTCGGGCGCGCATGGTTTGTCTATTCCTCGTCGTCCACGTGCGTGGTGCCCAGCGAACGCCACAGCAGCACCGGGATGATGAGGGTAAAGACGATGGCCTCCTTGAAAGGGCTGGCCCAGAACGAGGAGAACGCCTCGAGGACGCCGACGAACAAGGCGCCGAAGGCCGCCACAGGGTAGCTGACCAGGCCGCCGAAGATCGCGGCCACGAAGCCCTTGAGGCCGATCAGGAATCCCGTATCGTAGTAGATCGTGGTGATGGCCGCGATCAGCATGCCCGAGAGCGCGCCGATCGCCGCCGCCAGGGTGAAGGTCAATTTGCCGGCGATGCTGGTGCTGATTCCCACCAGCCGCGCGCCGCGCCGGTTCACCGCCGTCGCGCGCAGGGCGCGGCCGTACAGCGTGCGGCCAAAGAACAGCCACAGCCCGATGATGAGGATGGCGCAGGTGGCGAGCACCGCGAAGGTCTGGGCCGTCCAGGCGACCGGCCCCATCTGCACGCTGCCCTCGACCAGGGGCGGCGTGCGCCAGCCCTCGGCGCCGAAAAACACCAGGCCCAGGCCGGTAAACGCGAAATGGACGGCGATCGAGACGATCAGCAGCACCAGCACGCTGGCCTGCTCGACCGGCTGGTACACCAGGCGGTAGATCATGGGCCCCAGGGGGATGACCAGCGCCAGCGAGAACAGCACGCGCAGCCACAGCGGCGAGCCCGGATCGACGACCAGGGGCGCCACGCCATAGAGCGCGGCGGGCAGCGCCAGGGACCAGGCGGCGGCCCGCAGCAGCCCGCTCCAGTCGCGGCCGCGCCAGGCCGCCGCCAGTTCGACGGCGAAGACGAGGGCGCCCAGCAGCATCAGCAGATAGACCGTGCCCGGCATCTTGCCGTTGGACAGGAACGCCAGGGTCAGCGCGCCGAAGGTGACGAACTCGCCCTGGGGAATGAAGATCACCCGGGTCACGACGAACACCAGCACCAGGGCCAGGCCCAGCAAGGCATAGATGGCGCCGTTCATGACGCCGTCCTGCAGCAGGATCAATGCAATGGTGAGGTCCATCGATGACTCGGCCGGGCGACTGCGCCTACAGGTCCGGCTGGTAGGTCCACTTGCCGCCGACGACCTTGACCATCACGCGGCCGCGCTCGTCCAGGCCCGCATGCTCGGTGGGGCTCATGTTGAACACGCCTTGCGAGGCGGGCAATTCGCGGACCTGCTCGAGCGCGTCGCGCAGGGCGGCGCGGAACTCGGGCGTGCCGGGCTTGGCGCCGGACTCGAGGGCCTTGGGAATGGCGCGCTGGATCAGCTGGCCGGCGTCCCACATGTGGCCGCCGAAGGTATTGATGGTGCCCGCGCCGTACTTGTCCTCGTAGGCTTTCTTGTAGACCAGGGCGCTTTGCTTGACCGGATGGCTGTCGGGCAGCTGGTCGGCCACCAGCAGCGGGCCGGCCGGCAGGATCATGCCTTCGCAGTCCTTGCCGCACACGCGCAGCACGTCATTGTTGGCGGCGCCGTGGGTCTGGTAGATGATGCCCTGGTAGCCGCGGCTGACCAGTTCGCGCTGCGGCAGGGCGACGGGCGTGCCCGAGGCGGCGATGAGGATGCCGTCGGGCTTGGCCGAGAGCAGCTTGA
The DNA here is from genome assembly GCF_027257175.1 of Castellaniella sp. S9. Lineage (GTDB taxonomy): Bacteria > Pseudomonadota > Gammaproteobacteria > Burkholderiales > Burkholderiaceae_B > Castellaniella. The sequence goes on along the minus strand of NZ_JAPFGD010000002.1, from coordinate 501,533 downwards.
GGATCTGGCCGGTGACGCTGGTGTCGGCGCGCGCGAAGCGTTCGTCGCCCAGGACCTGGATGCCCTTGGCCTTCGCCGCGGCGGACATCTCCTGGAACCAGCCGTCCCCATAGGCATCGCTGAAGCCGATGAAGCCCAGGGTCTTGACGCCCTGCTTGACCATGGCGTCGGCCAGCGCGCGCGCCATCAGCGCATCGTTCTGCGGGGTCTTGAAGACCCACTTGCGCGGCCCGTCGACCGGCTCGACGAGCTTGGCGCTGGCGGCCACGCTGATCATGGGGGTGCCGGTCTCGGCCGCAACGTCGGACATGGCCAGCGACGCGGGCGTCACCGACGTTCCCAGCACCACGTCCACGCCGTCGTCGGCGGTGAACTTGCGAATGTTCTTGACGGCCTGCGTCGTGTCGGTCGCATCGTCCAGGACGATGTACTGCACCGCCTGCCCGCCGATCTCGGTCGGCAGCAAGGCCACGGTGTCGCGCTCGGGAATGCCCAGGGAGGCGGCCGGGCCGGTCGCCGACACCGTGACGCCGACCTTGATCTGCGCCGAGGCCGCCAAGGGCAGCGCGGCCAGCAGGGCACCGGCGCACAGCGTGAGCCTGATCGTTTTGATGAAATTCATGGATGTCTCCGTCCGTTTTGACGTGGAACGCGCAATCCGTGCCACGGAATGGCCGCGGTCACGGCATATAGATACAGCCGGGCGTCATATTAACCCAGGCCGACACGATTCGTTGCGATATTCATGATCCCCGCGGGGGCGTCGCGCACCTGCGTCCACGGACAAAGTCGATTAACATAGACTGTTCATCGCACGACAGCAGGTATGGACGTGGACAAAGTCTCCCGCACCGAGGCGCAATGGCGCGCCCAACTCAGTCCAGAGGAATTCGCGGTCACCCGGCTCAAGCACACCGAGCGGCCCTTCACCGGGCGCTACTGGGACGCCCGCCAGGCCGGCATCTATCACTGTGTCTGCTGCGGCACCCCCCTGTTTGCCTCGGACACCAAATTCGATGCGGGCTGCGGCTGGCCCAGCTACTTCCAGCCCCTCGATCCGGCCCACGTGCGCGAGGAACGCGACACCAGCCACGGCATGGTGCGCACCGAGATCCTCTGCAACGTCTGCGACGCCCACCTGGGCCACGTCTTTCCCGACGGGCCGCCGCCCACGGGCCTGCGCTACTGCATCAACTCCCTGTCACTGCGCTTCGTACCGGACGAATGAAAAAATTCCTGTTCGACCTGTTCCCGCTGATCCTGTTCTTTCTGGCGTTCAAGTTCGCGGACATCTTCACGGCCACGGCGGTGGCGATGATCGCGGCCGTGGCGCAGATCGCCTGGCTCAAGGCGACCGGACGGGCCATCGAGGCCACCCACTGGATCAACCTGAGCGTCATCGTGGTGTTTGGCGGCGCGACCCTGCTGCTGCACGACGAGACCTTCATCAAATGGAAGCCCACAGTGCTGTATTGGCTGTTCGGCGCCATCCTGCTGGGCGCGCGCCTGGTCTTCGGCCGCAACCTGATGCGCAAGCTCATGGGCGAAAAGATCGCCCTGCCCGACACGGCCTGGGGCCGCCTCAACGACAGCTGGGCGCTGTTTTTCATCGGCTCGGGCGCGCTCAACCTGTACGTCGCATTCTCGGGCCGGTTCACCGAGGCGCAATGGGTGAACTTCAAGGTCTTCGGCCTGATGGCGCTGCTGCTGGTCTTTGCCGTGGGGCAATCCATCTGGCTCGGCCGCCACATCCAGGCCGAGGGCTCCGCGCCCGGGCGCGACGAGCCATGAGCGCGCCCGGCCATCCCAGGGACCCGTCCCCGGATGCGCATCGAGGCGGCCCGACCGACCCGGATGCGCTCGACGCCCTGCTCGCCGAACGCCTTGCCAGGCTCGAGCCCGACACGCTCGACATCCACGACGAGTCCCACCTGCACGTGGGCCACGCCGGTGCCCAGGGCGGGGCACGGCACTTTCGCGTGCGGATCGTGTCCAAGCATTTCCAGGGGCTTGGAACGCTCGCCCGCCATCGCCTTGTGTATGATTGCGTGCGCGACCTGATGCCCCACCCCATCCACGCGCTGGCCATCACGGCCGGTACCACTCCATCCGAAGGACATTCATGAAACGAATCGCTGCTCTGGCCATCGCCTGCACCCTGACACTGCCGGTCCATGCCAAGGACATCGCCAAGGTCGACGGCCAGGCCATCACGCAGGAACACTTCGACCAGTTCGTCAGCCTGCTGGTTTCGCAAGGCGCCCAGGACACCCCGCAGCTGCGCGCCCAGGTGAAAAAGGAAATGATCAACCGCCTGGTGGCCGTCCAGGCGGCGAAAAAGGCCGGGCTGGAAAAGGACGCCACGGTGCGCCAGGAAACCGAGCTCGCCACGCAGGGCATCCTGGTGCGCGCGCTGATGACCAAGCACCTCAAGGACAACCCCGTCACCGAGGACGACCTGCGCAAGGAATACGAGGTCATCAAGGCCGAGCAGGGCCAGCGGCAGGAATACAAGCTGCGGCACATCCTGCTCAAGGACGAACAGCAGGCCGTGGCGCTCGCCAAGGACATCAAGTCCGGCAAGGTGACCTTCGAGGCGGCCGCCAAAAAGGATTCCATCGACACCGGCAGCGGCAAGAACGGCGGCGAACTGGGCTGGGGCCCGACCAGCAACTACGTCCCCGAGTTCGCCCAGGCGGTCGAGACCATGAAAAAAGGCCAGCTCAGCGAAAAACCCGTGCAGACGCAGTTCGGCTGGCACATCATCCAGGTCGAGGACGTCCGTCCCATCACCTTCCCGCCCTTCGACGAGGTCAAGCCGCAGCTCGAGGAAATGCTGCGCCAGCAGGCCCTGGCCACCTACCAGGCCGACCTGATCAAGAACGCCAAGATCGAGGACATGGCGGACTAAGGCCCGCCGCGGCCCCCGCCATGGGGGCCGCGCGCCGTCACGGCGCCGAAGCGGGCGCCAGCAGCGCCCTCAAGCCGGCCTCGTCCAGCACCGGCACGCCCAGTTCGGCCGCCTTGGCGAGCTTGCTGCCGGCTTCTTCGCCGGCCACGACCCAGGCCGTCTTGCGCGACACGGAGCCGCTGACCTTGCCGCCGGCGGCCAGAACCATGCGCGTGGCCTCGTCGCGCGACAGGCTGGGCAGCGTGCCGGTCAGCACCAGGGTCTTGCCCGCCAAGGGCTTTTCGCCCGCCGGCACGGCCTCGGCCACGGGCTCTACGCCCGCCTTGCGCAGGGCCGCGACCACCTCGCGATTATGCACCTCGGAAAAGAACCGCCGGATCGATGCCGCGACCACGGGGCCGACGTCCGGCACCGCCAGCAGTTCGTCCTCCGACGCCGCCATGACGGCGTCGATCGAGCCGAAATGCCGGGCGAGATCGCGCGCCGTGGTCTCGCCCACGTGGCGCACGCCCAGGGCGTACAACAGCCGCGACAGCGGCGGCCGGCGGCTCTGGTCGATGGCCTCGATGAGGTTCGCCGCCGACTTGGAGCCCATGCGGGGATAGGTGGACAGCTCGAGCGCGGTCAGGCCGTACAGGTCGGCCAGGGTGCGCACCCGGCCGCCGTCGACCAGTTGCTCGATCAGCTTGTCGCCCAGGCCCTCGATGTCCAGCGCCTTGCGGCTGGCGGCATGCCATAGGGTCTGCTTGAGCTGGGCCGGACAGAACAGTCCGGCGGTGCAACGCGTGACGGCCTCGCCCTCCGGCCGCTCGACGGCCGAGCCGCAGACCGGGCATACGGGATAACGTGCGCGCATGTCGAATTCGATCTCGCGGCCGGTGCGCAGCGCCGTCACGGGCCCGACGATTTCGGGGATCACGTCGCCCGCGCGGCGCACCACCACGGTGTCGCCGATGCGCACGTCCTTGCGCCGGATCTCGTCCTCGTTATGCAGGGTCGCGTTGGTGACGGTGACCCCCCCCACGAAGACCGGCCGCAGGCGGCCGACCGGGGTCAGGGCGCCGGTGCGCCCGACCTGCACCTCGATGTCCTCGAGCAGCGTGGTTTCCTCTTGGGCCGGAAATTTGTGGGCGATGGCGAAACGCGGCGCCCGCGCGACAAAGCCGAGGACGTCCTGCGACTTGAGGTCGTCGACCTTGTACACCACGCCGTCGATGTCGTAGGACAGGCTCGGCCGCGCCGCGCCGACGTCCGCATAAAAGGCCAGCAGTCCCGCCGATCCCTGGCACAGCCTGTGCCCCGGGCTGACCGGCAGGCCCAGCGCGCCCAGCCAGTCGAGCATGTCGCCGTGGCGCGCGCGCGGCAGGATATCGCGTCCGGCCTCGTCCCGGATCTGTCCCCAGCCGTAGGCAAAAAAGCGCAAGGGGCGCGTCGCCGTGACCCGGGGATCGAGCTGGCGCAGGCTGCCGGCCGCGGCGTTGCGGGGATTGACGAAGGTCTTGCCGCCGTGCGCGGCCTGCGCCTCGTTCATGCGATCGAAGTCGGCGCGCGTCATCAACACCTCGCCGCGCACCTCGAGCACGGCGGGCGCCTCGTCCCCACGCAGGCGCAGCGGCACCGAGCGCAGCGTGCGCACATTGGCCGTGATGTCCTCGCCCACCTGGCCATCGCCGCGCGTCGCGGCCAGGACCAGCCGCCCGCCCTCGTAACGCAGGCTGACTGCGATGCCGTCGAATTTGTATTCCGCGACATAGTCCACGACGCCTTGCGGCAGCAGGCCGGCCTCGCGCAGCGTGCCGGCGACGCGCTCGTCAAAGGCCTCGATGTCGGCGGCCTCGAAGGCATTGGCCAGCGACAGCATGCGCACCGCGTGGCGCACGCTGCCGAAGGCGTCCAGCGGCGCCGCGCCCACGCGCTGGCTGGGCGACTCGGGGGTCACCCAATCGGGGTGCGCGGCCTCGATTGCCAGCAGCGCCGCCATGAGGCGGTCATACTGCGCATCCGAGGCCGTCGGCGCATCCTCGACGTAATAGCGCCGGTTGTGCTCGGCAATCTGCTCGCGCAGCTCCAGGAGCCGCTGCCGATCATCCCCGGCGGCGCTCACGAAAACACCCGCGCCGCCCGTTCCGTGCCCGCCAGGAAGCCCGCCTTGTCGAGCTGGTCGTACAGGCCGCTGATCTGGCGGTCGATCGCCGGCGCCGCGCTATCGGACAGCGTGCGGCCCTGATCATCGAGCAGGCTGGCCTCCAGCCTGGCGGCCAGGTCGCGCCCCACCGCCATCATCCGGCTGAACGCCTGATCGTCGGGCACGCTGTTGGGCACGTCCAGGACCAGGTCCACACGGTGGTGCAACTGGTCGGCGGTATCCGGCACCCCATCCTCGAACTGCATAAGAAAGCGCGGCAGGCCGTTCTCGGCCATCCAGGCCCAGCGCTCGCCGTACGGCAGGAAGCCGACGCTGGTGGCCGCCTCGGCGATGGCCTGGCGGCTGCGGGCCTGCGCCAGTTGCAGGATCAGGCCGACCTGGGCGTCCATCTCGGCGCAATGCGCATCCAGCGTCTGGGCCCGCGCCAGCACCGCGTCCTGCTCGGGGGCCTCGATGACGCCCTCGAAGCGTTCGGCCAGGTTTTGCGCCAGCGTCCATAGATGCGACCATTCGATGGCCGTCAGCGGGCCGCTGCGATTGGCCAGCACCACCGCAAGCTGCATGGAGACGTAGTGTTCGCCCTCGCGCAAGCGTGCGCGATGCACGCCTGCGTCGGTCTCGGCAAAGATGCGCACGGGCTTGCGGCCCACCCGCGCCACGGACTGCAGCGCGCCGCCCAGGGCCTCGCCCGGCACCGGATGCCCGAAGGCGATGTCGATCACCACCTCGCAGGCTTCGTCCGCCTCGGCCTCGGCCGGATCATCGCCCCCGGCAGGCGCCGCCGCGGGCTCGCCCGTCCAGATGCCGGGCTCCCGCCGCGACGGAGCGTCCTGCATCAGGGGATCGCGCTCGCCCTCGGGGAAGCGCGATTGCATGCTGCGTCGCACGCGCCAATCCTGCCACCAGTTGTACAGGACCACGGCGGCGATCAGCACCACCCCTATCGAAATCAGCAGAATCTGCAAGTCACTCATAAAGACCCTCGTCTCGGCCCGGCTCAGGCGGGCTCGCCGGCCCACTGCAGCGCGGAATCCATATCCACTGCAACGATACGCGAAACCCCTTGTTCCTGCATGGTCACCCCGATGAGCTGGCGCGCCATCTGCATGGCGATCTTGTTGTGGGAAATGAAGAGAAACTGCGTCTGGTGGCTCATGCTGCGCACCAGGTTGGCATAGCGCTCGGTGTTGGCGTCGTCCAGGGGCGCATCCACCTCGTCGAGCAGGCAGAACGGCGCGGGATTGAGCTTGAACAGCGCGAATACCAGCGCCGTGGCCGTCAGGGCTTTTTCCCCGCCCGACAGCAGATGGATGCTGCTGTTGCGCTTGCCCGGCGGCTGGGCCATGACCTGCACGCCCGCATCCAGGATCTCGTCGCCCGTCATGGACAGGCGCGCCTCGCCGCCGCCGAACAGCACGGGAAAGAGCTCGCCGAAATGGCCGTTGACGGTATCGAAGGTCTGCTGCAGCAGCTCGCGGGTCTCGCGGTCGATCTTGCGGATCGCGCCCTCGAGGGTGTCGATGGCCGCCAGCAGGTCGCTTTGCTGGGCGTCGAGAAAGCCCTTGCGCTCGCGCGCGGCGCCGAGCTCGTCGAGCGCCGCCAGGTTGACCGGCCCCAGGGATTCGAGCTGGCGCGAAATCCGCTGGACCTCGGACTGCAGCCAGCCGATGCGCGTCCACTCGGGCGATTGCGCGTCGATATGGCGGCGCAGGGCCGCACGATCGACCTCGCGGGCATCGAGCTGTTCGGCGTATTGTTCGACCGACAGGCGCGCGGCCTGTTCCTGGAGCTGCAGTTCCGTGATGCGGGCGCGCAGCGGATCCAGCGAGCGCTCCAGCGCCAGCCGGCCCTCGTCGGCCTCGCGCAGGCCGCCGGCCAGTTCGTCCTGGCGCAGGCGCGCCAGCCGCAGGGCCTCTTCGCATTCGGCGCGCGCCTCGAGCGCATCCTGCAGGCCGGCCTGCGCCACGGACTCGTCCAGTTCGAACAGCTCACCCTGCAAGGATTCGAGTTCGGCCCCCGAGCGCCGGGCCTGCTCGGCGGCCAGCTGCAAGGTCCGGTTCAGTTCGTCGAGACGGTGTCCCAGGCTGCGCGCCGCGTACCCGGCCTCTTGGGCGGCGCGCTCGCGCTCGCGGACCTCGTCGCGCAACTGCTCGGCGCGCCGGGCCAGTTCCTCGGCCTCGAGGTCGATCTGGGCGTGCAGCTCCTGTTGCTGCGCGAGGGATTCGTCCAGGTCCTGGAAGCGGGCCTCGGCCTCGTCGCGCCGGCGCGCCGCCTCGGTCTGTTGGCCGGCGATCTCGTCCAGGTCGCGGCCGATGCGCCGCGCGTGCTCGTCGGATTGCGCCGCCTGCTGCGCCAGGCGGTTATGCTGGATCTCGGCCTCGTGCAGGGTGCGCACCAGTTCGGCGATGCGCTGGCGCGCCGGGCCCAGCGCCTGCGCCACCTGGCGACAGGCCGCATCGGCACGCGCATGGGCATCCAGTGCATCGTCGGCGATCAATTGCGCGGCCTTGACCTCGCGCAGCAGATTGTCGATCTGCTGCCGGCGCGCCAGCATGCCGGATTGCTCGGAATCGGCCGCGTAGAACCGCACGCTATGGGCATCGACGCGATGCCCGGCGGACACCACCCAGCAGGCGCCCCGGGGCAATTCCCCGCGCCTGGACAAGGCCTGCTCCAGGTCGTCGCTGACGTAGGCGTCCCGCAGCCAGACGCTGAGCAAGGCATGCGCCTCGGGATCCTGGGTGCGCACCAGGGCCAGCAGTGGCCGCGCGCCCGCCGGCGCCTCGGACGCCGTGGCCGCGGGGGCCGGCGGCGCCTGGTAAAAGGCCAGGCGCGCGGGCGGCGCATCCGCGGCAAAGGCCCGCGCAATGTCCAGGTGCCGCAAGCCGAGCGCGCCCAGGCGCTCCTCCAGCACGGCCTCCAAGGCGGTTTCCCAACCGGGCTCGACCTGCAGTTTTTGCCACAGGCGTCCCATGGCGGCGAGTTCCTGGCGCTGCAGCCAGGGCTCCAGCGCGTCCTCGGACTGGATTTTTTCCTGCAGGGCGATCAGGGCCTGGCGCCGCGCATCGAGCTTTTCCAGATCCAGCCGCGCCTCCTGGCTGGCCCGCAGGGCGCCGGCGCGGGCGTCCTCGAGCCCCGGCAATCGTTCCTCGAGCGCGGCGAGGGCATCCTGGGCCTCCTCGAGCTTGGCCTGCGCCACGGCGCACTCGCCCTCGAGGCGATCGATCTCGGCGGGATCGGGGGCGCCGAGCGCCGCGCGCTCGGCCTCGAGGCGCGCACGGCGGTCATCCAGCGCGCGCCACTGCCCATCGGCGTCGCGTTGCGCCTGCGCCGCCAGCGCCAGGTCCTGTTCGATGCGCGACAGGGTGGCGCGCAAGGCATCGCGCCGGCCCGCCGCCTCGCGCAGGCCGGTCTCGAGCTGCGGCAAGCGCTCACGGCTGTCCTCGGCCTGGGCCGCCAGGACCTCGGCGCGGGCCGCGGCCTCGTCGATCTGGCCGCGGACGTCCTCGATGGCGCCCTGGCAGTGGCCCTGCTGGTCGCCCCATTCCTGCATTTGCGCCTGCAACTGCGCCCGGCGGGCCTGCAGACGATGACGGGCGTCGACCACGTGACGGATCTCGGCTTCGAGGCGGCTGACCAGCGCGCCGGCCTCGAACACCCGGCCTTGCGCCTGATGGACCGCGTCGTTGGCCTCGAAATGGCCGGCGCGGCGCGCCTCGAGGTCCGCCTCGAGGGCGCGCAGACGCGCCACCGCCTGCTCGAAATCGCCCTGGGCCTGCTCGGTCTGCACCGCCAGGTCCTGGCGCGAGGCGCGCGCCGATTCCTCGCGCAGCAGCCACAGCGCATGCTGCTTGAGCTCGCCCTCGTCCTGCAGGCCGCGGTAGACGCCGGCCACCTCGGCCTGGGACTCGAGCTTTTCGAGCTGGCCGGACAATTCGCGCAGGATATCCTCCAGCCGCGTGAGGTTCTCGCGCGTGTCCGCGAGGCGGTTCTCGGTTTCGCGTCGGCGTTCCTTATACCGCGAGACGCCGGCGGCCTCCTCGAGGTACACCCGCAATTCCTCGGGCCGGGCCTCGATCAGGCGGTTGATCATGCCCTGGCCGATGATGGCGTAGCCGCGCGCGCCCAGGCCGGTGCCGAGGAAAATGTCGTGGATGTCGCGCCGCCGCACCTGCTGGTTGTTGATGAAGTAGCTGCTGGCGCCGTCGCGCGTCAGGACGCGGCGCACGGCGATCTCGGCGAAGCTGGACCATTGCCCCGCGGCGCGGCCCTCGCTGTTGTCGAAGACCAGCTCGACCGAGGCGCGCGCGGCGGGCTTGCGCTGGCCCGAGCCGTTGAAGATCACGTCCTGCATCGAGGCGCCGCGCAGTTCCGAGGCCTTGGTCTCGCCCAGCACCCAGCGCACCGCGTCGATGATGTTCGATTTCCCGCAGCCGTTGGGCCCCACCACGCCGACCAGTTCGCTGGGCGTGGGGATCACCGTCGGATCAACGAAGGACTTGAAGCCGGCAAGCTTAATCTGGGTCAGGCGCACGTTGCAGGGTCATCCGAAATTCGTGAACGTATGATAGCGTACCGGAAGCCGCCCCCGAACCCGGTATCGGCCGATCGCCATTCATTCTTTTCCGATCGGCCAAGCATCAGCGGCTATACTGCACCACGTTCCAAAATCACAATTTTTGTGACTGATTCTCAATTTGCTCCTCCACACACAACCGGAATCCGGCATTGAACAAAGGCTTCTATCTGGTGATGGCCGCACAGGCATTGTCATCCGTCGCGGACAATGCGCTGCTGATCGCGGCCATCGCTCTGATCGCCCAGCTGGACGGACCGGAGTGGATGGCGCCCATGATGAAATGGTGGTTCGCGCTGGCCTACGTCGTGCTGGCCGCCTTCGTGGGGGCATTTGCCGACTCGTTTCCCAAGGGCCGCGTGATGTTCTCGACCAACGCGCTCAAGACCCTGGGCTGTGCGCTGATGTTCGGCTACAGCCACCTGCTGGACGCCCCGGGACACCAGCTCATGCTGATCTTTGCGTCCTACACCATCGTGGGCATCGGCGCCGCGGCCTATTCGCCCGCCAAATACGGCATCGTCACCGAAATGCTGCCGCCCGACCTGCTGGTCAAGGGCAATAGCTGGATCGAGGGCCTGACCGTCCTGTCGGTCATCGTCGGCACCGTGCTGGGCGGCGTGCTGATCAGCCCCATGGTCTCGGCGCACATCATGGCCCACCCCTGGGTGCAGGCCGTCGCGGGCACCGCGGCGCAGGGCGCCATCCTCGTGATCGGCCTGGTCTATATCGCCGCCGCGCTGTGCAACCTGCTGATCCCGGACACCCACGCCTACTATCCCAAGCAGCAAACCCATCCGATCCGCCTGATCCGCAGCTTCAGCTGCTACGTGCGCATCCTGTGGGGCGACAAGCTCGGCCAGATTTCGCTGGCCGTCACCACGCTGTTCTGGGGCGCCGGAGCCACCCTGCAGTTCATCGTCATCGAATGGGGCGCACAGCACCTGGGCTACCGGCTGGACCAGGCCTCGATCCTGATGGGCGTGGCGGCGCTGGGCACCGTGGCGGGCTCGATATTCGCCGGCCGCGTCCCGCTGCGCAAGGCCCTGTCGGTGCTGCCCGTGGGGGTCGCCATGGGTCTGGTGGTCCTGTTGATGCCGGCCGTGCAGGCGACCTGGGCGGTCTACAGCCTGCTGCTGCTGATCGGCGCCCTGTCGGGGTTCTTCGTCGTGCCCATGAACGCCCTGCTGCAACACCGCGGCCACGTCCTGCTGTCGGCCGGCCATTCGATCGCGGTCCAGAACTTCAATGAACAGCTCAACATCCTGCTGATGCTCGCCATCTACAGCCTGATGCTCTGGGTCGGACTGCCCATCAACGTGGTGATCATGATCTTCGGCCTGCTGGTGGCGGGTCTGATGCTGGCCATCATGCGCTGGAACGTGCTGAACCACCGCACGAACCCCGGCCTGACCAAGCTCATCGGCCAGCCCGGCCACGGCACCGCCCTGCACTAGCGTCTGTTCGCCCCAACCCCGTCAGGCCGGCTGCGCCGGGCCGCGCACGGCGCGCGCCAGGGCCACGAGATCCGTCCAGGCCTGCGCCTTGAGGGCGGGCCGCACCAGCAAGGATGCGGGATGATGGGTCACCCACAGGCCGATGGCCGTGCCGTCGGACAGCGCATAGGCATGCTCGCGTCCACGCAGCTCGTCCAGGGTGGCGCGCGTCCCCAGCAGGGCCTGGGCGGCGACCCGCCCCAGGACGAGGATGCGGCGGGGCCGCAGGATCTCGATCTGGCGGCGCAAGTGCGGCAGGCAGGCCGCGACCTCGGCGGCCCGCGCGGCGCGCCCGCCCGGCGGCCGGCATTTCAGCACATTGGTCAGGTAGACCGAATCCGCCCGCGGCAGGCGCGCGCAGGCCAGCATCGCCCGCAGCAGGCTGCCCGCCTGGCCTTCGAAGGGCGTGCCCACGGCATCGTCCGCGGCGCCGGGCATCTCGCCCACGATCAGGTATTCCGGCGCCTCGGTGCGCCCCGCGCCCGGCACGGCCCGCGTCCGCCCGGCATGCAGCCCGCAGGTTTCGCAGGCCAGGATGTCGCGCTCGAGGGCCTCCAGGTCCGGCAGTTCGGCGGTCGATGCGCGGCTGCGATCGGCCTCCTCGGGCGCGGCGGCCGGCGCGCTGCGCCCGTCAGCCGCATCCGCCGCCGGAGGGGCGAGCGGCGGGGTGGCGGCCTCCGGCGCAGCCGGGAGCTGCGGGACATCGGGGCCGGCCGCGGGGGATGCGCACGGCTGCGTTGTCGGCGGGCTCGCTGCCCGCGCGACAGGCGCCGGCGGCTCGGTCAGCAGGCCGAGCCAATGCGCGTCGACCCCGATTTCAGCCAGCCAGGCGGCCTGCGCGGGCCCGATCCGGGTCCTCATGCCGCCTCCAGATCGAGCGTCATGATCCAGCCGTCCTCGCGGACCCCGTGCGGGGCCGGATAGTATGCCTTGCGGGTACCGACGTGACGAAAGCCCGCCTTGCGATAGAAGGCGATGGCCGGCGCATTGCTGGGCCGGACCTCGAGGCTGAGCGCGCCGAGCCCCGCCGCACGGCAGTGGTCCAGGCAGGCCTGCAACAGGCGCGTGCCGGCGCCCATGCGCTGATCCTCCGGCCGCACGCCGATCACCAGCAGATGAGCCATGTCCGGCGTATCCATCACCAGGGCGAAGCCCCGCATCCCACCCATCCGCCGCAGCACCCACCCCTGGTAGCCGGCCGCCAGGCCATCGGCGAAATTGCGCCGGGTCCAGGGGAAAGACTGGACCCGGCGCTCGATCGCCGCAACCTCGTCGAGGTCGCTCTCGGCCATGCGATGCAGCGTCCAGGCGCCGGCATCGGCCTGCGGATTGCCGCCCAGGCCGCCCGCGCGTTCGCGCGTCGTATAGGCCACCTTGTCGCGGACGTAGGCCGGCGCGGCGGCCTCGGGCGGCACGGTGCGCCCGGCCTCCCAGTCGAGCGCCGCCAGGCGCGCGATCGTGGCGGCCTGCGCGCGCGCGCACCCGGCCTCGCCCCCCGTTGCGGCATCGGCCTGGAAGCCGAGCTTGCGCAGTTCCGCGCCCAGCCCCGGAAACACGGCCAGCGCGTCGCCATGCGCCTGGCGGCCGCCCGCGCCCCACGCCGGGGATTCGTGCCGGGCCCAGGCGGCCACGTCGGCCAGCCCCAGCAGGGCCGGCGCCTGCAAGGTGCGCCAGCCGTTCTCGCCATCCTGGCGGTAGGCGGCCGCGTAGACCTCTTGCATGCGCGCATCCTGCAGCACCACGTGCATGCCCTCGCCGCCGGCTGCGCCCTGCACCGCAACCGCCCGCATCGAGTCCACCGGGATCACCGGCAGGCCCAGGGCGACGGCCAGGCCCTGGGCCACGCCGCAGGCGACCCGCAAGCCGGTGAAACCGCCCGGCCCCTGGCCGAACGCGATCGCCGACAGATCCTCGCGCCGCAGCCCGGATTCCGCCAGCAGCGCCTCGGCCAGCGGCAGGATGCGTTCAGTGTGCTCGCCGCGCCCTTCGTGCCGGCCGCTGCGCAGCCGCAGATGTCCGCCGACGCGCGACAACAGGGCCACCCCGCACAAATTGCTTGATGTTTCAAACGCCAGGATGTGAAAATCGCTCATGTCGTCCCAGTTTTCCGTTGAGCCATTTTAAATGAGTGGGTCCGCCGCGTGACGGCACCGCGCCGGCACCGTGGCCCGCTTTCCATCAACCGGGAATAAATTCGACCAAACGCGTAAAATGTAAATTGTTGTGATAAGCGCTGGTGCGGCCTTCCCGAGCCTGTTACATTTTCGCCATGAACACGCAAAATCAGACCCTTACCCGCAAGATCCTGCTCGTCGACGACGATCCCCGCCTGCGCGATCTGCTGCGGCGCTACCTGACCGAGCAGGGCTTCAACGTCTACGTGGCCGAAGACGCCAAGGAAATGGCCAAACTATGGCAGCGAGAACACTTCGACCTGCTGGTCCTGGATCTCATGCTGCCGGGCGAGGACGGCCTGTCCATCTGTCGACGCCTGCGCGGCAACCACGACAACACGCCCATCATCATGCTGACCGCCAAGGCCGAGGAAATCGACCGCATCGTCGGCCTCGAGATGGGCGCGGACGACTACCTGTCAAAGCCCTTCAACCCGCGCGAACTGCTGGCCCGCGTCAACGCGATCCTGCGCCGCCGGGGCACCGAGGAACACCCGGGCGCCCCCAGCCAGGAAAACGAGTCGGTCGAGTTCGGACCCTACGTCCTGAACCTGTCCACGCGCACCCTGACCCGCAACCACGAGGTCGTGCCCATCACGACCGGCGAGTTCTCCGTCCTCAAGGTCTTCGCCCGCCACCCCAAGGTGCCCCTGTCGCGCGACAAGCTCATGGAATTGGCCCGCGGCCGGGAATACGAGGCCTTCGACCGCAGCCTGGACGTCCAGATCTCGCGGCTGCGCAAACTGATCGAACCCAATCCGTCCAAGCCCGTCTTCATCCAGACCGTCTGGGGCCTAGGCTACGTCTTCGTGCCCGACGGCGGCCAATAAGGGGCCCCGGTCGCCGGGGTGCCGCGGCATGCCAGGAGGCCGCGCCGGCCGGCTGTGACGCGCGCCGAGGCCACACGCACCCGACATGCCCTTCAAGACCAAACCTTCGAAACTGCCCCGGCTTCGCCTGGGGCTTTTCAGCCGCTCGTTCCTGCTGCTCGCCACCCTGATGCTGGTCAGCCTGGGCGCTTGGCTGCAGGTGGTCTTCAACCTCGAGGAAGGGCCGCGCGCCGCACAGATGGCGCAACGCGTCGCCACCACCGTGAGCATCACCCGCTCGGCGCTGATCTACGCCCCGCCCCAGGTCCGCCCCGCCCTGCTGCTGGACCTCGCCACCAAGGAAAGCCTGCGGGTGCAGCCGCGCGAGCACACGGACGTGCTCGAGCCCCTGCCGCATACCGGCTACTGGGAGCACGTCGGCAAGGAAATCCGCAACCGCCTGGGCAGCCAGACCGCCATGATGTGGTCGGTCAACAATGTGCCGGGCATCTGGGTCAGCTTCCACATCGACGAAGACCAGTACTGGCTGGTGTTCGACCGCGAGCAGCTGCGCCTGACCACCGGGCGCGAATGGCTGGGCTGGGTCGCCGCGACCCTGCTGCTGGCCCTGGTGGGCGCGGCCATCAGCGTGCGTTTCGTGAACCAGCCGCTGGCCCAGCTGGCCAAGGTGGCCCGGCAGCTCGCGCGCGGCGAAACGCCCTCGACCCTGCCGGAAAAGGGTCCGATCGAGATCCGCGACATGAACATCGCCTTCAACCGCATGGCGCGCGACTTGCGCCAGAACGAGGCCGACCGCGAGATCATGCTGGCCGGGATCTCGCACGACCTGCGCACCCCCCTGGCGCGCATGCGCCTGGAGATCGAATTGAGCGAGGTCAGCGACGAAACCCGCCAGGCCATCGACGAGGACCTGGCCCAGATCAACCACAGCATCGGCCAGTTGATGGAGTACGCGCGTCCGGCCGGCGCGGTGCCCGAGGCGGGCATCGATGTCTCGCGCGTCCTGCGCGACCTGTTCGAGCGCGAGCGCAGCCACACCGAATCGCTGGGCGGCGAGCTCTCGGCGCGCATCGAGCCCAACATGCAGGCCCGCATCAGCGCCAACGACCTCAAGCGCATCGTCTCGAACCTGATCGAGAATGCGCGCCGCTACGGACGCAGCCCCAGCGACGATCGCGCCCGCATCAGCCTGCACGCCTACCAGTCGGGCAACATGCTGCGCATCGACGTGCAGGACCAGGGCACGGGGATCCCGCAACTCGAAATCCAGCGCCTGCTGCGGCCCTTCGCACGCGGCGAATCCGCGCGCACCGGCGTCAGCGGCGCGGGACTGGGCCTGGCCATCGTCGAGCGCCTGCTGGGCCAGGTCGACGGTAAATTCGAACTGATCTCGCGCCCGCCAGGCGGCTTGCTGGCACGTATCGAAATCCCCAAGATGCGGGCGCGGCCGGGCGACAAGGGCTTGGCGTAGAATGACATGGCGGACTCCGGCAGCCGCGACTCAACACACAGGAGCCCCGATGAAAACCATAGGCGACAAACTGGACGCGTTCCGGGTGAACGGCGTGAAGCCAGGCTTCAATCATCCCGAGGAAAACGGCGTTTCGGCCTTCGAGGACATCACTGAAAGTTCCTTTCCCGGCAAGTGGAAAGTCATCTATTTCTATCCCAAGGACTTCACCCTGGTCTGCCCGACCGAGATCTCGGGCTTCAACCAGCTCGCGGACGCCTTCGAGGAACACGACGCCATCCTCATGGGCGGCTCGACCGACAACGAGCACGTCAAGCTCGCCTGGCGGCGCGAACACCCCGACCTCAACAAGCTCAATCACTACCAGTTCGGCGACACGACGGGTTCGCTCATCGACCAGTTGGGCATCCGCGAGAAATCCGAGGGCGTGGCCCTGCGCGCGACCTTCATCGTCAACCCGGACAACATCATCCAGCACGTCTCGGTCAATAATTTCAACGTCGGCCGCAATCCCGAGGAAACCTTGCGCATCCTCGATGCGCTGCAGACCGACGGCCTGTGCGCCTGCAATCGCGCCATCGGCGGCGCCACGCTGTAGCCTCCCCGCCCGTCACGCGCCGATGCGGCGGCGTGGCAGCGCCTCAGGGCCGCGCCAGCAGCGCCACCACGCTGGCCGCGATCCCCTCGCGGCGGCCCAGATAGCCCAGCCCCTCGTTGGTCTTGGCCTTGACGTTCACCTGGCCGACGTCCAGGTCCAGGTCCTCGGCGATGTGCGCGGCCATGGCGGCGGCATGCGGTCCGATGCGCGGCGCCTGCGCATGCACGGTGGCATCCACGTTGACCACCTGCCAGCCCGCCGCGCGCGCCATGCGCGCCGCCTCGCGCAGGAACATCCGGCTGTCGGCGCCGGCCCAGCGCGGATCGCGGTCCGAGAAATGCCGGCCGATGTCGCCCAGCCCCGCGGCCCCCAGGACCGCGTCGGTGACGGCGTGCAGCAGCACGTCCGCGTCCGAATGGCCCACCAGCCCATGATCGTGGGGAATGCGCACGCCGCCGATGATCAGCGGCAGGCCCTCGGCCAGGGCATGCACGTCATAGCCCTGGCCCACCCTGAAAGGAATCTGTTTCGTCACGGCCCGTCGTCCTCCCGATCAGCCAGCCGGCCCGCGCCCGCATCCGGCGCCGGCCCGTCACCCATGAGCCGCTCGAACCATTCGAAGTCCTCGGGCCAGGTCAGTTTGTCATTGGCGCGCGCGCCCCGCACCAGCAGCGGCGCAGCGGCGTTGCCGGCCAGTTCCACGGCCGAGGCCTCGTCGGTCACGCGCGCATCCCCGGCATTCGCGTCCAAGGCATCCAGCAGCACACCCGCACGGAACATCTGCGGCGTCTGTGCCAGCCACAGGCCTGCGCGCGCCAGCGTGCGGCCCACCGACGGGGGCGCGCCGCGCGGGTCCGCCTCGCGGGCGCATTTCACGGTGTCGGCCACCGGCAGGGCCAGCAGGCCGCCGCGCCCATGACGCAGGCAGGCATCGATCAGGCGCGCCAAGGCCTCGCGCGGCAGGCCCGGGCGCGCCGCGTCATGGACCATGACCCATGCGGCGGGCGGCAGCGCGGCATCGCGCAGGGCCGCGCGCACGGTGTCGGCGCGCGTGGGCCCGCCGCAGGGCCGCCAGACCGTGCGCGGCAGGCCCGCAAGGGCCTCGCCGGCCCAGGCATCCCCGGGTGCCACCGCCACGCGAACCTGCGCCACGCGCGGCTCGGCCAGCAAGGCGCGCACCGTGCGGCGCAGCATCGGCTCGCCGGCCAGGCGCCGGTATTGCTTGGGCAGGCCGCCGGCCGTCGCCGCGCGGGCCCCCTGGCCCGCGGCCGGCACGATGGCGACCACGGTATCCTCGTTCATGCTCATAGCGGCCGATTTTAGCCGAGGGCGCCGGGCCGCACGGATCTGGGGCTCGGCACCTCATACCACGGCTCATTGCGCGATGATGCGCGCCTCGACCTCCAGTTCAGAGGCGACCGGAACGCCACCTTCGGTGGACGTGCAGGGATCCCAGCCCCCCGGCAGACCGTCGTCCGGATTGGATGCCAGGAGGAAAACCTCCCAGTCCCCCTGCATGGACTCGCCATAGAATGCGGCGGAACTCAATCCGTAGGCCTTGAAGGTATCCACTTTGGAGGTCTCCTTCGTCACGGGATCCACTTTGCCCCTGCGGAAATGATCATTGGGCAGCTTGAGCAAGGAGGTCGTGCCCGACGGCGAGCGCACGGCAAAACCCACCGCACCCAGGCAAACCTTGTCTCCGGTCAGGCGCAATTGGAACAGATCGGCGATCCCGTCGGCGACCGTCAAAGCGCCCACCTTGGTGACTTTCCGATACGGGAAGGGCACCGCGCTGTCCCAATCGGCGATCGTCTGGAACCCCATGACCCTGACATCGGTGGCGCGGCCCAGCGTCGGATCGCGCCGGTAGTCGCCCGCCAGGGCCACCGCTTTTTCCGCATCGGGCACGCCGAAGCCATACCAGTTGGAATACCAGTGGCCGGCGGCGTTCCGCTGCCAACCCAGGTCGATCGGGATCCTGACCGAACCGTTCTCGATGTCGGCCGCGTCGCCGACCACGGTATCCAGGGAATTATCCGTCAGATCCATTTGCGCGCCATAGGGTATGTCGCCGTCGGGCGAGGTGTGGATATAGTCGGGATCCACCCGGCGCGCCGACAGGCGCAGGATGTCGCGCACATCACGCCAGCTCAGATCGGGATTGGCATTGAGCATCAGGGCGACCACCGCCGAGATCGTCGGCGTGGCCGACGAGGTGCCATTCATATAGCTGTAGTCGCACTGGGGATTGTCCGGCACGCCGTTGCGCGCGCTGGTCCCGTTCAGAAAGGCTGTGCTCGCACCCGTATGGCTGTAGCCTCGCACACAGCCCCGGATATCGGTGGTAAAAATGGTGGGCCCGTTCTTCGGCCCGACGGCGCCTTCGCCATAAGTGCCGCCGCCGTCGTATGCGCCGCCCATGCCGGTCACCCAGAGCACCGAGCCGGCGCTGCTGTAGGCGCTGGCCTTGCCTTGTGCATCGAGGGCAGCGACGACGATGGTTTCGGGTTCGAGCGCGTCCGGATCGTTGGCGGGGTTGGTGCAGCCGTAATAGAAATGAATGCCGGCGGGATAGAGCGCGTCGCAGCCGCCCAGGTCGAACGAATTACCGGCGCCTTTCACATAGATCGCGCCGCGACCCCCGCGCAGTTGCTTCAGGCCGCGCAGGATGGGAGTCCCGGGGTCCGTGCCGTTGTCATAGGGCGCGGCCCCGGTATCAGAAACATAGGACGCATTGATGACATGCGCCTGGCTGGACCAGGGCGCGCCGCCCAGCGCCTCGGCGAGGGCGATGATCGAAAAGTCGCTCTGCAGGTAGTTGGCTCCGCCCAGCACGACCCGCGGGGCAATCCCCATGACGCCCTTGCCGTTCTGCGCCGCGCCGATCATGCCCGCGACATTCGTTCCATGCGGATCGTCGTCCGGATTGCGCTCTGCGGGATAGGGGTCGCTCTGCCCCGTGATGAAATTCCACGACATGCCGAAGTCGGCGTTGGGCGCCAGATCCTCGTTGTGCAGGTCGGTGCCGGTGTCCAGCACCAGCACCCTGACCCCCTGACCCTTGATGCCTTGCCGGTGCACGGGCTCCACATTCAGGTCCAGCCCGCCGCCGAAGGTGTCCGGATAGTCGTTGAAATAGCTGTCCCCGTAATTGAGGGCCCACTGGAAGGTGTACAGCGGCTCGGTCGCGCCGGTCCGGCAGGCGTGAGGCCCGTCCTCGGTGCAGGTGGAGGCCACAGGCCCCGGCCCATCCCCGCCGCCGCCGTCGCAGGCCGCGAGCAGCACCAGCAGCGCGGGAAAAAAGCAGCGCCGCAGCGTCGTTGTCCGCGTCATCCGATCTCACCCAGGCCAATGAAGATGGGACAAATGTTACTAAATATTGTTTCACATTGCTATAGGTATCGAACATCGCTGTCCAGCCGCCTTCCCCGGGACGACAGCCCGTCGCAGCGGGACGCGACGGTATAATCCCCAGCCTGATGACCCGCCCCGCCCCGTTCCTCGACCTTCCCTCGATCCCTGCCACCCTCGCGGCCCTGCGGCCCGGCCAGCGCTACGTGCAACCGCGCCCGCCGGGATCGGGCGACGCCTGCCTGCTGGCCGGTCTGGCGCGCGCGGCGGGCCGGCCGCTGGCCGCCCTGTGCGCCGACCCACTGGCGGCGCGCCGCCTGGCCGACGAGATCCCGCTGTTCGACCCCGATTTGCGGGTCCGCTTCCTGCCGGACTGGGAGACCCTGCCCTACGACGGTTTCTCGCCGCACCAGGACCTGATCTCGGAGCGCCTGCGCACCCTGCACGCCCTCACCCAGGGCGCCGTGGACGTGCTGATCGTGCCCGTCACCACGGCCCTGTACCGGCTGGCGCCGACCGCCTTCCTGGCGGCCTACACCTTCAGCTTCCGCCAGGGCGACACCCTGGACGAGGCGAAGCTGCGCGAGCAGCTCACGCTGGCCAGCTACAGCCACGTCACCCAGGTGACCGCACCGGGCGAGTTCAGCATCCGCGGCGGCCTGATCGACCTGTTTCCCATGGGTTCGGTCCTGCCCTACCGCATCGACCTGTTCGACCGCGAGATCGAGTCGATCCGCAGTTTTGACGTGGACACCCAGCGCAGCCTGTATCCGGTGCGCGAGATCGAGCTGCTGCCCGGCCGCGAATTCCCCATGGACGAGGAATCGCGCGGGCGCTTCCGCTCGCGCTTTCGCGAGATCTTCGAGGGCGATCCGTCCCGGGCACTGCCCTACAAGGACATCGGCAACGGCATCGCCTTCGCGGGCGTCGAATATTATTTGCCCTTGTTTTTCGAGCGCACCGCCACGCTGTTCGACTACCTGCCCGCCGATGCGCTGGCCGTGACGCTGGGCGACGCGCCGGCGGCCATCGCCCAGTTCGGCCAGGATACGCGCAACCGCTGGCAGTTCCTGAAATCCGACCGCGAGCGGCCGGTGCTGGCCCCGGAGGCCCTGTTCCTCGACGAGGCGGAATTCCACGCCGGGCTGAAAGCCTTCCCGCGCCTGGCGCTGATCGAGGGCCAACCACACCCCGACTTCCTGCCCTGCCCGGACGTCGCCGTGAATCGCCGGGCCGAGGACCCGCTGGCCGGCCTGCGCCGGCACCTGGACGGCGGGCGGCGCACCGCCTTGTGCGTGGACACCCCCGGCCGGCGCGAAACCATCGCCGAACTGCTGGACGAGCACCGCCTGACGCCCGGCGCCGTGCACGACACGCTGCAGGATTTCCTTCAGGGCGAGGCACGCTTCGCCCTGGTCGTCGCCCCATTGTCCAGCGGTTTCCAGCTGGCCGCGGCCGGACCGGCCCTGCTGACCGAAAACGACCTGTATCCCAGCCAGGCCGGCCGCGCCGCCCGCGCCCGGCGGCGCCAGGAACGCACCAGCGACATCGATGCCATGGTGCGCGACCTCGCCGAGCTGCGCATCGGCGATCCGGTGGTCCACGTCCAGCACGGCATCGGACGCTACAAGGGCCTGGTCGAGATGGATCTGGGCGAAGGGCCGATCGAGCTCCTGCACCTTGAATACGCGCAGGCGGCCACCCTATACGTGCCGGTCTCCCAATTGCACCTGATCGCCCGCTACAGCGGCGCCGATCCCGATAACGCGCCCCTGCATCCATTGGGATCGGGCCAATGGGACAAGGCCAGGCGCCGCGCGGCGCGCCAGGCACGCGACACCGCCGCCGAACTGCTGGCGCTGTACGCCCAGCGGGCGGCGCGCGAAGGCTTCCATTTCAAGCTGCCGGCCAGCGACTACCAGGCTTTCGCCGAGGGCTTCGGCTTCGAGGAAACCCCCGACCAGGCCGCGGCCATCGCCGCGGTCATCGACGACATGACCTCGGGGCGCCCGATGGACCGCCTGGTGTGCGGGGACGTGGGTTTCGGCAAGACCGAGGTCGCCCTGCGCGCCGCCTTTCTCGCCGTCATGAACGGCCGCCAGGTCGCGCTGCTGTGCCCGACCACCCTGCTGGCCGAACAGCACGCACAGAACTTCGCCACGCGCTTTGCCAACTGGCCCGTGCGCGTCGCCGAGCTCTCGCGCTTTCGCACCGGCAAGGAGACCGCGCGCGCCATCGAGGGCCTGGCCGCGGGCAGCGTGGACATCGTCATCGGCACCCACAAGATCCTCTCCAGGGACGTGCGCTTCAAGCAGCTCGGCCTGGTGATCATCGACGAGGAGCACCGCTTCGGGGTGCGCCAGAAAGAGGCCCTGAAGGCCCTGCGCGCCGAGGTCGACGTGCTGACCCTGACCGCCACGCCCATCCCCCGCACACTGGGGATGTCGCTGGAAGGCATCCGCGATTTCTCGGTCATCGCCACCGCGCCGCAAAAGCGCCTGGCCATCAAGACCTTCGTGCGCCGCGAGGACGGCAGCACCATCCGCGAGGCCATCCTGCGCGAACTCAAGCGCGGCGGCCAGGTCTATTTCCTGCACAACGAGGTCGAAACCATCCAGAACCGGCGTGCGCGCCTCGAGGAACTGGTGCCCGAGGCGCGCATCGCGGTGGCTCACGGCCAGATGGGCGAGCGCGAACTCGAGGACGTCATGAAGGGCTTCTACCAGCAGCGCAGCAATGTGCTGCTGTGCACCACCATCATCGAGACCGGGATCGACGTCCCCACGGCCAACACCATCGTCATCCACCGGGCCGACAAGCTCGGCCTGGCGCAGCTGCACCAGTTGCGCGGCCGCGTGGGCCGCTCGCACCACCAGGCCTACGCCTACCTGCTGACGCCCGGCGAGGACGCGATCACCAGCAACGCCAAGAAGCGCCTGGAGGCGATCCAGTCGATGGAGGAGCTGGGCGCCGGATTTTTCCTCGCCATGCACGATCTCGAGATCCGCGGCAGCGGCGAGGTCCTGGGCGAGTCCCAATCCGGCAACATCCAGGAAATCGGCTTTTCCATGTACAACGACATGCTGGGCGCCGCCGTGCGCGCGCTCAAGTCCGGCGAGGAGCCCGACCTGGACTCGCCCTTCGCGGCGCAGTGCGAGGTCAACCTGCATGCCTCGGCCCTGCTGCCGGCGGACTACTGCCCCGATGTCCATGCCCGCCTGGGGCTGTACAAGCGCCTGTCGCATGCGGCCGACAGCGACGAAATCACGCTCCTGCAGGAGGAACTGGTCGATCGCTACGGCAAGCTGCCCGAGGCGGGCCAGAACCTGCTGGCCCTGCACCGCCTGCGCCTGCTGGCCGAACCCCTGGGGGTGATCAAGATCGACGCCGGCGAAACGCAAGCCGCCGTGCAGTTCTCGGCCCAGCCGGCCATCGAGCCGCTGCGCATCATCGAGCTGGTGCAGCAGGATCGGTCCATCCGCCTGAACGGCCCCGACCGCCTGAAAATCACCTATGGCGGCGCGGTGGACGTGCCCGGCCGCGTCAGAACATTGCGCGGCCTCCTGCAGCGCCTGGGCGGCGGGGCGACAGCGTAGCCGTTCCGACGGCGACGGCGCCGCCGCAGGCGGCCTGCACGACGCATGGCGCCTGCGCAACGGACGATGCCTGCACAATTTGTATAACAGGCGATCCTTGTTTTAGAATGCCCTCTTTATTGAGAATGCTTATCATGCAGCATCTCATTCCGGGGAATGCCTGCATGAAAACCCGGATAGACCGGCCGGCGCCATCCACAGGCCGGCCCGCCACCGCCATCCACACAACCCACGGAAGAGACATGCAGACACCGACCCGTTCCCCCATTGCCTGGGCGATCCTCGCCGCCGCCGGATCCATGGCGCTCGCCCCGGCGCCAGGCCATGCGCAAAACGCCGACGAGACGGGCGGCGGCGCCGTCAGCGAACTGGACACGGTGACCGTGACCGGCTCCGTGGGCGACCTGCAAAGCCTGGACTTCTACGCCCCCAATTCCAGCGCGGTGATCAGCGCCAAGGACATCGAGACCCAGGGCGCCCGCAAGCTCGACGAGGCCCTGCAGTACCAGGCGGGCATCCTCAGCGAACCCTTCGGCGCGGACAACAAGGTCGAATGGTTCAAGATCCGCGGCTTCGACGCCTCGATCTCGCTGGACGGCACGCCGACGACCCCGAACGGATTCTTCGTCTGGAAGCCCGAGATCTTCGGCGTCGAGTCGGCCGAGATCCTGAAAGGGCCCAGCGCCCTCGAATTCGGCGCGTCCGGCACCGGCGGCGTGGTCAACCTCGTGACCAAGCGCCCCCACAAAGAAGAATCCCTGCTGATGAACCTGGAAGCGGGCCACCGCAAGCGCCTGGGCCTGGGCATCGACTACAACGGCATCGCCAACGAGGCCGGCAACGTCTATTACCGCATCGTCGCCCAGGCCCGCCGCGCCGACAGCATGCAGCGCGAAACGGACATGAAGAGCTACTACCTCGCGCCCAGTGTGACGATGGACTTCACCGATCGCACGTCCCTCACCCTGCTGGCCAGCATCCAGCACGAGGACGGCCACCCCACCAACGGCTTCCTGCCCGCCTACGGCACCATCATCGACACGCCCTACGGCCAGATCGACCGGCGCCTGAACGCGGGCGAGCCCGGCTTCGACCACCTGAAGCGCACCCAGATCAGCGCCGGCTGGCTGCTCAGCCACAAGCTCACCCCGGACTGGACCTTCACGCAGAACTACAAGTATTCGCACCTGGACATCGACCAGCAAAACGTCTTTGCCTATGGTTCGGACAATAATCGCGAGCTGTGGCGCGGCTATTCGCTGACCGACGGCAGCACCAGCAACCACTACATCGACCACCGCCTCAAGGGCCGCGTGCGCGTGAGCGACAGCGTCGAGATCCTGCCGGTCTTCGGCATCGATTACCTGAAATCCCGCACGTCCGGCCGCAACAACGGCTTTGGCGGGGCGCCGAACCTGGACATGTTCGACCCTGTCTACGGCAAACCCTTTGCGGTGACCGCGGATCCCTACGATCTGAATTCCCAGCAACTGGGCCTGTACGCCTCCGCCCAAGCCCGTGTCGGATCGCATTGGAACTTCAACGCCGGCATCCGCCACGACCAGGCCAGCAGCGACAGCATGATTGCCGGCGCCAGTTCCGGCTACAACGTCGGCCACAATAGTGTGAATGTGGGGGCCATGTACATCAGCGATTACGGCATCGCACCCTACATCAGCTACTCGGAGTCATTCAGGCCGATCCCCGGTGCGGACAGCAGTGGCAGTGCCTATCTGCCCTACGAAGGGCGGCAGGTGGAAGCCGGTCTCAAACTGGAGCCCGACTGGCTGAATGGCACCATCACGCTCGCCTATTTCGACATCGAGGAAAAGAACGCGCTGGTGTCGGATGCGTCCAACATCCAGTCCCAAAGCGGCAAACGCACCAACAAGGGCGTGGAGCTGCAGGGCGATTTCCGCCTCACGCCGCGCACCGGCCTGAAGGTCGCCTATACCTACAACCACTCCCGTCAGGACATCGACGGCGGGCTCACCATCCGCACCCCGCTGATCCCGCGGAACCAGGCCAGCCTCTGGGTCGATCACCGCTTCGACATGCCCCGCGGCGGCGCGCTGACGGTCGCGGCCGGCGCGCGCTATAACGGGTCGACCGAGGATCAGCGCTATTACCGCGGCGAGACCATTTCCAGCTATACCCTGCTCGACTTCATGGCGCGCTACCAGGTCGACCGCAACTGGGCCCTGCAGCTGAATGCCCGCAACCTGACCGACAAGACCTACGTCAGCGGCTGCGATTTCTATTGCTACTACGGCGGCGAACGCACCATCGACATGCAGTTCCAGTATCAATGGCGCTGAGTGCGGAGACCGCCCCGGGCCGACCATGCCCTGCGCAGCCCGCCTGGACTGCGCAGGGCATTTTCACAGTCGCGTTCCTCGGCATCGCCGCCGGCCTGCAACTGGCCGACATGGGGCTGCAGGCCGTGTCCCTGTCCGCCATCCAGCGCAGCTTCGGCGTGGGCGACACCGCCCTGGGCGCCCTGCAGGGGCTGGCCGGCGTCCTGATCGGCAGCGCCCTGGCGATCCCGCTGGCGCGCTTCGCGGACCGCTACTCGCGCAAACGGGTGCTGCTGTGGCTGATCGCGGCCTCGTCGGCCATGATGGGGCTGAGCGCCATCGCACACAATTTCCCGCTCTTTTTCATCGGCCGATCGGCGGCGGGCATCACTGAATTCGCGATGGTCCCGCTGGTCTATTCTATGATTCCCGACCTCGCGCCGGAACGTCACCGGGTCGCCGCCAACCTCAGCTTCGCCGCCCTGGTCGCGGCCGGCGCAAGCGGCGGCTTTTACTTCAGCGGCGACATCCTGTCCGCGGCGGACGCGCTGTTCGCCTGGTCTGCGGAGCCGTGGCGCAAGGGCTTCCTACTGCTGGGCCTGGCCGGCCTGCCCCTGCTGCTGCTCGGCACGCTCACCGCCGATCCGCCCCGGCGCCTCGAGGCGGCGGACCTGGCGGACGCCTCGTCGCTGCGCGTCTTCCTCCGCCACCGCTGGCGGACCATCGGCCTGTTCGTCGGCGTGGCCGGCTGCCTGATCACGGGGGTGCAGGCGCTCAACCAGCTGATCGCCCTGGCCCTGGAGCGCCGGTTCGACGCGGCGCCCGGCGACATCGGCCACGCCATGGGCCTCATCATCCTCGTGACGAGCGTCGGCTGCCTGCCAGTGGCCGGATTGCTGGACCGCGCCATGGCCCGGCGCCTGGGGACCGCGGTGCGCCCCCTGATCATGGGCCTGTCGGTGGTCGCGGCAATCCCGGTGCTCTGGCTGCTGATGTCCGCGGCGACGCTGGACCGCGCCTTCATCGCCGTGGGCACATTCCTGTTCATGACCTGCACCGCCAACGCCCTGGTGCCCACCATGCTGCAGGACCTGGCCCCCGCGACCCTCAGGGCGCGCTGCTTTGCCATCTGGACCCTGGTCGTCTCGCTGTTCGGCGCGGCCGGCCCGCTACTGGCCGGGATGCTCTCGGAACGGCTGTTCGAACAGCGCCTGCTGCACGCCATCGCCGCCATCGCCATCCCGGCGCTGACAGTGTCGGCCGTCTGCGCCCTGCGCTATGTGCTGCGGTCGCTGAAGGAAAGGCGGGGACAGGCCAAGGAACGCCTCGCCTAGGGGTCTAGAGGCCGCCCGGCGGCACCGGCACGCCCGCGCAGCGGCAGGCAAACGCCCAGAACAGCGCCGCCTGCGCAAACGCGCCGTCGCGGTCGTCGCTGTCCTGATGGCCGCTGTCCGGATTCAGCAGCAGCACGGCCGGCTGACCGCCGGTGGCGCGATGGCGGATGTTCGCCACCAGCTTGGCCGGCTCCCAGTACGGCACGCGATCATCCTTCAAGCCCGCGGTGCACAGCACCGGCGGATAATCCGTCCGGCCGACGTTCTCGTACGGTGAAATGCGGGCAATGTGGTCATAGGCCCGGGGATCGGCCAGCGGATCGCCCCAGTCCGGACGCAGCAGCGGCACCAGCGGATGCCCGGCGTCGCTCATGGTGTTGAGCATGTCGACGAACGGCACCTGGGCGATCACCCCCGCCCACAGTTCGGGCGCCAGATTCATCGCGCCGCACACCAGCAGGCCGCCGGCCGATACGCCATGGGCCACGATCCCGCCCGGCGCGGCATAGCCGATGTCCAGCAAATGGCGCGCGCAGGCGATGAAGTCGGTCATCGAATTGATTTTTTTCTCGCGGCACCCCTCCTGGTACCAGCGCGCGCCCTTTTCCGATCCACCGCGCACGTGCGCGATGGCGTAGCGGAAACCCGCATCCACCAGCACGGTCGCCGGCAAGGAAAAACCCGGCTCGCTGGCAATGCCATAGGCGCCGTAACCCGTCAGCAGCAGGGGCCGCGGCGCATCCGCAGGCGCGTCGTTTCGCGACAGCACGGTGATGGGGACGGTTTCCCCATCGGGCGCGCGCGCCTGCAGGCGCTCGACCCGATAGGCGGCGGGATCGACGCCGGCCGGCACGGCCTGGCCGGCCGCGCGGCATCCTCCGGTGGCCAGGTCGACGTCCAGCCAGCGGGGCGGGCTGGCCGGCGTTTCGTGCACGACACGGACTTGCGGGGTGTCATACGGCTGCAGAGGCGCCAGATCGATGAAATACGCGGGATCGTCGAAATCGATCAAGGCCTCGCTGCCGTCCGGGCGCATCAGCACGAGGCGGCGCAATCCGTCGACACGTTCGAGCCGCAGCAGGCCCCCGGCAAAGGGCCGGACGGCGAGGATCGGCACGCCGGCCCGGTGGGGCACCAGTTCATCCCGCACGGCAAAGCTGCGGGGATCGAGGCGCAGCAGCTTGCGGTCGGCGGCGCCATCCGCGTCGGTCAGCATCAGCAGCGCATCGTTCCATTCCTCGATCTCATAGCGCACCCCGCGCCGCCGCGGCTGGACGAGCCGCGGCGGCGCGGCCTCCGCCTCGGCGGCGATCAGGCGCACCTCGCCGATGTCCGGGCCGGCCAGCGTCAGCATCACGTGACGGCCGGCGGCCGTGCGCGCCACCTGCATGAAGATCGCCGGATCGTGTTCCTCATAGACCAGCACCGCCTCGCCGCCGTCCACCGGGGAACGGTACAGCCGCGTCGGCCGGCTGTGCGCGTCGCGCCAGATCCAGAACAGATAGCGGGACGACGGCGAGAAGGTGAAACCGCCATAGCCGAACGCATCGGCCTGCACCACGGTGCGGACGGCGCCACTGTCCATATCGAGCACGCAGATGCGGTGGCGGTCATCGCCCACCACGTCCTCGGCCCAGGCGAAGTAGCGGTCGTCCGGGCTGGGCTGGTGGTCCGTCGCGCGATAGTATGCCTGGCCCGCGGCGCGGCCGGCCTCGTCCAGCAGGCGCTGGGTCCGCCCGTCCGCGCCGATGCGCAAGAACGCGCGATGCGATGCGCCCGCGGGCTGTTCGGATCCGTAGCGCCAGCCGGCGAGCGCCGTGGGCGGCGGCTCGCCGGCATCCAGGGCGCGGGCCGCCATGCGCCGGCGAAACCACCCGGCGTCGGCCGCCAGGGGCCGCAGGACATCGTCCGCGTAGCGCATCTCGGCGTCCAGGTGTCCGCGCAACCGCGGCGGCAGGCTCTCGAGCGTGCGCAGGCCGGACGGCGGTATGAACTTCATCCAGGCATAGGGGTCGTCCCGCAGCCGCCCGAGCTGCAGGATCTCGCACGACTCGCGTGGCGCCACGGGCGGCCGGACAGGGGGCCAGGATACCATCGAACGCCCTCAGCGCACCGTCGCCAGCCTGAACCAGTTCAGGATCGCGTCCAGCGGGCTGTAGTCCAGCGTGAAGCGCGCCTGGGCGCGCACCGCCGGCTTGGCCCGATAGGCCACGGAATAGGCCGCATGCGCCATCATGGGCAGGTCATTGGCGCCGTCGCCCACCACGATGATCTGCTCGGGCGAGGCGCCCAGCCGGGCCGCCGCGCGCGCCACGTATTCCGCCTTGGCCCGGCCGTCGACGATGTCGCCCAGCACCCGCCCCGTCAACACGCCGTCGGCGATCTCCAGCGTATTGGAATGCGCCTCGGCCAGGCCCAGGCCGCGCCGCAGGCGTTCGGTGAAATAGGTGAAGCCGCCCGACACCAGCAGGGTGTGCAGGCCCGACGCCTGGGCCACCTCGATCAGGCGCTGCGCGCCCGGATTGAGGGCCAGGCGTTCCTCGAACACCTGCTGCAGCGCGGATTCGGGCACGCCGCGCAGCAGCGCCACGCGGCGGCGCAGGCTTTCGCTGAAATCGGCGATCTCGCCGCGCATGGCGGCCTCGGTGATCGCCGAGACCTCGGCCTTGCGGCCCGCCATGTCGGCGATCTCGTCGATGCATTCGATGTTGACCAGCGTCGAATCCATGTCCATCGCCAGCAGCCTGCAACTGCGCAGCGGGACCAATTGGTCCAGGCAGGCCGCGTCGATGCGGCGCTGGCGACACACCGCCAGCGCCTCGCCCAAGCCGTCGGGATCCACGTCCAGGATGCGCACGTGGGTCGGCCCGACCTCCTGCACGCCGCCGGCATTGGCCAGGGCGGCGATGCGTTCGATGTCGGCCGGCAGGAGATTGGGCGCTTGCAGAATCAGGTGGGGCATGGAGGAGGAAGGCTGGAAACAGGCGGAATTGCCGGTGATTGTACCTACACCGGTCATGCGCGGCGGGCGCTCCGCCCCACTTTGACCGGCCCTCGCCTACGACTTTTATCAATTTTTCTCCTTATTTTCTTCACAATTGTCATTTTATGATTAAAATAAGACTGATTCTTATTTGTATTCCTATAACACTTCATGGAGAAGCTCTTGACATCACCATCCTCGCCGTCCCGCACTCTACTGGGCTCGTCGCTGGCGCTGGCGCTGGCCGCGCCGGGCGCCTTCCTGCCCGTCGCCGCGCAAGCCCAGGCCTCCGGCAGCCCCGCCACCCTCAGCCCCGTCAAGGTTCAGGGCGATCGCGGTGAGGAATACAAAGTCAATGAGGCCTCGCAGGCCAAGTTCACCGCCCCGCTGCTGGATACTCCGAAGTCGGTGCAAGTGATTCCCCAGGCCGTGATCGAGGACACCAACGCAACCTCGCTGGAGGACGTGCTGCGCAACTCGCCGGGCATCACCTTCGGTGCCGGCGAAGGCGGCCAGCCCCTGGCCGACCGCCCCTTCATCCGCGGCGCGTCGTCGGGCAGCAACATCTATGTGGACGGCATCCGCGACCCCGGCGGCCAGACCCGCGAGATCTTCAACGTCGAGAGCGTCGAGATCGTGCGCGGCGCGGACTCGGCCCTGGGCGGACGCGGCACCGGCGGCGGCAGCATCAATCTGTCGAGCAAGCACGCCCACCTGGGCAACGCCGCCAGCGGCAGCCTGGGCATCGGCACCGACCGCTACCTGCGCGCCGCCGTCGACGGCAACTGGCAATTCAGCGACACCGGCGCCTTCCGCCTGAACGTCATGGGCGCCCAGGGCGACATGGCCGGGCGCAGCGACGTGGACTACAAGAACTGGGGCGTGGCGCCGACGATCTCGTTCGGCCTGGGCACGCCGACCCGCGCCTCGATCAGCTACTACCACTACCAGACCGACGGCATGCCGGACTACGGCGTGCCGTTGACCCGCGGCACCACCATCGAGACCGACACCAGCATCCTGGACGTGGACCGCGACACCTTCTACGGCCTGCACAAGCGCGACTACCGCAAGACCCAGGCCGACATCGGCACCATCGAGCTGGAACACGACCTCACCGACCGGCTGACCGTGCGCAACGTCACCCGCTACGGTGAGACCCTCAACGACTACGTGCTGACCAACCCGGGCGACGGCACCAAGAAATTCGACCCGGTCACCAACCAGTGGTGGATGCAGCGCGGCCTGAAGTCCCGCTGGCAAAAAAGCACCATCCTGGCGAACGTCACCGAGCTGAGCGGCAAGTTCGACACCGGCAGCCTCAAACACAGCTTCAACGCCGGCATCGAGCTCTCGCGCGAAACGACCAAGAACGCCAGCTACAACGTCACCACCACCGGCGGTTCGGCCTGCCCGGCCGTGATCGGCGCCGGCAAGTTCGATTGCACGCCGCTCTACAACCCGAACCCCGGCGACCCCTGGTCCGGCAGCATCACCCGCAATCCGCTGAGCCTGGATGCCAAATCCACGACCCAGGCCGCCTATTTCTTTGACAGCATCGCGCTGTCCGAGCAATTCCGGATCGACGCCGGCATCCGCTACGATCGCTACCGGATATCGGGCGAATCGACCGTGGGCCGCGGCTCGACCACCATGGAGCCTGGCGAGGGCTCGTGGAACATGTTCAATTATCAATTGGGGCTGGTCTACAAGCCCGCACCGAATGGCAGCATCTACCTGAGCTATGCCACCGCCTCGACACCGCCGACCATGTCCGGCGGAGACCAGGAGGGCATCAGCCCGACCATCGACGAACTGGAACCCGAAAAGAGCAAAACGATCGAGCTGGGCACCAAATGGGACGTCCTGGACCAACGCCTGAGCCTGACCGCCGCCCTGTTCCATACGGAACGGCGCAACGCGCAGATCGAGGTCGATCCCGGCGTCGTCGCGCAGGCCGGCAAGACCCGGGTGCAGGGTCTGGAACTGGGCGCGGCCGGCCTGATCACGCCGAAATGGGCGGTCTACGGCGGCTACACCTACATGGACAGCAAGCTGGTGGAAGGCGCCTACAACAACGTCAATGTCGGCGATCCCCTCGCCAACACCCCCAAGCACAGCTTCAGCCTGTGGTCGACCTACAAGGTCCTGCCGCCCCTGACGCTGGGCGCCGGCGCCTACTACGTGGGCAAGACCTACGGCGGCAACCAGGGCGGCGCGGGCGGCGGCGCCAATGGCGTCTACATGCCGGCCTACTGGCGCTTCGACGCCATGGCCGCCTATAACGTCAACAAGAACCTCGACCTGCGGCTGAACGTGCTGAACCTGACCGACAAGGACTACTACACCCACACCAACGGCGTGCACCACGCCGACTTCGGCCCGGGCCGCCAGTTCATGCTGACCGCCAATCTGAAGTACTGATCCAGGCCGGGGGCGACGCCCCAGCCCGCATCCCCGCCACGGCCCGCCGTCGCGGGGATGTTTTTTGCCGCCGGGCCGCCCCAAGGCAAAAACGGCCCCCCTGGGGGGCAGCAAGCCGAAGGCGCAGCGTGGGGGTATTTTTTGTTGCCGTCATGCGACAAACCCTATGGCCGACATGGCCATTCCTTTCTTTTGTCTGACATTTTCCTGAATACTGAATGAGAACGGTTATCATAAGCCCTCTCATTGATCTAACAATGGCATTGTCATCAAATGGAGGAAATCGACGTGCATTCCGCACTCAAGTCCGCGAAACGTCCGGCAAATCGCACGAACCCCCTGCACACCGCCCTGTGGAGCGCCCTGCTGGCGCCCGGCCTGGCACTGGCCCAGGATGCCGGGGTGGCCGAGCTGACCCCGGTCCAGGTCACCGGCAACGCGCCGGCCTTCAAGGCCGACCACGTCCAGTCCGTGAAATTCCAGGCGCCCATGGTCGATACGCCGCAGACCATCAGCATCGTGCCGGCCGAGGTCCTGGAACAGCAGGGTGCGCAAAGCCTGCAGGACGTGCTGCGCAACGTGCCCGGCATCACCTTTTCGTCGGGCGAAGGCGGCGCCGGCTGGGGCGACATGTTCACCATCCGCGGATTCTCGGCCGAGCAGAGCATCACGGTCGACGGCGTGCGCGACAGCCAGCTCTCGACCCGTACCGATATCTTCAACATGGAGCAGGCCGAGGTCTACAAGGGCACGGGCTCGATCGAATCCGGCGTGGCGGCCGTCGGCGGATCGGTCAACCTGGTCAGCAAGACGCCTCACCTGGGCAATGCCTACCGCGTCACCGGCGGCGTGGGCACTGACCACTACCGCAGGGTCACGGCGGACATCAACCAGCAGCTGAGCGACACCGTGGCCTTCCGGGTCAACGCCATGCATCACTACAATCGCGTGCCCGAACGCGGCCCCACCGATTTCGAGCGCTGGGGCTTTGCGCCGTCGCTGAGCTTCGGCCTGGGCACGCCTACCCGCGCGACCGTGTCCTATTTCCACCAGAAGGACAAGAACACGCCGGATTTCGGCGTTCCGGTGAACCGCAACGGCGACCGCATGCAATACGTCGACCGGGATTTCTGGGGCGGCCTGGAGAACGCCGACGTCGAGGAAACCGAGGTCGATGCCTTCGACCTGAACCTGGAGCACGATTTCACCGACAAGGTGTCCGTGCGCAACCATAGCCGCTGGTCGCAGACCAAGCGCTTCACGCACCTGACCACCGGCGGCCGCCTGCTGAACGCGCCCGGCGCGACCCACCAGGGCCAGATCATTACCAATCCCGGTACGAGCAATTACTGGGGCTACGACAATGCAGGCAACGAAGTCTACCCCACCGACTACTGGGCCGTGGCGCGCCTGTTCGGCAACGTCAATTCCTACCGGGGCAAGATCTTCGCCAACCAGACCGACCTGAACCTGGATTTCCAGACCGGCGCCGTCCGCCACCAGATGGTCACGGGGATCGAGTATTACCAGGAGAGCTACCGCAAGGATCCCTACAGCCGGTTTCTGCCGAATCTCGCCAGCAACCAGCGCTACGTGATCGACGTGCGCGACCCCTTGACCCGGTACGAGGGCCCGTGGGGCACCAAGACCAGCACCGACAACAGCGGCGCCGAGGTCACCAACTGGGGCCTCTATGCCTACGACCAGATCACCCTGACCCCGCAATGGGAAGTCGCCGCCGGCCTGCGCTACGACCGCTACAAGGTGAAATGGTATGACGCCAACGGCCAGGTCCAGCCCTACAGCCAGAGCGACGGGATCTGGAGCGGCCGCCTGGGCCTGATCTACAAGCCGGCCGAGAACGGCAGCATCTACGTGTCGTACAGCCGCGCCTCCCAGCCTTCCGCCTCGGCCGCGGCCTCGCGCAGCGGCGGCGGCGGCAACGCCAATGTGTCCGGCTACTCGCCGGGGGTGGCCAACACCTGGGAACTGGGCACCAAATGGGACCTGTTCGATCGCCGCCTGCTGGCCACGGCGGCCCTGTTCCAGGTCGAGCGCAGCAATCCCTCCGACACCGACGACCTGGGCAATCCGACCCAGCGCTCCGCCAAGGAGCGGGTGCGCGGCCTGGAACTGGGCCTGGCCGGGTCCTTCACGCCACGCTGGTCGGCCTACGCGGGGGCGGCTTTCATGCAGAGCAAGATCCTCGAGGACACGGCCGACCCCCTGCAGGAAGGCGGCAAGATGAAGAACGTGCCCGACATGACCTTCAATCTGTGGACCACCTACGCCTTCACGCCGGAATTTTCCGGCAGCCTGGGTGGCCAGTACGTCGGCAAGCGCCGATTCCGCGAAGGCAACACCGTGGCGGCCAAGGGCGGCCATTCCGCCGACGTCTACGCCCCCTCGTATTGGGTCGCCAATGCGGCGCTGGCCTACCAGGCCCACAAGAACCTGAACCTGCGGCTGAACGTGAACAATCTGTTCGACAAGTTCTATTATCAGCAGGTGTCCAGCAGCTCCGACGGCTTCCAGCTGTTCGGGGTGCCGGGCGCGGGCCGCAGCGTCATCCTGAGCGCGGAGGCCAGCTTCTAGGGGCCTCGCACGAACGGCATGGCACGGGGCGCCTTGCGGCGCCCCGCCGGCTTGCTATGCTGTCCCCCTTGCCCAAGGGCTTTTTTCATTGCCGAACGGAATCCGACCCATGCTGCTGTCCATCCCCGAACTGCTGACCCCCGAACAGACCCGCCAGTGCCGCGCCGCCCTCGAACAAGCCGCCTGGGTCGACGGCCGCGACACGGCCGGCCACGTCGCCGTACAGGTCAAGAACAACCGGCAACTGCCGCTGGACCACCCGGTGGCGCAACACTGGGGCCAGGCCATCGTGCAGGCCCTGTCGACGAATCCGACCTTCATGTCGGCCGCCCTGCCCCAGCGCATCCTGCCGCCGAGGTTCAACCGCTACGAGGGCGGCGAGGCATACGGCTTCCATATTGACAACGCGATCTTTCAGGCGCCGAACACCACGACGCGCGTGCGCAGCGATATCTCCACCACGGTGTTCTTCAGCGATCCCGACGAGTACGAGGGCGGCGAGCTCATCATCCGGGACACCTATGGCGAACACAGCATCAAGCTGCCGTCCGGCCACGCCGTCGTCTACCCCGGCACCAGCCTGCACCGCGTCACCCCCGTGACGCGGGGCGTGCGCTACGGTTCGTTTTTCTGGACCCAAAGCCTGGTGCGCGACGATGGCCGCCGCGCCCTGCTGCTGGAACAGGACGTCGCCATCCAGCGCCTGATCCAGGCCGGCGCCGACCCCGAGGTGGTCGCGCAACTGACCGGCGTCTACCACAACCTGCTGCGCATGTGGTCCGAGCTCTAGGCATATGCCCGGCATATGCTATGATGGAAGCTGTCACCCAGCCGCCCTGGAGGCTCCCTCATGCGCACTGTATCCATCTTCAGAAACAACCGGAACCAGGCGATCCGCATTCCCCGCGACATGGAATTCCACGGCGTCTCGGAACTCCAGATCACCCGCCAGGGCAACACCCTGACCCTGCGTCCCATCCGCCCTTCGTGGGAATCACTGTGCGACATTCCGGCCGCGGATGCCGACTTCCTGGCCGAACGCCGGGATATCATCGAGGAGAATCGCTTCTTCCCAGACGAGCTCCCGTGAATCCGACGACCTACATGCTCGATACGAATATCTGTTCGTTCATCATGCGCGAACGGCCGCCGACGGTGCTGGCCCGCCTGGAAAAGGCCGCCGCCCGCCGGCACCGCATCGTCGTATCGGCCATCACGTATTCCGAAATGCGCTTTGGCGCCATCAGCCCAAGGGCCTCGCCCCGGACTTCGACCATGGTGGATGCCTTTGTGCAACGCCTGGACGCCATCCTGCCCTGGGACGCGGCGGCCGTCGATGAAACCGCGCGTCTGCGTGCCGACCTGGCCGCTCGCGGTACACCGATCGGCAACAACGATGCCGCGATCGCAGGGCACGCCTTGGCCGAGGGTTGCGTGCTGATCACCAACAACACCCGGGAATTCCATCGGGTGCCGCATCTGGCGCTCGAGGACTGGACCTGAGCCGCGCCTGCGCTCGGGCCCGACCACTGTTCTGTCCGCCCCTACGGAGACCACCGCATGACCCAGCCGCTCTGCGCCCAGGACTACGCCGAACTCGCGCGGGCGCGCCTCGATCCCGCCGTCTGGGCATGGCTGGAATCGGGCGGCGCCGATCAGATCACCGCCGGACACAACCCGGCCGCGTTCCGGGAAATCCGCCTGCGCGGCCGGGTGCTGCGGCCCCTGGAGGGGGCGCATACCCGGCTGACGATCGGCGGCCAGGCCCTCGCCCATCCGCTCCTGATCGCGCCCTCGGCCTGGCATGGCCTGGTCCACCCCGAGGGCGAGCGCGCCACGGCGCTGGCGGCGGCGGCGACGGGCACGCCCCTGGTCCTCAGCGCCCAATCGGGCACCGCCATCGAGGATCTGGCCGCCATGGCGCCGGCGCCGCTGCTGTGGTTCCAGCTCTACGCCCAGGCGCGGCGCGAAGACACCCTGGCCCTGGCCGGCCGCGCCCTGCGGGCCGGCGCCCGGGCCCTGGTCCTGACCGTGGACGCGCCGGTCAACGGCGTGCGCAACGCCGAGCAGCGCAGCGGCTTTCGCGTGCCGCCCCACATCCGTTCGGTCCATCTCGAGGGCCTGTCGCCGGCCACGGCGCGGCCCGCCCCGCCGGGCGGCAGCCCCCTGTTCGACAGCGGCCTGCTGGATGCCGCGCCGACCTGGGAGGACGTGGCCTGGCTGCGGGCGCAGTTCCCGGACGTCCCATTCTGGCTCAAGGGCATCCTGGACCCCGACGACGCGCGCCAGGCGCTGGACATCGGCATCGACGGGATCATGGTCTCGAACCACGGCGGCCGCTGCCTGGACACCCTGCCGGCCACGCTCGAGGCTTTGCCGGCCGTCGCCCGCGCGGTCGACGGCCGCGTGCCGCTGCTGCTGGACGGCGGCATCCGCCGGGGCACCGACATCCTCAAGGCCCTCGCCCTGGGTGCCCAGGCCGTGCTGATCGGCCGGCCGGTCCTGCATGCGCTGGCCGTCGGCGGCGCCCCGGCCCTCGCCCACCTGATCCAGGTGCTGCGCGGCGAACTCGAGGTCGCCATGGCGCTGACCGGCTGCCGGACCCTGGAGGACATCGGCCCGGACGTGCTTTGGAGGACGTGAGGCCGGCCGAGGCGCATGCGCCCCCCGCCTAGGCGGATTTCCGGCCCGCGCCCTTGCGGCGCTTGAGCATATACCGGAACACGAAGCCCGGGTACCCCAGCACCAGGAACAGGCTGAGGGTGATGGCGTAGAACTCCCAGGTGCGCGCAAAGGCGTTGCCCAGGTTCAATTCCAGGGACATTCCCAGGGTGCCGACCAGGGCATAGCACACCAGCACCTCGAGCAGGCGGTCGAAAAACGGCTTGGCCTCCCGCCCCGCATCGATGCGCCAGCCCGGCAGGGCCAGCAGGCCCGCGGCCAGCGCGCACATCAGGACCAGTTTCAGCAGGAACAGCAACGCCGTGTCGCCACCGCCGGCAAAGGAGCCGCCCACCAGGGTCAGGGTGCCCCAGCCCCAGGCGGCGGCCAGGGCGAAAAAGACGAGGCTGCGCAGCCAGCGCGCGCCCGCCCCCGCGGAGCCTGCCCGCGTCCAGGGCAGCGCGGCCAGGGGCCGCTCGATCACGAAAGGCAGATTGGCGGCGACCAGGGCCAGCGCGATGACCGTCCAGGCAGCGGCCGACAAACCCATGTCAGAACGTCAGGGAACGCTGGATGACCTGCACGCACAGCGTCATCAGCCCCCCCGGCAGGATCCCCAGGCCGATGACCAGCAGGCCGTTGATGGACATGACGCTGCGGGTCGCGATCGTCCCGGAGTCCAGCGTCACGCCGTCCTCGGGTTCGTCGAAATACGCCACCTTGACCACGCGCAGGTAATAGAACGCGCCGATCAGCGAGAACAGCACGGCGATCACCGCCACGGCCACGTGGCCGGCGCCGACCAGGGCCTGCAGCACGGCCAGTTTGGCGTAGAAGCCCGACAGCGGCGGAATGCCCGCCAGCGAGAACATCGACAGCATCATCACGCCGGCCAGCAGCGGATTGCGCCGGTTCAGGCCTTTGAGGTCGGAGATCTCCTCGCACTCGAAGCCCTGGCGGCTGAACAGCAGGATCAGGCCGAAGGTGCTGAGCGTGGTCAGCACGTAGATCACCACATAGAACAGCGAGGCGCCGTAGGCCTGGGCGCTGGCGCCGGGCTGCCCCTCATAGACGCCCGAGAGCAGGCCCAGGAAGACGAAGCCCATCTGCGAGATCGTCGAATAGGCCAGCATGCGCTTGAAGTTGGTCTGGGCGATGGCGACGATATTGCCCACCGCCAGCGACAGCACGGCCATGATCAGCAGCATGGGCTGCCAGTCCACGGCGATGCCGTGCAGGGCCTCCATCAGCAGGCGCAGGGTGATGGCGAAGGCCGCGAACTTGGGGGCCGCCCCCACCAGCAGCGTGACCGTCGTGGGCGAGCCCTGGTAGACGTCGGGCGTCCACATGTGGAACGGCGCCGCCGTGAGCTTGAAGGCCAGGCCCGACACGATGAAGACCACCCCGAACACCAGCGGCAGGCGATCGGCGCCGCCGTCGCGGATGACCTGGGCGATCTGCTCGAGCCCCAGGTGCCCGGTCGCGCCATAGATCATCGACATGCCGTAGAGCAAAATGCCCGAGGCCAGGCAGCCCAGCACGTAGTATTTCATCGCCGCCTCGGTGGCGGGCAGATGCTCGCGGCGCAGCGCCACCAGGGCGTACAGGGCGAAGGACATGAGTTCGACGCCCAGGTACACCGTGAGCATGCTGCCCGCCGAGATCATGATGAACTCGCCCAGCAGCGCCAGCAGCGCCAGCGAATACAGTTCGCCGCCGTTGGCCATCATGTCGCGCTTTTCAGCGTAGGCGCGGCCATAGATCAGGGTGGCCGCCACCGCGATGCAAGACAGGATCTTGAGGAAATGCGCGAAGGAGTCGGTGACGTACAGGCCGCTGAAGGTGCGCCCCTGGACGTCCTCGCCCCACTGCCCCCAGGACACCAGGACCAGCACCAGCAGCGTGGCCATGGTCAGCATGAAGGTCATGCGGCGCTGCGGCTCGCGGCCGAAGGCGTCGATCAGCAGCACCGCGCCGGTCAGGACCAGCAGCACGATCTCGGGCGTAGCCAGGGCGAAGTCGAATGGGTTTTGCATAGTGATTCAGGCCTACAGTTTCGAGATGGACACGTGTTGCAGCAGTGCCTGCACCGAGGGATGCATCAGGTCCGTGAAGGGCTTGGGATAAATCCCCATGAACAGCGTCAGGATCGCCAGCAGGCCCAGGATCAGGAATTCGCGGCTGCACAGGTCGGACATCCCGTCGACCTGCTCGTTGGCCACCGGGCCGAAGGCCACGCGCTTGACCATCCACAGCGAATAGCCCGCGCCCCAGATCAGGGCGGTCGCCGCCAGCAGGCCGATCCAGAAGTTGTACTCGACCGCGCCCAGGATCACCGTGAATTCGCCGATGAAGCCGCTGGTGCCCGGCAGGCCCGCGTTGGCCATCGAAAACAGCACGAAGAACGTGACGAAGCGCGGCATGCGGTTGATCACGCCGCCGTAGGCATCGATGCGCCGCGTATGCAGGCGGTCGTACATGACGCCGATGCACATGAACATGGCGCCCGAGACGAAGCCGTGCGAGATCATCTGGACGATCGCGCCCTCGAGG
Source organism: Castellaniella sp. S9 (assembly GCF_027257175.1). GTDB lineage: Bacteria > Pseudomonadota > Gammaproteobacteria > Burkholderiales > Burkholderiaceae_B > Castellaniella. The sequence continues at coordinate 461,534 of NZ_JAPFGD010000002.1, read as the reverse complement.
CCCGTGACGTTGAAGACGAAGAATCCCAGCGTGACGAAGCCCATGTGCGCCACCGACGAATAGGCGACGAGCTTTTTCATGTCGTCCTGGACGATGGCCACCAGGCCGATGTAGATGACCGCGATCAGCGACAGCGCAATCATCAGGCCGGCGAGGCTGTGCGAGGCGTCGGGGGCGATGGGCAGCGAAAAGCGCAGGAAGCCGTAGGCGCCCAGTTTCAGCATGATGGCCGCCAGCACGATCGAGCCGCCGGTGGGCGCCTCGACGTGGGCGTCGGGCAGCCAGGTGTGCACCGGCCACATGGGGACCTTGACCGCGAAGGCCGCCAGCAGCGCCACGAAGACGAAGACCTGTTCGGTGTAGCTCAGGCGCACCTCGTGCCAGGCGTGGATGTCGAAGGAACCGCCGGCCGCATGCCACAGGTAGATGAAGGCGATCAGGGTCAGCAGCGAGCCCAGCAGCGTATAGAGAAAGAACTTGAAGGCCGCGTACACGCGGTTCGGTCCGCCCCACGCCCCGATGATGATGTACATTGGGATCAGGGTGGCCTCGAAGAACACGTAGAACAGCATGCCGTCCAGGGCGCAGAACACGCCGATCATCAGCCCCGAAAGAATCAGGAAGGACGCCATGTACTGCGCCACGCGGGACTTGATGACCTCCCAGCCCGCCAGGATCACGATGATGGTGATGAAGGCGGTCAGCAGCACGAACCACACCGAGATCCCGTCGATCCCCAGGTGGTAGTTCATGGCGAAGGCCTCGATCCACGGCGTGTTCTCGACGAACTGCATGTCGGCCGTGCCGGCGTCGAAGCCGGTGTACAGCGGCAGGGTCACCAGCAGGCCGAGGATGGATCCCACCAGCGACAGGACGCGCGCCGGGCCCGGGTTGTCGTCGCGCCCGACCAGCAGCACCAGCAGCCCGAAGACGATCGGCACGAAGATCGAGAGTGTCAGCCAGGGGAGTGTAGAGGACGCCATTTCGCTAGCCATCAGTGAACCATCAAGACGAAGAATGTGAGAAACACCATGATGCCGATGATCATGGCGAAGGCGTAATGGTAGATGTAGCCCGACTGCACCAGGCGTCCGGCGGCGGCCACCAGGCCGACCATCCGCGCGCTGCCGTTGATGATGAGGCCGTCGATCAGGCCGCGGTCACCGCCCTGCCAGAGGCCGCGTCCCAGCGCCCGGGCGGCGCGCGCGATGATCTGCTCGTTGACCCAGTCGAAGTAGTACTTGTTGTCCAGCAGGCGATAGAGGCCCGAGAACGAGGCGGCCAGCGATGCGGGCACGCGCGGATTGACCAGATAGCAGTACCAGGCGACGACGAACCCGGCGACCAGCAGCCAGAACGGCACCGTGACGAAGCCATGCAGCGCATAGGCGACCCAGCCATGCCATTCGTGCGCCAGTTCCGCCATCGCCGGATGCTGCGCCAGCACGGTGATCGTCTGGCCGAAATAACCCTCGAACAGCAGCGGATCGATGAACCAGACGCCGGCGACCACCGACATGATAGCCAGCAGCACCAGCGGCAGCGTCACCACCCAGGGCGACTCGTGCGGCGTGCCGCCGTGGTGCCTGTGATCAGCGCCGTGCGCCGCCTCGCCGTGGCCGTGGCCGTGCGCGTCGGCCGCATCATTGAAGCGTTCCTTGCCGTGGAAGACCATGAAGTACAGGCGGAAGGAATACAGCGAGGTCACGAACACGCCGCACAGGGTGGCGTAATAGGCGAAGTTCGCGCCCCAGACCCCGGCCGCGCCCGCCGCCTCGATGATGTGTTCCTTTGAATAGAAGCCCGAGAAGAACGGCGTGCCCACCAGGGCCAGCGTGCCGATCAGCATGGTGATCCAGGTGATGGGCATGTACTTGCGCAGGCCGCCCATGTTGCGCATGTCCTGGTCATGGTGCATGCCGATGATGACCGAGCCGGCGCCCAGGAACAGCAGCGCCTTGAAGAACGCGTGCGTCATCAGGTGGAAGATCGCCACCGAGTAGGCCGAGGCGCCCAGCGCCACGGTCATGTAGCCCAGCTGCGAAAGCGTCGAATACGCGACCACGCGCTTGATGTCGTTCTGGACCACGCCCAGGATGCCGAGGAACAGCGCGCCGAACGCGCCGATCACGATGATCACCGCCAGGGCCGTGTCGGAATGCTCGAACACCGGCGAAAAGCGCGCCACCATGAAGATCCCGGCCGTGACCATGGTCGCCGCGTGGATCAGCGCGGAAATCGGGGTCGGGCCCTCCATCGAGTCGGGCAGCCACACGTGCAGCGGCGCCTGCGCCGATTTGCCCATGGCGCCCACGAACAACGCCAGGCAGGCCACGGTCAGCAATTGCCAGTCGGTGCCCGGGAAGGCCAGGCCCGCCAGGCGATCGGCCTGGGCGAACACCTCGCCGTAGTGCAGGCTACCGGTGTAGGCAAACAGCAGGCCGATGCCCAGCACGAAGCCGAAGTCGCCCACGCGGTTGACCAGGAAGGCCTTGAGGTTGGCGAAGACCGCGGACGGCCGCGTGTAGTAGAAGCCGATCAGCAGGTAGGACACCAGGCCGACCGCCTCCCAGCCGAAGAACAGCTGGAGCATGTTGTTGGACATGACCAGCATCAGCATCGAGAACGTGAAGAGCGAAATATACGAGAAGAAGCGCTGGTATCCCGGATCGTCGGCCATGTAGCCGATGGTGTAGATGTGCACCATCAAGGACACCGAGGTGACCACCACCATCATCAGCGCCGACAGCGGGTCGATGAGAAAGCCGATCTCGAATTTGGCGGTGCCGATCAGCGACCAGGTGTAGACCGTGCCGTCGTAGACCTGGCCGTCGAGCACCTGCTGCAGCACGATCAGGGATCCGGCAAAGGACACCGCCACCCCGAGGATGGTGATCACGTGCGAGGCGCGCCGGCCGATCCAGTTGCCCATGAAGCCGGTGCCGAAGAACCCGGCCACGATGGCGGTCGCCAGGGGCGCCAGGGCGATCAGTAGATAAAGACTCTGTGCGTTCATGATGCGCCTGTCATCCCTTGAGCTGGTCGAGCTTGTCGACGTTGATCGTGGAGAGATTGCGGAACAGCAGCACCAGGATGGCCAGCCCGATGGCGGCCTCGGCCGCCGCGACCGTCAGCACGAAGAACACGAACACCTGCCCGGCCAGATCGCCCGACCAGGTGGAAAACGCCACGAAATTCATGTTGGCCGCCAGCAGGATGAGTTCGATCGACATCAGCAGCACGATCAGGTTGCGGCGGTTCAGGAAGAATCCGAACACCCCCATGGCGAACAGGATGGCGCCCACGATGAGGTAATGCGTCAGGCCCAGTGTCATTTTTCTTCTCCTTCCTTGGATGCGGCTTCGACCTGCGCGGGCATGCTCACCAGGCGCACACGGTCGGCCGCGCGCACGCGCACCTGCCGGGACGGGCTGGTGCGCTTGTAGTCGGCGCGCTTGCGCATCGTCAGCGCGATCGCCGCGATCATCCCCACCAGCAGGACCAGCCCGCCGATCTCGACCGCATAGACGTAGTCGGTGTACATGACCGTGCCCAGCGCCAGCGTGTTGTCGAAATCATCGGCCACCGGCGCCGGCGGCGGCGCGTCGCCCCACGAGCGCAGCACCACGAAGGCCATTTCCAGCACCATGACGATGCCGATGCCCAGTCCCAGCGGCAGGTACACCCGCAGGCCTTCCTTCAGGCCCTCGGTGCGCATGTCCAGCATCATCACCACGAACAGGAACAGCACCATCACCGCGCCGACGTAGACCAGCACCAGCACCAGCGCGAGAAACTCGGCCTGGATCAGCATCCACATCATGGAGGCGGTGAAGAAGGTCAGGATCAGGTGCAGCACGCCGGTGACGGGACTGGTGGCGGTGATCACGCGGAACGCGGCGACCACCAGCACCAGCGCGAGGATGTAAAACAGTACGGTATCGAACGTCATGGTCTGTGTTCCGCTTCAACGGTAAGGCGCGTCGGCCGCACGGCGCGCGGCGATCTCGGGCTCGTAGCGATCGCCGATGGCCAGCAGCATGTCCTTGGTGTAGTACAGGTCGCCGCGCTTTTCCCCGTGGTATTCGTACAGGTGCGTCTCGACGATGGAGTCCGTCGGGCAGCTTTCCTCGCAGAAGCCGCAGAAAATGCACTTGGCGAGGTCGATGTCGTAGCGCGTGGTGCGGCGCGTGCCGTCCTCGCGCTGCTCGGACTCGATGGTGATCGCCAGGGCCGGACAGACCGCCTCGCACAGCTTGCAGGCGATGCAGCGTTCCTCGCCGTTGGGATAGCGGCGCAGCGCGTGCAGCCCGCGGAACCGCGGCGAGGCCGGCGTCGTTTCCGTCGGGTAGCGCAGCGTGATCTTGCGCTTGAAGAAATACTTGCCCGTCAGGCGCATGCCCTCGAGCATTTCCTTCAACATCAGGCTGCCGAAGAAATCCTTGATCGCTTCCATGTCGTACCTCTTATTGCCAGATGTTCCAGGGCGTCTGCATCCAGATCGCCACCACCACCAGCCAGACGCCGGTCAGCGGGATGAAGACCTTCCAGCCCAGGCGCATGATCTGGTCGTAGCGGTAGCGCGGGAAGGTGGCGCGGAACCAGATGAACATGGACACCACGACGAAGGTCTTGAGGCCCAGCCAGATCCAGCCCGGTACCCAGGTGAAGGGCGCGAAATCCAGCGGCGGCAGCCAGCCGCCCAGGAACATGATCGAGGCCACCGCCGAGAGCAGGATCATGTTGGCGTATTCGCCCAGGAAGAACAGCGCGAAGCCCATCCCCGAATATTCGACCATGTGCCCGGCGACGATTTCCGATTCGCCCTCGACCACGTCGAACGGATGGCGGTTGGTCTCGGCCACCGACGAGACCACGTAGATCACGAACAGCGGCAGCAGCGGCAGCCAGTTCCAGGACAGGAAGCCGAGCCCCATGGCGGCGAAGGTGCCCACGCCCTGCCCCTCGACGATGCCGCTGAGGTTGAGCGTGCCCGACACCAGCAGCACCGTCACCATGACGAAGCCGATGGCCAGTTCGTAGGACACCATCTGGGCGGCCGCCCGCAGCGCGCCCAGCAGGGCGTACTTGGAGTTGGAGGCCCAGCCGGCGACGATCACGCCGTAGACGCCCACCGAGGTGATCGCCATGATGAACAGCAGGCCGGCGTTGATGTCGGCCAGGACCACCTCGGGCTGGAAGGGAATCACCGCCCAGGCGGCCAGGGCCGGCATCAGGGTGACCACCGGGGCCAGGATGTACAGCACATTGTTGGCCTTGGAGGGGACGATGAGTTCCTTGGTGAGGAGCTTGAAGACATCGGCGAAGGGCTGCAGCAGGCCGCGGTAGCCCACGCGCGTGGGCCCGAGCCGCACGTGCATGGCGCCGATCATCTTGCGTTCCCAATAGGTGAGGTAGGCCACGCACAGGATGATGGGCACCGCGATGACGACGATCTTGATCAGCGTCCAGACCACCAGCCAGGGCGTCTCGCCGATCAGGCCGGTGCCGTAGGCGTTGAGGGCGTTCAACCAGTCCATTAGATTCGCTCCACGGTGATTTGGCCCTGACCGCAGCCCAGGGCGGCGGTCTGCTCGAACGCGCCGGCGATGCGCACGGCGCCGTCGGCCACGGCGGGGTCCAGGGCCGCCGGCAGTTCGATCGCGCCATGGGCGCTGGAGATCCGCAGCGCATCGCCGTCCTGCGCGCCGAGGGCCTGCAGCGTGGCCGCGTTCATCGCGGCGCGGGGCGGCGCCGAGGCGACGTGTTCCTGCAAGGGCTGCGAGCGGCGCACCAGGGCGTCGCTGCGATAGATGGGCACCTCGGGAATGCGCTCCAGGCCCTGAGCCGGGGCGTGCAGGCCGGGGGCCGTGCGGATCGCGTTCGACAGGCGGCCCTCGAGGCCGCCCACCATCACGGTGTCGCGCACCGACTCGGAGGTCTCGTCGTCAAAGCCCTGCAGTTCGAACAGGTTGCCCAGCACGCGCAGGACCTTCCAGGCGGGACGGGTGTCGCCCACCGGGACGGCCACGCCCTTGAAGCTTTGCGCCCGCCCCTCGGCGTTGACGAAGGTGCCGGAGGTCTCGGTGAACGGCGCCACCGGCAGCATCACGTCGGCCCAGTCCTCGGCCGCCGAGCGGTACGAGGTCAGCGCCACCGCCAGCGCGGAACCTTGCAGCGTGCGCACGGCGCGCTCGCCCAGGTCGCTGTCCAGCCGCGGCTCGGCATGCAGCACGATGTAGGCCTTGAGCGGCTGGGCCAGCATGCGCGCCGCGTCCAGGCCGCCTTGCGAGGGCACGGCGCCGGCCAGATAGCCGCCGACCGTGTTGCCGCCGGCCGTGAGGAAGCCGAAGGTGCCGCCGGCCGCCTGCGCCAACGCGGCGGCGTTGGCCGCCAGCAGCGCGGCCTGGTCCGAGGCCACCGCCATGTTGCCCAGCAGCACCGCGACACGCTCGCCCGAGGCGAGGCTGGCGGCGATCGCCCGCGCGGACTCGCCCGGCTGCACGCCGGCGAAGGCCTCGGGCGCGGCCTGGCCGGCCTGTTCGGCCAGCGCCACCGCGACCTCGGCCAGCGCGTTGGCACAGGCCGAGGGCGCCACGGTCATGCGCGCCGCGACCGGCACCAGCGGATCGGTGGTCACGGACTCGATCAGCGAAAGCTGCATGCCGTGCTTGGCCGCCTGGCGCAGGCGCTGTGCGAACAGCGGATGGTCCTTGCGCAGGAACGAACCCACCACCAGCACGCGGTCCAGGTGGTTCAGGCCCGCAATCGGCAGGCCCAGCCAGGGCGCGCCGGAGAGCGCGCCGTCCAGCGCGGCGCCGTCGCCGCGCAGGCGGAAGTCGACGTTGTCCGAGCCCAGTGCGCGCGTCAGCCGCGCCAGCAGGGCGAGTTCCTCGAGCGTGGCGGTCTCGGTGCCGATGGCGCCGATCTGGGCCGGGCCGGATTCCTCGCGCACCTGGTTGATGCCGTCGACCACGGCCTGCAGGGCGTCGGACCACGAGGCCTCATGCCACTGGCCGTCGCACCCCTTGACCATGGGATGCTGCAGCCGATCCTCGGTGTACAGCCCGCAATAGGCGAAACGATCGCGGTCGCTGATCCAGCATTCGTTGACGTCCTCGTTCTCGAACGGCACGACGCGCATGACACGGTCCATCTTGGTCTGGACCACGAGGTTGGCGCCCACGCTGTCGTGCGGGCTGACCGAACGGCGGCGGGCCAGTTCCCAGGTCCGCGCCGACATCATGAAGGGCTTGGACAGCAGCGCGCCCACGGGACACACGTCGATCATGTTGCCGGACAGTTCGGATTCGACGGCCTCGCCCACGAAAGTGGTGATCTCGGAAAATTCGCCGCGGTTGAGCATGCCGACTTCCATGATGCCGCCGATTTCCTCGCCCACGCGGATGCAGCGCGTGCAATGGATGCAGCGCTGCATCTGTTCGGCCGAGATCAAGGGGCCCATGGGCTTGTGGAAGACCACGCGCTTGGGTTCCTTGTAGCGCGAGGCCGACTCGCCGTAGCCCATCGCCAGGTCCTGCAGCTGGCACTCGCCGCCCTGGTCGCAGACCGGGCAATCCAGCGGGTGGTTGATCAGCAGGAACTCCATGACGGCGCGCTGCGCGGCCACGGCCTTGTCGGAGCGGGTGTGCACCACCATGCCGTTGGTCACCGGGGTGGCGCAGGCCGGCAGCGCCTTGGGCGCCTTTTCGACCTCGACCAGGCACATGCGGCAGTTGGCCGCGATGCTCAGTTTCTTGTGATAGCAGAAATGCGGAATGTAAAGGCCGGCCGCATGCGCGGCCTGGATGACCATGCTGCCCTCGGCGGCTTCGACCTTGAGGCCGTCTATGGTGAGTTCTACCATGAGCGTGTCCTGATCCTACAGATATTTGGACACCACACAATCCTTGTGCTCGATGTGGTGTACGAATTCGTCGCGGAAGTGCTTGATGAAGCTGCGCACCGGCATGGCGGCGGCGTCGGCCAGGGCGCAGATGGTGCGTCCCATCATGTTGTGCGCGACCGAATCCAGGGTTTCGATGTCCTCGGGCGTGCCGCGTCCGTGCTCGACGCGATGCATCATGCGGTAGAGCCAGCCGGTGCCCTCGCGGCACGGCGTGCACTGGCCGCAGGATTCCTCGAAATAAAAGTACGACAGGCGCATCAGGGATTTGACCATGCAGCGGGTGTCGTCCATGACGATGACCGCGCCCGAGCCCAGCATGGACCCGGCCTTGGCGATCGAGTCGTAGTCCATGTTGGTCTGCATCATGATGTCGGCGGGCAGCACCGGGGCGCTGGAGCCCCCCGGAATCACCGCCTTGAGCGTGCGCCCGCCGCGCATGCCGCCGGCCAGCTCCAGCAGCGTCGCGAAAGGCGTGCCCAGCGGGATTTCATAGTTGCCGGGAAGTTCGACGTCGCCCGAGATGGAGAATATTTTCGTCCCGCCGGCGTTGGGGATGCCAACCTCGAGGTATTCCTGGGCGCTGTGGCGAAAGATCCAGGGCACCGCGGCGAAGGTTTCCGTGTTGTTGACGGTGGTGGGCTTGCCGTACAGGCCGAAACTGGCCGGGAACGGGGGCTTGAAGCGCGGCTGGCCTTTCTTGCCCTCCAGCGATTCCAGCAGCGCCGTTTCCTCGCCGCAGATGTAGGCGCCGAAGCCATGGAAGGCATGCAGTTGGAAATCGAATCCCGAGCCGAGGATGTCGGTGCCCAGGAAGCCGGCCTCGCGGGCCTGTTCCAGCGCCTCTTCGAAGCGCTCGTAGATCTGGAAGATCTCGCCGTGGATGTAGTTGTAGCCCACGCTGATGCCCATGGCGTAGCCGCCGATGATCATGCCCTCGATCACGGAATGCGGGTTGTAGCGCAGGATGTCGCGGTCCTTGAAGGTGCCGGGCTCGCCCTCGTCGGAATTGCAGACCAGGTATTTCTGGCCCGGCAGGTTGCGCGGCATGAAGCTCCATTTGAGGCCGGTCGGAAAGCCCGCGCCGCCACGGCCGCGCAGGCTGGAGGCCTTGACCTCGGCGATCACGTCCTCGGGCTTCATGCCCGTGGTGAGGATGCGGCGCAGGCCCTCATAGCCGCCGCGCGCCACGTAGTCCTCGAGGCCCCAGTTGCTGCCGTCCAGGCCCGCCAGGATCTGCGGCTGGATGTGGCGGCCGTGAAAGATCATGCTGCGCGAGGGATCCCCGCCCAGGTCCGGGGACAGCGCGTCCGTGGAGAATTTCTGCAATACGTCCAGACCGCTCATGCCGACTCCTGTTTGAGTTCGCCGATCAGGGCGTCGATCTTTTCCGGTTGCATGCGGCAGCACATGTGCTTGCCGTTGACGATCATGACGGGCGAATCGCCGCAGGCGCCCATGCACTCGCCCTCGACCAGGGTGAACAAGCCGTCGGCGGTGGTCTCGTGGAAGTCGATCCCGAGCTTTTCCTTGAGGTACTCGGCCGATTTCACGCCGTCCTGCAGCGCACAGGGCAGGTTCGTGCAGATCGCCAGCGTGTAGCGCCCGACCGGCTTGGTGTTGTACATGTTGTAGAAGGTCGCGACCTCCTGGACCGCGATGGGCGGCTGGCCCAGGTACTGGGCGACGTCGCGGATGATCTCGGGCGACACCCAGCCATGCTCGTCCTGGGCGATGGTGAGCGCGGCCATCACGGCCGAGCGTTTCTGTTCGGGCGGGAACTTGGTCAGTTCCCGGTCGATCTTGCGGTAGGCTTGTTCGGAAAGCAGCATAGGGATCTCTGATTGGCGTCCTGTGGCGGTCGACGAGGCCGGCTAGCGGTCGATCTCGCCGAACACGATGTCCTGGGTGCCGATGATGGTCACCACGTCGGAAATCATGTGGCCGCGCGACATTTCCTCGAGCGATTGCAGGTGGGCGAAGCCGGGCGCGCGGATCTTGACCCGGTAGGGCTTGTTGGCGCCGTCGGACACCATGTAGATGCCGAATTCGCCCTTGGGATGCTCGACGGCGGCGTAGGCCTCGCCCTCGGGCACGTGCATGCCCTCGGTGAACAGCTTGAAGTGATGGATCATGTCTTCCATGCCGGTCTTCATGCGCTCGCGCTTGGGCGGCGCGACCTTGTGGTTGTCGACGATCACCGGGCCCGGATTGTTGCGCAGCCATTCCACGCACTGGCGGATGATGCGGTTGGCCTCGCGCATCTCGGCGATGCGCACCAGGTAGCGGTCGTAGCAGTCGCCGTTGACCCCCACCGCGATGTCGAATTCCAGGCGGTCGTAGACCTCGTAGGGCTGGTGCTTGCGCAGGTCCCACTCGATGCCCGAGCCGCGCAGCATGGGGCCGGTGAAGCCCAGCGCCAGCGCGCGTTCCGGCGAGACCACGCCGACGTCGACGAGGCGCTGCTTCCAGATGCGGTTGTCGGTCAGCAGGACCTCGTATTCGTCCACGCAGGCCGGAAAACGGTTGGTGAAGTCCTCGATGAAGTCCAGCAGCGAACCCGAACGCGCATCGTTCATGGCGCGCATTTCCTTGTCGCTGCGGTACTTGCTGGGCGCGTACTGCGGCATGGTGTCGGGCAGGTCGCGATAGACGCCGCCCGGGCGGTAATAGGCCGCGTGCATGCGCGCGCCCGACACCGCCTCGTAGCAGTCCATGAGGTCTTCGCGCTCGCGGAAGGCATACAGGAACACCGCCATCGCGCCCACGTCGAGCGCGTGCGAGCCCAGCGACATCAGGTGGTTGAGGACGCGCGTGATCTCGTCGAACATCACGCGGATGTACTGGGCGCGCAGGGGCACCTCGATGCCCAGCAGGCGCTCGGTCGCCAGGCAATAGGCGTGCTCGTTGGACATCATCGACACATAGTCGAGGCGATCCATGTAGGGCAGCGCCTGCAGGAAGGTGCGGTGCTCGGCCAGTTTTTCAGTGGCACGATGCAGCAGGCCGATGTGCGGGTCGGCGCGCTGCACGACCTCGCCGTCGAGTTCCAGCACCAGGCGCAGCACCCCGTGGGCCGCCGGGTGCTGCGGGCCGAAGTTCAGGTTGTAGTTCTGGATTTCTGCCATGTCAGTACCGCTCTATTCCGTAGTGGTCCTCGCGCACCACGCGCGGCGTGATCTCGCGCGGCACAATGGTCACCGGTTGATAAATGACGCGTTTCTGCTCGGCGTCGTAGCGCATTTCCACGTGGCCGGAAATGGGGAAATCCTTGCGGAAGGGATGGCCGATGAAGCCGTAGTCCGTGAGGATGCGGCGCAAATCGGGATGCCCCTCGAACACGATGCCGTACAGGTCGAAGGCCTCGCGTTCGTACCAGTTGACCGCCGGCCACACGTCGACCAGCGAGTGCAGGACCGGGAACTCGTCGTCGGGCGCGAACACCCGCACGCGCAGCCGCCAATTGTGAGTGACCGACAGCAGGTGCACCACGACGGCAAAGCGCCGCGGGAACGACGCGGGCCCCGACTCGTAAGTCGGGGCCTTCCAGGCGGAATAGTCCATGCCGCACAGGTCGATACAGGACTCGAAGCGCAGCTGCGCGTGGTCGCGCAGGTTGCGGCAGGTGTCGATCCAGGCATCGGCGGGCACCTGCAGCGTCAATTCGCCGCGCGCCTCGACCAGGTCGGCCGCCGCGCCGAAGACCTCGCGCAAGTTGTCGTGTAGAGTCTGTAGCCGTGTCATATACAGGTCGTCGAAAGAGGTTCAGCAGGCCCGGGCACGGACCTAGCGGGCGATGGTGTTGGTCAGGCGGATCTTGTTCTGCATTTGCAGCAAGCCGTAGACCAGGGCCTCGGCCGTGGGCGGACAGCCCGGCACGTAGACGTCGACCGGGACGATCCGGTCGCAGCCGCGCACCACGGAATAGGAATAGTGGTAATAGCCGCCGCCATTGGCGCACGATCCCATGGACACGACCCAGCGGGGTTCCGGCATCTGGTCGTAGACCTTGCGCAGGGCCGGGGCCATCTTGTTGCACAGCGTGCCGGCCACGATCATCAGGTCGGACTGGCGGGGGCTGGGGCGGAAAATGATGCCGAACTGGTCCAGGTCGTAGCGGGCCGCGCCCGCGTGCATCATTTCCACCGCGCAACAGGCCAGGCCGAAGGTCATGGGCCACAGGGAGCCGGTCTTGGCCCAGTTGAGGAATTTGTCCGCGCTGGTGGTGATGAAGCCTTCGTTGAGTACGCCGTCGATTGCCATGATTGATCCCCCCGGGGTTATTCCCAGTCCAGCGCGCCGCGGCGCCACTCGTAGATGAAGCCCACCGTCAGCACGGCCAGGAACACCGCCACCGCCCAGAAGCCGACCATCCCCACCACCCCGTTGGCGATGGCCCAGGGGAACAGGAAGGCGATTTCCAGGTCGAACATGATGAACAGGATGGCGACCAGGTAATAGCGCACGTCGAAGTTCATGCGCGAATCGCCGAACGCCTCGAAACCGCACTCGTAGACGGACAGTTTTTCGGGATCGGGCCGGTTGGGCCCAAGGAACCGCCCCGCCACCAGCAAGGCCGCGCCGATCAAGGTCGCCACGATGATGAAAAGCAGCACGGGAAAGTACTGTTGCAGATTCATGCGCTAGACCTCTGTTCGCAATAACTAAACCCTGGGATTGTAGCATTTCGACAGGGTCTTTCAGCGGGATAACCCTGTGCGGAAACATATCGCGGATCGTGGCAGACAAGGTTTACATCAACCTGAACAACGGCAAAGAAGCCACCCCTCGGGGTGACTTCTTGCTTTCCAGAGCCTGACCTGCTGAAACAGGCTCAAGCGGCCCCGCGGACCGGGCGATCAGCGCGCTGCGCAGGGCACCTAGAAACCTATCCAGGCGTACTTTCCACAGGGACTATTCCGTCGCCTTCGCCGTCCCTTGCGCCAACACCTGGCCCATCATGGATACCTTCATATCTATGCGGAGGCCGCCATGGGCGAGCACGATGCCAGCTACCGGCGCCTGTTCGAGCATTCCCAACTGCTGCGCGACCTGCTCGCCTGCGTGCTGGACGCCGATTGGCTGGCGCGGCTGGACTGGTCCGGCCTGCAGCCGGTCAATATTCACTACGTCAGTGACCAGCTCCATGAGCGCGCCGGCGACGGCGCCTGGCGCGCGCCGCTGGACATGGCAGCACTGATCGAACCCCGCGTACCGGACCTGGCCGACTATCAATTGCGCATGCGCTATCTGCTGGTTGACGAGGGCGCGTTGCTGCGCGCCGGTGGTCTGCCCGACCGCAACCTGGCCGCCCTGCTGTTTCGCCTGGAGCACAGCGACAGCATTGAGAAACTGCAGGAAATCCTGCACACTCTGCAGCAGGTGCTGCAAGGACCGGGCTTCGAGGAATTGGACCGCAGCTTCACCGCATACGTGCGCCACATCGTGCTGTCGCGCGCCCAGCCCCGGGAAGCCTTGCCGCCCGTCACGAATCTGCAGGAGATCGCCATGTTGATCAGCGAAAAGCCGGGCATCTGGGCCCGCCAGTGGGAACAGGAAGGGATACAGAAGGGTGAAGCCGCCTTGCTGGAACGACAGTTAATTCGCAAGTTCGGGGCCATCTCCGATGACATGGCCAAACGCATCCGTTCCGCCACCGCCGCGCAACTCGAGACATGGTCGCTGAACATCCTCGACGCCCAGATCCTGGAGGATGTATTCCGCCAATGACGCTCTAAAAGGCCGTTCGCCGACACTGACAGGGGCACACCAAGCCGATAGGGGAACGTGGCGGTACCGGCCGACGGCAAGCAGCCACCCCGAGGGATGGCTGCTTGCATTTTCAAGAGCCCCGCCCGCTGAGACAGCCCGGCCTATTGAAACGGATCGGATGACCCGGCGGACCGGGCCTCGCAGCGTTCAGGGTTCGACGCGCGGCGATCAGAACCGGTGGTTCAGGCCGACACCGGCTTCTTTCGCCTTCACGCCATCGACGTAGGCGATGCCCGTGCCATACGAACCGTAGGCGTACACCTTGGTGCGCTTGGACAGCGGATACTGGTAGTTCAGGTGGTAGATGTTCTGGGCCTTGGCGGCGTCGCCCCACTTGTCGGCGTCATCCAGGTTGGACGAGGAACGGTTCCAGGTCGCGGCCAGGGTGCCGGTACCGACAGGCGCCGACAGACCGACGTAGTAGTTGCTGGACTTGAAGTCGTTGCCCAGCGCGTAGGCGCCGATCAGCGGCCTGGAGGTGCTGGTGTACAAATCGGAGGCCGCATTCTGCCAGCCCAGCTTGCCGTGGCGGTCCTGGCCGTAGGCCAGGGACAGTTTCACGACCTCGAAGTCGTAGGCGCCGGCGATCGCCCAGTTGGTGGTCGCCTTGTCCAGCGCGCTGCTGGCGCGGTCATAGCTGGCCGCGACGAACAGAGGGCCGTTCTCGTACATCAGGCCCGTCGACAACCAGTTGCTGCGCTCGCCAATGGACGTGGTCACGCCGGCGGTCTCGATACGCTCGATGCTCGTGCTGGGATTGCCGTAGGCAACACCCGCCTTGAAGCCCGAAAAACTGGGGGTGACGTACTTGAACGAATTGTCGATGCGGTTGCTGGAGCCCTGGCCGCCAAAGCTGCGGTCCATGTCGCCCATGCTCACCCCCTCGTTGACGTCGTGGGTGAAGCCGTTGTAGGCCAGGTTGTACTGACGGCCCATGGTGAAGGCGCCCCAGTTGTCGCTGGACAGGCCGACCCAGGCCTGGCGATGAAACAGTCTGCCGGTATTGGATGTCTGGCCGGTGCCCAAGTCGAAGCCGGCCTCGAGGTTGAAGACGGCGCGCAGGCCGTCGCCCAGGTCCTCCGAGCCGCGGACACCCCAGCGGTTGCCGCTGACCACACCGGACGTCAGACCCGAGCTGGTGCCCGTGATCCGGACGTCGTTCTTGTCGTACTTGACCTGGCTGTAGCCATAGCCGGTGTCGAGGATGCCATACATCGTGACGGACGTTTCTGCTTGAGCAACGCCGGCGAAACCGACGATCAGAGCAGCAGCGAGCAGCGTCTTTTTCATGAGAGAGATCTCCGTAGGTTGAGTGATTCAGAGCAGCCCACCAACGACGTGTGCCGCTACTCCCGTCCCTGCCGCAACGCAAACGTTGTGATCAGAGCTGCAACGGAGTCTAGCAGTGCGTAGCGCTTTTTCTAGGTGAAAATCCCTATTGAAACATATTTCAATTTAGTGACGAAATTGCTTCAATTCAATGACATACGACCCTGGATCAATGACAGGATGGCCGCAGATCCCGTGACACCCTATGAGCGGGAGACCGCCGCAGCGCTCGACGCAGCCCGGAAATCCGCCACTGTATTGCCATAAATACCCAGCCCGTCCGGGATTGCCGCATACAGGAGGTGTATTCCGCAACCCACGAACCGTTGCTCGCACGCCACATCACCCGCCTTCTTCGCGCTGCCCCCAATGCAAAAAACCACCCCAGAGGGTGGTTTTTTGCGATCAGGAACCGGAGTTCCCGAACCAGGTTCATGCGGCCCGGCGGACCGGGCCTCGCGGCATGGGATATCCCATGCGCAGCGATTAGAACTGGTGGTTCAGGCCGATACCGGCTTCGCGGGCCTTCAGGCCGTCGATGTAGGCGATGCCCGTGCCATACGAACCATAGGCGTACACCTTGGTGCGCTTGGACAGCGGGTAGCTGTAGTTCAGGTGGTAGATGTTCTGAGCCTTGGCGTCGTCGCCCCACTTGTCGGCGTCATCCAGGTTGGACGAGGAACGGTTCCAGGTCGCGGCCAGGGTGCCGGTACCGACAGGCGCCGACAGACCGACGTAGTAGTTGCTGGACTTGAAGTCGTTGCCCAGGCTGTAGGCGCCAAGCGGGGTGTTGGCATTAGCCACCGAACCGGACTGGTTGCCCCAGCCCAGCTTGCCGTAGCGGTCTTGACCAAAGCCCAGAGCCAGCTTCACGACTTCGAAGTCGTAGGAGCCGGTGATCGTCCAGTTGGTAGTCGCGTTGTCCAGCGTGTTGCTGGCGCGGTCATAGCTGGCGGCAACGTTGATCGGGCCATTGGCGTACTTCAGACCAGTCGACACCCAGTTGCTGCGATCGCCATTGTTGGCACCGAAACCAGCCGTACCAGCGGCGGTTTCGACACGGTTGACGGTGGTGACCTCGTTACCGTAGGCGACACCAAACTGGAAGCCGGAGAAGCTGGGGGTCATGTACTTGAACGAGTTGTCCATGCGGTTGCCCAGGCCCAGGCCGCCGAAGGTCTTGTCCATATCGCCCATGCTCACGCCCATGTTGTTGGCGTAGGTGGTGGCGGTACCCACGTTGTACTGGCGGCCCATGGTCAGGGTACCCCAGTTGTCGCTGGCCAGACCGAGCCAGGCTTGACGGCCGAACAGGCGGTCGGAGTTGGTCGTGCTGGAGCTTTGGGCTTGCTTACCGTTACCGATGTCAAAACCGGCCTCGAGGTTGAAAATGGCGCGCAGGCCATTGCCCAGATCCTCGGACCCACGGACACCCCAGCGGTTGCCGTTGAACACGCCGTCGCCACGCAGGCCGGAGGCGGTGCTCTTGATGACGACGCCGTTCTTGTCAAACTTGGCGTTCGAATAACCGTAGCCGGTATCAAGGATACCGTACATCGTGACGGACGTTTCTGCTTGAGCAACGCCGGCGAAACCGACGATCAGAGCAGCAGCGAGCAGAGTCTTTTTCATGTAAGAAATCTCCGTAGATTGAGTAAATCAGAGCAGCCCAACAACTACCTGTGCTGCTGCTCCTTCTAACTCCGCGATGGGAAGTTGTAGGTATTGCATCAAAAATCCGCAGGGAGCGCTATGACACCCCGTTTAAATCCGCGAGTTTCCAGCCATTGCGTTGTGTTTGAACCACAACTATGACACTTGGGTTTCAACGGATAAGGGTTTACCCTAGATTGGAAATCCAACTGCAAAATGGGGAGCCCGGACACATGACGGCGTGTCGCACATGACACCGCCGCCTCATTCGCGCGTGGGCACCGTATCATTATTGCTCATCATCGCGCTGGCGGCCATAGGGCCCGATTCGGCGCGCCCGCCGGCCTTCAGGAGATCCCCTTGCCCGCCCTCGCTCACATGACCTGCGTCGAAGACTTCCGTCGGCTCGCCCGCCGGCGCGTACCGCGCATGTTCTATGACTATATGGATTCGGGCTCGTGGACCGAGGACACCTACCGGTCGAACGAGACCGATTTCCAGGCCTTGAAATTCCGCCAGCGGGTGGCCGTGGACATTGCCCGGCGCAGCGTGCGCGCCACCCTGCTGGGCGAGGACGCCGCCATGCCGGTGATCCTGGCCCCTACGGGCCTGACGGGCATGCTGCATGCCGATGGCGAGATCCTGGCGGCACGCGCCGCAGAACGCTTCGGCATTCCGTTCACGCTGTCGACCATGAGCATCTGCTCGATCGAGGACATCGCCGCGCACACCCAGCGGCCCTTCTGGTTCCAGCTGTACGTCATGCGCGACCGCGATTTCGTCGGCCGCCTGATCGACCGCGCCAAGGCGGCGGGATGCTCGGCCCTGGTCGTCACGGTGGACCTGCAGGTGATGGGCCAGCGCCACAAGGACATCAAGAACGGCTTGTCCACCCCGCCCAAGCCGACGTTGGCCAACCTGGCCGGCCTGGCATTGCGGCCGCGCTGGTGCCTGGGCATGCTGGGCACGCGGCGGCGGGTCTTCGGCAACATCGTGGGACACGTGCAGGGCGTCAGCGACATGAGTTCGCTGGCCGCCTGGACCACGCAGCAGTTCGACGCCTCGCTCAACTGGGACGATCTGGCGTGGATCAAGGCGCGCTGGGGCGGGCGGCTGATCGTCAAGGGCATCATGGACGTCCAGGACGCGCGCCTGGCGGTCAAGGCCGGCGCCGATGCGCTGGTGGTGTCGAACCACGGCGGCCGGCAACTGGACGGGGCGCCCTCGTCGATCTCGGCCCTGCCGGCGATCGCCGACGCCGTGGGCGGTGACATCGAGGTGCTGATGGACGGCGGCGTGCGCGGCGGCCAGGACGTGTTGCGGGCGGTGGCGCTGGGCGCGCGCGGCGTGATGGTCGGGCGTGCCTTCCTGTACGCGCTGGCGGCCATGGGCGAGGCCGGCGTCACGCGATGCCTGGGCTTGATCGCCAACGAACTGGACGTCTCGATGGCCTTTTGCGGCCGCACGCGCATCGAGGATGTGGACCGGACGATATTGCTGAACCCGGGAGTGTTTGACTGATTGACGCTTCGGACTCAGGGTTTACGGTGCTTGTCATCCCACCAGCATGACAGCCGCCATTCGTAGTTCACGGCAACGACCCGCAGCGCGCTACACTGCCGCATGCTGAACATTCTGTGGCTCGGGTTTTTCCTGGTGGCAGCCGCAGCCGGCCTGTTCCAATGGCTGGCCCTGGGCGATGCCGAGGTGTTCGCGCGCCTGATCGCCAGCCTGTTCGACATGGCGGAACTGTCGGTGCAGCTCATGCTGCTCTTGTTCGGCACGCTGACGCTGTGGCTGGGGTTCCTGCGCATCGCCGAATCGGCGGGCCTGGTGGAATGGCTGGCCCGCCTGCTGGCGCCGCTGTTTCGCCGCCTCATGCCGGGCGTGCCGGCCGGCCATCCGGCGCTGGGCCTGATCACTCTGAACTTCGCGGCCAACGGCCTGGGCCTGGACAATGCGGCCACGCCGATCGGCCTGCGCGCCATGCACGCGCTGCAGACGCTCAATCCCGAGCCGCGCACCGCCACCAACGCGCAGATCCTGTTCCTGGTGCTGAATTCCTCATCGCTGACGCTGCTGCCGGTGACGATCTTCATGTACCGCGCCCAGCAGGGCGCGCCGGACCCGACCCTGGTCTTCCTGCCCATCCTGCTGGCGACTTCGGCCTCGACCCTGGTGGGCCTGTTGGCCGTGGCCTTCATGCAGCGCCTGCGGCTGCGGGATCCGGTGGTGCTGGCCTGGCTGGGCGGGACGTGCCTGATACTGGGCGGCTTCATGGCCTTGCTGGCCTCGCTCAGCGCCGCCGCCGTGGCGTCCCTGTCCTCGCTGCTGGGCAACCTGGTGCTGTTCGGCGTGATCATCGCCTTCCTGCTGGCCGGCGCCTGGAAACGCATCCCGGTCTATGAACAGTTCGTCGAGGGCGCCCGGGACGGCTTCGAGGTCTGCAAGAATCTGCTGCCCTACCTCGTCGCCATGCTGTGCGCCATCGGCGTGCTGCGCGCCTCGGGCGCGCTGGACGTGCTGCTGGACGGCATCCGCTGGCTGGTACTGACGGCGGGACTGGACGCACGCTTCGTAGACGCGCTGCCCACCGCATTGGTCAAGCCGTTTTCGGGCAGCGCCGCGCGCGCCCTGCTGATCGAGACCATGCAGCACTATGGTCCGGACAGCTTCCCCGCCCTGCTGGCGGCCACCGTGCAGGGCAGCACGGAAACCACCTTTTATGTGCTGGCCGTGTATTTCGGGGCGGTCGGGGTGCAGCGCGTGCGTCACACCGTGGGCTGCGCGCTGCTGGCGGACCTGGCCGGCGTGCTGGCCTCGATCGGGGTGTGTTATTGGTTCTTTGGCTAAGGCGGGGCCAGAGCGGCCCGGCCTCATGGCCTTCGCGCCTCAAGCGCCGGCGGTTTCCGAATCGGGGATACCGACGGCCGCCAGCGCCCTGAGCGGCCCGACGGCGCGAATCGCCTCGATCTGGGCGGGCTCGCGTACATAGACCGTGCCGCCATAGGACAAGGCGTTGAGGGACACCCCCTCGAAATGCTCGCGGCTGCGCGGCAGCACCAGCATCCAATCGTCGCCCACCAGCATGTTGCACGGCGGCAGCAGCCCGTCCTCGTCCCCGGGCTCCAAACCCAGGGCATCGCAGGCGCGGCCGAAGGCCTCGTGCATGGCTTGCGCGGCGGCCGCAGGGTCGCAACCGCGGCCGGCCTCGACACGCACAAAGCAATGACGCAGCGGCAGGCCCGGATGGCGCGCCAGGTCGCCGGGTGCCAGGCCGGCGGGCAGGCCCGCGCCCAGATGCCGCAGCGAGGCGTTGCCTGCGACGGCGGGGATCCACTGGACGTGCTTGTGCCGCTGGCTGGCGCCGGCCGCCGCGCCGCCGTTGTAGAAGCCCAGCCCGCCCGCATCGGAGAGCACCGTCGCCAGGGCAAGGAAGTCGATGGGCTCCAGCGGGCTGAGCTGCTCGGCGAACTCGCGCCGCGCCAAAACCAGATGATGCAGGCAGACGGGAAACTTGTTGAGGACGACGTTGTGATGCGCGCCCAGCGGGCCCACCGTCAACACAGGGTCGGGCGGTAGAAAGGGATTGAAATTCGGATCGCGCGGGCCGCCGGGCAAGGTGACGCCCGATGCGGCACCAGCCTTGGCCGCATCCTTGGCCGCCAATGCGGCGACCCAGCGCACGGTGAATGGCAGGCCGCCGTCGTGAATCACGACCTGTTCGGCGACAATGGGTTGCAAATCGCCCGAAGCGATCGCGGCGTCGGTGCGCTCGCGCACCGCGCGCATGAACGTCGAATCCACGGCTGTCTCCTGGTTGGGCGCAGGCACCTTCGCGACGCGCCCGGCCCGGACGGTTGTTCGGTGTGCCGATTGTAGGATATCCCCACCCCCTCTGGCGGCCGCCGCAGTGCGCTAAGATGACAGCATGCAGGCCCGGAATCTCTCGGCCGCAGGCACAGCGAGGTCGCCATGATCAAGACCAGTCCTCCCTACCGGTTCGCCACCGCGGTCCGCCTCGTCCTCATCGTCGGGTCGGGCCTCGCCCTGGGGGCATGCGCCAATATCGCAGCCACCCCGCCGGGCACGCCCCTGGACCAGGTGCAGGCACAGTTCGGCGCGCCGACCCTCACCTGCACATCGCGCGCGGGCCAGCCGCGCGCCATTTGGTCGCAACAGCCCTTCGGTCAATTCGCCTGGGGTTCGGACCTGACGCCCGACGGCCGCGTCCAGCGGATCGAGCCGGTGCTGACCGACACGCACTTCAAGGTGCTGGCCGAGGGCGAGTGGACGCCCGAGCAGGTGCGCTGCGAATTCGGCCCGCCGGCAAAAATCGATACCGTCGGCCTGCCGTCCGTGCGGCAGATCGTCTGGAACTATCGCTATCGCCAGGAGGGCGTCTGGAATTCGCTGATGTTCGTGTTCTTCGGCCGGGACGGCGCGCGGGTCACTCAATTTCACCCGGGCCCGGATCCGATGTACCTGCAGGAAGAGCGCGGGCTGCCCTTCTAGGGCCGCGATTGGTCTGGCCGACAATGGATCTGGTACCCATCTATGCGCTTCAGACCGAGTCCGAGGCCGCCGTCATCACATCGATGATGCAGGCGTACGGCATCGAGTTCTTCATCCGGGGCGGGGCATTCAGCAAGATGTACCCCGGGCCCGTGGCCACGGACCTCAACGCGCAGATGCTGATGGTTCATCGCAATGACGAACAAATCGCCAGGCAGCTGCTTGCGCCGTTCCTGAAATAGGACGCCGGCCTGCGCTACGTGCGTGTTCGATGGGGCCAGATCATCATGCTGTTGGGACAGACGGCAACTGCCCTGGATGGGGCGGTGAACAGAACAAAACGATCATGGCGGGGAGCCGGAGTGATATACTCACAGAAAGCAGCTATCCACAGGTCAGATGTGGATAAAGTGCCGAACTTGTGAATAAGTTGGTTCACATAATTCTGGGTGTAGCCTTCGTCACCCGGCACTTGCAGGAGGACATCATGTACAAGGTTGGCTACCCCCTATGGAAGGTGGTCGCTCGTAGCGGTATACCCGTCGCCTTGCAAATCAACGTCGAGTATGACAGGGAGGCACGGGTTTTTATTGCGACGAGCAAGAATCTTCGCGGTTTGGTTGTTGAGGCAGCTACAGTGGATGAGCTGGTTCAGGAAACTAACAACGCACTCGATATGCTGATGGAAAATATCTTGCGCGACGGCGAGCATTCGCCCGAACCGCTTTTCCGTTTTCCGAGAGAGACCGCCCTCGCGTGAACGGGTACTACGAAAAAGTAAAGGCCGTGCTTGAACAGCACGGCTTTTCGTTTATCAGGCAGAAGGGCTCACACCAAATGTGGGGCAGAGGACGCGTCCGCGTGACCGTTTCGACCAATTGCGTATCTCGCCACACGGCCAACACAATCATGAAGCAGGCAGGAATCGAGCAGAAGTTCTGATGGCACGTTGACGCCAGGGAATGTCAGAAATTCCGTGTTTGAGTCGGGTTGAGCCTTACACGGAAAGGCGGTTGAATCGATCCTGATAGAGGATAGCGAATTGGTTCATGGCTTGCGTCCAGTCCTGGGCAGATTCAGGGATCTGGCATAAATGGCCAGGTGGCAGGTCGGCACTTTTTACCAATTCTTTACCAGTTTCTTTACCCAGAAAAGAAAAAGCCCCTGGAAAACAAGGGCTTTGTTCTTTGGCGGAGACGGAGGGATTCGAACCCTCGATGCGGGTATAAGCCGCATGCTCCCTTAGCAGGGGAGTACCTTCAACCACTCGGCCACGTCTCCGGACAAGACCGGCATTCTAACACAGGGAAATGGCCTGCTCAGGCCTCGGGCTGGACCGATTCCTGGTCGAGCTCGAAGGCCTTGTGCAGGGCCCGCACGGCCAGCTCCATGTACTTGTCGTTGATCAGCACCGAGGTCTTGATTTCCGAGGTGCTGATCATCTGGATGTTGATGCCCTCCTCGGCCAGCGTGCGGAACATAAGGCTGGCGACGCCGACGTGGCTGCGCATGCCGATCCCCACGATGGAGACCTTGGCGACCTTGTCGTCGGAGACGACCTCGCCCGCGCCCACGGCGGGGGCGATCTGGTTGCGCAGCAGCTCGAGCGTACGGGCGAAGTCGTTGCGGTTGACCGTGAACGAGAAGTCGGTCATGCCTTGCAGCGAGATGTTCTGCAGGATCATGTCGACGTCGATGTTGGCGGCGGCCACGGGCCCGAGGATCGAATAGGCCACGCCCGGGGTGTCGGGGACGTTGCGCAGGGTGATCTTGGCCTCGTCGCGGCTGAAGGCAATGCCCGAGACAACGGCGGTTTCCATTTTCTGGTCTTCCTCGAAAGTGATGAGTGTGCCCGAGTGCATTTCGTCCTCGACCGGGATCAGGGGATCGGTCAGCGAGGACAGCACGCGCAGCGGGACATGGTATTTGCCGGCGAATTCGACCGCGCGGATCTGCAGGACCTTGGAGCCCAGCGACGCCATCTCGAGCATTTCCTCGAAGGAAATCACGTTCATGCGCCGGGCCTCCGGCACCACGCGCGGATCGGTGGTGTAGACACCGTCGACGTCGGTGAAGATCAGGCATTCGTCGGCGCCCATCGCGGCGGCCACCGCGACCGCCGAGGTATCGGAGCCACCGCGGCCCAGCGTGGTGATGTTGCCTTCGTCGTCGATGCCCTGGAAGCCGGTGACGATGACCACGCGTCCGGCGTCCAGGTCGGCCCGCACGCGCGCATCATCGATCGAGCGGATGCGCGCCTTGGTGTAGGCGCTGTCGGTGCGCACGGGCACCTGCCAGCCGGCGTAGCTACGCGCGGCCACGCCCTGGCGCATCAAGGCGATGGCCAGCAAGGCGCTGCTGGCCTGCTCGCCGGTCGCCGCCAGCATGTCGAGTTCGCGCAGATCGGGCGTGGGCGAAATTTCCCGCGCAAGGCCCAGCAGGCGATTGGTTTCGCCGGACATGGCCGAGGGCACGACCACGACCTGGTGGCCGGCGGCATGCCATTTGGCGACGCGGCGCGCGACGTTCTGAATGCGTTCGACGGAGCCCATCGAGGTGCCGCCGTACTTTTGAACGATGAGAGACATGATGCGATCGAGGTGGAAGGTCAAAAGGCGCGCGAACGCGCCAAAACTGCTTATTCTACCTGTGTTTTCGGCTCGAGCACCACGCGCCCGCGCACGCAGGCGATCCAGCGGCCGTCGTGGCGCAGCCGCATGCGCCGGTCGTGGCCCAAGGCATGCAGGCCGCGCAACTGCCGCATGAGCTCGTCCAGGCGGGCGGCGGTGGGGGCGCGCAAGCCGTGCAGGCCGAGCCAATGGCGCAGCACTTGCGCCTGGCGGACCGGCGGCAGCAGGCGCCAGGCCGCCAGGGAGAAACTGGCGGCATCCGGCGCGGGGTCCAGGCCGGCCCAGTCGGCGCGCGCGGCCTCGTCGACCAGCAGGGTCAATTCGCGGGCCTGCGCGGCATGACGCACAAGGATGTCCCGCCAGCCCGGCCAGCGATCGTCGAGCACGGGGGCCAGGCGCTCGCGCAAGGCGGCGCGGGTATAGCGCGGATCGGCGTTGCTGGGATCGTCGACCGGCCGCCAGCCGCTGCGCGCGCCATAGCGCTCGGCGCAGCGCAGGATGCGCGCGCGCGGCACCGCGAGCCAGGGGCGCAGGTAGCGCAGGCCGTCGCGCACGGTATCGGGCGCCATCGCCCCCAACGCCAGCGGCCCGGCGCCGCGCAATAGGCGCAGCAGCACCGTTTCGGCCTGGTCGTCGCGATGATGGGCCAGCAGGATGGTGCGCACGCCGGCCAGCGCCGCGAGTTGCGCGAACGCGCCGTAGCGGGCGTCGCGGGCGGCCGATTCCATGCCGTCGCCACTGATGGAGACGTCGACGCGCAGGCTATGGCAGGACATTCCCAACTGGGCGGCCAGGCGGTGGGCGTGCGCCTGCCAACGGTCGGCCTCGGCCTGCAGGCCGTGGTGCACGTGAAAAGCATGCAAAGTGCGGTGCGCCTCGGCCGCGGCGCGCGCCGCGTGCAGCGCGAGCATGGCCGAATCCGCGCCGCCGCTCAACGCCACCGCAACCGGGCCGTCACAGCCGGCCAACACCTCGCGCACGGACTGGAGCAGTTCAGGATCGCAGTCCGCTTGCCGGGGCACTAGACGCGCGCTTCCTGGAAGCGTCCGTAGGCGGCGATGCGTTCGTGGCGCAGGCGCAGGAGCTCGTCGGTATCCAGGCCCGAGACCTGGCGCAGCGCATCGGCCAGGGCGCGATGCAACTGGCGCGCCATGGTGACTGGATCGCGGTGGGCGCCGCCCACGGGCTCGTTGACCACACGATCGATCAACCCCAGGTCCTTGAGGCGCGGCGCGGTGATCGCCAGCGCCTCGGCCGCGGTGGCGGCCTTGTCGGCGCTGCGCCACAGGATCGAGGCGCAGCCCTCGGGGGAGATCACCGAGTAGGTGGCGTACTGCAGCATCATCACCACGTCGCCGACGGCGATCGCCAGGGCGCCGCCCGAACCGCCCTCGCCGATGATGGTGACGATGATGGGGACCTTGAGGCCCGCCATGGCGAACAGGTTGTGTCCGATGGCCTCGGACTGTCCGCGCTCCTCGGCGCCCACGCCGGGGTACGCCCCCGGGGTGTCGACGAAGGTGAACACCGGCAGGCGGAACTTTTCGGCCAGCCGCATCAGGCGCAAGGCCTTGCGATACCCCTCGGGCAGCGGCATGCCGAAATTGCGCATGGCGCGTTCCTTGGTGTCGCGGCCCTTTTGGTGGCCGATGACCATGCAGGGGCTGCCGTTGAAGCGCGCCAGCCCGCCCACGATCGACTGGTCGTCGGCATACATGCGATCGCCATGCAGTTCATGGAAATCGGTGAAGAGTTCGCGCACGTA
This sequence comes from Castellaniella sp. S9, assembly GCF_027257175.1. Taxonomy (GTDB): domain Bacteria; phylum Pseudomonadota; class Gammaproteobacteria; order Burkholderiales; family Burkholderiaceae_B; genus Castellaniella. The sequence continues at coordinate 435,964 of NZ_JAPFGD010000002.1, read as the reverse complement.
ATCCAGCGTGTAGGGACGCTGGGGATGGCGCGCGACCAGCGCGGTCTGCCAGGGCGTGAGTTTCGCGTAGATGCTCTTGGCCAGGGACTGGCTCTTTTGCTGCAGGCGGCTGACCTCCTCGGAGATGTCCACCGCCGAGTCCGCCTGCACGAAGCGCAGCTCCTCGATCTTGTTGTCGAGTTCCGCGAGAGGCTGTTCGAATTCGAGAAATGTATTTCGCATGAGGACTGTTTTTCCAGGGGAATGCAATTCAGTATTCGATGGCGGCGGCTTCCATGCTACGCCACAAATACCAGCTGGCGACGGTGCGCCACGGCGCCCAGGCCTGCGCGACCTCTCGCGCCTCGAAGCGCGAGACGGGCTCGCCGCTGAAATAATGCCGGGAAATCGCCTTGAGCAGCGCCGTGTCGTCCAGCGGCAGCACATCGGGACGGCCCAGGTTGAAGATCAGGAACATCTCGGCCGACCAGCGCCCGACCCCGCGAATGGTGCACAGTTCGGCGATCACCGCCGCATCGTCCATGCCGTCCCAGCAGTCGGCCTCGCCGCCGTCGGCCTGGAAATAGCCGGCCAGATCCAGCAAGTACTGCGCCTTGCGGCGCGACAGGCCCATGGCGTGCAATGAGGCCTCGTCGAAGGCGGCGATGCAGGCCGGCGACGGATCGGCGCCGCAATCCCGCACCAGGCGGCCCCACAGGTCGCGCCCCAGGGCCGGCGAGATCTGCTGCCCGATCACGATGCGCGCCAGCGTCGCGAAGGGGCTGCGGCGCGGGGCGATCGACTCGTCGCCAAAGGCGGGGATGAGCTTGCGCAGGATGCGGTCGCGCCGCATCAGGTGTTCGCAGGCGCGATCCCAATAGGCGGGGCGGTTCCGTTGGGCGACACGGCGTTCAAGGGTGTCCATCGCCTACACCCTGCGCCATTGAGTCAGCCCGCCGGCCTTGTCCTCGAGCTCGACGCCCTGGTCGCGCAGGTCGGCGCGGATCCGGTCGGCACGGGCGAAATCACGGTCCGCCTTGGCGCGGGCGCGCTCGGCCACCAGCGCGTCGATGGCCGCGGCCTCCAGCCCCGGGCCCGCCGCCCCGCCCAGATAGCGGGTCGGGGATTTCAGGTAAGCCTCGGGATCGCCCTGCAGCAGGCCCAGCACGCCGCCCAGGGCGCGCATCAGCCCGCTGGCCTGGGCGGATCCTTCGCGGTTGGCCTGGCCCGCCAGCTCGAAGAGCACGGCGACGGCGCCCGAGGTGTTGAAATCGTCGTCCATGGCGGCCTTGAAAGCCGCGGCCGCCGGATGATCCCAGTCGATCCCGGCCGGATCGGGCGGCACGTTCGCCAAGGTCTGATAGAGCCTGTCGAGGGCATGCTGCGCATCGAGCAGGTTGTCGGGCGCGTAGTTCTGGATGCTGCGATAGTGGTTGCGCACGATGAAGAAGCGCAGCATCTCGGCCTCGCGCGGGTTGGCCTCGTAGTCCGCCGCATCCTCGGCGGGCGTGCCCCCGGCCAGCGTATCGCGGATGCGCTGGAAGTTGCCCAGGGACTTGGACATTTTTTCGGCATCCACCATCATCGGGCCGCAATGCATCCAGGTCCGCGCCAGGGTGCCGCCGAAAGCGCCTTCGCTTTGGGCGATCTCGTTCTCGTGGTGGGGAAACTTCAGGTCCGGGCCGCCGCCGTGAATGTCCAGCGGCATGCCGAGCAAGGCGTGGCTCATGGCCGAGCACTCGATGTGCCAGCCAGGCCGTCCCGGCCCGTAGGGGGACGGCCAGCGCGATTCCTCGGGCTCGTCGGGCTTGGCCGCCTTCCACAGGACGAAGTCCAGGGGGTCGTGCTTGGCCGAGGCCACCGCCACGCGCTCGCCCGCACGCAGGTCGTCGAGCGACTTGCCCGAGAGCTTGCCGTAGCCCGGGAACTTGCGCACCGAGAAATTGACGTCGCCGTCCTCGCCGCGATAGGCCAGGCCGCGCGCCTCGAGCGTGCCGATGATGTCGAGCATCCGGCCCACGTATTCGGTGGCGCGCGGCTCGGCATCCGGCGGCTGGACCCCCAGGGCGCGCTCGTCGGCGCGCATGGCCTCGATGAAGAAATCGGTGACCTCGTGCATGCGCCGGCCGCTTTGCACGGCGCGCCGGATGATCTTGTCGTCGATGTCGGTGATGTTGCGCACGAAAGTCACGCGCCAGCCGCTGGCCCGCAGCCAGCGCTGCACCACGTCGAATCCCACCAGCATCCGGGCATGGCCGAGGTGGCAGAAATCGTAAACCGTCATGCCGCACACATAGATCCGCACTGTCCCCGGCTCGACGGGATCGAAGGCCTCTTTGCGGCGCGAAAGGGTGTTATAAATGTGCAGCATGATCGGTCAGGCAGGAGCGCGGAAGGCGGCGGGACGGCGGTTGCAAGGCGTGGCGCAGGCCGTGCCCGCCACAGGCATCCCGCGCACGGCAAGGCTAAAATGAGCTGACAAGTATACCTTCCCCCGACGATTTTCCTCAGCCCCAGACATAGGCGTCCCTCAGCCGTGATTCGATATTCTTTCCCCGCACTGGTCCTGTGCGCCTGCATGGCGGCGGCGTCCGCCCAAAGCCCAGCTGACCATCTTAACGCGGACGGCAGGCTTTTGGCGGACCCGGTGTACGATCCGCAAACCGGCCAGTTCACCAACCCTCCGCCGCCCGAGCGAGGCTGGCGCGCCTTCGCCGACCTGCTCGAGGCCGCCACCCCCGGCGTCAACACCGCGATCCCCCTGACGCCCTCGCAGATCACCAGCCACATCACGGCCATGCTGGACGAGGGGCGGGCCGAGGCCGCGCTGGACCTGATCCAGAAACGCCAGGCCCAGCGCGAGGAGGCCGGCAGCCTGGGCACCGACGTCCAATTGGCCTACCTGCATGGGCGCGCATTGGCCCAACTGGGCCGCCACGACGAGGCCACCAGGATCTGGCGCGAAATGACCATCGATTTCCCGGAGCTGCCGGAACCCTGGAACGCACTGGCCATCGAGTACGCCCGCATGGGCCAGCTCGAGCGCGCCCGCGAGGCGCTGCAGACCGCTCTGACGATCGATCCCGCCTTCGTGCCGGCCCTGGAGAACCTCGGCCACGTCGACACGCGCCTGGCCCAGCAGGCGTTCGATCGGGCCCGCGTGTTGCGCGGCAAACCCGCAAGGCCGGCACAGCGCCCGGTCGACCCGGACCCCGCCCATGCGGCACAATAGCGGTCCCATGCCCCGGAGACCTGCCCCGATGTCCCATCTCTCATTCCTGCGTATCCTGTCCTCCTGGATACGCGTTCTGTGCCTGGCCTGCGCCGTCGCCCTGATACCGGGCGCGGCGGCCGTCGCACAAGGCCCCACCACCCATGACCAAGGCAAGTCCATGAGCAACCACCCCCAAGTCAAACTGCACACCAACAAGGGCGACCTGCTGATCGAGCTCGACGCCGAAAAAGCCCCCAAGACCGTGGAAAATTTCCTCACCTACGTCAAGGAAGGCTTTTATGACGGTACGATATTCCATCGCGTCATCAACAACTTCATGGTCCAGGGCGGCGGCTTCGAAGCCGGAATGAAGCAGAAACAAACCCACGCGCCCATCGAAAACGAGGCCAACAACGGCCTGAAGAACGACCGCTACACGCTGGCCATGGCCCGCACCGCCGACCCTCACTCGGCGACCGCGCAATTCTTCATCAACGTCGCCGACAACGATTTCCTGAACTTCACCGCGCCCACTTCCAACGGCTGGGGCTATGCCGTGTTCGGCAAGGTGGTCGAGGGCACCGAGGTGGTCGATGCGATCAAGCAGGTCAAGACCGGCAACAAGGGCTTCCACCAGGACGTCCCCGTCGATGACGTCGTCATCGAAAGCGCCACCCTGGTTGAGTGAGCTCGCGCTGCCGGGCACGGTCTGGATCGCCTCGGACATCCACCTGGGCGAACATAATCCCGGCACGGCGGCGGCATTCTTCCGCTTCCTCGAACGGGCGCGTCGCGAGGCCGACGCCCTCGTCCTGTGCGGCGACATCTTCGAGGCCTGGATCGGCGACGACCACGCCCTGCGGGATCCGCCGGCCTGGCTGGCCAGGGCCCTCACGGCCCTGCGCGACACCGCGCACGACATCCCGCTGTGGCTGGGACACGGCAACCGCGACTTCCTGATGGGCGCGGCGCTCGCCCGCAGCCTGGGCGCGCGCCTGCTGGACGATGAAATTTTGCTGACCACGGCCGCGGGCACACTGCTGCTGGCCCACGGCGACCAATACTGCACCGACGACACCGGCTACCAGCGCCTGCGGCGCCTGGTGCGCGCGCCGTGGGTGCAGCGGGCCTTCCTCGCGCTGCCGCTGGCCCTGCGGCGGCGCATCGCCGCCTGGGCCCGCGCCCGCAGCCGCCGGGCGCGGCGCGGCAAGTCCATGCGGATCATGGACGTCAATCCACGAGCCGTCGCGGATGCGCTGGCGGCCTCGGGATCGGATGTGCTGGTCCACGGCCATACCCACCGGCCTGCGGTGCACGCGCTGGATGCCGGCGGACGCGCCTGCCGGCGTTTCGTCCTGCCGGACTGGGACTACGACCAGCCGCCCGGGCGCGGCGGCTGGCTGGTGCTGGATGCCGGCGGCCCGCGCCTCATGCTGGACGAGCCCCTGGGCGGCGGCGATACGCCCGGACGCTAGAGCAGCACCCAGCAGGCCACGACCACCGCCAGGCCGATGCGGTACCAGGCGAAGGGCCGGTACGTGCGCCGCGCGACGAACGCCAGCACGGCCCGCACCAGCACCAGGGCGCTGAGAAATGCCGCGACAAAGCCCACCACGATCGCCAGCATCTGCGACTCGTCGAGGGCCGCACCATGCCGGTACAGGTCGTACACCGAGGCGGCCAGCATCGTCGGCATGGCGAGGAAGAACGAAAATTCCGTGGCCGTGCGCCGATCGATCCCGGCCAGCATGCCGCCGATGATGGTCGCCCCCGACCGCGACGTGCCCGGCACCATCGCCAGGACCTGCGCGCACCCCACGGCCAGTGCCTGCTTCCAGCTGATCTGCTCGAGCGTATGCGCGCTGGCGTGCTGCGACACCTCGGTCTCGGACGGGTCGTCGGGCCGCTTGGCATAGCGGGGCTTGCGCTCGACCCACAACATGATGAGCCCGCCCAGCGCCAGGGTGATGGCGAATACGCCCGGATGATGGAACAGCGCCTTGACGTAGCGGATCCCCAGGGCGCCGATCACGGCGGCCGGCATGAACGCGATCGCCAGGTTCCACACAAAGCGGCGCTCTTGCGGATCGCCGGCGAAGAAGCCGCCCAGCATCTGCAGGATGCGCGCGCGAAACACCCACATCACCGCCAGGATGGAGCCGAGCTGGATGACGACCTCGAACACCTTGTCGTTGCCCGATGAAAAACCGATCCAGTCGCCCACCAGCAGCAGGTGGGCGGTGCTGGAGACCGGAATGAATTCGGTAAAACCTTCGACGAGGCCCAGAAACAGGGCCTGCAACAAAAACCACGCGCTATCGTTCATGCGTCCTTTCCGCTGTGCTGTATTGTGCCGGTCGGCCTAGTCGGAGGACTCGGCCTCGGCATCCGGGTCGGGCAGGTGGATCCGCTCGATCTGGACCGTGGCGATGCGCCGCCCATCCATCTCGAGCACGGTAAAGCGGAATGCGGGCCATTCCCCCTGCACGAGATCGCAGGAATCGCCCACCGCCGGCAGCCGCCCGAAGCGCTCGAGCAGATAGCCGGCAATCGTGGCGTATTCCTCGTCCTCGTCGACCAGGCCGTCGGTGTGCATGACCTGCTCGAGGTGATGCAGGTCGGCCGCGCCGTCGACGCGCCAGCGTCCGTTGCCCTGGTCGATGATGTCGGGCGCCTCGTCCTCGTCGGGGAATTCGCCGGCGATCGCCTCGAAGATGTCGATGGGCGTGACCACCCCGACGATGGAGCCGAATTCATCGGCCACCAGCACCAGCAGGCCGCGGGAGCGCTTGAGCGTATCCATGAGCTGCAGGATCTCGATCGACTCGTGCACGATGATGGGTTCGCGCAGGCGGGTCTCGCGAATGGTGCCGTGGATCAACAGATCGGTGATCAGCTCCTTGGCGCGGCCGATCCCCACGACCTCGTCCAGGGTGCCGCGGCACACCGGAAAGAAACTGTGGGGCTCGCGGGTGATCTGCTCGCGCAGCTCGGCTGGATCGGCCTCGAGGTTGATCCACGACACGTCCGTGCGCGGCGTCATCACCGAATGCACGTTGCGGTCGCTGAGGGTCAGCACCCCGCTGACCATGTTGCGCTCCTCGTCGCCGAAGGCCTCGATGGGCGTCGCATCGGCCGCCATGCCCGGATCGGTATCGAGGCCTGGGCCCACCATGGGGCGGCGTCCGAGCAGCATCAGCACCGCCTCGGCGGTGCGTTCGCGCATGGGCCGGCGCGATTCGACGCGGCGCATATTGCGGCGCGCCAGCTGGTTCAGGGATTCGACGATGACCGAGAAGGCGATGGCCGCGTACAGGTAGCCCTTGGGCACGGCAAAGCTGAAGCCTTCGGCCAGCAGCGAGAAACCGATCATCAGCAGAAAGCCCAGGCACAGGATGACCACTGTCTGGTGGGCATTGACGAACTGCGTGAGCGGCTTGGAGGCCACCAGCATGATGGCCATCGCGACGATCACCGCGATCATCATGACGGGCAGATGGTCGACCATGCCAACCGCGGTGATGACGGAATCGATCGAGAACACCGCGTCCAGAATCACGATCTGCGTGACGATCACCCAGAAGCCGGCATGCAGGCGCGAGCCCGAGGCATGCGCCGTGCGCCCCTCGACGCGGTCATGCAGCTCGAAGGTGCCCTTGGTGAGGAGGAACAGCCCCCCGCCGATGAGGATCAGGTCGCGGCCCGAGAAGGCAAACTCGCCGAACGACACGATAGGCGCGGTGAGCTTGATCAACCACGACATGAGGGTGAGCAGCAGCAGGCGCATGGCCAGCGCGAGGCCCAGGCCCAGCACCCGCGCGCGGTCGCGCTGCTTGGGCGGCAGCTTGTCGACCAGGATGGCGATGAAGACGAGGTTGTCGATCCCGAGGACGATCTCGAGGACGATCAGGGTGAGCAGGCCGACCCATGCGGAAGGGTCCAGCATCCATTCCATCGATCGGTCCTCAGGCGCTCAGGTAGCCGATCATCTGCGGGAATACCTTCGGGGTGGCCGTCAGCAGGTTGCCGCTGGCCATCCAGCCCTGCTCGCCCTCGAAGTCCGACAGCAGGCCGCCGGCCTCGAGCACCATCAGGCCGCCGGCGGCCATGTCCCAGGGCTTGAGGCGCACGCCGCAGAAACCGTCCAGGCGCCCGCAGGCGACGTAGGCGAGATCCAGCACCACCGAGCCCGTGCGCCGCGCCGCGGCGCAATCGGCCAGCATCGGCGAGAAGGGCGAATCCGCCGGCAAGGCGGTGGATTTCGGCACATGCGAGGCCAGCAGGGCGTCATGGTAGCGCGTGCAGCCCGAGACCCGCACGCGCCGGTCGTTCAGGAAGGCCCCGCTGCCGCGGCTGGCGGTGAACATCTCGTTGCGCGAGGGGTCATAGATCACCGCATGGGCGGGCTGCCCGCGATGCAGCAGCGCGATCGACACGGCGTAGTTCGGAAAGCCGTGGATGAAATTCGTGGTGCCGTCCAGCGGATCGATGATCCACTGGAAGTCCGGCGGGACGCCTCCAGCGGCGCCATGTTCGCCCGTTTCCTCGGCCAGGATGGCGTGGTCCGGATAGGCCGTGCGTAAAATGTCGATGATGGCTTCCTCTGCGGCACGGTCGACTTCCGTGACATAATCCTTGGGCCCCTTGCGCGCCACGTTCAGGCGTTCGAGATCCAGGCTCGCGCGGTTGATGATTGTGCCTGCGCGGCGGGCCGCCTTGATGGCGGTATTGAGCATCGGATGCATAGAATTCCAGAGAAAAACTGCTTTGCCAAGCGTACAGGCCACACCGGCTGTTTGCAACGACAACACCGGCTAGGGCATGGAAAGTCCTCTATTTTAAATGACTCCACAAGAACCCCCTGAAAACGCGGCCGCCACGGCCGGTCCATTCGGACGCGTGCGGTTCATCATGGTGAGTCCCAGCCACCCCGGCAACGTGGGCTCGGCGGCGCGGGCGATCAAGACCATGGGCTTCGGCGACCTGACGCTGGTCGACCCCGCGCTGCCCGATGTCCTGGCACACCCCGAGGCGATCGCGCTCGCCAGCGGCGCGGGCGATGTCCTGCGGCACGCGCAGATCCGGGCCAGTCTCGCCGAGGCGCTGGGGCCGACGACCCTGGCCTTTGCGCTGACGGCGCGCGCACGCGCGCTGGGGCCACCGCCCTGCGACATCCGCGAGGCGGCCGTCCTGGCGGCGCGGCACCTCGCCGCCAGCGACCTCACCGGCGTGGCGGTGGTGCTGGGCACCGAGCGCTCGGGATTGTCCAACGAGGACATCACCCTGTGCCAGAATGTCTGCCACATCCCCGCCAACCCGGCATACAGCTCGCTCAACGTCTCGCAGGCCCTGCAGCTCGCGGCCTGGGAACTGCGCTATGCCCTGCTGCCCCTGTCCGGCGATGCCCGGCTGCCCGACACGCACGCCCGGCACGACCCCGGCGCCGATCCGGCCAGCAGCGCGCGCCTGCAGGCGATGCTCGCGCATCTCGAGCAGGCCCTGGTCGAGGTCGGCTTTCTCGATCCCTTGCACCCCAAGAAGCTCCTGCCCCGCATGCGCCAGCTCCTGACCCGCGCCCGCCCCAGCACCGACGAGGTCGACATGCTGCGCGGCATGTGCACCGCCATGGTCAAGACCGCACGCGCCGCCCGCGGCGGCCCGGGCGACACGGGGCTGCCACACGTGGAATGATCATGTTCAAACAGCTACGCGAAGACATCGACTGCATACACCAGCGCGACCCGGCGGCACGCAGCCGCCTCGAGATCCTCACCTGTTATCCGGGGCTGCACGCCATCCTGGTGCACCGGCTGGCCCACGGATTGTGGCGCCGCGGCTGGCTGTGGGCGGGGCGGTTCGTCTCGCACCTGGGCCGCATCCTCACCGGCATCGAAATCCACCCCGGCGCGCAGATCGGCCGGCGGGTCTTCATCGACCACGGATTCGGCGTCGTCATCGGCGAGACCGCCGTCGTGGGCGACGACTGCACCATCTACCAGGGCGTCACCCTGGGCGGCACCCGCCTGTACAAGGGCGAAAAGCGCCACCCCACCCTCGAGGAGGGCGTGGTGGTCGGCGCGGGCGCCCAGATCCTGGGCGGCTTCACGGTCGGCGCGCACGCCCGCGTCGGCTCGAACGCCGTGGTGATCAAACCCGTGCCGCCAGGCGCAACGGCGGTGGGCAACCCGGCGCGCGTCATCCTCAAGGACGACGCGCATGCAAGCGAGGAACCGGGTTCGGCCGAGGCTCCCGCGCCAGCCGGGGCACCCGCGCAGGCGCCGGCTCAGGCGGCCGGGTCCGTACCGCCCACGGACGAAGGCGCCGCGCCCCTGCCCTGCCAGACGGACTGGACGGCCAAGCCGCTGCAGGACCTGCTCGACCGCGGACGCCCGGAAGCGCGTACTGCCCAAGGCCCCACCCAGGGCGCCGCGGAATTCGCCGCCTACGCGGTCGATCGCGGCGACGACGACCCGCTGATCCAGGTCCTGCACGAACTCATCGACCATGCCGCCAGCCAGGAAAAACGGATCACGCGCCTGTGCAAGGCCATGGAAGACTTGGGGCAGCGCGTCGAGAACGGCCAGAAGCCGCTGGATGCCGAACGCTTGAATCGAATGGTCGAATAGCCCCGTCAGTCTTCCGCCGCGGCGGCAGCCGACGCGGCGGGCACCGCGCGCACCTCGCGCAAGGGAATCGGCGTCTTCAGGCCGGCGCGCTGCAGCGCCTGCGCCGCCTCGCGATACAGGTCGAAGCGCAAATCCCAGTACTTGTCGGCGGGCGTCCATACCCGGATATTGACCATCACGGCGCTGTCGCGGTATTCCGTGGCCATCACCCTCGGCGCGGGATCCGGCAGCACATCGTCGCGTCCCTCCACGAGCGCGCGCAGCGCGGCGATCGCCTGGTCCAGATCGTCTCCATAGCGCACGCCGATGGCGACGTCCAGGCGCCGCGAGGCGTTGCGGCTGTAGTTGATCACCGCATTGCCCCAGACCGAACTGTTGGGCAACAGCAGGTGCACCCCGTCGAACTGGATGAGCCGCGTCATGAACAGCCCGACCTCGTCCACCGTCCCCTCGCCCTGCCCCGCGATCGATACATATTCGCCCGCGCGCACCGGGCGCAGGATCAGCAGCATGATGCCCGCGGCGATGTTCTGCAGCGTACCCTGCAGGGCCAGACCGACCGCCAGGCCGGCGGCGCCCAGCATGGCGATGAGGCTCGCGGTCTGGACGCCCAGGCGCGCCAGCACCGCCAGCAGCACCACCGTGCGGATGGTCCACACCGTGACGCTGCGCAGGATCGGAACCACCGTGGGGTCGATGCGGGTGGAGCGCGAGGCCAGGCGCCGCACGCCGTGCGCGGCCAGGGAGGACAGTGTCCAGCCCACCACCAGAATGATCAGGGTGATCAGGCCCTGGACCGCCATGTGGTGCAGGTCGGGCAAGGCGGCGACGAATTTGTTCAGGTCATCCATGGTTGTCATCCTCGAAGTAGCGGCCGTGGATCGATGCGCCGGCCATGCAGACGCGGGCTATTTTAGCGGCGTCGGCCATCGCGCCGGACTTGTCCACGCAAGATGTGGACAAGTCCATGGACAATGCGTGACTTATTCGACAATCCCCTTGTGCGATAAATACTTGGGATTGTGGGTCGAAGATTGGCCAGGGCGGCCACGCCGATCGTCAGTTCACGCCGGCTGTCGACGGCATGGCGGGTGTAGGCTGCGCCGGCCAGCCAGTTGAGGCGGCCCGCGGCGCCCAGATCCCAGCCGCGGCCGCCGTAGACGGCGCCCGTGTCGCTCTTGACGCTCGAGCGCGAGGCGCGCTGGTCCACGCGAACCCGCCCATCGGTGTGCCCCAGGACCACGCCAAGCCGCCAACCGTGACCGACCTTGGCGTCTGCGCCGAGGAACAGGCCGGCGACATCGGTCTCGACCCGCGCGGCGTTACCGTCGTCCGCGAGCGATCCCCAGTCACCCGGCCCGACGGCGCCCTTCCCGGCCTTCAAGGCCTGGGCCCGGATTCACCCGGATAAACCACCCCGCCCTCAGGCCGGGGGACTGCGCCCGGCGTCAGGCGCGCGGGCTCGATGCGGCCCGGTGCCATGATATGGAAGACCGACTCGCCTCGCGCCAGCAGGTGGTCGGCGACGATGCGGCGATGGCAGCGCCACCAGACCGCCTCGGAGCACATGAAGGCGCAACGCAGGGTGCGTCCGCGCGCCAGCAACTGGTCCAGCCCCTCGCGGAAGGCCTCGGACAGCGCGTAGTCGGCATAGTTGTGAAAGCTGTCGTTCTCCCAGAAGCCATTGACCTCGGGGGACACGGACTTCGACTTGCCACGCAGGCCGCCCAAGGCCGCCAGGTGCTCGTACGACACCTGATGGGCGGCCAGCGCATCGGGCAAGGCGTCCCGATTGAACTGCGGATTGGCGCGCGAGCGCGGCACGGTCCGGATGTCGATGACGCATTCGACGCCGGCCTCGTCCAGCAACGCAACAAAGGATTCGAGGTCACGGTTCGAGTGGCCGATGGTGAAGAACGGCAAACGCCTGGCGGCCTCGCCGCCCATGGCTTGCGATTCAGGCATCGCGCATAGTCCGCAGCTGCTGGTCGATGTAGACGCCGGCTTCCTGGATGTCCTGGCGGATGCATTGCACGACCTTGCCCATGTCACCCTCCCTCAAGGCCTCGACCGTGGCCCGGTGGTAATCGTTGCGCTTGAGATTGGGCACGTAATCCTCCAGCACGGCGTTCAGGGCCGGACCGCAGCGCAGCCATAGCGTTTCCGTGGTGTCGCGGATCAGCGGCATGTCAGCCGCATCGTACAGCGTAAAGTGAAAACGACGGTGCAGGTCCAGATAGAGGTTCTTGTTTTTGCCATCGATGTTGGCCGCCAAAGCTCAACCGCCCCCACTCATACCTTCACCATCGACGATAATACCCTCAGGCCCTCCCAACCAAGCAGATCAATTCCCTAGCATGTCCACCCCCGACCTCTCCAACCACACCCCCATGATGCAGCAGTATCTAAAGCTGAAGGCCCAGGCCGGCCCGCATCTGCTGTTCTACCGCATGGGTGATTTCTACGAGATGTTCTACGAGGACGCCGAGCGTGGGGCGCGTCTGTTGAACCTGACGCTGACCAAGCGCGGCACCTCCAATGGCGCTCCCATCCCGATGGCGGGCGTGCCTTTCCATGCGATGGAGGGCTACCTGGCACGCCTGGTGGCGCTGGGTGAATCGATTGCGATCTGCGAGCAGGTCGGCGATCCCGCCGCCAGCAAGGGACCGGTCGAGCGCCGGATCGTGCGCGTGGTGACGCCCGGCACGCTGACGGACGATGCCTTGCTGCCGGCGAAGTCCGACCGGATCATCGCCGCCCTCGTGGCTGGGCAGGGACGCCAGCGCGACGCGGTCGGGCTGGCCTGGATGAACCTGGCAAACGGCGAATTCAAGGTCTGCGAATGCGCCCCCGCCATGCTGGATACGGAGCTGGGGCGCATCGCGCCGGCCGAGCTGCTGTGCGCGGAGCGCGCCGAGCCGCCCGCCGAGGCCGCGGGCCTGACGGTCAGCCGCGCACCGGAATGGCATTTCGAGACCGACGGCGCCCGCGAAACGCTAATGACGCATTTCGGCGTGGACGTGCTGGGCGGCTTCGGCCTCGATCCGCTGCCGCTGGCCACACGCGCGGCGGGAGCCCTGCTGCGCTACGTGGGCGCCACGCAGTCCCAGGCGCTCAGCCATGTGCAAACGCTCGCCGTGGATGCGGGCGGCGAGTACGTCGTGCTGGATCCCGCGACCCGCCGCAATCTGGAGCTCACCGAATCACTGGGCGACGGCGAGGGGCCCACGCTGTTCTCGACCCTGGATCACTGCCATACGCCGATGGGCAGCCGCCAGCTGCGCCGCTGGCTGCAGGCGCCGCTGCGCGAGAATCCCAAGGCGCGGTCGCGCCAGGACGCCATCACCTGCCTCTTGAAGGCGCGCGACGGGGACGCCGCGGCGGCGCTGCGCGAGCTGTCGCGCGCCCTGGACGCGCTGCCCGACCTGGAACGCATGGCGACCCGCCTGGCGCTGCGCACGATCCGGCCACGCGAGCTCGCGAGCCTGCGCGAGGCCCTGGGCGGCCTGCCCGCGATCGCGGCCCTCGCCGAGGCACGTTTCGAGGCGGGCGGCATGCTGCTGGAGGACGTGCGGGCCATCCCGGTCGAGGATGCGCTGCGCGCGCTGCTGGCGCGCGCCGTCGCCGCGGAGCCGGCGCTGATGATCCGCGAAGGCGGGGTGATCGCCGAGGGCTACGACGAGGAACTGGATACGCTGCGCAAGCTGGCCGGCGACAACGGCGAGTTCCTGCTGGAGATCGAGGCGCGCGAACGCGAGCGCACCGGCATCGTCAATCTGCGGGTCGAGTACAACCGCGTCCATGGTTTCTATATCGAGGTGACGCGCGGCCAGGCCGACAAGGTGCCCGCGGACTACCGGCGCCGCCAGACGCTGAAGAACGCCGAGCGCTACATCACGCCCGAGCTCAAGACCTGGGAGGACAAGGTCCTGTCGGCGCGCGAACGCGGCCTGGCCCGCGAAAAGGCCTTGTTCGACGAGTTGCTGGAACACACGGCGGCGCACGCGGGGGCGCTGGCGCGCAGCGCCGCGGCGCTGGCACGGATCGATGCGCTCGCCAGCCTCGCCAGGCATGCGCTGGACAATGGCTGGACGGCGCCGACGCTGTGCGACGCGCCCAAGGTGCTGATCGAGGCCGGCCGCCACCCGGTGGTCGAGCACAGCATCGAGGTCTTCACCCCCAATGATTGCGCCATGGATGCGGAACGCCGCATGCTGCTGATCACGGGCCCCAACATGGGCGGCAAGTCCACCTACATGCGCCAGGTGGCGCTGATCACGCTGCTGGCGCGCATGGGCAGTTACGTGCCGGCCAGCCGCGCCGAGATCGGCCCGATCGACCGGATCTTCACGCGCATCGGCGCGGCCGACGATCTGGCGGGCGGGCGCTCGACCTTCATGATGGAAATGATGGAGGCCGGCGCGATCCTGGCCGCCAGCACGCCGCGCAGCCTGGTGCTGATGGACGAGATCGGGCGCGGGACGTCGACCTACGACGGGCTGGCGCTGGCCTGGGCCATCGCCCACCGGCTGCTGACGCACAACCGCGCGCTGGTGCTGTTCGCCACGCATTATTTCGAGATGACGCGCCTGCCGGAAAAGGCCCACGGCGCCCTCAACGTGCACCTGGCGGCCGCGGACACGGCCGACGGGGTGGTGTTCCTGCACGAGGTGCGCAAAGGGCCCGCCAACCAGAGCTACGGGCTGCACGTGGCGCAGCGCGCCGGGATTCCCCAGGTGGTCATCCGCCATGCCCGGCGCGAGCTGGCCGAGCTCGAGGCGCGCAACCGCGCGGATTCCCAACTGGCGCTATTCATCCAGGAGGTCGAGGACGAGGACGAGGATCCGGACGCGCCCCTCAAGTCGGCCCTGCAGAACCTGGATCCCGACACGCTCACGCCGCGCGAGGCGCTGGAACTGCTCTATCAGCTGCGCCGCGATTTCCTGTGAGGCCATCATGAGCACCGACATCCTCGACATCGACCAGCCCGCGGCACTGTTGGGCGGCCTGACGCCGCAGGCGTTCATGCGGGACTACTGGCAGCGCAAGCCCCTGTTGATCCGCCAGGCGATCCCGGACTTCGCGCCACCGCTGACGATGGCCGACATCAAGACCCTCGCCCGGCGCGAGGAAGTGGAATCGCGGCTGGTCTCGCATGGTGCGCGCGGCTGGGCCATGAAACGCGGCCCCTTCACGCGTCTGCCTCCGGCGACACGCCCGAACTGGACGCTGCTGGTGCAGGGCGTGGACTTGCACGACGATGCCATCGCGGGCTTGATGCGGCGTTTCCGCTTCATTTCCGATGCGCGGCTGGACGACACGATGATCAGCATCGCCTCCGACGACGGCGGCGTCGGCCCGCATTACGACAGCTACGACGTGTTCCTGCTGCAGGCGCACGGCCGGCGGCGCTGGCGCATCAGCCAGCAGGCGGACCGCGCGCTGGTGCCGGGCTTGCCGCTGAAGATCCTCCAGGACTTCCGGCCCGAGCAGGACTTTGTCCTCGAACCCGGCGACATGCTGTATCTGCCGCCGCATGCCAGCCACGACGGCATCGCCATCGGCGATTGCATGACGATCTCCATCGGCTTTCGCGTGCCCAGCCGCGCCGCCCTGGCGCGCGGCCTGCTGGAAGCCGCGGCCGACCAGGTCTCGGCGCAGTTCCTCGAGGACCCCGGACTCTACGGCCAGCCCGCCCTGCCAGGACCGGATCTGTCGGGCCTGTACGAGGACGCGGGCGCACCCGCCACTCGCCACCCCGCCGCCTTGCCCGAGGCGCTGATCGCCGCCACGCTCGACACCCTGGAACGGATACGGCTGGACCAGGCGGTGGCGGCCCGGTTCCTGGGCCAGTGGCTGACCACCCTGCCCGACAGTGCCCTGTTCGATCCGCCCGACGAGCCGATCTCGCTGGCGGACGCGGTCCCCGAGGGACGGCTGGTGCTGGATCGCTGCACGCGGCTGATGTATGGCGGCGGGCAGCTGTTCATCAATGGCGAGGTCGCCCCTGCCGCGCCGCAGCCTGGCCTCGAAGCGCTGGCCGACCGCCGCTGGCTGGCGGCCGAGGCGGTGCGCGCGCTGCCGGCCGGGGTCCGGTCCATGCTGGATGAATGGCTGGAGGAAGGCTGGGCGCACTGGCGGGCCTGAGCCGCCCGGTGCGCTCGCAGCCACCTTAATGCAGCGCCCTGGGAATGTCCTTGCCGAAGGCCTGCTCCAGCGTCTGCACCTGCCCCATCAGCCGGCAATCGTAGCCCACCAGGTCCTTGACGTATGACTGGTAGGCCTCGCCGTTCATCAGGTCGAGCAGGCGCTGCAAGGCGTGGGTCCCCACCAGATCTTTGTTGATCCCGAAGAAATATCGTTCCTTGGCGAGCGGGATGAAGGCCAGGCCGCAGCGCCAGGCCGCGGTCTCCACGCCGATGCCGACGTCGGCCATGCCGCTGGCGATGTGGGCGGCGATGGCCATGTGCGTGAATTCGCCGGTGTCGAAGCCCCGCACCTCGTTCGGATCGATGTCCAGCTCTTCGAGCATCAGATGCACCAGGTAGCGGGTGCTGGAGCCGATCTGCCGATTGACGAAGCGCACGTCGGGGCGCACGAGGTCGGCGATCGAGCGGATGTCCTTGGGATTGCCGGACTGGACGAACAGGCCGGTGTTGCGCTCGGCCAGGTGCAGCAGCAGCATGCGGTCGGGGTTGAGCCAGCGCGCGTAGTGCCGCAGGATCGGTTTTTCATACGAGGCGCCCGGCACCTGGAAGCCTGCCAGGTCGCATTCCCGGCGGTCCAGAGAGGCCAGCGCCTCGATCCCCGTGCGATAGCGCAGTTCGAGCGGCATCATGTCCTGGTCGTTGGCCAGGCGCATCAGGCCCTCGACGGCGAAACCGTGGCTGGCGTGCAGGCGCAAGACGGACAGCTCCTCGGAATAGAGGCGCTGCAGTTCGTCCTGCAGCTCGGAGGCGATGCTCTCGAAGGTCGGCGCCAGCCGCGCGTCGATGCGGCGATTGGCCCACAGCAGATGCCGGGCGAAGTTCGTCAGGCGCGAGCCGCGCCGCCGGGAGGTCTCGATCAGGGCGGTCTGGAATTCCGCCTCGGCCTTGCGCAGCAGGCCCCAGGCATGGCGATAGGAGATGCGCCGCGCCTGACAGGCGCCGGCGATGTGGCCGCATTCGTCCACGGCGGCGAGCAATTGCAGGACCTCGCCCATGGCGAGGATCTCGCCGCTCTGCTTTTCCAGAAACCACTCGGATTTGAGCTTCGGTTTGAATCGATAAACCGCCATGCCTTCTCCCAAATCTATTAATAGGAATTTTTATACATATAAATCAGTACCCCTGTTTTTATATGCACTTTTTATCTTATTGAATCCAAATCATTTTCTATAGTAGAGTAAGTCAACGGCCGGAATATCATTATGCAAATTAAAACATATTAAGGCGCATCGCTCGCCGTCGATGCCCAGGAGACGACCCATGGATGCACCTCGGAACACGGTTGCGGCATGCCCGCTGGACCCCACTGAGCTGGTGCGCGACATCCTGCTGCGGCATGCGGGGCAGGAAGGTTCGCTGCTGCCCATCCTGCATGCCGTGCAGGACGCGATCGGCTACATTCCCGACGCCGCCGTGGTCCAGATCGCCGCAGGCATCCAGCGCTCGCGCGCCGAGGTTCATGGCGTGGTCGGCTTCTACAGCCATTTCCGGCGCGCGGCGCCGGCGCCCGTGCGTCTCGAGGTCTGTCGCGCCGAATCCTGTCAGGCCTGCGGCGGGCAGGCCCTGTATGCGCACGCCGAGGCGCGGGTCGCGGCGGCGGGCACGGCCGAGGTCTCGCTGGACCCTGTCTATTGCCTAGGGCTGTGCGCCCAGTCGCCTGCCGTCATGATCAACGGCCGGCCCCATGCCCGCATGAGTCCCGAAAAGCTGGATGCCCTGCTGGCGCAGTGCCCGGAGGCCTGAGATGAAAACCCTGTACGTGCCCCTGGACACCGCCGCCATCGCCATGGGCGCCGACGCCCTGGCCGGGGCCTTCCGCGACGAAGCCGCCCGCCGCGGGATCGCGCTGCGCGTCGTGCGCAACGGCTCGCGCGGCATGCACTGGCTGGAGCCCCTGGTCGAGGTGCAGACGCCGGCCGGCCGCGTGGCCTACGGACCGGTGTCGCTCGCCGACGTGCCCTCGGTCCTGGAGGCCGCCTGTGCGGACGGCGCGGACCACCCCTTGTGCCACGGTCCGACCGACGATATCCCGTTCCTGCGCACGCAGGAACGCCTGACCTTTGCCCGCGTGGGCGTGATCGACCCGCTCAGCATCCCGGACTATGAGGCGCACGGCGGATTTGCCGGCCTGCGCAGGGCGCTGGCCATGGCGCCCGCCGACATCGTCGCCGAGGTCTCCGACTCGGGCCTGCGAGGCCGCGGCGGCGCCGCGTTCCCGACAGGCATCAAGTGGCGCACCGTGCTGGATACGCCGGCGCCGCGCAAGTTCATCGTGTGCAACGCCGACGAGGGCGACTCGGGCACGTTTTCCGACCGCATGCTGATGGAGGGCGATCCCCTGTCGCTGATCGAGGGCATGGCCATCGCCGGGCTGGCGGTGGGCGCGTCCTGCGGCTATCTGTACGTGCGTTCTGAATATCCCCAGGCCGAGGCCGTGCTGGCCGCCGCCTTGGCGCTGGCCCGACAGGGCGGCTGGCTGGGCGAAAACATCCAGGACTCGGGCCTGTCCTTCGACATCGAGCTGCGGCGCGGCGCCGGTGCCTACATCTGCGGCGAGGAAACGGCCCTGCTGGACAGCCTGGAGGGGCGCCGCGGCATGGTGCGCGCCAAGCCGCCCCTGCCCGCCGTGCGCGGCCTGTTCGGCTGCCCCACCGTCATCAACAACGTCATTTCCCTCGCCACGGTGCCCATCATCCTCGCACGGGGCGCCGCCCACTACCGAGACTTCGGCATGGGCAAGTCCCGCGGCAGCCTGCCGTTCCAGATCGCCGGCAACATCCGCCGCGGCGGCCTGGTGGAAAAGGCCTTTGGCCTGACCCTGCGCGAGCTGCTGTTCGATTATGGCGGCGGCAGCGCATCGGGCCGGCCGCTGCGCGCGGTGCAGGTGGGCGGCCCCCTGGGCGCGTACCTGCCGGAATCCCAATGGGACACGCCGCTGGACTACGAAGCCTTCATCGGGATTTCCGCCATGCTCGGGCACGGCGGCGTGGTGGCTTTCGACGACACGGTCGACATGGCGGCCATGGCCGAATACGCCATGGAATTCTGTGCCATCGAGTCCTGCGGCAAGTGCACCCCCTGCCGCATCGGCTCGGTACGGGGCACCGAGGTCATCGGCAAGATCCGCCGCGACGAGGCTCGCGAGGAACAGGCCGCGCTGCTGCGCGAGCTGTGCGACACCATGGTCGCCGGATCGCTGTGCGCCCTGGGCGGCATGACGCCCTACCCGGTGCTGTCGGCGCTCGAACATTTCCCCGAGGACTTCGGCCTCGCCCGCGTACCCGCCGCAGCGCAAACCGCCTAGGAGCCCGCCATGCTGGAAACCGTCGTCAAGCGCGACCGCGACCTGGGGACGCCGCCGTCTCCATCCACGGAACTCGTCCGGCTCACCATCGACGGCATCGCCGTGGCCGTGCCGGCCGGCACGTCGGTGATGCGCGCCGCGGCGCTCTCGGGCATCAACATTCCCAAGCTGTGCGCCTCGGACAACCTCGAGGCTTTCGGCTCCTGTCGGCTGTGCCTGGTGCAGATCGAGGGCCGTCGCGGCTATCCGGCATCCTGTACCACGCCGGTCGAGGGCGACATGGTGGTGTGGACGGAAAACGCGCGGCTCCACGCGCTGCGCCGCAACGTCATGGAACTCTACATTTCGGACCATCCGCTGGACTGCCTGACATGCCCGGCCAACGGCGACTGCGAGCTGCAGGACATGGCCGGGGTGGTGGGCCTGCGCAACGTGCGCTATGGATTCGACGGCGCCAACCACCTCGACGACCGCGCCGACACCTCGAATCCCTACTTCACCTACGACCCCTCGAAATGCATCGTCTGCAGCCGCTGCATCCGGGCCTGCGACGAGGTCCAGGGCACCTTCGCGCTGACGATCGGCGGCCGGGGCTTCGATTCACGCATCATTGCCGGCCAGGACGACGGGTTCCTGGACAGCGACTGTGTGTCCTGCGGCGCCTGCGTCCAGGCCTGCCCGACCTCTTCGCTGATCGAGGACACCATCATCGAGCAGGGCCAGGCCGAGCACGCCGTGATCACCACCTGCGCCTATTGCGGGGTGGGCTGCGGCTTCAAGGCGGAAATGAAAGGCGAGCAGGTCATCCGCATGACGCCCTGGAAGGACGGCAAGGCCAATCGCGGCCATTCCTGCGTCAAGGGCCGCTTCGCATGGGGCTACGCCACGCACGCCGACCGTCTGACCCAGCCCATGATCCGGGAAAAGATCACCGATCCCTGGCGCGAGGTTTCGTGGGATGAGGCCATCGGCTACGCGGCCTCCGAGCTGCGGCGCATCCAGTCCAAGTACGGCGTCGACGCCATTGGCGGCATCACGTCCTCGCGCTGCACCAACGAGGAAACCTACCTGGTCCAGAAGCTCGTGCGCGCGGCCATGGGCAACAACAACGTCGACACCTGCGGACGCGTCTGCCACTCGCCGACCGGCTACGGCCTCAAGACCACGATCGGCGAATCCGCCGGCACGCAGACCTTCGACTCGGTCATGCACGTGGACGTGGCCATCGTCCTGGGCGCCAACCCCAGCGCGGCCCACCCGGTCTTCGCCTCGCGGCTCAAGCGCCGCCTGCGCGAGGGCGCGCGCCTGATCGTGATCGATCCACGCCGCATCGAGCTGGTCGACGGGCCCCACGTCAAGGCCGACTTCCACCTGCCCGTGCGTCCCGGCACCAACGTGGCGGTGCTCAACGCCCTGGCCCACGTCATCGTCACCGAGGGCCTGGTGGACCACGCCTTCGTCCAGGCGCGCTGCGAACCCGAGGCCTTCGACCAATGGATGCGGTTCGTCAGCCTGCCGGAAAATGCGCCCGAAGCCACCGAATCGATCACCGGCGTGCCCGCCGCCGACCTGCGCGGCGCCGCACGGCTCTATGCCACCGGCGGCAATGCCGCCATCTACTACGGCCTGGGCGTCACCGAGCACAGCCAGGGCTCCACGGCGATCATGGCGATCGCCAACCTGGCGATGATCACGGGCAACATCGGCCGCGAAGGCGTGGGCATCAATCCCCTGCGCGGCCAGAACAACGTCCAGGGCTCCTGCGACATGGGCTCGTTCCCGCACGAATTCCCAGGCTACCGCCACGTCTCGGACGACCAGGTCCGGGGCCTGTTCGAACAGGCCTGGGGCGTCGCCCTGCAGCCCGAACCGGGCCTGCGCCTGCCGAACATGTTCGATGCCGCCCACAGCGGCTCGTTCAAGGGCCTGTACTGCCAGGGCGAGGACGTCGCCCAATCCGATCCCAACACCCGGCACGTCGTCGGCGCCCTCGAGGCCATGGAGTGCGTCATCGTCCAGGACATGTTCCTCAACGAGACGGCCAAGTATGCCCACGTGTTCCTGCCGGGCTCGTCCTTCCTGGAAAAGGACGGGACCTTCACCAACGCGGAACGGCGCATCTCGCGCGTGCGGCAGGTCATGCGGCCCAAGGCCGGCCTGGCCGACTGGGAGGTCACCTGCGCTTTGTCCAGGGCGATGGGTTACCCCATGGACTATGCCCACCCGGGCGAGATCCTGGACGAGATCGCGCGCCTGACCCCCACCTTCGCCGGGGTGTCGTTCGGCCGCATCGCGGCGCTGGGCGGCAGTGTGCAGTGGCCCTGCAACGACCAGGCGCCCGAAGGCACGCCGATCATGCACGTCGACGAATTCGTGCGCGGCAAGGGCCGCTTCATGATCACCCGCTACGTGCCCACCGAGGAACGGTCCACCCGGAAATTCCCCCTGCTCATGACCACGGGCCGCATCCTGTCGCAATACAACGCGGGGGTGCAGACCCGGCGCACGGCCAACAATGCCTGGCACAGCGAGGATGTGCTCGAGATCCATCCCCACGACGCCGAGGACCGCGGGATCGTCGAGGGCGACCGGGTCGCCATCCAGAGCCGCGCAGGGGAAACAGTCCTCAAGGCCACGGTCACCGATCGCATCCAGCCGGGCGTGGTCTACACGACCTTCCATTTCCCCGAATGCGGCTCGAACGTCCTGACGACGGACAATACCGACTGGGCCACCGATTGCCCCGAATACAAGGTCACCGCCGTCCAGGTCCGCAAGGTCACCGCGCCCTCCGCATGGCAACAGGATTGGCAGGCCACCGAAGGCCAGCAGGATCGGCTGCTGCGCGAGCGCGAGGCCATGGACGCCCTGCAGCGGTAGGCTTGCGCCCATGCATCCCGCCGACTACGACCCGCTATCCGACCACCCCGGCAGCGCAGCCGGCCATTGCGTCGGCCCCGTGCTGCGCGCGCAGGCCGGCGGTGCACGCGCCGGCCAGGACGCGATCGCCTGCGAACAGGCGGTCGCGCTGGAATACAACGGCATCGCCCATGCCGCGCTGCTCGCTTCGCCGCTGCATATCGAGGAGCTTGCGCTGGGATTCTCATTCACCGAAGGCATCATCGAATCCGCCGACGAACTGCGCGACGTCGCCGTCCACGCCACGGCTGAGGGGCTGGTCGCCCAGGTGCAGATCCCGGCGGCCCGGCTGCACGCGCTCAAGCTGCGCCATCGCAATCTCGCGGGCCGTACGGGCTGCGGCCTCTGCGGCGTCGAAAGCCTGGCGCAGGTTCGCCGCGACCTGCCGCCCCTGCCCGTCCCGGCGCAGCCATGGACGGGCCGCGCCCTCGAACGGGCGCTGGGCGAGTTGCGCCGTCGCCAGCCCCTGCACAATCTCACAGGTGCAACCCATGCGGCGGCCTGGGCCGATGCGCAAGGCGGGCTCGCTTACCTGTATGAGGACGTCGGCCGCCACAATGCGCTCGACAAGCTCATCGGCCGGCTGCTGCGCGAGCCGGTGGAGCGCGGCCGGGGTTTCGTCGTGGTCTCGAGCCGCGCGAGCTTCGAGATGGTGCAAAAAACCCACGCGGCCGGCATCGGCGCGCTGGTGGCGGTCTCGGCCCCGACCTCGCTGGCGGTCCGCCTGGCCGACGAGGCGCGGATGATGCTGGCCGGCTTCGCCCGCGAAAACAGATACACGATATACACACACCCCGAGCACCTGAGCCTGGATGGGACCGCGTCATGACCAATATCGAACACCTCATCCGCCTGGCCAATCGCATCGGCCATTTCTTCGAGGCCATGCCCGACCGGGCCAGCGGCCTGGACGGCATCGCCGACCACATCCACCGGTTCTGGGAGCCGCGCATGCGCCGCGCCCTGCTGGACTACCTCGAGGCGCACCCGGAGGGACGCTGGGGCGACACCACGCTGAGCGACATTTGCCGCGAGGCCATCGCCCTGCACCGCAATCGCCTGTACCCGCAAGCCCGGCCCGCCTGAGCGCAAATGCCCGGTCGGTCTTACGGCCGGGCATTTGCTTATGCCGCATAAGGACATGAGCATCCTGTCGTTCACGCCAGCCAAGGCTCTCCATAGAATGAGGAGCTTGATGAACCGACAAGGCCACCGCCATGCTCGCGCCGACCTATTTGCCCGAAGCCAAACATGCCCTGATCACCGACCTGGCCGACAGCCTGGAGCCCCAGGCCCTCAGTTGGTTGTCGGGCTATTTCGCCGGCGTGGCGCAAGGCCGGCAATCGGCCCGCGCCCCGGCGCCGCTGGCGGTCGCCGCCGCGCCCGCCAACGCGCGGCGCCTGACGATTCTGTACGGCAGCCAGACCGGCAACGCCAAGCGCATCGCCGAGGGCCTGCTGCAGCGCGTGCAGGGGCAAGGCCTGGAGGCCCGCCTGGTGCGCGCCGACCAGTACCCCACGCGCGAGCTCAAGGAAGAGCAACTGCTCTACATCGTCATGAGCACCCAGGGGGACGGCGAGCCGCCCGATGACTCGATCGCGCTGGTGGAGTTCCTGCTGGGCAAGCGCGCCCCCAAGCTGCCCAAGCTCAAATACGCGGTCCTGGGCCTGGGCGACTCCAGCTACCCCTCGTTCTGCGGGATCTCGCAAAAAATCGACGAGCGCCTGGCCGAACTGGGGGCCGAACGCCTGCAAGAGGCGGGCGCCGCCGACCTGGACATCGAAACCGTGGCCTCGCCGTGGCAGGACGCCGCCCTGGCGCATGCCCGCCAGCAGCTGAAGGCCGCCGAGGCGCCGGCCGGCGCGACCGTCACGCCCTTGCGGGTCCAGCCCGGCAAGGTCACCCGCGACCAGCCCTTCCACGCCGAACTGCTGCTGAACCAGCCCATCACGGGTCGCGACAGCGACAAGGACATCCGCCACCTCGAGCTGTCCCTGGAAGGCAGCGGCCTGCACTACGAACCGGGCGACGCCCTGGGGGTCTGGCCGGTGCAGGACGAGGCGCTGGTGGCGCGCGTGGTCGAGGCCGCGGGGCTGGACGCCGCCGCGCCGGTCGAACACCAGGGCGCGACACGCCCGCTAGGCGAATGGCTGCGCAGCCACCGGGAACTGACCGTACTGACGCGGCCGTTCCTGCAGGCGCTGGCCGAGCGCGCCGGCGACGAGGGGCTCCACACCCTGCTGCGCCCCGAGTCGCGCGAGGCGCTGGCCGCCTACATGGCCGGCCACCAATTGATCGACGCCCTGCGTGCCTGGCCCGCACGCTGGCCGGCCGACGCACTGGTGGCCGCCCTGCGCCCCCTTGCGCCGCGCATGTATTCCATCGCCTCGTGCGCCGCCGTCGCCGAGGACGAGGTCCACCTGACGCTGGCGAACGTGGCCTTCGAGCGCGAGGGCGAGGACCGCTGGGGCGTGGCCTCGCGCTTTCTCAGCCAGTTGCCCGAAGGCGCCAAAGCGCCGGTATTCGTCGAGGAGAACACGCGCTTTCGCCTGCCCGCCGATCCGGGGCGCGACATCATCATGATCGGCGCGGGCACCGGGGTGGCCCCCTACCGCGCCTTCATCCAGGCGCGCGCCGAGACCGGCGCGGCGGGCCGCAACTGGCTGTTCTTCGGCAATCCCCACTTCGGCAGCGATTTCCTCTACCAGACCGAGTGGCAGCAGGCCCTGAAGGCGGGCGCCCTGCAGCGGATCGACCTGGCGTTCTCGCGCGACCAGGCCGGGAAAGTCTACGTCCAGCATCGCCTGGCCGAGCGCGGCGCCGAGGTCTACGACTGGATCCAGGGCGGGGCCCACGTCTACGTCTGCGGCGACGCGACCCGCATGGCGCGCGACGTGCATGCCACGCTGCTGGAGATCGCCCGCGACCAGGGCGGCCTGGACGAGGAAGGCGCCCGGCAATGGCTCGACGAACTGGCCGCGCAGGGCCGCTACGCGCGCGACGTCTATTGAATCCCCACCCACGCAGGATCCCATGAGCATTTCACCGCTGTCCCCCCTGGAAGACATCAAGGCCGCCAGCAATTTCCTGCGCGGCACCATCGCCCGCGAGCTGGAAAACCCGGTCACCGGCGCCATCCCCGAATCCGACACCAAGCTGCTGAAATTCCACGGCAGCTACATGCAGGACGACCGCGACATCCGCGAGGAACGGCGCAAGCAGAAGCTGGAGCCCGCCTACGCCTTCATGGTGCGCGCGCGCCTGCCCGGCGGCGTCGTCAGCCCCGCCCAGTGGCTGGCGCTGGATGCGCTGGCCAGCCGGTACGCCACGCGGGGGCTGCGCATCACCACGCGCCAGACCTTCCAGTGGCACGGCATCGTCAAGCGCGACCTGCGTGCCTTCATGCAGGGCATCCGCGACGCGCGGGCGACGACCATCGCCGCCTGCGGCGACGTCAACCGCCAGGTGGTCAGCGCGGTCAACCCCCATCTGTCCAGCCAGCACGCCCTCGTCCAGGAGTGGGTGCTGCGCCTGTCCAATCATTTCCTGCCGCGCACCCGCGCCTACGCGGAAATCTGGCTGGGCGGCGAGCAGGTCTCCGAGGCGCTCGACGAGGAACCGATCTACGGCGCGACCTACCTGCCGCGCAAGTTCAAGATCGGCATCGCCATTCCCCCCACCAACGACTGCGACGTATTCGCCAACGATCTGGGCCTGATCGCCATCATCGAGGGCGGCGCGCTGCTGGGCTTCAACGTCGCCGTCGGCGGCGGCATGGGGGCCACCGCCGGCGACCCCACCACCTATCCGCGTCTGGGATCGCTGATGGGGTTCGTCGCGCCGGACGACCTGATCGCAGTCGCCGAAGCCGTCGTGACCTTGCAGCGCGACCACGGCAACCGCCAGGCGCGCCAGCACGCGCGCCTGAAATACACCGTCGACCGGCTGGGCGTGGACTGGTTTCGCGAACAGATCCAGGCCCGCAGCGGCCGGACGCTGCACGCGCCGCGACCCTATCGCTTCGAGCGCAACGGCGACCGCTACGGCTGGTCCCAGGGCGAGGACGGCCGCTGGCACCTGGGGCTGTACATTGCCTCGGGCCGCCTGTGGGACCGCGAGGGCCTGCGCCTGCAGACCGGCATGCGCGAGATCGCCAGGATCCTCAAGGGCGAGTTCCGCATGACCTGCAACCAGAATCTCGTGATCGCCAACGTCGACGAGGCCGACCGCCCGGCCATCGACGCATTGGTCGAGGACTATGGGCTGGACGGCTATCGCGAGCAAAGCGGCATCCGCCGCCACCACATCGCCTGCGTCGCGCTGCCCACCTGCGGCCTGGCCATGGCCGAGAGCGAGCGTTACGCCCCCGTGCTGCTGGCCAAATTGGAGGCCCTGCTCGAGAAACACGGCCTGGCCGATGCGCCCATCCTGCTGCGGATATCGGGCTGTCCGAACGGCTGCTCGCGGCCCTACTTGGGCGAAATCGCGCTGGTCGGGCGCGCGCTGGGCCGCTACGACCTGCGCCTGGGCGCGGATTTCACGGGCGAGCGCATGAACGTCCTGTACCGCGAGAACATCGACGAGGCGGCGATCCTGTCCAGCCTGGACGCCGTGTTCGAACAATACGCCGCGCGCCGCGAGTCCGGCGAGGGTTTCGGCGATTTTCTGGTGCGCACACAGGCCATCACGGCGCACACCCCGACCGTATGAATCACTTCCCCCTGTTCGCCGACCTGAAAGGCCGCCGCGTGCTGGTCGTTGGCGCCGGCCCCGTCGCCGATCGCAAGATCGCCCTGCTGCTGGCCGCCGGCGCCCGCGTCGTGGTGGGCGCGCGCGCGGCCCATCCCCGCGTACTGGCGCGCGCCCACGCCGGCGAGATCGACCTGCGCCTGGGAGAATTCAATCCCGCCTGGCTGGACGACGCCTGGCTGGCCATCGCCGCCACCGACGATCGCGCACTCAACCGCAAGGTCTCGGAGGCTGCCGCTGCGCGCCGCCTGTTCTGCAATGTGGTCGATGATCCCGAGCTGTCCAGCGTCCAGGTGCCGGCCATCGTGGACCGGTCGCCGGTGACGATCGCCATTTCCTCGGGCGGCAGCGCGCCGGTGATCGCGCGCCGCTTGCGCGAGCGCATCGAATCCCTGTTCGATCACTCGTTGGGCGCACTGGCCGATCTGGCCCGACGCCGGCGGCCCGCCATCCGCGCGGCCCGGCCGGGCCTGCGGGCGCGCCGGGCATTCTACGATTGGCTGCTGGACGGTCCGGTCCTGGGCGCCCTGCGCCGCGGCCGGCCCGACGAGGCCGAACGCCTGCTCGACGAGGCACTGGCGCAGGCGGCGGCGCCGCCGCGTGGCCGGGTGCTGCTGGTCGGCGCCGGCCCCGGCGATCCCGGCCTGTTGACCTTGCGCGGCCTGCGCGCCCTGAACGAGGCGGACGTCATCCTGCACGATCGCCTGGTCGATGCCGGGGTCCTGTCCCTGGCGCGGCGCGACGCCCTGCTGATCGACGTAGGCAAGGCGCCCGGCGGCCGACACGAGGCCACCCAGGCCCGCATCCACGCACTGATGGTATCGCACGCCCGTCAAGGCCGCTGCGTCGTGCGCCTGAAAGGCGGCGATCCCCTGGTCTTCGGGCGCGGCGGCGAGGAACTGCAGCACCTGCGGCGGCACGGCATCGATTATGAGGTGGTTCCCGGCATCACGGCCGCCCTCGCCTGCGGCGCCTACGCCGGCATTCCGCTGACCCACCGCGACCACGCCCAGTCGCTGACCCTGGCCACCGCACACCGCCGCGGCGGGGCGTGCGCCGACGCCGAGCCCGAATCCGGGCGCACGCGGGCGTACTACATGGGCGTGGAGCGCCTGGCGGGCCTGCGCGCGCAGCTGCTGGCCGGCGGTCTTGCGCCGGACACACCCTGCGCCATCGTGGAAAACGGTTCGCGCAGCGGACAGCGGGCGCTGTACGCGACACTGGAGAACGTCGAGAACCAGGCGCGTCGGCACGCCATCCGCTCGCCCGCCCTGATCATCGTCGGCGAAGTGGCCGCCCTGGGACGGGAACTGGCCTGGTTCGGAGAGATCCTGGACGGCGAGCCGGCGACCGCGGCGACCGCCCGCCTGGCGGCCGCCTAAGCCCCCGACGCGGGCCCCTTGCGGCCCCGCCCCGCTGGCGCGGGACAGGGCCGGGACGCCGCCTCAGCGCGTCTCGTTGAGGTGCTTGGACAGCACCGTCATGATGCGCTGCGCGGTGGCGTCGGTCTTGGGCTGGCCCGCCTCGTCGAGCACGGTCACCCGGGTGCCGGTGCCGTCCTGGGCGACGTGGACGCGGAGCTTCAGGGGTTCGGCGGTGTTGCGCGACCCGAACAGGCGGCCGAACATATTGGGCTGCTCGATCTTTTCACCCGTGTCCGTATCCAGATAGCGGATGTAGTAGTCGCCCTGCTCGCGGTTGCGGTCCTCGACGGTGAATCGCGCTGAGTCGATGGCGACGCCCACGCGCCGCCAGGCCCGGTCGAAGGGCTCGTTCAGGCTCAGAGCGGCCTCGCCCGCGCCGATTTGCGCCGCCGCCACCGGGGCGGCCTCGTCGCCCGCGGACGCCAGCCGGGCCTGCGCCTGCTGCTCGCTGGCGCCCAGGTAGACCATCAGGCGCGCCAGCATGGCGGCATTCAGGCCCGGATCCTCCTTGCCGTACACCCATTTGAAGCCGGCGCCATCGCCGGTGGGCGTTTCCTCCATGTGCTGGTGGCTGACGTAGATCTCGGTCTTGCCGTTGGCCCGCTCCATACGGGTCGTGAAGCGATCGCGTTCACCGCTGTCGAACACCTGGTCGATGACGTTGCCCAGGGCGCTGCGCAGCCAGCCCTCGGGGATCTTGGCGCGATTTTCAGCCCAGTCGGTCTGTATGAGCCCCGCACGCGGATCCTGTGACTGGATGGTGAAGCCCTGTTCGCCCCAGAATTCGATCACCTTGGGGAACAGCGTCTCGGCCGGCTGATCGACGACCAGCCAGCGCAGCGCGCCGTCGCGCATGACCTGCATCCCGGCCTGCTGCGGCAGGACCCGGTCCGCGGGGGAGACGTTGGTCTGCGCCTGGCGGCTGGCGGCATAGTCGCTGAGGCGGGCCGTTCCTTCGGGCGCCTGGTAATGCGGACTCTGGTTGGCCTTGGTCAGGTCCGGCGGAATGACCAGGGGGTCGCCGGAGACCGTGCTCTTGTATTCGATGGACTCGGACTGGCCGGTCAATTGCCCCAGGGTGGAGCAACCGGCCAGCGCCAGCAGGCTCAATCCAAGAGCCGTCTGGACCCAGGGGGTCGGCGTGCGTTTTGTCTTCATTCAGAGAGAACCTGCATCAATCAGGGCTTGGCGCACGACGGCGCGGTACTGGGGGTCCAGGGGCGTCAAGGGCAGGCGATAGCCGAGCTGGGTCAGGCCCATTTCAGCCACCGCCCACTTGACGGGGATGGGATTGGCTTCGAGGAACAGCACGCGGTTGAGCGCGCTGAGCCGGGCGTTCAGGCGGCGGGTCTCGGCTGCGTCGCCACGCAATGCGGCGGCGCACAATTCATGCATGAGGCGCGGGGCGACATTGGCCGTCACCGAGATGTTGCCGCGCCCCCCCATCAGGATGAGGGCCGCGGCGGTCGGATCGTCGCCGCTGATCACCTGGAAATGGGCCGGCGCCTCGGCGATGAGCTGGGCACCCCGGCCGATGTTGCCGGTGGCGTCCTTGACGCCGACGATGCCGGGCACCTGCGCCAGCCGCAGGATGGTGTCGTTGGACAGGTCGGCCACCGTGCGCCCGGGCACGTTGTACAGGATGCACGGCAGGTCGACCGCCTCGGCCACACTGCGGAAATGCTGGTACAGGCCTTCCTGGGTCGGCTTGTTGTAGTACGGCACCACCGACAGGCCCGCGGCCGCGCCCGCCGCCTTGGCGTGGTGCGAGAGCTCGATCGCCTCGGCGGTCGAGTTGCCGCCGGTGCCGGCGATCACGGGAATCCGGCCCGCCGCGTGCTGCACGGCGATCGCGATCAGCTCGGCCTGCTCGTCCACCGTCACGGTGGGCGATTCGCCCGAGGTTCCGACCACCACCAGGCCGTCGGTGCCTTGCTCGACGTGCCAGTCGATCAATTTCCGGAAGGCCTCCATGTCCAGTCGTCCGTCGGGGTGCATGGGCGTCACGAGCGCGACCATGCTGCCCTGGAAGGTGGGGGAGGATGAATCCGAGCGGGCCATGATGAGCGCTGCCTCCTGAGCATCTGGGGATACGAGGCCCCGATTATAAAGCTGCCAGTGTACCGGATGAATAGTCCGGGCTCACAGGAAAGCGTTGACGATCAACTGGCCGAAGGCGAGCAGCGGCCGCAGGATCACCCACAGCACGCCGGTGAACATCAGGACGATCAGAATCACCAGGCCGTAGGGCTCGATCCGGGAGTATTGCCAGGCCAGACGCGGCGGCAGCAGGCTGAAGACGATGCGGCCACCGTCCAGCGGCGGCAAGGGCACCAGGTTCAAGGCCATCAGGATCAGATTGACCTGCACACCCGCGATGGCCATGCGGACCCAGAAGTCCCCCTCGCCGCCGGCCATTCCCGTGCCCGCCATCAGGCGCAGGGAAATGGCCCAGAGGACCGCCATGACGAGATTCGAGGCCGGGCCCGCGAGCGCGACCCAGAGCATGTCGCGCTTGGGACGGCGCAGGCGGCCCCAGTCGACGGGCACCGGCTTGGCCCAGCCGAACAGCAGGCCGCCCCCGCCCATGAGCTTGGAGGTGAACAGCAGCACGATAGGCACCACGATCGTGCCCATCGGGTCGATATGCCGCAGGGGGTTGAGGCTGATGCGCCCCGCCTGCCAGGCCGTCGGATCGCCGAACATGCGCGCGACGTAGCCGTGCGCCGCCTCGTGCAGGGTGATGCCGAACAGGACCGGCAATGCGTAGACCGTAATGGTCTGGATCAAGGATTCCATGGTGCTCCGTGCCGGACAGCCGCCGGGATCCGACCCGCCGGCGCGGGTTTCGCGAGTATCAAGCCAGGCCCAGGGTCGCCGGGTCGCCGCGCCCCCGGCGCACCACCTGCGGGGCCGGGCCCGTCAGGTCGATGACTGTAGTGGCCTCGAAGGGGCAGGGGCCGCCGTCGACCACCGCGGCGAGCTCGTGCTCGTAGCGGGAGAAAATATCCTGGGCGTCGTTCAGAGGCAATTCCTCGTCCCGAGGGATCAGCGTCGTGGAAATCAGCGGCGAGCCCGCCGCCTCGATCAGCGCCAGGGCGACGCGATGGTCGGGCACGCGGATGCCGATGGTCTTGCGCGACGGGTGCGACACCCGCCGCGGCACCTCGCGCGTGGCCTCGAGGATGAAGGTCCAGGGCCCCGGGGTCGCCATCTTGAGCAGGCGGTACTGGGCATTGTCGACGCGCGCGAAATGACTGATTTCAGCCAGGTCGCGGCATAGCAGCGTCAGGTGGTGGCGATCGTCGAGGCCGCGCAGCCGGCGCAGGCTGTCGGCGGCCGCCTTGTCGTCCAGGCGGGCCACCACGGCATAGCTGGAGTCAGTGGGGACGGCCACCAGGCCGCCCTCGGCGAGGAGTTCTCCGGCCTGGCGCAGCAGCCGGGATTGCGGATTCTCGGGGTGTACGACGAATATTTGTGCCATGAGCGCATTCCTGTGTAACTGGCGCCATGCCCCGAGGACGAGACGCGGCACCCGGTTCGCGGCGAAGGTCCCGACATCGCCCGCGCGGTGCCGGGTTCAACCATAACATGAAGGAAAACGCGCCGGTGATCAAGGGCTGCCGCGCGCGGCACAAAACCGCCCCGGTTCATGCTAGAATCGCCATTCTTCGGTCTGACGGGATACCTGCCCGTTTTTCCGAGCCGGCGGTGACCGTAGCTCAGTTGGTAGAGTCCCGGATTGTGATTCCGGTTGTCGTGGGTTCGAGCCCCATCGGTCACCCCAAAATTCCTTCAAGGCCCTGTTTCGGCGCCAGTTCAGGAGACCAGAGGCCCGTCAGGCCTCGCAAGCGAGGACGACCCCGCTTGATGCGCGAGTTCGCGGTGACGACACCGCCATCCCAGCCCTCTCCATGCAGATCCACGAACGCAGTCCCTCGGAACGCCTTATCCACGCCCTGCTCTTCGAAGTCCTCGCCATCGGCATCTCGGCGCCCGCGGCCGCCTGGATCACGGGCGAGTCCATATTCGACATGGGCGTGCTGACCGCCGTCATCGCCACCATGGCGGTGCTCTGGAACATGCTCTATAACTGGCTCTTCGACCGCCTCCAGGCGCGATGGGGATTCGAGCGCAGCTATCGGGTCCGGATCGCGCATTCCTTCGGCTTCGAATTCGGCCTGATCCTCATCGCCATCCCCTTCGTGGCCTGGTGGCTCGAGGTCTCGATCTGGCACGCGCTGGTGCTGGACATCGGATTCGTACTGTTCTACCTGCCCTACGGCTTCCTGTTCAACCTCGGCTACGACAAGATCCGGCAAAATCTGCTGAGGGCCGGGTAAACTGCGGGAACCCGCAGGTCCACGCCCGGACCTCTTGCGACGTACCGAAGGATCGCCATGCAGGACACGCCCCCCGCACCCGACTGGTCCGCGGCCCCCGAAGGCTGGAATTGGGCCGCGCAGGACGCGGACGGCCGCTGGTTCTGGTATCGGGTCCGCCCGGTCCCCGGCATCGGCGGCGGCGTCTGGCGCGCGCACTCGACCGCCCAGTCGTACGCTAGCCAGGGCGCGCCCAATGCCGACTGGTTCGACTCCCTGGTCCAGCGGCCCGGCACGCCGCCCGGCGCCTGAACACCGCCATGGATGCGCTGACCGCCTTCCTGGCCGAGTACTGGCCCCACGTGACCGCGCTGGCGTCGCTGGGCATCGGCGCCGCCGCGGCAATCCATGCCGCCATGAACAAGTCCGACGTGCGCGCCGCCATCGCCTGGGTCGGGGTGATTCTGATGTCGCCGCTGGTGGGCCCCGTCCTGTACCTGGTGGCGGGCATCAACCGCATCCGCCACGACCAGCTGTCGATCCAGCGCAGCCGCAGCATCAAGGACTACGTCAACCATGCCCGCAGGCCCTTCACCGACGTCGCCTCGCGGGCCGGCCCGCAGTTCGCATCGCTGCGCGTGCTCTGCGACCGCATCAGCCGCTTTCCCCTGCACGACGGCAACCGGATCACCCTGCTGGACAGCGGCGACGAGGCCTACCCGGCAATGATCGACGCCATCGACGGCGCGCAGCATTGCATCGCCTTGCAGACCTATATCTTCGACCACGACCGCATCGGCCTGCGCTTCGCCGAGGCGCTGCGGGCCGCCCACCAGCGGGGCGTCAGGATCCGCGTCCTGATCGACGCCATCGGCTCCAAGTACTCGCATCCGCCGATCATCCGCCTGCTGTTGCGCAACGGCATCCGGGCGGAGCTGTTCATGACCAACCCCCTGGGCCTGCGCATGCCCTACGCCAACCTGCGCAGCCATCGCAAGATCCTGTTCGTGGACGGCCACCTGGGCTTCACCGGCGGCATGAACATCCGCGAGGGCTTCATGGCCTCGCTGGCCGGCAGCCATGCGACCCACGACACGCATTTCCGCATCGAAGGTCCCGTGGCCACGCAGTTGTTCGCCGTGTTCGCCAACGACTGGGAATTCACCACACGCGAACGACTGCCCATCGAGGAATGGTGCGTGACCAGCCCCGACGTGCCCGCGCCGCACGTACCGGCCCGCTGCGTGCGCTCCAGCCCCGACCGCTTCATCGCCGCCAGCCACAACGTCCTGTTGGGCGCGCTGGCCGTGGCCCAGCGCCACGTGCGCATCCAGTCGCCCTATTTCCTGCCCGACCAGATTCTGATGGGGGCGCTCAATACGGCTGCGCGGCGCGGCATCCAGGTCGACATCGTCATCCCCGGACGCAATAACCTGCGCCTGGTGAACTACGCCATGACCGCGCAGCTCGACCAGGTGCTGGCCGGTGGCTGCCGCATCTGGCGCAGCCGCTCGACCTTCAACCACTCCAAGCTCCTGACCATCGACGGCGGCTGGTCCTACGTGGGCTCCTCGAACCTGGATCCCCGCAGCCTGCGCCTGAATTTCGAGCTCGACATGGAGGTCTACGACCCGCAGCTGGCCGGCCAGATCGAGGCACGCATCGACCGCGAGATCGCCGACGCCGAGGCCGTCACGCGCGAGTCCCTGGCGGCGATCCCCTTCATCAAGCGGCTGCGCAACCGTGTCATCTGGCTCGCCAGTCCCTATCTATAGCGCTGGGGGCGGCGGGCGTATGATGGGCGCTATCCCATCCAAGCCCACAGGAGCCCCCATGAATGCCCCCCGGCGCGATTGCGCGAACCTTCCCGACTGGCATCGGGAAACCACGGTGCTGCACGGCGATGCCGCATTCGCCACGGATGCCGCGGTCGTCGCCCCCATCCACTACAGCGCCACGTTTCGCGCCGATACCGCGGAACAGTTCGCGGAGATCTCCACCACGCCCCGGCCGGCCAATTTCTACACCCGCCATGGCAATCCCGTGCACAAGCGCGTCGAGGCCATCCTCGCCGAGCTCGAAGGCACCGAGACCGCGCTGCTGACCGGCTCGGGCATGGGCGCGATCTGCACCACCGTCCTGGCCCTGCTCAAGGCGGGCGACCACGTCGTGGCCCAGCAGCGCCACTACATGAGCACGTCGAAACTGTTTTCCGACGTCCTGACCCGCTATGGCGTCGAGGTCAGCTTTTTTGATCAGACCGACCTGGACGGGCTGCGCGCCGCACTGCGCCCGGACACACGGCTGATCATGCTGGAAACCCCCGTCAATCCGTCCCTGTCGATCACCGACCTGGCGGCGGTCGCCGCGCTGGCGCGCGAACGCGGCATTCTGACCATCGCCGACAACACCTTCGCCTCGCCGCTGAACCAGCGCCCGCACGACCTGGGGATCGACATCGTGGTGCACAGCGCGACGAAGTACCTGGGCGGCCACCACGACCTGATGGCGGGGGCGATCTGCTGCAGCGAGGCCCTGGCCGAGCAGATCTGGCACATGCATGTCACGCTGGGCGCCGTGCTCTCGCCCATGGACGCCTGGCTGCTGCTGCGCGGCTTGCGCACACTGCCCCTGCGCATGGAACGCATCAACGCCAACGCCTTGGCCCTGGCGCAATGGCTCGAGTCGAGGCCGGAGATTGAAAAGGTCTATTATCCGGGCCTGGCCAGCCATCCGCAGCATGCACTGGCCGCGCGCCAGATGACAGGCTACGGCGCGGTGGTGGCGTATTCGCTGCGTGGGGGGTTCGATGCCACCCAGCGCTTCGTCTCGGCCCTGCGTCTGGCGACGCAGGCCGTCAGCCTGGGCGGGGTCGAGACCCTGGCCGTGCACACGGCCTCGATGTGGGCCAGCTCGATGACCGAGGCCGACATGCGGGCCGCCGGCATCGAACCCAATTTCGTGCGCATGTCGGTGGGCGTGGAACACGTCGACGACCTGAAGGCGGATCTGGCGCAGGCGCTGCAGCAGGCCGCGCGGGTCTCCTGACCCGACAGGCGGCCGAGCCGGATCGCCCCCGATGCCCAGCGCACGCATCCTGATCGTCGAGGACGACCCCACGATCGCCGCGAATCTCTACGGCTACCTCGAACGCCAGGGCTACACGCCGGATGCGGCCTATGACGGCCAGGGGGCGCTGGCCATGCTGAGCGCAGCGGGCTTCGAGGCAATGGTGCTGGACCTGGGCCTGCCGGGAATGAGCGGCATGGACCTGCTGCGCGCCATGCAGCGCGACGAACGCTTGCGCTGCCCGACGCTGGTTCTGACCGCACGGGATCGCATGGAGGACAAGCTGCTCGCCTTCGAGCACGGCGCCGAGGACTATCTGATCAAGCCCTTCGCATTGGCCGAAGTCGTCGCGCGCCTGCGGGTGCTGCTGCGCCGCGGACGCGGGCACGAACCCGAGGTCGCGGTATTCGGAGACCTCGGCTACGACCCCCGCACGCACGCGGCCACCGTCGGGGACAAGGCCCTGCCGCTGCCGCGCAAATCGGTGCTGTTGCTGGAGCTGCTGCTGGGCACGCCGGGCCGCCCGGTGTCCCAGGCGCGGCTGAAGGACACGCTGTGGCCGGACGGGCCGCCGTCCGAGCGCGCCCTGCACGATCAAGTGCATCTGCTGCGCCGGCGCCTGCGCGAGGCCGGCGGGCCGGATATCGTCGTCGTCCCGGGGCAGGGATGGCGACTGGCCAGCAGCCGCCAACCGGACTGAGCGCCGTGCGGCCGATGTCGCTCGCCAATCGTGTGACCTGGGCCTTGACCGGCTCGGTCGCGCTATTCCTGCTCGTCATCTGCCTGCTCGCCTATGAGGCGTTCGCCCAGATGGAGGACGACCTGGTCGACGAGGTGCTGGCCGGCCAGGTGCAGGCGCTGCGCGACGACCTGCGGGCCCAGCGAAATCCATCCACCGTCCTGTCGGCCCGGGCCAGCGATGGCGGCAGGATCCAGGCCTGGGTCCTGCCGGCCGACGCGCGCCCGCCCGAGGACGATCTGTTCGACCAGGCCGCGGGCGCCCGCGAGCTGCATCGTGACGGCCGCACCTGGCATACCTGGGTCGAGGCGGTTCCCCAGGGCCGGCTCTACGTCCTTTACGACGCCACGGCCCATGAAGACCGCGTGCGGGCGTTTGGCGGGGTGCTGGCGGCGGGGGCCGTGGCGGCCCTGATATGCGCGTGGCTGCTGGCGCGTCGTCTGGCGCGCCGCGTCGTGGCCCCCATCGGCATCGTCTCCGAGCGTCTGTCCGCCTGGAGCCGCGGCGGCGCGCCCGCGCCCGCGCCACGCGGAGACGAAGCCGCTCAACTGATCGAGGCCTTCAACTGCCTTCAGGATCACGTCGACCGCTCGATGGCGTTCGAGCGTCAATTCGCCGCCAATCTGAGCCACGAGCTGCGTACACCCCTGGCGGCGCTGCGCACGGACGTCGAAATGGCCCTGCTGGAAACAGCGTCCGACTCACCGCTGTGCGAGCGGCTGCAACGCATGCTGACCCAGATCGATGCGGCGGCCGCCAGCCTGTCGGGGGCCGTCGCGATGAACAGCATCGATCCTGCCCGCATCCAGTCCGTGGATCTGGCCGGCGCTCTGGACGAGGCCTGGTTCGCCATGCAGCCCACGGCCCAGGCCCGGGGACTCACACTGCTGAATCGGGTCCCGCCCGGCAGCGTCTGCCGGCTCGATCCCTACGCGCTGCTCATCGTGCTGCGCAATCTGCTGCGCAACGCGATCGAGCACGCCGCCCCCGCCACCCTGACCGTCGGCCTCGCACAACCGGCGACGCTGCGATTCCACGATGACGGCCCCGGCATCCCCGCCGAGCGGCTCGCCAGGCTTCGAGAGTGGCGCGATGGCCGGACCGACCTGAAGTCCAGCAGCCCGACCGAGACCGGCGGCCTGGGGCTGGCGATCGCGCAACGCGTCTGTGAGCTGCAGGGCTGGGAGCTGGCCATCACCTCATCGCATGCCGACACGCCAAGCTGGACAGAGGTCCGCCTGATTTTGCCTCCCGATGCGCCTCGTCGCCCAGAGGTATTTTCAGCATCCCGTCAGCAGAATTCGTAAGTTTTTCGGGACGATGGCGCTAAGGTGGCTCCGTCACTCAACGGAGGCCTCCATGTCGAATCCTGTTTTTTTCTCCAAGCCCTCGGAAATACGAGGAGCGGGCCCCGGCCTCGATGTCGTCTGGGCGCGCCTGGCACAGGCCCAGGTCCTGCGTCGCCACGCGCTCACCCTCTTGGGCGTCGCGGCCGTCCTCGCATCGCCATGGATCGCGTCGGCCTGGCCGCAGGCCGGCTGGGTCAACCAGGGCCTCGAATGGCTGGGATTGGGCTTGATGCTCCTCGCCCTGCTCGGCCGCTGCGCCTGCATGCTGTACCTGGGCGGACGCAAAGGGGCGGAATTGATCGCCGACGGCCCCTATTCGGTCAGCCGCAACCCGCTGTACGTCTTTTCCGTCCTGGCGGTGCTGGGCATCGGCCTGCAGACGGGCAGCCTGGTGGTGGGGCTGGCGCTGGCCCTGGCGGCGTTCGCGGTGTTCCGCTGGATCGTGGCCGAGGAGGAGCAACTGCTGCACACGGCCTTTGGCGCCGGCTACGATGCCTATTGCGCGCGCGTCCCGCGCTTTGGGCCGCGCCCGAGCCTCTGGCGCACGCCGCAACGGGTCACCGTGGATTTGCCGGGGGTCTGGAAAACCATGCGTGACGCCCTGCCCTACTTCCTGTCCATCCCGCTGTTCGAAGCCGTAGAGGCGGCCCAGGATGCGGGCTGGGTGCATGTCCGGCTGTGGCTGTTCTGATCTGGCCCGCCCTGCAGGATTCGAACCTGCGGCCTACGGCTTAGAAGGCCGTTGCTCTATCCAACTGAGCTAAGGGCGGCGCTTGCCGGCGTGCTGTCACACCGGGAAACGGGCATTTTAGCGCGCAAGTGCTAAAGTTCCGCAGTATCCCCTTTATAGCCCGGCATGCCCATGATCCATCCGCCGCTTCGCAAGCTCTTCCGGCGCCTCGTGCCGCTCTGGCTGGCAGCCGCCTCACTTCCGGCAGCGCATGCCGGCATCGTATACCGACTGACCCAGCCCAGCGTCCAGGCCGGGCAGGCTATCCAGCTGCAGGGCGTGATCTTCAACGACACGGGCAACGCGCTGACGGTCGTGCCGCCGGCCACGCTGGAGGCCGGCCTGCAGGATGGGGCCGGCCGCTCGCGCAGCCTGCGCTTCACCCTGTCCAGCCCGCCGGACACGATCGTGCTGCCGGCCAATACCTTCGCGCAGATTGCCTGGACCGCCACCGCCCCCGAGGGCGCGTCAGGGCTGCGGCGCCTGCGCATCGAGGGCCAGCCCGACTCGGCGCTGGCCCTCGATGTGGTGGATGGCGGATCCGGCCGAGGGGGGGCCAAGCTGGTGGCCGGCGCCGGCGCCATGGCCACCGCGGCCGCGGCCGCGGCCGAATCCGGGTCCGGGTCCGGGTCCGGCATCGCCGAGGGCGAGCCCTCGCCGTTCGACACGTTCCGCAACGCGATCTCGCCCTACGAGCCGATCTACTTCATCGTCGGCAACCGCGACGGCGCCGACGCGCGCTTCCAGCTCAGCTTCAAGTACCGGCTGCTCAGTCCCGAGGATCCGGCCAAGGCCGGCTTCATGGACAACTGGTATTTCGGCTATACCCAGACCTCGCTCTGGGACCTGCATTCGGACTCCATCCCCTTCGTCGACACCTCCTATAATCCCAGCCTGTTCTGGAACAAGGACGTCTTGTGGGAATCCCGGTCGCACGACTGGTCGGTCGGCCTGAACGCGGGCGTCGAGCACCTGTCCAACGGCAAGAACGACGACGATTCCCGTTCGCTGAACGATCTCTACGTCCAGCCGGCATTCAACTACCGCTTCGAGGGCGGCAGCCAACTGAGCTTCACGCCCCGGTTCAAATACTATTTCTCGACCGACCGCGACATGCGCTATCCCGACTATCTGGGCCGCATCGACTGGAAGCTGCGCTGGGCGCAGGATGACAGCTGGGCCCTCAGCGGCCTCTATCGCCAGGGTTCCGAAGGCCGCAACGCCGTACAGCTCGAGGCCGCCTGGCCGCTGCGGCATACCTTCCTGCACATGAACGGCTACCTGTACGCGCAGTACTTCCGCGGATACGGTGAAACCCTGCTTGGATACCAGCAAAAGGCCAGCCCGGTGGTGCGCTTCGGCATCGCCCTGGTGCCCTGAGCAATGGGCACCCAGGTCCTGGCCTTCGCCCTCGCCGCGCTGATCCTGCTGACGCTCAGCCGGATCCTGCTGATCGCCTGGCTGTGGCCGCGCGTGCGCGCCGCCGGAGGGCCGCGCAAGATCCTCGCCTGGGGCCTGCGCATCGACCTCAACCAGGTCGCCATGTGGGCCGGCATCCCGGCCCTGCTCGCACCCTGGGTGGGCGACAGTCCGCTGGCGATCGCGATCACCGGCGCCTGGCTGATGGCGGCCTGGATCCTGATGGTGCTGCTGGAGGTCTCGACGCCGCAATTCATCCTGGAATACGACAGCCGGCCCAACCGCCTCTACATCGAGTACCTGAAGTACCCCAAGGAAGTCTTCGGCATGCTCTGGAAGGGCTACAAGCTGGTCCTGCTGGCCGCCGTCCTCGTGCTGGCGCTGGCGATCGGCCTGGGGTGGGCCTGGTTCGGCCGCGCCGAACCGGACGTGCTGCCGGGATTCTGGTGGCGGCCCGTCATCAGCCTGGCGATCGCGGCGGCCATCGTGCTGGCGATCCGCGGCACCCTGGGACACCGTCCCATCAACCCGGCCTCGGTGGCCTGGTGCGGCGACAGCCTGCTCAACACCCTGCCCCTGAATTCGCTCTACAGCGTCCTGTTCGCCCTCTACGCCATCAAGAACGAGCGCTCCGCGGCCGACGTCTACGGCGACATGCCCGAGGCCGAGATGCACGCCCTGGTGCATGAACAGGCGGGCTTTCCGCCGCCCTCGGACACCGACATTCCCTCGCTGCATGCCCAGCAGGCCAGCCGCAATCCGGCCCGGCCGCTGAACCTGGTGCTGATCGTCGAAGAAAGCCTGGGCGCCCAGTACGTCGGCAACCTGGGCGGCGCGGGCCTGACCCCCTGCCTCGATGCGCTGGCCGCGCAAGGCTGGAACTTCACGCGCGCGTATGCCACGGGCACGCGCTCGGTGCGCGGCCTGGAGGCGGTGAGCGCCGGCTTCCCGCCCACGGTCTCGGATGCGGCGCTGCGCCTGACCAATGCCCAGAGCCGATTCTTTACACTGGCCCAGTTGCTGAAGCGGCACGGCTACCGCTCGCGCTTCATCTACGGCGGCGAAGCCCACTTCGACAACATGAAGAGCTTCTTCCTCGGCAACGGTTTCGACGAACTGTACGATCTGCCCACCTTCGAGTCGCCGGCCTTCGTCGGCACCTGGGGCGCCAGCGACGAGGACATGTTCGACAAGCTGCACGCGCTGCTGGCGGCCGACGGCGCGCAACCCACCCTGACGCTGGCGTTCTCGGTCAGCAACCACACGCCCTGGGAATACCCGGCGGGGCGCTTTCCCGTCGAGGGCAACCCCGCCACCGTCGAGAACACCGTGCGCTATGCGGACTGGGCCATCGGCCGGTTCTTCGAGCAGGCGCGCCAGTCGGACTACTGGGACCACACCGTGTTCCTGATCGTCGCCGACCATGACTCGCGCGTCGGCGGCGCGCAGCTCGTGCCCTTGCGGCATTTCCACATCCCCGCGCTGATCCTGGGCGGCGGCGTCGCCCCCCGCCGCGACGAGCGCATCGTGAGCCAGATCGACCTGCCGCCCACGCTGCTGTCGCTGATCGGCGTGAGCGACAGCCACCCCATGATCGGTCATGACCTGACCCGCGGCGGCGGCGGGCGCGCCATGATGCAATTCGAGGACAACTACGGCTACCTCAGCGGCGATACGCTGGTGGTCCTGGAACCGCAGCAGGCGGCGCGGACCTACCGATATACCGCACCGGACGGCTACGCGCCCATGCCTGCCGACCCGGACCTGGCGCGCACGGCGCTGGCCCACGCCCTATGGCCGGCCTGGGTGTACCGTCACCAGGCCTATACCCTGCCCGAACTGAAGCTTCGGACCCCGGCCTGAAGGCCCCAATCCTGCGTGGCTCCCATGCTAGAATCGGCCCTCTAACGTCGGGGCGTAGCGCAGCCTGGTAGCGCATCTGCTTTGGGAGCAGAGGGTCGCATGTTCGAATCATGTCGCCCCGACCACCGGAGTCTCAACAGGCCCTCCAAGGATCCGCACATGTCATCGACCGTTCTGGACGACCTGGGCAAACTGGTCTTGCGCTTGAACCTGGGCATCCTGCTGCTGTTGCATGGACTGTCCAAGCTGGACACCGGCGTGGCTCGCATCGGCAACGCCCTGGCCGCGAACGGCCTGCCCGCCTTCATCGCCTACGGCGCCTATCTGGGCGAGATCCTCGCACCCGTGCTGCTGATACTCGGCCTGTATACCCGCCTGGGCGCCCTGCTCGCCCTGGTCAACATGCTGTTCGCCATCGGCCTGGCTCACATGAACCACTTGTTCACCCTCGGCCAGTCAGGCGGCTGGGGCCTCGAACTGCAGGGTTTCTTTCTATTCAACAGCCTCGCCGTCCTCCTGTTGGGCGCGGGCAGCCACAGCGTAGGCGGGCGCAACGGCCGCTGGAACTGAGGGCCGCCCACGGACCGGCTTGCGGCCCGCAGGCGCGTGGACCCTGAAGCTCAGACGTGCTTGCGCGCGATCGCCATGGCCTCGCGCAAGACCGCCAGATCGCCGATATGGTTGGCCAGCAGCAGGATCAGGCGCGCATTGACCTGCGCGCTTTGCTCCTCGCTGAGGTCGCGGTGCAGCTCGATCAATTCCTCATAGAAATCATCGCCGGGCGTGTATGCCCGGATATAGCGCTTGCCTTGTTCGCCCAGGTTGGGCCGCAGATTGAGAGACATGATGGCTCCTAGAGCTTGCAGGTTGCGCGCGCCAGCGCGCTGCGCACGGCGTTCGGGTCGATCTTGCGCCAGCGGGCGGCGACGTGCTGGTCGGGGCGCAACAGGTAGGTCGTGCCCGGATGCGCGTCGTAGCGCTCGGCAAAGCGTCCGGTGTAGTCCTCGAAGACGCGCAGGCCGTCGGGCGAGCGGCCGCCGCGCGGGGTCACCAGGATGACTTCGATGGGCAGGTCGCCGGCCATGAGGGCCTGCAGGGCGGACGCCTGCGGCACCTTGGCGGGATCCTCGACGTAGACCAGAAGCTGGAAACGGTTGCCCAGCTTGTCCAGCAGCCAGAAATTGTCCACCTGAGCGCGCATCGGGCAGTCGTCGCCCGGCGTGCCGGGCGCCATGTCGCCCAGGAATGAGGCCGTGTCCGGCGTATTCAAGCGCGAATCCTCGAGGCAGCTGGGAACCGAGAGCCGCCCGGAGTTCACCAGCGCACGCGCAAAGGGATAGTCACGCGCCAGCGTCAGGACCGCGTTGCGGAACACCAGCGACATGCGGCTCTTGGGGGTGATGAAATCGGTCGATCGCGTGGAGTTCAGGATGTTCTCGTCGGCGGCGTAGACGCGCTCGTCGGAGTACGTGTCCAGCAGGGACTCCGGCGCCTTGCCCTCGATCACCAGTCGCAGCTTCCAGACCAGATTGTCGACGTCCTGGATGCCGGAATTGGCCCCGCGGGCGCCGAAGGGGGAGACCTGGTGCGCCGCGTCTCCGACGAACAGCGCGCGGCCGTGGCGGAACTTGCTCATCCGGCGGCACTGGAAGGTATAGACGCTGACCCATTCCAGCTCGAATTCCCGGTCGTCGCCCAACATGGCGCGGATGCGCGGAATGACGTGCTCGGGGCGCTTTTCCTCCTCGGGGTCGGCATCCCAGCCGAGCTGGAAATCGATGCGCCAGACATTGTCGGCCTGGTGATGCAGCAGCACGGACTGGCCGGGATGGAACGGCGGATCGAACCAGAACCAGCGTTCGGCCGGGAAATCGGCCTTCATGACCACGTCCGCGATGAGGAAGCGGTCCATGAAGATCTTGCCGTCGACCTCGAGTTCCATCATGCGGCGGATGCTGCTGCGCGCCCCGTCGGCGACCACCATCCAGTCGGCATCCAGCGTGTAGATGCCGTCGGGCGTCTCGACCTGCAAGGCCACGCCGTCGGCCTCCGGGCTGACCGAGATGACCTTGTTGCGAAAACGCAGGTCCAGATCGGGCAAGGCCTGCGCGTGCCGCACCAGGTATTCCTCGAGGTAATACTGCTGCAGGTTGATCATCCCGGGACGCTTGTGATCGGCCTGCGGCAGCAGGTTGAAATTGTAGACCTCCTCCTCGCGAAAGAAGGTGCGGCCCACGTTCCAGCTGACCCCTTTTTCCACGCACTCGTCGCCCACACCCAGGCGATCCAGGATCTCGAGCGCCCGCTTGGCATAACAGACCCCGCGCGAGCCGATCGACACCGTGTCGTCGTCGTCGAGCAGGATCACCGGGACGCCCT
The DNA here is from genome assembly GCF_027257175.1 of Castellaniella sp. S9. GTDB lineage: Bacteria > Pseudomonadota > Gammaproteobacteria > Burkholderiales > Burkholderiaceae_B > Castellaniella. The sequence continues at coordinate 391,670 of NZ_JAPFGD010000002.1, read as the reverse complement.
GCTGGGCCAGGTCGATGGCCGCCGCCAGGCCCACGGGGCCGGCGCCGACCACGACCACGGGATGCCGCGTGGTCACACCGCCCCGCAGTTCGGGCGGCATGGAATATTCATACTTCGGGTACTGATAAGTGCTGAGCATGGGGGGGGGGTCTCCTCGATACGAATTCTTATGGTGTCGAAGTTCAGGCCTGCAGGGCGTGCCACATTTCCTTGTCGCGCTCGGCCGTCCAGATCCTGGGGTGCTTGATGCCCTGGGCCTCGTCCATGGCGCGCACCACGTCGAACGGCAAGCAGTGCTCGTAGATGAACACGTCGGCGAACTTCGGGTCCATCGCCGCGCGGATGTGCGCCATCGCCGCCTTGAGGTCCAGGCCGCGGGCCACCGCCTCGCGCGCCGAGCCGTACAGCGTCGTCACGAAGTCCCGGGTGTAGGCCAGGCCGGCGGCGACTTTCTCGGGCGTATCGAGCGCCGGGCCGCGCCCGGGCACGAGCTTTTCGGCGCCCAGCGCCGCCAGCGCATCGAGCGTCGCCGGCCACTCCTCGAGCTGGGCATCGCCCGTGTAGCAGGCCGCGCCGTACTCGACCAGGTCGCCCGAGAACAGCACGCGCTCCGATGGCATCCAGACCACGGTGTCGCCACGCGTATGGCCCGGGCCCGGATGCATGATCCTGACCTCCAGATCCTCGCCCATCCACAGGGTGATCTCGTCGGGAAACACCAGGGTCGGCCAGGTCAGCCCCGGGATCGACTCAAAATCCTGGAACAGGCGCGGGAAGCGCTCGTATTCCGATTGCATGTCCTGGGCGCCGCGCTCGACGATCATCTCGTAGGTGGCCTGGCTGGCGATGATCTCCTGCATGCCCTCGGCGCGATAGGCCGAGGCGCCCAGCACGCGCACGGCGTGATAGTGCGACAGCACGACGTACTTGATGGGCTTGTCGGTGACCTGGCGGATCTCGGCGATCAGGCGCGCGGCCATGACCGGCGTGGCCAGCGCATCGCAGATCAGCACGGCCTCATCGCCGATGATCACGCCGGTATTGGGATCGCCCTCGGCGGTGTAGGACCAGCAATGCTCGGAGAGCTGGGCAAAGGTGGTCTTTTTTTCCTCCAGGTCGGCGACGGAGGCGAATTGCTTGCTCATGATGAATTCCTCTTGCAGCGGTGAATGTTGTGGATCCAATGGCCGGCCTTGCGGCCCCTCACATGCCCAGGTAGGCCGCCCGCACCTGCTCGTTCTGGCTCATGTCGCGCCCCGTGCCCGAGAGCACGATGCGACCGGTCTCGAGCACGTAGGCGCGATCGGCGATCCCCAGGGCGGCAAAGGCGTTCTGTTCGACGAGCAGGATGGTGATGCCCTCGGCCTTGAGGGCCTTGATCACGTTGAAGACCTCCTCGACCAAGAGCGGCGCCAGGCCCATCGAGGGTTCGTCGAGCAGCAGCAGGCGCGGGCGCCCCATCAGGGCGCGGCTGATGGCCAGCATCTGCTGCTGGCCGCCGGACAGGGTGCCGGCGGGCAGGCGGCGCTTTTCCTTGAGAATCGGGAACATGGCGTAGACGCGCTCCAGGTCCTGCTCGGCCTGGCCGCGCGGGCGCGTATACGCGCCCAGGCGCAGATTGTCCTCGATGGCCAGCGGCCCGAAGACCTGCCGCCCCTCGGGGCTGTGGCAGATGCCCCGGCGCACGCGCAGATCGGAGCGCAGCCGCGAGATGTCCTGGCCGTTGAAGCGGATGCTGCCCGCACTCATGGGCTGCACGCCCGAGAGCGTGCGCAGGAACGTGGTCTTGCCCGCGCCGTTGGCCCCGATGAGCGCCACGAGCTCGCCCTTGCGCACCTCCAGATCAATGCCCTTGAGCGCCTGGATGCGCCCGTAACAGGACTCCAGCCCCGTGACCTGCAGCAGCGCGCTGTCGGCCCCCGCAGCCGACAGGTGCCGCAAGCCGCCGGCGCTGCTGCCGCCCAGGCCGATGGACTCGGGCGCCAGCGTCGCGATGCGGTGATAGAGCTCGCGGTACTCGGCGCGTGCCTGCTCGCCGAACAGCGGATCGGTGTTGTCGCCGAAGGCCGCGTTGATGCCGACCCAGTCCTCGGGCTCGAGCACCTCGCGCGCCAGCGGAAAGGCGTCCTTTTCCTCGGACCGGATGTGGCCCTTCAAGTCCTGGGCATAGCCGCGCAGGCCGGCGATGAAGGCCTCGTTGCGCACCAGCGACGGCGTGCCCCCGGCCAGCTGGGCGCGCAGGGCCTGCAAGTTGGCCGGCCCGTTGCGGTGCTCGGCCTGCAGGCGATCGAGTATGGTCGCCGCCTCGGCGCTGCGCCGCCGCATGGCCAGGAACAGGTATTCGTCCTCCTTGGCGTGATGGCAGCCGTCCATGAATTCATGGATGTAGTCGAACAAGGCCGTGAAAAAGCCTACGTCCACGGTATTGCCCGCGGCCAGTTCGTCGGCCACCAGATCGATGGTGATCGCGATGCGCCACAGGTTGCGGTGTTCTTCCTGAATGATGTCCAGTGCGTGCATGTCGGCTCCTTCAGGCGTGGCCGCCGAGGTAGGCGGCGATGACCTCGGGATTCTGGCGGACCTCGGGGCCGGTGCCCTCGGCCAGGCGCTTGCCGTAGTCCAGCACCAGGATGCGGTCGGACAGGTTCATCACCATCTTCATGTCGTGCTCGACCAGCACGACGGTGATGCCGGAGGCGGCGATTCTGCGCACGAGCGCGTCCACGTCCTGGGTCTCCTTGGGGTTCAGGCCCGCGGCGGGCTCGTCCAGGAAGATCATGCGCGGCTGCATCGCCAGGGCGCGCGCGATCTCCAGGCGCTTGAGCGCGCCGTAGGGCATGCTGTCGGCGCGCGCCTCGACGTAGCCGCCCAGGCCGACGAAGCGCATCAGCTCGGCGGCCTCCTCGCGCAGGGCCCGATCGCGGTTGCGCAGCGCCGGCAGGCGCAGCATCGCCTTGAACATGCTGCGGTCCAGGCGCAGGTGCGCGCCCACCATGACGTTCTCGATGGCGCTCATGTTCATCCAGACCTGCAGGTTCTGGAAGGTGCGCGCCACGCCGCGGCGCGCCAGCGCGTCGGGGGAGCTGCCCTGGATGTCCTGGCCGTCCAGGCGGATGGCGCCCGCCGTGGGCCGGTAGATGCCGGTGATCAGGTTGAACAGCGTGGTCTTGCCCGCGCCGTTGGGGCCGATCACCGAATACACGACCCCCTGCTCGACCGAGAAGCTGACGTTCTGGACGGCACGCACGTTGCCGAAGTGGATGGACAGGTCGCAGACTTCGAGCAAGGCCATGCTAGCCCCCCTTCGTGAAACGCGCCGCCAGCGTGGGCACCAGGCCGCGCGGCAGGAAGATCATGCACAGCATCAGGATCGCGCCGAACACCACGGTTTCCCAGCCCTCGAAGGTCGCCAGCATCTGCGGCAGCGCCGTGAGCAGCACCGCGCCCAGCACCGAGCCGAACACCGAGGCCATGCCGCCCACCACCACCATGGTGATGAGCTCGATGGAGTGGAAGAAATTGGACACGTCGGGACTGACGAAGCCGATGTAGTGCGCCATGATGCTGCCCATGACGCTGGCCATGACCGCCGAGAGCACGAACACCGCCGCCTTGTAGCGAGGCACGTCCACGCCGACGACCTGCGAGGCGACCTCCGAGCCGTGCAGGCCGCGCAGCGCGCGCCCGAACGGCGAATCGATCAGGTTGATGGCGCCCAGGATGCTCAGCACCAGGATGACGGCAATCACCCAGTACCATTGGATGTCGCGCACCAGCTCGAAGCCGAAGAGCGCCATCGAGGGCACCGGCATGCCGTCGGGGCCGCCCGTCCAGGCGGCCTCGTTGCGGATGACGATGTTGATGATGATGCCCAGGCCCAGGGTGGCCATCGCCAGGTAGTGGCCGCGCAGCTTGAGGATGGGCCGCGCCACGATCAGCGCCAGCAGCCCCGTACAGGCGGCCCCCGCGAGCAGCGCCGGCAGCGGATGCCAGCCCAGGTGGGTGGGCAGCACCGCCGAGGCGTAGGCGCCCATGCCCACAAAGCCCGCGTGGCCCAGGCTGATCTGCCCGGCATAGCCCACCAGCAGGTTCAGGCTCAGCACGATGACCGCGTTGATGCACATGCGGATCACGATGTCCAGGTAGTAGCTGTTGGGCACGATGAAGGGCATGACGGCCAGGATCACCACGAGCACGGCCAGGCCGATGTAGGCGTTCTTGCGCATGGTCACACCCGGTCCGTCGATTTGCCGCCGAACAGCCCGCGCGGCATGAAGAACAGGATCAGCAGGATCAGCACGAAGGGGATCGCGTCCTTGTAGGCCGAGGAGATGTAGCCCGCGCCCATGGCCTCGAGAATGCCCACCAGCAGGCCGCCCACCACCGCGCCCAGGCCGTTGCCCAGGCCGCCGACCACCGCCGCGACAAAGCCCTTCAGACCCAGCATGATGCCCACGTCGTAGGAGGTCAGCGTGATCGGGGTGATCAGGATGCCGCCCAGCGCCCCCAGCGCCGCGGCCAGCGCAAAGCTCATGAACAGCACCCAGTTGGTGTTCACGCCGGCCAGCTCCGCGGCGACGCGGTTGTAGGCCGTGGCCAGCATGGCCTTGCCGGCCAGCGTGCGGCTGAAAAAATACCAGAGCACCGCCACCACGATCGCCGTCACCCCGAACACCCAGAGGCTTTGGGGCAGCAGCATGGCGCCCAGGATGAACATCGGGTCGTTGTTGGAAAAGGGCGGCAGGCTGTGCGCGCCCTTGCCCAGCCACACCTGGATCACGCCGCGGATCACCAGCGAAGCACCGATGGTGATGATGATCAGGGTGACGGTCTCGGCCTCCTTGACCGGCTCGATCGCCAGTTTTTCCAGCAGCACGCCCACCAGCGCCGGCACCAGGATCGCCAGCGCAAAGGCCACCGCCCAGTGCGCCCCGGCCTGCGTGAAAAACACCGCCAGCATGCCGCCCAGCATGATGAACTCGCCCTGCGCGAAGTTGATGACGTTGCTCGCGTTGTAGATCAGGTTGAAGCCCAGGGCGGCCAGCGCATAGGTGGTCCCCACCGTCAGCCCGGAAAACAGAAACTGCAAGAACTCGGCCTGCATCACGTGTCCCCCCGGGGGGCCATCGGGCCGGCGAGCCGGCCGTCATGTTCTGTCATTGTCTTGCCTCCTTGGGTGCTGGAAAAACAGTCAGTCCCGGGAGCCGGTGGCGGCCGCCGCTCTGGCTGACTTAATAATACAAATTAATCGAGTTCACTCACATATTACGTATCAGTGTAAAAGTAGAGAATTTGGAAGGATTTCGCAAGCGATTCTGACAACCTTCCCCGCCTTATAGGGGAAAACCATCAATATGACGATCGTCTCACCTGATGGATTCATCAGCTCAGCCTGTGAAACGGCGCTTATTTTTGAATGACAAAAAAATGCCATAAAAAGAATTTTATGTATCAAATAGGAAATGAAGGGTCGTGCGCGGCGCAGAAATCCCCGCGCCGGCGCCCGTGAGGCGATACGGCGATGCCCGCCACCGGACGGAGCGGATCAGAGCGAGATCACGGCCAGCGGATCGTCGGTGGGAAAGCGTTCCAGTCCTTCGGGCTGCAGGGGCGGGTTGGAGCCGTCGGCCAGGCGCATGTGCTCGTCCAGATGGCGCTCGGAGGGCTCGAACAGGCGGCGATACAGCTCGCGGCACAGGATGCGTGCCGTTTGTCCCGGCCAGTCCTGCGGCAGCAGCACCTCGGGGAGCTCCGGATCCCGCAGCAGCAGGCGTCGGTAGTCGTGGATCAGCAGGATCCGCAGCAGAAAGGCCTCCTCGGGATCGATCTGCGCAAAGCGGTCCCGCCGCAGTTCGGCGAGCACCGGCAGATAGTCCGAGACGAAACCGCTATAGGATTCAGCGAGCTTGTCGAGGTTCCAGGCGCGCGCGACGAGCTCGGCATCGGAGGCCGACAGGGCCGACCGCGAGTCGGCCGCGAGCAGCGGCACCAGCCGGCCCAGCAGGTCGGACAGGCCGTCGGCCACCAGCGTGTCGAAGGCGGCCACGAGGTCCGTGGAGGGATGGACGAAGCAATCCGCGTTCAAGGCGCCGAAACCCTGCCACAAAAGCGCCTGGCGCAGCCGCTCGCGTTCGCGCGGATCGAGGTCGCCCACCACCAGGATCAGGCGCCAGCGGCGGTCCCAGATGGGGGCGTAGGAGGCATAGATATGGCGCGAGGCCTCCTCGAAGCGCAGCCGCCCGGCGTGCGTCAGGACGTATTCCGCGCGCCGGCCCTGCGCCTGCGCCTGCAGCCATTCCTCTTTGGCCAACCGAAAGACCGAGGTGCGCACCAGGCGTTCGTTCAGGTCGAGCGGCTCGAGCAGGCGTATCAGGCTGCCCAGCCAGATGCGCCCGCCCCGCGGCAGGACCGCGTCGCCGAAGACCGATATGATCAGGGAGCCCGCACGCATGCGGCGCTGTTGGCGGAAACTCTCGAGGCGGCGTTGAATGGATTGGATCAAGTCAGCCCTGGGACGCTGGGTCCTGTCGTGTGTTTCAGAAAGACCTGCCTTCGGCATCGGCATGCTGCTGCTGGGCGAAGAATCCTTCCTTGTGTATGAAGCCGTCGCGCGCGCCGAGGGTCTTGGCCACCGCCACGCAGGCGTCCACGAACTCGGGACTGCCGGCGACGAACAGACTGTGCGCAGAGAGGTCGGGATACAGCTTGGGCAGGATCGCGTCGATCCGCCCGTGCAGGTAGCCTTCGGCCTGCTCGCGCGTGAGCGTAATTTTATAGTCGAAATTTCGGTGCTTGGTCCGCCACCAGGACATCATGCCCACGCCATAGACGTCGGCGCGCGTCCTGGCGGAGAAAACCAGGTCCACGCGTTTCTTGTAGCCGCGGCGCAATGCGGCCTCGGCCAGGTCCATGATGGGCGACAGGCCGGTGCCGGCCGCCAGGCAGAGCACGGGCGTCTCGACCGAAGGGTCGCCGATGAAGGTGCCATAAGCGCCGTTGATCTTGAGACTGTCGCCCACCTGGACGGTATCGTGCACCCAGGCGCTGGTGACGCCGCCGTCGGCGCGCGAGATCTGCAGCGAGATCTCGCCGTCGGGGCGCGGCGCGTTCGAGATCGAGTAGGCGCGCAGCGGGATGCCGCCGCGCTCGTCGCCCAGCGTCACGTACTGGCCCGGCCAGTAGCGGATGGGCTGGCCCACCGGACGCAGGCGCAGTTCGATGATGCGCGAGGCGAGCTCGCGCCGGTCGATCACGACGAACAGCGCGCCCTCGCGCGGCGGGAACAGCTTGGGCCGAGCTTCGGCGTCGCCCCACTCGATCACCATCTCGTCCGAGATCGGCTTGGCCATGCACATCAGGCCATAGCCCTGGCGGCGCTCGTCCTGCGAGAGCGCCATGTCCAGGACCATGCCCTGGTCATACTGGCCCGACAGGACCTTGACCTTGCACTCGCCACAGGCGCCCGCCCGGCAGTTGTTCGGCAGCGCGTAACCCGCCTTTTCCAGAGCCATCAATACAGTGTCGTTGCCCTTGACCTCGATGGTCTTGCCGGAGGGCTCGATGGTGACGCGTGCCATAGGAATTCCTGAAATCAATATGAACGGCGGCCGGCGCCTTCGCCGACCGCCCTGGTAGAGGGCCCGCCCGCCGGATCAGGGTGTCCGCCGGATGGGCCCACGACATCGAACGGTGCGATTAGAACACCGGAATGATGTCCTGCATCTCGACGTCGGAGATTTCCTCGCCGGTGATGCCGACCTCGGGAATCGCCGGGAACGGGATGCCGTAGCGGTCCAGCACGCCCTTGAGGTTGAGCATGGCGTTCTTCCAGTTCTCGAGCTTGGCCTCGTAGGTGGGGATGCCGAATCCGGCATCGCGGGCGATCTGCTCGGCCTCGCGCTGGTTGGCGATGAAGTCCTCGGGCAGGTCCCAGAATTCCATCGGGGGCTCGAACAGCACGGCCGACAGGAACAGGTAGCCGGCGCGAATCTGCTTGGTGACGACGGCCTTGTGCTCCTCGCTGATGCCGGGATAGTCGCGCTCCATCACGGCCATACAGATGGCCATGTGGCGGCCCTCGTCGCGGCCGATGTTCTTGAAGGCCTCCTTGAAGACGGGCTCGCGCGAGTTCTCGTACATCTGCTTGAAGATGGTGGCCGCGGCGATCTCGCCCATGAGGAACGAACTGAACAGCACCGCCAGGTCGTACTTGGGCACGGCCTGCTTGTAGCCGTTCCAGTAGCGCGCGCCATTGAAATACAGCCAGCGGGCGTTCTTTTGCAGGCGCTTGCCGATGTCGGTCTTGGGCTCGTAGGTCAGGGGATCGGGATGCTCGAGCAGCTTGGTGATGGACAGGCCGCACATGATCTCGTGGTTCTGCTCGTCGCTGGTGACCGAGAAGAAGCACTTGCGCACCGGGTCTTCCTCGTGGACCTCGTAGGTCTTGATGAGGGCCTCGGCGAACACCGGGGGCGCGGAGGCGTCGAAGACCGACAGCAGCGTCCACCAGTAGGCGATGCACTCGCGTTCCTCCCAGGAATAGCTTTCGACGTCCAGGGTGTCCCAGGGCAGTTTTTCGGGCTCCCAGTACTCGCGCAGCGAGGCCTCCCACACTTCTTGGAGTTTCTTGGTCTTGGAGTGCCAGGACAGCGGATAGACATTGGGCTGCTGGATCTCGGGCGGAAACTCCATCTTGTCCGCGTAGCGTTCTTTGCTTGACATAACTCCTCCGTCATTGGGGGTCTGATTGTGGGTGAAACAAAGGGGGGCGTCCGGCCGTGGCAATGGACGCCGTCATCATGTTACGAACGACATGATGATGTCAAGTTATTTTGTATCGCTTTCGGGTTGGGGTTTTCCTTTATATGAAAGCATTCGCCAGGGAATACGAAATGAATCTGAGGCTACATCATCATTATGTCATTGATATATATGAATTTTTTAATTCCACAGACAATGGGCGGGAATCTTTTAGGCCACAAATAACCACACTCCAAAGCGATACATTTCGTTGACAACACGCTAATTTGTTCGTAATGTTAAGGTCGTTGAGCCGGGGCGCACCCGGAAAACCGGGATTCGCCGCCAAGGAGGCCTCATGCCGCACGCACTGCTGGACAAGCACCGACAGACCCTCGATTCCGCCCTGACGGCCATCCGCGAACGGGGCTACTGGTCGCCCTATTCCGAATCGCCCAGTCCCAAGGCGTACGGGGAGGCCGCGCCCGCGGACGGCCGCGCGGCCTTCGAGGCCCACCTGGGCCGCTCCTTTGAACTCGACCAGCCCGGCCAGTCCGGCTGGCACGATGGCGAGATCTCGCCCTACGGCGTCGAGCTGGGCGTGCGCTATCCCGTATGCGACCCCCAGGCCCTGGTGGACGCCGCCCTGCGGGCCATGCCGCAGTGGCAGGCGGTCGGCGCGGAGGGCCGGGTGGGCGTCTGCCTCGAGATCCTCGAGCGCCTCAACCGCCGCAGCTTCGAGATCGCGCACGCGGTCATGATGACCAGCGGCCAGGGCTGGATGATGGCGTTCCAGGCCGGCGGGCCGCACGCCCAGGACCGCGGCCTGGAGGCCGTCGCCTACGCCTGGCGCGAAATGTCCTTCATCCCCCATGAGGCCACCTGGGAAAAGCCCCAAGGCAAGCATCCGGCCCTGGTGATGCGGAAAAATTACGAAATCGTGGGACGCGGCGTCGGGGTGGTCATCGGCTGCGCGACCTTCCCCACCTGGAACACCTACCCGGGGCTGTTCGCCGCCCTCGCGACCGGCAACCCCGTCCTGCTCAAGCCCCACAGCCAGGTGGTCCTGCCGGCGGCCATCACGGTGCGCGTGATCCGCGAGGTCCTGGCCGAGCACGGCCTCGATCCCAACTTGGCGGCCCTGTGCGTGCCCGCCGACCGCGAGGCGGCGCAGGCGCTCTTCCGCCACCCCGAGGTCCGCTCGATCGACTACACCGGCAGCAATACCTTCGGCCACTGGCTGATCGACCATTGCCGCCAGGCGCAGGTCTATGCGGAACTGGCCGGCGTCAACACCATCGTCATCGAATCCACCGACGCCTACCGCGCCATGCTGCGCAACCTCGCCTTCACCCTGTCGCTGTATTCGGGACAGATGTGCACCACCTCGCAGGCCCTGGTGCTGCCGGCCGCCGGCATCGACACCGACGAGGGACACAAGACCTTCGAGCAGGTGGGCCAGGACCTGGCCGCCGCGATCGAGGTCTTCCTGTCCAAGCCGGAGGTCGCCCACGCGGTGCTGGGCGCCATCCAGTCCGACGACACCCTGGCGCGCATCGAGCAGGCCTCGGCCGGCGCCATGGGGCAGGTCATCCTGGCGGCCAAGGCCCTGGACAACCCGGATTTCCCCCGGGCGCGCGTGCGCACGCCGGTGCTGGTCGCCTGCGATGCCGCCGACGCCGCACACTATTCGCAGGAACAATTCGGCCCCATCAGCTTCATGGTGCGGGCCACGGACAGCGAATCCGCGATCGCCCTGGCCGAGGACATCGTCCGCCGCCACGGGGCGCTGACCGCCGCCATCTACAGCACGCGCGAGCCCGTCATCGAGGCCATGACGCAGGCGACCTGGCGCGCCCAGGTCGCCCTGTCGATCAACCTGACCGGCGGCGTGTTCGTCAACCAATCGGCCGCGTTCTCCGATTTCCACGGCACGGGCGGCAACCCGGCGGCCAATGCCTCCTATGCCGATTCGGCCTTCGTCGCCAACCGCTTCCGCGTCGTGCAGCGCCGGCGCCACGTCTGAACCCTCAGGGAACCGCCATGGACTACGCCAACATCCTTTTTGAATCCGCCGACGGAATCGCCCGGCTCACGCTCAACCGCCCCGACAAGCTCAACAGCTTCACCGAGGCCATGCATGCCGAGGTGCGCCACGCGCTCGAGCGGATCCAGTCCGACGCCGGCGTGCGGGTACTGGTGCTGACCGGTGCGGGACGCGGGTTCTGTGCCGGCCAGGACCTCGGGGATCGCGCCATGCAGATCCAGGCGGGCCGCATGCCCGACCTCGGCCACACGGTCGAGCATTTCTACAAGCCCCTGGTCCTGACGCTGCAGAACCTGCGCGTGCCCACCCTCGCCGCGGTCAACGGCATCGCGGCCGGCGCAGGCGCCTCGATCGCCCTGGCGTGCGACCTGGTGGTTGCGGCCGAATCGGCGGCCTTCCTGCAGGCCTTCAGCAAGATCGGGCTGATCCCGGACACCGGCGGCACCTGGTTCCTGCCGCAGCGCATAGGCATGGCCCGCGCCATGGGTCTGGCGCTGCTGGCCGACAAGCTCCCTGCGCGCCGCGCCGCGGACTGGGGCCTGATCTGGTCCTGCGTGGCCGATGGCGACTTCGGCACCGAGGTCGACCGCATCGCACGACAGCTCGCCCAGGCCCCGACCAAGGCGCTGGTGCGCACCCGCCAGGCCATGCATACGGCCCCGATGCACACCCTCGAGCAGCAGCTCTCGATGGAGGGCGGCTTCATGCGCGAACTGGGCTGGAGCGCCGACTATGCCGAGGGCGTGGCCGCCTTCAACGAAAAACGGCCTGCCCGCTTCACCGGAGATTGACCCTTTGGCCCGACTGGAGACTGACGCCCGCATTGCGGTGATCGGCGCCGGCACCATGGGTGCCGGCATCGCGCAGGTGGCCGCCCTGGCCGGCCACGAGGTGCTGCTGCACGACGCGCGCGGCGGCGCCGCGGCCGAGGCCGCGGAACGCATCCGCGGCCAGCTCGCCGGCCTCGCGGCCAAGGGCCGCCTGGACAGCGGCCTGGCGCAAGCCGCCGGGGCGCGTGTCTCGATCGCCGACAGCCTCGAGGCGCTGGCGCCCGCGGCGCTGACGATCGAGGCCATCGTCGAACAGCTCGAGGCCAAGCAGGCCTTGTTCCGCCGGCTGGAAACGATCCTGGCGTCCGATAGCCTGCTGGCCAGCAATACATCGTCCATCCCGATCACCGCGATCGGCGCGGCGCTGGCACACCCCGGGCGACTGGCCGGGATGCATTTCTTCAATCCGGCCCCGCGCATGCAGCTCGTCGAGATCGTCTCGGGGCTGGACACCGACGCGGCCACCGCCGCCACCCTCCACGACACGGCGGCCGCCTGGGGCAAGACGCCGGTGCATACCCGTTCGACCCCGGGATTCATCGTCAACCGGGTCGCCCGCCCCTATTACGCCGAGGGCCTGCGCCTGCTGCTCGAGCAGGCCGGCGACCCGGCCACCCTGGACCACATCCTGCGCGCCAGCGGCGGCTTTCGCATGGGCCCCTTCGAGCTCATGGACCTGATCGGCCACGACGTCAACTTCGCCGTCACGTGTTCGGTCTGGAACGCCTTCTACCAGGACCCGCGCTTCCAGCCCTCGCTGGTCCAACAGGAGCTGGTCGACGCCGGGCGACTGGGCCGCAAGACCGGACAGGGTTTCCACGACTACCGGCCGCAGGCACAGGGGCCTACGCCGCGCCTCGAGGCTGTGCGCGCCGCGCCCGCGGACATCACGCTCCACGGCGACAGCCCCGCGGCGCAAGCCCTGGCCGACCGCCTCCAAGCGCGCGGCATCACCCATCGGCGCGCCGCCGCGGCGCCCGACCAGCGCATCGCCGGCATCGGCCGCGCGGCCCTGTACCTGACCGACGGCCGCACCGCCACCCGCCGCGCCGCCGACAACGGCCAGGCCGACACGGTCCTGCTGGACCTGGCGCTGGATTTCGCGCAGGCCTCCTGCGTGGCGATCGCCGCCGCCCGGCAGGCCGGCGCCGATGCGATCGCCGACGCCGTGGGCCTGCTGCAGGCCGCGGGCCACGAGGTCGCGCGCATCGGCGACGTCCCGGGCATGCTCGTCATGCGCACGGTCGCGATGCTGGCCAACGAGGCCGCCGACGCCGTGAACCAGGGCGTCTGCACGGCGCAGGCCGTGGACCAGGCCATGCGCCTGGGCGTCAATTATCCCTTGGGCCCCCTGGAGTGGGCCGACCGCCTCGGCGCGGCGTCGATCGGCACGGTCCTGAACCACGTCGCCGCCGCCTACGGCGAGGACCGCTACCGGCTTTCCCCTTTGATCCAGCACGCCATTCATTCCGCAAGGCCCATCCATGACTGACGCCCGCAACACCCAGACCCGCCACGACGCCCAGGCCGTTGCCCAGGCCGCCGCGCAAGCCATGTGGCGCCGCGACCGCACCGCCCATGCACTGGACATGGCCCTGCAGGCCGTCGGCCCAGGCACGGCCACGCTGACCATGACGGTGCGCCGCGACATGCTCAACGGCCACGGCATGTGCCACGGCGGCATGATCTTCACGCTGGCCGACACCGCCTTCGCCTACGCCTGCAACAGCTACGACCACAACACGGTCGCCTCGGCCTGCCAGATCGATTTCCTCGCTCCCGCGCACGAAAACGACGTGCTGCAGGCCAGCGCCGCCGAGCGCGCCCTGGCGGGCCGCAGCGGGGTCTACGACATCACCGTGCGCAACCTCACTAGGGAACGCGACATCGCGCTGTTCCGCGGCAAATCGCACCGCATCCAGGGCCTGGTCACCGAATCGCTGGCGGACGGATCCGACCCGGCGCCCCAGGCCTGAACGATCAAGCACACCAGGAGACACCCCATGCCCGTCAAGCAACCCAAACCCGGAGACCTCGAGCCCATCGAGCGCGCAAGCCGCGATGAAATCGCCGCACTGCAACTGCAGCGGCTGCAGTGGACCGTCCGCCATGCCTACGAGAACGTGCCCCACTACAAGCGCGCCTTCGACGCGCGCGGCGTGCATCCGGACGACCTCAAGACCCTCGCCGACATCGCCAAGTTCCCCTGTACCTCCAAGGCGGACCTGCGCGAGAACTATCCCATCGGCATGTTCGCGGTGCCGCGCGAGCGCATCGCCCGCATCCACGCCTCCTCGGGCACCACCGGCAAACCGACGGTCGTGGGCTACACGCTCAACGACATCGACAACTGGGCCGACCTGGTGGCGCGCTCGATCCGCGCGGCGGGCGGACGCCCTGGCGACATCTGCCACGTCGCCTACGGCTATGGCCTGTTCACCGGCGGCCTGGGCGCCCACTACGGGGCCGAGCGCGCGGGCTGCACCGTCATCCCCATGTCCGGCGGCCAGACCGAAAAACAGGTCCAGCTCATCCAGGATCTGCGTCCCGACATCATCATGGTGACGCCCTCGTATTCCCTGGTGATCGCCGAGGAATTCGAACGCCAGGGCATCGCCCCCGAGGACATCTCGCTGAAGGTGGGGATCTTCGGCGCCGAACCCTGGGGCGAGGGCATGCGCGGCGAGATCGAACGCAAGCTCGGCCTGGACGCCGTGGACATCTATGGCCTGTCCGAAGTCATGGGCCCGGGGGTCGCCTCGGAATGCGTCGAATCCAAGGACGGCCCGGTGATCTGGGAGGACCATTTCTATCCCGAGATCGTCAATCCGGAGACCGGCCAGCCGGTCGCCGACGGCGAGGAAGGCGAACTGGTCTTCACCTCGCTCACCAAGGAGGCCCTGCCGATCATCCGCTACCGCACCCGCGACCTGACGCGCCTGCTGCCCCCGACCTCGCGCAGCTTCCGCCGCATGGGCCGCATCACGGGGCGCTCGGACGACATGCTGATCATCCGCGGGGTCAATGTCTTCCCCACCCAGATCGAGGAGCAGATCCTGCGCGATCCGGCGCTGGCGGGCACCTACCAGATCATGCTCACGCGCGAAGGCCACCTCGACAACGTCGAGATCCGCTGCGAGCTGCAGCACGACGCCGACGCGCTGGACGCGGCGCAGATTTCCGAGATCGCCAAGCGCCTGCAGCACCACATCAAGACCAACATCGGCATTTCGACCAAGGTCTCGGTCACGCATTACGGCAGCCTGCCGCGCACCCAGACCGGCAAGGCCCGACGCGTGTTCGATGAGCGCCCGAAACAACATTGAGGCCGGCATGGACGCCTACATCTGCGATGCGATACGCACCCCCATCGGACGCTACGGCGGCGCCCTGTCGGCCATCCGCGCCGATGATCTCGCCGCCCTGCCGATGCGCGCCCTGATGGGCCGCACGCCGGGGCTGGACGCCGCGGCCATCGATGACGTCCTGTACGGCTGCGCCAACCAGGCGGGCGAGGACAACCGCAACGTGGCCCGCATGGCGGCGCTGCTCGCGGGCCTGCCGGATACCGTCCCGGGAACCACCCTCAACCGCCTCTGCGGCTCGGGGATGGACGCCGTCGGGCTGGCGGCGCGCTCGATCAAGGCGGGCGAGGCGGACCTGATGATCGCCGGCGGTGTCGAGAGCATGTCGCGCGCGCCCTTCGTCATGGGCAAGGCCGACAAGGCCTGGTCGCGCCAGGCGGCGATCTTCGACACCACGATCGGCTGGCGCTTCGTCAATCCCCGCCTGGACGAGGCCTACGGCACGCACTCCATGCCGCAGACGGCCGACAACGTGGCCGAGGATTTCGGCGTCACGCGCGCGGACCAGGACGCCTTCGCCCTGCGCAGCCAGCAGCGCTGGGCGGCCGCCCACGCCGCCGGCCGGTTCCAGGACGAGATCCTTCCCGTCGAGATCCCGCGCCGCAAGGCCGATCCCCTGCTCTTCGATACCGACGAGCATCCCCGCCCCGACACCACGCTCGAGGGCCTGGCCCGCCTCAAGGGCATCAACGGTCCCGGCCTCAGCGTGACGGCCGGCAACGCTTCGGGGGTCAACGACGGCGCCTGTGCGCTGCTGCTGGCGTCGGCGCAAGGGGCGCGGCGCCACGGCCTGACGCCGCGGGCGCGCGTGGTCGGCATGGCCACCGCGGGCGTCGCGCCGCGCATCATGGGCATGGGCCCGGCGCCCGCCACGCGCAAGGTGCTCGCACAGACCGGGCTCTCGCTGGACCAGATGGACGTCATCGAGCTGAACGAGGCGTTCGCCGCCCAGGCCCTGGCCGTCCTGCGGGACTTGGGCTTGCCCGACGACGCGCCTCATGTCAATCCCAACGGCGGCGCGATCGCCATCGGCCATCCGCTCGGCATGAGCGGCGCACGGCTGGTGACCACCGCCATGTACGAACTGGCCCGCCGCGGCGGACGGTACGCCCTATGCACGATGTGCATCGGAGTCGGCCAGGGCATCGCCCTGGTCATAGAAAACCTAGTCGACCCTCAAGGAGACAAACCATGAAGTTCACTATCAAGCATTGGGTGGCTGGCGCGGCTTTGGCCATGGTCAGCCTCGGCGCGACCGCCGCCGATCCCATCAAGATCGGCTCGGTCCTCTCGGCCACAGGCCCCGCATCCTTCCTGGGCGACCCCGAGGTCAAGACCCTCGAGATGTACATCGAGTCGATCAACAAGGAAGGCGGCGTGCTCGGCCGCCAACTGGAGCTCGTCTACTATGACGACGGCAGCGACTCGAACAAGGCCAACGGCTTTGCCAAGCGCCTGATCCACGACGATCAGGTCGACCTCATCATCGGCGGCACCACCACCGGGTCGACCATGTCGATGTATCCCCTGGTCGACAAGGCCGGCATCCCGTTCATCTCCCTGGCCGGCGCCACCGTGATCATCGACCCGGTCAAGAAATGGCTCTTCAAGACGCCCCATACCGACCGGATGGCCGCCGAGAAGGTCTTCGAGGACATGAAAAAGCAGGGCATCACCAAGATCGCCCTGGTGACCGAGACCAGCGGCTTCGGCCAGTCGGGCAAGAAAGAAGCCGAAGCGGTGGTGGACGGCTATGGCATCCAGATCGTGACCGAAGAGACCTACGGTCCCAAGGACACCGACATGAGCCCGCAGTTCACCAAGATCAAGAACAACGGCGATGTACAGGCGGTCTTCATCATCGGCCTGGGCCAAGGCCCGGCGCTGGCCAGCCGCAGCTACAAGCAGCTCGGCATCACGCTGCCGCTCTACCACGCGCACGGCGTCTGCTCGGACGAGTTCATCAAGCTCGCGCGTGATGCCGCCGAAGGCGTGCGCCTGCCCTGCGCGGCCCTGGTGGTGGCCGACAAGCTGCCCGACAGCGACGCGCAAAAACCCGTCGTCACCGCCTACAGCAAGGCCTACAAAGAGCGCTGGAAATCCGACGTGTCCACGTTCGGGGGCCATGCCTACGACGGCCTGATGATCGCGGTCGACGCCATCAAGCGCGCCGGCAGCACCGACAAGGAAAAGGTCCGCGACGCCATCGAGAACACCAAGGGCCTGATGGGCACCGGCGGCGAATTCAACCTGTCGCCGACCGATCACATGGGCCTGGATCTCAGCGCCTTCCGCATGCTGGAAATCAAGAGCGGCGACTGGACGCTCATCGACTGAGGTCCGCATTCCCGCCGGCCGGCCGCCCTCGCGCGGACCGGTCTCCGACCGCAGCCCCCGCCGCGGCGCCTCCAGGATCTGGGGCGCCGCGGTTTCCGTCCAGGTCCACGCGCGCGCCAATCGCAGTACGATAGAGGCACCATCGACCCAGAATCAGAATAACTTTCGCGAGGTACCCATGCTGCAGGCCGGCGCCGACTACGAACACACCAGACAGGCTTTCACCTGGTCCATCCCCCAGCATTACAACATCGGCGTGGACGCCTGCGACAAGTGGGCCGACGGCAGCGGGCGCCTCGCGCTGATCGTCGAGACGCCCGACGGCGCACGGCGCTATACCTTCGACCAGCTCAAGGCCTGGTCCGACCGGTTCGCCCAGGCCCTCAGGGCCCAGGGCGTGGATCGCGGCGACCGCGTCGGCATCCTCTTGCCGCAGACGCTGGAAACCGCGATCGCCCACATCGCCATCTACAAGCTCGGCGCCATCGCCGTGCCGCTGTTTACCCTGTTCGGCACCGAGGCCCTGCAATACCGGCTGGAAAATTCCGGCGCCCGCGCCCTGGTCACCAACGCAGACAGCCTGGACAAGATCGCCGCCATCCGGGAGGGCTTGCCCGAACTCGCGTCCGTCTTCAGCATCGATGGCGGCGCCGCGGTCCCCGGCCTGCATGCGTTCTGGCAGGCCGTCGAGGACCAGGACGGCGCATTCACCGCCGTCGACACCCTGGCCGAGGACCCCGCGCTCATCATCTACACCTCGGGCACCACCGGCAAGCCCAAGGGCGCACTGCATGCCCATCGTGTGCTCCTGGGCCACCTGCCGGGGGTCGAGATCTCGCACAATTTCTTTCCCGACCGGGCGCAGCTCATGTGGACGCCGGCCGACTGGGCCTGGATCGGCGGCCTGCTGGATGTGCTGATGCCATCCCTGCATCATGGGATTCCCGTACTGACCTGCCGCCTGCCCAAGTTCGACGCGGACATTGCGCTCGAACTCATGGCGCGCCATGGCGTCACCCATACCTTCCTGCCGCCCACCGCCCTCAAGCTGCTGCGGGCGGCCGGCGATCCGGGGCGCCATGGCCCATTCGCGCTCGTCTCGATCGCCAGCGGCGGCGAAACCCTGGGCAGGGAGCTCATCGAATGGGGCCGCCAGAACTTCGGCCTGACCATCAACGAGTTCTATGGCCAGACCGAATGCAACATGATCGTCTCGTCGTGCGCCGCCCTCTTCGAGCCGCGCATCGGCGCCATGGGCCGGCCCGTGCCGGGTCACGACGTGCAGATCATCGACGACGCGGGCAGGATCCTCCCCGACGACGTCGAAGGCCACATCGCCGTGCACCGTCCCGACCCCGTCATGTTCCTGGAATATTGGTGGAACCCGCGCGCCACGGCCGACAGCTTCGCCGGCGACTACCTGCTGACCGGCGACCGGGGCAAACGCGACGCCGACGGCTTCATCTGGTTCATGGGGCGCGGCGACGACGTCATCACCACGGCGGGCTATCGTGTGGGCCCAGGCCCGATCGAGGATTGCCTGCTGGGCCATCCCGCGGTGCGCATGGCTGCGGTGATCGGCGTGCCCGATGCCGAACGCACCGAGATCATCAAGGCGTGCATCGTGCTCAACAGCGGCTACCAGGGCAGCGCCGAACTGGTCGCCGAGCTCCAGGACCACGTGCGCCGCAAGGCCGCCGCGCACGAATATCCGCGCCTGGTGGAATTCATGGACTCACTGCCGATGACGACGACCGGCAAGGTGATCCGCAAGGAACTGCGGCGGATGCATGAACAATAGCCACCTCAAGCCGGAATAGCCCTCCACCTCGCGGCCTGCA
>NZ_JAPFGD010000002.1:0-372424 GCF_027257175.1 Castellaniella sp. S9 | reverse complement strand
CTCGCGGCCTGCAGGCCGCTCCGATTCGACAGGCACAGGACAGTCCGCAGGGACTCTCAAGCCGGGATAGCTCTCCACCTCGCGGCCTGCAGGCCGCTCCGATTCGACAGGCACAGGACAGTCCGCAGGGACTCTCAAGCCGGGATAGCTCTCCACCTCGCGGCCTGCAGGCCGCTCCGATTCGACAGGCACAGGACAGTCCGCAGGGACTGTCCTGTGTCCAGTCTCATCCAAACCTTCCCGTAATGTAATCCTCGGTTTCCTTGCGGGCGGGTTTGACGAAGATCTGGTCGGTGCGGCCGAACTCCATGAGTTCGCCCAGGTACATATAGGCGGTGTAGTCCGAGCAGCGCGCCGCCTGCTGCATGTTGTGGGTGACGATGACGACGGTGTAGTCGGATTTCAGCTCGGCGATCAGTTCCTCGATCTTGGCCGTCGAGATCGGGTCCAGCGCCGAGCAGGGCTCGTCCAGCAGCAGGACCTCGGGCTTGATCGCCACGCCGCGGGCGATGCACAGGCGCTGCTGCTGGCCGCCCGACAGGCTGTTGCCGCTCTGGTCGAGCTTGTCCTTGACCTCGCTCCACAGGGCCGCCTTGGTCAAAGCCCATTCCACCCGCTCGTCCATCTCGCCCTTGCTGAGGCGCTCGAACAGGCGCACGCCGAAGGCGATGTTGTCGTAGATGCTCATGGGAAACGGCGTGGGCTTCTGGAACACCATGCCGACCTTGGCCCGGATCAGGGAGATATCCAGGCGGGAATTGAGCAGGTTCTCGCCGTCGAGCTCGATGGCGCCTTCGGCGCGCTGGCCGGGATAGAGCTCGAACATCCGGTTGAAGGTCCGCAGCAGCGTGGACTTGCCGCAGCCCGAGGGCCCGATGAAGGCAGTGACCTTGTTCTCGGCGATCGACATATTGATGTCGCGCAATGCATGAAAGGAACCGTAATAGAAGTTCAAGTTCCGCACGGCGATCTTGGTGCGCTCGTCTATGGGGGTCGTAGTCATGGTCATGGGGGCGACGGTCTATCCTGGAATCATTTGCGGAACAGGCTGCGGGCGGCGATGTTGATCGCCAGCACCAGCAGGGTGATCAGGACCGCTCCGGCCCAGGCAAGGCGGTTCCAGTCCTCGAAGGGGCTGGCCGCGTATTGGAAGATCACCACCGGCAGGTTGGCGATGGGGGCGTTCATGTTCATCGACATGAACTGGTTGTTGAGGGCGGTGAACAGCAGCGGCGCGGTCTCGCCCGCGATCCGGGCGACCGCCAGCAGCACGCCGGTGATGATGCCCGAGCGCGCCGCCCGATAGCAGATGAACACCACGACCCGCCATTGCGGGCAGCCCAGGGCGACAGCCGCCTCGCGCAGGCTGTTGGGCACCAGGGCCAGCATGTTGTCGGTGGCCCGCACGACCACCGGGATCACCAGGATCGCCAGCGCGAAGGCCCCCGCCCAGCCCGAATAGTGCTCGACCTGCGCGACGTAGACGGCGTAGATGAACAAGCCGATGATGATGGACGGTGCCGACAGCAGCACGTCGTTCAGGAAGCGGGTGGCCGGCGCCAGCCAGCCGCGCTGGCCATATTCGGCCAGGTAAGTGCCGGCCAGGATGCCGATGGGCGCGCCGATCAGCGTGCCCACCGCCGACATCATGAAGCTGCCCACGATCGCATTGAGCAGGCCGCCGTCCTGCCCCGGCGGCGGGGTGCTCTCGAGCAGCAGCGTGAACGACAAGGCATCCGCCCCTTTGATCAGCAGCGTGAGAATGATCCAGGCCAGCCAGAACAGGCCCGAGACGAGCGCGAAGCTGGAGAGGCCGAGCATGAAGCGATTGAAACGCTGGCGCCGGCGATAGACGGGATTGGACTGGACGACGACGGAATCCGGAACGGGCATGATGTGCAATCCTTTGGCTAGCGGCCTTCCTTGCGCGAGAGCTGCAGCAGCATGAGCTTGGACAGGATCAGGACCACCGTGGTGATCAGGAACAGGATCAGGCCCAGCTCGAGCAGCGCGGATTTCTGCATCCCGCCCGCCTCGTTGAATTCATTCGCCAGCGCGGAGGCGATCGAGTTCGACGGCGAGAAAATCGATTGCGGCATGTTGAAGGCGTTGCCGATCACGAAGGTCACCGCCATGGTCTCGCCCAGGGCGCGGCCCAGTCCGAGCATGATGCCGCCGATCACCCCGTGCTTGGTGTAGGGCAGCATGACCTTCCAGACCACCTCCCAGGTGGTGCTGCCCAGTCCGTAGGCCGATTCCTTGAGCAGCGGCGGGACCTGCTCGAACACGTCGCGCATGACGGCCGTGATGAAGGGGATCACCATGATCGACAGGATCAGGCCCGCGGTGAACAGGCCGATGCCGAAGGGCGGGCCGGCAAAGACGTGCTCGAGCACCGGCACGCCCTCGAAGGTGTCGATGACGAATGGCTGGATGTATTTCTGGAAAATCGGCACGAAGACGAACAGGCCCCACATGCCGTAGATGATGGAGGGGATGGCTGCGAGCATCTCGATGGCCGTGCCCAATGGCCGGCGCAGCCATACGGGCGACAGCTCGGTCAGGAACATGGCGATCCCGAATGACACCGGGATGGCGATCAGCAGGGCCAGGAAGGAACTGATCACGGTGCCGGTGATGGTCACCAGCGCACCGTAGTGGTTGCGCACGGGATCCCAGTCGTTGGTCCACAGGAAGGCAAAGCCGTGCTGCATGATGGACTCGCGGCTGCCATAGGCCAGCGACACCATGATGGCCGCGAGCAGGATGAATACGAAGAACGCAAATACGCGGGTCAAGTGCCTGAACCCGGCATCTACCAAGAGGCTGCGCTGCTTGTCGATCATGCTCTCATCCGCGGCGGCCGGCCACCGGATGCGGGGCGCCGCTCAGAAACTTGAAACCGCTATTTTCACATAAACGGGGCGGCGCGCCGTGCGCCGCCCGGGGCGAGGGCCTGGCGGCCCCCGCGGACATCACTTCCAGACCGGGGTGCCGTCGGCCGCCTTGATGTTCGCCGCCCAGACCTCGCGCACCTGCGCGGTCACCTCGTCGGGCAGGGGCACGTAGTCCAGCTCGCGGGCCATGTCGGCGCCCTTGCGATAGGCCCAGTCGAAGAAAGCCAGCACCTCGCGGCCACGGGCGGCATCCGCCTGCCGGCCGTGCATCAGGATGAAGGTCGCCGCCGTCACGGGCCAGGACTCGGCGCCCGGCTCGTTGTTCAGGATCACCCCCATGCCCGGCGCGCTGTTCCAATCGGCATTGGCCGCGGCCGCCGCAAAGGCCGGCTGCGAAGGCTGCACGAACTGGCCGTCGCGGTTCTGCAACTGGGTCCACGAGAGCTGGTTTTGCTTGGCGTAGGCGTATTCGACGTAGCCGATCGAGTTGGCGAGCTGGCGGACGTAGGCGGCGACGCCCTCGTTGCCCTTGCCACCCTGGCCGGTGGGCCATTTCACGGCCTTGCCCTGCCCGACCTTGTCCTTCCACTCGGGCGACACTTGCGACAGATAGTTGGTCCAGCCGAAAGTCGTGCCCGAGCCGTCCGAGCGGTGCACCACCACGATGGCCTTGGACGGCAGCTTCAGCCCCTCATTCAGCTGGGCGATGGCCGGATCGTCCCATTTCTTGATCTTGCCGAGGAAGATGTCGGCCAGTACGGGGCCGGTGAGCTTCATCTGGCCGGGCGCCACGCCCTCGACATTGATCACGGGCACCGTGCCGCCGATCACCGCGGGAAACTGCACCAGGCCGTTTTCCTTGAGGGCCTCGGGCTTCATCGGATCGTCGGTCGCGCCGAAATCGACGGTCTTGGCAATGATCTGCTGCTGGCCGCCGCCAGAACCGATCGACTGGTAGTTCACGCGATGGCCGGTCTCGGCGTTGTATTGGCTCGCCCACTTGGCGTAGATCGGATAGGGGAAGGAAGCGCCCGCACCGGTGAGGTCGGCGGCGCTCACCGTCGCGGCAACGGCCGCCATGGCCAGGCCGGTGGTGCATTGCGCCAATATGCGATTGAACATGTTGAATCCTTGTAAGGTCTTGCACTCAGTCGACGGGGCGATCCCGTCAGAACAGCATGTTAGGGGGGCGTCGTGACACCTTGATGACAGCACCGGCATGCCTGTCACATGCCGGTTCACCCCCCGAGCCGAGCCATCAAATGCTGGTGCAGGTTCATCGGCGCGCGCCGGTTGCGCACGCGCAGGTAGCGCCCGTCGGGCTGCATGCTCCAGGCCAGTTGATTGTCGCGCAGGGCGAAGGTGAAGGCCTCGTCGATCACCCGCCTGCGCAGGTTCTTGTCCAGCACCGGGAAGCCCAGCTCGACCCGGCGAAAGAAATTGCGGTCCATCCAGTCGGCCGAGGACAGGTACAGCGCGCCCTCGCCTTCGCGATGGAAGTAAAAGACGCGGGAGTGCTCCAGAAAGCGCCCGATGATGGAGCGCACGCGGATGTTCTCGGACAGGCCCGGCACCCCCGCCTGCAGCGCGCAGGCGCCGCGCACGATCAGGTCGATGCGCACGCCGGCGCGGCTGGCCTCGTACAGCGCCTCGATCATGGAGGGCTCGAGCAGGGAATTCATCTTGGCCATGATGCGCGCGCGCTTGCCCGCGCGGGCGCTTTCAGCCTCGTCCCGGACCATGCCCAGCAGGGTGTCGTGCAGCGTGAAGGGCGACTGCAGCAGCAGCTTGAGCGTGCGCCGCGACCCCAGGCCCGTCAGCAGGGAAAAGACCTGGTCCATGTCCTCGCACATCTGCGGATTGGCGGTCAGCAGGCCGAAGTCGGTGTACAGGCGCGCCGTGCGGGGATGGTAGTTGCCCGTGCCCAAGTGTCCATAGCGGCGGATGCGGCCGTCCTCGCGGCGCAGCACCAGCGCCATCTTGGCATGGGTCTTGTGACCCACCACGCCGTAGCTGACGTGCGCGCCGACCTCCTCGAGGCGGGCGGCCCAGTTGATATTGGTCTGCTCGTCGAAGCGCGCCATGAGTTCGACCACCACGGTGACCTCCTTGCCCGCCTTGGCCGCCGTCAGCAACAGCCCCATCAATTCAGAGTCCTCGCCGGTGCGATAGATGGTCTGCTTGATGGCCATCACCTGAGGGTCCGTGGCCGCCGCCCGCAGGAACTGCAGCACGGGCTGGAAGGACTGGTAGGGATGGTGCAGCAGGTGATCGCGCGCCGAGATCGCGGCAAAGAGTTCGGCCGGATCCTCCAAGTCGCCGTCGAAGGGCGCCGGCACCTTGGGACGGTAGGGCGGGTATTCGAGGTCGGCGCGGCTGACGCGGTTGCACAGCTGCATCAGCCGTGCGAGGTTGACCGGCCCGTTCACCCGATAAGTGTCGGCGGGACCCAGGCCGAACTCGCGCTGCAGGAAGAGCTCCAGGTCCGGCGGCATGGCGTGGGCGATCTCGAGGCGCACCGAGGCGCCGAAGTTGCGCTGCGAGAGCTCGCCCTGCAGGGCCTGGCGCAGGTTGGTGATTTCCTCTTCGTCGACGAACAGGTCGCTGTTGCGGGTGACCCGCCATTGGTAGCACCCCTGCACGTCCATGCCGGGGAAAAGCTCGCCCACGAAGGCGCTGATCAGGGTGGTCAGCAGCATGAACCCGTCAGGGATGCCGGCGATCTCGGCCGGGACCTTGACCATGCGAGGCAGCGCCCGCGGCGCCTGCACGATGGCGATATGGCCTTCGCGCCCGAAGGCATCCTCGCCCGAGAGCGCCACGATGAAGTTCAGGCTCTTGTTGTAGACGCGCGGGAAGGGATGCGCCGGGTCCAGTCCGATGGGGGTGAGCAGCGGCATGACGTCGCGCCGGAACAGGCCGTGCGCCCATTCGCGTTGCAAATCCGTCCAGCCGGTCGAATAGATCAGCCCCACCCCCTGGTCGAGGAGCTTGGGCATGACGTCGCCCGTCAGCAGGCGATTCTGGCGGTCGACCAGCGCATGCACCGCGCGCTGGACGCGGTCGAAGGCCTCGTCCGGCGTCAGGCCGTCGACACCCGCCAGTTCGGGCGTCTGGCGCTGCTGTTCCTTGAGGCTGGCCATGCGGATTTCAAAGAATTCATCGAGGTTCGAGCCCACGATGCACAGGTAGCGCAGGCGTTCGAGCAAGGGCGTATCGGCACGCTCTGCCATGGCCAGGACGCGCTCGTTGAACTTCAGGATAGACAGTTCGCGATTCGACAGAACCGTTGGTGTCCCGCTCGCCTCCATGCGCGCTCCAAATTGTGTCATGACCGGCCACTATAATCGCACAATGTGACATTACCGGGTACAAGCATGGACGACCGGCTGGCCTCGATCGACCTGGGTTCCAATACCTTCAGACTTTCCATCGGACGCGTCGTGCAGCACGACGGCAAGGCGCAGATCTATGCCGAGGACAAGCTGCGCGAGACGGTCAATCTCGCCAGCGGCCTGGACGAATACAAACGCATCCGGCCCGAGGCCGTGGCGCGGGCGGTGGCCACGCTCGAGCGCTTCGGCGACCGGCTGCGGGGCTTCCCGCCCTCGAACGTCCGCGCGGTCGCCACCAATACGTTCCGGGTGGCGCGCAACGCCGCCGACATCCTGCCGCTGGCCGAGCGCGCGCTCGGCTTCCCGATCGAGATCATCTCGGGCCAGGAGGAAGCGCGCCTGATCTTCGCCGGCGTGGTCAACGAGCTGCCACGCTCCGACCAGCGGCGCCTCGTGATCGACATTGGCGGCGGGTCGACCGAATTCATCATCGGGCGCGGCTGCAAGCCCTTGCGGCTCGCCTCGCTGACGATCGGCTGCACGACCCATACCCGAGCGTACTTCCCGCAAGGCCGCATCACCGAATCGCGCATGCGCCAAGCCATCCTGGGCGCCCGCCGCGAAATCGAGGCCATCGCGCGCCCCTACCGCCACACCGGCTGGGACAAGGCCTATGGCTCCTCAGGCACCGCCAAGGGCTTGCTGGCCGTCCTGACGGAAAACGGCCTGTCGCAGCGCGCCATCACCCTTGAAGGCATGGAGCGCCTGCGCACGGCCCTGATCCGCGCCGGCGAGGTCCGCCTGCAGGATTGGGCGGGTCTGAAGGCCGAACGCGCACCGGTGCTGGCCGGCGGGCTGGCGATCATGATGGCCGCCTTCCAGGAGCTCGGCATCGAATCCATGGGCGCCGGCGAGGGCGCCCTGCGGGTCGGCGTCCTCTACGACCTGCTGGGCCGCGACCTGCAGCACGACAAGCGCGACGAGACCGTGCGCCAATTCGCCAAGCGCTACCAGGTCGACGAAGCCCAGGCGGCGCGCGTGTCGGCGCTGGCGTTGATCCTGTTCGACCAGATGGAACTCGAGGACGAGCCGGAATACGAGGACCTGCGCCGCGCCCTCGCCTGGACCGCCTCGCTGCACGAATGCGGCCTGGCCATCGCCCATGCCGATTACCACAAGCACAGCGCCTATATCCTCGGGCACGCCGACATGCCCGGATTCTCGCGCGACGACCAGGAACTGCTGGCCTTTCTGGCGCTGGGGCACCAAGGCAAGCTGGGCAAGCTGCGTGACCGTTCGCCCAGCCGGGCGCGCTGGCTGACCCTGTGCTGCCTGCGCCTGGCGGTGCTGCTGCATCGCCGCCGCGAGGAGGTGTCCCCCCTGCCCTTGCGGCTGCATGCCCACGGCACCCACGTGGACATGGCCGTCGATGCGCATTGGCTGTCGGCCCACCCTTTGGGCGAATTCACCTTGCGGGCCGAAGTCGAGATCTGGCGCAAGGCGGGGTTCGAACTGCGCCTGTCGCGCGTCGCGACCCTGGCCGCCTGAGGCGGCCGACGGCCTGCGCCGGCGGTATCCTCAAGCGATACCGAAGTGCCGCCGATAGCGCGGATCCAGGCGTTCCAGGTCCAGCAGGATGGGAAAGTCGGCGGTATTGAAATCCGGATCCCAGGCGGGTTCACCGCAAATCGTCGCGCCGATCTTGAGATAGCCCTTGATCAGAGGCGGGACGCGCGCCGGCAGCGTGCTGTCGAGGCGCTCGACCGGATAGCGATGGATGGGGGCGATGCGCGGGATGCCGGGATTGCGCGCCATCAGGCCCTGGGCGATGCGCCAGACCTCGGCGGCCGTGACGCCGTCGTCGCGCAGGCTGACGCTGGCGCAGCCCAGCATGTAGCGATAGCCGCCGCGGGTCATGATCTGTGCCAGTCCGGACCACAGCAACATGATGACGCTGCCGTGGCGGAAATCGGCGTCGATGCACGAGCGGCCCACCTCGACGAGGCCCGGACGCAGCGCCCGCAGCGGCGCCAGATCGAACTCGGATTCGGAATAATAGCCGCCGGCCTGCACGGCGGCCTCGGGC
Organism: Castellaniella sp. S9; assembly: GCF_027257175.1. Classification (GTDB taxonomy): domain Bacteria; phylum Pseudomonadota; class Gammaproteobacteria; order Burkholderiales; family Burkholderiaceae_B; genus Castellaniella. The sequence continues at coordinate 364,106 of NZ_JAPFGD010000002.1, read as the reverse complement.
GTCAGCACGCGATAGGTGCCCACCACGCGGTCGGAGCCCGTGTCGCGCACCTGGAAATGCACGCACCAGTCGTCGAAGCGGTCCACGTCCCGATCGCCCACCGCTGAAGGAAAGACCGCGGCCAACTCGTCGGTGAAGACGCGATATCGGAGACGCTGCAGGGCTTCGAGCTCGTCTGCCGTCCTGGCGATGCTCAGCGCCAGGCCGCCGGCCTCGACGCCCATCCAGTCTGTGCGTGCCATCGTGTCGATGCGAGGGGATATACCATGATGATGCATAGGCCACCTCCTGAATTCGTGCCTGCGGCGTATTGTGACAGCAGCATGTTTCAGTCGTGAGACGGTCGCCCCGGAAATTCAGGCCAATTTTACAGCGGCGAGGCGGCGCACGCCGTCCTCGGCCAAGGCCTCGTCCTCGGCCTCGACCATCAGGCGCAGCTTGGGCTCGGTGCCGGAGGCGCGGATCAGCACCCGGCCACGCTCGCCCAGCATGTCGCGCACCGCCCGGGCCGCGGCCTGGAGGCCCTCATGCGCCTCCCAGGCCACGCCCGGGGCCAGCGGCACGTTGATCATTTTCTGGGGGTACATCCTGAGATCGGCGACCAGTTCGTCCAGGCGCGCGCCACCATGCCGCATCGCCGCCAGGACCTGCAAGGCGGCGACGATCCCGTCGCCCGTAGTGTGGCGATCCAGACACAGCAGGTGGCCGGAGCTCTCGCCGCCGAACAGCCAGCCGCGCTGGCGCAAGGCCTCGAGCACATACCGGTCGCCCACCTGGGTGCGCTCGAACGGAATGCCCAGGTCGCGCATGCGCTTCTCAAAGCCGAAATTGGTCATCAAGGTGCCGGCCACCCCGCCGATCGGCTGGCTGCCGGCCCGGTCGCGCACGATGGCGTACAGCAGCTCGTCGCCGTTGTAGAGCCGTCCTTCGCCATCGACCATCTGCAGGCGGTCGGCGTCGCCGTCCAGCGCGATGCCGAGGTCTGCGCCCTGCGCCCGCACGGCGGCGACCAGCGCCTCGGGATGGGTGGCCCCCACCCCTTCGTTGATGTTGAAGCCGTCGGGCTCGCAGCCGATGGTGGTGACCTCAGCGCCCAATTCGCGAAACACGTGCGGCGCGATGTGGTAGGCGGCGCCATGCGCAGCGTCCACCACGACACGCAGGCCCTGCAGGTCGAGCTCGTTGGGAAAGGTGCTCTTGCAGAACTCGATGTAGCGGCCGGCCGCGTCGTTGATGCGCCGTGCACGGCCCAGGCCCTCGGAGTCCGCGCAGCCGACGGGTTCCGCGAGCATGGCCTCGATGGCGGACTCGGTCTCGTCGGGCAGCTTGGTGCCGGCCGCGGAAAAGAACTTGATGCCGTTGTCGTAATGCGGGTTGTGCGATGCGCTGATGACGATGCCGGCCACCAGGCGCCAGGCCCGCGTCAGGTAGGCCACGGCCGGTGTCGGGATGGGCCCGGCCAGCATCACGTCCACGCCCGCGGCCGAGAGCCCGGCCTCGAGGGCGGCTTCGAGCATGTAGCCCGAGATCCGCGTGTCTTTGCCGATGACCACCGTGGGCCGGCCCCCGCCGATGGCGTCGCGCGCCAGGACGCGCCCGGCCGCATAGCCCAGCCGCAAGGCGAATTCGGCGTTGATGGTTTCCCCGCCCACGATGCCCCGCACCCCGTCGGTGCCGAAATACTTGCGTGCGCTCATGCGCGGACTCCTTCGACCATCGCCCAGACCTTGAGGGCATCCACCGTATCGGCCACGTCATGCACCCGCAGGATGTGCGCGCCGCGCGCCGCGCCGGCCAGTGCGGCGGCGATGCTGCCGCCCAGCCGCCGGTCGACGGTCCGCCCCGTCACCGCGCCTATCATCGATTTGCGGGACATGCCCACCAAGAGCGGGTAGTCGCCCGTTTTCAGCTCGCGCAAGCGCGCGAGCAAGGTGTAATTGTGCTGCACCGTCTTGCCGAACCCGAAGCCGGGATCGAGCACGATGCGTGTGGGCGCCACGCCCCGGCCGCGCAGCGCCGCGGCCCGATCGGCCAGGTAGCCGCCGACCTCGCCCACCACGTCGTCATAGACCGGCGCATCCTGCATGGTGCGCGGTTCCCCACGCATGTGCATGACGCAAACGGCGCAGGCCGCATCCGCCACGGCCTCGGTGGCGCCGGGCGCCTGGAATCCCATGATGTCGTTGATCATGTCCGCGCCCGCCTGCAGCACGGCGGCCATGACGGCGGGCTTGCAGGTATCCACGGACACGGGCACGCCGCAGTCGCGCAAGGCCTCGACCACAGGCACCACGCGCTGCAGCTCCTCGTCGACGGGGACGGCCTGCGCGCCGGGACGGGTGGATTCGCCGCCCACGTCGAGGATGTCAGCACCCTCGTCGACCAGGCGGCGCGCGTGCGCGATCGCCTCGGCGGTGCGAAAGTGCTGCGCGCCGTCCGAGAACGAATCGGGGGTGACGTTGACGACCCCCATCACCAGCGGACGCTGCAGGGTCAGCCGGAAGCGCCCGCAGTCCAGGTATCCGGACATTCGGAGTCCGTCAGACGGGCGTGGCCGCCGGTCCCTTGTCGCCGCTGGGCGCCGCCTGACCGGCCGAGGGCGGCGGCGTGCTGCCGGCGTCGCCCGAGGCGGGCGGCTGCGGCGCACGCGGCGGGCGGCCCTGCATGATGTCCTCGATCTGTTCGGCGTCGATGGTTTCCCATTCCAGCAGGGCCTTGGCCATCGCATGCATCTTGTCCTGGTTGGACTCGATCAGGTTGCGGGCCACGGCGTACTGGGCGTCGATGATGCTGCGGATCTCATGGTCGACCTTTTGCATGGTCGCCTCGGACACATGGGTGGTCTTGGTCACGCTGCGACCGAGGAAGACCTCGCCTTCGTTCTCGGCATAGACCACCGGCCCGAGCGAATCGGTCATGCCATAGCGCGTGACGATGTCGCGGGCGATGGCCGTGGCGCGCTCGAAGTCGTTGGAGGCACCGGTGGTCATCTGGTTCATGAAGACCTCCTCGGCGATCCGGCCGCCGAACAGCACCGCGATGGTGTTCAGGAGGCGGTCCTTGTCCATGCTGTAGCGGTCGCCCTCGGGCAGCTGCATGGTCACACCCAGCGCGCGGCCGCGCGGAATGATGGTGACCTTGTGAACGGGATCGGTCTTGGGCAGCAGGCGTGCGACCAATGCATGCCCGGACTCGTGGTAGGCCGTGTTGCGGCGTTCCTCCTCGGGCATGATCAGGGAGCGGCGCTCGGCGCCCATGATGATCTTGTCCTTGGCCTTTTCCAGGTCGGACATGTCGACGGTGCGGCCATTGCGCCGCGCGGCGAACAGGGCGGCCTCGTTGATGAGGTTGGCCAGGTCGGCGCCGGAGAAGCCCGGCGTGCCGCGCGCCAGCACCATGGAGTCGACGTTCTGAGCGATGGGCACCTTGCGCATGTGGACCTTGAGGATCTGCTCGCGCCCGCGGATGTCGGGCAGCGAAACCACCACCTGGCGGTCGAAACGGCCCGGGCGCAGGAGCGCCGGGTCCAGCACGTCGGGCCGGTTGGTGGCGGCGATCACCAGCACGCCTTGCCCGGTTTCGAAGCCGTCCATCTCGACCAGCAGCTGGTTGAGGGTTTGCTCGCGCTCGTCGTTGCCGCCGCCCAGGCCCGCGCCGCGCTGGCGGCCGACCGCATCGATTTCATCGATGAAAATGATGCACGGGGATTGCTTTTTGGCGTTCTCGAACATGTCGCGCACGCGGGCCGCGCCCACGCCGACGAACATTTCGACGAAATCCGAACCCGAGATGCTGAAGAACGGCACCTTGGCCTCGCCGGCGATGGCCTTGGCCAGCAGCGTCTTGCCGGTACCCGGAGGCCCGACCATCAGCACCCCGCGCGGGATGCGGCCGCCCAGGCGCTGGAATTTGGTCGGGTCGCGCAGGAAATCGACCAGTTCCTGGACGTCTTCCTTGGCCTCGTCGCAACCCGCGACGTCGGCAAAGGTGATGGTGTTGTTGTTTTCATCGAGCATGCGCGCGCGCGACTTGCCGAAGCTGAATGCCCCGCCCTTGCCACCGCCCTGCATCTGGCGCATGAAAAAGATCCACACCCCGATCAGCAGCAGCATCGGGAACCAGGAAATGAACAGGCTGGTCAGGAAGGAAGGTTCCTCGCGCGCGCGGCCGGAGACCTGGACGCCGTTCTTGACGAGTTCGGGCACCATCCAGAGGTCGCCCGGGGACGTCAGGCTGTACGAGCGGCCGGATTCCGGGGTCACGAAGAGCGTGTCGCCCTGGATGTCGACCTTGTTGATGCGTCCGGCCCGCGCGTCATTCATGAACTGCGTGTAGCTGACGGTGTCGTTCGTGACCGGATGGCCTTCGAACTGTTTGAACACCGTGAAGAGCACGAGCGCGATCACCATCCAGACCGCGATCTTGGAAAACGAGTTGTTCAAAGCCAACCTCCTGCGTATGCTGTCGTCGGCCAGTCGCTTGATTACAATAAGCTGACAAAACCGTCAATGCTTCATTCTACCTGAATCCAGGCGTCAGTCCGTGCCGTTTCCCGCGTCTGTGCCGGCGGTCTCCTTCAGGCCACGCGCGACCAGAAAGGTTTCCGAGGATTTGTCCCGCGAGGCCTTGGGCTTGCGTTCCACGACGCGGACGAAATGGCGCTTGAAGGATTCGACCACCTGTGAAAATCCGCTGCCGTGGAAGGCCTTGACCACCAGCGCGCCATCGGGCCGCAGGTGGCCCAGGGCAAATTCCAGGGCCAGCTCGCACACATGGGCGATGCGCGCCGCGTCGGCCGAGGCCACACCGGACAAATTGGGGGCCATGTCGGAAATTACAAGGTCCACCGGCTGGTCGCCGAGGCACCGCCGCAGTTCATCCAGGACGGCGTCGTCGCGGAAATCCCCCAGGATGAACTCCACCCCGGCGATGGGCTCCATCGGCAGCAGGTCCACGGCGATGATCCGGCCGTCGATCGAACCGCCCGGCCCCGCCAGCCGCTCGCGAACGACCTGGGACCAGCTGCCGGGGGTGGATCCCAGATCCACCACCACGTCGCCGCGGCGCAGCAAGCGCTCGACGTCCAGGATCTCGGCCAGCTTGAATGCCGCCCGGGCGCGATAGCCTTTCTGTTGCGCCATTTTGACGTAGGGGTCGTTGATATGCTGCTGGACCCAGGCTTTGGAGAATTTTTTCTTGGCCATTACCGTACAATTCCGCTATGCCCAAACTCGAATTGACATCCCATGAACGCAGCGCTCTGCGCGCCGCGGCCCATCCCTTGCGTCCCGTCGTGCTGATCGGCGACCGGGGCCTGAGCGAATCCGTCCTGAACGAAATCGACCGCAGCCTCGCAGCGCACGAACTGATCAAGGTGCGCGTGGGGGGCGCCGAACGCGAGGAGCGCGCGGCCATGCTCGAGGCCATCTGCGAGGCGCTCTCGTGCGCCGCGGTGCATCATCTGGGCAAGACGCTGATTATCTATCGGCCCGACCTCGCCGCGCAACAGGCCCAGGCCGAGGCCCGCAATGCCACCCGCGCCGTGCGCAAGCCGTCGGACCCCCACATCCCCAAGAAGCAGGCCGCCCTGGGCCGCGGCCAGGCCAAGCCCGCGCGCGCCGCCAAGCCCGCGGACGGCATCCGCAAGGCCGCGCCCGCCGCGACACACGCAAGAAAAAGCGACGCCCCTGCCTCGCAGGGACGCCGCCCCGATGCGCCAGCGCGCACCCCTCGCCGTCCGGCCGCCGCGCCCGGCATCCCGCGCCGCAGCGGCGGCAGCGCCCTGACGCTGCGCGCCGGGGCGCGGCGCGGCCGCGCTACACGTAGCTGACGGAGCACACCTCGTACTCGCGCACGCCCGCGGGCGCCCGGACCTCGACCACGTCGCCTTCGCTTTTGCCGATGAGGGCGCGGGCCACGGGGCTGGAGACCGAAATCATGTTGGCACGGATGTCGGCCTCGAGGTCGCCCACGATCTGGTAGCGCAGGCGCTCGCCCGACTCCAGGTCCTCGATCTCGACGGTGGCGCCGAACACCGCCTGGCCGGCCACATCCAGGTCGGCCGGATTGATGATCTGGGCGTTGGACAGGGTGCCCTCGAGTTCCTGAATGCGGCCCTCGATGAAGCCCTGGCGCTCGCGCGCCGCATCGTATTCGGCGTTCTCGGACAGGTCACCCTGCGCCCGCGCCTCGGCGATGGCGTTGATGACTTCCGGACGGTCGACCGTCTTGAGGCGATGCAACTCGGCTTGTAAACGCTCTGCCCCGCGAGCTGTCAAAGGGATCGCAGACATGACTCTACCTGACTCAAAAAGCCCCGCACCGCGCCTTCGGCTTGCTGCCCCCCGAGGGGGTGCATTTGCCTTGGAGCGGTCCGGCGGCGACACAAAGCCCCCTCGCCGCGCCTTCGGCTTGCTGCCCCCCGAGGGGGTGCATTTTGCCTTGGAGCGGTCCGGCGGCGACACAAAGCCCCCTCGCCGCGCCTTCGGCTTGCTGCCCCCCGAGGGGGTGCATTTTGCCTTGGAGCGGTCCGGCGGCAAAAGTAAAAAGACGCCTCGCACACGAGAGGCGCCTGACCTTGCACTGACGGATCGGCCGGGCATGCTTGCACCCGGCGTGGGCGGCAAGCGGATCGGCCATCGGCCGATTCCACGGGGTACGCCCCGCAAGTTGCCCGCCCAAAATAAAGCCCCGGCCGAAGTCACCGGGGTACTTGAGGCTATTTTGAGCAAAACGCCGGGAAAAAGCAAGCCCCTGCCCCGGTCCCCCGCCCCGCCGGACGCCGGGGTTCGTCCTGCGCGCCTGGGGCTGCCCCTCAGCCCCGCTGGCGCCGGCCCTTCAGCAGCGCATACAGGATGATGGCGCCGAAAGTCGCGGTGCCGATACCGTCCAGGCGGAAGGCGCCGATGGCGACCGAGAAATTGCCGGCGCCCAGGATCAAGGTGACCGCGGCCACGATCAGATTGCGGTTGTCGCTGAAATCGACCTGGTTCACGACCCAGATGCGCGCCCCCGCGATGGTGATCAGGCCGAACACCACGATCGACATGCCGCCCAGCACGGGCGCCGGAATGGCCTGGATCACCGCCCCGAACTTGGGCGAGAAGCCCAGGAAGATCGCAATCAGCGCCGCGACCACGAAAACCAGGGTGGAATAGATACGGGTGACGGTCATGACGCCGATATTTTCGGCATAGGTGGTCACGCCGGTGCCGCCGACCGCCCCCGACACCATGGTGGCCACGCCGTCGCCGATGAAGGCGCGGCCCAGGTAGCGGTCCAGGTTCTGGCCGGTCATGGCGCTGACCGCCTTGATGTGGCCCAGGTTCTCGGCCACCAGGATGATGGCCACGGGCGCGATCAGGCTGATGGCGTGCGCCTCGAACACCGGCGTCGAGAACGTCGGCAGGCCCAGCCAGGGCGCGGCGCCGATAGCGCTGAAATCAATGGGCGTACCCATGCCCAGGCCGTTGGTGAGGACGGCATAGATCACGCAGGCCAGCAGCAGGCCCACCAGGATCAGCAGACGCTGGACCATGCCGCGGGTGTAGACCGCCACCCCGCCCACGCACAGGATGGTCATGATGGCCATGGCGGACTCGAACAGCGTTCCGCCCATGGCCCCCTTGGCGGCGATGGGTGCGAGGTTCAGGCCGATGACGGCCACCACGGCGCCGGTGACCACCGGCGGCATCCAGGCGTCGATCCAGCCCGAGCCCCCATCGGTCCTGGCGCTGATCCAGGCGGTCAGCACGCCGATCGCCGTATAGACCAGGCCGCAGATGATGATGGCCCCCAGGGCGACGCCGATGTTCGGGTTCGGGCCGCTGCCCGCATAGCCCGTCACCGCGATGACCCCGCCGATGAAGGCGAAGCTGGACCCCAGGTAGCTGGGCACGCGCCCGCCCACGAAGAGAAAGAAGATCAGCGTACCGATCCCTGACATGAGGATCGCCATGTTCGGATCGAAGCCCATGATGAGCGGCGCGAGGATCGTGGAGCCGAACATGGCGACCACGTGCTGCGCGCCCATCGCCACCGTCTGGGGCCAGGGCATGGTCTCGTCGGGCTGGACCACGGCGCCCGCGGCGGCGCCGGGTACGCGGCGCCACTGCGGAAAATAGGAATTGGACATGGGGAACGGGCCTCGGGAAAAGGTGGACGCGGGAGGGGTGGCGCAAGTTTATGGCCGGTCGGCCACCCCGCGCAAGCCTTCCGTCAAGACCCGCAGAGGCTAGACAATGGATCTATGCCGCTGGATGCAGGTCTCCAGGACCTCCTCGCCGGGGCGGCTCCACCAGTCCTCGGAAAAGATCTCGACCTCGCAAAGGCCCGCATAGCCGGCCGCCTCCATCTCGCGGCGGATGGTCTTGAGCTCGATCACGCCGTCGCCCATCATGCCGCGGTCGTTCAGGAGGTCGCGCGTGGGCGCGAGCCAGTCGCACACATGGTAGGCCAGCAGCCGATCGGCGCCGGCACGCCGGATCTGCCCATGGAGCTTCGGATCCCACCACACGTGATAGACGTCCACGGCCACGCCCAGCATGCCGGTGCGCTCCGGATCGAGCTCATCGCACAGGTCCAGCGCCTGCTCGAGCGTATTGACGCAGGCGCGCTCGGCGGCCTGCATGGGATGCAGGGGCTCGATCGCCAGCGGCATGCCGACCGTGCGGGCGTACTCCAGCGTGGCGGCGATGCCGTCGCGCACCTCGCTGCGCGCCCGCGCGATGTCGGTATAGGCCGGCGCGCCCTGCAGCGCACCGGGCAGGGCCCCCACCACCAGGACGAGGCAGGGCGCATCCAGCGTGCGGGCCTCGTCCACCGCGCGCCGATTGTCCTCGAGCGCCGCGGCCAAACCGGCCGCGTCCGCCGCCGGGTAGAATCCGCCGCGGCAATAGCCCGACAGGCGGATCCCCGTTTCCCGCAGGCGCCGAGCCACGATGTCCAGGCCGACGGCGGCCACCTGGTCGCGCCAGGGCGCGATCGCCCGGATGTCGCGCCGGGCGCATTCATCGATGATGGTATCCAGCCGCCACTGCTTGCGCACCGTGGCGGTGTTCAGGGACAGAAGTTCGTGATCCTTGGACAAATCCCGCATGCCGCGCCTCTCAGGATTGATGAATGCCGTGGACCGCCAGCCACTGCGCCATGCGCTGGACGGCCAGGTCGGGGCGCTCGAGCACACCGGCCTGGTCGGCCAGGCGGAACAGTTCGGCGATGTGCTGCAGGGACCGGGCGCTCTGCTGCCCACCCACCATCGAGAAGTGGTCCTGGTGGCCATTGAGCCAGGCGACGCAGACCACGCCCGTCTTGTAGAACCGGGTCGGCGCCGCGAAGATATGCCGCGACAGCGGCACGGTCGGCGCGAGGATCTCGTGGAAGCGCGCCGCGTCCCCCGCCGCCAGCGCGGCCAGCGCGGCGCTGGCCGCCGGCGCGATGGCGTCGAAGATCCCCAGCAGCGCATCGCTGTGGCGATGCGTGGGCAGCTCGCCCACGCCGTCGCCGGCGATCAGCTCGGCATAATTGAAATCGTCGCCGGTATACATGCGCACCCCCTCGGGCAGGCGGCGGCGCATCTCGAGCTCGCGGTCCTTGTCCAGCAGCGAGACCTTGATGCCGTCGACCTTGGCGGCATGGTCGGCGATGACGCCCAGCGCGGTGTCCATCGCCCGCGAGATGTCCTCGTCGCCCCAGTAGCCTCGCAATTGGGGGTCGAACATGTCGCCCAGCCAGTGCAGGATCACGGGCTCGCGCACCTGCTCGAGGATGCGGCCGTAGACCCGGGCATAATCCTCGGGGCCGCGCGCCACGCGCACCAGGGCGCGGCTGGCCATCAGGATCAGCCGCCCGCCCAGGGCCTCGATCGCCTCGACCTGCTGCTCGTAAGCCGCGATGACGTCCTCGAGCGTGCGCGCCGCCTCGGGGGCCAGGTGATCGGTCCCGCAGCCCGAGGCCACGCTGGCACCGGGCACATCGCGCGCGGCGTCGAGCGAGCGCCGGATGAGTTCCAGCGAGGTCGTCCAATCGAGGCCCATGCCGCGTTGCGCCGTGTCCATGGCCTCGGCCACCCCCAGGCCCAGGGACCACAGGTGGCGGCGGTAATCGATGGTGGCGTCCCAATCGATGGCGCAATCGACCCAGGGGTCCACGGCCGCGAGAGGATCCGAGACGACGTGGGCCGCTGAATAAGCGATGCGGTTGAAGGCCGCGCCACCGGCCGGCCGGGGCGCGGCGACGCCGCGCAAGGTATAGGTTTCAAGCCCGCCGGACGGCGTGGGCAGCAGGATGCGGTTGCTCATGAGGCCTCCTCGGTCAGTGGTTCGGGAACAGCGCCGGCACGTCGACCCAGCGGCGCTCCTTCCAGCTTTGCAGCGCCGTCTCGACGAGTTGCACGCCCTTGGCCCCTTCCTCGAGGGTCCAGCGGAAGGGTTCGTCGGCCGCGACGTGGCGGATGAAATGCTCCCACTGGATCTTGAACCCGTTGTCGTAGACCTCGGTGTCCGGCACCGTCTGCCACTGGTCCATGAACGGCATCTTTTGTTTTTCGTCGGGGTTCCAGACCGGGCGCGGCGTGTTCACCCGCGCCTGCGACACGCAATCGGTCAGGCCGGCGACCGCCGAGCCATGCGTGCCGTCGACATGGAAGGTCACCAGATCGTCGCGGCGCACGCGCGTGGTCCAGGAGCTGTTGACCTGGGCGATGACGGGCTCGCCGCCATGGCCCTTGAGCTCGAAGGTGGCGTAAGCGGCGTCATCGGCGGTCGCCTCGTACAGCCGGCCCTGCTCGTCCCAGCGCTCGGGAATGTGGATGGCGCCCAGGCAGGATACGGACTGGACCTCGCCGAACAAGTTGTCCAGCACATAGCGCCAATGGCAGACCATGTCGAGGATCATGCCGCCGCCTTCCTCCTTGCGGTAATTCCAGGATGGGCGCTGGATGGGCTGCAGGTCGCCTTCGAACACCCAGTAGCCGAATTCGATGCGCACCGAGAGCATGCGCCCGAAAAAGCCCGAGCGGCGCAGCATGTCGAGTTTGCGCAGGCCCGGCAGGAACAGCTTGTCCTGGACCACGCCGTGCTTGATGCCGGCCTCGCGCGCCAGGCGGCAAACCCTCAGGGCCTCATCCAGGCCCGTGGCGATGGGCTTTTCGCAATAGATGTGCTTGCCGGCGGCAATGGCGCGCGCCAGCAGGTCGGGGCGCATCTGCGTGGTGCCGGCGTCGAAGAACACCGTGTCCTCGGGATTGGCCAGGGCGGCGTCCAGGTCGTCGCTGTAGCGTTCGACCCCGTGGGCCTGCGCCAGCGCGCGGACCTTGTCCAGGTTGCGCCCCACCAGGATGGGATCGGGCATCACCCTGTCGCCATTGGCCAGGGCCACCCCGCCCTGGCGGCGGATCGCCACGATCGAGCGGATCAAGTGCTGGTTCATGCCCATGCGTCCGGTGACGCCGTGCATGATGATTCCAAGACGTTGCGTATTCATGGAAGTCCTTTTGATTCAGTAAGTGGAACGCATGGCGTCCCAGGAAACATGCCCCCCGGCCGTTCCGGTGGCGAAGCCGGGGCAGTCGAGGTTGCTTAGATCGATCTGACCGTTGTCGATGCGCAGCCGCACGGCGCCGTCGCTGTGCCCATAGAGCGTCGGGAAACCGGCGAGGAAGCCGCTTTGCTCGGTATCTGGTGCGGCAGCCAGGCCGTTGACGTAGTGGTGGCCGTTGCGTTCGACATGGGTGAGGCCCAGCCAGCCCACCAGCGCCAGATCCTGCTGGATGCCCAGGCCGGCCTGCATGGTCAGGTCCTCGCCCGACAGGAAGTATTCGCGTCCGGCCTCGCGCGACCAGGCTGCGCAGCGCGCCGCATTGAGCACGGATTTGTAGAAACCCTTGCAGCTCTTGCTGGAGATGCCGGTATAGCCCGCCGCCCGGGCACGCGGAAACGCATCGAGCGTCGCATCCGACTCATCCACCAGCAAGGGCACGCGCAGGCCCAGCGCCGAGACGTCGGCGTCCAGCGCATGGGCGCGCGCCATGGGCTGTTCGACGAAGGCCAGGCAGGCCCTCAGGGGTGCCAGGCCCGGATGCCGCTCGAGGCGGTCGAGGAACTCGGCCAAGTGCGCGGCATCACGGTATTGTTCGTTGCCGTCGAAGGTCACCAGGCGCATCGCGTCGTGGATGACGGGCGCGATCTCGGCCAGGCGCTCGACGTCCGCTGCGGCATCGCCCGAGAGCTTGAGCTTGAAGTGCCGATGGCCGTAGCGGGCAATGGCTTGCGTGAGGGTGCAGGGCAATCCGTCCTCGGGCGAACCGGGCAGCGGATCGACGAGCGCATCGGCCAGCCCGACCGTGTGGCGGGCCGCGACCGTGCGCCCCGCCAGGGAGGCGGGATGCGCGGCGAGGAAGGCATCCAGGTCGAAATCCCGCAGGTCGTCGGCCAGGCCGGTGCCGTCCAGGCGCATGCCCGCGGCGTTGGCGGACATGGCCGCGCTGAAGCCGGTTCCCAGAGCGCGGCACACGGCATCGAACACGGCGCGATCCACCAGCGCGGGGCCGTATGAGGCCACCAGGGCCGGCAGGCCGCGCCGCGCCGCGGATTCATGGATGCCGCGATAGTGGCGGGCGAAATGCCCCCAGGCGGTGTCCGGGGCCGAGTCGGAACGATAGGCCTCGCGGGCCAGGACCAGCGCCTCGCGCAACTGGCCGAAATTCTGCTCCTGCGAGAGCGCCGGGCTCTTGTCGAACCATTTGGGGATCATCATCTCGGCCGCGCAACCGGTCGACGTCGAGCCATCCTCGAGGCGAATGCGCGCCGTGGCGTAGGCCTGCGGGCAGGCCCGCACGGTGGCGCTGCCGAACCTGAAGGGCAGCCGCAGGGCGACATCGCGCTCGGCAAAGCCGATGTCCTCGATTACAAAGCGTATGGCTTGCATGTCTCGTCCCGCACCGGGCGGGTTCTCAGTGGTCCAATATGCCTTCGGAATAGAAGTGCGCGCGGACCTGCTTGGCGTACTTCGCGAACTCGGGCGTGCCCATGATGTCCAGCGGGCGCAGGCGCGGCAGGTCGATGTCGTAGACGGCTGCGATCGAGCCCGGGCGCTCGCTCATGACGATGACCCGGTCCGACAGGAAGATCGCCTCGGGAATGCTGTGAGTGATCAGCAGGACCGTCTTGCGCGATTCCGCCCAGATCCGCTGCAGCTCGAGGTTCATTTTCTCGCGCGTCATGGCGTCCAGCGCGCCGAAGGGTTCGTCCATCAGCAACAGCGCCGGGTCATGCAGCAGCGCCCGGCAGATCGAGGCGCGCTGCTGCATGCCGCCCGAGAGCTGCCAGGGGTATTTCTTTTCGAAGCCCGACAGGCCGGTCATCTCGATGAGCTGGAGCGCGCGCTCGCGCGCCGGCCCCATCGGCATGCGGCGCATCTCGGCCTGCAGCAGAATGTTGTCCAGCACGCTGCGCCAGGCCAGCAGGACCGCGCTCTGGAACACGATGCCCACGTCCTTGCGCGGCCCGTCGACGGGCTTGCCCGCCAGCGACAGCCGGCCCGCGGTGATCGGCAACAGACCGGCCACCATCTTGAGCAGCGTGCTCTTGCCGCAGCCCGAGGGCCCGACGACGGACACGAACTCGCCCTTGCGGATGCTGAAATCCAGCGGTTTGAGGGATTCCACCGGGCCATCGCGGGTCTCGTAGACCTTGGTGACGCCGGCGGCTTCGATCAGGATGTCGTCAGACATGGGCGAGTCCAATACAGCTTCAGTTCTTGGGGAGATAGTCGAGGGTCACGTAGTCGGCCGGGGTGCCGCGGTGCGCCGGGTCGACCCCGCCGTACTCGACCAGCAGGTCCAGCGATTTGTCCACGTTGTCCATGGCGACGCGGAACGGCGCCTGGCCTTCCGTGTCCTTGGTGTGATAGAGCTCGATGCTGCGTTGCAGGCCGACCAGCAGGGTCTCGGATACACCCGCCTTGGGCTTGGCCTCGAGCATGGCGTCCACGGCCGCCTGCGGATCCTTGACCGTCGCCTCGACGGCACGGGTGGAGGCGCGCATGAAGCGGCGCGCCAGATCCTCGTTCGCGGCCAGCCAGTCCTTGTTGACGATGATGCCCGAGCTGATCTGGTTGACGCCCGAGTCGGCAAAGCGGATCGGATGGACCACCTTGCCGGTGGCGTCCTGCAGCTTGATGGCCTGGTCCATGACGTAGCCCAGCAGCATGTCGGCACGGCCGGTCATGACGGCGTTGAGTTTCGTCTGGGCGTCGCCCGAGACGATGTTGATCTGGCTGGGATCGATGTTGTTGGCCTTGAGGAAGATCGGCCACATCTGCGACATCGAGTCGCCCGGGGTGACCGCCACGGTCTTGCCGATGATCTGCTGGGGCGTCTTGATGCCCTTTTCCTCGAAGCCCATGACCGACATCGGGCTGAGCTGGAACAGCACGCCGGTGGAGATCAGGGGGGCGCCCTTGGCGGCCGCCTTGATCATGGTGGTCACGTCGATGTAGCCGAAGTTCACGGACTTGGCGGCGACGGCCTGCGCGGTGACAGCGGAGCCCCGGCCCTCCTGGATGTCGAGATTGATGCCTTCGTCAGCGTAGTAGCCGAGCTTCTTGCCCAGGAAGAACGGCGCATGCTCGCTGTACAGATACCAGTTCAGCATCAACGTGACGTCGTCCTTGGGTTTGTCCTGAGCCTGGGCCGGCGCGGCGCCCAGCATCGCGGCGGTCAGGGCCAGGCCCAGCCCTGCTTTGAGCAAGTTGCGAATCATGCGTGTCTCCTTTGGGCGCTGCCGGCCCGTCATTGTCCAAGCCGCCATGAGCGACTACGAAAAAACCAGGTATCCCCACGCCGGGAGCCGCCGGCGCGAGCCCGCCATCATCTAATTGACGCGCTGCGAGGCATGCCAGGGGATCATCATGCGCTCGATCAGGTCGACGACCGCGAACAGCAGCACGCCGATGACCGACAGCAGCACCAAGCCGGCGAACATCAGCGGCAGGTCGAAGTTTCCGTTGGCCACCTGCAGGACGTAGCCGATGCCGGAATTCGAGCCCACGAATTCGCCCACCACCGCACCGACCACGGCGAGCGTGACCGACACCTTGAGGCCGCTGAACATGGCCGGCAGCGCCGCCGGCAGGCTGATCTTGAAAAAGGTCTGCAGCCGGCTCGCGCCCATGGAGCGGGCCAGGTCGAGCATATCGGACTCGACCGACTTGAAGCCCATGACGGTGGACACGACAATCGGGAAAAAGCCCAGCAGAAACGCGGTGATGACCTTGGGGAGGATGCCGAAGCCGAACCACACCACGAACAGCGGGGCGATCGCGACCTTGGGCACGCTTTGCGAGAACACCAGCAGCGGATAGACGTAGGATTCGACGATCCGGGAATAGGCGATCACCATGGCGATCGGCACGCCGACCACGATGGACAGGAGAAAGCCCCAGACGGTCGCCTCGGTGGTGAAGTAGCTTTCGGACAGCAGCATCGGCCATTGCTCGACGAGCTGGACCATGACTTTGCCCGGCGGCGGGATGAGGTAGGCGGGAATGCTGAAAAGCCGGATGGTGAGATCCCAGAGCACGACCAGGAACACGACCAGCAGGATCGGCCGTATGGCCGGTGACATGATCAACTTGCGAAACATCCAGGGCTCCCCGCAGTGTCGCCTGCCATGTTCCGGCCTGCGCCCCACGTTTTTTCCTTAATTCACTGAATGGTGAATTATGATCGTAAGGCGAATCAGGTGTCAATAACGACCGGGCCTAGGGATATCCCTCGCCGTCGTCCGGCTGGCTGGACGCGTAGCCGACCACCAGGTCGGTCATGTGGGCCAGGCGCTGGTCCAGGGCGTCGGGCGCGCGCAGGTCGCGTCCGAAGATCACCGACAGGGTGTGGTTGTTGGCCAGGTAGAAGAAGCCCAGCGAGGCGATGGAGATATAGAGCTGCACGGGGTCGATGCCCGCGCGAAAAATGCCTTGCGCGCGACCGCGCGCCAACAGGGTGTCGAGCATCTGCACCAATGGCGAGTGCATTTCGCGGATCTTGCTGGATTTCTTGAGGTGGCTGGCCCGCAGCAGGTTTTCGCTGCCCAGCAGGGACAGGAATTCGGGATGCTCGAGGAAATAATGCCAGGTGAAGGTCACCAGCTTGCGCAGGGCCTGGACCGGATCGAGCACATCGAGGTGCAGCCCCTGCTCGGCCGCCCGGATGTCCGCATACGCACCCTCCAGCACCGACAGGAACAGGGCGTTCTTGTTGCCGAAGTAATAGTAGATCAGGCGCTTGTTGACGCCCGCGCGCTCGGCGATGCGGTCGACCCGCCCGCCGGCGAAACCGTGCTCGGCGAATTCGTCGCGCGCCGCCCTCAGGATCGCGGCCTGGGAGCGGTCGGTGTCGCGCGAGGCGGGAAGATGCGTGGCGTGGGTCGGTTCCATGAGGGGCATTTTACGGGCGCTCGGCCTGTTCGAGGCCGGCGCCCGGGTCCATGGAACGGTCAGGCCGCGTGCATGGCCTGCAGGGCGTAGACCTTCAGGCCGCCGCCATGGCGCAGGTACTGCAGCCCCTCGACCGCGGCGCGCGCACCGGCGATGGTCGTGAAGAACGTCACCCGGTTGGCCAGGGACTGGATGCGGATGGTGCGCGAGTCGGCGATGGCATTGCGGCGCTCTTCGACGGTGTTGATGACCATCGCGATCTCGCCGTTCTTGAGCATGTCGACGATGTTGGGGCGGCCCTCGGTGACCTTGTTGACGATCTGCACCCGCAAGCCGGCGCCCTCGATGACGGCGGCCGTGCCGCGCGTGGCCACCAGGTCGAAGCCCATGGCGGCCAGGCCGCGGGCAACCTCGACGGCGCGCGGCTTGTCCTGGTCGCGCACGCTGATGAAGACGCGGCCCGATTCAGGCAGCCAGGCGCCGGCGGCGATCTGCGATTTCACGAAGGCCTCGCCGAAGGATTCGCCCACACCCATCACCTCGCCGGTGGACTTCATCTCGGGCCCCAGGATGGTGTCCACGCCGGGGAACTTGACGAAGGGGAAGACGGCCTCCTTGACGCAATAGTGGCGCGGCGCCGGGATCGAGGCGATGCCTTGATCCGCCAGCGTGCTGCCCGCCATCACGCGCGCGGCGATCTTGGCGAGCTGCTTGCCGGTGGCCTTGGAGACGTACGGCACGGTGCGCGAGGCGCGCGGGTTGACCTCGAGCACGTAGACCTCGCCGTCCTGGATGGCGAACTGCACGTTCATCAGACCCTTGACGCCCAGGGCGCGCGCCATCAGGGCGGTCTGGCGCTCGATCTCGGCGACCGTCTCGTCCGACAGCGAATACGGCGGCAGGCTGCAGGCCGAATCGCCCGAGTGCACGCCGGCCTGCTCGATGTGCTCCATCACGCCGCCGATGATGACCTGCTCGCCGTCGGCCAGGCAGTCCACGTCGACTTCGGTGGCATTGTTCAGGAAGTGGTCCAGCAGCACCGGGGAATCGTTGCTGACCTTGACGGCCTCGCGCATGTAGCGCTCGAGATCCTGGGGCTCGTGGACGATCTCCATGGCGCGGCCGCCCAGGACGTAGCTGGGGCGCACCACCAGGGGATAGCCGATTTCGCCGGCCAGGGCGAGGGCCTCGTTCTCGGTGCGCGCCGTGCGGTTGGCGGGCTGGCGCAGGCCGAGCTTGGTCAATAGTTTCTGGAACCGTTCGCGGTCCTCGGCCACGTCGATCGAATCGGGGCTGGTGCCGATGATGGGCACGCCGTTGGCCTCGAGCGCGCGCGCGAGCTTCAGCGGGGTCTGGCCGCCGTACTGGACGATCACGCCGGCCGGGTTTTCCTTGTGCACGATCTCGAGCACGTCCTCGAGCGTCAGGGGCTCGAAGTACAGGCGGTCGGAGGTGTCGTAGTCGGTGGAGACCGTCTCGGGGTTGCAGTTGACCATGATGGTCTCGAAGCCGTCCTCGCGCAGCGCCAGCGCGGCATGCACGCAGCAGTAGTCGAACTCGATGCCTTGGCCGATGCGGTTGGGGCCGCCCCCCAGGACGATGATCTTGCGGCGGTCCGTGGGCTCGGCCTCGCACTCGTCCTCGTAGGTGGAGTACAGATAGGCGGTTGTGGTGGGGAATTCGGCCGCGCAGGTGTCGACGCGCTTGTAGACGGGGCGCACGTTCATCTGGTGGCGCAGCTTGCGCACCTCGGCCTCGGTGGTGTCCAGCAGGAAGGCCAGGCGCCGGTCCGAGAAGCCGCGCCGCTTGAGTTCGCGGACCGTGCGGTCGTCGAGATCGCTGAGGGTGCGTTGCTCGAGAGCCAGCTCGATGTCGACGATTTCCTTGATCTGGGCGAGGAACCACGGGTCGATGCTCGTCAGGGCATGGACCTCGTCGAGGGTAAAGCCCTGCGCGAAGGCGTCGCCCACGTACCAGATGCGCTCGGGGCCGGGCTCGCCCAGTTCGATCTGCAGGCGTTCGCGATCGGTGGTCTTCTGATTGAGGCCGTCGACGCCGACCTCGAGGCCGCGCAAGGCCTTCTGAAACGATTCCTGGAAGGTGCGGCCGATGGCCATGACCTCGCCCACCGATTTCATCTGGGTGGTCAGGCGGGCGTCGGCCTGCGGGAACTTCTCGAAGGCGAAGCGCGGGACCTTGGTGACGACGTAGTCGATGGCCGGCTCGAACGAGGCCGGGGTCGCGCCGCCGGTGATCTCGTTGCGCAGTTCGTCGAGCGTATAGCCCACCGCCAGGCGCGCGGCCACCTTGGCGATCGGAAAGCCGGTGGCCTTGGACGCCAGGGCCGAGGATCGCGAGACGCGCGGGTTCATCTCGATGACGATCATGCGGCCGTTGGCCGGATTGACGGCGAACTGCACGTTCGATCCGCCGGTGTCCACGCCGACCTCGCGCAGCACCGCGATCGACGCATCGCGCATGATCTGGTATTCCTTGTCGGTCAAGGTCTGGGACGGGGCCACCGTGATCGAGTCGCCCGTGTGCACGCCCATGGGGTCGAGGTTCTCGATCGAACACACGATGATGCAGTTGTCGACGCTGTCGCGCACGACCTCCATCTCGAATTCCTTCCAGCCCAGCAGGGATTCCTCGATCAGCAGCTCGTTCGTCGGCGAGGCCTCGAGGCCGCGGCGGCAGATCACCTCGAATTCCTCGCTGTTGTAGGCGATCCCCCCGCCCGTGCCGCCCAGCGTGAAACTGGGCCGGATGACCACCGGGAAGCCCGAATGGCCGAGCTCGGCCGCGATGCGGCGCTGGACGTCCCAGGCCTCGTCCATGCTGTGGGCGACGCCGGACTTGGCCGACTCGAGCCCGATGTCGGTCATGGCCTGCTTGAATTTCTGGCGGTCCTCGGCCTTTTCGATGGCCTGGGCATTGGCGCCGATGAGTTCCACCCCGTGACGCTCCAGCACGCCGTGGCGCGCCAGGTCCAGGGCGCAGTTCAGCGCGGTCTGCCCGCCCATGGTGGGCAGCAGCGCGTCGGGTTTTTCCGCCTCGATGATTTTTTCGACCGCCTGCCAGGTGACGGGCTCGATGTAGGTGACGTCGGCCGTCTCCGGATCCGTCATGATGGTGGCCGGATTGCTGTTGACCAGGATGGTGCGGAACCCTTCGGCCTTGAGGGCCTTGCAGGCCTGGGCCCCGGAATAGTCGAATTCGCAGGCCTGGCCGATGATGATCGGGCCGGCGCCGATGATGAGGATGCTCTGGATGTCTGAACGCTTGGGCATGGGATGGCGGTGGTTTTCTTATTGGGAGGACTGGGCCTTGTGGCGGGCCATCAGGTCGATGAACTTGTCGAACAGCACCAGGATGTCGTGCGGTCCCGGGCTGGCCTCGGGGTGGCCCTGGAAGCAGAAGACCGGGCGGTCGGTGAGCTCGAAGCCCTGCAAGGTGCCGTCGAAGAGCGATACGTGGGTGACCCGGGCGTTGGCCGGCAGGGTGTCGCCATCCACCGTGAAGCCGTGGTTCTGGCTGGTGATGAACACGCGGCCGGTGTCGAGGTCCTGCACCGGGTGGTTGGCGCCGTGATGGCCGGCCTTCATCTTGATCGTATGCCCGCCCAGGGTCAGGCCCAGGACCTGCTGGCCCAGGCAGATGCCAAAGAGCGGGATGCCGCGCTCGAGCACGGCGCGGCAAGTGTCGGCCGCATAGTCGCACGCGGCCGGATCACCCGGACCGTTGGACAGGAACACGCCGTCGGGCTGCTGGGCGAGGATGTCCTCGACCGGCGTGGTGGCGGGCACCAGCGTGATGCGGCAGCCGCGGTCGGCCAGCAGGCGCAGGATGTTGGCCTTGATGCCGTAGTCGTAGGCGACGACGTGGAACAGATCGCCGTCGCGGCGGCTGAAGCCCTGGCCCAGCGCCCAGGTGCCCTGGGCCCAGGCCCCGGCCTGCCGGGTGCCGACCGCCGCGGCGAGATCCTGGCCAGCCATGCCCGGAAAGCCGCGGGCGAGCTCGATCGCGCGCTCGACGTCCTCGCCGACCAGGATGCAGGCGCCCTGGGCGCCGTGGTCGCGCAGGATGCGCGTGAGCTTGCGCGTGTCAACGCCCGAGATTGCCACCACGCCCTGCGCCTTGAGGTAGTCGGGCAGGGTCTGGCTGGCGCGGAAGCTGGACATGCGGGCGGGACAGTCGCGCACGACGAGGCCGGCGGCATGCACCTTGGAGGACTCGACGTCCTCGGGATTGACCCCGGTGTTGCCGATGTGCGGATACGTGAGGGTGACGATCTGGCCGCTGTAGCTGGGATCGGTCAGGATTTCCTGATAGCCGGTCATCGAGGTATTGAAGACGATCTCGGCCACGCTGTGGCCGTCCGCCCCGATGGATACGCCCCGAAACACAGTACCGTCAGCCAAGGCTAGAATTGCTGGAACAAGGCCGCTGGGACCCTCGGGAAAGATTGACGGCAGCAAGATAAACCCCGGTTGTAATATCGATATGCAAACTTTCCTATTATACAGTCTCGGACCGCCCCACCCCCCTGCCCCGCCCAAATGCACTACAGTAGGGCTTTTCACATTTTTGTTGCTGCAGCCATGTCCTCCGAACTCGAATCCCTGCGCGCCTTGACCACGGTCGTCGCCGATACCGGCGATTTCGAGGCCATGCGCGCCTATCGTCCCACCGATGCAACGACCAATCCCTCGCTGATCCTCAAGGCCGTCCAGCAGGACGCCTATCGCCCCTTGCTGGAGCAGGTGCTGCGCGACCATCCCGGCGCTGCGCTGGCCGAACAAGTCGATCGCCTGCTGGTCGCCTTCGGCCGCGAGATCCTCGCCATCGTCCCGGGCCGGGTGTCCACCGAGGTCGACGCCCGCCTGTCGTTCGACACCCAGGCCAGCATCGAGCGCGCCCGCCAGATCATCGGCCTGTACGAACGCGCCGGCATCGAGCGCGAACGCGTGCTGATCAAGCTCGCCTCCACCTGGGAAGGCATCCAGGCGGCCCGCGTGCTGCAGGCCGAGGGCATCCACTGCAACCTCACGCTGCTGTTTTCACTGCCCCAGGCGCTGGCCTGCGCCCAGGCCAAGGTCACGCTGATCTCGCCTTTCGTGGGCCGCATCTACGACTGGTTCAAGAAATCCGCCGGGGCGGACTGGGACGAGGCCGCCCATGCCGGCCCCGACGACCCGGGCGTCCGGTCGGTCGAGCGCATCTACACCTATTACAAGGCCTACGACATTCCGACCCAGGTCATGGGCGCGAGCTTTCGCAACATCGGCCAGATCCGCGCCCTGGCGGGCTGCGACCTGTTGACGATCAGCCCCGAATTGCTGGGCCGGCTGGCCGCCAGCACGGCGCCCCTGACGGCCCGTCTAAGCATCGAATCGGCCAAGGCCGAGGCACCGGCCTGGCAGGCCAGCAACGAGGTGGCCTTTCGCACCGAACTGAACCAGGACGCCATGGCCACGGAAAAACTGGCCGAGGGGATCCGGGCATTCACGGCGGATGCGATCAAGCTCGACGCCCTGGTCACGCGGTCGCGGGACGGGGGCTGAGCCGCCCACCGCAGGGTCAGAGCATCCCGGATCCGCCGGGACTCGGGCGCCACGCCAGCAGGCGCCGCTCGACCAGGGTGACCACGCCGTCGAGCAGCAAGGCAAAGACCGTCAATACGACGATCCCCGCAAACACCGTGTTGACGTCGAAGGTGCCCTCGGCCTGCAGGATGAGGTAGCCCACCCCCGCGGCCGATCCCAGGTACTCGCCCACCACCGCGCCCACGAAGGCCAGCCCCACCGACGTGTGCAGGCTGGAGAACACCCAGCTCGTCGCCGAGGGGATGTAGACGTGGCGCAGCAGCTGGCGGCGGCTGGCGCCCAGCATGCGGGCGTTGGCCAGCAGCGTCGGGCTGACCTCGCGCACCCCCTGGTAGACGTTGAAGAACACGATGAAGAACACCAGGGTCACTGCCAGGGCGACCTTGGACCAGATGCCGAGCCCGAACCACATGGCGAAGATCGGCGCCAGAATGACGCGCGGCATCGAGTTGGCGGCGGTGATGTAGGGATCGAGCAGCGCGCTGGCGCCGCGCGACAGGCCGAGCCACAAGCCGAAGCCCAATCCCCCTGCCGTGCCGATCGCAAAGGCCAGCACGGTCTCGATCAGGGTGACCCCCAGGTGGCGGTAGATGCCGGCGTCGGTGACGAACCAGGCCCAGATCACCTGGGCGACCTCGAGGGGCCGGCCAAAGAAGAAAGCCACGTCGCGGTTGGCGGAGGCCAGGTGCCAGATGAGCAGGATCGCCGCCAGCAGCAGGACCTGCAGCGTGCGCAGCAGCGGCGCGGACCAGGGCCCCTTCATGTCAGGCCTGCCTCTGGCGGGCATAGCCCTTGAGGACCTCGTCGCGCAGCACCGCCCAGATGGCCCGGTGCAGCGCGACGAAGCGCGGATGGGTGCGGATCTCGGCCACGTCGCGTGGCCGTGGGATGTCGATGGGAAAATCGCCGATCGGATGGGTGTCGGGCCCGGCCGAGAGCACCACCACCCGGTCGCTCATGGCAATGGCCTCGTCCAAGTCGTGGGTGATGAACAGCACCGCCTTGCGGCTGGCCATCCAGAGGTCCAGGACCTCGTTCTCCATGAGCTGGCGCGTCTGGACGTCGAGCGCGGAAAAAGGCTCGTCCATGAGGATGATGTCGGGATCGCGGATCAAAGTCTGGGCCAGCATGGTGCGCTTGCGCATGCCGCCGGACATCTGGTGCGGATAGCGGTCCTCGAAGCCGCCCAGGCCGACGCGCCGCAGCCAGTCCATGCCGCGCCCACGGGCTTCGGCCGGCGGCACGCCGGCGAACTCGAGCCCCGTCGTCACATTGGCAAGCGCCGTGCGCCAGGGCATCAGCGCCTCCCCCTGGAACATGTAGCCGGCGCGGTGGTTGATGCCCTGCAAGAGGTCGCCGAACACGCGTACCGTGCCTGCCGTCGGCGCCAGCAGGCCCGCGGCCATGTTGAGCAGCGTCGACTTGCCGCAGCCCGTCGGCCCGACCACCGAGACGAACTCGCCCGCGGCCACCGCCAGCGTGGCCTCGCGCATCGCCGTGTACGCGCCGCCCTGCGCCGCCGGAAACGTGCAGGTGACGCGGTCCAGGCCC
Organism: Castellaniella sp. S9; assembly: GCF_027257175.1. Classification (GTDB taxonomy): domain Bacteria; phylum Pseudomonadota; class Gammaproteobacteria; order Burkholderiales; family Burkholderiaceae_B; genus Castellaniella. The sequence goes on along the minus strand of NZ_JAPFGD010000002.1, from coordinate 340,518 downwards.
AGAGCCTCAGGCATGAGGGTATTTCTGGTTTGCCCTGGCGACGAAATCGTTGGTCCAGACCCGGGAGATGTCGATGGCCGACTTGTCGAAGCGCGGCACGAACTCGGCCAGGGCGTTCAAGGCGGTTTGCGGGCCGTCCTCGGGCACCATTCCGTCCGGCGAGAGCGCCTCGAGGTTGCCGCGCAAGGCGAGCTTGTAGAGTTCGGGATCGCCCAGCAGGTAGGTCTTGGGCACCAGGGCGGCGATCTCGTCGGGACCGGCGGACTGGATCCATTTGTCGGCGCGGACCATGGCGTTGGCCAGCGCCTGCGTGGTGTTGGGATGCGCGTCGATGAACGCCTGGGAGGTGTACAGGCACCCCGAGGGCATGTTGCCGCCGAAGATCTGGACAGTGTCCTTGAGGGTGCGCGTATCGGCGATGATCTGCACGGCGTCCTCCTTGAGCAAAGTGCTGATCACCGGGTCGAGATTCGACATCGCATCGATCTGGCCGCTGCGCATGGCGGTCACCGCGCCCGCACCGGCGCCGACCCCGATGAAGGAGGCCTCTGTGGGCTTGATCCCATGCTGGGCCAGGAAGAAGCTGGCCATCATGTTGGTCGAGGAGCCCGGCGCGGTGACGCCGATCTTGCGGCCCTTGAGGTCGGCGGGCGATTGGTAGTTCCCCAGGGTCTGCTTCGAGACCGCCAGCACGATCATCGGCGCCCTGCCCTGCTGTGCGAACGCCCGGTAGTACTGACCCTTGGCCTGCAGGTTGATGGTGTGCTCGAAGGCGCCGGACACCACGTCGGCGCTGCCGCCGACCACGGCCTGCAGGGCCTTGGAGCCCCCGGCGAAATCGGCGATCGTCACATCCAGGCCCTCGTCCTTGAAGTAGCCCTTGAGGTGGGCGACCGACAGGGGCAGGTAATAGATCAGGGCCTGGCCACCCACCGCGATGGTCAGCGAGGTCTTTTCCAGGGACTGCGAACGGGCGATGCCGGGCAGCACCCCCATCAGGCCGGCCGCCCCCGCGGCCTTGAGCAATTCACGACGTGAAACGGGCATGGCGGACTCCCTCGGGACAGTTCCGGCCATGATAACGGGATCGGATGCCAAAATCAGCCGGGAACTTCCCTGCCCACGCGCACCGCGCGGGTATCCGGGAGGGTCAGCCGGGCCGGCGCTCGAGCAGCGCCCAGGCGATGGTGCCGGCGTCCACGTATTCGAGTTCGCCGCCGCTGGGCACGCCACGCGCCAGGCGGCTGACCGTCAGCCCGCGGGCGCGCAGCATGTCGGACAGGTAATGCGCCGTGGTCTCGCCCTCGGCGGTGAAGTTCGTCGCCAGGATGACCTCGCGCACGAGCCCGTCGGTGGCGCGCTCCAGCAGGCGCGCGAACTGGAGCTGGTCCGGGCCTACGCCCTCCAGCGGCGCAAGGCGCCCCATCAGCACGTAGTACAGCCCCCGATAGCCGTGGCTGGCCTCGATCATGTTCTGGTCGGCCGGGGTCTCGACCACGCACAGCAGCGCCGGGTCGCGGTCCGCATGGGCGCAGGTCGGGCACAGTTCGTCCTGCGAGAAGGAATTGCACCGCGCACAATGGCGCAGCTGCCCCACGGCATCCTGCAGGGCACGGCCCAGGCGCAAGGCGCCGTCGGTGTCGTGCTGCAGCAGGTGATACGCCATGCGCCGGGCCGAACGCACACCCACCCCCGGTAGCCCGCGCAGGGCCTGGATCAGGGCGCGCAGCGGTTCGGGCTCGGGCAGGCTGGGGTCCATCAGAACGGCAGCTTCATGCCCGGCGGCAGGGACATCCCGGCGGTGACCTCGGACATTTTTTCCTGGGCCGTGGTCTCGGCCTTGCGCAAGGCATCGTTGAACGCGGCCGCCACGAGATCCTCGATCATGTCGCGGTCGTCGTCGAACAGGGAGGGATCGATCGTCACGCGCTTGACGTCGTGCTTGCAGCTCATGGACACCTTGACCAGGCCGCCGCCCGAGCCCCCCTCGACAATGATGTCGGCCAGGGCTTCCTGCGCCTTTTTCATGTTTTCCTGCATCTGTTGGGCCTGGCGCATCAAGCCCGCGATTTGTCCTTTCATCATGAAGTGATCCGTCCTCAAATATTTGAGCAAAGAATGGACTATACCGCAGGCGGCCGCACCGAACCCGGCACCACTCGGGCGCCGAAAGCCTGCGTCATTGCCTGCACCACGGCGTCCGCCGGGACGGCGTCCTCGGCGGCCTGCTGGCGGGCCGCCCGCGCCGACTGGTCGACCGCATAGGCGGTGTCCTCGCCGGTGGAACCGCACTCGATCTCGAGGCGGATCACCCGCCCGAAATGTTCGGAGAGCACCGTGCGCAAGCGCTCGGGCCCGCCACCCTCGGTCAGGGACTGAATGGCGACCCGCAGGCGCACCTGATGCTCGTCGCCCGAGATCCATTCGCTGTTGACGGCGAGTTCGGCGGCCGCGCCCGTGACCGGCAGGGCCGCCGCCAGCGCCGGCCAGTCGCGCGATCCCACGTCCCGTGGATCCGGCAGGGGCGCCGCCGCGGCCGGCCCGCGGATGCCGGTGGCCGGCACGGCACCCGGTGGCGCCTCGTCGAGGAGGACCTCGTCGTCCTCGATGCCGACGGGCACGAGGCCGTCATCGCCTTCGGGAAAATCCGGAATATCGTCGTCCCAGGCCGGCGGCCCATCCGTGCCCGGCGGCTCGCCGGCGGCTTCGGCTTCGGGTCCGGCTTCGGGTGCAGGTTCGAGTTCGGCGACCGCCGGCAAGGCGGCGTCCGGTTCGGCCTTTGGTGCGGGGGAGGCATCGGGGCCGGGCGCAGCGGGACCGGATGCGGCCGCTGGTCCGGGGACCGCAGGCACGAGTCCGGGAGGCGGCGCGACCTCGGACGCAGCCGGCGGGGGCACAGCCGCCGGGGATGAAGCCGCCGGCGCCATGGCGGGGCCTGCGTCAGGGGCGGCGGAGCGGTCGCCAGCAGGCGCGGGAGCCGGCGCCGCGGCCGGCGGCACAGGCGTTGCCGCCCGGTCGGCGGGCAGCAGCGCCAGCATGCGCAGGCAGGCCATCACGAAACCCGCGTATTCGTCGGGCGCCAGGGAGAGTTCGTGGCGGCTGTTGACCGCCACGGCATAGAACAACTGGACCTCGTCAGGCTGCAAGGCCTGGGCGAGCGCCTGGATCTCGGGCGCCAGGGGGTCGTCGTCCTCGCGGGGAGCGCCCAGGCGCTGGGCGATGGCGATGCGCGACAGCAGCACCGCCAGGTCGGCCAGCGCCGCCTGGTAGGACAGCCCGCGCGCCGCCAGATCGTCGGCCACGGCGAGGATGCCGGGGGTGTCCGCGGCAGCCAGGGCGCGCAGCAGCGTCACCAGGTGATGCTGGTCGAGCGTGCCCAGCATGTCGCGCGCCGCCGCGCCGGTGAGCTGGCCCGCGCTGAACGAAATGGCCTGGTCGGTGAGCGACAGCGCATCGCGCATCGATCCACCCGCCGCCTGCGCGATCAGCCGCAAGGCCTCGGCCTCGGCCGGAATGGATTCCTCGGCCAGGACGTGGCGCAAATGGTCGACGATGGCCGTGACGGTCATCTGCTTGAGGTTGAACTGCAGGCAGCGCGACAGCACGGTCACCGGGATTTTCTGCGGATCGGTGGTCGCGAGGATGAACTTGACGTGCTCGGGGGGTTCCTCGAGGGTCTTGAGCATGGCGTTGAAGGCATGCCCGGTGAGCATGTGGACTTCGTCGATCATGTAGACCTTGTAGCGGGCCGAGGACGGCGCGTAGACGGCCTGCTCGAGCAGCTGGGTCATCTCGTCGACGCCGCGGTTCGAGGCGGCGTCGAGTTCGATGTAGTCCACATAGCGGCCCGCGTCGATCTCGGTGCAGGCCCGGCAATGCCCGCAGGGCGTCGCGGTGACGCCTTGTTCGCAATTCAGGGACTTGGCCAGGATGCGCGACAGGGTGGTCTTGCCCACGCCCCGGGTGCCGGTGAACAGCCAGGCATGGTGCAGGCGGCCGCTGTCCAGTGCATGCGTGAGCGCGCGGACGACGTGGTCCTGCCCGATCAGCGTGTCAAACGAACGTGGACGCCATTTGCGCGCCAATACGAGGTAGCTCATGGATAAGCCGCGATCATGGTCGAAAGAGAAGGCGAGCCTGACTTCGGCACTGGTTCCGCACGGCTGTGGCTGCTTCGTTCCCGACCTGACCAGATTCACCGCCGAACCATGCGAAGGGGCCCGCCGTTGTCATTCTAACAGGACTTCCGGGCCGACGCGGGCGGCGAAAAGGAAAGGAATCCCTTGAGCAATCAGGGACACACACTTACACTCGACGCCATGCCTCGCCCGCCCGCCCCTCCCGAACTCACGACCTCACTGACGCTGCGCAGCCAGGCGCAGAACTGGGGCACCGAACGCCGCATGGCGCTGCTGGCGGCCATCGGCACCGAGGGCTCGATCAGCGCGGCCGCGCGCAAGGTCGGCCTGAGCTACAAGGCCGCCTGGGATGCGGTGGACACCATGAACAACCTGGCGGACAGCCCGCTGGTCGAGCGCGTGACGGGCGGCAAGCGCGGCGGCGGCGCCTCGCTGACGCCGCGCGCCCGCGAGCTGATCGACTGGTACGAGCGCATGCGCCAGGAACACCAGCGGTTCATGGACGTCCTGGCGCGCTTCGGGCCGGATGCGCCGCGCAATCTGGAATTGCTGCAATACATGATGGTGCAGACCTCGGCGCGCAATCGGCTGCTGGGGACCATCCGGCGCATCGTCCCCGGCGAGGTCAATGACGAGGTCACGCTCGAGACCGCCGAGGGCTTGCCCATCGTGGCATTCATCACGCATGCCAGCACGGTTGCGCTGGGCCTGCGCGAGGGCCGCCGCGCCCTCGCCTTCATCAAGGCACCGGCGGTGATGCTGGCGCAGCTCGACCCCGGCGCGCGGCTGTCCGCCCGCAACCAGCTGCGCGGCAGGATTTCGCGCATCGTGGGCGGCAGGCACCAGGCCGAGGTCGGCGTGGATGTGGCGCCGAACACCCGCATCACCGCCACCCTGGGCGGCGAGGATCTGCGCGCCATGGCGCTGGCCGAGGGCCAGGACATCACGGCGGTGTTCAAAGCGTCGGACGTGCTGCTGGGTACGCTGGATTGATGGGCACCGGGCCATGGCCGCGGATGCGGCCTTGGTCGATGTGGAAGACCTCGTCGGCCAGGGCCTCGACGTCGCCCGGGTCGTGCGTGATCAGCACGGTGGGAATGTCGATCTGTGCCTGCAGCCGCGCCAGCTCCAGGCGCATCTGCACCCGCAGGCCGGCGTCCAGCGCGGACAGCGGCTCGTCGAGCAGCATCAGTCCCGGCTCGGTGGACAAGGCGCGCGCCAAGGCCACGCGCTGGCGCTGGCCGCCGGATAATTGGGCCGGATAGTGATCCAGCAGGGCCGCCAGATGGAAGGCCTCGACCCAGCGCTGGGCGGATGCCGGCAACGGGCGCCGGCCGTGGCGGTTGAGCCAGCCGCGCGTCAGGCCGAAGCCGATGTTCTGGCGCACCGTCAGGTGCGGGAACAGCGCGTAGTCCTGGAACAGATAGGCCAGGCGCCGGGCCCTGGGCGGCACGTCGATGCCATGCGCACTGTCGAACAAGACCCTGCCGGCCACCTCGATACGGCCCTCGTCGGGCTTGAGCAGGCCGGCGATGGCCTGCATGGTCAGGCTTTTGCCGGCTCCCGACGGACCGAACAGCGCGACGCGGCGCGCGGCGGTCTCGAGCCGCACATCCAGCTCGAAGCCCGTGTCCCCGCCGACGCGGCGGCGGATGGCGACCCGCAGGCTCATGGCGCGCGCCTCGCCTTGCGCAGCCGGCCCGCGCCCGGCGTCAGCCACGCCGCCAGGCACAGGGCCGCGATGCAGGTGGCCGAGGTGACCAGGACCAGGAAGTTGGCGTAGCCGTCCTCGCCCGCCTGGACGGCCTCGTAGATCGCGATCGACAGGGTCTGGGTCCGGCCCGGGATGCTGCCGGCCACCATCAGGGTCGCGCCGAACTCGCCCAGCGCCCGCGCAAACGCCAGCAGCACCCCGGCCAGGATGCCGCGCGAGGCCAGCGGCAGGCTGACCCGGAAGAACACCGCCGCGGGCGACACGCCCAGGACCGAGGCCGCCTGCTCGAGGCGATGATCCACGTCCAGGAAAGCGGCACGCGCGGCCTTCAGCACCATGGGGAATGCCACGACCGAGGCGGCCACCACCGCCCCCTGCCAGGTGAAGACCAATTCGATCCCCATGTCGGCCAGCCAGGGCCCCAGCCATCCGCGCCGGCCCAGCAGCACCAGCAGGTAATAACCCGTCACCGTCGGCGGCAGGACCATGGGCAGGGTCAGGACGGCGTCGACCAGGTCGCACCAGCGCGACGACCACAGCGACAGGCCGTAGGCCACCGCCACGCCCAGCACCGTCGCCAACAGGGTCGCCCAGGCGGCGACCTTGAGCGACAACAGCAGAGGCACCCAGACGCTGCTGCTCATGACCTCACGCCCTCGCCCCGCCCGCCCGCCCGCGCGAATGCCGCCATCCAAGGCCCGGCGGTATGTGTCCGCGGCGGCGTATCCGTCCGCGGAATCACGGCTTGGCGAAACCGTACTTCGCCAATATCGACTGGCCCGCGTCCGACAAGACATAGTCGAGGAAGCCCTGCGCCTGCGGCGCCCGGCCCTCGCGCCGGACCAGCGCGATCGGATAGACGACCGGCGTGGGGGTCTGGACCGACTGGACGACCGAGACCTTGTCCTGCATCAGGGCGGCATCGGTGGCGAATACGAAACCGGCATCGACCTCGCCGCGCTCGACGTAGCTGAGGACCTGGCGCACGTTCTGCCCCAGAATCTCGCGCGACTGGACCGCCTGCCAGTCGCCGGACTGCTCGAGCGCCGCCTGCGTGTAGCGGCCGACCGGCACCGACGCCGGATTGCCGAACGCGATGCGCGTGACCTTGTCGCCATGCAGGTCCTCGAGCGAACGGATTCCGGCGGGATTGCCGGCCGGCACGATCAGCACCACCTCATTGCGCACGAAGTCCCGGCGGGTGGAGGGATCGACGGCCTGGGCCTCGACCGCCTTGTCCATCGCCTTTTGGTCGGCCGAGGCGAACACGTCGGCGGGCGCGCCCTGGATGATTTGCTGCAGCACGACGTCGGAAGCGCCGAAATTGGTCTGGACCTGGAGCCCGGGATGCGCCGCCTGGTACTGGGCGGCCAGATCCTTGAAGGCGTTTGTCAGGCTGGCCGCCGCCGAAACCAAAAGGTCCTGCGCCATGGCGGGCGCCATGACGCAGGAGAGTGCGCACGCGAGCATCAAACGTCGAATTTGCATGATTCCTTCCTTGTCGTCGAAACATTATCGTAATATATATAACTATATACCGATAACAAGAATCTTGGGGCGACCAGCCCTCCTCCCGTCGACAGAGGCCGGTGCATCACATAAGTGCTACTATTTTGGCTAGTGATGGGGCGCGATGTCCGCTGGATTGCGCCCCGGCGTCACTCCCCATGACGACGAGGTCAGCAATGTCATCCGCTATCCGGGTTCTCCAGGGGCAATTTGGACGCATCGCCCTGCTCAACATGGACCATCCGCTGGTGAACCATGCGCATTCCCAATGCCATGTGCTGATCAAAGTGGGTGGCTCCGACACCTTTTTTCGGGTGGGCAACAAATACTGTCCACTGAATGCGGACACCGCCGTCCTGATCAACGCCTGGGAGCCTCACGCATACACGCACCACAACCACAACGCGCCGCATACGGTGATCCTGGCGTTCTACATCGAGCCCCTTTGGCTCAGCGAGATCGACAAGTCGTTCATCTCCAGCCAGTCGCCCAATTTTTTTCCACAACCCTGCGTGCATCTGCCGCCGCAGATCCGGGCGCTGTCCGAGAGCCTGGCCACGACGATGCTGTACGGCGGGCAGATCAGCGACGACGCGCTGCAGACGCAGTTGTCGAATTTGATGGTGCTGGTGATCGACGCGTTCTCGGAATGGCGCAGCACGACATACCTCAGCGCCTACGATTTCCCGCACATTCATGATTCCCGGATTCGCCGCGCCATTTCCTACATGCGGGCGAATGCGGGCTCCAAGGTCGACACCGCGGCACTGGCGTCCGAGGCGTGCCTGTCGCGCGCCCACTTCTTCAAGCTGTTTCGCGAACAGACCAACCTGACGCCCACGCTCTATAACAACATCCTGCGGGTCGAGGCGGCCATCCACGGCATCACGGACACGCGTGAGTCCATGAGCACGCTGTCGGCCAACCTGGGGTTCAACGCGCAAAGCCATTTCACGCGTTTTTTCCAGCAGCACACCGGGGTGCTGCCCAGCCAGTACCGCCAGGTGGTCGACGTCTACCAGGCGAACAAGGCCCCCTGAGCCAGCCCGGCGGCACGCCGGTGCCGTGAACTAGACTCCGCGAAAGACCGCCGGCCGCTTGCCATGGAAGGCCTCCACGCCCTCGCGGAAATCCTCGGAGGAACGCAGGCGGCTGTAGCAGTGGCCCTCGAGCTCGATGGCCGTGGACAAGCTGGCATCGTCCGTATCGTTCAGCAGTTTCTTGGCCGTGCGCTGCGCCAGCGGCGAGAACGCCAGGAGTTCGCGCGCCATGGCGTCCGTCGCCTCCTCGAGCTGGGCGTCATCCACGCACTGCGTGGCGATCCCCCAGTCATACGCCTGTTCCCCCGATATGCGGCGCGAGCGCATGACCACGTCCTTGGTGCGCGTGATGCCGATCATTTTCTGCAAGCGCGCGGAACCGCCGGAACCCGGGATTTGTCCCAGCTTCTGTTCAGGCAGTGCGTACTGGGTCGTGTTCGTGACGATGCGAAAATCGCATGCCAGAGACAGTTCGAATCCGACGCCGAAGCAATAGCCGCGGTTGGCGGCGATCACGGGCTTGCTGCAGCGGTACGGCGCCGCGACATTCCAGGCCAGCTTGGAGACATGCTCCGGCGATGCGGCCAGGAAGCCCTTGATGTCGCCACCGCTGGAAAAATGGGTCCCTTGCGCACGCAATACGATGATGCGCACGGCGTCATTGATGTCCAGCGCCTCGAACACCTGGCGCAGCTGATCGCGCTGCGGCATGGAAATCACGTTGAGGGGAGGACGGTCGAGGATGATGTCGGCGCGCTGCGCCTCGGCGTTGATCTGTACGCTGAAGCCATCGTAGTGATTCGTGTGATCCATTGTATTTGCCTAGGTTTGGTGAAAATTAAGAATCATGCGCGGGCATGCTTTTCCTTGATCACCCGGCGCAGAATCTTGCCGACGGGCGATTTGGGCATCTCGTCCACGAAGACGTAGCCGCGCGGACGCTTGAAATTGGGCAGGCTCGACGAGCGGCAATAGGCGTCCAGTTCCTCGGGACTCACCTCGGCCTTGACCTTGACGAACGCGGTGACCTTTTCGCCCCAGCGCTCGTCGGGCAGGCCGACGACGGCCACCTCGTCGACGGCGGGATGCAGCGACAGCAGGCTCTCGATATCGGTGGGCGATATGTTCTCCCCGCCGCTGACGATCATGTCGTCCACCCGGCCCGTCACGAACAAGTCGCCATCCTCATCGTAGTAGCCCAGGTCGCCGGTCAGGAACCAGCCGCCGCGTATCGCCTTGGCGTCCGCATCGGGGCGCCGCCAATAGCCTTCGAAGGCCTCGTCCCCGGCCAGATCCGCGGCGATCGGGCCTTCCTCGCCGATCGCGGCGAGCTCGTCCATATCATCCGAGCCGTATTTGATGACGCGGATGCGCTGGTTCAGCGCGGACTTCCCCGCGCTGCCCGGTTTGCTGACGACATCGGGTTCTATGGTGCAGGTGTAGACCTCGGAGGACCCGTAGTGATTGACGAACAGCTCGGGCTGAAAGACCTCCTGCAGGCGCTTGACCAGGGCCGCCGTCATGGAAGCGCCCGCGTATCCGAGCTTGCGCACCGAGCTGATGTCGGTCGCCGCCAGATCCGGATGCTGGACGATGTCGTGGTACAGCGTGGGCACGAGGTACAGGTTGGTGATCTTTTCCTGCTGGATGGAACGCAAGGCCAGGGGCACGTCAAACTTGCGCACGCAGACGAAGCAGCCGTTCAGAATGGACATGGCCAGCAGCGAGCGCACGCCCATGGTGTGATAGAGCGGCATGACCCCTAAAGTCCGCTCGCCGCGCGCATACAGGTTCTGCGCGATGTGCGCCAAGGCGGCGGAGCGCTCGTGCTGGTGGCGGCGCGGCACGCCCTTGGGGCGTCCCGTGGTGCCGGACGTAAACAGCATCAGCGACCAGTCCTGCGCTTGCGCGTGGATCAGGTCCGCCGCGGGGGCCGCCTCCAGCAATTCCTCGAAGCCCAGGGTCGCGCCTGCGGCGCCGTCCAGCGCGATCCTGGGCACACTGTCCGCGGAAGACGCGCCCTGGACGGCATCCGCAGACACATCCTCGTAGACGATCGCGCGCGATTCGGAATACTGCAGGCAGTAATCCACCTCGTCGGGCTTGGCCCGCCAGTTCAGGGGCGTCATGACCGCGCCCAGCAACTGGCACGCCCAGTGCAGGCTGGCCATCTCCCAGCGATTCTGCATGATGGCCATGACGCGATCCCCGTGCCCGATGCCGAGCCGGCCCAACCCGCCTTCGATCCTGCGGATCTTTTCGAACCACTCCCCATAGCTCAGGCGTAGATCGCCATCCACGATGGCCAGTGCGTCAGGGCTGCGTTCAACGGATGCTACGAAGCTACGACCCAGATCGAACATTCTCGTCCTCCTCCTTCTTGATCCCGTTTCGCTGCGCCACGACGGCCTGGAGCGCCTGCACGATGTTGGTGTAGCCGGTGCAGCGGCATAAGTGGCCGGACAGCATGTCGCGCAGCTGCGCCTCATCCGGACAGGGCTCCTGCCTCAGGTACGCATCGCTGGACATCAGGATGCCCGCCGTGCAAAAGCCGCACTGCAGCGCATGGTGGTCCTTGAATGCCTGCTGCAGGTCCGTGAGCTCGACGGCGCAGTCGCGGTTCAGGCCCTCGACGGTTTCTATCGAGCGCCCTTCGGCCTGCACCGCGAGCATCAGGCAGGAACGCGCCGGCACGCCGTCGACCTGCACGGTGCAGGCGCCGCAAACCCCGTGTTCGCAGCCGACATGCACGCCCGTGGCCCCCAGCGCATGCCGCAGGAAATCGGACAGGAGCATGCGCGGCGTCGCCCGGGCGCTGCGTTCGCGGCCGTTCAGGATCAGGCCGATGGTTTGCAATGCGTCGCTACGATACGGTTTCATCGAGCACCTCGGTAATCAGTCGTTGGCCCAGCGTGCGAACCAGATGGCGGCGGTAGGCCGCGCTGACGTGCGGATCGCTCTGCGCCTGCAGGTCCCAGGCGAATGCCGCCAGCGCGGCCGGCAAGTCGCCGGCGACGGAGCGCGGCCAGCGCCGTGTCACGGGCCTGTCCGCCACCCCGCCGATGGTGAGGGCGACGTCGGAGGCACTGGCCACCACGGCCAGGCTGACGATGGCGAAATCGCCGCGCCGCAGGGCCACCTCGTCGAACCGGTAGCGCTGCCCCTCGGCGGCCAGCGGGAACCGCACCTCCTCGATGAATTCGCCGTCCTCGATGGCCGTCATGAGCATGCCCGTGAAGAACGCGTCCGCGGCCAGGGTGCGGCGCCCGGACTTGGACCGCAAGACGACCGAGCCCTGCAGCGCCGCAAGGCACAGGGGCAGCTCGGCGCTGGGATCCGCATGGGCGATCGAACCGCACACCGTGCCGCGGCTGCGGATCTGGAAATGGGAAATGTACGGAAACGCGAGATGCAGCAGCGGCACCTCACGGGCCAGCGCCTCGCGCTGCTGCACCCTGGCCTGGGTGACCGCCGCCCCCACGACCAGGTGCCCATCCCGGACATGCATGTAATCCAGCTCGGCACAGCGGGAGATGTCGACCAGCGCTTTGGGACGCGCCAGCCGATAGTTGACCATGGCCATCAGGGATTGCCCGCCGGCCAGGATCCGTGCCTCCGCGCCGTAGTGCCCGAAGGCGTCGAAAATATCCTGTACGCGGTCCGCGCGTACGTAATCGAAAGCACTGGGCTTCATCGGCCTATCCCCAGAAATGCCAGCAAGCGGCGCCACCAGGACGGACGGGCGACGATCGTTTCACCGGACGCCTTGCGGCCCAGCCGCTCGAAGAGCTGCTGCAGGATGACCTTGGCGGCCCCTTCGAGCATGCGGCTGCCGACGGCCGCGACCTTGCCGCTGACCGCGATGTCATAGTCGTATGCCAGGCGGGTGCCTCCCGCCATCGGCTCGAGACGCACGGTGCCGCTGCCCTGCGCCGTTCCCAGGGCGCTCATGCCCTTGCCGCCCAGCGACAGGCCATGCGGCGGATCGAGGTCGCTGAGGGTGACCTGCGCCTGGTAGCGCGCCTTGACGACGCCGATCCCGATCGTGACTTCCGCACGGTAGGTGTGCTCATCCACCTGTTCCAGGGCATGGCACCCCGGGATGACGCTGGCCAGCGCATCCGGATCCATCAGGACGGCATAGACCCGTTCGGGGGGCGCGGCCAGTTGCACCGTACCGGACATGCGCAGCGTATCGCGCCCCGCGCGGCTGCCGTCGGCCGACGCCGCCGGGGCGCGGGACGCCTCGGCCGACGGGGGCTCGGGTTCCGGCTCGGCCAGCAGCGCATGCACGCGCGAGGGCGTGAGCGGCAAGCGGACATCGGCCACCCCCAAGGCATCGGCCACCGCATTGGCGATGCACACCGGCGTGCTCATGTTGTTGCCCTCGCCGATGCCCTTGGCGCCCAGGGGCGTGTAGGGCGACGGGGTTTCGAGGTGCACGATGATGGGCTCCGGCACCTCGCAGGCGGTGGGCATCAGGTAATCCGCCAAGGTGCCGGACAGGAAGCTGCCGTCGGCCCCGTACCGGTACTCCTCGAGCAGGGCCGCCCCCAGGCCTTGGGCGAATCCCCCCCGTATCTGGCCCTCGGCCAGGGCGGGATTCAGCAGGCAGCCGGCATCATGGGAGGTCACGTAGCGGTCGATGCGTACCTGCCCGGTGGCGCGATCCACTTCCACGGCGCAAATATCAAAAATGAATCCATAAGCCGCGGAACTGTTGATCACGTCCTTGTCATCGGGCGCCTCGGCCTGAGGCGGCGACCAGAAGACCGTTTCGCGCAGGCCCGGCTGCATATCGGCGGGCAGTGAACCGGGCGACCAATGCGTCAGGCCCGCCACGCGATGGAAACGCAAGCGGCGATCGGGCGCCTCGCTGGAATAGAGCGTGCCGCCGGCGAACTGTATCGTGTCCGGCGGCGCCTGCAGGGTATCGGCGGCGATCTGCGCCATTTTTTCGCGGATCCGCAGGGCGGCCACATGGACGCTGCCGGCGACAGCGCCGGCAAAACGGCTGGAGTAGTTCCCCGCCGCGATCGACCAGGCATCCTTTTGCGTGTCCAGCTCGGTGTTGACGATGATGTCCTCGGGCGCCAGGCCCAGCACATCGGCCACGACCTGGGCGGTGGCCGTGCGGTGCCCCTGGCCCCCGGGGACGGAGTCGATGATCACCGTCACACAGCCCAGCGGATCGACGCTGACGGTCGCGCTGGCGATCGCGCCGTTCTTGGGGCCCGCCTTGGCGCGCGCCTCGGCCGTCATGACGGTCGTGATATAGCCCATATTGGAAATGGACGGCTCGACGACGGCGGCGTAGCCGATGCCGTACAGCCGGCCGGCCGCGCGCGCAGCCTGGCGGCGCTGCAGCAATTCGTCCAGGTTGCCGCGGCCGACCGCCAGGGCCAGCGATTCCTGGTAATTGCCCGAGCCGATGAGGGCGCCGGCGGGCGCGCGATACGGGAATGCATCGGGCTGGATCAGGTTGCGCCGGATCACCTCCAGCGGATCGAGGTCCAGTTCGACCGCGATGCGCTGCATCAGGCGCTCCAGCGCGAAGTACATCTGGGGCCCGCCGAAGCCGCGCACCAGGGCGCTGGGCGTCTTGTTGGTCAGTACGACCCGGTTGCGCACCGCCAGGTTGCGCACCCGATAGGCCCCCGTCATGATGCCGTGCATCCGATACAGCGTGGCCGGTTCCGGGGCGCGCAGATAGGCGCCGCAATCGTCCATCTGGTCATAGCGCAGGGCGGCCAGGGTGCCGTCGGCCTGCACCGCGGCCTCGATCGTCGTGACCCGGTTCGGGGCGGCGGCCGAGGCCATCAGGTGCTCGTAGCGGTCTTCCACCCATTTGACGGGCGCCCCGGCCTTGCGCGCCGCCAGGCACAGCAGGGCCACGTAGGTCGAGACCGCCTGCTTGACGCCAAAGCTGCCGCCCGAGTCCTTGACGAAGCGCAGGCGCAGCCTCGAGCTGCCGACCTTCAAGGCGCGCGCGACCACCGTATGGATGGCAAACGGCCCCTGGAAGTTCGACAGCACATCGTAGCCTTCGCCACCCGCCAGGTATTCGGCCACGACGACGAACCCCTCGATCGGCGTCGTCGAGTTGCGTGGGTAGTGGATCGTCAGGGACACGCAGTGTTCCGCGGCCTCGAAGGCCGCGTCGGGATCGCCGTAGGAAAAATGCCGGTCGGTGACCACATTGGAGCCCACCGCCTCGTGCAGCACGGGCGCCTGCGCGCCCGCCGCGGCCTCGGGGTCGACGGCGGCCGGCAACTGGCGGTATTGGACCTCCACAAAATCCAGCGCGTCCTCCGCCAGGTATCGGTCCTCGGCGATCACGACCGCGACAGGTTCCCCGACGTAACGCACTTTGTCGATGGCCATGCACCAATGCTCCATGGGCTGGTGCACGCCGACGGGAAACGGCGCCGCCCATTGCCGGACGTCCGCACCCGTGAGCACGGCCCGCACGCCGGGCAGCTGTTCCGCGGCCGCCGTATCGATAGACACGATTTCCGCATGGGCATGCGGCGCGCGCAGGATCGCAGCCTGCAGCGTGCCGGGTTTGACGCCGACGTCATCCGCATAGTGTCCCCGACCGGTCAACAGGGCCGCGTCCTCGACGCGCAGTGCGCGGCGACCCACATGCGGGCCTGATTCATTCACCAATTCGGAACTCATGTCTCTGGCTTTCCGGCTGTAGTATTCATATCCAACCATGGTAGAACAAAGCCTGCGCCCAAGTCTTTATCATGTAGTGCTTGTATTTACCTATCAGTATGATTTACTTGCTTAAAATGGCACCGCCGTCGGACGGAAAATCCTTAAAAAAGACCCAGAGATAAATCAGCGGACACGCTGATAATGGTTTTCGTATCCACTCCCTATAAGATAAGTCGCTGGTACATCGGGACTTTCTAATCATAAGGACGGAGACTCGCAATCATGAACAAAGTCATTTGTCAGTTCGCCACCGGTATCACGGCGGCCTTGGTGGCTGCCGCCTGCGCACCCGCATTTGCAGCCAACGACCAACCCATCAAAATCGGCGTGCTGACGCCGCTGTCCGGCGCCTATGCGCCCATCGGCCAGCAGGTCAAATGGGGCACCGAACTGGCCGTCGAGGAAATCAACGCGTCGGGCGGGATCGCCGGCCGCCAGATCCAGCTGATTTTCGAGGACGGCGAGGCGGATCCCGCCGTCATGACCCGCAAGGCGGAAAAACTGTTCCAGAGCGACAAGGTCGATTTCCTGACGGGCGTGGTCAATTCGGGCGGCACCATTGCAGTGGGCCAGGTGGCCGAGCGCAACAAACGCCTGGCGTCCACGACCGTTTCGCTGTCCGATGCCATCACCGGCGTCCGGTGCTCGCCCAATCTGTTCCGCGTCAATGCGCCCGGCGGCATGCAGGCCACCGGTCTGGTGCAATGGATCAAGACCCATCAAGCGGACGCACGCATATTGGCGGTCGGCCCGGACTACGAAATGGGCCGCAATACCGTCGCCGGTTTTGTCAGCACCGCCAAGGAGGCCGGCCTGAATATCGTGGGCGAGCTGTTCCCGCCGCTGGGCGAAAAGGACTTCACGTCCTATTTCGGGCAAATCCGCCAAAGCCGTCCGGCCATCATCTATACCTCGACGGCCGGCAACGACACTGTGCGTTTCTTTTCCCAGCTCGAGGAATACGGCTTACGCAGCCGCATGACTCTGGCGGGCGCCTCCGTCGCCGTCACCGCGCAGAATATCCAGGCGATGGGCAATACCGCCGAGGGTTTCGTGACCGTCGCCGGTTATTCACCCGACCTGGATACGCCGGAAAACAAGAAATTCACCAGCGACTTCCAAAAGAAGACCAATGCGACGCCCGACCTGTACGGCGCCGACTCGTACGGCGTGGTGTATTTCTATAAGGCCGCCGTCGAAAAAGCCGGCGGCACCGACACCGACGCGGTGCGCACCGCGATGCGCGGCCTGACCTGGGATACCCCCCAGGGCAAGAAAGAAATGCGCGCCGGGGACCACCAGGCCATCATGGACGTGTATGTCCTGCAGGTGAAGGACGGCAGATTCACCATCGTCGACAAGATCAAGGGTGCGGACGCCGCGGGTGCGGATACGTGTGAGCGTTTCTAAGAACCGACATGATCGAATATCTGCAATTCGTCCTGGGCCCGCAGGTCATCAACGGCCTGACGATCGGCGTGGCCATTATTCTGGTGTCCCTGGGGCTGAGCATCATATTCGGCTTGCTGGACGTGGTGAACATGGCCCATGGCGAGTTCTACGCCATGGGCGCGTTCGTCAGCATGACGCTGTACGCCCTGGGCCTGGGGTTCTGGGCGGCGCTGATCATCACGCCGCTGCTGGTGATGCCCATCGGCGCCCTGGTGGAACGAGGCCTGATCCGGTTCGTCTATCACAGCCCGGACCGCCACACGCTGACCCTGCTGCTGACGATCGGCCTGTCCATCATCCTCAAGGACCTGTACGACGTGCTGTACGGGCCCAACACGATGAAGCCGGACAATCCCATTTCAGGCGTGACCGAGATCGCGGGCATCATCATTCCGAATTACCGATTGTTCCTGCTGGTGTTCGGCACGGTGATCATCACGCTGACCTGGTTCGTGCTGTTCCGGACCCGCCTGGGCGCCGTGATTCGCGCGGCCGCCCATGACAAGGACATGACGGCCAGCCTGGGGGTGCCCGTGCGCCTGATCTATTCCGGCGCCTTCGCCTTCGGCATCTCGCTGGCGGCCTTGGCGGGGGTGTTGCTGGCGCCGATCTATTCCGTGTTTCCCACGATGGGCCACGATTTCATCCTGCTGGCCTTCACCGTCGTCATCGTGGGCGGGATCGGCAGTTTCTGGGGCACGGTGGTGGCCGGCCTGCTGCTGACGCAGATCGAATCCATCGCCAGCCTGTACATCGCTCCCAACTGGGGGGAACCGCTGATCTTCAGCATCATGATCGCTGTGCTGATCGTCCGCCCGCAGGGCCTGTTCAATTGGAGCCGATGACCGTGGGTGCGCAAAAACTCAATGGAACGGCCAGCACCAGGTTCCTCGCCTGGCTCTTTTTCATCGTCGCCATCGCCTTCGCCATCGTCGCCGGCATCAGCCAGGAAACCTTCTATCTGCGCCTGGCCACCGAGGCCCTGATTTTCTCGGGCATCGCCCTCAGCGTCGATCTGCTGCTGGGGTATACCGGGCTGTTCTCGCTGGGCCAGGCGCTGTTTTTCGGCATGGGCGCCTACCTGACCGCCCTGCTGCTGACGGAGGGCAGCGGCTATGGGTTCTGGAGCGCACTGGGCCTGAGCCTGCTGGCCTCCACCGTCGTGTCGCTGATCATCGGAGCCATCGCCATTCGATCCAAAGGTGTTTATTTCATCCTGATCACCTTCGGCCTGGCCCAAGTGGCCGGCCAGTCGGTCTACAACACGCGTTCCCTGGGCGGATCGGACGGCATCACGGGCATTCCCGTGCTGGACATCGACTTTGGGTTCTTCAATGTGAACCTGGGCGACCCGGTCAGTTTCTTCATGTTGTCGCTGGCCTTCGTCCTGGTGTTGTACCTGGGGCTGCTGTACCTGACGAGCACGCCTTTCGGACGCGTGCTGATCGCCATACGCTCGAACGAGGAGCGCGTGCGCGCCCTGGGCTACAACCCCTGGCGGTACAAACTCGCATCCTATGTGATCGCCGCGGACGTGGCCGCGCTGGCCGGCACCCTGTACCCGCTGTTGCGCGGCTTCGTGTCCCCGGAACTCATGTATTTCGACATCTCGGTCAATGCCGTCATCATGGTGATCCTCGGCGGCACGGGCACGCTCATCGGGCCGCTGTACGGCAGCGTCTTCCTGATCGCCCTCAAGACCTTCATCAGCAGTTGGACGCTGCACCACGGCATCGTCATCGGCATCATCTTCATGCTGACGGTGATCTTCTTCCCCGCGGGATTCGTCGGCCTATACAAGCGACTGGCCACTGCCATCACACGACGGGGGCAAACCTCATGACGGACGTCATCCTCAACGTGGACGGGGTCAGCGTATCCTTTGGCGGCTTGCGCGCCGTCAACAACGTCAGCCTGCAGGCGCGCGACCGGCAGATCACCTCGGTGATCGGCCCCAATGGGGCGGGCAAGAGCACCTTGTTCAATCTGATCGTCGGCGCGATCCGCTCGCACGCGGGGCATGTCCGCTTCCAGGGCCAGGACATCACCGGCTGGCCGTCAAACCGCATCTGCCGGGCCGGCATGGCGCGTTCCTTCCAGATCACCAAATTATTCTTCGACCTGACGGTGGAGGAAAATCTGCGGCTGGCCAGCCAGTTCCTCGAGGCCGACAGCCGCCTGCTGCAGCCCCTGGCCCGCAGCACACGCGCCGATGCCAAGGCCCGGGAGCTCCTGGAGCGTTTTCTATTGACCAAACGCCGCAACGATCTGGCCGGCTACCTGTCCCATGGGGAGCAGCGCCGGCTGGAAATCGCCCTGGCGCTGGCGAGCGAACCCCGGATGCTGCTGCTCGACGAACCCACGCAGGGCATGTCGCATGGCGATACGGAAGACACGAAGAGCATGATCCGCGATATCGCCGAGGACATCGCCGTCATGCTGGTGGAGCACGACATCGAACTGGTGATGGACTTGTCGCACTGGATCGTCGTCATGCACCAGGGCCAGAAATTGGCCGAGGGGGTCCCGCAAGAGGTCCGGGCAAACCCGGCGGTACGCGAAGCCTATCTCGGAGAGGCGTGAACAATATGATATTGCGTATGTCGGGGGTACACTCCTACTATGGCTTGAGCCACATCCTGCAGGGCGTGGATCTGGAAATCGCGGCCGGCGAAATCGTCGGCCTGTTCGGCCGCAATGGCGTGGGCAAGACCACCACGCTGCGGACGATCGCCGGATGGGTCAAGCCGGCGCAAGGGGACATCTTTTTCCAGGACACGAGGCTCGACAGTCTCGAACAGGATGCCATCGCCCGCCAGGGGGTCGCCTTCATTCCCGAAGACCGGCGGATATTTCCGGGACTCAGCGTCGAGGAAAACCTTCAACTGGGGCTGCTGCAGAACCCCAAGCTGTCCAAGGCCGAACAGCGCCAGGGCCTGGGCGACATTTACCAGCGCTTCCCCAGGCTGCACGAACGCCGGACGCAGGCGGGGATCACGCTCTCCGGCGGCGAACAGCAGATGCTGACGATCGCCAGGGCGCTGATCGGCCGTCCGCGCCTCATGCTGATCGACGAGCCCAGCGAAGGCCTCGCGCCCATGATCGTCGACGATATATTCACACTGCTGGAGGAACTCAAGAAGGAAGGGGTGTCCATCCTGTTGGTGGAACAGAACGTCAAGCGATCGTTGACGGTGGTGGACCGCTTCTACGTCATGAAGCGGGGCAGCATCACACTGGCCGGCAAGGCAAGCGAACCCGCGGACCAGGCGCAGCTCCTGCGGGAGATCGCCCTATAAGCGCTTTGCAGCCGGCGGCCACCCAGCAGAAACCCAAAGCAAAGGGGGACGATGATGGAGTTACGCCAGATTCAGTATTTTCTCTGCTTGTTCGAGGAAGGCACCGTGACCCGGGCGGCCAAACGGCTGAATATCGTTCAACCCGCGCTCAGCATGCAGATCGCGCGGCTCGAAGAGGAACTCGACCAGAAGCTCTTCAAACGCAGTCCGCGCGGGATGCAGCCGACGACGGCGGGCCGCCAGATGTACCAGCTGTTTTCCCCCATCATGCGCGACCTGACGCATGCACGCGAACAGCTGCTGCGCACCAAAGGGGAACTGCGCGGCCACATCAATGTCGGCATGATCGCGTCCATCGCCCATGGGGTCCTTGCCAACACCCTGCTGGAATTCAAGAGCCAGCACCCCAAGGTCAATGTGACGATTGCCGACGGCTATAGCGCCATATTGGCGGATTGGGTGGCCGGCGGCCGGCTGGACGCCGCCATCATCAACAAACCGACCCGCCCCTTGGGCCTGGACATGGAGGTCATCACCGACGAGGACATGGTGCTGATCACCAGCGTCGATCATCGGCGCGCCCTGCCCGACGTCGTCCCCTTGCGCATCGTCGACACGCTGGAGCTCGCCCTGCTCACGCGGCATCATGGCCTGCGCGGCATCATGGAGTACTACGCCCAGGGGGCGGACATCAACCTGTCGCCGACCATCGAGTCCGATTCGGTCACATCGATCCTGAATCTGGTCAGCCATACGCAGTTGGCGACCATCCTGCCGGGCATCACCTTGAGCGGGCAGCCCTGGAGCCCACGCCTGCAAACCCATCGCATCGTCGAACCGACACTGACCCGCCGTGTCGTGTGCGTGACCCATCCCCGCCACCCGCTGAATCAGGCGACCTCGGCCTTTATCGAATTATTGACGCAGCATCTGCAATCGATGCAGATCGGCGCGGGCGCCCCGAAAGAGCCCGCGCCGCAAACGTACGACTTCATGCGGGCCATCTCTCAGGAGATCGCGGTCGACGTGCCGTCGACCACGCCGGCGCTCTGACAGATGTGCTTGATCTCGGTAAAGTCGGCAAGGGCGTCATAACCGTGCAGGCGGCCCAGGCCGCTGCGCCGATAGCCGCCTGTCGCGGCCTCGGCAAAGAGCTGATTGTGGTCATTGATCCAAACCGTTCCGTCGCGTAGCGCACGGGCCACGCGCCAAGCTCGCGCCCCGTCGCGCGTCCACACGCTGGCGGACAAGCCGTAGACGGTATGATTGGCGCGCTGCACGGCTTCGCGCTCGTCCTCGAAACGCTCGATCACCACCAGGGGGCCAAAAATTTCCTCCTGAATGAAGCTGGCACCGGTATCCCGATGCGCAACCAAGGTCGGCAGCATGAAGCAACCGTGCTGGAACCCATCCCGAGGGCGCCCCCCGCGCAGAATCACCTCGTCCG
Source organism: Castellaniella sp. S9 (assembly GCF_027257175.1). Taxonomy (GTDB): domain Bacteria; phylum Pseudomonadota; class Gammaproteobacteria; order Burkholderiales; family Burkholderiaceae_B; genus Castellaniella. The sequence goes on along the minus strand of NZ_JAPFGD010000002.1, from coordinate 319,195 downwards.
CCGTTTGCAGCACCTCCTCGACGCTGGCGGCGACGCGGTCCCGCGCCTGTTCATCGATCAAGGGGCCATACTGCACGCCATCCGCCAGCCCATTGCCCATCCGCATGGCCGCGAGGGCCCGCGCCAGGGATTTTTTCATGGCGTCAAAACGCGAGGCGTGCACCAGCACCCGCCGTGCGGCTGTACACTGCTGCCCGGCGATGATCATGGCGGCGGCCGCGAGCTGGGTCGCCACGGCGTCCACATCCACGTCGTCGAACACCAGGCAACTGGACTTGCCACCCAGTTCCAAAGAAAGTTTCTTCATCGTCGGGGCGGCCGCCGCCATGATGCGCTGGCCCGTGGCGTTCGAGCCGGTGAAACTGATGACATCGACTTGTGGGGACTCGACCAGGCGCTGGGCTACAGCATGACCTTGCTCGGACACGAAGTTCACCACGCCGCCGGGCAGTTGCTCATCGTCCTGCAAGGCACGCATGAGGGCGGCCGACAGCAGCGCGGTTTGCGGCGCTGGCTTGACCACGGCGGTGCAGCCCGCCGCCAGGGCGGGGGCCAGCGAACGAATCAGCAGGATGGCCGGCGCATTCCAGGGCACGATGATGCCGGCCACGCCCGCCGGCTCCTTGAGCTGGCTGGAAAACACGCCAGGCGCCACCTCCAGCATCTGTCCCGGGATATAGCGCGCTACGCCGGCGTAATAGCGGATTTCCGAGACGCTGCCGCGAATCTCGCCGCGGGATTCCGCCAGCGGCTTGCCATTCTCGAGGGTCAGCAGGCGGGCGAGTTCCTCGCCTTGCGCCTCGATACGATCCGCCCAACGCAGCATGACCAGCTGGCGCAAGCGCGGGCTCTGGGCCCATTCGGGACGCTCGAACGCCCGCCGCGCTGCCGCAATAGCAGCATCGGCATCGGCCTGGCCGCCGTCGGCGAACTCGCCCACCAGGCTGCCATCGGCCGGATTTCTGCGCTGTCCCGTGCGCCCGTCGCCGGCCGGTTGCCACTGGCCGTCAATCAGGTTATTCACCTTCAAAAGCATCGTCATACTGTTTCAACCCTCATTCAATGCATGACCGAACCACCGTCGACCACCAACGCCTGCCCCGTCACAAAGTCGCTGGCGGGCGACACCAGGTACAGCAAGGTGCCGGTCAGATCCTGCGGCAAGGCGTCGCGCTGGATGGCGCGGCTGGCGACGTTGTTTTCAGAGACCTTGCCCTGCCAGGCCGGGTTGTCGATGACATTGGCGCTGCGGGTCAGGCCCGGGGCCAGCGTATTGACGCGAATGCCATGGACGCCGACCTCGCGGGCCAGCGCCCGCGTGAGCGACAGGATCGCACCCTTGGACGTCACGTAGTGCAGCAGCATGGGCGTGCCCTTGAACGCCGTTCCAGAAGCAATGTTGACGATCTTGCCGTAGCGCTGCCTGCGCATGGCCGGCAACACCGCCTTCGCGCACTCGAACGCACCGCGCACATTGACGGCCATGAGGTGGTCCCACTCATGGCTGTCGATCTGCTCGAACGGCTTGGGCGTCAGGTGGCCGAACAGCGCCGCGTTATTGATCAGGATGTCGATGCGCCCGAAGGACTGCAAGGCGGCCTGGGCCATGGCCTCGACCGAGGCCGCATCCGTGACGTCGGTATGCTGGTACTGGGCACGGCCGCCAGCGGCGCGTATCCGCGCCACGACATCGCCGCCGTCCAGCACATCGGCCACCAGCACGGCGGCGCCATGCGCGCCCAGCATCAAGGCATATTCGGCGCCGATGCCCTGCGCCGCACCGGTCACGATGGCGACCTTGCCGCTCAGCACCGGTTCGGTTCGTCCGGGATCTGTTTCCATTTCAGTCTCCATGCAGGCGCCCTCAGGCCAGTCCGAGGAACTTTTCGTTGAATTGCGCATCGCCCAGGATCTGCTCTCGAGAGCCCTCCAGGACCGTGCGGCCGTTCTCGATCACGTAGGCGTACTCCGCGAACTCGAAGGCGCGGTGCACGTTCTGTTCCACCAGCAGCATCATGACGCCGCGAGCCGAGATTTCGACCAGGGTTTCGATGATTTCCCGCACGACCAGCGGCGCTACACCGATGAAAGGCTCGTCCAGCAGCAGCACTTGGGGACGCGACATGAGCGCCCGGCCGATGGCCACTTGCTGCTGCTGGCCGCCGCTCAGCTCGCCGGCGCTCTGGCGCGATTTTTCCTTCAGGATAGGGAAAAGCTCATGCACTTGGCGAAGGCTGTCATCGATGTGCGCCCTGGCCTGCGGCGAATAGGCGCCCATCAACAGATTCTCGTGCACGCTCATGGCGGGGAACAGCCGTCGGCCCTCGGGTACCAGGGCAATCCCCGCCGCGACCGTCTCGACCGTGGAATGCCGATGCAGTTCGCGCCCCTGGAAACGGACTGTGCCCGCCGCAAGCGGCAGCAGCCCGCAAATGGCGCCCATGGTGGTCGACTTGCCGGCGCCATTGGCACCCAGCAAGGCGGCCCGCTGGCCGAGCTTGACCTCGAGGCTGACATCCCACAAGGCACGGACGTGCCCGTAGTCCACCGCAATGCGCTCAAGCTCCAGCATGGCCGTCCTCCGCATGAGCACTGCCCAGATAGGCGTTGATGACACGCTCGTCGCGCACGATCTCCGCCAGCGGGCCATCGGCGATCAGGCGGCCATGATCCAGCACCACCACCCGGTCCACCACCTGCGCCAGCGCCGAAAAAATATGCTCGATCCAGATCACCGTCATCCCCAGTTCGTCGCGCATGTCGCGGATATGCCGGGTAAAGCGGGCCACCTCGGCCGGCGTCAGGCCCGAGGCCACCTCGTCGACCAGCAGCAGCCTGGGGCGGCACGCCAATGCGCGCGCGAGTTCGAGCGCCTTTTTTTCCTGCAGCGACAGGCCCTCTGCCAGGGAACCGATGCGCGCCGACAGGCCGGCATAATCCAGAAAGGCCCGCGCCTGCGCCAAGGCGGCGGACGGCCGCAGTCGCGGATCCTGATACATCAGCGGAATGGCGACGTTCTCGTCGACGGTCAGGTCGCCGAAAGGCCGGGGGATCTGATACGTGCGGCCCACGCCGATCCGCGCAATCTGATCGCGGCGCAGGGACCGGATGTCCTCGCCAAACAGGACGATTCCGCCGCTGGTCGGCTCGAACACCTTCGAGATGCAATTGAACAGGGTGGTCTTGCCGGACCCGTTGCCGCCGATGAGCCCGACGATCTCGCCCTGGTGCACACGCAGGTCCAGTGCATCCACCGCGATGTTGCCACCAAAGGCCTTGGTCACCTTTTGACAATCCAGGACCACGGCCTGGCGGTCGGCCGCCTGTGGCACCAGGGGCAGGCTGGTGATGGCGACCGCCGCGCCATGGACCTCGTCCGGCCCGTCGGGGGCAACACCCCTAGTCGCCGTGCCGCCCGTGCGCCGGCGATACGCCGCGCCCAGCGCCCGTGCCCAGCCTGCGCGCAAGATGCCGCCCGGCATGTAGCGACCGATGAACAGGATGATGGCACCATACACGGTGGCATTGAACATCGTGACGTTAATCAACAGCCACTGCTGGATGATGGCCAGCACCAGCACACCCACCAGCGGCCCCCAGAGCAGGCCCGAGCCACCGAGCAGGGCCATGGCGATCGGAATCAGGGCGACGTCCAGTCCAAAAACGGTCGGCGGATCGATATAGCTGAGTTGCCAGGCCTGCAAGGCGCCAGCCAGCGCCGCAAAGCCGGAACTCAATACCAGGATCCTTGTTTTTGCCGACTGGATGCGCCCGCCCATGGTCTCGAGCACGAGCTCGTCATTGCGGATGCCGCGCAAGGTATAGACGAAACGCGACCGATCCAGCAGCACGGAAGCCAGAAACGCCAGCGCCGACAGAACCACGGCAAGAACAAAGGTCAGGTCGCGGACATTGTGGGCAGGCAGCATGACGCCGTCGGCCCCATGGGTGATCGATGACAGGTTATAGGCCAGGATCTCCGCCAGCGGCAATAATGCAAGCGTCGCAAAGGCGAAATAATCCCCCCTGAGGCGAAACAGCGGGAAAGCCAGGACGACCGCCACCGCGGCGGTGAACAGTACGGCCCAGATCAACGCCAGCACCGGTGTGGTATGTGAAGCCAGGGCTAGGGAAAATGCGTAGGCGCCCACGCCATAAAAACAATAATGGCCCAGATTGATATAGCCCATCTCGCCAGCCACCCAATCCCAGCTTTGCGCCAGCGTATAGGCGATCAGCACCGTGAAGACGAAGGTGACCATGTAGGGGCTGGCGAAATGCGGCATCGCCGCCAGTGCGGCAATGACCAAAACGGCCAGCGATCCATAGACGAACGGCTGCAGCCCCGCATGGACCGGCGCGTCCGGCTTGTCGTCATGCGACAGATTTGCTGGATTCGTCACGCTGTCTTCCTCGAAAAGCCTTGCGGACGCACGACCAGGATGACCAGCAGCAAGACCACGCTAATGGCAGGAGCCCACTGTGTGTCCCAGTACAGCCCGGTCATGCCCTCGGCGACGCCCAGCAGGATGCCGGCCACCAATGCGCCGGGCAGATTGCCGATGCCGCCGAGGATGATGATGGTGAACGCCTTGACGGTCAGGCCGAAGCCCATGTAGGGATCCACCGGATAAGTCAGCACATACAGCACGGCCGCGATGGCGACCGTGCCGGCGCCGAATGCAAAAGTCATGGTGCGCAGCCAGACGCTGCGCACGCCACACAATTGGGCCGCCACCTGTTCCTGCGTCACCGCGCGGATGGCGCGGCCGAACCACGTGCGCGTCAGCACCAGGTGGATGGCAAGCGTCAGCAACGCCGTTGCCAGGAGGATGGCCAACTGCATGCGCGGGATGACCACATCGCCGATGATGTACACCCCCAGGCGAATCGGGATGTTCTTGGGCGTCGCCCCCGCCAGGACCGAGGTGACGTCGCTGAGGATCAGCAGAGCGCCCACTGTCACCAGCACCGTCCCGACGGTCGATTCGAACGGGCGCCGGGCGCCCAGCGGGCGCAGCAATGTGAAGTAGAAGGCGCCACCATAGGCGAATGCGCAAGGCACCAGGATGAGCGCGATCCATAGGGGATTGAGACCCGCCAGGTACAGCAGGCTGGCGATGACGCCGATGACGGCCAGCAAGGTGCCGTGCGCGAAATCCAGGATGTGCACCACCCCATAGGTCAGCGACAAGCCGAATGCAACGAGCGCATACAGCCCGCCCAACATGACCCCGCCAATCAGGACTTGCAGAAAGACCTCAATCAATGCCGCCTCCTTGTGCCGGCCCGCCGCCGGGGAGCCGGCGGCCAGACCATGTCCCAGTCGCTCACTTGGACGCCGTCGCAGGCCAGCGCAACTGTGCCGTGGCGACATCCTTGGGCCAGACCACGACCGCCTTGCCGTCCTGCAATTGGATCGTAAAGGCGCCTGTGTTGGGGAAGCCGTTTTCGTCAAAGACAATATCGCCCGCGGGGGACTTGAAGGTGCCGCGATACAGGGCCGCCTTGACCTTCTCGCGATCGACCGCGCCGGCTTTTTCAACCGCCTGCATCATGACCAGGTACGAATTCAGCCGCGCCAGGGTCCAGATGTAGTCGAACATATCCACATTGGAGCGCTCGAGCACCGTGTCGATCAGGTCGCTGTAGTCCCCTTTGACCCCCTGGTACCAGACCAGTTCGCCGGTCCATCCCTCGATATCCGCGCCGACCTGGCGCTCGAGCGAGCCCGTCAGCATGGTGTGATGGATGTCCATCGCCTTGATCTGCATTTGCGCCATTTGCTGGACGAGCGGCACGGAAGCCCCGTCAAAAGAGCTGATGTAAATGATGTCGGGTTTCTGCGAACGAATTTTTGCAAGGACCGCCGTAAAGTCCTTCTGGGTGCTGGAGAACATTTCCGAACCGACGACCTCCAGGCCCTGTTCCTCGACCTTCTTGCTCCAGACCGTGGTGATGCCTTTCATCACCGGATTGTCCTCGGTGACGAAGTAAATGGTCTTGGGCTTTGGATCGACGTTCTTGAGCATGTCGAAGTAACGCTCCGACCAGCGCGGCACCACCGGCGCGGGCGTACCCCAGACGTACTTGAACCCGCGCTCGTAAATGGACGGCGTCGCCACATTCGCCATCACGATGGGCACCTTGTGGCGTTCCGCCACCGCCGGCACAGGCCCCCCGATGGACGACCAGTCGGGTCCCACCAGGAAATCCACCTTGTCGACCGACACCAGGCGTTCATACAGGCTGACGGCCGTCGCGGGCACGCTCTGGTCGTCATAGATGACGAATTCAATGGGCAGGTTCTTGTTGCAATCCTTGACCGGTATGCCGCCGCGCTTGTTGACCTCCTCGGCAAAAATCTTGGTCATGTTGCGCCAGCGATCCGCCAGGGTCGAAAAGACGCCGCTTTCGGATAAAGTCGTTCCCAGGACGATGGGGTCGTCGCAACTGCCGAGCTTGGCCGCGGCCGGCTGCGCAACAGCCAAGCCAATGACCGCGCTGGTCGCAAGCGTCAAACATAGTCTCGTTTTCATGTTGTCTCTCTCCTTGTGAACCACACTGCCCCGGTGTTTTACAGGGGGGCGCTTCAAGCCGGTTCAAGCGTGCGCCGGCAATCCTGGGCCCGTATGGCGGCTCTACCGCAGGCCGGCTTCCTTGAAATAGGCCTCGGCACCGGGGTGAATGGTCCCGCCGATCCGCTGCGGGTCCGATGCAATCTGCGGCGTCCAATCCTTCATGGACGCGAGGCTGCCTTTGAGTTCGTCGATGCCCGCCAGAATGGATTTGCAGATGGAATAGGCCTCGTCATCGGACATGGCGCTGGAGGCATAGATGCCCGTGCTCCAGCCGACGCCCTTCACGGGGTAATCCTGCTTCTCGAACATGCCGGCCGGCATCGTGGCCTCGGAGAACCCGTATTTCTTCAGGTATTCAATGGCATGGTCCTGCAGTCCGAGGAAGCGCTGGCCGGGCGCAATCGACAGTTGTGCGGTATTGGGATGCCCGGGCGTGGTGATCCCCATCACCATATCGAGGCGGTTATCCTGGAACAGGTCGGTAATGACGCTGAGACCAGAGCGCACGACGTTGCCGCCATATCCCTTGATATCGTCGTAGGTGATGCCATTGGCCTCGAGGATCAGGCGGGCCATGTACTCGTTCAGGCTGCCGTCGGGACCGGTGCCGATCCGGACCGGAAGCTTTTTCTCCTTGATGTCGGATAGTTTCTCAAGCTCGTAGCCGTTCCTGACCGTGACGCGCTGCCAATACTGATCCAGGCCGCCCAGCAAGCCCCGGATATTGCTGATCGGCTCCTTGAAGGGGCCAACGCCCTGCTCGGCCCAGGCCACGACGGGCGGGAAATTCAGGCCGACGTCGGCATCGCCGCGGGAAACCAGAAAGGTGTTGGCAATCGCCATGGGCGTGCTCATGACCTCGACGCTCGACCCGTTCGGCAGGCCCTTCAACAGCACGTTCCTGAAAGCGCCGCCCATGGCATACCAGCCGCTGCCGGTGCCGGCCGTGGCAAACCGGATATGGGCGGGGTCCGTGACCATCTTTGCGCCTTCCGCTGCCGCGGCCCATGCCGCGGGGATGCCATATGCGGCATTCAATGCACCGAGACCGATCAGCTTGATCACGGTTCTGCGGGAATTCAAATTAGACATGTCTACTCCTTGGTTATGGCCTCGAGGGCTGTATTGCATCAGCGACCTTCCAATCCGGGTCGCTCGGTTTCTGAATCCCCTTGCCGGGCGAGCGGACCGAAGGGGCTTCAGGCAAGTTTTCGGACACGAGCCCCTTGGCTAAGCCATACGATCGCCAGTATGGCCAGCCCGATGCCCACATACACGGCATCGAAAGACAAGAACGAAATCCCGATTGAAAGCATCAGGACGTTTTCCAGCTTTGAATTATGCGTACGCCAAAATCCCGAAAAACACACGGCCATGATGTAGCAGCTGGCCAAGGTCACGAGACTGTGCAGGATGATGATGTGCACCGGACCTTCCAGCAGCAGGGCGGGACTGCGGACCAGGGCGAACGCCACCAGAAAGCCCGCAAAGCTGTTTCTCAGCGCGATCCACCCGGTTTTCCAGACGTCCGCCCCCGCGATGCCGGCCGCGACGAACGTCGCCAGCGCCACGGGGGGCGTCACCATGGACAGCACGGCGAAATACAGCACGAAGAAATGGATGGAAATCAGGGGCAGATCCAGGATCTGCAGCGCCGGCACGGCCAGGATGGATCCCATGATATAGGCCGCCGTGGTGGGCATGCCCATGCCCATGATGATGACCATCACCATGACGATCAGCAGGGACGGGATCAGATAGCCGCCGGATATGGCCAGCATGAACCCCCCGAAAGTCAGGCCCAGGTTGGTCATGGAGGCAACGCCCACGATAATGCCCGCGCCGGCGCAGGGGATTGCAACCGTCACCGCGGCCCGTCCGCCGCTTTCCAGCGCCAGGATGGAATCGACGACGATATCGCGCGCGGTCGTGCCCACACTGCGGAAAAAGCCCTGGCCATTACGGGTCTTTTCATACAGCCTGGTCAGATAGGCCAGGATGATCGTCAGCGCAACAGCGCGCAAGGTGGACGAGCTGAGAGACCTGCCGGCGAATATATCGTAGACCAGCGACACCACTGGAATGAATAGATAAAGCCGCAAAAAGGTGGACCGCCAGGTCACATTCAGCGCCGCTGCAGAAACACCCTTGATATTGTGCTTCTTGGCGCTGCTGTCGATGACGAAGAAAAGCGCCGCGTAATACAGCAGCGCCGGAATGATCGCGGCGATCGCGATATTCCGATAGGATTCCCCCATGAACTGGGCGATCAGGAAGGCGGCAGCCCCCATGACGGGCGGCATGATCTGCCCGCCCGTCGAGGCTGCCGCCTCGACGGCGGCGGCCTCCTCCGCGCTCAGGCCCGACTTGCGCATGGCCGGGATCGTAAAATTGCCGACGATCGCCGCATTGGCCGTCGCACTGCCGCTGATGGCGCCGAACATGGTGGACCCGATGACCGCGACCTTAGCCATGCCGCCGCGAAAACGCCCAACCAGCAAAGTCGCCAGATCAATGAACAGTTTTCCGCCGCCGAACGTTTCCAGGAACGCGCCAAACAGCAGGAAATACATCACCTGCGTATAGGACACGATGCTGGGAATCCCGAATATGCCTTCATTCTGGAGCGTCTGCAGCTCCAGAAATCGCCTGAAGAACGACGCCGTCAATTCGCCGCCATGCGCCACGGCGCTGATGCCAGGAATGCCGCGCATCGCCGTACCGCTGAACTGATAGACCAGAAACGCCAGGATCACAAAGGTCAGGCCCCTGCCCAGCAGCCGCCGCGTCGCCTCGACGACGAGAATGACGGTGAGCACGCCGACCACGAAATCACCCGGCGTGACGGGATCCACGCCCGCGATGCGGGTGGTGATACGGCCCTGCTCTATATAAAAGTACGCGGCGATGCCGATGCAGATCAGCACGCTGGCAATATCGAGCCATCGCGCGCTGGAGTAATACCTGGAATCCGGGTTCTTGATCAAGGGCTTGCTGAGAAACACCAGGACTGCCGCGAACATGACGTGGATCGGGACCGCCACCATCAGGTCCAGCGGAGTTCCATAAACCACGTAGATCTGGAAACAAGACCAGAGGATCGCAAATATCGAGAGCGGATTCAAAAGCTTTCTCATTATGGCTGCCTTCTATGCTTTCATCGGGTTTCGAGTTTTGCAGCGGTGGGGCGAATAGTGGCCGATAAGCGAGGCGCTCTGCTGAAAAAGGTCAGTGGCATATGGACGGCAACCCGGCCGCCTATAGCCGATCGACATCGAAACAGGCATTCGGGGATATCACCTCGTCGAGATCGATGTCCTGCTCGCCCGGAATTCTGACCTTGGTGAATACATGCCCCTCGTAATGCACGGGGCGCGTGGCATCCAGGCCCATTTTGGCGCTGAGACCCTGAACCGTGGCATCGTCGGCGCCTTCCCCCTGCGATCGCGCGTAGAGCGTCGTCGACGGATCCAGCACGGATCCCTGGGCGCCGTGAACCACCACCAGGTCCCGGCTGGCCTGAAAACGGGTGGCCACCGCCCACTCCACCTGTTGCGGATCATGCACGTCGACATCCTCATCCACCACCACCACGTGCTTGATGTCGTAATGGGCGCCGAACGCGGCCAGGATCACGTTCTTCGGCAGGCCCTCATGGGTCTTGCGCAGCCTGATGTACAAGTGATAGCGGCAGACGCCGCCCACCGACAGATGCACGTCCTGGACTTGCGGATGGCTGGCTTGCAGATGGCCCAGCAAGGTCGCCTCCCGGGGGATGCCCCCCAGCAGCAGATGCTCCATCTCGGCCGGCACGATGGTGTGGTAGATCGGCCGTTCCCGGTGCGTGATCAGGTCGACCTCGATGACCTCGCGATGCTCTTTCTCGCTGTAGTATTTCGGGAATTCGCCGAAAGGCCCCTCCATGTGGCGCTCCATGGGCAATATGCGGCCTTCGATGACGATTTCCGAATGCGCGGGCACCCGCACATCATTGCTGAGGCATTTCACGACCTGCAAAGGGTCGGCGTGCAGGGCGCTGGCGATCTCGAGCTCGTCGTGATCGATCGGCGTAATGGCCTGGGAGGCCAGCAGCGTCAGCGGGTCCACCCCGATGACGATGGCGATGGGCAAGGCCTGGCCGGCGTCTTCGGCCGCCTTGTAGAAGGCATGCAGATGGCGCGGCAGCATCAGCAAGGCCATGTGCCTTTCGCCATGGACCTGGATGCGGTTGATCGACACATTCTGGATGCCGGTCGCGGGGTTGCGGGCGATCACCAGGCCCGCGGTGATGTAGGGGCCGGAATCATGCTCGCTGTGGGTCGGGATGGGCAGCAGGCGCCGCACGTCGACATCCCGGTGCACAATCTGCTGACACGGGGCGTCCTTTTCGATCTCGGCCCAAGGGCGGGGGTTTTCCGCCGCCCGCCGATAGCGCGCCAGCAGTTCGGATTGCGGCACCCCCATGGCTTCCGCGATCCAGGCGCGCTTTGACATGAATCCGGAAATAATGCCGATATCATGCCCGCCCGGCTTGGGAAAATACGCCGCCTTGCTGCCATCCAGCCGTTTGGCGATCGCCGCCAGGCGGTGCTGTAGCGGAATGCCGTCCTTCAGCGTCGCCAGACGATCTGTTTCGGCCAGATGCCGAAGCCAATCACGCAGGCTGTCGAAACGCTTGCCGGCATGCAACGGATTCATCCCTTTCCTCCTTTGCCTCGATATTTTTATATGTTTCGCAATCACTTTATTGCCGACCATATGTTCCATTCAGGCGATATATCGGCCCAGAATGAGATAATCGGATGAATCCGGCCAGGGATTGCTTGACTGATCGTTGAATTCAGTCTACAGGCGCACATCAATCAGCTCAAGTAATATATAATGATATTATCTATCAATTAGACTGATAATGACCGGCATGCCTTCGACCCTAATCGATCGGCCATTTTGGAATATGCTTCATCGGCCGTTTCGCCGTATATTGGCCATTATTATCAAGATCAAGGCGCTGTGATGAACGGGATCGTCGGATTGCTGCTGGCGGCCGGGCACGGGCGGCGCTTCGACCCTGCAGGCCAGGCCGACAAGCTGCTGCAGGCGCTGCCTGACGGTACGCTGGTGGCCCAGCAAAGCGCCCGTCGCCTGCGGACCGCGTGCTCGTCCGCCATTGCCGTCGTCGGGCCGGCGTCTTCGGACGCATTACGCCAGGTGCTGGCCGGCGAAGGCTGCGCCGTCGTCACCTGCGCGGCATCGGCCGACGGCATGGGACATTCCCTGGCATGCGGGGCGCAGACGGCGACCGATCAGGCGGCCGACGGACTGATCATTGCGCTGGCGGACATGCCGTTCGTCACGGCTGCGACCGTCGACGCCCTGGTGCAGGCATTGCGGTCCGGCGCCGGCATCGCCGTGCCGGCCATGGCCGGGCGCCGGGGCAATCCCGTGGGATTCGCCAGCCGCCATTTCAGCCAGCTGGCGCAGATGCGCGGCGACACGGGCGCCAAGACGCTGCTCAAGGCACACCCGATTCATGAGGTGACTGTGGACGACACCGGGATTTTCCGCGACATCGACACCCTCGGCGACTTGCCAGGACGAGCATAAGCCTGCAAGCTGACGGGCGAAGATCGCCCCAGGCGGCGCCGCCTGGGGCCCTTCCTGATCAAGCACGCGTTATGGCCGACACCATCACCCCATCCAGCATCGACGCCTTCCTCGACAGCCTATGGCTGGAGGACGGCCTGGCGGACAATACCCTGGCGGCCTACCGGCGCGACCTGTCCGCCTTCGCGCACTGGCTCGATGCGCAGACGGGGCGGCCGCCGGAATCCGCGCGCGCCGAGGACATCCAGTCCTGGTTCGCGGCCCAGCATGCCCACAGCAAGGCCAGCACCGCCAATCGGCGGCTGGCGGCGCTGCGCCGCTACTATTTATGGGCGCTGCGCCACGGCCTGTGCGCCCAGGATCCCTGCCTGGGCCTGCGCGGCGCCCGTCAGCCGGCCCGCTTCCCCAAGACGCTGTCCGAGGCGCAGGTGGAGGCGCTGCTGGCCGCGCCCGATGTGAACGGCACGCTGGGGCTGCGCGACCGCGCCATGATCGAAACCCTCTATGCCACGGGGCTGCGCGTCAGCGAACTGGTCGGCCTGGCCGTCCAGGACACCAGCCTGGACGAGGGCGTGCTGCGAGTGGTCATGGGGAAAGGGGGCAAGGACCGCCTGGTGCCCCTGGGCGAGGAGGCTTTGTACTGGATCCAGGAATACCTGGCCCGGGGCCGGCCCGCCTTGCTGGGCACACGGCCCTGCGATGCACTGTTCGTGACGGGGCGTGGGGCGGGCATGAGCCGCCAGTCCTTCTGGCTGCTGATCCGCAAATATGCGGCGCAGGCCGACATTCGCGTGCCCTTGTCGCCCCACGTGCTGCGTCATGCCTTTGCTACGCATCTGCTCAATCACGGCGCCGACCTGCGCGTGGTGCAGATGCTATTGGGCCATGCCGACATTTCCACCACCCAGATCTACACCCACGTGGCGCGTGAACGCCTCAAGACCCTGCATGCGCAGCACCATCCGCGCGCCTGAGCCCGCTCGCGTCCTTTTTTCAGAACCAGAACATCCCGGCCCCATGTCCAAATCCCGGCATACGTCAGAAACCCCCGCCACCCATTGGCTGCGCCAGCAGAACATCCCCTTCGGCGAACACCCCTACGACTATGTGGATCACGGCGGCGCCCGCGAGGCGGCGCGCCAGCTCGGCGTGCCGCCCCATCAGGTCGCCAAGACGCTGATCATGGAGGACGAGCAGGGCCGCCCGCTGATCGTGATCATGCATGGCGACTGCGAGGTCTCGACCAAGAACCTGGCGCGCCAGACCGGCGCCAAGAAAATCGGTCCCTGCGCCCCCGATACCGCCCAGCGCCATTCGGGCTACCAGGTGGGCGGCACCTCGCCCTTTGCCACGCGCAAGCGCATGCCGGTGTGGTACGAGGATACCTTGATGACATATCCCGAAATCTACGTCAACGGGGGGCGGCGCGGCTATCTGATCCGCATTGCGCCGGACGTCCTGTCGCGCGCGCTGGGCGCCCGGCCGGTGCATGTCGCATTGGAACGGGACGACGGCCGAGAGTGAATGTGGCGTCTCCTGCAGGAATCGAACCTGCAATCTTCCCTTAGGAGGGGAAAGTTATATCCATTTAACTAAGGAGACAGGGCCGATCATTATAAAGGAATGCACGGACGGGCTCCGCGCACAATGGCGCGATGCCCAGCTTTTCACCGCCCATGTCTGTCATCCCAGCACTACACTGCGCTCTCCGGGATACTGGCAGACCACAGCGAATCAAAGAGCGTCTTTTGCAGACCCGCAAATTCTTTACTCTGTATAAGCATTGCAAAATTCTCTCGCTTCGATGAAATATAAGCCACCTTGTCGTCATAGACATAGCTGGTCATCGTAAATGAAGTGGCTACTGGCGAAAAACGGACCTCCCGGAGTTCTTCGACCGAGCTAGGCCAAATCCCCTCTTCGATTTCTTCGCTCGCACTGCGCACAACCCGCAGCCTGATGCCCGCACCTATGCGGCGCTGGATGTGCTCTTGCATGAACTGCCTGCCTGGGACATTGAGAAGTTCGACCATGGACAGAATTCCGCAAAGCTCACCAGAGTGGCAACTGAGGCTCTCATTGAGCACGGTAGTAATACCATCGATCCCAGAGTAGTAGCGAACTCGTGGCTTCAACAGCGAGTGGCTATAAATGGCCTGTATCTCCGGCAAGGCTTCTTCGACCTGCCGCCTGCGCTGCTCAGCATTACGCAGCAAAACCACCGGATCCTCTGCGACGACATATGTCTTGTTCGACTTCTCGATCTGATTGAGCAGGCCCTCTCTTATCAAACTACTAAAAATATCGTAAGCGGTGGTCCTTCCGATGCCCGCATGCTTGGCCACATCCGTGACAGACGCCTCACCAAGGGCTAACGCCGCGAGGTAGAAATCCCCTCTTTTTCCCGAAATACCCAAGCGGTCAAGCAAATGTGATATAGCCATGTATTTTCCGTCAGAAAAAATTGACAGGTATATTGTGTCATAAAATATCGACAGAAAAAATATGACAACACCTAGCGTAAACCCCAATATTTGCAACAGATTTACGAGGATAATATTGGTATACATCGATTCTATAAGTGTCGATTGACATTGACGATACGTATTTCATCTCTGAACCCGAGGCTCGGCTGGCCACAAGACCGGCTCACGTTCACAAGAGGAACCCAATGAGAATTCAGAAACAACTTCCGGCGGTCTTGGCCGTCGGTTTCGCTTTTGGCGTTGCCATGCCGTTAACGTCGTCAGCCGCCGAGCCGCTCAAGGTAGGCCTGGTATCGTTCTTTTCCGGGCCTGTTTCAGGCCCCGTCGGCATCCCGTCCCGCAACGGCGCAGACCTCATCATCGAGGCTATCAACGCCGGCAAGCTGCCTGCTCCCTATTCCGGCATCGGCATTGGCGGACGCCTCATCGAACCCACCTATGTCGATGAAGCGGTAGAGCCCGTCAGCGAGTATCGCAATCTGGTTCAACGTCAAGGTGTTGATGCGGTCATTGGCTATGCGTCATCCGGCTCATGCCTGGGTGTCGCCCCGATAGCCGAAGAACTCAAAACACTCACGCTCTTGTACTACTGCGGTTCCGTTCGGACCTTTGAAGAAGGTCCCAAAAAATATGTGTTCCGAACCATGAACTCCCAAGACGTGGAGAATATCGCCGCCGCCCGCTACGTCCTCAGTACCAACAAAGATGTCAAAGCGGTATCGGGCATCAACCAGAACTACGGCTGGGGCCAGGAGTCGTGGCGCGACTTCACCAAAACTCTGCAACAACTGAAGCCAGACATCCAAGTCGAAACCGCGCTATTTCCAAAAATCTTCGCAGGCCAGTACGGAGCAGAAATTACAGCGCTCTCGCGGAACCCGACCGACATCATCCACTCCAGCTTTTGGGGCGGCGACCTTGATGCCTTCATTCTCCAGGCCGCACCGCGCAGTCTGCTCAAGAAACAGACCGCCGTACTCACCACAGGCGGCACGGCCATGCGTAGCCTGAGCAAGCAGATTCCCGACGGGACCATCATCGGCGTGCGCGGTAACGGCGGCGTGCTGGCGCCTGAATCCGATTTCAATAACTGGTTTCGAGATGCTTACGAAAAGAAATACGGCGAACAGCCCAGCTTCCCCGCGTACTACATGGGACAAGCCGTATTGGCTCTGAAGGCCGCTGGCGACAAAGCCTACGCCGCCACACAAAAAGCCCCATCGGTCGACGAGATCCGGGAGGCATTGGTCGGGCTGACCTACGAGACCCCCGCCGGTCCTATAGCCATGGCGCGGCACAATGGCCATCAGGCAGCCACTGATATCGCCTACGGCACATTCAAACTCGAAGACGGCAAACCGACGCTGATTAATGTCAAACGCTACACGCCTGAATGCGTCATCGCACCCGAAGGCACGAAAAGCCTGGACTGGATCGAAGCCGGTTTCCCTGGCGCCAAATGTGACTAAAACATGAACTTTGCCGGGCCGGCCTCAGCCCGGCAAAGCTCTGCTTAGCGGAATTTTTCAATGATTACCCTCTTGGCTATCTTTATTGATGGCTTTATCTACGCATCGTGGCTGTTCATCATGGCCACGGGTCTCACGCTTATCTACGGCGTAATGCGCATCCTGAATATGGCCCACGGAAGCTTCTATGCAATTGGGGCCTATGTATCAGCTTCACTCGTGGGCTGGTATTTCAGCCTCAACAATGCGCCTGCCGCAGGGAGCTTCGCCATCATGGTCATAGGCGCACTGGCCACCGGCATGGTGGCCGGTCTGGCTGTCGAACGGGGCGTGCTCCGGTTTCTCCATGGCCGTGACGAGGTCGTGATGGTGCTAGTGACTTTCGGCCTGCTGCTCATGTTCGAGGATCTGATCAAGATGATTTGGGGGGTGCAGTCCTACTATGCCTACGAGCCCTATTCCCTGCTCGGAAGCACCGACATCGACGCGCTTACTTTTGTCAACTATGACTTGGCCATGATCTTGGTGGCCGCCATTGTGGCCATCGCACTATGGTGGGGCCTGAACCGCACCCGCTGGGGCAAACTGCTGCGCGCCATCGTAGAAGATCGCGAAATGGCCATTGCCATGGGGATCAATGTGAACCGCCTGTTTGCCATAACCTTCGCCATTGGCGCCGGGCTGGGCGCGCTGGCGGGCGGACTGATTGCTCCTGCCACGGCGGTCACGCCAGGACTAGGCATCGAAGTCATTGTATTGGCGTTTGCGGTGGTGGTCACTGGAGGGCTTGGCAGCATCCAGGGCGCCCTGATCGGCGCCATCATGATCGGCCTGTCCCGGGCCGCCGCCGTCAACTTGTTCCCGGAGGCTGAGCTCTTCGTGATTTATGCCGTCATGGCCCTGGTGCTGGTTTTTCGGCCCCGTGGGCTATTCGCGCTTTCCAATGCCCGGAGGATCTGATGCGAACGAGCGATAGAACGCCATTGGCCATCGTAGTCATCACAATACTGCTGGCCGCCGGCGTCCTCGTATTTCCGGACTGGCTCTCGGCGACTGTCGTCACCGTCATCGCCAAGGCGCTAGTAGTCGTCGGTGTCGTTGTTTTGATGCGCAGCGCGCTGGTGTCATTTGGCCAGGGGCTGTACTACTGCATTGGTGGATATGTCGTCGGCCTGGGCGGCCATATGCTGAACATCACGGATATGCTTGGTCTGATTGTGCTGGCCGCCTTTGTCGGTCTAATCTGCGGCTGTGTGCTGGGCTTGCTGATGAGCCGTTACCGCGATATCTTTTTTGCCATGTTCAGTCTCGCATTGGCGATGATTCTCTACGGTCTGCTATCACGCTCTCAGGCTCTCGGCAGCACCGACGGCTTCAACGTTGTGCCACCAACCCTGCTTGGCTTCGAACTAAGCCACCAGCAGGCGAACCTTGCTTTATATCTCATCACCTGCGCCGTGGCGGCCACTATCGCTTATGCAATGCACCGCTATTTCCAATCCCCTCTTGGATACGCGGGACGAGCGATCGCTGATAATGAAATTCGAGTCGAGTATCTGGGTTTCTCCCCCAGCAGGGTGCTCTACGGCAACTATGTCATCGCCTCGGTGCTTGCCGCTGTCGGCGGTGCGGTCATGGCGCTGAATTACGGCCATGTCGGACCCGACATGGCCTACTGGACCCAATCCGGAGAATTTCTTTTTATCGGCCTGATGGGCGGCTCTGGCAACGTCCTGGCATCTTTCCTCGGATCGGCGGTATTTGAAACCGTGCGCACCTATGCACTCGAACTGGCGCCTGATGCCTGGCATCTGATACTGGGCACGGTACTCGTCCTTATCGTATGTTTTCTACCCGGGGGGCTTTGGTCTCTCATACGTCCGACTCCTTCGAGCCGTACATCCGATACAGCAAAGGAGCTCGCATGAGCCCGATACTGCAGGTGAGCAATCTCAATCGGACTTTCGGCGCCGTCATTGCCGCATCCGATATCAATCTCTCCATCTTCGATCAAGAAACCGTTGCCATCATCGGCTCAAACGGAGCAGGTAAAACCACTTTCGTGAATATGGTGTCGGGCTACCTGAAGCCATCCAGCGGCATTATCCAGTTCAAGGAACAAGATATCACCGGTCTGCCACCTAGAGGGGTCTGCAAAGCAGGGTTATGCCGTTCATTTCAAGTGGCGCAATTATTCCCCGCTCTGACGGTACTGGAAAACATGATGATCGCCTTTGCGATGCTGCATGTTGGATACAGCAGTTTCTTCAACGCCCTCGACAACCGCACGTCCCGAAGCCAGAGCCTGGAGGTGCTCAAGAATTTCGGCATTGCCGATCATGCTGACGCCAAGGTCGGCGCGCTTGCCCAAGGGGTCCGGAAACTGCTGGATATCTCTATGGCCATGGTTTCCCGGCCTGCCCTGTTGCTGCTTGACGAGCCCACCAGCGGTGTAGCCATTGATGAGAAATTTGCGCTCATGGAAGCGGTTATGACGGGCGTGCGGGAATCAGGGGCAGCAGTCATGTTCATCGAACACGATATGGAAATCGTCTCACGCTACGCGAACCGCACCATCGCTTTCTACGAAGGCACAGTCATTGCCGATGGTGCCACGCCGGCTGTTCTATCCGATGAACGGGTCCGGAAATTCATTGTCGGTGAAATACAGGAGGCGGCTATTGCCGCAACAGGTCATGATTGAAATCAGCGACCTCAGCGCCTCCATACAAGGCACCCCGATTCTGCGCAATGTAAGCCTGTCAGTCCCGCGTGGCCAAATGGTCGGACTCATTGGCCGCAACGGTGCCGGCAAGACCACGCTGATGCGCTGCATCATGGGCTTGCTCAAGCCAACCGCTGGCCAGATCAAGATCAACCAGACCGTCGCCACCGACCTTGAAGGGTTCTGGCGAGCGCACAACAAAGTCGGATACATGCCGGAAGACCGCCGTCTCGTGGCGAATCTTTCAGTTGAGGAAAACATTCTTCTACCCGCTTGGGCGACAAAGCTCGACAACCCGGCAAAAAAGCTCCAGGAAATTTACGAGCTTATGCCCGAAGTCGCAGAATTCGCACCGAGGCTGGCCGCCAGCCTCAGCGGCGGCCAGCAAAAACTGGTGGCTATGGCGCGCGCCCTGCTGGTGGGCCAGGAGGTCCTGCTCCTCGACGAACCATTCGAAGGTGTCGCGCCCACGCTATGCAAGCGGTTGATCGAAGTGATCATGGCGCTCAAAGGCCAGGACATGTCTGTGCTGATTTCTGAATCTGACTACACCTATACGCGAAACATGGTTGACAGATCGTACGCCATTGAGCGCGGCAGTGTAACAACAGGTAAGTAAGTGGGGTGCGGCCTCAACCCGAACCCCGAACGTATTGTTATTAGAGGAACTATCATGAACACGATGAAAGCGGCGGTCATACAGGCCGGATCCGTAGCCTTCAATCTCGAAGCCACTTTGCAAAAGCTCGAACAATTGGTCGCTGAAGCCGCTCGAGGCGGCGCGAAGCTGGCCGTCCTACCCGAAGCCTTTGTCTCGGCCTACCCAAAATGGCTAGACTTCGGCTGCCGTGTTGGACAGCGTCGACCCGAAGGCAGAGAGGATTTCCGGCGCTACTGGGCCAGTTCCATCGAGGTCCCCGGCCAGGAAACCGCTCGTATTGGGGCCCTAGCGCGCGAACATGACCTGTATCTGGTACTCGGGGTCATCGAACGCGATGGCATGACTTTGTATTGCACTGTGCTTTTCTTCTCGCCCGAAGGCAAGCTGCTGGGAAAACATCGCAAACTCATGCCCACCGCCAGCGAACGACTGGTCTGGGGCTTTGGCGACGGATCCACCCTCGCGGCCTTCGACACACCATTTGGCAAGCTCGGTGCCGTCATCTGCTGGGAAAACTACATGCCGTTATTGCGCATGTCGATGTACTCAAAAGGTGTCACCCTATACTGCACACCCACGGCTGACGACCGTGATACCTGGCTACCGACCGTACAGCATATTGCACTAGAAGGACGCTGTTTCGTGCTGTCTTCTTGCCAGGTCATGCGCCGCAAAGACTTTCCCGAAGACTACGACATCGGAGCCGAGCTCGAACCCGATGCCGTCATGATGCGCGGAGGCAGCTGCATCATCGGACCATTGGGACAAGTTCTAGCCGGCCCCGTCTTCGACGAACAAACCATTCTGTATGCGGACCTTGACCTCGACGAGGTCGCACGCAGCCGACTCGACTTTGATGCAATCGGCCATTATTCGCGACCCGACATATTCAAGCTGATCGTTGACGAACGGCCACAGAATGTCGTCTCGTTCACGAACGAAAAACAGGCACTACATGAGGAAAACGACATAGTGGCCTGAGTTCGGCCGCCCTTTGCTCCCAGCGGACACAGGGCTGCGAACCCTCGTACCCCCCAATTGGACCATCGAGGCCTTTATGATTTGAGCTTCTCCAGCAGCCGACGCCTCGACACGGCCGATGGGCTGCTTGGACCTCCTTTGAAGTCAATGATATGAAAGTGAAAATTCTTGTGTTCGACGGCTGCGAAGAACTCGATGCTCTGGCCCCGTACGAGGTGCTGAAAAGCGCCACCTCGATCGCCAAGGCCGACTTTGAAATCGAGCTTGCCACTCTGCATGGTCAAACCGAAATTACGGCCGCCCACGGTTTGCGCCTTCGGGTAGACACAGCCCTCAGTCTCGAAGAAAAGCTCGATATCCTGGTTGTTCCCGGCGGAGGGTGGGCTAAGGTCGATGCCTCCGTGGGCACAAGAGCCGAGGTCCGGCGCGGGGAGATTCCGGACGCAATCGCCACTCTCCATCGATCCGGCACGCTTATTGCGGGCGTCTGTACAGGCGCCATGCTGATCGCTGCGGCGGGCTTACTCAAGTCGCGCCCTGGCATCACCCATGCGATCGCCCTCAAGGATCTTGCAGCTCAAGGCACAGAGATCATCCGCGCCCGTGTGGTGGATGATGGTGACATTATTACCTCTGCCGGTGTCACGTCCGGCCTGGAACTCGCACTATGGCTGATCGAACGATATGCAGGATCACACGTCGCACACAGAGTCGAAACCTACCTCGAATATGAACGCCGCGGAACCGTATGGCGGCGCCAATAAAAACAGACTGGCCATGGTCGCGAGTCAAAACCCACTCATAGGGAAACACAGAGGGCGTCTCCTGCAGGAATCGAACCTGCAATCTTCCCTTAGGAGGGGAAAGTTATATCCATTTAACTAAGGAGACGGACCCACGATTATAAAGGAAAGCCCCGCCGCGCCCGCCGCCTGGCGCCGGCCGCGGGCTGTCTTGGCGCATCGCGGCGACGCGTACAATGGCGCAGTTTTCGCGACGTCCGCCCGGGCGGCCGGCTGCCCAAGCCGCCGCTCGCCGTTTCCACAGAGGCCCGCCATGTCCCGCCCTTCCGCCACCCTGACCCTGACGCTGGCCGATGAGGCCGCCACCGTTGCTCTGGCACAACGACTTGCGCATCTGTTGCGCGGCGACGACGCCGCAGAACGCCCGCCCGGCGGGCGCATTCACTTGCGAGGCGAGCTGGGGACAGGGAAAACCACGCTTGCGCGCGCCCTGCTGAGAGCCTCCGGAATCCAGGGACGAATCAAAAGTCCGAGCTACGCCCTGCTTGAAAGCTATAATATTTCTAACTTATACTTCTATCACTTTGATTTCTATAGATTTAGCGATGCCCAGGAATGGCAGGATGCGGGCTTCCGAGAATTATTCGACGAAAACGCCATCATCCTGATCGAATGGCCCGAGCAGGCCGGGACTCGCCTCCCCCCCCCTGACCTGGACATTTTGCTGGAACATGCCGGCACCGGCCGCCGCGCATCCATCGACGCCTACAGCGACAAAGGACGACTATGGCTGACGCAACTGACTCCGTCCGGACCCTGAGTCCTCAGGCCGACCCCCTGCGGCGCAAGCTGATCTCGGGGGGCGTCGCGCTGCTTCTGCTGCCCGTCATCCCGCGCCTGGCCCACGCCGCAACCATCCTGGCGGTGCGCACCTGGCCGGCCGACGAATACACGCGCGTGACTCTCGAGATGGATTCCGAGCTGAAGGCCGAGCACTTCGTGCTCGACAATCCCTACCGGCTGGTCGTCGACATCGACGGCCTGAGCATGAGCCGCGCCATCAACGAGCTGGTGTCCAAGGTCCGCCCCAACGATCCCTACATTCAAACCGTGCGGGTGGCCCAGAATCGGCCCAATGTGGTCCGGCTGGTGTTCGACCTGAAGCAGGACATCGCGCCGCAGGTCTTCACGCTCAAGCCGGTGGGCGAATACAAGTACCGGCTGGTCCTCGACCTGTACCCCAAGATCGCCCAGGATCCCCTGCTGGCCCTCCTAAAGGACGCACAGAACGATCCGCTGGCGGGCATCCTGGACGAACTGGCACAGAACGGGCCGATGGCCGAGGCGCCGATCCCCTCGGTCGAGGGCCAGAAGCTGCCCCCGCCGGTCGCCCGCAGCGCGCCCGAGCCCGTGATCCCCGCGCCGTCGCCGTCCAGGCGCGACCGCCCCATCCTCATCGCCCTGGACCCGGGCCATGGCGGCGAGGATCCCGGCGCCATCGGCCGGCGCGGCACACGGGAAAAGGACATCGTCCTGCAGATCGCCAAGCGCCTCAAGGCGATCATCGACGCGCAACCCAACATGCGCGCCTACCTGACGCGCGACCGCGACTATTTCGTGCCCCTGCACGTGCGGGTGCAGAAGGCGCGCCGCGTGAAGGCCGACCTGTTCATCTCGATCCACGCCGACGCCTGGATCAAGCCCTCGGCGCGCGGCTCGTCGGTCTGGGCGCTGTCCCAGCACGGCGCCACCAGTTCCGCCGCGCGCTGGCTGGCCAAGAAGGAAAACGACGCCGACCTGATCGGCGGCGTGAACCTGGGCGCCCACAACCAGCAGGTGGCCAAGGTGCTGCTGGACTTGTCCACCGGCGCGCAGATCAATGATTCGATCAAGGTGGGCTCTCGGGTCCTGAGCGAAATCGGCAAGATCAACCGCCTGCACAAGAACCGCATCGAACGCGCCGGATTCGCCGTGCTCAAGGCGCCCGACATCCCTTCGATCCTGGTCGAAACCGCCTTCATCAGCAACCCCGAGGAGGAGCGCCTGCTGCGCAGTCCCCAGCACCAGCAGCGCATCGCCCAGGCCATGTTGAAGGGCGTGCAGGATTATTTCGCCGCCAGCCCGGCGCTCGCGCGACGCGCGTAAAGCGCGCCGCAGGCAGGGGGATTATCGATCAGCCGGCCGCCGGCGCAGGAGCTTCCACAGCAGCCCCAGCGCCGCCGGCACCGCGGCGGCGCTCACACCGATCAGCACGATAGTGTTGAGGTGATCCTTGATGAAGGGCACATGGCCGAAAAAATAGCCTAGAGCGATCAGACCGGCGATCCAGGCCGCGGCCCCGATCATGTTGTAGAACTGGAAGCGTAGGGCATTCATCGCGGCCACGCCGGCGACAAAGGGCGCGAAGGTCCGGAACAGAGGCAGGAAGCGCGACAGCACGATGGTCTTGCCGCCATGCTTTTCATAGAATGCGTGGGTCTTCAGCAGCGCCTTGCGATCGAGGAAACGGTAGTCCTTCTCGAAGACCTTGGGCCCGATGGCACGCCCGACGGCGTAATTGACGGTATTGCCCAAGACTGCGGCGGCCAGCAGGATCGCGCCCAGCAGGACGGGATCCAGCTGGCCCGAGGCGCCGAAGGCCCCCGCGATGAACAGCAGCGAATCGCCCGGCAGGAACGGCAGGATCACCAAGCCGGTCTCGCCAAAGATGATCAGCGCCAGGATCAGGTAGATCCAGGACCCATATTGCACGACCCAGAAGCCCAGCGACTGGTCGATGTGCAGGATCAGATGAAAGCATTCCGCCATGTTGTCCTTTGGTGTCCCTCTGAACAAGTCGAGCGACAGGCAGGCGCTGCGGATTTGCGGGGGATTTTCGATCCAGAATCATAAACCGTTTAAACTGGCTGGATCGTCATGCCCTCGCTGCTCGTCCCGATGTCCGACCGCCGTTCGATCTCTCCCCTGCCCGACACCCTGATCAGCCAGATCGCCGCGGGCGAGGTGATCGAGCGCCCGGCATCGGTCCTGAAGGAACTGCTGGAGAACGCTTTGGACGCCGGCGCGCGGGCCATCGAGGTTCGCCTCGACGGCGGCGGCATCCGCCGCATCCTGGTCAGCGACGACGGCTCAGGCATCCCGCCCGCCGAACTGCCGCTGGCCCTGCAGCGGCACGCGACCAGCAAGGTCCGCTCACTGGCGGAACTGGAATCGGTCGCCTCCATGGGATTCCGCGGCGAGGCGCTGGCCTCGATCGCCTCGGTCGCGCGCCTGGCCCTCACCTCGCGCACCGCGGGCGACACCCAGGCCTGGCGGATCACGGCCGAATCGACGACACCGGAAGCCGCCGCCGGCCCGGTCGGGACGCGCGTCGAGGTGCGCCAGCTGTTCGATCACATTCCGGCCCGCCGCAAATTCCTGCGCACGGAGGCCACCGAATACGCGCACTGCATCGAGGCCGTCGAACGCATCGCGCTCGCCCACCCCGAGGTGGCCATCCGGGTGTTCCATAACGACAAGCCGCAGCGCAACTGGCCCCCCAGCACCCCCGAAAACCGGATCCGCGACGTGCTGGGCGAGGCATTCGACGAGCAAAGCCTGCCGGTGTCGGCCGTCCAGGGCTTGATCGCCCTCGGGGGCCGCATCACCCGGCCGACCTTCGCCCGCAACCGGGCCGACCGCCAGTACCTGTACGTGAACGGCCGCTACGTGCGCGACCGCACCGTCTCGCACGCCGTGCGCCAGGCCTACGCCGACGTGCTGCACGGCGACCGCCAGCCCGCCTACGTGCTGTTCCTGACCCTGGACCCGGCCACGGTGGACGTGAACGTGCACCCGGCCAAGCACGAGGTGCGCTTCCGCGACAGCGGTGCCGTCCACCGGTACGTCGCGCAGGCCCTCGGCCAGGCGCTGGCGCAGCACGGCGGCGCCGCCGGCCCCGGCGCGGCGCAGGCCCCGCCGGCACCCACGGGCGGCGATCCCGCCTGGCGCGCTGCAGACCCGGACCGGACCTCGGAATGGACAGGGGCCGCGGCCGGCGCGCCCGCCGCCCGCCCGCCCGCCAGTTCCCCGTCAGCCGCCCCGCCCTGGGGCCAGCAGCGCTTCAGCCTGAACGAGCCGGCAGCCGCCGTCGATTGGCGTCGCCTCTACCGCCCGCTGGATGCCGAGCCGCCCACAGCAGCCCCGCATCCGGCGCCGCAGGCGGCGGCACCCGACCCCGGCGAACTGCCGCTGGGCATGGCGCTGGGCCAGCTGCACGGCATCTACATCCTCGCGCAGAATGCCCGGGGCCTGATCCTGGTGGACATGCACGCGGCGCACGAACGGGTCGTCTACGAAGCCCTGAAGCAGGCGATGGACGGCGCGCCGCTGCCCGCACAAGAACTGCTGGTCCCCGTGGTGTTCAGCGCCAGCCCCACCGAGATGGCGCTGGCCGAGGCCGAGCAGGACACCCTCGACGCCCTGGGGCTGCGCATCCGTCCGACCGGCCCGGCCTCTCTGGCGGTGCGGGCGGTGCCCGCCCTCCTGGCGCAAGGCGACATCGAGGCGCTGGCACGCGGCGTCCTGGCCGATCTCGAACGCATCGGCCATTCGGCCCGCCTGACCGAACAACGCAACGAGCTGCTGTCCACCATGGCGTGCCACGGCGCCGTGCGCGCCAACCGGCGCCTGGGCATCGACGAGATGAACGCCCTGCTGCGCCAGATGGAGCGCACCGAACGCGCCGACCAGTGCAACCACGGGCGGCCCACCTGGTTTCAATGGAGCATGGGCGACCTGGACAAGCTGTTCATGCGCGGCCAATGACGCGGCAGTCCGCCCAGGCCGTTCGGGGCGCATTTCCAGGAAGCGCGGCGCCGGACTCCGACGATGCCGACCCCGCCGCTCCCACGCTGATCTGCCTGGCCGGGCCGACGGCGTCGGGCAAGTCCGCCGCGGCTCTCGCGCTGGCGCAGCGCTGGCCCATCGAGATCATTGCGATGGATTCGGCCACCATCTATCGCGGCATGGACATCGGCACCGCCAAACCGTCGCCGTCCGAACGGGCGCGGATCCCGCACCACCTCATCGACATCCGCGATCCGGCCCAGGCCTATTCGGCGGCGGAGTTCGCGGAGGACGCCGGCTCGCTGGCGCGCGAGATCCGGGCACGGGGGCGCATTCCATTGTTGTGTGGCGGCACCATGCTCTACTACAAGGCGCTGCGCGAGGGCTTGCACGCGCTGCCGCAGGCCGACCCGGCGCTGCGCCGGACCATCGACGCGGAGGCCCAGGCCCGGGGCTGGCCCGCCCTGCATGCCGAACTGGCGCGCGTCGACCCGCAAACCGCGGCCCGCCTGGCCCCCAACGACAGCCAGCGGCTGCAGCGGGCGCTCGAGATCTGGCGCGGCAGCGGGCGCAGCATGAGCCAATGGCTGCGCGAGACGCCGGACCCGCCGCTGCCCGGCTGGCGGCACGTCACCCTCAGCCTGGAACCCACGGACCGCGCCTGGCTGCATGCCCGCATCGCGCGGCGCTACGGCGCCATGATCGAGGCCGGCCTGGTGGACGAGGTGCGCGCCCTGCATGCGCGCGGCGACCTGCATCCGGGCCTGCCTTCGATCCGCTGCGTGGGCTACCGGCAGGTCTGGGACTTTCTGGACGGGGAATGCACGCAGGAACAGGCGATCGAACGGGCCGTTGCCGCCACGCGCCAACTGGCCAAGCGCCAGATCACCTGGCTGCGCGGCTTGCCTGGACGCCTGGCGACCCCGTGCGATGCCGCGGACGCCGCGGAACGCGTGGTGGACGCCTTTGCGCGGGTGTGCGCCGAACGCCGGTCGTCACCCGGCCGGGGCCCGTCGCGGCCCGACCCGGCGTAGCGACCGGCATTTCAGATCACGGCGGCCTGGGGCGCGCCCGCCGCCTGCTCGACGACGGCGCCCAGTGCATACACCGTTTCGCCCTGGGCCCGCAAAGTGGCGCTCACGGCGTCGGCCTGTGCCGGATCGACCACCAGCACCATGCCGATGCCGCAGTTGAATACGCGCGCCATTTCATGGTCGGCGACGCCGCCCTCGCGCTGCAGCCAGGCAAACAGCGCAGGCAGGGTCCAGGCGTCGCGATGCAGCTCGGCCGCCAGGCCGGCGCGCAGGATGCGCGGCACATTTTCCAGCAGGCCGCCGCCGGTGATGTGGGCCAGGCCCTTGATGGCGGGCCGATGGGCGGCCAGCGCGGCCAGCACCGACTTGACGTAGATGCGGGTGGGCTCCATGACCACGTCGGCCAGCGGGCGGCCGCCCATATCCTGGTCCGGGCGCGCGTCCGCATGCTGCAGGATCTTGCGCAGCAGGGAATAGCCGTTGGAATGCGCGCCGCTGGAGGCCAGGCCCAGCACGGTGTCGCCCGCCTGGATGCCGGCGCCGTCGATGATCTGGGATTTCTCGACCGCGCCGACGGCAAAGCCGGCGAGGTCGTACTCGCCCTCGGGGTACATGCCAGGCATCTCGGCGGTCTCACCGCCGATCAGCGCGCAGCCTGCCAGTTCGCAGCCGCGCGCGATGCCGCCCACGACCTGCGCCGCCGTGTCCACCGACAGTTTTCCGCAGGCGAAATAGTCCAGGAAATACAGCGGCTCGGCACCCTGGACGAGGATGTCGTTGACGCTCATTGCCACCAGGTCGATGCCCACGGTGTCGTGACGCTGCCACTCGAAGGCCAGGCGCAGCTTGGTGCCCACGCCGTCGGTGCCCGACACCAGCACGGGCTGGCGCAGGTGCGTCGGCAGCTCGAACAGCGCGCCGAAGCCGCCGATGCCCGCCATGACGCCCGGGCGCATGGTCCGGGCGGCCAGCGGCTTGATCCGGTCGACCAGGGCGTCGCCGGCATCGATGTCGACCCCGGCATCGCGGTAGGTCATGGAAGCTGCAGGTTGATCATTCATGAGAAAAGCCGCCAGATGTGCAAGAATTGCGTGTTCGAACACTGAGAAGCCTCGATTTTACGATGAACTTCCTTCTGGCATGACGCAGCAACTGCTACTGGACATCCTGCCGGCGTCGCCACCCACCCTGGACGGTTTCGTGATCGGGGACAATCAAGCGACCCTGCGGGCCGTGCGCGAGCTCGCACCGGGGCGCGCCCTGTACCTGTGGGGCGGCGCGGGTTCGGGCCGCAGCCACCTGCTGCGCGCCAGCGCGCAGGCGCACGAGGCGCCGTACATGGCCGCAGACACGCCGGCGGGCCGGTTGCGCGACCTGGCCACCGACGAGGATCGCCGGCTCTCGCTGGTGGCGATCGACGATGTCGGCGATCTGGACCCGGATGCGCAGGCGGCGCTGTTTGCCCTGTACAATCGCTGGCGCACCGCAGCGGGGACGCCGGAGGCCTTTGCCCTGTTGCTGGCGGGCGACCGTGCCCCCATGGCCATGGCCCTGCGCGAGGACCTGCGCACCCGCCTGGGCTGGGACCTGGTCTACCGCCTGGAGCAACTGTCGGATCAGGACCGCGCGGCGGCCCTGCGCGAGCGCGCCCAGGCGCGCGGCCTGCGTCTGGGCGACGACGTCCTGGGCTGGATCCTGACCCATTACGACCGCGACATGGGCAGGCTGACTGCTCTCATCGATGCGCTGGACCGCTATTCGCTGGCGCGCCACCGCCCCATCACCCTGCCCCTGCTCAAGGATTTGCTCGCCGACGCGCAGACCACCCCGAGGACGCCATGACCACGACGCCCCAAACCCTGGCCCTGTTCGACCTGGACCACACCCTGCTGCCCTTCGACAGCGATTATCAATGGGCCGACTTCCTGGCCCGCACCGGCCGCGCCGGGGACCCCGATGCCGCGCGCCGGCGCAACGACGACCTGATGCGCCGATACAACGAAGGCACCCTCAGCGCCCAGGAGGCCGCCGATTTCATGCTGGGCCTGCTCAAGCTCGCGCAGCACGAGGAACTGGCCCTGTGGCACGAGGCCTACATGGCCGAGGTCGTGCGCCCCGGCATCCTGCCCGCGGCGCAGGCCCTGGTGGCGCGCCACCGCGACGCCGGCGCCCTGTGCGCCATCGTCACGGCCACCAACGAATTCGTCACCACGCCCATTGCCCGCGCCCTGGACATTCCTCATCTGATCGCCACCGTACCCGAACGCGATGCCCAGGGCCTCTATACCGGCCGGATCGACGGCACGCCCAGCTTCCAGGCGGGCAAGGTGCTGCGGGTGCGCCAGTGGCTGGCCGGCCTCGGGCACGAGCTCGAGGACTTCGACGAGACCTGGTTCTATAGCGATTCGATGAACGACCTGCCGCTGCTCGAGGTGGTGAGCCACCCCGTGGCGACCAATCCCAGCATTGCCCTGCGCGCCCTGGCCGCCGAGCGGGGCTGGCGCACACTCGACCTATTCGAGGACATGCAGGACGCAAAGTCATAAAATAACGGCCCATATGCTCAAGCAGACCATCAAGAATTTCGTATCGCGCCTGCTCGCGGCGCCGCCCAACGGGCCCGAGCGCCTGGCGCGCGACAAACACGGCATCGACCGGCGCCTGGTCTCGCGGCACGCCATCAAGGTCTGCGAGGTGCTCAATCAGCATGGCTTCGACGCCTACATCGTCGGCGGCGCGGTTCGCGACCTGATCGTCGGCCTCGCGCCCAAGGATTTCGACGTGGCCACCAACGCCACGCCCGCCCAGATCCGGCCCCTGTTCCGGCGCGCGCGCATCATCGGCCGCCGCTTTCAGCTCGTCCACGTGGTGTTCGGCCAGGAGGTGATCGAGACGTCCACATTCCGCGCGCCCTCCTCGGGCAACCAGGAAACCGACGAGCACGGCCGCATCCTGCGCGACAACGAGTTCGGCACCCACGAAGAAGACGCCGCGCGGCGCGACTTCACGATCAACGCGCTGTACTACGATCCGATCAAGGAGGAAGTCATCGATTTCCACCAGGGCGTGGCCGACCTCAAGAACCGCGTGGTGCGCATGATCGGCGACCCCGAGACCCGCTATCGCGAGGATCCGGTGCGCATGCTGCGCGCCTTGCGCTTTGCCGCGAAACTCGGGGCGCGGATCGATCCGCCGACCGAGCAGCCCATCACCCGGCTGGCCGGCCTGATCGAGCACGTGCCCGCCTCGCGCCTGTTCGACGAAACGCTCAAGCTGCTGACCTGCGGGCATGCCATGGACTGCCTGCGGCAACTGCGCCGCTCCGGACTCACACAGAACCTGATGCCGCTGATCGACCGGATCTTCGAGGAACAGGGTGGCGAGGACTTCGTCGAGATCGCCCTGTCGCGCACCGATGCACGCGTGCGTTCAGGCAAGCCGGTCAGTCCCAGTTTCCTGTTCGCGGCCCTGCTGTGGCGCCTGGTGCACCAACGCTGGCAAGCCCTGGCCAACGACGGCCTGCAACGCACCGAAGCCTTGATCCAGGCCGCCGATTCGGTGATCGACGACCAGACGCACAAGCTCGCCATCCAGCGCCGCTATCAATCCGACATGCGCGAGATCTGGCTGATGCAGGCCCGTTTCGAGCGCGCCACTGTGCGCTCGATCTGGCGGCTGCTGGACCAGCCGCGCTTTCGCGCAGCCGTGGATTTCCTGCAATTGCGCGCCGAGGCCCGCGAGGTCGACAGCGTGCTGGCCCAATGGTGGATGGACCTGGCCAACAGCAGCGAGGATCGCCGCAATCAGATGATCGACACCTGGCAGGCCGGCCACACCGGCGCACGCAACGCGCCTGCGTGGCGGCGGCGCAAGCGCCGGCCCCGCGCCGCGGAAGGCGCCGGCCAGTCCGAATCCCAGGCCTGAGGCCGCGGGCGCACCCATGATCCAGCCGACCGATGTCGCGCCGGGCGTCGATCTCTACGTCGGCCTGGGTGCCAACCTGGGCGAGGCCGCCGACACCTTGCTGCATGCGGCCGACAGGCTGGCGCGCACCCCCGGCATCCTGAACCTGCGCCTCTCGCCCCTGTATCGCAGCGCACCCGTCGATTCCTCGGGACCGGACTACATCAACGCCGTGGCCCACGCGCGCACCGCTCTGCCCCCCCAGGCCGTGCTGACCCTGCTGCAAGCCATCGAACAGGAGCACGGCCGCCAGCGCCCCTACCGCAATGCGCCGCGCACGCTGGACCTGGACTTGCTGCTGTACGGCGACCGGCGCATCAACGAACCCACGCTGATCGTCCCGCACCCGCGCATGCACGAGCGCGCATTCGTGCTGCGTCCGCTGGCCGACCTGGCGCCCGGCCTGATTCTCGCGCAAGGCCGCCTCGAGGACCTGCTGGCCGGCTGCATCGATCAGGCGATACGCCCCTTGCGCTAGTGTCCTGTCTGGCTAATTCCGATCCTTACCTTCGGCGCCTGGGCTCGCCATGCTGCGTTGCAAATCCTCGCGATAGCACCGGCTATCGCTGCGGTTTGCGCCTTGCCTGACAAGCCCATGCATCCGAATTTAAGTAACCAAACTAACCAGACAGGACACTAGTGCCTGTTCACCCTAAGCCGCCGTCACGGGACGGCTGGCCGAAGGCCGCGGCTGCCTCGCGGATCGCTTCGGGCGTGATGTCGCGCACGTGCGTGGCGATGGCCCACTGATGCCCGTAAGGATCGACCACCACACCGTAGCGGTCGCCCCAGAACATGTCGGCGGGCGGCATCAGCGCCGTGGCACCCGCCTGCAGCGCACGGGCGAACACCGCATCGGCATCCTCGACATACAGGTGCAGCGTCACCGGCGTGCCTTTCAGGGTCACGGGGCTGACGGCCTGGCATGCGGACGATTCCTCCATCAACATCACCGCCGAGTCCCCGATCCGCAGGCAAGCGTGCATCAGGCCGCCCTGTGGACTATCCAGGCGAGCCATCACGCGCGCCTCGAAAGCCTGTTTGTAGAATTCGATCGCCCCGGGCGCATCCCTGCATACGAGATGAGGCGTCACCGCGTTCATATCGGGCGGGATGGGCCGCGTCCGCGCGGTGCCGTCGGGCTGCAGGTGCATCATCGCCTTGCCGGTCTGCGCATCGAAGGGAAACGAGAAATGCTCGTGCGCGATCAGCCAGCGTTCGCCCTGCCGCCGGAATCCGGTGCTCATGCGGCTCCAGAATTCGCCGCCGCCCGTTCCATCCCCGCAGCCCACCAGCCCATGCGCATAGCCGATGTCGGGCGCGCCGCTGATCTCCAGATCCTGGAAGCGGAAATTCAAGCCGGCCGGGCACATGTCCAGGCACATGCGCCAATGTTCTCGATAAGCGTCCCGACCGGTGAAGCGCAAGGCCTGGATGGCATCGTAAGCCACCACGTCGGGCGCGTAGCACGCCATCAGCGCCTCCAGGTCGCGCCGCTGCGAGGCGGCGATCCAATCGTCCAGCACGCCGCGCAATGCGGTACGGACGGTGTCGTCTCCGGTATTCGTCTGCATCCTTGGTCTCCTTGGGCTTGCCGCGCCACGGCCGGCACGGACTCGGACAGGGCACACGCCCTTCCAAACCTGGACTGTACAATCATTGAGTCCTAAAAAACAACTAAAAAATTATTTGTTAGGACTTGATGGTATGCTGTAACACATGAATGCGAAACGAAGCTACGGCGACGGCTGCGCGGCGGCGCACGCGCTGGATCTGATCGGCGAGCGTTGGGCCTTGCTGATCGTGCGCGAACTGCTGCTGGGGCCGAAACGCTTCACGGATCTGCGCACCGGCCTCAAGGGCATCAGCGCCAATGTGCTATCCCAGCGCCTGGTGGAACTCGAATCCGCCGGAATCGTCGTCCGGCAACGCCAGCAGCCGCCCGCCGGCGGCATGGCCTATGCCTTGACCGCCTGGGGCCTCGAACTGGAGCCCATCCTCCTGCAACTGCTGCTCTGGGGCGTGCGCTCGCCCGCCTTCGCGCGCGGCAGCCCCCTCAACGTCGATGCCATGGTCCTGTCGTTTCGCGCCCTGTTCGACCGCGACGCGGCCGCGGGCCGCGATGCCGAGATCCTGCTCATCCTCGATGGACAGGCCTTTGTGGCGCGAGTGCGCACAGGCACATTCGAGGTCCGGCGGGCGGATCCCACCCGGCAGACGGCGGCGGTCCTGCGCACCGACCCCACCACCCTGCTGCACCTGGCCTACGGCGCCGCCAGCCTCGACGCTGCGCTGGCCGATGGCCGGGCCGCCCTGGCCGGCGAGCGGCCGGCGCTCGACAATTTCCTCAACTGCTTTTCGGTGCCCCGCCCCGTCGGCGCGGATCGCCGCCCTTAAGGATCCCGCATGCCTACACCCCTCGTCCGGCTGGTCGTCGCCTACGCGGACAACCGCGTCATCGGGCGCGACAACGCCCTGCCCTGGCGCCTGCCCGCCGACCTGGCGCACTTCAAACGCAACACGCTGGGACATCCCATCATCATGGGACGCAAGACCTGGGCCTCGCTCGGGCGGCCATTGCCGGGACGCCGGAACCTGGTGCTCAGCCGGGCGCCGGGTTTTTCCGCGGACGGCGCGGAAGTCCTGCCCTCTCTGGAGGCGGCGCTGGCCGCCTGCGCGGACGCCTCGGTGGCCTGCGTCATCGGCGGCGAGCAGGTGTTCCGCCTCGCCTTGCCCCTGGCCGACGAGATCGTCGCCACCGAGGTCCATGCGCAGATCGAGGGCGACACCTGGTTCCCCGCACTGCCCGCCGGACAGTGGCGCGAGACCGAACGCCTGGTCCAGCCCGCCGAAAATGGGCTGGCCTATGACTTCGTCATCTATCGCAAGGCCTGAATCGGTGCCCAGTGTGCTGTTTGGCTAGTTCGTGCATTTAAATTCGGATGCATGGACTTGTCAGGCAAGGCGCAAACCGCAGGGATAGCCGTGGCTATCCCGAGGATTTGCAACGCCGCATGGCAAGTTCAGGCGCCGAAGTTAAGTATGCGAACTAGCCAAACAGCGCACTAGGCCGGGGATCAGTCCAGCGCATCCCTGAAGAACCGCCACAGGCGCGGGTGCGTCGAATAGGCGACGTTGAAGCGAAACCACCCTTCGTCGCGCCCGCCAGGATCGAAATAGGCGCCGGGCGCCAACCAGATGCCGGCCTCCAGGGCGCGGGCAGCCAAGCCCACGGCGCCTTCGCCGCGGGCCGCGCGCGGCCGGGCCCACAGGAACAGGCCCGCGCCGGGTTCATGGCTGATCTCGAAATCGCCCTGCACCATGGCCTCGCAGACCTGATCATGGGCCTGGCGCAGGCGCTCGCGCACACCGCGCATGTAAGTGCCGTGGCGGCCGTCGCGCAGCACGTGATAGACGGCGCGTTCCATCATCTCGGCCGAGGTGAGGCCCAGGGACATCTTGGTGCGCGCGCACTGCGCCAGCAGTTCCGGGGCACACAAGAGGTAGCCCACCCGCATCGACGGCATGACGCTCTTGGCAAAGCCCGAGATATACACCACCCGCCCGGTGCCCGCGAGGGCCGCCAGCAGCGGTGCGGGCTCGAGCAGCAGTTCGCGGGACACATCGTCTTCGACCACCAGAAAGGCATGCCGCTCGGCCAATTGCAGCAGACGAAAGGCGCCCGCCATCGAAAAAGTCGCACCGGTCGGATTCTGCAACACCGTGGTGACGAACATGGCGCGAATGGGATGCTCGCGCACCAGGCGCTCGAGAGTGTGTTCGCAAACGCCTTCCCGCGTACGCGGCACGCTGTGCACCACGACACCGCTCAGCGCCAGAATCTGCAGCAGGTTGGCATAGCACGGGGTCTCGACCGCCACATGGTCGCCTGGCCGCAGCACCGTGCGCACGACGACATCCAGAGCCTGCGTCGCCCCGTGCGTCAACAGGATCTGGCCGGCGTCGGTCTCCAGGCCATGCTCGCCCAGGCGATGGGCGATGTGCTCGCGCAAAGGGTGGTATCCCAACGGGTGTCCGTAGGACGCCATCTGGCTCACCGGAACGCGCCCCAGTTGACGCAGGGCATGCTGCAGGCCGGCCTCGTTGTGCCAGTCGGGCGGCAGCCAGCCGCAGCCCGCCTTGATCGAGATGGAATGGTCGGCGAACACGTCCGACAGCAGCCAGGTCGGCCCGATGCGCGGCGCCACCCACGACGGCGCCGGCACCGGTGCCGCCTGCCGCTGACGTGCAACGCGGAAGCCGGCGCCCGGGCGCGACTGCAGCAGGCCTTGCGCCACCAGCCGGTTATAGGCCGCCATCACAGTGAAAGTGCTCAGCCCATGGTCGCGGGCGAATTGTCGGACCGAAGGCAGCGCCATGCCCGGCCGCAGGACGCGCTCGCGGATGGCGCGCTCGAGGGCGCAGGCCGCCTGATCGACCAGCGAGGGCGCCCGCTTGCGATCACGATCGGGCTGGAACAGGATCATCCCGCATCCTCCAGGCGCGCCGCGCCAATCCGGCGGCCGCCCAGCAATCAATACAGTTAGGCGATTGGAGTCAATACAGCTATCCAGCCATCCTAACACTGTATATGTATTTCACCCAGGGGGCGGCACAGAATGGGTCGACCATTTTCCGTCTCTGTACCCTTTGATCGCGAGGCCGCCATGAGCACCGACACCATTACCGCCACGGACTTGTCCAACCTGTGGATGCCCTTTACCGCCAACCGCCAGTTCAAGTCGCATCCGCGAATGCTCGCCGGCGCCAAGGACATGCATTACACCACCACCGATGGCCACCAGATCCTGGACGGCACCGCCGGCCTGTGGTGCGTCAACGCCGGCCACGCCCGCCGACCCATCATCGAGGCCTTGACCCGGCAGGCCACCGACCTGGACTACGCGCCGAGCTTCCAGATCGGCCACGAGGACTCGTTCCGGGCGGCCACCGAAGTCGCGGCCCTGATGCCCGAGGGCCTGGACCGGATTTTCTTCACGAACTCGGGTTCCGAATCCGTGGACACCGCCCTCAAGATCGCCCTCGCCTACCACAGGGCACGCGGCGAGGGCCAGCGCACCCGCCTGATCGGCCGCGAGCGCGGCTACCACGGCGTGGGCTTCGGCGGCATCTCGGTGGGCGGCATCTCGCCCAATCGCAAGACGTTCTCGGGCGTGCTGCTGCCGGGCGTCGACCACCTGCCCCACACCCACGACCTGGCCCACAATGCCTGGACGCGCGGCCAGCCCGCCTGGGGCGAGCATTTCGCCGACGCCCTGGAGAGCATCATCGCCCTGCACGACGCCTCGACCATCGCCGCGGTCATCGTCGAGCCCCTGGCCGGCTCGACCGGCGTGCTGCTGCCGCCCAAGGGCTACCTGGAAAAGCTGCGCGCCATCACTGAAAAACACGGCATCCTGCTGGTCTTCGACGAGGTCATCACCGGATTCGGCCGCCTGGGCGCAGCCACCGCCAGCGACTTCTTCGGTGTCACCCCCGACATCATCACCATGGCCAAGGGCATCAGCAACGCCGCGGTGCCGGCCGGCGCCGTCGCGGTGCGCCGCGACATCCACGACACCATCCTCAATGCCGCCGGCAGCGGCATCGAGTTTTTCCACGGCTATACGTATTCCGCGCATCCCATGGCCACGGCCGCGATCCTGGCCACCCTGGGCGTCTATCGCGACGACGGTCTGTTCGAACGGGCGCGGGCCATGTCCAAGCCGTTCGAGGATGCGGCGCACGGGCTCAAGGGCGCGCCCCACGTGATCGACGTGCGCAACCTGGGGCTGGTCGCCGGCATCGAGCTCGCCCCCCGCGAAGGGGCCCCCGGCGCGCGTGCGGCCGAGGTCTTTGCCAAATGCTTTGATCGCGGCGTCCTGGTGCGCTATACCGGCGACATCATTGCGATATCGCCCCCGCTCATCATCAGCGAGGCGCAGATCGGGCAGATTTTCGACACGATCCGCGAGGTCCTCGCGACGGTCGACTGAACACCCCCCGGCACGCCGCCGTACGGCGGGCGTGCCGGGGTGAGGCGGTGGATGCCATCACTGAGCGGCCTGTCGCGCCAGGTCGACGTTCTCTTGGCCATTGGGTACATTCTTCAGCAAAGGACCGTACAGGCCAGCGGTAAGATCCTTGAACGCCGCGATATCCGACTGCACGATCGTGACGCCGGATTTTGTCATCGCGTCGAGACTCGCCTTATAGGCATCCCCATAAAACTTGATGCCGTGAGCCGCAGCCTCGTCGGCCGCCTCTTGAATAACCTTTTGATGGTCAGGCGATAGCCTGTTGAAGGCGGATTTGCTCATTATGATGACGCATGGCATATAGTGAATCTTCACCATATTATAGAATTTACTGACCTCAGCAAATTTATCGTCAATCATAAGGTCGGGGGAAGTCTCTCCGCCATCGATCACCCCGGTCTGCAGGGCCAGATAGACCTCGGAATAAGCCATGGGGGTCGCCTGCGCCCCCAACTTCTCATAGGCATCCACATAGCCGGGCGACTGAATCACTCGAATTTTCAAGTCCTTCATGTCAGCCGGGGCCTCGATCTTCCGAGAGCCATATATATTGCGCTCTTGCACCGAAATCCACCCCAGGCCGATCAATCCGTGCTGATCCAGGTATCCAAGCATTTTCTTGCCGAAGTCCGCCTGCAGAGCGCGGTTTGCGCTATCGAGATCAGGGAACAAATAAGGCAGGGAGAATATTCCGAATTCCTTGACGGTATTCTCGAGCGGTGGCTCGCCGGTAATGACCAAGGGTACGGCCCCGGTGCGTGCCGACTGGATCAGCTTGACCTCTCCGCCTAGTTGGCCGGATGGAAAAACATTGATCTTAAGTGTATTGTTGGATTTTTCCAGTGCCAGCTCTGCCATCCTGGTGGCGACCGCATGATAATGGCTCTGAGGGGCCAGCACATGGCCTAAATTCAGTTCCACCACCGTCGAGGCCATCGAACTCATGGGAAAAATGGCAGCGAACAAAATTCCAGCTAATGATTTTTTCATTGAAATCTCCATACACCCAGGGTGTTATAAAAAGGCCAGGGATAGCCAGGGAATGTAACTGATCAACAGTACATCAAGGATCAACACGCACAGAAATATGCCCAGCGGACGAAGCAAGGATTCCACGGACAAGTTTGCGATCTGGCAAGCGATAAACAAGTTCACCCCTACCGGCGGAGTGATCATTCCAATGCATATATTCACAATCATGACGATGCCGAAATGAATCGGATTGATGCCGTAGTCGATTGCAATAGGTGCAAGTATAGGAACGAGAATGACAATGAGGGCAATGGCCTCCATGAACATGCCCGAAACAAACAGCAAAAGGTTGGATAGCAGCAGAAATCCGATCGGACCATCCACCAATTCGCTGACGATCATGCCGAACTTCTGTGGAATCTGATTCAGCGTCAGCATGTAGGCGAA
The DNA here is from genome assembly GCF_027257175.1 of Castellaniella sp. S9. Taxonomy (GTDB): domain Bacteria; phylum Pseudomonadota; class Gammaproteobacteria; order Burkholderiales; family Burkholderiaceae_B; genus Castellaniella. The sequence continues at coordinate 280,664 of NZ_JAPFGD010000002.1, read as the reverse complement.
AAGACCCGCAAAACCGATGATGAGCATGATCACAGCCGTCATGATCGACGCTTGTTTCAATGCATCCCGAATGCTATGCCAGGTGAGTTCCCGATAAACTATTCCGCCCAGAAATAATGCATAGAGAACCGCAACGACCGATGCCTCTGTCGCCGTGAACGCTCCGGAATAAATACCTCCCAGGATGATCAGCGGCATCAACAACGATAAAAATGATTCCTTAAGCGCGCGAAGGGTTGTCACGGCCCACGTGGACCACTCCACGCGTTCGGCAACGTCAAAGCCGACAATACTGGCCACGATGATTATCGTCATCATGAGGGAAACGCCCACCAACACCCCCGGCAGTATTCCCGCTATGAACATGCTGCCTATGGAAACATTGGCGATCAAGCCATAAACAATCATCACGAGCGACGGCGGAATGATTGCGCCCAGCTCTCCGCCCACGGCTACGCAGGCGGCGGCGAAGTTCTTGGGGTAACCCTTGTTCTCCATCGCGGGGATCATGCTGGTGCCAACCGCTGCTGTCGTCGCCGAGGAGGAACCTGACATGGTCGCAAAGAACATGCACGTCAGGATCGATGAGGCCCCAAGACCACCACGCAGCCACCCGACCAGAGCATTTGCCAAATTGATGAGCCGCCTCGATATCCCCCCCGTCTGCATGAGGCTCCCCGCCAGAATGAAGAACGGTATGGCCATCAGGGTGAAGGAATCCAGGGCATCGAATATGGTTTGCGGAATACTGAAAAGCTCGATCCCATAGTCCATCATGGCGAAAGCCCCAGCGACCCCGAGCGCCGCAAACACGGGCACTCCAATGGCAAGGCAGGCGAATAAACCTCCAAACAGTATCAGCATGGCGTATTTCCCAGAAACTGGTTAGGGCTGCGGCCGATCATGGGACATACCCGATGGCGAGCTAATGGATTCAAGCAGGACGGCAAGGACATTAATTGCAGAAATTGCAAACCCAACCGGCATTGAAAGGTATAGCCAAAATTTCGATATTGTCATGGCCGGTGAAGTTTCGTTTGCGCCAAATTGACTCCATATATATCCGTACCAAGCCATTGTGACGAAGAAGCCCATCAAGATGAGTAATGAAAGGAATTTCATCACTCTGGCAGCAGGCGGCGGTACAGCGTCAACCAGAGCAAGCACGGCAATCAGCAGACCGTGCCGCGCGGCGGCGGCTCCACCCAGGAACACGAGCCATACCATCACATATCGCGCAAGCTCCTCCGTCCATGGAAGGGAAGCGGAAACCCCAAGCATGGGAAGTATGAAACGCACGCCGATCTGTACGGATATCAGGACAACCATCAGCAGCAGTCCGAACGCAAGCAGGGCATGGACAATACGATTGAAGCCGTCTACAACCCATATAACTGCAGCATTCATATTTATCCTGAGTCCGCGTGGTGGCGAATAAGTATTCATTGATGCCTCCAAACAAGCCAGCGTCGACTCAACAACTCGACCCCAGATGGCTATCTAGCATGACCATCGCTCATTTGACGGTTCGCGCGACGCGAATAATACTCAAACGTTGCGGTATAGCGCCGCGGCGTACTCAACCATGCTTGGGCTTCGATCCCCAATTCGGGGACAATGGGGCGTATCTCACCAGCGCTCATGGCGAGCAGCTGCAAACGCGCCGCCCGCTCGAACAACACACTCAGCACGCAAGCCTCCTGTACATTGGAGGCCGCCACCAGCATGCCGTGATGCGCCAGAAATACGGCTTTCTTGTCCCCGATTGCGCTGGAGATCAGTTCACCCTCTTCGTTTCCAACCGGAATTCCAGGCCACTTGCTCACAAACGCCACTTGGTCATACAGCATGCAAGCGTCCATATGAGATATATCGAGCGGGACCTCGAGCATCGACAGCGCCGAAACATGGGGCGGGTGAGAGTGCACGATGCAATTGACATCCGCACGCTTGCGATATAGCCAGGAATGAAAGCGATTGGCGGGGTTGGCCATGCCGGCACCCTGCAGGACCTTGAGATCCTCATCAACAAGCAGAAGGTTATCCGTTGTGATTTCGTCGAATCCAAGACCAAGCCTTTGCGTCCAGTAGGTCCCCGGCGTATCCGCCCTTGCTGTTATCTGGCCCGATAAACCGGAGTCATGGCCGAACGCGAACAGAATTCGACACGTTTCGGCGACTGCTTCCTTGGTGGTCCACTGACGTGGGCTTAGATTGGCTTCCATCTGCTCGATAGCTGCCGTTACGATGTCGGCTTTGGCCATCTTCATTGTATCGTTAGACATTTTCGCCTTCTCTAAAAACATGAAAGTCTTATAGACCAGAAACTGGTCGGTTAGCGCATGACGAACAAGTTCTTGGTTTCGGCCCCGGTATTGATCCAGACATTCTTGGTTTCCAGGTACGAATAAATTTGCGCCATTCCGTTCTCACGGCCAATACCAGAATCCTTGTAGCCGCCGAAAGGAACCATGAAACTGAGCGCGCGGTAGGTATTGATCCAGACTGTGCCGGCCTGAATGCGATTCGCCATGCGAAATGCCCGTCCCATATCCTTCGTCCAGACGCCCGCACCGAGGCCGAAACGCGAGTCGTTGGCTATCCTGACCGCATCGTCTTCGTCTTTAAATGTGATGACCGAGAGAATCGGGCCGAAAACCTCTTCCTGCGCGATTCGCATCGTGTTGGTCACTTTGCCGAATATGGTTGGCTCTATGAACCATCCATTGCCGCATTCCGGGCGCGTTGCCGCGACGCCACCAGCTAACAACTCGGCACCATCGTCCTTTGCAACCTCTATGTAACTCAGGACTTTTTCATACTGTGGCCGATTGGCGATCGGCCCCATTTGTGTGTCCTTTTCCTGCGGGTTTCCCATTCGGATGGCCTTCGCGCCCGCGACCAGTTTCTCCGTGAATTCCTCATAGATTGACTCCTGCAACAACAGGCGCGAACCTGCAATGCACGTCTGCCCCGCTGCCGAGAAAATCCCCGATAGCGCGCCTTTGACAGCATCTTCCATGTTGGCGTCCGCAAAGACGATATTTGGAGATTTTCCGCCCAGTTCGAGCCCGACCGGCTTCAGGTGCTTGGCGGCTTGTTGGTTGATATGCCTTCCAGTGGCGTCGGAGCCAGTGAACGAGACCTTCCTGACCAGGGGATGCTCCACCAGCGCAGATCCGACATCCGCGCCAAATCCGGTCACGACATTGACCACACCAGGTGGAAAACCCGCCTCTGCAAACAGCTTTGCGAACTCCAGCGTGGAAGCGGAGGCATGTTCCGAAGGCTTTATCACCACGGTACATCCAGCAGCCAAGGCCGCCACTATCTTCCAGGCTGCGAGAAGCAGTGGTGAATTCCAGGCGGTAATCGCGACGACGACTCCCACTGGTTCATACTGGGTGAAGTTGAAATACCCTTTTTTGTCCAAGGGAACGGTCGCCCCCTGAATCTTGTCCGCCAAACCTCCAAAATAGTAATACCACTGCGCGGTATAACGTATCATCGCCTCTGTTTCCGCGATCAATTTCCCATTGTCATTGACCTCGGTTTCCGCCAGCTTCCTTGCGTCTCGAATAATCAGATCGCCCATGCGATGCAAAAGCGCTCCGCGCTCGGTGTGTGTCAACTGGGACCACGGACCTTCCGAAAACGCGGCAGCTGCGGCTTTTACAGCAACATCTGCGTCCTCAGCGTTGCCTTCCCCAATCTGCGCCCAGACTTCTCCCGTATATGGGTTGTAGCTGTCCATCCACCGATTCGATGCCGGGTCGACGTATTGCCCATTGATGTACATTTGATAACGGCGCATGCTCAATCCTTCATTCATTGAGGTAAGAAACACATTCACTCGAAGAGAAAAACCCACAGCGTCATTGTGGACTTCATTACGACAACCACCAATGCACCTCCAGTCATAGCAGCTATCTAACCGATGGGATGCGCGCGACGAAACAGGCGAACAGCCTCCTCCGTGGCCAGCATGGTGGCACGAAGAATATTGTGCGGAATCATTGCCCTGCAGCGGGGCGGCAGAGCTACGGGGCTACGTACAAACCCTGCTGCTGAAACGAGGAGCCGCCGGACAGCCCCATGCTTGTTCAGGCAAGGCCCGATTTTGCGACTGACTTTGCCATTTCGAATAATTGATTCGCCAAAAGAGGGGCGCCATTTCGACGAATGATGGCAACTACGCGTCGTTTCAAGACGGGGGCGGTCAGCGGGATTTTCACCAGGTTGTATTCCGCCAATACTTCTTCAGGTATGCGGTTCGGCAATATGCACCGCCCTATGCCCGACGCCACCAGCCTCAGCATCGCCTCCAGTGTGTTGGCTTCCGCTATGACCCGTGAGTCCAGGCCCGCTGTTTTTATCATGTTACGAAGGGCGAATGTTTCTGGGAATCCGATCAGTGGGAATTGGGAATCGAATATATTCATCCCCGTCTGATCATCGGCATCCTGGCGTTGGATGATGACACACATGGTATCCTCAAACAGAGGCGTCGATTCCAGGAGATCGGATGCCACGGCGGAATCGTAGGCAAAACCGATATCAACCTTCCTTTTCTCGACCAGCTCCACGACATCGGGTGATCCGCCGGCCGTAATCGAAAGGTTGACACGGCCCTGGCGGCCGATGAAGGTCCCCAATAGATCGGACACAAAATATGATCCGAGGGTATGAATGCTCGCAATCCTGAGGTGCCCCTCCGTTATGCCGTGTTTGTCCCTGATATGCATCAGCGCTATATCGATTTTTTCATATCTTGATCGCGTTTCCAGTTGAAGCTTCTCTCCTGCATCGGTGAGCTTCACACCGCGCCCGGTACGCACGAACAAAGGCTTTCTCACAAACGACTCGAGCATCGCCAATTGACGGCTGAGGCCCGACTGTCCGATGCCGAGCTCTTCAGCCGCCTTCGATAGGGAACCAGTTTCTGCAATTTTCAAAAAATACCTGATTTTCGTATCGAGATACTCGATTTTCATGGCCACCCCCGCTTCAAAGTCGTCCGCGCGCATGTGGGCCGCCATGTCGAGACCGGCGGCCATCGCTGCAGTGTGCCACACGGCCGGGTAAGCCAGGCGAGAAGGTGAGGTCTGAGCCTTTACACCGTAGCCGTTCGCCTTTTCTACAGGGCAGTGCTTGTGCGGATTTCGTCGATGGTCGAGCGCAGCCTTGCGACATCGTCTTGGGAAAGAGGTTGCAAAGGCATGCGATGCGGCCCGAAAGAGCGATTCAACAGATCGCCCATCGCCTTGGTCGTGCGGGCCACGCCGTGCATGCGAATGAATCGGAACAAAGGCTGGAGACTTTCGAATATCCGGGCGGCTGTGGCGTAATCCTTTTGCTGTGCGGCATCGTACAGCGTCACGATAGGGGCCGGTATCACGCTGTTGATGGCATTGCAGCACCCATCCGCGCCCAGCACCAAGCTGGGCAGGGACTGCGATTCAGTGCCGCACAGATACGACATGCCGGCACTGCCGAGCGACCGTAGTTCGCTGATCCTCGTGATATCACCGGCGCCGTCCTTTGTGACCGCAACAGGGCAGACCTGCTGAATCTTCAGGTAGAGCTCCGCGGAGATATCCACGCCGGTCGTGACAGGATTGTTGTAGACGCCTATGGGGCATGGGACTGATCTGCCCACCTCCTCGTACAGGCCCAAAATTTCGCTGGCGGTCAGCTTGAAGTAGGAGCGCGGCATCACCATTGCTGCGGCAGCACCGTGGTCGGCTGCATGTTTGGCCAGCTGCAGCGTTTCCTGAGTGGAATTGCCCGAAACGCCGACCAGCACAGGCCGTTTTTCGCCGACGGCTTCCAGTACGCAGCTTGTGAGGAACATTCTTTCTTCTGCGGTCATATAGGCGAACTCGCCCGCCGAAAGCTGGGTGCTGAATCCGTGTACGCCGCTCTCCAGGAGGCTGGCGATGCGTTCCCGCATGCGCGGGGCATCGATCGAGCCGTCTTTGGAAAACGCTGTCGGTAAGTTGGCAAATACGCCCTGGATGGATTGCATGGAGATCTCGCTATCAAGGAAGTGGTGATACATTGGAAAACTGGGTTACCCAGTTGCTATGTGCAATGTAATGGAAGTAGCGGTAGGCGTCAATGGATCGGCCGTCTCCGCTGCGGATCACACTGCCCTCCCCAGTCCCCATGAGGACGTTTCCATCACTCTAGGGCTGGATATTTCTATTCAGCGCTGATATGGATTACCCTGCCCATGACAAAATTTGAGAATTGATTGAACGGAAAAATCGTGTATGGCGATACCCACATCCAAAGACTCCACCGCCTTGCCCGCCATCCGCAGTGTGCGGCTCTACGAGAGCGTGCTGCTGGCGCTTCGGGATTTCATTCTTGCGGGGAACGTGGAGCCCGGCGGGGCGTTTCCCAGCGAGCGAGTCATGGGCCAGCTGCTCGGCGTGAGCCGCCCGGTGCTGCGCGAGGCCTTTCGCGTGCTGGAGGCCCACGGCGTGGTGCGGTCGCGCCCGGGCGGCGGCCGATACCTTATCCATGGCCAGTTTCCCGATCTCGACAACCTCAAGCAGACCAAGCTGGCGAACAGCGTCGAGACCCTGCTGGCGCTATGGGACGCCCGGGATATCGTGGAGGTGCGAGCGGCAGAACTGGCCGCGCTGCACCGCACCGAGGAACAGCTGAAGGCTATTCAGCGCCCCATTTTGTTCATGGACACGGAATCCCGCGCCAGCTATCGGGAGGGCGATCTGAATCTCGAGTTCCACCTTGCCATCGCAAGCGCCTCGGGCAATCCCTTCCTGAAGAAGATCATCGGTGGCCTGATCGAGGATTTCCGGCAGATAGACTTCAAATACCTGCTGCCCTCCAATCAATGGGACGAACTGCAGGATGTGCACACATCAATTTTTGAGCCCATCCGCGATCGGGACGCCATGGCGGCCGGCCAGGCGATGCACCGCCACTTCGAGATGCTCCGCCAATCCGTGGATCAAGCTGTTGCAGCGCCCCCGGACCGATAGCCGTTCCTCGACTGGTGGGCGGGCAGCGAACCTCTAGGACTCTGTTGCGCGTCCGCGCGACATGCGAGGACCTCGGGTTCCTGCAGGTCTGTATCGGTCTTACCGACAGCAAGGAAACTTGTGTCCTTTAGGAAAAAAGTATCTAATATTAAAGTGACGCGCGCCGCGCCACGAGGAATTGGCCCCACCACATCCGGCCCCCATGTCCTTACGCAGGAGCTCCAGATGGTCAAAGACACTATGCAACTCAGCAAATCAGAGATAGTCACGTCCGCCATAAAGCAGATGGACACCAAGCTGCAGACTGAAAAATTTTCCACGCGAGAGGCCGTAGCTCAAACCTGCCGCACGCTATTCGCCTTCGGACACGATTCGGGTCTGGCGGGCCAGATCACGGCGCGGGCCGAGCAGCCGAACACCTATTGGACCCAGCGACTCGGTCTGGGCTTCGACGAAGCCACCGCCGAAAACCTGCTGCTTGTTGACGAGGACCTGAACGTGATAGAAGGCGATGGCATGCCGAATCCCGCCAATCGGTTCCACTCATGGCTGTATCGGGCGCGACCCGACGTCCGGTGCATCGTGCACTCACACCCCCCCATGACCTCAGCCTTGTCGATGCTCGAAATCCCACTGGAATTGGCGCATATGGATACTTGCGTGTTGTATGGTCAGGTCGCCTTTCTGAAGAAATGGCCAGGTATACCTGTCGGCAACGAAGAAGGTGAAATCATCGCCCAGGCGCTTGGGGAAAAGAAGGCGATCCTGCTGGCCCACCACGGCCTGTTGGTGGCGGGCGGCAGCGTGGAAGAAGCATGCGTGCTGGGAGTCATGTTCGAAAGGGCCGCACGTCTGCAATTGCTGGCACGGTCGGCAGGGGACATCCAACCCGTGCCAGCCGAACTGGGTGCGGAGGCACAACAGTGGATCAGCACGCCACGTCGCCATGAGGCGACCTTCGCGTACTATGCCCGTCGGGCCAACCGCATGCTTCAATGAGAGTCACTCGCAGCACAAAACCGTCGAGGATCGCGCCGCGGCGCTCCTTCATGAACGCGTCTTCGTAAGCCATAGTGGTTCGAGGGCTTCACCCCTGAAGTACGCCTGATTATTATTGGCCGCGTCGCGCAAATAATCCCACAACGCTGAAATACGTCTGATATGGCGAGTTTCAGTGGGAACCGCCAGCCAGAAGGTGCGCGTGATATTTATTTGGTCCTTCAGTACCGGCACCAGTTCCGGGCACTGCTGACCTATGAAGCACGGAAGGATCGCAAGCATCCTTCCGTATCTCGCAACGCTATATTGCGATACGATACTATTGGAACGCAAAGGACGAAAAGCGGAAGGAGCGATGTTTCGTTCATAGCGCAGTTCTTCCGTATAGACAAGCTCATCGATGTATCCCGCGAAGTTGTGCTTTGCAAGATCCGCCTGCGTTCGTATCGGAGGGTGGCTTTCAAGATAGGCACGGGTGGCGTATACCCGCAAAGAATAATTCGTCAGCCTGGCCACGACATAATTTCCGCTTTGTGGGCGATCAAGGCTGATACTGATATCGGCCTCGCGCTTCGACATGTTGATGAAGCGGGGCATCGGCAGCAAATCCACAGTAATACCCGGATGCTGCTCGCAAAAATCCGCCAACAGGGCTGGCGCCAGGAACATGCCGAAACCTTCGGTGGTGCCCAGCCTGACATGCCCCGACAATAAAGGGTCCTGTCCCCCGAGCTCTTCAATCGCGGCTAACATCGCGAGTTCGGCGCGCTCAGCATACGCGATCAATCGATGGCCGGCAGCAGTCAGTGTGTAGCCCTGGTTACTGCGCTCGAACAACTGTGTCCCGATCTTTTGTTCGAACTGCCTGATCCTCCTGGACACCGTGGAATGATCAATATTAAGGCGCTTTCCGGCCTCCACTAGGCCCCGGCTCCGGGTCAACTCCAGAAAAATATGAAGACTGTTCCAATCCTGCATGGTATCGACTCCGTTGTGCATTTATGCAAAGCAATTGTGAAGAATTATCTATTGAGTTAGCCGAAATCCGTTGGTAGTATCAGCAAATACAATACATAATTCACAAAAAGGAGGCAAATGATGAAACGCCAGATTTCAACATATAAAGCACTTTCGGTGTGCATTTTTCTTTCTACAGCGATATCAATCTCAGCCGCTACAGCTGCCCAGATCGATCGCGTCGTGGTCGCCCAAGGGGTGTATCCAGTAAGCTTCGATCCACATCGCACCACGGACATTCCTTCCCGGGTGGTCCATGCGAACATGTACGACTCACTCCTGGTACGGGACAAAAAACTGCAGATCGCACCGAGCCTCGCGGAATCGTACGAGCGCATAGATGACACGACCTGGGAATTCAAGCTTAGAAAAAACGTCGTTTTCCATAATGGGGAAGCATTCAACGCGCAGGATGTAAAGTTCTCTATCGAACGCATACTCGATCCGAATGAAAAGTCGCCACAACGCGGGTGGATCAATACGGTATCCGAAATTCAGATTGTTGATGATCACACCGTACGTCTCACCACGAAACAAGCAGACCCTGTATTACCCGCCCGCTTGACGCTGATCTTCATGGTTCCAGACCAATATGTCAGCGAAGTCGGCAATGAAAAATTCGCCAACAGCCCGGTCGGAACGGGCCCCTACAAGATCGGCAAATGGACACGCGGGGATTTCGTCGATCTGGACGCCAACCCCTCGTATTGGGGGGACACACCCAGTGTTCAGGCGGCCCGCTTTCGCGCAATTGTAGACAACGCTTCGCGCGTGTCCGCATTGCGAGCGGGGGACATTCACTTGATGACCAATCTGCAGCCCGACTACCTGGAGCAAATCAAGGCTTCAAAGGACCTGGCGGTCTCCACCGCGCCGAGCTCGAGGGTCCTATTCATTGGCCTGGTCAACACAAAAGAAGGTCCGCTACAAGATGAGCGGGTCCGCCAGGCCATCAATCACGCCGTTGACGTGCAAGGCATCATCGACGGTGTTCTGCTGGGATACGGACACAGGGCAGGCAGCGTGAATGGACACCTGCTCGCGCTGCTTGGCGTCGACTATCAGTCGCCGCTGTACGAATACGACCCGGAAAAGGCTAAAAAACTGTTGGCGGAGGCCGGCTATCCCAACGGATTCGAAGTCAATCTGGATAGCCCCAGCGGACGTTATCCGATGGATAAGGATATTTCTCAGGTGGTTGCCGCGCAGCTCGGCCAGGTCGGCATCAAGGTCAATGTCAAGATACATGAATGGGGAAGCTACGCCCAGAAATTCAACACCCATAATGTCGAACCGATGTATATGCTGGGGTGGTCCTTGCCCAGCCTCGATCCCGATCATTGGGCGACTCCATTGCTTGGTCCCGACGAACCTGTTTCGAACTTCAAAAGCCAGAATATCTATGCCCTGATCGACGAGGCCCGCAAAACAATGGATCCAGAGCGCAGAATGGCCATATACAAGGACATGAACGATCTAGTCCATAAGGAAGCGCCATGGCTATTCCTCATGCAATTTGAAGACATCTATGGCCTCAATAAGGGAATCTCGTGGACAGCTAGGTCGGATGAGGCGATCAATCTGACTGAGATCACCATCCCGTAATTTCATCTTGCCGCCAACTGAATCCGGGCGGCCTCAAGATCGCCCGGATTCAGGAAGAAATCGAAACCTATGTTGATATACATTCTCAAGAGACTATATCAAGCCATTTTTGTCTTGCTAGGTGTCCTTTCCATCGTTTTTTTCCTGTTGCACCTATCCGGCGATCCAACTCAATTATTGTTACCCCTCGACGCCACCAGCGAGGAACGAGCAGCCTTCCGGGATCAAATGGGTTTCAACGACCCCTTGCTTTACCAGTACGCGAACTTCCTGCTCAACGTGGTCCAGGGCGATCTGGGCTATTCATATCGCCACAGCGAGCCAGCCATTGGCCTCGTTCTCGAGCGCATTCCCGCCACATTTGAACTGACGGTCGCCAGCCTCTTAATCGCCATAGGCGTCGCCATTCCTCTGGGAGTCGTCGCGGCTGTCAAACGGGGAACACTCATTGATTCCGTAGCGATGGGATTTTCTCTGCTCGGGCAGGCCACGCCAGTCTATTGGCTGGGGTTGCTCCTGATCCTGTTATTTTCCGTGAAGCTCGGCGTGCTGCCCACGGGTGGGCGAGACGGTTTCGAAACACTCATCCTGCCGGCTTTCACACTTGCCGTATTTTCCATGGCTCGTATCGCCCGGATCACGCGGTCGGGCATGCTGGATGTGCTCGGTCAAGATTACATCCGCACTGCGCGCGCCAAGGGCATTTCGGAATGGACCATTATCTCAAACTACGCTTTACGTAACGCGGCGATTCCGCTCGTGACCGTCATCGGCCTGGAATTTGGCGTGTTGCTGGGCGGGGCGGTCATTACGGAAACGATCTTTTCATGGCCAGGAGTCGGCCGATTTGCGATCGACTCCATCTTCGCTAGGGATTATCCCGTCGTACAAGCCATTGTCATGGTCTTGTCCGCGATTTTTGTGCTGGTCAATCTTGCGGTGGACATCCTCTACACCTACTTGGATCCACGCATACGGGAAGGGGGAGCTTTCAAATGACACGCCAGCCCGCTTCGGAGAAGACCTTGGCTTTCAGTTACCCAGGATTCTCACAGAGATTCCGCAAAACAATGTTGGGGCGGCTATTGCGCCGCAGCAATGGCGCCATCGGCCTTGCCATTGTTTTCACCATGGTGGCAATGGCGATTCTGTCGCCCATTTTGAGCCCTCTCGATCCAAACGCACAGAACCTCATGGCGCGGCTGAAGCCTCCTGTTTTCTCCGGCGGCACATGGACCCATGTCCTCGGCACCGATCAGCTTGGACGCGATATTCTCAGCCGCGTCATGCACGGCGCCCAGATTTCTCTTTTCATCGGCTTCGTCACGGCAGCCATCGCAGGGATTATTGGAACCACGGTAGGGCTGGTTGCAGGTTTCAGCGAGGGCGTCTTACGCACCGCCCTTATGCGGCTGGTCGATATCTTCCTTGCCATACCGTACATCCTGTTCGCCGTGGTGGTTGTGGGAGCCTTGGGTGCTGGAATCACGAACCTGATATTGGTTCTGGCCCTCACCCGTTGGGTGCAGTTTGCGCGGATTGTGTACGGGCAGACCCTTTCGGTGCGTGAAAAGGAGTATGTCGAGGCCGCGAGGGTGAGGGGAAACTCCTACTTGCGGATCTTGATCGCACACGTCCTGCCCAATGTCGCGACGCCCATTGTCGTCGTCATGACGCTGGAAGTCGCCTTCATGATCATCATGGAGTCGGCGCTTACATTTCTCGGGCTCGGTGTCGCGCCGGACACTGCAACCTGGGGCTGGATGCTGGCGGAAGGCAAGGATTACATGACGCTCGCCTGGTGGCTCACCGTGGTTCCAGGCCTGGCGATCATGCTGACGGTGCTCGGGATAAATCTGCTGGGCGACGCCCTGCGCGACACATTGGACCCGCGGCTCAAACTATGAAGACAATGAATCGTTCAAGCGAGTATCTCCTGCAGGTTGAGAACCTGACTGTAGAGTTTCGCACCGATGACGAAACCGTCAGGGTCGTGGATGGGGTCAGCTTTGCCATCCGGCGAGGCGAGATCCTCGGACTCGTGGGTGAATCGGGCAGCGGCAAGTCCGTTTCCTCCCTGGCCATCATGGGCCTGCTACCGCCCAGCATGGCGAAGATCACTGACGGCCATATTCTCTTTGATGGCCAGGATCTGCTGCGCATGCAGCCTTCAGAGATTCGTCGGATACGGGGCAACCGAATCGGCATGATCTTCCAGGAACCCTTGACCGCCCTGAACCCCGTATTCACCGTCGGCCACCAGATTATTACGGGGATTCGCGCCCACGAAGCCATCAGGTGGAACGACGCCCGCACACGCGCCATCGAGCTGCTTGGCCTGGTGGGTATAGCGGATCCATCGGTTGCCATCGACGCATACCCGTTCCAGATGAGCGGCGGCATGCGCCAACGAGTCCTTATTGCAATGGCGCTATCGTCAGATCCCGATCTTTTGATCGCCGATGAGCCGACAACCGCGCTAGACGTCACGATACAAGCGCAGATTCTCGACCTCCTGCGCAAGATCCGGGAAAAAACCGGAATCGCCATCCTGTTCATCACTCATGATCTTGCGGTCATATCGGAGCTGTGCGACAACGTTGCCGTCCTGTATGCGGGAGAGATACAGGAACGTGGTCCTGTCGACGAGATATTCTCCAAGCCACGTCATCCATATACCCAGGGGCTGCTGTCCTGTATTGCCGACCCCACAAGCAAACAACCTCTGATGCCCATTGAAGGCACGCCGCCCCTATTGTCCGAAGTGTCTGGCTGCAGGTTCTCGCCTCGCTGCCGGCATGCACTGGATGGCTGTCACGCAAAGCACCCGGAAATCCAATATCTAGAAAATGAGCAGGAGATAAGATGTCTATACTGGCAGGAAATCCTGAGGAACTGATCCGCATTACGAATCTAAAGAAGTCATTCAATGTGGTGCGCCGAAAAGGACTCGGGATAGAACACAAGAAGCTACATGCCGTCAATGACGTCTCATTTTCCATCAGCGCTTCCCAGAGTTTCGGCATCGTAGGAGAGTCCGGATCGGGGAAATCCACCCTGGGCCGCCTGATCTTCGGCCTCGAGCGGCCTACCGCCGGCACTATTCATTATGGAGGGATGGAAGTCAACGGGCTCTCCGAAGACGGACTGCATGCTTACTGGAGAGACATACAGATTGTCTTCCAGGACCCCTTCAGTTCCCTCAACCCACGGATGCGCATAGGCGATGCACTCTCCGAGCCGCTGAAGAATTTCCTCGGCATGGACCGCCACGCCCGCTCGGTACGGGCAGACGAATTACTCGACTTGGTAGGGCTGCCGAAAAGGACGATCAAGCACTACCCGCATGAACTGTCGGGCGGCCAGCGGCAGCGCGTCGCCATCGCCGCCGCCCTGGCTGTAAATCCAAAGATCATCATTGCGGACGAAGCGGTGTCGGCACTGGATGTCTCTGTTCAGGCGCAGATCATCAATCTGCTGTCCGATCTTCGTCGCCAACTTGGATTGACCTATATATTCGTTACGCATGACTTGAATCTATGCGCCTATTTCTGTGATCGTATTGCCGTCCTTTATCTCGGACAGATCATGGAAATATGCGAAGCCGATAAACTGCTTTCAGAACCCAGGCATCCTTATACGCAGGCCTTGATTTCGGCAATACCATCGGTCAATACAGAAAACCGGCGTGAGCGCACGATCCTGGGCGGGGAGATTCCTAGTCCGCTCGATCCCCCCACAGGATGCCCATTTCAGCCGCGCTGTCCCTACGCGATCCCACGCTGTAAAGAGCAGCGCCCAAGGCTAGAAGAGACCGGAGAATCGCATCTTGTCGCTTGCCACGTTGTAGCGGATGAGCTTAACTCCATTAAAGAAAGATCATGAAAGGTACTCTTAAAATCAATAATGTCACGGCATGGAACGGCGCCGATTCCCTCGTGTCATACGCCAGCCTCGGCATTCGCGACGGCCGTTTCACGGATCCCGAGGCTCTTCCTCAGGGAGTGCCCGAAATCGATGCGTCCAGCCTGACTATTCTGCCCGGACTGATCAACGCACATGTGCACTTCTGCCTCGACGGGACGGCGGGCAGTGTCTCCAATCTGATTGCCGAACCCCACATCACCACTGCTTACAAAGCATGTGCCGCCGCGCGCGCGACCTTGGAGGCCGGTACCACCACCGTCAGGGACGTAGGGTGTAACGGAGGCATCGGCATTTTCCTCAAACGGGCGATCCAGCACGGGTTGGTCGAAGGGCCGCGCATGATGGCCTCGGGCCCCTGCATCGTCATGACAGGGGGACACAATCGCTTCATCGGAACCGAGATCGATGGTGTGGACGAGGCCCGCAAAGCGGCGCGAAGGAACTTGAAGATGGGGGCCGACTTGATCAAGGTGGTCGCTACCGGCGGCGTGATCACGCCCATGGTCGAGCCCGAGCACGTGCAATTGAGTATGGAAGAAATGCGTGCCGCTGTGGATGAGGCGCACAATTGCGGTCGCCGGGCGGCATCTCACGCTCAAGGAAAACAAGGTATCCATAACTCCCTCAAGGCGGGGGTCGACACAATAGAACACGGCATCTATCTGTCTCCGGACCTCATTGATGAAATGCTCAAAGCCAAGACGGCGCTGGTGCCAACGCTGACACCCATGCGCCGTATTCTTGATGCGGACGCAAGGGCCGGAATCCCCGAATACGCCATCCAAAAAATGCGTCGAGTCTCTCGGCAATGGGTGGACAGTTTTGCGGCAGCCGCAGCCGCCGGTGTGCCGATTGTCGCGGGTACGGATGCGGGCACGCCCGGCAACCCGCACGGATCGGTCGCCGTCGAGATCAAATTCATGGTGGAGGCGGGCATTGCCCCCCTTATCGCTCTGCGTAGCGCCACCACGGCCGCGGCCGAGGCGATCGGCATGGCAGAGGAAGTCGGACGGATAGCGAATGGGCTATGGGCAGACCTCGTCTTTATAAAAGGAAACCCGTTGCTGGACATCAATGCGCTTGATCATCTGTGCGGCGTCATGAAAGGCGGCGAATTCGTCTGGTTCGATAAAGCACGCCAATTCTGAGGATGGAAAAAATGTCGGTTCTGAATACAATGTCCGCCACCGAGGCCGCGGCAGCAATTGCAGCTCGCGAAATCTCCTCGGTGGAGCTTGTCGAGGCATGCCTGACACAAATTGAAAAGCGCGAGCCGATCGTCGGCGCGTGGGTATGCTTCGATCGAGAGCAAGCACTACGGGCCGCGCGTGAATGCGATGCCACCCCCCCCAAGGGTCTGCTGCATGGCATCCCCATCGGCATAAAAGACAATATCGACACCCGGAACTTCCCTACAGAGTATGGGTCTCGAATCTACTCGGGACATCAGCCGCAGCGTGATGCGGCTTGCATAGGGCTCGCGACGCGCGCCGGCGGAATCATCATGGGCAAGACGGTGACTACCGAGTTTGCCATGTTCGAGCCAAATAAAACGGCCAACCCACTCAACCCATCCCACACACCAGGCGGCTCATCAAGCGGCTCCGCCGCGGCAGTGGCCGATTTCCAGGTGCCTATTGCCCTCGCCACTCAGTCGGCGGGCTCCATCATTCGGCCATCCGCTTATTGTGGAGTCATCGGCTACAAGCCGTCTTTAAATACATTTGCCCCTGATGGCATCAAACCCATCGGAGCCTCCCTTGATACGCTGGGGGCGATCACGCGAACTATCGATGATCATTTGCTCATGTGGAGCGTCTTGCAGGGCATGCAGTCCGTACAGGCGCCACCCGTTCCCGCCCGCCTCCGCGTCGGTATGTGTCGAACGCCATTCTGGCATCAAGCCGCACCCGAACAGCGCACAGCCCTCGAGCGGGCTGGAGCACGGCTGTCGCGGGAAAATATCGAGGTGGAGGAGGTGGAGTTACCCGCCTGGTTCGATTCTCTGAACGACCTGCATGGACAGGTGATGGCCTACGAAGTCGCTCGGAACCATGCTTTTGAATTTGATGCGGCAAGGCGCGATCTGCTTGGAATGCGCACCCGCAGCCAATTTGAGCTGGGTTGGAAATTACTGCCGGAAGATTACCTGAAGGCACGAGCAGTTCTGCATCGAGCCCGTAACGAGTTTGATGTTTTCTGCAAGGACTTCCATGTAATGATGGTGCCAGCCGCTCCAGGGGAAGCCCCTTTGATTCAGAGCACCGGAGACCCAATATTCAACAGCATCTGGACGCTGCTCGGCGTGCCCGCCCTTACACTGCCAGTCGGGTTGGGGAAAAATGGCCTGCCTGTCGCCGTTCAGTTCGTCTCCGGCATGGATACCGATCTATTTTTACTCGCAGCCTGCCGAAAAATGGAAGCTCTGTTCAAAGAAAAAATGGATTGTTCATAGAATCTGAGGCCACCCTTTCACCTAAGCGCGAAGAGTGACAACCAGCGCCTCAGCCGGCTTCTTGCCAACAGAGCGGAAACGATGCGGGTATTCAGAATTAAAGTGGATCGAATCACCGCTATTCAATCTGAATATCCTATCGCCTATCTTGATTTCAACAACACCCCGCACGATGAAAATAAATTCCTCTCCTTCATGAGGCATGATCGCATCCTCCTGCGGAAACTCCATGGGAGGTAAAGCGATGAAAGGCGCTAGCGCCCACTCGTTGCTGGAACTTCCAAGTATCTGGTAGCGTATCTCGCCAAGGCCATCACCCTCCTCTCCGGGAATCCGTATGAACCTGCGCTCTGATTTCCGCACGATAGTAATGTCGTCAGGCTCATTGATCCGCTCGTCCACAAGATCGGCGACGCTCAAGCCATACGCGGAAGCGAGCCTCAAAATTATTGATATGGACGGTTGGCTCAAGCCGCGTTCCAGCTTTGACAGATAGCTTTTCGTCACCCCTGTCATTTGACTAAGCGCATCCAGCGACAAGCGATTCTTTTTCCGGAGCATCTTGAGCCGGAATGGCAAGGCATTCATGTCAGTCTGTCCAAGTATGTGCGCCCCGCTTCATCCCGCAAGGCGAGGCCATATTGTATGGGCTGTACGCCCGCAACCAGTCTGAGCGAGTTAGCCCTGCATCAGCGTAACGTGTCGGTCGGCACGCGCATCAGTCCGATGCGCCGGCCTCGCGCCGGCGCAGCTCGGTGACGGTTTCGCCCGCAACCCCCCAGCTGTCGGTGTCGATTTCCTCGATCACGACAAAGGTCTGCTGGGGTTTCTTGTCCAGCACATCCACCATCAGCTGCGTAGCGCCCTCGATGAGGCGGCGCTTTTGTTCGGCGGTGGCACCCTCGCGCGTGATCTTGATGCTGATGTAGGGCATGGCAGCTTCCTTGCGGGTGGGGTTCAGGCCGGCTCGGCCTGGGCCTCGGCGTATTCCGAGATCGGCGGGCAGGCGCAGGCGAGGTTGCGGTCGCCCCAGGCATTGTCCACGCGCGAGACCGGCGGCCAGTACTTGCGCTGGGCGAGGCCCGGCACCGGATAGGCGGCCTGCTCGCGCGTGTAGGGATGGGTCCAGTCGGCGGCCAGCAGCGTTTGCGCGGTATGGGGCGCATTGCACAACAGGTTGTCCTCGGCGCCGTGCTGGCCGCTTTCCACCAAGGCGATCTCGGCGCGGATGGCGATCATCGCCTCGACGAAGCGGTCCAGTTCGGCCAGGCCCTCGGATTCGGTCGGCTCGACCATCAGGGTGCCGGCCACGGGGAAGCTCATGGTCGGCGCATGGAAGCCGTAGTCCATCAGGCGCTTGGCGATGTCCTCGGCGCCGACGCCGCTGGCCTCCTTGATGGGCCGGATGTCGAGGATGCACTCGTGCGCCACCCGGCCGTTGGGGCCGGCATACAGGATGGGATAGTGCGGCGCCAGGCGGCTGGCCAGGTAGTTGGCGTTCAGGATCGCAACCTGGGTGGCGCGCCGCAGGCCCTCGGCGCCCATCATCGCGATGTACATGTACGAGATCGGCAGGATGCTGGCCGAGCCGTAGGGCGCCGCCGACACCGGACCGGACTGTCCGGCGGGCAGGCGGCCGTCGGGACCGACCATCCCCGGCAGGTAGGGCGCCAGATGCGAGCGCACGGCCACGGGGCCTACGCCCGGTCCGCCGCCCCCATGAGGGATGCAGAAGGTCTTGTGCAGATTGAGGTGCGAGACGTCCGAGCCGAAGCGCCCGGGACGCGCCACGCCCACCATCGCGTTCATATTGGCGCCGTCCAGGTAGACCTGGCCGCCCGCGTCATGCACCAGCGCGCAGATCTCGGTCACCGTGGTCTCGAAGACGCCGTGGGTGGACGGATAGGTGATCATCAGGGCCGCGAGCCGGTCGCCGACCTGGGCGATGCGCGCGCGCAGGTCGTCCATGTCGATGTTGCCATTGTCGTCCGACGCCACCACCACCACGTCCATGCCCGCCAGGTGCGCGGAAGCCGGATTGGTGCCGTGGGCCGACGCCGGAATCAGGCAGACGTTGCGCTGGAATTCACCGTTGGCGTGGTGATAGCCGCGGATGGCCAGCAGGCCGGCGTATTCGCCCTGGGCGCCGGAGTTCGGCTGCAGGCTGATCGAATCGTAGCCGGTGATCTCGCACAGGGCGGACGACAGGCGCTCGATCAGTTCCTGGTAGCCCTGGGCCTGACCCGCGGGCGCAAAAGGATGCATGTCGCCGAATTCCGGCCAGGTGATGGGGATCATCTCGGCCGTGGCGTTGAGTTTCATCGTGCATGAACCCAGGGGGATCATGGTGCGATCCAGGGCGAGATCCTTGTCGGCCAGCTCGCGCAGGTAGCGCAGCATGTCGGTCTCGGAGCGGATGCGCGAGAAGGCCGGATGCGAGAGGATGGGGCCGGCGCGCCGGCAAGCCGCCGGGACGCCGTCGCCGGCGGACGTGAAATCGGGTGCGACGCGGGCCAGGCCCAGACCTTCGGCCAGCACGCCGACCAGAACCTCCAGGTCTTCGGCCACCACGGTTTCGTCCAGCGAGACCGCCACGCTGGCGTCGTCGACGATGCGCAGATTGATGCCGCCGGCCACCGCCGAGTCCAGCACCGCCTGGGTGCGTTCGCCGGTGCGCAGGTGCAGGGTGTCGAAGAAGCTGTCGTTGAGTACCGTCGCGCCCATGGCGCGCAGGGCGGTATTCAGCCGCGCCGTGTGCGCCGCCACGCGGCGCGCGATGCGTGCGATGCCTTCGGGGCCGTGCCACACGGCGTACATGGCCGCCATGACGGCCAGCAGCACCTGAGCGGTGCAGATGTTGGAAGTGGCCTTTTCGCGGCGGATGTGCTGCTCGCGCGTCTGCAGGGCCAGGCGCAGCGCCGGGCGGCCTGCCGCGTCCTGCGACACCCCGACCAGGCGTCCCGGCAGGTTGCGCTTGTAGGCGTCCTTGCAGGCCATGAACCCGGCATGCGGGCCGCCGTAGCCCATCGGCACGCCGAAGCGCTGGGCCGTGCCGACGGCGATGTCGGCCCCCCACTCGCCCGGCGGCGCCAGCAGCGCCAGAGCCAGCAGGTCCGTCGCCACGGCCACGATGGCGCCCATGTCATGGGCCTTGTCGGCGAGCGCGCGATAGTCGGCGATGCCGCCCAGGCTATGCGGATACTGCAGCAGCACGCCGAAGCATTCGGGCAGCCCTTCGGCCTCGTCGCCCACGATGAGTTCGATGTCCAGTCCGGCGGCACGGGTGCGCACCACCTCGAGGGTTTGCGGATGGACATGGCACGACACGAAGAAGGCCTGGGTCTTGGCGCGCGACACCCGCCGCGCCAAGGTCATGGCCTCGGCCGCCGCCGTGCCCTCGTCGAGCAGCGAGGCATTGGCGATGTCCAGGCCGGCGAGGTCCGCCACCATGGTCTGGAAGGTCAGCAGCGCCTCGAGCCGGCCCTGGGAGATCTCGGGCTGGTAGGGGGTGTATGCCGTGTACCAGGCCGGATTTTCCAGGATGTTGCGCAGGATCACGTGCGGTACGTAGGTGCCGTAGTAGCCCTGGCCGATGTAGCTGCGCAGCACCTGGTTGCGCCCGGCGACGGCCCTGAGCTCGGCCAGTGCCTCGACCTCGCCGCGAGGACCCGGCAGGTCGAGGTACGGCGCCTCGGACAGGATGCTGGCCGGCACCACCTCGCGCACGAGAGCCTCGAGGTCGGTCACGCCGATGGCCTCGAGCATCAGGCGCTGATCGTCCTCGGCAGGCCCGATGTGGCGGGGGATGAATTCGGAATGCGTGTCGGTGTCGCGCAACATGTAAGACCTCTGGGCTACGGTTCGGAAAGACGGATCAGGCCTGTGCCTCGTAGGCGGCCGCATCCAGCAGGCCGTCGACGTCGGCGGCGTTGTCGGGACGGATCTTGAAGATCCACTGGTCGTAGGCCGCCTCATTGATCAGGCCGGGCTGGTCGTTGAGGGCCTCGTTGAAGGCCACGATTTCGCCCGCAACGGGCGCGTAGATGTCGGAGGCGGCCTTGACCGACTCGACGACGGCCGCGGTGTCGCCGGCGGCAAGCCGGGCGCCCACCTGCACATCACCGACGAACACGAGGTCGCCGAGCTGGTCCTGCGCATCGTCGGTGATGCCGACCAGGAAGACGTCGCCCTCGGCTTTGACCCATTCGTGCGAGGAAGTGTATTTGCGATCGGAAGGAATGGACATGATGTACCCCGTAGTGGATTGGTGCTGGTTAGGGATGGAGCGTGTTGTCGGTTGGCGGAAGTCAGACCAGGGCCTGGCCATTGCGCACGAACGGCGGCCGCACCACCTCGGCGGGCAGCCACTTGCCGCGGATTTCAACCTCGACGCGGTCGCCGGGCTGCGCGCCCGCGGGTACCCGCGCCAAGCCTATGGATACTCCCATGGTGGGCGACATGCTGCCACTGGTGATTTCACCGTCTCCGGCGGCGGTGCGGACCTTCATGTGGCCCCGCATGATGCCGCGCTCGAGGAGCTTCAGCCCGACCAGGTCGAGGGCGCCATCGGCCGCCTCGAGGGCCGCGCGGCCCACGAAATCACGGCCGGCATCCTTGAACGAGACCGTCCAGGCCAGGCCGGATTCCAGGGGATGCACGGTCTCGTCCATGTCCTGACCGTACAGGTTCATGCCGGCCTCCAGGCGCAGCGTGTCGCGCGCGCCCAGGCCGCAGGGTTGCACGCCGGCGGCCAGCAGGGCGTTCCAGAAGGCCTCGACGCCGGAATCGGGCAGCACCACCTCGAAGCCATCCTCGCCGGTATAGCCGGTGCGCGCCACCAGGGTGCTCTCGTCGATGCGCGTGCCGATGAAGGGCTTGAGTTCCTCGGTCGCCGCCCGCCACTCGGGGCGCACGCGCCAGACGATCTCGCGGGCCTGGGGGCCCTGGACGGCCAGCATGGCCAGGTCGCGGCGCGGCGCCAGCACCACGTCGGCATCCCAGGCGGCCGCCTGCTCGCGCATCCAGGCCAAGTCCTTGTCGGCCGTGCCGGCATTGACCACCAGCCGCCAGTTGTCGGCGGCGAAGAAATACACCAGGAGGTCGTCGATCACGCCGCCGTCGGGACGCAGCATGCAGCTGTACAGGGCCTTGCCCGGCTGGCCGGCGATGCGCGCAACGTCGTTGGCCAGCAGGCGGCGCAGGAAATCCAGTGCGCCCGGGCCGGTGACGTCGATGTTCAGCATGTGCGACACGTCGAAGACCCCGGCGGCGCGGCGCACGGCGTGGTGTTCGTCGAGCTGGGAACGGTAGGCCAGCGGCATGTCCCAACCGCCGAAATCGACCATTTTGGCGCCCAGGGCGACGTGGGCAGCGTGCAAGGGGGTGTGCGAAGGCATGGGGACTCCGGAAAAGGAAATGGAACAGGGCGGCACGAAAATGCCGGCAGCGCCCTTCTGTCCTTTTGCCTGAGAGTTGCCCCGCGCAATGGGGGTTCACCTTCGGCGCCCGCGTCCCGAATGGCGCGAGTCTCTCCAGAATGCTGCGATGCACGCCCTGGCGAACATCATGCGGATGGTACGGGGGCCTGAGCGATTCTGGGCGAATTGCGCCTTCGGCGGCCGGCGAAGCCGGCGCTCTCCCACCCGCATCGGGTGACAGCAAACGCTAAGCATACCCTGAAACCGGGCCTTGCAACAATCGGTGGGCCGGCTAGATCAGCCCGCGCGCACGCCAGGCGCTGCGGGTGCGGGCGTCCACGCCCAGACCTTCGAGCACCTCGTCCGTATGCTGGCCCAGGGCCGGTGCCCGGCTGTCGATGCCGCCGGGCGTGGCCGAGAGCTTGGGCACGATGCCGGGCACCTGGCACGGCGTGCCGTCGGGCAGGACATCGTCCAGGATCATGCCGCGCGCCCGGTAGTGCGGGTCGGCGGCGATGTCGGCAATGTCGTAGATCCTGCCGACAGGGACCTCGCCGGCGTTCAGGGCCTCCAGGACGTCCTCCAGGTCGCGGGTGGCCGTCCACCGGCCGATCGCCTCGTCGATGCGGGCCACCTGGGCCACGCGGCCGGCATTGTTCCCCAGGGCCGGGTCGTCCGCCATGTCGGGACGCCCGATCACCCGCATCAGGCGCTTGAAGATGCTGTCGCCGTTGCCCGCCACCAGCACGTACTTGCCGTCCCTGCACGGGTAGGCATTGCTCGGGGCGATGCCGGGCAGGCTGCTGCCCGCCGCTTGGCGGACTTCGCCGAACACGGCGTATTCCGGCAGCAGGCTCTCCATCATGTTGAAGACGGATTCGTACAAGGCCACGTCCACGACCTGGCCCACGCCATCCCGGTCCCGGGCCCGCAAAGCCATCAGCACGCCGATCACGCCATGCAGGGCCGCCAGCGAATCGCCGATCGAGATCCCCACCCGCACCGGCGTGCGTCCGGGTTCGCCGCTGAGGTGGCGCAGGCCGCCCATGGCCTCGGCCACCACGCCGAAGCCGGGCCGGTCGCAATAGGGTCCGGTCTGCCCGTAGCCGGACACGCGCAGCATGACCAGCCGCGGATTGACCTGCCGCAGGTCCTCCCAGCCCAGCCCCCAGCCCTCCAGCGTGCCCGGCTTGAAATTCTCGACGATCACGTCGACCTCGGCCGCGAGGCGGCGCACCAGCGCCTGGATCTCCGGATCGCGCAAGTCCAGGGTGACCGATTGCTTGTTGCGCGACTGCACCTGCCACCACACCGAGGTGCCCTCGTGCAACAGGCGCCAGCCCCGCAGGGGATCGCCCCGGCCGGGGGGTTCGATCTTGATCACCTCGGCGCCGAAATCGCCCAGCATCTTGGCCGCGAAGGGACCGGCGATCAGCTGTCCCATCTCGAGTACGCGTATCCCGGACAAGGGCTTGCTCATGTGCTTCCTCCATTCCATTGCCGGCGCGCCGGCTCAGGCCGCCGCCAGCGCGCGCCCGCAGGCCATGCCGGAGGCCCAGGCCCACTGGAAGTTGTATCCGCCCAGCCAGCCCGTGACATCCACCGCCTCGCCCACCACGTACAGGCCGGGACGCCGCCGCGCCTGCAGGCTGCGCTGGTCCAGTTCGTCGGTGTCCACGCCACCGCTCATCACCTCGGCCTTCTTGTAGCCCGCGGTGCCCGTGGGCCGCAAGCGCCAGTCATGGATGCGCGCCGCCAGGTTGCGCAGGTCGCGGTCGCTGGCGTCGGCCACACGGCGTTCCCCCAGGCCCTCGGCCTGCGCCAGCCAGCATTCGGCCAGCCGGCGCGGCCAAGCCTGCGCCAGCACCGTCGCCAGGCGTTGGCGGCCGCCGTGCTTGTGCCGCAGCAGATGGTCGGCCATGGGCTCGTGCGGCGACAGGTCCACGGCAAGGGCCTCGCCCGGGCGCCAATAGCTGGAGATCTGCAGCACCGCCGGCCCCGACAGGCCGCGATGCGTGAACAGCAGGTCCTCGACGAAGCCGGGCGCGGCATGGCGCCCGCGGCGGCGCCCAGCCGGCGATGCGGGGGTGTCCTCCGGGTCCGCAGCCTCGCGGGCCACGCGCATGCCCACCTCCAGGGCCACGCCCGCCAAGGCGGCGAAAGGCCGCCACTGCTGCGCGTCGAAGACCAGCGGCACCAGCGCGGGCCGGGGCTCGACGATCCGCAGGCCGAACTGGCGCGCGACGGACAGGGAAAAGTCGGTCGCACCCATCTGGGGGATCGCCATGCCGCCGGTGGCCAGCACCAGCTGCCGCGCGCGCAGGCGGCCTTGCGCGGTGTCCAGGACATAGTCCCCGTCCTCGAAGGCGACGGCACGCACCGCGCACGGCATGCGCCAGTGGACCCCGCCCGCATCGCACTCGCGGCGCAGCACCTCGATGATGGACTCGCTGGAATCGTCGCAGAACAGCTGCCCGCGGTGCTTTTCGTGCCAGCGCACGCCGTGGCGCTCGATCAGCTCGATGAAATCGCGCGGGGTGTAGGCGCGCAAGGCCGAGCGGCAGAAATCCGGATTGCGTGACAGGAAATTGGCGGGCGTGGTGCCGATATTGGTGAAATTGCAGCGCCCGCCGCCCGAGATGCGGATCTTTTCAGCGAGGCGCGCGGCGTGGTCGAGCAACGCCACCCGCAGGCCGCGCTGCGCCGCCACGCCGGCCGCCATCATGCCGGCGGCGCCGGCGCCGATCACGGCCGCGTCATAGACGGCCGTCACTCGGCCTCGCGAATGCAATCCACGTAATAGTGCCGCCGGCCCTGCTCGTCGAGCGAATAGGCCAGGCCGTGCACGTCGGTCTCGAAGCCCGGAAAGCGCGTATTGAAGTCCTGGGTGAACTTCAGGTAATCCACGATGTCGCGGTTGAAGCGTTCGCCCGGGATCAGCAGCGGGATGCCCGGCGGATAGGGCGTGAGCAGCACGCCGGTGACGCGCCCCTCGAGGTCCTCGACGGCCACGCGCTCGACCTCGCGGTGGGCCATGCGCGCATAGGCATCGGCCGGGCGCATCGCGGGCACCATGTCGCTGAGATAGACACGCGTGGTCAGGCGCGCGAAATCATAATAGCGATACGCCTCGTGGATCTGCTGACACAGGTCGCGCAGGCCCATGCGCTCGTAGCGCTTGTGCGAGCGGCTGAACTCGGGCAGCACGCGCCACAGCGGCTGGTTGCGGTCATAGTCGTCCTTGAACTGCTGCAGCGCCGTCAGCAGCGTGTTCCAGCGCCCCTTGGTGATGCCGATCGTGAACAGGATGAAAAAGGAATACAGGCCGGTCTTTTCGACGACCACGCCGTGCTCGACGAGATAGCGCGAGACCAGCGCGGCCGGTATGCCGCTGTCGGCGAAGGTGCCCGAGATGTCCAGCCCCGGCGTGATCACCGTGGCCTTGATCGGGTCCAGCATGTTGAAGCCCTCGGCGAGGTCGCCGAAACCGTGCCACTCGTCGCCCGAGGCCAGCAGCCAGTCCTCGCGGTTGCCGATGCCCTCGGCCACGAGGCGGTTGGGGCCCCAGACCTTGAACCACCAGTCGTTCTTGCCGAACTCGGACTCGACCTTGCGCATGGCGCGGCGAAAGTCCAGGGCCTCGCGGATGCTTTCCTCGACCAGCGCCGTGCCGCCGGGCGGCTCCATCATGGCGGCGGCCACATCGCAGGACGCGATGATCGCGTACTGGGGCGAGGTGGACGTGTGCATCAGGAAGGCTTCGTTGAACAGGTTGCGGTCCAGCGCGCGCGCCTCGGAATCCTGCACCACGATCTGCGAGGCCTGCGACAGGCCGGCAAGCAGCTTGTGCGTGGAGTGCGTGGCAAAGATCATGGATTCCTTGCTGCGCGGGCGGTCGGGGCCGATGGCGTGCATGTCCTCGTAGAACTCGTGGAACGCCGCATGCGGCAGCCAGGCCTCGTCGAAATGCAGGGTGTCGATCTCGGAGCCGAGCGTTTCCTTGATCATCTCTACATTGTAGATCACACCATCGTAGGTGCTCTGCGTCAGCGACAGGATGCGCGGGCGCTTGTTCGCCGCCTCGCGGGCAAAGGGATTGGCCTCGATCTTGCGCCGGATGTTCTCGGGGTCGAACTCCTCGAGGGGGATGGGGCCGATGATGCCCAGGTGGTTGCGCGTCGGGCGCAGGAACACCGGGATCGCGCCGGTCATGGTGATCGCATGCAGGATGGACTTGTGGCAGTTGCGGTCGACCACCACCACGTCGCCCGCGGCCACGTTGGCATGCCAGACGATCTTGTTCGAGGTCGAGGTGCCGTTGGTGACGAAGAAGCAATGGTCCGCATGAAAGATGCGCGCCGCATTGCGCTCGGACTCGGCCACCGGACCGGTGTGGTCCAGCAACTGGCCCAGCTCGTCGACCGCGTTGCAGACGTCGGCGCGCAGCATGTTCTCGCCGAAGAACTGGTGGAACATCTGGCCGACCGGGCTCTTGAGGAAGGCGACACCGCCCGAGTGCCCGGGGCAGTGCCACGAGTACGAGCCGTCCGAGGCGTACTCCAGCAGTTCGCGAAAGAACGGCGGCGGCAGGCTGTCGAGGTAGGCGCGCGCCTCGCGAATGATGTGGCGCGCCACGAACTCGGGCGTATCCTCGAACATGTGGATGAAGCCGTGCAGCTCGCGCAGGATGTCGTTGGGGATGTGCTGCGAGGTGCGCGTCTCGCCGTACAGGTAGATGGGGATGTCCTCATTGCGGAAACGCAGCTCGCCGATGAAGGCGCGCAGGTTCTTGATCGCGTTGGCGACGTCCTCCGGCGAATCCTCGTCAAATTCCTCGTCGTCGATCGACAGGATGAAGGCGCTGGCGCGGCTTTGCTGCTGTGCAAAAGAGCTGAGGTCACCATAGCTGGTGACCCCCAGGACCTCCACCCCCTCGGCCTCGATCGCCGCCGCCAGCGCCCGGATGCCGAAGCCCGAGGCGTTCTCGGAACGATAGTCTTCGTCGATGATGACGATGGGAAAGCGAAATTTCATTGCGATTCACCCTGGGCCGGCGGCCCTAAGTGCGGGGCAGTGTGACCCCTTGTTGTCCCTGGTACTTGCCGCCCCGGTCGGCGTAAGAGGTCTCGCAGACCTCGTCGCTTTCGAAGAACAGCATCTGGGCGCAGCCCTCGCCGGCGTATATTTTGGCCGGCAGAGGCGTGGTGTTGGAAAATTCGAGCGTCACGTGGCCCTCCCATTCGGGTTCGAGCGGCGTGACATTGACGATGATGCCGCAGCGCGCATAGGTGCTCTTGCCCAGGCAGACCGTCAGCACGCTGCGCGGGATGCGGAAATATTCCACGGTGCGCGCCAAGGCGAAGGAATTGGGCGGGATGATGCACACTTCGCCCTGGAAATCGACGAAGGATTTTTCGTCGAAGGCCTTGGGATCGACGATGGTCGAATTGATGTTGGTGAAGATCTTGAACTCGTCCGCGCAGCGCACGTCGTAACCATAGCTGCTGGTGCCGTAGCTGACGATGCGCCGCCCATCGACCGCGCGCACCTGCCCCGGCTCGAACGGGGCGATCATGCCCGCACGCGCCGCCTCCCGGATCCAGCGATCATTCTTGATGCTCATGGCCACCTCTGTATTCGCGTTGCGGTATTTTATGCGTTTTACCCGTGGAAGGTCCCGCGCCCTCAATCCATCGAGAACCAGCGATGGACCAGGGCGAGGCCGGTGACGGTGCCGACGGTCAGTTCGGCACGCAGGCCTCTCATCAGGCGATAGCTCAGGCGCGCCACCGTGCCGGTTTCCGAGAGCGCCTGCTCGAGGCTGGCGCGCAGGTCCTTGGCGATCGTCTTGCCGGCCACGATGAAACGCCGCTCGATGTCGCTGGCGCTGCTGTTGTCCTGGCTGCTGACGACGCTGTCGATGGGCAGGATGCTGCCGGTGCTGCCCAGTTCGCCGGAGCGCATGCTCAGTTCGTCCAGGCCGAAGCGCTGGTAGAAGGGCTCGCCGTTGGACAGGAAGGAGCTGCCGACCGAGAACAGCAAGGCCATGTCGCCGCCGCCCTCGTCGGGCCCGTGGCCCAGCAGCAGCCAGGTGAGTTTCTCGGTTTCGCTGACGTCCGGATAGGATACCAGGTCGATGCGCGGGCGGCGGGCGGTGCCGGCCACGCGCACGCCGGCCTGCACCGCCGCATCGGTGCGCAGGGCCTCGATGCCGATGACGGGATTGGTGATGTCGCCCTGGAACGTCACCCGACCCCCGCGCAGCTGCAGGTGCTGGCCATAGGCGTCCAGGGATCCGCCACGGGTGCGCAGCTCGCCGATGGCGGTCAGCTTGCCCGCCACCATGCGCAGGCGCAGGTCGCCCACGAGGCCGGAATTCACCCCGTAGCCGGTGAGGTAAAAGCGCGGCCCCAGGTCCACGGTCAGGTCCAGGTCGATGTCCAGGGGCGGCGGCGGATCGTCCGGCACGCTGTTCTGGCCGGGCGCGAGGATCACCACGTCGCCGTCGAGGGACGGGATGTTGCTGAGCATGTCCAGGTCGAACCAGCCGGCATCGGCTTCCACCCGGCCGCGGATGCCGAGTTTCGGCAGCACGCTGTCGATGCGCAGGCTGCCGGTGATCATGGCGTAGCGGTCCGAGCGCTGCAGGATGGGATAGCGGTGGAACACGATGTCCAGGCCGCCGCCCTGCTCGAACAAATTCCATTCGCCCGACAGCGTGAGCGATCCGTTCTGCGCGTCGGGCTCCTCGGCGATCCAGGTGGCCGTGCGCCACTCCTTGGGCGTGACGCGGCGCACGGCCGGGAAGCGCAAACCGTCCAGACGCACGCGCTCGCCCTCGAAATGGGCCTGCAGAGTGCCTTCCAGCAGCCGCACGCCCTGGTCCACGCTCAGCAGGCTGATGTCCTCGCCCCGCAGGGGACCGCTGAAGCTCCAGCGCCCGTCTGGCCGGCTGCGGCCCTGGATATCGGCATGGATCGTGCCGCCCACCTCCAGGCCGCCGTCCAGGAACAGGTTGATCCAGGCCAGGTCCTCGGACACGGCCTCGACGTGCACGGTCTTGGTGTCTTCCGGCCGGATGCCCAGGCCGCCGCCCGGCAGTGCATGCAAGGGGCTGCCCGCCCGCACCCGCATCGATCCCATGCGGGCGGTGGCCACCTGCAGGTCGGCCTCGACCTGGCTCAGGCCCGCTGCGCGGCGGCGGATCGAGACGTCCAGCGCCGCCTCGCGCAGGCCCAGCTCGATCGGCACGTCGCCCGGCACCACCAGGTCGCCGCCGATACGCGCCAGGTGGATCTCGCCCGACAAGGTATCGTCGTAGGACAACGACCAATCCAGGCGCGCGTCCAGCCGGCTCTTGCGCGCCTGCTCGGACAATGGGGTGTTCACTCCCCCTTCCTCGACGCCGCCCCGGCCCAGCCATTCCTGCAATGTCTTGATGCGCTCCGGCGTCACCACCAGCGGATCGATGCGGCCGCTGGTCTTCCAGCGGTGACCGGAACCGCTGGAGGTGCCATGATCCAGCCGCAGCAGCGTCTCGCCGTCGAGGCCGACCGCGATGCGCGCCGCGCCGACCTTCCAAGCCCAGGCGGGGACGGCGGGCGCCGGCGCATCGGCGGGCGAGGCGGCGTCAGCGGGTTCGGCGGGCGCCGGGACCGCGGCCGCCTGCGCGTCGGCCGGCCCTGCGGGGGCATCCAGTTCCAGGGACACCGGCGTCTCGCTGCGCAGGGACAGCCCGGCATGCCCGGCCTCCAGGGTCTCGAGCGTGCCGCGCCAGCCTCTGCCCTGCGTCCAGCCTCCGTCCAGGCGCAGCCGGGCCTCCACGGGGGCGTGCCCCAGGACGTCCTCCTTCATGTCCTCGGGTGTGTAGCCGCCCTCGAGCGCCAGGCTCTGCTGCGCGAGGCTGCCCTGCAGGATCGCATGCAACCGGGCGCCGCCCGGCAGGCCCGGCCACATGGCATTCAGCGCCGGCGCTTGCGCCTGCAGGTCCAGGTCGGTGCGCCCGGCACCGACCTCGCCGCGGGCACGCACGCGGTTCGGGCCCAGGGTGACGTCGACGTCCAGTCCGGACACCACCAAGGCGGCCGGATCGAACGCGGCCGCCGCCTGCGGGTCGAACAGCGGACCGCTGCCCATGCCCACCCGTTCCACGGCGACCGTCCCGGACAAGGCCTGGCCGTTCCAGCGGCTCGCGGGATCGAAGACCGTCTTCAGGGACAGATTGCGCACCGCATGGGCGGCATCCAGGCCGATGCGAGCCTCGCCCTGCACGCTCAGCCGGCTGGCCCCCAGGTCCGCGGGCAGCCACGGCTGCAGGTCGAGTTCACGCAAGGCGATCCGCACGTCCAGGGCCAGCGGCTCACCCGGCGCCGGGGCCGAGTCCGGCTGTGGCTCGATCCGCAGCGTCGCCCCCGATCCGTCCGGCAGACTGGCGGCCAGGTGGGCGCGCGCCAGTGGGAACACCCGATCGGGAAAGACATCCCCCCCGGCGTCCAGCGTCAAGCCCTCGCCCGTGGCACCCAGCGCAACGGTGAGGCTATCGAGCGACCCGGCCGCATGCAGCGTCATGTCGACCCGGCATGGCGGTGCATCGGCTGCGGGCTCGGGGGCCGGGGCGCCGGCATCCGCGGCGGCCGAAGCGGAGGCCGGCGCCGCGGGCTGTCCCAGGTACTGCCGCAGGCACAGGGGGGAGCCCTCGCTGCGATCCTGGGCAAAACCCTGCAAGTCCAGGACGAACGGCCACGGCGAGGCGAGGCCGTTGAGCGCCAGGCGTCCATCGATCGACAGCAGCATGCGCCCCCACGCGGCGTGCAGATGGTTCAGGCGCACGCTCGCGGCATGGCGGTCCAGCGTCGCGGCGGTCGAGACCGACAGCAACTCGACCGGGGGCGCCTCACCGTTGATCTGCAAGCCCAGGCCGCCCAGGGCCAGCCGGTCCAGCCGCACGTCGACCGGCAGGGCCGGCATCCGGAAAGGCTCGGCGGACGGCGGCTCGTCGCCGGGGACTGGATGCAACGCCACGTCGACCCGCACCGCCGACAGATCATCGACGTGCAGCCGGCGCTCGAGCAACTCCGGCCACAAGACCTTCAGGTGCAGGCCCACGACGCGCACGTCGGCATCCGGCAGCGCCAGCGACAGGCCTTCGACGTAGGCGCCATCGCGCAAGGTGCCGTGCACGCCTTGTGCCGCACCGTCGAGCTGCGCGGCCACGGTGCGCAGCAGCCAGCGCGTGCCCGGCTCGCTGGCGGCGCACCAGTACGCGAAACCCAGCAGGAGCAGCATCACCGTCACCAGCAAGGGCAAGACCCACAAACCGAAGAACCGCAGGATCGCCCTCAAAACGCAATCCCCAGTGAAAAATGCAGCCGCAGCCGGCGATCCTTGTCCGACCAGGCCAGATCCACGTAAAACGGCCCGGCCGGCGTGCGCACCGCCAGGCCCGTGCCATAGCCGATGTGCCAGTCCATGCTGGAGAACGAGGGCGCCGCATCGCCGGCGTCCACGAAAACGCTGGCGCCCAACAGGTCGGTGAAGTAATGGACGTATTCGACGCTGGCCACCGCCAGGGTCGGCGCGCCGATGATGGCATCGCCGCTTTCGATGCCGATGCTCTGGTAGCGATAGCCGCGGATGGTGCGCGAGCCGCCGGTGCGAAACGAGAAATCCTGCGGCAGCCTGTCGGTGTCCGACCAGACCTTGCCGACTTCGCCCCGCAGCGTCAGGACGTCATGCTGGCCCATGGGCCACCAGCCCTGGGCGCGCAGGCTCGTCCGGTAAAAGGGCTTCCAATCGTCCAGCGTCGTGCCGGCGCCCAGGCCGAACTCGACCAGGTTGCCTTCGCGCGGCTCGTACTTGGCATCCACGTCGCGTCGCAGCCACTTCCAGTTCAGCGCCCAGCTGGGCACCTCGTAGTTCTCGCCGCCCGAAATCCGCGTCTTGTCGTGCGTCACCAGCGCGCCGAGCTGCGTCTCGTACTCGACACGGCTGTTGCCCGCCGCCCGGCGTTTCTGGGTGCGGGTCCACCCGAGGCCCGCACGGCTGTTCTCCTGGCCCTCGATGTCCGTATGCTCGTAGAGGACGCCGAAACTGTCGTGATAGCCGGCCAGGGTCGGCGGCAGGTGCACGTCGAAGAACGCACGCTGGCGCTTGGGATCGATACCCGCACCGGTTTCTATCCAGACGGGCTGGCCAAAGACGATGTTCTGGCGATACAGGCCCTCGACGCGCACGCCGTGGTCGCTATCGACCCCGATGGAGCTGCTGACGCGCCGGGCGGGCCCCTCGGTCACCCGGACATGCACCGGCAGTTCCACGGGCTCGTCGCCGGCGGGCTGCGGGCCGGCGGCCCCCGCGGCGGCATCGCCCTGCGGCGCTGCATCGGCCGCCGCAGGCTCATCAAGCGTCACGAAAGCCCCCCGGAAGAAGGTCGTCGACTGCAAGGCCTCCTGCCACGCATCGAGCAGATCCTGGTCATAGGGATCGCCCGGATCATAGCGGACGTAGCGTGCGATCAGGGATTCGGGCACCCGCTTGAGGCCCTCGACCCGCAAGGGACCCATGCGCACCGGCGGGCCGCTGTCGACGTCGACCTCCAGATCCGCGGCGGCGGCCTGCGGATCGACGGTCGCCCGGGTACGCGCATAGCGGGCGAAATAGAATTCCTTGCGGGCGACCTCATCGAGCAGCGCCGCCTTTGCCGAGTTCCACTCGCTGTTGATGAAGGGCATGCCCGACCGCAACGGCCAGGCTTCGCGCAGCTCGGTGCGGCGGCCTTCATAGGCCGCGCCGGAAATCGCGCCGGTGAAATTCAGGCCCAGCAGCCGCACCGTCGAGCGCTCGCCCGGCTCGATGGCGATATCCCAGAACTCCCCGCCGCCCGGCGCGCCGTCGCTGGCATCCAGCGTCACCACCGGCGAGAAATATCCCTGGGTCTGCAAGGCGGCCCGCGCCGCCTCCCAGGCCCGCCGCCGCAACCGGGACACCTCGCGGATGTCCTGGTCCTCGGCCAGCCGCGTGATCGCGCCCACTGCCAGGGTAATTTCTTGCAACACCTCGGGCGGCGCGCCGCCCGGATCGATGATGACCTCGGGTTGGGCGGCATGCGCCGCGCCCTGCAGCCCGAGCACGCCGCAAAAGCAGAGCCCTCCGATCCCGCGGCGCATCCGGCTCAGGTCTTGCGGGCGACCACGCGTGGCCGGCTGCCCGAATCGTCCAGAGGCTGACCGGCCACGTGCACCGCCAGGCGGTGCGCGATCTGCTGGTAGAGGCCGGCCGCCGCCCCCTGGGGCGAGGCCACCACGCTGGGACGTCCGGAGTCCGTTTCGCTGCGGATGTCGATCTGCAGCGGCAAAGCGCCGAGCCAGGGCAGGTTGTACGTCGACGCGAGCTGGCGGCCGCCGTCCTGCCCGAAGATGGGCTCGGCATGTCCGCAATTCGAGCAGACGTGGACAGACATGTTTTCAACGATTCCCAACACCGGCACATCGACCTTCTGGAACATGATCAGGCCCTTGCGGGCATCCGCCAGGGCGAGGTCCTGCG
This sequence comes from Castellaniella sp. S9, assembly GCF_027257175.1. Taxonomy (GTDB): domain Bacteria; phylum Pseudomonadota; class Gammaproteobacteria; order Burkholderiales; family Burkholderiaceae_B; genus Castellaniella. The sequence continues at coordinate 246,687 of NZ_JAPFGD010000002.1, read as the reverse complement.
GCGTGGTCACGATGACCGCACCCGTCAGAGGCACCTTTTGCGCCATGGTGAGGGCAATATCGCCGGTTCCGGGCGGCATGTCCACTATCAGGTAATCCAAATCGTTCCAATTCGTAAGGCTGAGCAACTGGGTGAGGGCCTGGGTGACCATCGGGCCGCGCCAGATCGCCGGACCGTCGTCGTCCATCAGGAAGCCGATGGAATTGGCCTGCAGGCCGTGGCCGACCATGGGCTCCATGCTCTTGCCGTCGGCGCTCTTGGGCTTGCCCGAGAGGCCCAGCATGATGGGCACGCTGGGGCCGTAGATGTCGGCGTCCAGCAGCCCCACGCGGGCGCCCTGGGAATGCAAGGCCAGCGCCAGATTGACCGCCGTGGTGCTCTTGCCCACCCCGCCCTTGCCCGAGGCGACGGCGATGATGTTGCGCACCGAGTCCAGGGGCCGCAGCCCGCGCTGCACCGCGTGGGTGCGTATCCTGGAGACGAAATCGAGGGCGCCGACGGACACGCCGCGAGCCGCCAGCGCGTCCCGGATCCGGCCCTGCAGTTCCTGCTGCCCATTGAACAAGGGATAGCCCAGGGTTACAGTGAGGTTGTAGGCATCGCCCTCGGGCCGGATCTGCAGATCCGGCTCGGTCACCGGCAGGGTCTTGCGGGTGTCGGGGTCGATGACTTTGGACAGGACTTCGCGGATGTCCTGGATAGTGGCGCTCATGGGATGATCCGATCATGTTTGAAGGTCGAAACCGAAAGAATAGCGGATCGACCTTGACATCGCAGTATTGACCCCAATATCGACCTTAATGCCGCCATGATTATGAACCTTTCGGGGTGCGAGGAGTCCAACACGCCATGAACATCATCCAACAGATTCTGCGAGGCGCCCTGTTCCTGGTCCTGGCCTTCTTCGGCATGGTCATGGCGTTCGTCTTCATGGCGTCGACCGCCGTCGCGGTGGCCGTCCTGTATGTCGTGGCCCGCCTCCAGGGCAGGCCCTTCGGCATGAAGGCCTATTGGGCGGAGCGCCGCCGCCCCGGCGTCCATCCGGGCTTTGCCGGGACGCGGCAACGCAACGCCGGCCCCAAGCAGGACGTCACCGACATCGAGATGCGCGAAATCCCCTAGAATTGAGGTTTTACGGTTTTCACGCCCACCTCGATGTCGCGCACAATCTTCGTCACCACCGCCCTTCCTTACGCCAACGGTTCCTTCCACATCGGCCACATCATGGAGTACATCCAGGCCGACATCTGGGTGCGCAGCATGCGCATGGCCGGCCACACGGTGCATTTCGTGGGCGCGGACGACGCGCACGGGGCGCCCATCATGCTCAAGGCCGAGGCCGAGGGCATCACGCCGCAGGCCCTGGTCGCCCGCTATGCCGACGAGCGGCCCCGGTACCTGCAAGGGTTCCACATCCGCTTCGACCACTGGCACAGCACCGATTCGGCGGAAAATGTCGAGCTCTCGCAGGACATCTATCGGGCGCTGAAGGCCGCGGGCTTCATCTCCAGCCGCGAGATCGAGCAGTTCTACGATCCCGTCAAGGGCATGTTCCTGCCCGACCGCTACATCAAGGGCGAGTGCCCGCATTGCCACGCCAAGGACCAGTACGGCGACTCCTGTGAGGTCTGCAGCGCGGTGTACGCCCCCACCGACCTGATCGACCCCTACTCCACGATCACCCAGGCGCGCCCCGTCCTGCGCTCGTCCGAGCACTTCTTCTTCAAGCTGTCCGATCCGCGCTGCGTGGCCTTCCTGCAGGAGTGGACCCATGGCACGCGCGCGGACGGCACGCGGCGCCTGCAGCCCGAGGTGCTGGCCAAGACCCGCGAATGGCTGGGCGAAAACGAAGGCGCGCAGGCCAATCTGGCCGACTGGGACATCTCGCGCGACGAGCCCTACTTCGGCATCCCCATCCCGGACGCGCCCGGCAAGTACTTCTACGTCTGGCTCGACGCGCCGGTGGGCTACCTGGCTTCGCTCAAGGCCTACTGCGGCCGCCAAGGCCTGGATTTCGACACCCTGCTCGACCCGGCGGGCGACACCGAGCAAGTCCACTTCATCGGCAAGGACATCGTCTATTTCCATGCGCTCTTCTGGCCGGCCATGCTGAAGTTCTCGGGCCGCAAGACCCCCGACATGCTGCACGTGCATGGGTTCATCACCGTCAGCGGCCAGAAAATGTCCAAGAGCCGCGGCACGGGCATCTCGCCGCTGCGCTACCTGAACATCGGCATGGATGCCGAGTGGCTGCGCTACTACATCGCGGCCAAGCTCAACGCCCACGTCGAGGACCTGGATTTCAATCCCGACGACTTCGTGGCGCGCATCAACAGCGACCTCATCGGCAAATACGTCAACATCGCCAGCCGCGCCGCCACCTTCATCACCCGGCACTTCGACGGCGCACTGGCCTATTCCGGCGGCGCGCAGGCCATGGCGAACGAACTCGCCCAGGCGGCCGACGAGGTGCGCGCCGATTTCGAGGCGCGCGAGTACGGCCGCGCCGTGCGCCGCATCATGGCCCAGGCCGACCGCATCAACCAGGCCTTCGACGCGGCCCAGCCCTGGGTGCTGGCCAAGGGCATCGCCCAGGCGGACGCCGCGCAAAAGGCGGCGCTGCAGGACATCTGCTCGCGTGCCCTGGCCGGTTTCAAGGCGCTGTCGGTCATGCTGGCGCCGGTGCTGCCCGCCCTCGCCGACCGCGTGGCGCGCGAACTCTTCGGCCTGGATCGCGCCTTCGCCTGGGCCGATGCGGGCGAACCGCCCACACGGATCGCCGCCTTCAAGCACCTGATGCAACGCGTGGATCCGAAACAGCTCGACGAACTGTTCGAACCGCCGGCCGCCCCGGCCGTCGTCCCGGGCGGCGAGCCCATCGCCGAGACCATCGACATCAAGGACTTTGCCCGCCTGGATCTGCGCATCGCGCGCATCGTCGAATGCACGGCGGTGGAAGGCTCCGACAAGCTGCTGCGCCTGTCGCTCGATGTGGGTGAGGGGCGCCTGCGGCAGGTGTTCTCCGGCATCAAGTCCGCCTATCGCCCCGAGGATCTCACCGGCAAGCTCACCGTGCTCGCCGCCAACCTGGCGCCGCGCAAGATGCGCTTCGGCGTGTCCGAAGGCATGGTGCTGGCCGCCAGCCACGCCGATTCCTCGGTGGACGACGGCCTGTACATCCTCGAGCCCTCCAGCGGCGCACAGCCCGGCATGCGGATCAGCTGACACAAATCCACGCGCCGCGTCGGGGGACACTTGCGCGCCGACGGCCGCCGCCTATACTTCCGGCATGCAGCCTCCGTCCCTCCCTCCGGTGCCGGGGCCCGACCGCCATGCGGCGGCCCGGCGCAGCACCTGGATCAGCGTCCTGGTCAACGCCCTGTTGTCCGCCGTCCAGCTCGCCATCGGCGTGTTTGCGCACTCGCAGGCCCTGGTGGCCGACGCCATCCACTCGCTCTCGGACCTGGCCTCCGACGGCCTGGTCCTGCTGGCCAATAAACACAGCATCCGCGGCCCCGACGCCGATCACCACTACGGGCACTTGCGTTTCGAAACCGCCGCGACGCTGGCCATCGGCGTGCTGCTGCTGCTCGTGGGCGGCGGCATGCTGTGGCGCAGCACCGAATGGCTGCAGAACCCGGCGGCGGTCCCCACCGTGCATCAGGCCGCGCTCTTTGCCGCGCTGCTCGCGCTGCTGGCCAAGGAACTGCTGTTCCGCTACCTGCTGCGGGTCGCGCACCGGGTGCGCTCGACGATGCTGATCGCCAATGCCTGGCATGCGCGTTCCGACGCGGCCTCCTCGCTGGTCGTCGCCCTGGGCATCGGCGCCAACCTCGCCGGCCTGCCCCTGGCCGACCCGCTGGCCGCCCTGATCGTCGGCCTGTTCATCCTGCGGATGGGCGGGACGTTCTCCTGGCGGGCCTTCAATGACCTGGTGGACCGCGCCGCGGACGAGGACACCGAACACGCGATCCGCGAACGCCTGCTGGGCACGCCGGGGGTGCGCGGCATCCATGACCTGCGCACCCGTAAAATGGGCGACATGGTCTGGGTCGAGGTCGACATCGAGATGGACGGGACGCTCACCATCGAGGCAGGCCATGCAATCGCCGTCGAGGCGCGCCGCCGCGTCATGGCCGACCTGCCCGTGCTGGACGTCATGACGCACTTCGATCCCGTTTGACATGACGCAACCGCACTCGCATCCCCACGATCACGATCATCATCACGGCCACGACCACGCTCACGATCATGCGCCGGCGGTGACCCGCGCCAACGAGCGCAAGGTCCTGCTTTCCTTCTACCTGATCTTCGCCTTCATGCTGGTGGAGGTCGCCGGCGGCATTGTGTCGGGATCGCTTGCGCTGCTGGCCGATGCCGGTCACATGCTGACCGACGCCGTGGCGCTGGCGCTGGCCTACGCGGCCTTTCGCTATGGCCGGCGCGCGGCCGACGACAAGCGCAGCTTCGGCTATCTGCGCTTCGAGGTGATCGCCGGCTTCGTCAACGCGATCACCCTGTTCGGGATCGTGCTGTGGATCCTCGTCGAGGCCTGGCAGCGCCTGCGGGAACCTCAAGCCGTCCTCGCCGGTCCGATGCTGGCCGTGGCCGTCGCCGGGCTGCTCGCCAACGCGCTGGTCTTCTGGATCCTCACGCGCGGCGACAGCGACCACGTCAACATCCGGGGCGCGGTGCTGCACGTGCTGGGCGACCTGCTGGGGTCGGCGGGCGCGGTGATCGCCGCCATCGTCATCCACTTCACCGGCTGGATGCCGATCGACCCGATCCTGTCGGTGCTCGTCTCCCTGCTGATCCTGCGCAGCGCCTGGCGCCTGCTCGCCAAGTCCCTGCACATCCTGCTGGAGGGCGCGCCCGACGACGCGCGGCCCGACATGATCCAGCGCCACCTGCAGGACGAGGTGCCCGGCGTCGCCGCGGTCAGCCACGTCCACGTCTGGCTGATTACCTCGGGCCGGCCCCTGGCGACCCTGCACGTGCGTCCGATCCGCGATGCCGAGGCGCGCCTCGTCGTGCGCGCGGTCGAGCGCGAACTGCTGGCGCACTTCGGCATCGGGCACGCCACCGTGGCCATCGACTGGAACACCGAGGACGCGGCATTCTGCAGCCTGTCCGACGAGGCCAAACCGGCGGACCCAGCCGCGCACGGGCACGGCGACACACCCTCCCCCTGATTTCAGCACAGGATCCGATCGCGACGCCGGGAACGGGAAAACCCCGATCTTGACGGAAAATTTAGATCGATCTAATATTTTCCGACCGCCACCCAAAAAGGCGGATGAAAACCATGTGCCGACATGTCGCATCCGCGCCTCGGCCTCACCGATCCGGAGACCCCATGAAATTTCCAAACCTCCAGAAATCCCTGCTGTGCGGCATCGCCCTGACGCTGTCGGCCAGCTTCTCAGCCCAGGCCATCGAACTGACCGCGGGCCACGTCAATCCGCCCGGCGAACCCTGCTACGAGGCCTTCGTCCTCTTGCAAAAAGAGCTGGCCGCCGGCAGCACCGGGGTGACTCTGAAAATATTCCCGCAAGGCCAGATCGGCGGCGAAAAGGACGCCATCGAGCAAGTGCAAATGGGCGCCCTGACCATGACCTGCGTGGCCGGCGCCAACCTCAGCGCCTTCGCGCCCAGCGTCGGCGTCTATGACATTCCGTTCCTGTTCCGCGACGGCGTGACCCACCCCTGGGTGGTCACCGATGGCCCGATCGGCCAGGGCATCACCGAGCGCGTCGAAAAGGAATCCGGCCTGGACGTCGTCGGCTGGTGGAGCGCCGGCGTGCGCCACGTCTTCAGCCGCAAGACCCCGATCAAGACGCCCGCCGACATGAAAGACATGAAGATCCGCGTGATCGGCAGCCCGGTCTACATCGACACCTTCAACGCGCTGGGCGCCAAGCCCACGCCCATGCCCTACGGCGAGGTCTACACCAGCCTGGCCACGCATACCATCGATGCCGCGGAGAACGATTCCTCGGGCTATCGCAACATGAAGTTCTATGAGCAGGCCCCGCAACTGTCCCTCACGGGCCACTTCTTCCTGATGAAGCCGGTCATCGCCAATCGCGCCGCCCTCGCCAAGCTCAGCCCCGAGCAGCGCCAGGAGTTCGACGCGGCCATGGCCAAGGCCACGGCCTACCAGCGCAAGCTGTTTGCCGAGAACTTCGACGGCGACATCGCCTGGCTCAAGGAACACGGCGTCACCGTCACCGAGACGGACCGCGCCGCCTTCGAAGCCGCCGTCAAGCCGGTGCAGGAAAAGTACGCCAAGCAATACGGCGCCGATCTGGTGGAATCCATCCGCAACGCCCGCTGATCCCGCCAACACTCAGCCGGGGGGCCCAGGCCCCCCGAGGGATACACATGAACAAGACACATTTCCTCCGGCTGGAGGCGGGCGTGGTGCGCCTCGAAGGCCTGATGCTGTTCGCCATCCTCGCCGCGCTGCTCTTCACCTTGTCCATGCAGGTGATTTCACGGTTCTTCATGGACTTTCCGCTGGCCTGGACCGAGGAACTGGGGCGCGTGCTGCAGATCTGGCTGGTCTTCATCGGCGCGGCCGTCGGCACGCACCGCTGCGAGCACTTCGTGGTCGAGCTGTTCATGGAGAAAGTCAATTTCCCCGGCAAGGCCGCGGTCGCCCGCCTGATCGACCTCACCACCGTCGGCTTTTTCGCCATCCTCGCCTGGGTCTCGGCCCAGACCATGCTCAACGGCGCCGGCCAGATCCTGCCGACGCTGGGCATCTCGGTCGCCTGGTCCTATGCCGCGATCCCCATCGGCTGCGCACTGATGGTCCTGCACTTTCTGATGGCCGCGGTGCGTCCGATCCATCCCGACGCGTCCCCGAAAGAGGTGATCGAATGATCTGGCTCTTTCTCGCCCTGCTGATCCTGCTGATCCTGCTGCGATCGCCGATCGCCGTCGCGCTGGGCCTGCCCGCCCTCGTCTGGCTGTTCCTCAACGACATCTCGCTGGGCATCACCACGCAGCGAATCTATGGCACGCTGAATAATTCCGTGCTGCTGGCCGTGCCCATGTTCCTGCTGGCGGGCCGCCTGATGAACCTGTTGCAGGTCACCGACAAAATATTCGATTTCGCCATGGCCATCGTCGGCCACATCCGCGGCGGGCTGGGCCACGTCGTGGTGGTCACCAGCATGATTTTCTCGGCCATGTCGGGCTCGGCCGCCGCCGACGCCGTGGGCGTGGGCACCATCACCGTCAAGGCCGCGCGCGAGCGCGGCTACGATCCCGAGTTCGCCGCCGCCATCACGCTGTCGGCTTCGACCCTGGCGCCCATCATCCCGCCCTCGATCATCATGATCATCTACGGGGCGACCGCGAACGTCTCGATCGGGCGGCTGTTCATCGGCGGCATCGTTCCAGGCATCATCTTCGCCTCCCTCCTGCTGATCGCGGTATCGATCATCGCCCGACGGCGCCAATATCCCTTGATGGGGCAGTTCTCGTTTCGCCGCCTGTTCACCACATTGCGCAAGGCCTTCCTGGTGCTGCTGACCCCGGTCATCATCATCGGCGGGATTTTCTTCGGTTTTTTCACCCCCACCGAGGCGGCCACCATCGCCGTGCTCTACATCCTGCTGCTGGGCATGTGGTACCGCACCCTGACCTGGCGCGGCATGTATCGCGAGTTCGTCAACGCCGGCAGCACGGTGGGCGTGCTGATGCTGGTGGTGGGCATCTCGGGGCTGGACGGCTGGGTGTTCACCCGCGAACAACTGCCCGTGCTGTTCATGAACGGCGTCAGCGGGATGGTCAGCGAGCCCTGGGCCATCCTCCTGGTCCTGCTGGCCGTGATCCTGGTCCTGGGCATGTTCATGGATGCCACGCCCATCATCCTGATGGTGGCACCGGTCATGATGCCCATCGTGGCCTCGGCAGGCATCGATCCCGTGCATTTCGGCGTGCTGTTTTGCATGACCTGCGTGGTGGGCTTGATCACGCCCCCCGTCGGGGTGGCGCTCTATGGAGTGGCCTCGGTCTCGAAGCTGCCGATGGAGCGCATTTTCTGGGCCACGATCCCGTTCTTCCTGTCGCTGATCGGCGGCATGATTTTCCTGGTGTTCGTGCCGAGCGCGGTGACGTTCGCACCGAACTTGTTCCTGAACTGACCCCACACGAGTCTTGAAAAACCGTTGTTCTCAGAGGTAATGAAATGGCTAGAGTGATCTCCGCGGAACAGGCCGCCGCCTTGCTGCAATCCGGCGACACGCTGCTGATCGGCGGATCCGGCGGCGGGCATGCCGTGCCCGATCGCCTGATGCGGGCGGTCGGCGACCGCTACAGGGAAACGGGCCTGCCGGCCGGCCTCTCGGCCCTGCATCCCGTCGGGCTGGGGGACGGCATCAGCAAGGGCGCCGGCTATCTGGCCCAGGAGGGTCTGCTGGCGCGCGTCATCTCCGGCACCTACGTCAACTCGCCGGCCATCTCGGACCTCGTGCAGGCGGGCGCCATCGAGGGCTGGACGCTGCCCCAGGGCGCGCTCTCGCAACTGATGCGCGAAATGGCCGCGGGCCGTCCCGGCCTCATCACCAAGACCGGACTGCACACCTTCGTCGATCCGCGTCTCGGCGCAGGCCGGCAGTCCGAGCCGCGCACCGCCGAGGTCGTCGAGCGCGTCGAGTTCCAGGGCGAGGACTACCTGTTCTACAAATCCTTCCACGTGGACGTCTGTTTCCTGCGAGGCACCACGGCCGACGAGGACGGCAACGTGACCATGGAACAGGAGGCGATCTTCGGCGAGATGCTCTCCGAGGCCCAGGCCACGCGCCGCTGCGGCGGCATCGTGGTCGTCCAGGTCCGGCGCATGGCCCAGCGCGGCACCCTGCCGGCCAAGCAGGTCAAGATTCCCGGGATCCTGGTCGACTACATCGTGGTCGAGCCCGACCAGTTGCAGACCTACCTGACACCCTACAGCCCGGCCTATGCCGGCGAGCTGCGCATCCCGGCCTCGGACATGCCACGCCTGCCGCTGGACGCACGCAAGGTCATTGCCCGCCGTGCGGCCCAGGAACTGGTGACGGGGGCCGTCTGCAATCTCGGTTCGGGCATCTCGACCGGGATCGCGAGCATCGCCGCCGAGGAAGGCGTGCTCGACGCCGTCTGCCTCACCAACGAGCAAGGCCTGATCGGCGGCGCCCCGGCGGCCGGCGGCGACGCCGGTGCCGCCACCAACTACGCGGCCCTGGTCGACCAGCCTTATCAATTCGACTTCTATGACGGCGGCGGGCTGGACCTGGCGTTCCTGTCGTTCGCCGAGATCGACGCGCGGGGCAACGTCAACGTCAGCCGCTTCGGCAAGCGCATCATCGGCCCGGGCGGATTCATCAACATCAGCCAGAACGCGCGCACCGTCGTCTACAGCGGCACCTTCACCGCCGGCGCCAGCCGGCTGGTCTGCGCCGGCGGCCGCCTGCGGATCGAGCAGGACGGGCCGCATCGCAAGTTCGTGCGCGAGGTGCGCCAGATCACCTACAGCGGCCCGTATGGCGTGCAATGCGGCCAACGGGTGGTGTATGTCACGGAGCGCGCCGTCTTCGAGCTGAGCGCGGAGGGCCTGGTCCTCATCGAGATCGCCCCCGGCGTCGACCTCGAGCGCGACGTGCTCGCGCATATGGACTTCAAGCCCATCGTGTCCGGCTCGCTGCGCACCATGGATGCCGCGCTCTTCGACGAGGGCTCGATCGGACTGGCCTCGAGCCTCGCCGAAAAAGGCCCCCTCGCACCACGCAGCGTTCGCATCGCAACCGGACAAGGAGTCCCCACATGAGCATCGCCCGCCTCGACGGCGCCACGCGCCTGTACGGCATCGTCGGCCACCCCATCGCCCAGGTCCGCTCGCCGGAAGTCATGACGGCCTGGCTGCAGCAGGCCGGCCACAATGCCATTCTGGTTCCGCTGCACGTGCTGCCCGAGGCCTTCGATGAAACGATGCTCGGCCTGATGCGGCTGGGCAATCTGGATGGGCTGGTGGTCACGGTGCCCTACAAGGCACGCGCCCTGGCCTTGGCCGACACCTGCCTGCCGACGGCGCTGCAGGTCGGCGCCGTCAACGCCCTGCGCCGCAACGCGGACGGCAGCTGGCACGGCGCGATCTTCGACGGCACCGGCCTGGTCCGCGCCCTGCGGGCCGAGGATTTCGAACCGGCGGGGCGGCGGGTCAAGATGCTGGGCGCCGGCGGCGCCGGCAGCGCGGTCGCCATCGCCCTGGCCGAGGCCGGCGCGCGCGCGCTGGACATCTACGATACGGACGCCGCGCGCGCGGCCGACCTGGCGCAGCGCGTGTCGACGCACTACCCGGATTGCGAGGCCCGCGCCGCCAACGATCCCGCGCACGTGGACGGCCACGATCTGCTGATCAACTGCACGCCCATCGGCATGCAGGCCGGCGACGGCATGCCCGCGCCCTTCGGCCCGCTCGATCCCGGCTTGCGCGTCGTCGACATCATCATGAAGCCGCAAAACACGCCCCTGGCCGAGCATGCGCGCGCCTGCGGATGCCGGGTCATGAACGGCATCCCCATGCTGGATCGGCAGGTGGAGGCCGTCATGTCGTTCTTCATGGAGGCCTCCGCATGAGCGACGAAGTCATCATGGACGTCGAGGACGGTGTCGCGCACATCACGCTGAATCGTCCCCGCAAGATGAACGCCGTCACGCCCGGAATGGCCGTGCGGATCGAGGCGTGCTGCCGCGAGGCGGACCGCGACGATGCCGTGCGCGCCGTCCTCATCTCGGGCAGCGGCGAACGCGCGTTCTGCGCCGGCAGCGACCTGGGCTCGCTCGCCGAATACCCGAACGCCTGGTCCTTTCGCAACCGCCTCGAATACGCCCACGCCTTGCGCAACGTCCGCAAGCCGGTGGTGGCCGCCCTGCGAGGCTGGGTCCTGGGCGGCGGCGGCGAACTCGCGCTGGCGGCCGACTTGCGTGTCGGCGGTCGCGGTTCGCGCTACGGTTTCCCCGAAGTCACCCACGGCTGGGTCGGCGGCGGCGGCGCTTCGCAGATGTTGCCGCGGCTGATCGGCTACGGGCCCGCCCTCAAGCTATTGCTGCTGGGCGAACCCATCGACGCCGCCGAGGCACATCGGCTGGGCCTGATCGACGAGCTGGTCGATGACGATGCGGTCCTGGAAACGGCGCGCGCTACCGCCCGCAAGCTGGCCGCCCTCAACCCGATCGCCGCGCAGGCGGTCAAGGCCGCGGTGCGCCAATCCCTGTCGACGCCGCTCGAGTCGGGCCTGCGCTACGAGAACGAGATGAACACGCTGTGCTTCAGCACCGGCCAGCATCTGGAAGGCATCTCGGCCTTCCAGCGCGGCGGCAAGGAGGACACATGACACCCGTAAGACAAACCATCGGGCTGGTCGGCCTGGGCATGGCCCTGGGCCCGCATCTCGCCAGCCTGCGCGATCTGTCCGGCCGCGCCGAGATTGCGTCCGCCTGGACCCCCAGCCCGCAACGCCGCGCCGCGGCGCGCGACATGGGCCTGCCCGTGGTCGAAACCCTGGACGCGATGCTGGCGAACCCCGCCCTGGAGTCGGTGCTGTTGCTGACGCCGCCGCTGACCCATCTCGAGCTCATCCAGCGCTGCGCCGCGGCCGGCAAGCACGTGCTGGTCGAAAAACCGCTGGACGTGTCGACCGAACGCGCCCTCGAGGCCATCCGGACCATGGAGGACGCCGGCCTGCACCTGGGCGTCGTCCTGCAACATCGCTTCCGGCCCGCCGCCATCGCGCTGCGCGAACTGCTGCAGGGAGGCACCCTGGGCCGCCTGGTCTCGGGCAGCGCCTCGATCCGCTGGTGGCGGACCCCCGCCTACTATGCCGAGCCCGGCCGCGGCATGAAGGCCCGCGACGGCGGCGGCGTGCTCCTGACCCAGGCGATCCACACGCTGGACCTGCTGCTGGACCTGGCCGGCCCGGTGCGCCGGCTCACCGCCTTGACGCGCAATTCGGGTCTGCGCGCCACGGACACCGAGGACATCGCCTGCGGCGCGATCGAATTCCAGAACGGCGCCGTAGGCACCATCGACGCGACGACCGTCGCCTACCCCGGCTTTCCCGAGCGCATCGAACTGGCGTGCGAACGCGGCACAGCGGTGATGAGCGGCGAATCGCTGGACATCTACCATCAGGATGGCCGCCACGAACACATGGCGCCGCCCGAATACCAGCGCGACCCCTCGGACCCGATGGCCTTCGACCACGGCGCGCACCGCGCGCTCATCGAGGACTTCCTCGATAGCGTCCGCTGCGGCCGCCCACCCGGTGTCCATGGCCGCTCGGCCCTGCGCGTGCAGGCCCTGATCGAGGGATTCCTGCGTTCCAGCGACGAGCAGCGGGCGATCACGCTCGAGGCGACTTCCTGACACCTTTTTCACGAACGACACACAGCGAGGCAACGTCATGACTTTTCACGTCAGTGTGGGCGATCATGCCCAATTCACCAAAACCGTCGGCGAGTACGACGTCCTTGGATTTGCCGGCATCACCGGCGATCTGGCCCCCAATCACGTCGACGAGCACATGATGCGCGACACGCCGTATGGCGGACGCATTGCCCACGGCGCCCTGGTCGTGGGCTACATGTCGACCACTTCGACCATGATCTGCCAGAACGCCGAGGCCAAGGCCAAGGGGCCACAGGACGAAATCCCGGTCTCGCTGGGCTACGACCGCATCCGCTTCCTCAAGGGGGTGCGCATCGGCGACACGCTCACCGTCCACTACACCATCGCCGAGGTCGATCCCGAACAGCGCCGCTCGCGCTCCGAGATCCGCGTCACCAATCAGGACGGCGACACCGTCGCCGTCGCCCAGCACATCCTCAAGTGGGTCAAGAAGGCCTGAACATCATGACGTATACATTCGATCCCCCGCTCAATGACATCCAGCGCATGATCCGCGACTCGGCACGCAGCTTCGTCGACGAAAAGGTACGCCCCATCGCCGCCGAACTCGATGCGACCGAACGCTATCCCACAGAGCTCTACCAGGAAATGGCCAGCCTGGGCATGCTCGGCCTGACCGTTCCCGAGGCGCACGGCGGCGTGGGCGCCGGCGCCCTGGCCTATGCCGTGCTGATGGAAGAACTGGGCAGGGGCTACGCCTCGGTCGCCGACCAGTGCGGCCTGGTCGAACTCGTCTCCTCGCTGTTGTCCGAGCACGGCACACCGGAGCAACGCGAACGCTACATGGGTCCCCTGCTGCGCGGCGAAAGGCGCTGCGCCTACGCCATCACCGAGGCGGGTGCGGGCTCGGACGTCGGCGGCATCCGCTGCACCGCGACGCGCACGGCGGACGGCTGGTCGCTCAGCGGCGAGAAGCTCTGGATCCACAACGCCCCGGTCGCCGACTTCGCCGTCGTGCTGGCACGCAGCAACGTCGAACTGGGCAAGCGCGGCATGAGCATCTTCCTCGTCGACAGCGACCTGCCCGGCTATACCGCGGGCCCGCGCGAACACAAGATGGGCCAGCGCGCCTCCCCGCTGGGATCCCTGTCGTTCGAGGCCGTGCCGCTGTCCGGCGATGCGCTGCTGGGCACCGAAGGCCAGGGCTTCAAGATGATGATGAGCGTCCTGGACAAGGGCCGGGTCGGCATCGCCTCGCTGGCGGTCGGGATCCTGCAGGCCGCCCTCGAGGCCTCGATCGACTACGCCCGCATGCGCCGCCAGTTCGACCGGCCGATCGCGGACTTCCAGGCCGTGCAATGGATGCTGGCGGACATGGCCAAGGCCACCCATGGGGCCCGCCTGATGGTGCACGCCGCGGCAGACAAGATGGACCGGGGCGAACGCGCCTCGGTCGAGGCCTCCATGGCCAAGTGCGCCGCCAGCGATGCCGCCGTCGAGCACACCGCCAATGCGGTCCAGATCCACGGCGGCATGGGATACACGCGCGGCATCGAGGTCGAGCGGCTGTACCGCGACGCCAAGATCACCCAGATCTATGAGGGGACCAACCAGATCCAGCGCATGATCATCTCGCGCGCGCTGCTGAGCTAGGGGCCTGCCATGTCACAGATGGAATCCCGCCGCCCCGCGGCCCTGGTGACCGGCGGACGCCGGGGCATCGGCCGGGGCATCTGCCTGGCCCTGGCACGCAAGGGCTATGACATCGTGGTCAACGACGTCGCGCACGACGCGGCCATGGACGAGACCGTCGCCGAACTGCAGCGCGCCGGTGCACGCGCCGAAGTGGTGGTGGCCGACATCGCCGATCGCGACGCGCGCGCCGCCCTCGCCGCCCGGGCCTGGGAGGCCTTCGGCGGCTTGAGCTGCCTCGTCAACAACGCCGGCATCTCGGTCAAGGTGCGCGGCGACATCCTGGATGTCAGCGAGGACAGCTACGATACGCTGATGTCGGTCAACCTGAAGGCCATGTTTTTCCTGACCCAGGACATCGCCCGCCGGATGCTCGCCGACAGGGCGCCCCGCGGCCATCGGACGATCGTCAACGTATCCTCGGCCAATGCGCTGTTCGCATCGGTCGAGCGGGCCGAGTACTGCCTGTCGAAAACGGGGGTGTCCATGGCCACCAAGCTCTACGCCTTGCGCCTGGCCGACAGCGACATCCGTGTCTACGAGATCCGCCCCGGCGTCATCGAGACCGACATGACGCGCGTCATCAAGGCCCGCTACGATCAGCGCATCGCCGACGGCCTGAGCCCGATCCGGCGGTTCGGTTCAGCCGACGAGGTGGGCCTCGCGGTCGCCGCCTTGGCCGGCCGCGCATTCCCGTTCAGCACGGGCGACGCCTTTCATATCGACGGCGGCATGCACATCCCGCACTTCTGATCAGGCGCCGGGGCGCGCGCCGCTGGATTCACGCAGCACCAGCTTCGGGGCAAGAATGACCTTCTGAGCCGGCCGATCGGGCTCATTGATGCGTTCGAGCAGCACGCGCGCCGCCTGGCGGCCGATTTCCTCGATCGGGACGGCGATGGTCGTCAGGCCCGGCATCCACAGGCCGGCCTCGGTAATGTCATCGTGCCCGGTCACGGCAAAGTCGTGGCCGATGCGCATGCCCAGGTGATTGAGGCCCAGCATCACGCCAAAAGCACTGATGTCGTTGAAGCAGACCGCCGCCGTCGGCGGCCGCGGCTTTGCCATGAGCGACATCAGGCCTTCCATCCCGTCGCGCCGGGTGGGCGCGCCCTCGACGATGAGGGAGGGCTCCACCGGCAGGCCGGCGTCCCGCAAGGCGGAGGTATATCCCTCGAGGCGCTCGCGGCCCGTCGATGTCCGCGTGCTGGCGCAGATCATGGCAATGCGGCGATGCCCCAGCGCCAGCAGGTGCTCCGTGGCCATCCGCAGGCCACGGACATTGTCGTTGGAAACGTAGTCGGCCTTGACCCCGCCGATGCGACGCGACAGAAACACGAACGGAATGTGCAGCGCGTTGAGGCGGCGGATCGTCGCCACCGGCGTGTCGATGGCCGGACAGATAATCAGGCCGTCGACGTTGTACTCGCGCATCGTGTCGATGAAGGAATCCTGCTTGTCGACCGATTCGTTGTTGTTGCTGAGCAGCGCCATCCGATCGACCTGCGACAAGCCCTGCTCCGCGGCGGCGGTGAGCTCGGCGAAATAAGGATTGCTGAGGTCGGTGATAGACACCCCCACGATCAATGAGCGGCGGGACCGCAGGCTGGCGGCGCCGCGATTGTAGACGTAGCCCAGTTCGACCGCGGCCTGCTTGATGCGCTCGCGGGTTTCCTGGGCGACCAGCGGACTGTCGCGCATGACCAGGGACACCGTCGCGCGCGACACGCCCGCGTGGCGGGCAATGTCCAGCAAAGTCACGCGGTTGGACGCCCGCCTCGCGTCCTTGGCAGGGGGGGATTTCTTGAGCGTTGGCATGGATCGATCCAACTCCGCCGGTGAAATGCCGCCCGCGCCTATGCGCCCGGACGGCCTGGTGTCGAGATCGAATTATATCGGTCCCCCGGGGCCGGCGCGCGGCGCGCCGAATGCCGTAGATCTGCTTACCCTTTTCGCTCAAAGACGGACAAAACATCTCTGAAATGTAACGGCACCTATGGGCCGGGGCCGATTCATTCCACGTCGAGGCAGCGACGATTTCCGCCGTCCGGCGCCGTTACATTTCCTCATCTCGTATTTTGACAGCCACCAGCCGCGGCCTTACGTTGAAAACAGCGGATGCCAATCCCGCCTGGGGCGACCGCAGAACATGCGAGCCGACCCTCAAACCTCAACGACAAAGAGAGGCCATCATGAACAACGACATCATCGCAGGCAAGTGGAAGCAAATGACCGGAAAGGCCAAGGCGGTGTGGGGAGAACTCAGCGACGATGAGTTGACCCGCACGGAAGGCAACGCCGAGCGGCTGGCCGGCCTGATCCAGGAGCGTTACGGCAAGACGCGCGAGCAAGCACAGAAAGAGGTTCGTGAGTTCTTCGACAACAACCCCTGAGCCACTCTTCATCGGGAGAAACCGACATGCTGCACTACGCCGTGGTTTTCTTCGTCATCGCCATCATCGCGGCGGTCCTGGGCTTCGGCGGCATAGCCGCCGGCGCCGCCGGCATCGCCAAGATCCTGTTTTTTGTGTTCCTGGCGTTGGCCTTGCTGTCCATCCTGGGCGGGATGTTCCGGAAATAAGAACAGGCCGGCGGCGATTGTCCGACCGCGTCCCGCCCCCGCCGGCCCCTGACAGAAGAGGAGTATCAACATGGAATTTCGCAAAGCGATCATTGCCGCTTCGATCGGAGCGGGCATCGTCCTCGCCCCGGCGGCATTCGCCGCCGATGCGGATCAAGAACGGCAGTCCGTCGGCGAGTACGTGGCCGACGCGGCCCTGACCACCAAGGTCAAGGCCGCTATCATGGCCGACGAGGCGCTGAGCGTCCTGGACATCTCGGTGGAGACCACCGAAGGGGTGGTCACCCTCACAGGCACAGTCGGCACCGACACCGAGGTGGACCAGGCGACCACCGTGGCGCGCGGCGTCAAGGGTGTCAAGGATGTGGAGAACCGCATCACGGTCGATCCGAAAAAGAACAGGCCCGCACCGGCTCCGATGCAGCCCACGCCCCCGGCCGGCGGCGGCATGAGCTCGGGCGCGTCTACGGCGCCGCACGCAGCCACCGGGAATTGACGGCGGCGGGCCGGGATTGGCCCGCTGCCGCTGAGCCTCTTCCTTGACCGTCGCGATAGAGCGAAACAGTGCTTATTACAATGAAAAGAAAGCGCTATTCGCACAAAAATCCAAATATAATGTACAAATAATGAATAATTGGCATCGAGCCGCGCTCATGTGGGCCATGCCAAGGATCACTTCGTGACTCAGAGGAGATACCAGTGTCGCCTGCCACAGCGCTGTGCGAGTGTTCGGCCACCACACTTGGCCAGATGCTCGCCAGCAAAGAAATAGATGCGGTCGAACTCACAGAGCACTTCATCAGGCGGATCGAGGCCGGGGACGACCGCACGGTATTCATCACCACCACATTCGAGCGGGCGCGGCGGGAGGCAGCCGCCAGCGCCGAACGCCACCGCCGCGGCCAGGCTTTGGGTGCCCTGGACGGCGTGCCGGTCGCCTGGAAGGATGTGATCGATGTCCGGGACACACCCACCACCGCCGCCTCCAATATCTACCGCGATGCCGCGCCGGCATCCGCCGACGCCCCGGTCGTCGCCCATCTGGCGGCGGCCGGGATGGTCAGCCTGGGCAAGACCAATCTCAGCGAGTTCGCCTATTCGTCACTTGGCCTGAATCCTCATTTCGGCACGCCGCTGAATCCGCATGCGCGCGATTGCGCGCGCGTACCGGGCGGCTCCTCGTCGGGATCGGGCGTCGCCGTGGGCGCTCGGCTGGTGCCGATCGCCATCGGCACCGACACCGGCGGCTCGGTGCGTACGCCGGCGGCATTCAACGGCGTGGTCGGATATAAAACGTCCGAGCTGCGCTTCGACCGCGGTGGGGTCTTTCCCCTGTCTCGCACGCTGGACACGATAGGCGTGCTGGCCCACGCCGTATCCGACTGCCTGCTGGTGGATCGGGCCATGCGGGGCCTGGCCACGCAGCCGACCGCGGCAACGGCAAGCGTCCCCCTGTCCGAGGTGACGCTGGTCGCTCCCGACACCGCGGTCATGGAGGCGCTCGAGCCCGAGGTGGAGCGGAACTTCGTTGAATCGCTGCGGCGGCTACAGGAAGCGGGCGCGCGCGTGGTCCGGCGCGAAGTGCCCGAGCTGGACGAGCTCGAGTCGCTCGGCCGGAATCATGGCTTCCTGGCGTCGGCCGAAGCCTACTGCCGGCATCATGAACTGCTGGAGGGCCCGCGCGCATCCGAGATTGATCCGTTCGTATTCAGGCGGATCATGGCCGCCAAGTCCATGTCCGCGTATGACCTGCTGCGCCTGCAGCAAGAGCGGCAGCGCCTGCGCGAGTCCTTGTGGGCCTCGCTGGACGGGGCCATGCTGGTCATGCCCACGATCGCCCATGTGGCCCCGCCCCTGGCCCCCTTGCAGGCGGATATCGATTATTTTGCGCGTGTCAACGGCAAAACCATTCGGAACACCATGTGGGCCAACATGCTCAATATGTGCGGCCTGGCGCTGCCCAACGGGGTCGGCCAGGCGCAGATGCCCACCAGCATCGCCTTCTACGCGAGAGCGGGCAGCGAAGATTATTTGTTGAATACAGGCCTGCAACTCGGCGCTTGCGTCATGCCGTATACAGGCTGATTGCCCAAACCAAGGAGATCGACACAATGGCTAAAGAAATTCTGTGCGGGTTCGGCGTGGACGTGGACGCCGTGGCGGGCTGGCTGGGCTCCTACGGCGGCGAAGATTCGCCGGACGATATCTCGCGCGGCCTGTTTGCCGGCGAGGTGGGCGTGCCGCGCCTGCTCAAATTATTCGACCGGTTCGGCATCCAGACGACCTGGTTCGTTCCGGGTCATTCCATCGAGACCTTCCCGGACCAGATCAGGGCGGTGGTGGATGCCGGCCACGAGATCGGCATGCACGGTTATTCGCACGAGAACCCGATCGCCATGACGGCCAAACAAGAGGAAGACGTCATGGACAAGAGCATCGAGCTCATCACCCGGCTTTGCGGCAAGGGTCCCACCGGCTA
This sequence comes from Castellaniella sp. S9, assembly GCF_027257175.1. GTDB lineage: Bacteria > Pseudomonadota > Gammaproteobacteria > Burkholderiales > Burkholderiaceae_B > Castellaniella. The sequence goes on along the minus strand of NZ_JAPFGD010000002.1, from coordinate 227,541 downwards.
TGTCGCGCCGTGGTGGGAGTTCAGTACGATCACCAACGAGCTGCTGCTGAAGAAAGGCATCAAGTACGACCACAGCCTGATGCATCATGACTTCCAGCCGTATCGCGTGCGTGTGGGCGATTCCTGGACCAAGATCGACTTCACCAGGGACGCAAGCGAATGGATGAAGCCCCTGATCCGGGGCAAGGAAACCCCCTTGATCGAAATCCCGGCCAACTGGTACCTGGACGACCTGCCCCCCATGATGTTCATCAAAAAATCGCCCAACAGCCATGGCTTCGTCAATCCGCGCGACATCGAGCAGATGTGGCGCGACCAGTTCGACTGGGTGTATCGGGAATACGATTACGCGGTGTTCCCCATCACCATCCACCCCGATGTGTCCGGCCGCCCGCAGGTGCTGCTCATGCTCGAACGGCTGTTCGAATACATCAGCGGCCATGCGGGGGTCACGTTCGTGACCATGGACGACATGGCATCGGACTTCGACCGGCGCTCGCCATGGACTCAGGGTTGACCCGCCCCGTCGGCGCGGCATGAGGAGGAGACATGTGCGGACTGTGCGGCATCCTGGGCGCCGATGATCACTGGAGCGACCTCTTGCCGCGGCCGGACGCCGACGAGCTGGCGCACATCCGCCGCACCGAAAGGTCGCGCCGCGTCAAATACCTGAACCGGGTGCTGGGCGCATTTTCGTGCTCGGTATCCGATTGGCAAGGCAGCAAATACCTGCTCAGCACCTTGACCGGCAAGTCCGAGCTCGTGGACAACCTGGGCCAGCTATGGCCGGCCGTCGAGCGGCTGACGGGTGGCCGGGCCGATCCGTTGTCGGGCGCCGTCATCGAGCGTCTGCGGCGACATCCATGAACGACGCATCGCAGGCCGCCGTAAAAATCCCGCTCAACGTGCTGACGGGCTTCCTGGGCAGCGGCAAGACCACGCTGTTGAAGCGCCTGCTCAGCAGTGATGCCTTTGCGAACTGCGCCGTGCTGATCAATGAGCTGGGCGAAATCGCGCTGGATCACGACCTGATCGACATCGTGGACCACGAGACGGTCGTCTTGAGCAACGGCTGCATCTGCTGTGGCATCCGCAGCGACCTGGCGGACGCGCTGCTGGACCTGAACGCAAAGCGCAATCGCGGCGACGTGCCGGCCTTTGATCGTGTCGTGGTCGAAACCACTGGGCTGGCCGACCCCGCCCCCGTACTCAATACCATCATCGGCCATCCCCAGCTGCACTTCCACTTCCGCGTGGCCACCATCGTGACGACCGTAGATGCGCTGCACGGGCTCGCTCAGCTGCGGGCACACCCGGAATCGGTGCGGCAGGTGGCGGTGGCGGACCGCCTGGTCATCACCAAGACCGATCTGGCCGACACACGGGCTGTCGACGATCTGCACGCCGCCCTCTCGGACATGAATCCCTCGGCCACTGTCACGACATCGGACGGCACCGCGCAGGAAGCCGACATCCTGGTCGAGGAGGACGTCCAGGCCTCATCCGGCACGAGAGAGGCGAAGCGTTGGTTTGCCGGCCGGCCTTCGGCCGGCGGTGACGGCCTGTTCGGGCCGGACGGCAAGCGCCTGGGGCCAGCGCACGCGACACGCGTGACCTCCGTTGCGCTGACCTTCGAAGAGCCGCTGGACTGGGCCGCGTTCGGGGTATGGCTGAGCATGCTCCTGCATTGCCACGGAGCCCGCATCCTGCGCATGAAGGGCATCCTGAACATCAGCGGCTCGTCCTTGCCGACAGTCGTGCATGGCGTCCAGCACCTGATGCACCCGCCCACCCACCTGCCGCGTTGGCCCGACGACGACCATCGCTCGCGGCTGGTGCTGATCGGCGACCTGCCCTCCAAGGAAGCCCTGCAGCACTCCCTGCAGGCATTCATGACACGCTAGGAACATTCGCGGCGCGATGCCGCCCGCACGCAGTCCCTTCAAGCCCGACATTATTGACGGATCGTGTCTTATTGGTTCACCCATGATCAATTATTCCACAAACGGTTTGCTTTACTATGGATTCAATATAAGAAAGCCGCCGTTTTTGAACTGACCCCAGGCGTTGAACGGCCGCACGATTCCAGACACTCCATGGAATGGCACACATCACAGGAGGAAGACAATGACACACCGTTCCCCATTAAAACGAATCGCCTGGTGCGCAGCAACGCTGATGCTGGCGGGCAATGTGGCCCACGCGGCGGACGATAAGGCGCACTGGCGCGCCAGCGGCTCATACCCGGAGGGCCATTCCACGACCGCGGGGGCCAAGGTCTTCAAGTCCGAGGCCGCCGCGCTTTCCAACGACACCATCCGCGTGGACCTGTTCCCGAACAATACGCTGGGCGGCGCGCTGGAACAGGTGGACCAGCTGCGGACCAACCAGATCCAGATGGCGTGGGGCTCCATCGGCTTCTACGACAAGCTGGTGCCTGAACTCGGTGCAGCGATCCTGCCGTTTGCCGCCACCTCGCCGGAGCAGGCCATCTGCCAGATGGAGAGCGGCCTGGGCGAGTTCCTGGAAGGCAAGATGGCGGAAAAAGGCGTACTGGTGCTGGGCTGGGCGCAGGTGGGCGCCCGCCACATCACCAACAACAAACGTCCGATCACGTCGGTGGCCGACATGGAAGGCCTGAAAATACGGACTTTGCCGGGCGAGGCTTGGCAGCTGACGTTCCGCGCCCTGGGCGCCAATCCCACCCCCATCGACATCAAAGAGCTTTACCAGGCCATGCAGCAAGGCGTGGTGGACGGTCAGGAGAACCCCTACGACAACATGGTCGTGCGCAAATTCTCGGAAGTCCAGAAGTACCTGTCCAATTCCGGGCACTTCTACGACTGGGCCGCTTACATGGTGAACAAAAGCGCCTTCGACAAGCTCAGCGCCGATCAGCAAAAGGCCGTGCGCGAAGCCGCGGCCAAGGCGACGGCCGAACAGCGCGCCATATCCATGCGCGAGAACAAGGTCGCCCGCGATCAATTGATCAAGGAAGGCATGGAATACCACGAGCTTTCCAAGGACGATCTGGCCAAGTTTCGCGAGGCGACGCGCTCGGTCTATGCCGAGATGCGCAAGCGGCTGGGCGACGAAGCGATGGACCTGGTCGAGCAGGGCATCCAGACGTGCGAGGCGGCCTGAGCCCCCTTGCCTGAGTTGAACACAGGCTGCGCCTGTCGCCGGCGGCGACGGGCGCCAGTTACCGAATCACCATGACAAAAAAAGCCTTCCTGAACTGCTACGATGCCGTTCTCGGCGCGCTCGATCGACTGGCAGCAGCCATCGTCACGGCGTCCATGGCCGTGCTGGCGGCCGTGCTGCTGTTGCAAGTCTTTTTTCGCTATGCCCTGAATGATTCACTGGCCTGGGGCTGGGATGTGCCGCGGGTGTGCTTCATCTGGGCGGTCATGTTCGCGATACCGCTGGGCATCCGCTATAACGCGCACGTCGGCATAGAGCTGCTCGTCGACCGGTTCAACGCATCCGCCAAGCGCATCGTGGTGTCCCTGAATGCGGTGCTGATCCTGATCCTGTCGGCCATCATCGCCTACTACGCCGCCCTGCTCACGGCCGACACCTGGGACCAGCTCATGCCCGGCATTCCACTGAGCGTGGGCGTGTTCTATGCAAGCCTGGTGATCGGCCAGGTCCACACCTGCCTGCACGTGGGACGCATAGCGATCACCGGCGAACCGCCCAGCGAGCACTGGAGCGAATCATGATCTCTTTGACCATGCTCGGGATTTTCTCGGTGCTGGCCGTCCTCGGCATGCCGCTGGCCTTCGCGCTGGGCTGGGCCGGCCTGGGCGGGGTCCTGCTGGGCGGCTTTCCCATGGAGCAACTGGCCGGCAAGATGGTCTATGCGCTGGACTCGTTCCCGCTGATGGCCATCCCCCTTTTCATGCTGGCCGGCCAGCTGATGGTCCGGGGCGGCATCATGGAAAGGCTCATCGAGCTCGCCGATGCCGCCGTGGGCCGAGTCACGGGCGGGCTGGGTCTGGTCACGATCGGCGCCGCCATGGGCCTGTCGTCGGTGTCCGGCAGCTCGGTGGCCGACGCCACGGCCCTGGGCTCCACGCTCGGCCCCAGCCTCGGCAAGTCGTACAGCAAGGGGTTTGGCGCGGCTCTCGTGGCATCCGCCTCCAACCTCGGGCCGATCATCCCACCCAGCATCGGCATGATCGTCTACGCCGTGGTGGCGCGCGACGTGTCCGTGGGCTATCTCTTCGTCGCGGGCATCGTTCCGGGTATTTTCCTGGGCCTCGGCACCATGGTGCTGTGCGCCGTCATTGCCCGCCGGCGCGGCTATCCGGTCAGCGGCGAGGCGTTCAGCACGGCACGCGTCGTGCGCGAGCTGCGCCGATCGCTGATCGTCTTCCTGATGCCGGTACTGGTCATCGGCGGCATCGTGGGCGGGGTGTTCACGGCCACCGAAGGCGCCGCCATCGCCGTCGCGTATGCACTGGCGATCGGCTTTTTCGTAACCAGGAAGCTGCGTCTGTCAGACCTGCTGCCCTGCCTGCTGAACGCCGCCATCATCACCGCCATCGTCGGCGCCCTGATCGCCTTCTCGTCCCAGGTGACCTACCTGTTGACCGCGGAAATGGTGGCGCCGCAAGTCGCGGAGTGGCTCACCACAGTGACGACCGATCCCCTGCTGTTCACCTTTCTGGTGATGCTGATGCTGGTATTGGTGGGCATGGTGATGGAGGCCAACGCGGCCTACTTGATGCTGGTGCCCATCATTGCGCCGATCGCAGCCATGTATGGCATCGATCCGGTGTATTTTGGCTTCCTGGTGGTCATGAACATCACCATCGGGGGCATCACGCCGCCGGTGGGCATCCTGCTCATCGTCACCTCGGGCATCTGGCGGATCAAGGTCACCGAAATCATCCGGGAAGCCACACCCTTCATCGTGCTCCAGTATGCGCTGCTGTTCCTGTTCACGCTGTTCCCGGACATCATCCTGTTCCTGCCGCGCCTGCTGGGCTATTGATGGAAACGCAAACGGAAATCACATGACCGCATCCCATGCATTTTCGAGCTTGTTCGATTTCACCGGCCGGACGGTCTGCGTCACAGGCGCGGCCAGCGGCATCGGGCAGGCGACCGCCCGACTGTTCGCCGATCTGGGCGCGACGGTGTTCGCGGCCGACAAGGATGAAGGGGCGCTTGCCGCGTTTGCCGCGCAGCGGCCCGGCGTGCTGCGGCCCATTGTGTTCGACCAAGGCGCGCTCGAGTCCATCGAGGCCCTGGACGAGGCCATCGGCGAGGTGGACATACTGATCAACAATGCGGGCGTCCTGCTGTACGAGCCCCTGTCCGATTTGAAATGGACGGACCTCACTCGCGTGATTTCCGTCAATCTGGCCGGCTCGATCGCGCTTAGCCGCCTCGTAGGCCGGAAAATGTCGGCTCGCAAGCGCGGCGCCATTGTCCATACCGGCTCACAGTTGGCGTACAACGGCGCCGAGTTCCGATCCGTATACGCCGCCACCAAGGCGGGCATTTCCCAGTTTGTGAAGACGGCGGCGCTGGAATGGGGCCCGCTGGGCGTGCGCGTCAACTGCGTGGCCCCCGGACGAACGCTGACACCCCTCAATCAGCATCTGCTGCAGGACCCCGCCCATTACGCCGAATCGCTGAAACGCATCCCCCTGGGGCGTTTCGGACAAACCGAAGACATGGCGCATGCCTTTGTGTTCATGGCGAGCGACGCCGCATCCTACATCACAGGCCATACCCTGGTCGTGGACGGCGGCTGGATCCTGCCATAGCCCGGCCATCCCCTTAGACCATTTGATAAGGAAGCACGATGAACGCACGATTGAAGAAGGCCGGCGGCCTGAAAGACCTCAAGAAAATCGGATTCATTACGCCCTCGTCCAACACGGCACTGGAACCGCTGACCCAACTGATGACGCATCAGATCAGCGACCGCGTATCCACCCATTTCTCGCGCGTCCAGGTCCGGACGCTGACGCTCGATGCGAACGACGTCAACCAGTTCGAAACCTCGAAAATGGCCGAGGCGGCCAGCCTGCTGGGCGATGCGGCAGTGGATGTGATCCTGTGGAACGGAACCTCCGGCGCATGGTCCGGGAAAGGCTTCGAGGCTGACAAGGACATCTGCGCCGCCATCACCGGGACCGTGGGGGTGCCGGCATCGACCTCTTCCCTGGCCCAGTTGGAAGTGCTTGCGCAGTACGGCATCCAGAAGTTCGCCTTGGCGACGCCGTACGTCCAGGCGCCGGCGCGCCAGATGGCGCGCACCTACGAGAGCGCCGGCTTCGAAGTGGTCAAGGAGGCGCGCCTGGACATCACCAAGAACCAGGTCATTGGCGGCACGTCGTTCGATACCATCAAGCAGCTGCTGCGCGATGCGGACTCGCCCGATGCCGAGTGCATCGTCGTCGGCTGCACCAATCTGGCCGCCGCCGCCGTCTTGGACGACATGGAACACGAACTGGGCAAGCCGATTTTCGACAGCATAGCGGTCACCTTGTGGCAGGCCCTGCAAATGGCCGGCATCAGCAATCCGCTGCACGGATGGGGCCAGCTGCTGCGCGACCACGAGGTTCTCGCCGAGCTCGATACCATACTGGCCGAGCTTCTGGTGGCCACGTCCGCCAGCCGCACCACCATTCGGCTGGACATCCCGGAATTAAACATCGGCGTCGACGACGTCTATGCCGAAGCCACCGCCCCGGGCGTGGCCTCGCTGAGGCTGGACTCGTCCCTGAACCAACGCAGCCTGGCGACCGTCCAGTGGCTGGACCGGCATCGCGACCTGCTCATTCAGGAGGATTGCATCAATGCCCAGGTTCCGCCGCCCAAGGCGCTGATGGGCGTCTATGGCGTCAAGGCCCAGGTTCTCGGACCTCTGGTATGGCGCAATCAACTGGTCGGCTGGATCTCCGTCCACCATCTCCCCGACACGCGGCCATGGTCCGATCGCGACATCGAGGCAATGCGCGCGGCCATGGACAAGGCCCGCAGCCTCCTTGAACGATCGGGCTGGGTCTGACGATGATCGGTTCCTCCATCCATTCGCATGGCGCTCGTGTCTCCTGGGGGCGCATTCTCGCGGACAACGCCGAAGAGCTGGTGGCGATGCTCCTGCTGTGCATCATCGGGGCGGTGATGGTGGCCCAGGTTTTCCTGCGCACTCTGCTCGGGTCGCCGCTCAGCTGGCCCGAGGAACTCTCGCAGTTCTTGTTCGTCTGGTGTTCCGTCCTGGGCGCGACGGGCGCGGCGAAACGCCTGGCCCTGGTGCGGCTGGGCGCTGTGGCCGACAGCCTTCCCCTGGGCCTGCGCAAGGGATTCGACTACCTGGTGCTGCTGCTGGTCCTAGCGGTGCTGGCGGTGCTGGGGTGGTATGGGTGGAGCCTGATGTCACGCACTTCTTTTTCCTTCGCCACCCTGCCCTTCACCTGGGCCTGGGCCTATGCGGCTGCGCCGGCGCTCGCGGTGCTCATGGGCTTGCGCCTGATCCAGCTGCAGGTGTTCAAGCGCCGCTTCGTTTTCATTGAAACGGTCATCGTGCCGCCCGGCACGCCGGAGCAGGAGACCAGCGCATGATCACTTCATCCATCGTACTGCTGGCAGCCATGCTCCTGGGCGCGCCGATCGCCTTCGCCATCGCGGCATCGGCGCTGGGCTATTTTCTGGCGACCAACGCCAACCTGCTGGTTTTTCCGCAACAATTCATCGGCCAGTTGGGCAACATCCCCCTGATCGCCATCCCGTTCTTCATTCTGGCGGGCGAGCTGATGAACTGCGGAGGCATCACACGCCGGATATTCGCGTTCGCACTGGCTTGCGTGGGCCGTATCCCCGGCGGGCTGGGCCATACCAACGTGGTGGCCGGCATGATCTTCGCCGGCATGTCGGGCTCGGCAGTCGCCGACCTGGCCAGCCTCGGCAAGATCGGCATGAAGGCGATGCGGGACAGCCACTACCCGGACGACCTGAGCATCGGCGTCATCACCACCACCGCCACCATCGGCCCCATTATTCCGCCCAGCATCAACATGGTCATCTTCGGCAGCATCGCCAACGTGCCCATCGGCCTGCTTTTCCTGGGCGGCGTCATACCGGGCATCCTGACGGGCCTGATGATCATGCTGATGTTCGCCTTCCTGTTCTGGCGCCGCAAGACAAAGGTCAAGGCGGCGCCGCAAGTGCCTTTCTGGCGCACCTTCCGGGAAGGAATATGGTCCTTGCTGACGCCGGTCGTACTGCTCGGCGCCATGTTCTCCGGGCTGGCCACGCCCACGGAAGCCGCCATCCTGGCGACCGTGTACACGCTGATCGTCGCCGGCCTGATCTACCGCGAGCTGACCTGGGCAAAGGTGCTGGAAGCGCTCATGAGCACGGCGACCCTGTCGGGCGCCATCATGCTGATCATCGGCTTCGCGGCGCCGCTGGGATATGCGATTTCCCGCTCGCAGGTTGCCGGCGGCCTGTCCGAGCTGCTGATGGCGTCCTTCCAGGACCCGCTGATGATCATGCTTGCCGTCGCCGTACTGCTGCTGATCGTGGGGTGCTTCATGGAAGTGGCCGCCGCCATCATTCTGCTGACTCCGGTACTGGGCGTCGCACTGATATCGGCCGGCATGGATCCGGTCTATATCGGGGTGATGATGGTGTACATGCTGGGCATCGGCCTGGTGACTCCGCCGGTCGGCCTTTGCCTGTACGTGGGCAGCCAGGTGTCGGGCATCAGGCTGGAAAAGGTGATCGTAGCAGTATGGCCGTTCCTGATACCGCTGGTCGTCACCATGCTGTTGATCATTGTGTTTCCGCAGACCATCACCTGGCTGCCCCAGTTCGTTTATTCCAATTAGACCACTACAAGGAGGAACACCATGCTATCCATTCGATCATCCATGAAAAGCAGCGCCAAGGCGGCCATCACCGCCATGCTCGCCACGACATTGCTTGCCGGCGGCAGCGCCTGGGCACAACAAACCATGACCCTACGCATCGGCCAGAATATTGCCGTGGGCACGCCGCTGGACCTGGGCGTGAAGCGCTTTGCCAAGCTTGTGGAGGAACGGTCCGGCGGCAAGATCAAAGTGCAGGACTACCCCGCCGGCCAGCTGGGCAATGAGCAGCAAATGATAGAAGGCATGCAGATCGGCACGCTCGACATGGCGGCGATCACCGGCTCCACCTACGGCAACGTGCTGCCCCAGGCCAACGTCTTGGGCATGCTGTACGCATTCCGCGACCCCGCCCACATGCGCAAGGCGTTGGAAGGACCAGTCGGCGACGAGCTGGCCGACGCCCTGCTGGAAAAAACCGGTATCCACATCATCAGTTCGTCCTGGTATTACGGCACACGCCAACTGACGTCCAACAAGCCGGTCAAGACGCCCGCCGACTTGGAGGGGATGAAGCTGCGCGTGGTCCCCGTTCCCATCTTTGAGGCGTACTGGCGCGCGATGGGCGCAACGCCCACGCCCGTCGATTTCAAGGACTTGTTCACGGCCTTGCAGACCCATGTGGTGGACGCGCAGGAAAATCCGCTGGCCACCATGAAGGGTGCCGGCGTGCATCTGGTCAACAAGTATCTGTCGCTGACCGACCATCTGGTCTCCAATGTGATCGTCGGCATGAGCGACGATCTGTACGGCCGCTTGTCACCCGAGCAGCTGGACCTGATCAAGACGGCGGTACGCGATGCGGGCGTGTATCAGGATCAACTGGTGCTGGACAGCGAAACCGAGCTGCTGGCCGAACTCAAGGCCGGAGGCATGACCGTGGTGCAGCCCGACAAGGCCGCCTTCCGCGAAAAGGTGAAAGACGTGCCCAATACCTTCGAGGGCGGGCTGCTTGCCGATCTGTACAACAAGATCCAGGCGGTCGAATAATCCCTCTCGTGAACCATGCCATTCCAGGATAGTTCGATGATTGCAGCAATACAGCGCGAGGGCGCAATCCTCGTCACCGGTATCACAGGCCTGATCGGCGCCGAACTGGCCCACCGTCTGGTCCGCGAGGGGCACCGGGTGATCGGCATGGACAGGATCGTGCCGCAGGGCATGCCCTTTCCCATCATGACGCACGACCTGCCCGACCCTCATCGCTGGCACGAAGCCATCGTGCGCCACGACGTCCGGAAGGTCGTGCATGCCGGCGGCATATCGGGCCCCATGCTGATGCGCGACGCGCCCGCCCGGCTGTGCGACATCAACCTGTCCTCGCTGGTCGATCTGCTGGAGGCGGCGCGCATCCATCAAGTGGAACGGGTCATATGGTTCTCGTCCGTCATGGCGTACGGCGAACGTGCCGACATCTTGCCCGTGAATGAGGACACGCCCTTGTATCCCAGCACGGTGTACGGCGCCACCAAGGCCGCGGGCGAGGCATTGATCAATGCCTATTTCGCCGAGCACGGCGTCGACGCCGTGGCGCTGCGGGTGGCCTCATGCTATGGGCCAGGCAGGACCACGTCGTGCCTGATCCGCACGCTGGTCCAGGACGCCATCGACGGCCGCGTCACATCCGTCCGGGACGAGCCCGGCCGCACCCGCCAGCACATCTACGTGGATGACGTCATCGATGGCATCTGCTCCGCCCTGAGCATGCCTGCGCTGCGGCAACGGGCCTATAACATCGGGCCCGGCGTGGCACAGACCCTGGACGACATCGTCGCCCAGGTCCGGCTGGCGGTGCCGGAAGTATCGGTACGAGTGCAGCCCGATGGCATGGGATGGAACACCTTCGGCCTGGGGCCCTTGACGATAGATGCGGCCAGGCGCGATCTGGACTTCGACCCCAAAGTGAGCCTGGCCGACGGAGCTGCCCGGGTTCGCGACGCGATATTGCGCGCGCGAGCGCCAGCGGGCTCGTAGGTCCGATCAGCCGGGCTGGCCCCGGATCTCGCCCACGCTGACGTTCAGCCATTGCTCCAGGAACTGCACGCACACGCGTACCTTGGCCGAACTGCTGAGCCGCGATGAATACACCGCCCATACGTTGGCCTCCTGCGAATGATCGGGCAACACCCTGACGAGCTTGTCCGCGTCCAGGCTGGCCTTGACGTCCCAGATGGATCGCAGCAGGATGCCGTGGCCGTCTATCGCCCACTTGTGGGCGACTTCCCCGTTATTGGTCGAGAACGGCCCCGACACCTTCATGCTGACCGGGCCTGAGGGGCCGGTCATTCGCCAGACGCTCGAAGTCTGGTCGCGTTCGCGGATGACGATGCATTGATGATTGGCCAGATCCGGGAACGAGGATGGCTGCCCGTACCGCGCGACGTACGAGGGCGCAGCCGTCAATATCCGATAGTTGGTGGCGATGCGCCTGGCGATCAACCCGGGGTCGGTCACCGTGCCCACCCGGATATCCAGATCGAAGCCCTCGCCGATCAAATCCACCGGCCTGTCCAGCAGTTCGAACTGGATTTCCATCGACGGATATTGCTTGGCCAACTGCGACAAGGCCGGCCCGACTCGGTTGCGCCCGAACCCCGAACTGGTACAGATCCGCAGCAGACCCCGGGGGGTCGTCTTGGTGGTCTGCACCATCTCGGTCATCTGGTCGACGTCCTCGAGGATGCGCTGGGACCATTCATAGATCGACGTCCCGTCATCGGTGACGGCGACCCGGCGCGTGGTTCTGTGCAACAGCTTGGTCTTCAGCGTGCTTTCCAGGGTGGCGATCCGCTTGCTGACGTATGCGGGCGACACGCCCAGCTCTGTCGCTGTTGCCACGAAGCTGCGATTGCGCACGACCAGGCAAAACAAGCGTAGGTCTTCGAGTAGCGGCTGATTATTCATGATATGTGTCTTGTGATTTAACGAATCCGCCAATTATGTTCTTTGCGCTGGATAGTATCATCGCGGGGATATTCAAAACAACAGTACAGAAGGGCAAGATGCACAAGATTGCAGTGATTTCCGGCGATGGCATCGGCAAGGAAGTAATGCCTGAAGGGCTACGAGTGTTGAAGGCGGCGGCCGAGAAATTCGACATCCAGCTGTCCCTGCAAGCGTTCGACTGGGCTCACTGCGGGTACTACGCCAAGCACGGGCGGATGATGCCCTCGGACTGGTTCGAACAGCTGCAAGGCTTCGATGCGATCTACTTCGGCGCCGTCGGCTGGCCCGAAACCGTACCGGACCATATCTCGCTGTGGGGTTCCCTCCTCCAGTTTCGCAGGGGTTTCGACGAATACGTCAACCTGCGGCCCGTGCGCCTGATCAAGGGCGTCCCCTGCCCGCTGGCCGGCCGGCAGCCCGGGGACATCGACTTCTATGTGGTGCGCGAGAACTCCGAAGGAGAATACTCCTCCGTGGGCGGCGTGATGTTCGAAGGATCGGAGCGCGAGTTCGCGCTACAGGAGGCGGTGTTCACCCGCACAGGCGTGGACCGCATCCTGAAGTACGCATTCGAATTTGCCCGCAGCCGGCCTAAAAAGCACCTGACCTCCGCGACCAAGTCCAACGGCATTTCCATCAGCATGCCCTACTGGGACAAGCGCGTGGAACAGATCGCCCCCCAGTACCCGGACGTGCGCTGGGACAAATACCATATCGATATCCTGTCGGCGCATTTCGTACTGAACCCGCAGCGCTTCGACGTCGTGGTGGCCTCCAACCTGTTTGGCGACATCCTGTCCGACCTGGGGCCGGCATGCGCGGGCACCATCGGCATCGCGCCGTCGGCCAACTTGAATCCGGAGCGCAAGTTCCCGTCGCTGTTCGAGCCCGTGCACGGCTCGGCCCCCGACATCTACGGCCGGAACATCGCCAATCCCATCGCCATGATCTGGTCCGGCGCCATGATGCTGGATTTCCTGGGCAACGGCGATGCCCGGCACACGGCGGCACACGACGCCATCGTGGGCGCGATAGAGGATGTACTGGGCAAGGGGGAAACCACCACGCCGGACCTGGGCGGCAAAGCGAACACCACGGACGTGGGCATGGCCGTCGAGGCTGCGCTGATGGCGCGGTCGTAAAGCCGACGGCCGGGCCTCCACGCAGGCCCGAGGGTCTGTAGCACCGCGCCATCGGCGCGGTTCGCCGATGGCCGACATGGCGCTGCCGCGCCCCAATGCGGCATCGGCACTAGAATCCAGTATCGGGCGCGTCGCCGTTCGCCCCGCCCAACCTTGGAGGCCGCCTCACAATGAAGAAGATCGGATTCCTTTCTTTCGGCCACTGGACGCCGTCCCCTCAATCGCAAACCCGCTGCGCGGCGGACGCGCTGTTGCAATCCATCGAACTTGCGGTGGCCGCCGAGGCGCTCGGCCTGGATGGCGCGTATTTTCGCGTCCACCACTTCGCCCGCCAATTGGCCTCGCCGTTCCCGTTGCTGGCCGCCGTGGGCGCCAGGACGCAACGCATCGAGATCGGCACCGGGGTGATCGACATGCGCTACGAGAATCCCTGCTACATGGTGGAGGATGCCGGCGCGGCCGACCTCATCGCGGGCGGCCGCCTGCAACTGGGAATCAGCAGGGGTTCGCCGGAACAGGTGATCGAGGGCTGGCGCCATTTTGGCTACCAGCCCGCCGAGGGCCAGACCGACGCGGACATGGGGCGCCGGCACGCCGAGGCCTTCCTCGAACTGCTGCGTGGCGAAGGCTTCGCCCGGCCGAACCCGCGCCCCATGTTTCCCAATCCGCCGGGCCTGTTGCGCCTCGAACCTTTTTCAGAAGGGCTGCGCGAGCGGATCTGGTGGGGTTCGGGATCGAATGCGACCGCCGTGTGGGCCGCCAAGCTGGGCATGAACCTGCAAAGCTCGACCCTCAAGGACGACGAGACGGGCGAGGCGTTCCACGTGCAGCAGGCCGTGCAGATCCGCGCCTACAAGGCCGCCTGGAAGGACGCCGGCCACGCCCGTGAGCCGCGGGTCTCGGTCAGCCGCAGCATTTTCGCGCTGGTGGACGACCGGGATCGGGCGTATTTCGGCCGCGGCGGCGACGACAGGGACCAGGTGGGCTTCATCGACGAAAAGACGCGCGCGGTGTTCGGTCGCAGCTATGCCGCGGAACCGGACGTCCTCGTCGAGCTGCTGAAGCAGGACCAGGCGATCGCAGAGGCCGACACGCTGCTGCTGACGGTCCCGAATCAACTGGGCGTGGACTACAACGCGCACGTCATCGAGGCCATCCTGACGCACGTGGCGCCGGCGCTGGGCTGGCGGTGAGGCAGATCAGCATCACACGGCGCGTGTCAGACCGCCGTCGACCCGGATGTTCTGGCCGGTGATGTAGCCCGCGCCGTCCGACAGCAGGAAAGCGACGGTGGCGGCGATTTCCTCGGCCTTGCCGTAGCGACCCATCGGCACGCTCTCGCGCCGTTCGTCCGTCGCGGGCAGGCTGTCGATCCAGCCGGGCAGCACGTTGTTCATGCGGACGTTCCGGGCCGCGTAGGTGTCGGCGAAGATCTTGGTAAAGCTGGCCAGCCCGGCGCGAAACACCGCGGAGGTCGGAAACAGATCGGCGGGCTCGAAGGCCCAGGCCGTGGAGATGTTGACGATGGCTCCGCCGCCTTGCGCCGCCATGATCGGCGCGACCAGCCGGGCCGGGCGTACAGCGCTCAGAAAGTAGACCTCCATGCCCTTGTGCCAGTCCTCGTCGGTGATGTCGAGGATGGGCGCGCGCGGGCCGTGGCCGGCGGAATTGACCAATGCGTCGATGCGCCCCCAGCGCTGCATCGCCAGACCGACGAGGCGGCGCAGATCGTCGTTCGACTGGTTCGATCCGGTGACGCCCACACCCCCGAGCTCATGGGCGAGCGCCTCGCCCTTGCCGGACGAGGACAGCACGGCGACGCGGTAGCCGTCCTGTGCCAATTTGCGGGCGGCGGCGGCACCCATGCCAGAACCGCCGGCGGTGACGAGCGCGACTTTTTCCACAGACATACATAGCTCCAGTAACTTGATGACCGGTGCAATTATCCCAATTCGGCGCCAAAGCTGCCTGCGACTGCGAGCGCGAGCTTCTGGATGGAAAGCGGCGCGCAGCCCTCGGCGTCGTTGCTGACGGTCACATAGGCCGGCTGGCCCGCCCCCGTGATGCCGCGGATGGTGCGCGCCAGCACGGCGCGTGTGTGGGGGTCTTCGCTGAGGATGGCGTCGAACGGACTGTGCTTCTTCTGTGCGTCGGCATAGCCATAGGCGCCAAAGATGCGATTCAGGTTCCATCGGCAGACCAGCGGCCCAGGCCATAGCGCGCGCAGCATGGGCAGTTGCTCCTCGATCGGCGGCATCTTGGCATGCAGGCCCAGGCAGAAGGTGGCGCCATGCGTCTGGAGCATGTCGACCAGCGCCTGGCCCAGGAGCTCCGGATCCCGGACTTCCACGGCGATGATCACGCGCGCGTCTGCGGGCAAGGCTTGCCGGACGGCCGCCAGCATACGGCCCAGTCTATCCAGCAGCGATGCGGAGCGGCTGAGTTCCCCCCACGGCAGAGGGCTCAATTGGAAGACGAGCACGCCAAGCTTGGCGCCCAGCCCTTCGAGCGCCGGCTGGACGAAGCGCTCAACGGCCCCGTTCGGGTCGAGGAACTCGGGGTTGGGCGCACGGACCTTGCCTTCGTCATCACGGATCTGTGCATCGGTGACGGTGGCGGGACATTTGACGACGAAACGGAAGTCATCGCCGACCTGGCCCGCATAAGCGGCATATTGACGTGCAGTCAAGGGACGCCAGAAGCTGCGGTCCACGCACACGGTGCGCAACAGCGGGTGCCGATGGTAGGCCTCGAGGCCGTGCTTCGATAAGGTGCTCGAATCGTAGTCGCCTTCCCAGACCAGGCCCTCCCACCCCGGGTAGGACCATGTGGAGGCGCCAAAACGCAGTTGCGCCGGCAGCCGCTGCGCCAGCCCGCGCCAGTCTTCCACGGCGGTCGCGGAACGCACCTTGGCCGCGCTGCTGGAGGTGGACGCCGACTCCGCAGGTGAGACCGCATCGGCCGCCGTCGATGACACAATGTCCCCGAAAAGATCGCCTTGCATGCAGGTCACATTGACAGTGAAACAGGTTAAAGCGTACTTCAATGCTTCAATGGCCGACGCGATGCATCGACAGCCATTGGGATGATCGCGAGGGCTTCGCCCGTCATGCGCGCAAGCTGCGCGAGCTTGTTGCTTCGGCTCGAAGGCGGACGACCCTGGCGCTACGCTGGGACTCCTCACCCGACCGCTGGGGTCAAACACTCATGAAGCGCCGCGAGGCTGATCAGACTGGGCAACGACTTCCACATGCGTGCGGTGTGCTTCATGGTTGGCTACCTCATGGTCGTTCCACGGCCGCTGGGCAAGGCGGTGCCGGTCTCCTTCATGCCTGCCGCGCCGCGAACGCTTCGGCGGTCATGATCAGGCCGGGAAAGTCCTCTCGCATGGCGAGAATGTCCGCGTCGCCCGTGATCAACGCATCCGCCTTGCCGACATGCGCGAGCACCAGGAACACCTGATCCTTCTCGTCACGGCAGACCGGCAGGTCCGGCCATGGTGCCGGAAGTTCCACCACATCGGCGTAGGGCAGAAAGTCCGCCAGCAACTCCTGCCGTTCCAAGGTCGACAGTTTGAACTTGGGATAGGCCAGGACGCGCAGGAGTTCACTGGCCGTCTCGCGGCAGACCAGCGGCTGCAACCGCTGGTGTTGCCAGGCGTGGCGTATCCAGGCCAGGCGTCCGGCACTGAAGATCAGCGCCGACAGCACGATGTTGGTGCCGAGGACGACCCTGTGCATCACTGCCGTGCCCAGGCCACGGCATCCTCGACGTCCTGTTCGGTGATCCCGAGTTGCTCCAGCTTCTCACGCACGGCCTGCGCCTTCTGGACCCGCACGGGTGTCAGGACGATCCGGCCGCCCTCGACGGTCACGTCGAAGTACTCCGCCGCATCCACGCCGGACACGGCCGCCTTCGGCAGCGTGATCTGATTTTTCGAAGTGAGCTTGGCAAGCATGGGAGGTCTCCGTAAGTTTCAAAGGAAATCTTACTTCCTTGCTTCATTCTCGACAAGCCATGCCTTCGGGTTCAAGGTTTTCAGGGCTTGCTGCGCTTTCAGCGCCGCTTGAAACGGCCTGATCCGGTGAAAACACATTGCTTGTTCCGCCCTGATCCGGGAGCGCACGGGCCCCGCATTGATTGCAGCACACGAAGCCGACTGTGGAGCGCCCTGGAAAGTTGAAGTGGAGCGGGTGATGGGAACATCATCGTGTTCCCAACTCGTTGATTGATAACGAGTTTTCCGCACTCGGCGAACCGAGATGGACATAATTATGGACTGAAAAACCACGCTTGGTCAACGCGCGCTCCGAGCAAGTCCAGTGCGAGCCATGGACAGCCAGCAGTAGCCAATGTACCCGAGCGCTCAACGTCACGAGGCCGGTTCATCTCCCTTTGGCAGGAACTCCTCGCGGGCGCGCTGCAGAAACCGCTTCATGGGCTCAGAGGGTTCGGCGCTGCGGCGCAGCAGGTAGGTGGACAGCATGGGCGGCGTGCCGGCCAAGGGGCGAACGGTTATGTCGGGGCGGTTCAAGGTCTGCACCTGCGAGGCAATGGCGAAACCTAGGCCATAACCGGCACCGACCAGAGTCAGCATCACGCCTAGGCTCGTCACCTGATCTACCAGCTTGAGCGGCTTGGACGCACCTTGAAGCACCGCCTGGATCTGGTGGTGGCAGCCCGATCCCGCGTCCGGATGGCACAGTACCAACGGAAACTTCAAGGCTTCATCCAATGGCACTTCCGCGTGCGCCAACAAGGGGTGGCGCACGGGCACGATCACCGACAGAGGATCGGTCCACACGGGCTCGGCGACAAGGCCTTCGCTCACCGCGTCCGACAGCGCAAAGCCGATGTCCAGCAGATCGTTGTGCAGGCCCTTGAGCTGCTGCGCGAAAGGCAGCTCGAAGACGCGAATCTCCAGTTCGGGCTCTTCCTCGCGGCTGCGCGCCAGCAAGGTGGCAATGTGGGGCTGCGCCAAGCTGTCGCAGATGGCGATGCGCAGATAACCCTGATAGCCCTGCGCCGCCGCCTTTGCGGCACTCACCGCCTGCTCCACGGTGGCCAGCACACGCCGGCACTCACCGAGGAACACTTGACCGGCCCAGGTCAGTCGCGTCTGGTGCGCGCTGCGGTCGAACAACTGCACGCCGAGCGTGGCTTCGAGATTGCGCATTGCGCGCGACACAGGCGATTGTTCTACGCCAAGGCGCTCGGCCGCTCGCGCGAAATGCAGTTCTTCCGCGACCGCAACGAAATAGCGCAGTAGTCTGAGTTCCAATGCGGCCTCCTGTTTGCCTCGTTCCTGGCCTGCGTCCACCTCATGCGGATTGCGCCTCGCTTTCTCCTTCGATGATTGGCAAGAGGTTCCGGCGTTGCATGCTTGCCTATTCGGATAGGCAGATCGCATCCGAAAATTACGGAGGTTGAGGCGGAACGCTACCTGGCCGAAGAGACCTGAGAGCCTCAATCGCCGCGACGCTGCACTACCGCCTGATCCACAGGTTCAGTTCAATCAATTCCCGGGTTGCAGCTCCACACGCACCTCGCGCGATTTGCCGGCCCGTTCCACTGACAAGACCACTACATCGCCGACCTTCCTGTCGTCTAGCCGCGCGAGCAGCTTAGCCACATCGTCCGTCGCCTTGCCATCAACACCGATGATGCGGTCGCCGGGCACGATGCCTTGTGGGGTAATCTCGACCCCAGCGAGCCCGGCTTTGTGCGCTGCCGAGCCGGGGGTGACACGCAGCACGAACACGCCCTTGCTTCCCGTCAGCGCAAGCAGGCGCTGATTGAGCTGTTCGTCCACCTCGATGCCAAGCGCCGGGCGGATGTATTTGCCGGTCTTGATGAGTTGCGGCACTACCCGCATGACGGTGTCCACCGGCACGGCAAAACCGATCCCAGCCGAGGCGCCGGAGGGGCTGTAGATCGCCGTGTTGATGCCGATAAGCCGCCCGGCCGAATCGAGCAGGGGGCCGCCCGAGTTGCCGGGGTTAATGGCGGCGTCGGTCTGAACCAGGTGATCAATGGCCGGGCCGCCCGCTTCTCCCGGTAACGAGCGGTCGAGCGCGGAGACGATGCCGGTGGTGAGCGTCCAGTCCAAGCCAAAGGGGTTGCCGATAGCAAACACCTTCTGTCCCACCTTGAGGTCGGCGCTGGTGCCGACCGGCACGGCAGGCGGGCGTTTGAAGCCGACGCCGATCTTGAGTACGGCGATGTCGTGTGCTGGGCTCGTCCCCACCAGTGCGGCCTGGTAGTCGCGGCCATCGGCGAGTTTGACGGTGGCTTCGGACGCGCCCTGGATAACGTGGAAGTTGGTGACGACGTGGCCGGCGTCGTCCCAGATGAAGCCTGATCCCGTGCCACGAGGCACGGAGAAGACATTGCGCGTCCAGACGTCGCGCACCAGCTGCGCGGTGGTGATGTAGACCACCGAGGCGCGTGATTTTTCGAACAGTTCGATGGTGGCCTGTTCGTCAGCGGCCAGATCGCCACGCGGCGTGACGGTGCGCTCAGCGGCTTGGCGCGGGCTGAACCAGGCTTCGATGGCGGGCAGGAACTGCCAGAACAGCATGAGTGCTGCAACGCACGCAGTGATGACGAGCCAGCGCCGGACGAAATGATCCGGAGCTGGGCGTTGTGGGTAAGGACCGGGGGAAGACATGACGGAGGCTCCTTTCGAGTGATTTAGCGCCAAAGGCCGCTCAGGCCCCGGCGTGGTGGGCACATCGGGGCGAACGACCTTCGCACGAGATAATCCGTTTGGAACGGCAGGGTCTGCGATGGCTGAGGCGCCAACTCCATCAGGCGCGCGATACGATCCTCTGCCGCCGTATGCGTGCGCAACCAAGACGGCTCGGGATTTCCCCAGCCGGGCAGACCATCCGTGAGGGCAATGGAGGCAAGGCGCCTGGAGCCGGTGGCAAAGGCATTGACATTGACGATGCCGCTGGGCACATAGTACGGAACCGGCGTGTTCGGCAACCCGGCGCGCGTTGTAAGCGCTCGCAGCAACGACCAGATTACGGGGGCTTCATTGCTGCGCAAGGGACGGACGCCATACAGGCGCAAGGTCATCGCGGAGGCGACGACAGGTTCGATCAGCAGGGTCAATGCGCATGTTGCCAGTGCCAGCCAAAGGCCATGCTCGCCCAACAGCAGACTGCCAACGGCAGCTGCGATCCCCACCAGGGTCAAAACCAGCGGCACGGTTTGAAAGCGATTGAGCCAGCGGTGCCTCGACCTGGCATCGTGTCGACCGTCTAGACTATAAAGAGCCATGGTCCAATCACTCGCTCTTCCGGTCGTCGCGTTCACGCATGAGCCAATAGGTCAGACCCAAGGCCAGTATCGTCCCCGCCAGGGCGGCCACTTTGGCAGGATCAACGTCGGGGTCAAGGATGATGAACTTGCGGGCCAGTGCCAGGATCGCGATCAGAATGACGGTCTTGACCTGGATGATGCTTTCCTTGCGCAGCGCCACTTTGACGATCGAATGCTTGAATTCCATCGCGATCAGCAGCGTCATGGTGGCACCGAATACCAGCTGGAAAACCTTATGATCCAGTGGATTCAGTGCATCCATGACGAGCAGCGTGAACACCAGCCGAATCAACTGAATCAGCGAAATCACAATCACCATCGACATGACGCCCGACAGCGTGATGGCAACAACCTGCTCGAAGCGCTCGTAAACCGTCATCAACCGCCACTGGGAGCGCATCTTGTCAAGGGCCGTGTGGCCAGATTCTTTATGCATAAGCGTTGCGCTCTCTCTTTCAATGAAACGTTAATGGAACGGGGAGTCCGATAAGACGACTCGATTACACCTGCATCACCGGGGCAATTGCGAAGCCATCCAGCGCATAATGTCCTGCGCGCCTGTGGCGCCGCCGATGGGTGGATCAGCCTCTTGCACGTCAACCCTTTGTCCCATGCATGGCATCAATCCGGCTTCTGGGCTGGCGGCAGCAATCCCAGCAGATCCGCCTGCAAATGTTGCAACTTGTCGATGCCAGCCCTCAATGCCTCGACACGGCCGGCATTTTTCATTTCACTCAGGGTGTGCGCTAACTGCTGGATGCTCTGATGCA
The DNA here is from genome assembly GCF_027257175.1 of Castellaniella sp. S9. Classification (GTDB taxonomy): domain Bacteria; phylum Pseudomonadota; class Gammaproteobacteria; order Burkholderiales; family Burkholderiaceae_B; genus Castellaniella. Next base: position 206,460 of record NZ_JAPFGD010000002.1, on the reverse strand, counting down.
GGACATCGACCTGATCATCAGGATCCTTGCCGAAGAACGTAGGGCGACCACTTTGATCCCGCCAGTATTGGAGTGTTTCGGATTGAGGAGGCACTTGGGTCTTGCCTGACAGATAGTCGATCATCTGGGAAATCCAGACCCGGTGGTCGGCGTATGTGAACGGCACGGGCAGCGCGGCGCGACTGTCAGGTTTGAATCCCTTCCAGGATAAGGGTACCTGCCAGGTGTATAGCCATTGCTCGAATTCATGCACCGGCATCGGATGCCCGATGGCATAACCCTGGCCCCACTCGCATCCCAGACGCAGCAGCATTTCACCATGCTTAATGGATTCGACTCCCTCCGCGATGCAGTTCCTGCCAAACGACCTTGCCAGTGCCAGTAGCGCATCCAGGATGGCGATATCGTCCGGATCCTCGAGCATGTCGCGTATGAAACCTTGGTCGATCTTGAGCAGGTACGCGGGCAGGCGCTTCAGATAGGTCAGCGATGAATAGCCGCTGCCGAAATCGTCGAGGGCAAAACGCAATCCCATCCTCTCGCACAGCGCCATCACCTGAGACACTTGAACGAAGTCCTCCACGGCGCTGATTTCGAGGATTTCCAGTTCAAGGTCTTGCGGCTGGGCGCCGGGATGTCGTGACAACATACCCCGTAGATGCATGATGAAGTCCGGTTGCAGCAAGTGCTCGGCACCGATATTCACGCTGATCGGGACATGTAGGCCGGCCTCGCGCCAAATTTCGATCTGGGTCAGCGCAGCCTCGATGGTCCATTTCCCCACGTCAATCCCGAGCGGATGATTCTCAATGAGGGGTAGGAAGGAGGCAGGAGATAACAAGCCACGCGCCGGATGTTGCCAGCGGATCAAGGCTTCGGCGCCCAGCACCTCACCGGTGCGCATGTTGACCTTAGGTTGGAAGTAAAGCAGAAACTGCCCATTGGCAAGTGCATTCTCTATGCTGTCCAATCCTTCGTAACGGGTGCGCAGCGTACGATCCTTCTCCGTATCGAAAACGTGATATCGATTCTTGCCAGCTTGCTTGGCGAAATACATGGCCTGATCTGCCTGCCGCAGTAGTTGGTCGGCGTCGATGTCTTCGACTTGCGGGTAGTAGCTCACACCGATACTCGCGCTCACTTCGCACAGTGCGTCACCAATCGGTACGGGCTGCGCAGCTACCTCGATCAGGCGATCAAGAATCGGTACGCTGATGGAAATATCCGGCAGGTCGACCAGAACAGCGACAAACTCATCACCACCAAGACGGGCCAAGGTATCGCCTTCGCGCAACACTTGCGTCATACGCCTGGACAGGACGGACAGCAATTTGTCGCCGACTGCGTGGCCGTGCTGGTCGTTGACCTTCTTGAATCCATCCAGATCGATGAGGACAACCGCCAGGTGCATGCCACGCCGACGTGTCTGACAAATGGCCTGCTTAAGGCGGTCTCCAAGCAATAGTCGATTGGGCAAGCCGGTGAGCAGGTCGTAATGAGCAACACGTTCAAGCTGTTGTTCCTGGTTCTTTTTCAGCGCCGTGATGTCGGAGAACATGGCTGCGTAATGCTCGATATGGCCCTGCATATCCGGGACAGCACTGATCGTCAGCAGCGCGGCAAACTGGCTGCCGTTCTTGCGTCGGCACCAGAGCTCTCCGTGCCAGTAGTCGTGCTCAAGCAGAGCCTGCCAAACGGTCTGATAGAACTCATCGTCATAGCGATCGGACTCGAGCAGACGGGGTGTCTGGCCCAATACTTCCTCCCGCGCATAACCAGTGATCACGGTAAACGCCCGGTTGACGTTGACAATGTGGGCCTGAGCGTCGGTAACGAGGATGCCCTCTCCTGCGTGCGCAAAAACTTTAGCCGCAAGGCGAAGCTCTTCCGCGGATCTTCTGCGTGAGGTGACATCATGGGTATAGCCGTGCCAGAGGATGCTCCCATCAGGCAGGGCTTCAGGCGACGCCTCGCCTTCGACCCAGATCACCCGACCGTCTGGAAACTGCACCCGGTACTCGTCATGCCAAAGCGCGAGTGACTGCCCCGACGCCTGTAGGGTTTCATGCACACGGTCGCGGTCTTCAGGATGGAGCGCCGCGAACACAGGAGAGGCATCTTCGACAACATCCTCCGGTGCAACCCCGTATATTTCCCGTATCTTCGCGCTGGCATAAGGGAAGTGCGAGCTGCCGTCCGGACGAAGACGGTATTGGTAAAGCATACCGGGAACATGGCTGGCCAACTCTTCTCGCTGTAGGCGCATAGAGTTCAGCGCCTGCTCGATCCTCTTGAGATCGGTGATATCCTCTACCGTCGCTGTGGTCAGCTCGATGGGTTCTCCGGCGAATAGCGGGTACTGGCACCGCCCGCAATTGGGCTGCTCAGCCAGTTTGTTGGCTGGAACACGATTGATGGATTGGCAGTGTGGGCAGACGATATGAAGGCTGTCACTCATGAGGGGCTCCTTGGGACACAGAGGAAGCAATGGCTCCGGCAGTTGGACCACTGTGACATGGGGATTCGAGCTGTAGCCCTTGCGTCAGTTGCCGGATGCTGTATTCATCCAGCGTTTCCCGTGCGAGCAGTTCGCGCGCGCACCGCTCCAGCACTTCTCGGTTAATTTCGAGAATTCGGTATGCACGATCAAACACACCCATCACGATGTCACGGATGGCTTGGTCGATGCGTGTCTGAGTCGATTCGGCTACCCGGCAGCCACCCTGTGCCAGTTCAGGCGCATCAAGAAAACGCGGCCTCTGTGCCTCAAAAGCAACGTACCCCAAGCCCTCATCCATGCCGAAGCGCGTAATCATGTCGCGGGCGATGTCGGTGGCCCGCGCGAGATCGTCTGAAGCCCCTGTGGACAGCTCGCCAAACACGAGCTTCTCAGCCGCGCGCCCTCCCAGGAGCACGGCGATCTTGTGCTCCAGGTCGGCACGTGTCATCAGAAATCGGTCTTCTGTGGGCCGCTGCAGGGTGTAGCCGAGTGCACCGATGCCACGCGGAACGATTGAAATCTTGTGTACCGGATCGGTGCCGGGCAGCGCCAGCGCCACCAGCGCATGCCCCATCTCGTGATAGGCCACGGTTTCCCGCTCCTTCGGATTGAGCACACGGTTCTTCCTTTCCAGGCCGGCCACGATGCGCTCGATGGCGGCGGTGAAGTCTTGCAGTTCCACAGCCTGCGCCTTGCGCCGCGTCGCGTTCAGCGCTGCTTCGTTCACGAGATTGGCCAGATCAGCGCCGGAAAAGCCGGTGGTCAGCGCCGCCACCTGTTCCAGATCTACACCGTGGGCCAGGGTGATCTTCTTGACATGGACCTTCAGGATATCCAGGCGACCTTTCTTGTCGGGCCGGTCCACCAGCACCTGACGGTCGAAGCGACCGGCGCGCAGCAGCGCCTGGTCGAGGATTTCGGGCCGGTTGGTGGCAGCCAGGATGATGAGCCCCACCGAACTGTCGAAGCCGTCCATCTCGGTGAGCAGCTGGTTCAAGGTCTGCTCGCGCTCGTCGTGGCCGCCGATGGGCCCGCCGGCGCCGCGCGCGCGGCCCAGTGCATCGAGTTCGTCGATGAAGATGATGGCCGGCGCCTGCCCGCGGGCCTGCTCGAACAGGTCGCGCACGCGCGCCGCCCCCACGCCGACGAACATCTCGACGAACTCCGAGCCGGAGATGGAGAAGAACGGCACCCCGGCCTCGCCCGCCACGGCCTTGGCCAGCAGGGTCTTGCCCGTGCCGGGCGGGCCCACCAGCAACACACCTTTCGGGATGCGCGCGCCGAGACGACCGTAGTCCTGCGGGTTCTTCAGAAAATCGACGATCTCGACCAGCTCGGCCTTGGCTTCATCCACACCCGCCACATCGGCAAAGGTGACGCCGGTGTTCTTCTCCATGAACACCTTGGCGCGGCTCTTGCCGATGCTCAGGAAGCCGCCCATGCCCTGCTTCTCGGCGAAGCGGCGGAACAGGAAGAACCAGACGCCGAAGAAGGCTACCGCCGGCAGAATCCAGGACAGCACATCACGCAGCCAAGTGCTTTCCACCACCCGCGCGTAGGGCACGTCGTACTTGGACAGCCGCTCGGCGAGATCGGGCTCGACGCGGGTGGCCACGATGGTGGTCTTGCCCCGGCTGTCCGGCGATTTCAGGCGCCCGGTCACCGTGCGGTCCGACACCAGCACCTCGGCGACGCGCCCCTCGGCCAGCGCTTTCTCGAATTCGCTGTAGGGTACAGGCTCGACCGTCTTGGCCGCCTGCCAGTAGTTCTGCAGCGTCAGCAGCAACAGGCCGGCGACGATCCAGTAGCCAATGTTCCATTGATCTTTCTTTTCCATGGGCAATGTTCCTCGCAAGTCGTGTCGCTAGAGAATGGGGGTGAACAGACGGGCCACCCCGTCGCGCAAGCGGATGGCCAGCGGGCGGGCGCGCAACGCCATCGCCGATATCTCGTCCGCCGCATCACGGGCGGTATCAAAAAGGGATGACAGCCGCGTAGACAACGCGGTGTCGTACACCTCCACATTGAACTCGAAGTTCAGGCGCAGGCTGCGTGCATCCCAATTGGCCGAACCCAGGCAGCACCACTTGCCGTCTACCAGCATCAGCTTGCTATGGTCGAACGGGCCAGGCCGTTCGAAGATGCGCACACCGTGCTCCAGCACCTGCCAGTAGTGGGCGCGCGCGGCCCATTGCACCGTGGGATGGTCACCGTTCGCAGGCGTCAGCACGTCGACACGCACGCCGCGCAACGCAGCCGTACTCAGCGCCGCGATCATGGGCTGATCGGGGACGAAATACGGTGTCCAGATGCGCACCGAATGCTTCGCGGCGCTCAAAGCGCCCATGAAGGTCCAGCGCATCCGGTCCAGGGCCTCGTCGGGACCGGCCTCGATGCCGCGCGCCCAAGAGGTTCCTTGCTCATCAGCCGTTACGGGCGGTTCGCCCCAGTAACCCTTGCTGAGCCGCTCGCCCGTGGTATCGCACCAATCATCGGTGAAGCACCGCATCAGATGCGCAATCACCGGCCCGCGCAGACGAAAGTGCAAATCGTGACAGGCCTGGCCCGGCGCATCGGGCCGCCAATACGGACCGAAGATGTTCATGCCGCCGGTGAAACCCGTCTCGCCATCGATCACCAGCAGCTTGCGGTGATTGCGCAGATGCGCGGCATGCAGGCGCGCGGGAATCAATGTCGGGTTGAACGTCGCCGCCGGAACGCCGGCGCGCTGCAAGGCACGGTAGGCGCTGCGGGGCGTCCAGCGGGCATACACGTCGTCGATCAGCACCCGCACTTGCACGCCGCGCTCATGAGCCCGGCGCAGCGCATCGACGAACTGCGCCCCGATGCCTTGGCTGTCGAAGATGTACGAGGCCAAGGCGACGCTGTACCGCGCCGACTCGATGGCGGCGAGCATGGCCGGGTAGGCCTGCTCGCCATCGACAAGCGGCTCGATGCGGTTGCCGCCGGTCAGCGACTGGCCGGTGGCGCGTCCCACCAGGTGGGCCAGACCGGCAAGCGGCGGCGATACAGCCTCGGGCATCGTGGGCGAGAGGTCCTGCCGAACAGCAGGATCTGCCCCCGGGAAGAGCCGCCGCGCCCGCCGCTGGTAACGGTTGACGCCGAACAGCCCATACAGCAGCGAACCGCCCAGCGGCAACAAGGCGATCAGCAGTACCCACAGCGTGGCCGATCGAGGGTCACGCTTGTAGATGACCGCGTGCCCCGCTGTGGGGATAGCGACCGCCAGCGACACGAGGGTGGCTGCCCATGTCAGCCCATTGGGGTCGGACACGACAGCCTCCTCATGACTCAAGATTCGCCGCCCGCTGACTTCTTCTTGCGCGCAGACTTGCTCGCGTCGCTAGGCGGCGTCTCGGCCGCGTTCGCGGCATCGGGCTTCTCAGGCTCGGCCGGCTTCGCGGGTGGCTCCTGGCGCTCGAAGACCACCCGTTCGGCCTTGTCGTCCCAGCGGGCGCTGGCGTGATCGGCCTTGCCGATACCGCCACCCAGCATCTCGCGCGCCAGAGCAGTTTCCAGTTCGCTGCGGATCAGCCGCTTGAGCTCACGCGCGCCGAACTCGGGCTTGTAGCCTTCCTCCGCGAAGTGATCGATCAAGGTCTGATCGAAGGTCAGCGTCACGCCCTGGCTGGCGGCGTTGCGGGCCACACGATCGAGCTGCAGGCCGACGATATGGCGGATCTCCTCCTTGCCCAGCGCATGGAAGACGATGATCTCGTCGATGCGGTTGAGGAACTCGGGGCGGAAGTGTCCGCGCAGCACGTCCATCACCTCGGACTTGGTCTTCTCGTATTCCTCGCCGGTGGCGCCACGGGCCTTCAGCCGACGCTGGATGATGTCCGAGCCCAAGTTCGAGGTGGCGATGATGATGGTATTGGTGAAATCCACCACTCGGCCCTTGCCGTCGGTGAGCCGCCCGTCGTCGAACACCTGCAGCAGGATGTTGTAGACGTCGGGGTGAGCCTTCTCGATCTCGTCCAGCAGCAACACGCTGTAGGGCTTGCGACGCACCTTCTCGGTGAGCTGGCCGCCCTCGTCATAGCCCACATAACCCGGAGGCGCGCCCACCAGGCGTGCCACGGTATGGCGTTCCCCGTACTCGGACATGTCGATGCGCAGCAGCGCACCTTCATCGCCATAGATGGACTCGGCCAGCGCCTTGGCGAGCTCGGTCTTGCCCACGCCGGTCGGCCCGAGGAACAGAAAAGTCGCCACCGGCTTGCTGCCTTCGCGCAGGCCCGCGCGCGACAACCGCACGGCATCGGCCACCGCGCGCACCGCTTCGTCCTGGCCCACCAAGCGCTCGTGCAGCCGCTGCTCCAGATGCAGCAGCTTCTCGCGTTCTTCCACTGTCAGCTCGTTGACCGGAATGCCGGTCAGGCGCGAGACGATCTGCGCGACATGCTCGGCCTTGACTTCGGCGCTGCCCGAGGCGCGCTCGCGTTCCCATTCCTCGACGAGCTTCTTGAGTTCAGTCTCCTTGGCCTCGATGCGCTTGCCCAGCTCGGCGGCCTTGTCGTAGTGCTTGCGCGAGGCCACATAGTCCTGCTCACGCCGCAGCTGGTGCAGTTCGGACTCCAGCTCTTGCACCGCCACCGGGCGGGCCGTGGCCGACAGCTTCACGCGTGCGGCCGCCTGGTCGAGCAGGTCGATGGCCTTGTCAGGCAAAAAGCGCGCGGTGATGTAGCGGTCCGACAACTCGGCGGCGGCGATGATCGCATCCTCGGTGATGCTGACCTTGTGGTGCGCCTCGAAGGTGTCGCGCAGGCCGCGCAGGATCATCATGGTCTGCGCTACCGTCGGCTCGGGCACCATCACCGGCTGGAAGCGACGCTCCAGCGCGGCGTCCTTCTCGATGTACTTCTGATACTCGTTGAGCGTGGTGGCGCCGATCAGGTTCAGTTCGCCGCGCGCCATCATCGGCTTGAACACGTTGGCCACGTCCAGCCCGCCTTCGCCGCCACCCTGGCCTGCACCGACGATGGTGTGCACCTCGTCGATGAAGAGAATCAGCTCGCCCTGGTGCTCGGTCACTTCCTTGAGCACCTTCTGCACGCGCTCCTCGAACTCGCCGCGGTACTTGGCGCCTGCCACCATGGCGTTGATGTTGAGTTCGACCAGACGCTTGTCGCGCAGCGTCTCGGGCACTTCGCCGGCGACCATCCGCTGCGCCAGTCCTTCGGCAATGGCGGTCTTGCCGACGCCGGGCTCACCGATCAACACCGGGTTGTTTTTCTTGCGCCGGGCCAGCACCTCGATGGTGGTCTCGATCTCCTGCGCACGGCCGATGACTGGATCGAGTTTGCCCTCGCGCGCCATCTTGGTGAGGTCGCGCGAGTATTTATCCAGCTCGGGCGTGTTGGTCGGCGTCTCGGCGCGGCCATCCTCGGCCCCTTTGCCGACCACCTTGCTTACCTGCTGGCGCAGCGCTTGCGGCGTGAGGCCGTAACGGCGCAGCAGGTTGGCCGCCAAACCTTCGCCTTCCTCGGCGAGCCCGATCAGGAAATGCTCCGGCCCGACATAAGAGTGGCCGAGTTCGTTGGAGGCCACGAAAGCACGGCTGAGCGCGTCCTTGACCCGGGGCGACACGCCGATCTCGCCCTCGAACGGCTTGTCGCCGCGCTTGGCTTCGGATTCGATCTGTCGCTTGAGGTCATCGACCTTGATCTTGAACTGCCCCAGGATGGTCTTGACCACGTCGCTGTCGGATAGCGCCAGCAGCAGGTGTTCGGTATCGACTTCGGCGCGCCCGAACTCTGCAGCGTGTCGGGCGGCCTCCTGCAATAGGGCCTCGGACTGTTCGCTGATACGGCTGGCGAGCCCACTGCCGCGACGGCGCGCGGTGCCCGTACCGGCCGGGGCGGGTTCGCCGAACGAGGCATCGACGACCTCGTCGGTATCGGCCGCCATGGACGGTGCGTCGTCACCGATGCGGAAGAAGTCGCTGCCAAGGAAGTCTTCGAACAGCCCGCTGCGCGAGCCGAACAAGGCTTCCAGCGGCGAGACGGTGCGCTTTTGCTGGCGCACCAGTTGGCGATAGTGATCGTCACACAACAGCATGGTGCTGTGGCGACCATTGAGATTGGCTTCCACCCGCACCGTGGCGGGCTGGCCGCAGACTTGGCATTGTTTTCTGGCCATGCTGATGCTCCTGTAAAGATTGATCTGACGAGGCACCGCCGATCACGGTGCCTCATCTCTTTGTGGTTTTTGAGAAAAACGCGCTGCCCCGCGTCAGCCGTTGATCGGGATTGAGCGCCCCTGCTTGGGCGTACTGGCCTCGCGCTTTTCCATCGTGATCGTGAGCACGCCGCTCTTGAAAGCGGCCTTGATCGTGTCCTGGTTGGCATCGGCCGGCAGGTTCAGAGCGCGCTGAAAGCTGCCGTAGGAGCGCTCCACCCGGTGGAAACCGCCGTCTTTCGTTTCCTGCTCCTGACGCTTTTCACCGCGCACCAGCAGCACGTCGTTGTCGAGCGTGATCTGGATGTCTTTTTCCTCGACGCCGGGTACTTCCAGGGCGATCTTGTACTGCTTGTCGGTCTCCTGGATGTCCAGCGCCGGCTTCAGCATGCCCGGCCAGTCCGACGGCCAGCGTGGCATGGCCAGCGTCGGGAAACCGAAGCCTCGAAACGCGTCGTCGAACAGGCGGTCGATCTCGCGATGCAATTGCAGGATGGGACTGACGGGCCCACCCGCCACCGGCAGGTCATTGCGCTGCACCGGCAGCGAGGCAGTGCTCTGTTGTTCTTCCTGCTCCTTCTTGAACCAGTTCCAGGGAGCCAATTTCTTGAAATCAATGTCCATGTCACACCTCCAGAAGAAAAATTGAAGACTCTCGCTCACTCCGTTTGCCTGCGGCGACGGACAGCGCGCCCAGACGACACGGAGTGTTCCGCTGACTTTGGCTGCTCATCTGTGCGTATCACCTCCTTCTTTCTGCCTGCTTGGATCTGATCATTGATCCATCGATCGATTTCACTTTGACGAAACCGCCACGTCCCGCCGACCTTGAAGGCCGGAATCTCCCCGGGCGAGGCGAGCCGGTAAAGCGTCCGCTTGCCGACTTTCAAGTAGGCAGCCAACTCGTCGAGTGTGAAGATCGCCTGCTGGCGCGCTGTCATACCACCCCCACAAGTTCCGTCGTCACGCGGCCTCGCCTGAGGAAATTCTTGCAAGACTTTGCAAGATATTGCGCCTAACATGCCGAAAGTCAAGAGTCAACATCCAGCGATCTGCTGGCCGATTGATGTGACTCAATCGTAAGCAGCCAGGAAACAAATGTTGGCTGCCACCGCGATGGTGCTCCCCAAGTCATCAATCTGCAGCCATGTGAAAGGGGAAGTCCATGAACGAGATTGCCCGAGTCGGGGTGGATCTGGCCAAGCGGGTTATCTAGGTGCATGCGGTGGATGCGCGCGTGGTGGTTGCCAAGGCGCTGACCGAACGCATCATCAACGCCATGCGCGGCTTCAAGGAGGCCTTCAAGGCCGAGACCGCCGAGATCGACGTCAGCCTGGCCGCGCTGCCCGAATTCGAGCGCTTGATGAGCGATTTGCAGCGCGACGACCTGCCGCGCTTCGAAGCGCGTTTCAAGGAACTGCTCAACGTCAACACCATCAACGAGATCGCCAACTTCAATGCCCAGCTCGCGCGCGAGCGGGAAACGATCAAGGAACGGGTCGATGTCATCAACCAATCCTTGCAGGTGATCGACTACAACCCCGGACGCTACATCCGGTTGCTGGCGCAACCCAGCCCCGATGCGGAGATCCGCGACTTCCTTCAGGACCTGCGTGCCTGCACCGAAGACGCGCTGAGCGGCTCGGTAGACGAACAGTATTCCGAAGCCAAGTTCCTTCAGGTCAAGGCCATCATCGACCGCTTCCGGGGGCGTGAGGGACTGACCGAGATCGACCGGCGCTGGATGCAGAAGGTGACCGACGTGCGCAACGGCTTCCTGTTTTCCGCCAGCGAGCGCCGGCGCGAGGACGATACCGAACACGAACACTACTCCGACTCCGGCGGCAAATCCGGCGGGCAGAAGGAGAAGCTGGCCTATACCGTGCTGGCCGCCAGCCTGGCCTACCAGTTCGGCCTGGAATGGGGGGCGGTGCGCTCGCGCTCATTCCGTTTTGTCGTGATCGACGAAGCCTTCGGGCGCGGCTCGGATGAATCGGCCCAGTATGGGCTGGAACTGTTCCGCCAGCTCAACCTGCAACTGCTGATCATTACGCCGCTGCAGAAGATCCACATCATCGAGCCGTATGTTTCCAGCGTCGGCTTCGTGCACAACGAAGGCGGCCGTGAGTCGCGGCTGCGCAGCCTGAGCATTGAGGAATACCGGGCACAGAAGGCTGCCGCCACGGGAGGCGCTGCATGACATGGAGCCAGCCCGCCGACCTTCGTGCGCAGGTCGAACGGCTGTGGCAGCGCGGCGAGTTGCTGCGTGCCGTGGTCGGCGACGGCACGCTGCGCTGGCCATTGCGGCTGTCGCTGAAGTCACCGTCCGCCGTCGATCTCAGCAACCGTTTCGATGCCGTGCGCGGCTGGGTGCGCGACATCAGCGCCATGCCACGCGTGCGCATTGAATGGCGCGAATGGACGCACCGGGTGCAGGGCCGGCAGCGCCTGCCGGACACGCTCTGGATCGATACGCTGGAAGACACACTGGCGATGATCGGCAAGACCGGAGATGCCCACCGGTTCCAGGCGCTCTGGCAGCAAACTGCCGAAGCGCAACCCGCACTGCTGCCGTGGCTGCACAGATCACCGTTGCAGACCTTGGCACTGGCCGAACACTGGCCGCGCCTGCTGGCCGTAGTGGCCTGGGTGCAAACCCATCCGCGCCCCGGCGTCTATCTTCGGCAGGTCGACGCGCCGGGCGTGGACAGCAAGTTCATCGAGGCGCATCGCGCAACATTAGGCCAATGGCTGGACCTGGCCTTGCCCGCCGAAGCCATCGGCCACGATGCCACCGGAGTCGCAGGATTCGCCCGTCGCTACGGCTTTCGCGACAAGCCCGTTCGCATCCGCCTGCGCTTGCTCGATGCGCAGCTGCCCCAGCTTCCGGGCTGCACGGGACTGACCGACATCACCCTGGATGCGGACAGCTTCGCCACGCTCGCCCTGCCTGCGCAGCGTGTCTTCATCACCGAAAACGAGGTGAACTTCCTGGCTTTCCCGCCGGTATCCAGTGCCATCGTCGTGTTCGGTGCCGGCTATGGCTGGGGGGCGCTTGCCCGAGCAGACTGGCTGCATCGCGCCTCTCTGCACTATTGGGGAGATATCGACACCCATGGCTTTGCCATTCTGGACAGCCTGCGCAAGTATTTCCCGCTAGCCGCTTCGTTCCTCATGGACCGCTCCACCCTGATGGCCCACGAACTTCAATGGGGTGAGGAGCCCCTCGACAAACGCCATACGTTGCCCTTGTCCCGACTGGTCGATGAGGAAGCCGCTCTCTACGACGACTTGCGTAATGATCGAATCCGGCCACAACTGCGGCTGGAGCAGGAACGCATCGGCTATCGCTGGCTATGCGCGGCGTTGATCAAAAAAGTCCAGGACGATTCTCTGCCGTAGCGGCATTTCCTGCCGATGTCGTCAAGGCGTGGTCGATTCGACGAACGCCGGCTCGAAATCCAGCAGGTCGGTGCCGCACATGCCCAATCCCCGGGCCACTGCGCGCCAGCCCGCCACGGCCTGGGCCACTTCGCTCCAGATCGCCTGCGCTTGCGCAGCATCCAGCCTGAAATACGACGCGGCGGCCATCAGCATGTCACGGCTGTCGATGACGCCGGTGTCCTCGGTCAGCCAGGTCTTGCTCTCGCGACGGTCGCCCGGCATCGGGTTCAGGTCGAAGGCTGGCGACAGGCGCCAGCCGCGCTGGCGCGCGTCGTACAGGAAGCCGGTGTTGCGCAGGTGGTCGTCGGTATTGCAGACCAGGAAATTGAAGACCAGCCGCCGCCACAACTCATGGATGTCGGCGATCGGATCGGCGCCCGACTGAAGCAGTACATCCACCAGTTCGGTGTAGGCATGCGTCGCGTCGCGGCCACCGGACTGGAGCATCGTCGCGGCCGACACGTAAGGGATGCGGCCGCCATCATCGGTGCGGTCGAAACGCCGGATGACGGCGACCGCCGTGCCGCCGATCACTTCCACGCGGGCCGGCGCCACGCGGATGATCTCGTAGATGGTCAGGTGCCGCAGCGAGGGGAACACATCTTTCTTGAAGACGCGCCCGATCTGTTCCAGGCTGGTCTGCCGTCCTTCCTCCAGCGAGAGCCGGCGATGGGCCAGCCATTGCTCGTAGACGGCCATGAAGGTGTGCTCGCCGGCCAGGACGATCGCGTGCCGCTTGCGCTTACGTTCGCTGTAGGGATTGACGCCCTTGGCGAGCAGCGAGCGGGCTTCATCGCGAAGCGCACGGGCGTCCTTCAGGGAAAGCGCCGGATAGTTGCCGAGGGTGATGCGCTCACGCTTGCCAAACCACGAATAGCGGAAGTGCCAAGCCTTGGTGCCGATGGCGGAAACGTAGAGATAGAGGCCGTCGAAGTCGGCCAGTGCGTATGGCTTGCCGGTGGACTTGGCCTACCGGGCCATGGGGTCTGAAAGCATGATCCCAACTCCTTGAAAGCGAGTTGAGTGCCATGTTTCCCATCGGCTCCCGGCTCCTCCAGCAACAATGCGGCAGGGGAAGTTCGCGCATTGTTTGGGCCACTTTTTGTACCAGTTTGGGCCGGCCGTCAGTGGATTTCGCTGGACGTCACTGGAACGGATTTTCTGGAAAAACCGAACCGTGACAATGACTTGAAACACGCCATGGACGTCCTTGGAACACCATGGAAAGTTGAAGTGGAGCGGGTGAAGGAAACAGTAAAGTCCGCCTATCCCCTTGATTAACAAAGGCTTTATTCAGTTAGAATAGTGCGGATGTACCCAATAATGTACCCATCCACGACCACTATAATACGCGAAGTCTGGCGAAGGCCATAGAGCGCCGTCGAGGTCTACACAACGCTATCGAAAACATGCAGACCAATGCCAGAGCGACGCACAGTATTATTGAGCGTTATTGAGCGGGAATAAGTTCGTAGTCGATCTCGTTGCAAACGGCGAGAGCTGCCGCTTTAACCAACCACACCACAAAGCGAGGCCGTGCCAGCACAGCGCCGCGCCCGCTCGATAAACCGCTTGACCCTCTCCGAAGCCCCGTCGCAATAAAGCAGGAACGTTGTAATCGTGTGATCGTCTGCGTGAAGAGGTCTCGCGACGATACCGGCTTCTCGCGCCGCATCAATCCGGGAGCATGCGGCCAGCCCGACACCATAGCCGGCCGCTACCACAGTTGCCATGAACTCAAAACTGCGCGCCTGAGCTGCAACGTGTGGTGTCAATTCAGCCTTCACGAATAAGGCTTGCACGTAATAATGCATGGCCGCGCAGACCTCGGAATGCCACATCACCACCGGATAGTCCGCAAGTGTAGACAACGGGATGGCTGCATAGGTCAGTAGTGGTGAGCACGCTGGCACCAGGACCGCCAGTTCGTCATGCCAGAGCGGCTGCATCTTCAAGCCGTGTTCGGCTCCCACACCCAGGGTAAATCCGAGTTCGTAGCGTCTGTCTTTCAGACCCGCGATTTGCTCTGCTGGGGAAACCTCAGACAGTGCAACGGGCGTTTCAGGCTCCTCTATGCGTTGGCGAGCGAGAAGCGTTGCCAGCTGTGCGTGGATCGCGCCAAATGATACGGCGATTCGCAAAGGTCGCCGATCAGCGTTGGAAGGCATATTGTTCTCCTTATTCGCAGAGGACTGTCGTTCTTCGTTAAAAGCCGGAATAGTGCCAAAGTCTTCGCTAAAACTGAACTAGCCGGACGGCCGACATCTGGATGACAGACCGGGGCAGCTCATGCCTCCAACTACCGCCTCATGTTTTTTCCTCAAAACAAGAAGCTAGTTCAACACTTCGTTCACATCCTCTACGCTCCATTTCCGAGTCCGGGATTTAATGGACGAGCCCACGTTTAACGGCAACGGTCCAGGAATTAGCGGAGAACGACAGCGTAAGTCAAAAAATAAGGCTTAAATCTTATCATGAGTTAAATTTAACGTGGTTTGATTTATGGTGTCGTACGAAGCTTTTGCTGATGCAGAAGCGTACTATCCAACGAGGCCGGCCGACCGGCACCACCACCTATGAAGCAGGGCCAGCCATTGCGTTTGGCATGGCCGTTCGGGCAGCAAGAACAGAGCTGGGCATCGCCCAAGAGACACTCGCCCACCTGGCGGGGATCGAGCGTTCGCACATGGGCAAGATCGAGCGTGGCGAACATATGCCGAACCTGGCGATTATTCTGCGTATCGCCAGAGCACTGAACAAAAGCGCGAGTGAACTGATAGCGGCCACTGAGAAAAACCTACAGACTGAAGCCAACGCAAACGATGGGTGATATTGCTAAGGCAATGACATGCCGTCAGCCTCTCCAAGTTGAATTCGCTCGATAAACCGACTCAATGGTTCAGAAACTCCAGCCTGAGGATATAGCAGGTAGGTCATCAACGTCGCTTCTCCTTGCGGCCCTTCCAGAGCCCGAGCCACCACATCCGGGTGTCTGTACATGCCGATCTGGGTGGCAGTGGCAAAGCACAGACCATAGCCAGCGGCCACCAGCGTCAAAGCGATGCTCAAGGAACTAGCTTGTGCGATCACAATGGGCTCGACATTCACTCCACGCAGTAGTTTGACGATCTGCTGCAGATAGCCTTCGCACTCATGGGGATGACACATCACCAACGGGTAGCGCAACAACTCCTCCACCGGAATCTGTGCATGCACCAGCAAGGGATGGCGTGCGGCCATGGCTATTACCAGCGGATCACTCCAGGCAGAATAAGCAACGATATCGTCTCCCGTTTCGGAGGAGCGAGCGAAGCCGGCATCAAACGCGCCTTTTCGTAGCCCTCGCAACTGCTCGGCCAGTGGTACGTCGAACAGGCGGATCTCCACTTCAGGATCTTCCTCACGGCAGCGCGCCAACAGCGCTGCTAGTCTAGGTTCCGCAGCTCCATCAGAGACGGCAATACGCAGCGTGCCGCGATAACCCGCTGCCGCTGCCTTAGCACTCGCCGTAGCTTGGTCGAGACTGGTAAATACCCGACGCACGTTCTGCAGAAAGACTTCACCAGCGAGGGTCAGATGCGTACCACGTCGATCGCGCTTAAACAGCAGCACGCCCAACTCGCCCTCTAGGTGCTTGATAGTGCGCGACAGCGGTGACTGCTCAATGTTCAGCCGCTCAGCGGCACGGGCGAAGTGCAGCTCCTCAGCCAGTACGATGAAGGCACGTAGATGGCGTAGTTCCATGCTAAATCGCCACCGTCCGGTAACCAAAGAATGACGACTGCTCGATCATGACCTTGATCGGCTAGTAATAGACGGCGTGCCGTGAAATGTTGAACCACAAGTACAACTTGAAGATCGAGACATCAAAACCATTTTCTTTCAGCCCCTAGCATTCATATTGCTCATTAACAACCAGAGCATTAGCCCAAAGGGCCTCACCCATACCACGCTTGGCCTCGTCTAATCAATTCTCAACCTTCGACAGTAATAAGTCACAGGCGCGGCTAGTTTCCGCGTCTGTCGTCTTGCGCAGGATGATGGTCGATGTGCACCCGATCCGCCACTTGATGAAAGTTCTGCTCCTCAGCGAACACAATGAAATTATGTCAATAACGCATCCTCACACCACAAGTGTCTCGTTACCTCTCCGACACTGTCGCACATTGTTAGACCAAGCCTCTGTGCCGCGGGAATGGCGGCGATGAACGCCACCTCAAAACTCTACCTACACGACGATGACACAGTGGTGACGGCATGATTACAAATCTGTAATGAAGGTGATCTAAAACTTGATGGCTTCCGGAATATACGTTATGGGGGCTCCCTATTTCTCTGTATCGAACCTTGATGTAGCTTCAGACAATATCGTGGCTTCTACACTGGTAACAACGAAGAACGAGCAACTGGACTTAATCGTCTCTGTGCTTTGCAGCGTCAATAAGCACTTGACCTTGCCACAATTGGAAGGTCCATCCTAACGACATCAAAATCTAATGGGAGGCAATTAATATGACCACAAACACTAGTGGTGCAGTCACTACCGGGGGAGGTAATGCGCGCAGTGAACGATTGCTATGGATTCTCACCGGCGCCACATTTCTTATCTTTTTCCAAGCATATATGGTGGCACCACTGCTGCCGCGTTTGGCCGCTGTATTTCATGTGTCTGTGGAAATGGCTGGTTTGATGGTGCCCGCCTATCTCATGGCCTATGGCGTTGCGACGTTGTTTTACGGGTTGCTATCTGACAGGATCGGACGACGTCCGATCATGATCGCTTCGCTATCGGCGTTCATTCTTCTGACCGTTCTGACGGGATTTTCCCAATCAGCTGAGCAATTAACGACCGTGCGTCTGCTGACCGGCCTTGGGGCCAGCGGCGTCGTACCGCTCGCTCTCGCACTGATTGGCGACCTGTTTCCCTACCGTGAACGGGGCCGCCCGCTGGGCTGGCTATTTGGTGCCATGGCCGGCGGCATGGCGGTCGGCGCGGTCGCGGGTGTGATGCTCGAGCCGTTCATCACATGGCGCGGCCTATTTTTTGGCGTGGCCGCAGCCGCTACGATGGTCCTCGCCTTTCTGTTGCCTTATCGTGATCTGTTGGGCAACAAAAGCGGCACCGCGAGGCCAACGCTTGGCACCCTGTTTGCCGGCTATCGTACTTTGCTGGGCAGCTCACGTGGTCAGCGCACCTATGCCTACGTTGCGCTCAATGCGGTGTTTCATTCCGGCGTGTTCACTTGGCTCGGCGTGTATTTTTCGCGCAAATATGGCTTAGGTGACGTCGGGATCGGCCTTGCACTTCTGGGCTACGGTATTCCCGGCTTCCTACTCGGCCCAGTTATCGGGCGGCTCGCCGACCGCTACGGCAGAAGCCAACTGATCCCCGTCGGATTGCTCATCGCTGGCGCCAGCGCCGCCGCGCTCTCACTCGACATGCCCCTGATCGGGGCGCCCATTTTAGTAACACTGCTGTCGGTCGGTTACGACCTAACACAACCGCTGCTGGCCGGCATCGTGACCGACTTGGGGCCAAACCGCGGGCAAGCCATGGGCTTGAACGTGTTCACCCTGTTCGTCGGCTTCGGCAGCGGGAGCCTACTTTTTGGCGCGATGCTGCCGCTTGGCATCGAAACGGCACTCCACGTGTTCGGCGCTGGCGCCATCCTCCTCGGGATCCTCGCTGCCTTCCTCTTTCGCTCTGAAATGCATAAGTGACTCCCACCCCGAAATGGTTCACTCCGGTCTGAATTAGGACAGACCGGAAATGCTAGATCTTAGCTACGAGGGAATAACTGTTCCATTACATCGATAACACAATCATTGGATGAGGATGGTTTCATGCGATCTGTTTCATCAAGCTTTTGGTAAGCCTTCTGCACGAACGTCTGGTCGGGAACTGTAGGCATGCACATCGCACCGTCGGAGCAGTCGAACTTATCGGTGGCTATAAAGCCGTCATCATTGCCTAGGCGAGCAATACGTGATTCGCGTTGGAACAAAAGCTCGCCCGCAACCCTATTGGTATTCGTGATAATTAATATTCAATTAAAGCGTGGCGTTAGGAAGCGTGATCTCAAAAACCATTTGTCCATCCTCATCTTTTGCAGTAATGGTGCCGCCATGTGTGTCAATAATCGATTTGACAATGGCTAGACCTAAACCGGCTCCGTCGCCCTTGCGTTGGCGTGAAGGATCCGCGCGGTAAAATCGGTCAAACAACCTTGGAAGATGCTCGGGATTGATTGCTAACCCCGGGTTCGCAACACGTATAACCACCGTGTCATTGCTGTTAGCCGCTAGTGAGACGGTGACTGCTCGCCCCGGAGGGGTATAACGTATGGCATTGGACAAAAGATTGCTTAGTGCGCGGCGCATCATCAATCTATCACCCTGAACACATACAACGGGACCTTTGCGTATCAAAGCAACAGAGCGTTCTTCGGCCCACGCTTCGAAGTAATCAAATAGCGCCTGCACTTCCGTGACCAAGTTCACGCTGACCAGCTCCGGTTTGAGCTGGTTATTATCGGCTTGTGCCAAAAACAGCATATCACCGACCATTTTGGCCATACGTTCGTATTCTTCCAAATTGGAATATAGAATTTCTCGATACTGCCCAATATCGCGCGATTGAGAGAGAGCGACTTCAGTCTGCGTCTTCAAATTAGTTATGGGCGTACGCAACTCATGAGCAATATCAGCCGAAAAATTCGAGAGGCGATGAAAACCATCTTCAATACGATCCAGCATGTCGTTGAATGACACGGCCAGCTCAGTTAGCTCCACTGGAACCGTACCAGGAACAAGCCGAATAAAAAGCTGGTCAGATTTGATTCGACGAATCTCTCGGCTGATGCGCCGTATCGGCGCATGCCCTTGATACACAGCAAACCATGTCGCCAGAATGGCAATCAGACAGGCCGCGACCGTAATAATTCTCAGGTAACTGCGGAAGCTTTCAAGATAGTGCAGGTGAAAATTGATGCCAGTGGCCACAGCTAAGGTTAAAGGCTCGCCACCTGGAAGACCTTTGTTCATTAGCTGCACAACAGCACCTCTATAGGTCTCTCCCTTATCCCGCCAGATTTTCACCGAGTTGATGGTGATCACGCCCGAAGAGGGAACCAACCGTGCAAAACCATCCAGATCCGAATTAGGCGTAGCGTAAATCACATTTCCATGACTATCCGAGACACGAAATTGTGCATTACGATGGCCTGAAAACGCTGCCGCTAACCGACGCTTCAATGCATCCGGTTCCTGAGCAGCTGGCGGCTCTGAGAGCGACTGCGTCAGCGATTGAACAACAGCATTAAGCTCATCGACATCCTGCTGAACGAAGTGACTATTAATGGATCGTTGGACCATCCATCCAAACGTAAGAAGCACCACTGTTATGACTGCTCCAATGGATACGGTCAGGCGCAGGGCCAAGGACGCGGGGCGGCGTGCCATTCTTTTTAGCTCACGCTGCTGACATCAAGCATATAACCCATGCCGCGAACGGTATGAATTAGCTTGGGCTCAAAGGCGTCGTCGATTTTGGCGCGCAGGCGCCGAATTGCCACGTCAATGACGTTGGTATCGCTGTCAAAATTCATGTCCCACACCTGCGAGGCGATCAGAGAACGCGGTAACACTTCGCCTTGGCGACGCACCAAAAGCTCCAGAAGTGCGAACTCCTTGTTTGTCAGATTAATGCGTACCTCTTGCCGCCTCGCCCGCCGACGCGGGATGTCCAGCACCAGGTCGGCCACCTGCAACTGATCATTAAAGACCGGCGTGGTTCCTCGACGCAGTAACGTACGGACTCGTGCGAGCAGCTCCGAAAAAGCAAAAGGTTTAATCAAATAATCATCGGCGCCTAGTTCCAGGCCCTTAACACGATCCTCCACGCTATCGCGTGCCGTCAAAAACAATACTGGAGTAGCCGACTTCGCTTCGCGCAACGCTTGAACAATACGCCAGCCGTCAACATCTGGCAGCATGACATCCAAGATGATCAAATCATAATCCTCTGTCAGGGCGAGGTGGTGCCCGTCCAGACCCGTGCGGGCCAGATCGACTATAAAGCCGGACTCGACGAGCCCTTCACGTATGTATTCGCCAGTTTTTATCTCATCTTCAACGACGAGCAGTTTCATGGGATCGCTCCTGCGATGTACTTCAGTTTTGTGTCTGACTTAAGGGACCGCCCCTGACGTAGAAGCGTCAGAACTCATAGTAAGACTCTACACGCGTAAAACTGACAGCACGATGACGATCAGATTACAAAACTGTAATACAACAATATTTCGGACGAATTCATTTTTAGACGCCCTTGTGTTCACTGCAAAGTATCTTGCCTCAAAATCAAGATATAAAAACATGGAGCGTTGCATTAAGCTCGACATCGATTACGCACAAGCATTTCGTCTGCGGGACCAGGTACATTGAAGTCTGCAGTGAACTTACCCAAACGTTTTATCAGATAATTGCGAGCATCTGCGAGCCATTTCGCCAAGAATATGGCTCGCCTCAGATGAGTTACTAGGAGCATGATGCCGAAAACGCGCTAAAGCATGGAAAACGCCTAGCGCTCGGCGGCTTAACAGCGTCCGGCCCTAAAGTTTGAGCACCGGCGTATAGCCAACTTCTCGAATGGCACGTTCGATAACGTCTGCATTGGACTCTCCATCGATTCGAACCAAATGAGCGGGGAGATCAATCCTAACGCTGGCCGTCGGTGCCGTTTCTTTGACCACGCGCGTAATCGTATCCACGCAATGACCGCAAGTCATATCTTTCACTTCAAATTCAATCATTGTGCTGTCTCCTTAGGTAATGCAGCATAACAATACTAAACCTTGCCATTACGGCAATGTCAAGCTGGCCCAACGTGCCATTTACCGGCTTCCTCGGCAATCAGTTCACACGTTTGCAGCTCGCAGCGACCGCCGTTGCTATTCTTTTTGCCTTTAAATAACAACATGTTGCTTGACTACCGGGAGACGCAACGCGCGCATGACATAAATGTAATCGCGGCGTAATCGGACTGACAGCATGACTTCGCTACAGTGAATTCGCTACCGTCACTCAACGCTGCCGAGCGGATATGAATTAACCCGCCTATTTGAAGGATACGAAGATGAAATGTGATATGAAAACCATGCTGAAGGCGGCTCTTGGCCTAGCTGTCGCCATTGCCGTGGCGTACGCGACTTTTCCCGCCGCCCGTGAATGGCTTGCCGCCAGCGCCCCATTTTTGTTCTTTCTAATTTGTCCCTTGATGATGTTTTTCATGATGAAAGGTATGCACTCCTGCGACAAGGACCAAAGGGTGGAAAAAGCCCAAGCCGACAAAGCTCCCTCCACACCATCGGTCGGACACTCGCCGCTCAAAGACTAGCCGGCTCGCAGCCGTCCTACCCTACCCATAGCGGACTCCTGATGGGGTAGCACTTAGATTTACGGATATCACGTGATGAGTTCTAAAACGATTTTTACCAGCCTGGCGGCAACAAGCGTTGGCACGCTATTGATGTTCGGCGGAATCGGCGTAGCAACCGCAAGTACCGATCCATCCGTAGCCGATGCACAAGCCATAATGACTTTGGCACAGGCTGCGCCGATTAAACTCACGCACGTGCACGGGCTTGCCTATAGCACAGACGGTAAACAGTTGCTGATCCCGAGCCATCATGGCATCGCGGCGTATTCGAATGGTCAATGGACAAAGATGGCCGGCCCCGAGCATGATTACATGGGATTCGCCACCACCCGCGGGGCGTTTTACAGCAGCGGGCATCCCGCAACAGGCTCGAAGCTAATTAATCCGTTCGGCCTCATCAAGAGTACGGATGCGGGAAAAACTTGGCGACAGTTGGGGCTGGAAGGAGAGTCCGATTTTCATACCTTGGCCACAAGCTATGAAACCGATGCGGTGTACGTCCTGAATTATGGGCCTAATACCCGGATGCCCCAAGCTGGGCTGTATATGACTCAAACAGACGGCCTGGCATGGACGCGGGCAGCCGCTAACGGCCTAAGGGCCAAAATTAATAGCTTGGCGGTGCACCCGCGCGATGTCAACGTCGTTGCCGTGGGCGCTGCCGACGGGTTGTACTTGTCTCGTGACGCGGGCAACCATTTTGAGCCATTGGTCCAGAGCGCGCAGGTACTTGCGCAGTGGTTCGATCTGGATGGCGAGCACCTCTGGGTTAGCAGTTATGCAAATGTCCCCGTGCTAAGTCGCATGGACCTGAAGGACGGCGGAGTTATAGAAAAAATCGAGCTTCCCGCACTAGATGAAGACGCGGTGGCCTTTATTGCTCAAAACCCTACCCGCCACGAAGAACTTGCGATCGCGACCTTCAAGCGTAGCGTCTATATCAGTCAAGATCGTGGTGCGACCTGGCTACAGATTGCTAAAGGTGGCACGACGCTCGATAAGTAATCTCCTGACATCGTATCGTTTGGCATTCACATAGCGTAAAGCAATTTGAGTAGTTTCATGAGTAATAAACTGATAAAAATCCTTGTGATCGCACTGGCGGCGATTGGACTCATAGCCGTTTTTGCTTTTGTCGGCATGGGAGCCATGATGTTTTGGATGATGGGCACTTAACGCGAGCGTTACACGCTTAAGTGCCTCCCTGCTGCCAGTATCGAAAATGCAACCACACGGCCCAACCTGAAGAATACCTATGCATTACAAAAATGTAATGCCGGCGTCATTGGGCCGACATGCGCATTTCGTTAAAGTGCTAGTCATCAATTTAATTTGAGGCTTTGATCATCGAAGGATGATTGATGTCTGCCTCTTTCGACTTTGGGATACGCTCACATGAAACACCTGCTACCGTCCTCGCTTGCACTACCTATACTGCCCCGTCGCCGATTCGTTCAGGGCCTAGCGGCCGGCGGCGTATTGTTGGGCTTATCGCCCTTTGCCCGAGCTGCCGGAGTTCCGTCCGCCAAGACGAGCACCGGCTCAGCCGCTGTGCTGACGGGGACCGAGTTCAACCTGGAGATCGGTGAATCACCCGTCAACTTCACCGGCAACCCTCGCATGGCGACGACGGTGAATGGCTCGCTCCCTGCCCCAACGTTGCGTTGGCGCGAAGGCGATACGATCACTATTCGCGTCAAGAACCGCCTGAAGGAAGCCACCTCCATCCATTGGCACGGCATCATCCTGCCCTTCCAAATGGATGGCGTGCCAGGCATTAGCTTTGCGGGCATCGCCCCAGGGGAAACGTTTACCTACCGATTTAAAGTCGAACAAAGCGGCACGTACTGGTATCACTCCCATTCTGGCATGCAGGAGGCGACCGGCGTTTATGGGGCGATCATTATCGACCCGACACAAACCGACCCCATACGGGCGGATCGGGAGTACGTCGTTCAGCTCTCTGACTGGACCGACGAGGATCCGATGCGAGTCCTGGCCAAACTCAAGATGCAAGGCGACTACTACAACTACAACCAACCCACCGCCATTGATTTCTTCCAGGATGCCTCGCGAGATGGCCTAAAAGCTGCTATCGACAAGCGCAAGATGTGGAACGAGATGCGCATGAGCCCGACCGATTTGGCTGACCTGTCCGCGAACGTACTGACCTACCTGATGAACGGCACGACACCGGCGGGCAACTGGACGGGGCTGTTTCGAGCCGGAGAACAGGTCCGCCTGCGCTTTATCAACGGTGCAGCCAATACCTTTTACGATATACGCATTCCCGGCCTTCAGTTGACCGTGGTCCAGGCTGACGGCGTGAACGTAGAGCCTGTAACGGTCGATGAGTTCAGGTTCGGACCTGGGGAGACCTATGACGTGCTGGTACAGCCTAAAGACGACGTTTACACCGTATATGCGCAAGCCATGGACCGCACTGGATATGCCCGCGGCACCCTGGCTACGCGTGCCGGTCTCGAAGCGCCCGTGCCGGCGCTGGACCCTGCAGAATGGCTCACCATGGCGGACATGATGGGCTCAATGGGCGCGGGCATGGCAGGAATGAATCATGGCGCGCCCGGCCAATCGTCCATGGGAGGTATGGACCACGGCAATATGGCAGGGATGAACCATGGCAGCATGCAGGGCATGAATCACGCTGGAATGGCTGGCATGGCTGGCATGGATCATGGCGCAATGGCAGCGGCTGGTGCCAGCACCCAAGTGCGCCACGCCAAGACCGAGTATGGCCCAAGTATCGATATGCGGGTCGACATGCCGCGCACCAATCTGGACGATCCCGGCATTGGGCTGCGCAACAACGGCCGCCGAGTATTGACGCTGTCGGACCTGCACACTGTGGGAGGTGCGATGGATCCGCGCGGTGCAGAGCGTGAAATCGAGCTCCATCTGACCGGAAACATGGAACGCTATGCCTGGTCGTTCGACGGCGTTGAATATGGAAAATCGACGCCAGTCCATTTCCGCTACGGCGAGCGGGTCAGAGTCATATTGCACAACGACACCATGATGACGCACCCGATGCACTTGCACGGTATGTGGAGTGAGCTGGAGGCCCCCGACGGCAGCTTCCAAGCTCGCCGTCACACAATTCCCGTGCAGCCGGCGCAACGCATCAGCTTTCTCGTAACCGCCGATGCACTGGGTCGCTGGGCTTGGCACTGCCATCTGATGCTGCATATGGATGCGGGGATGTTTCGCGAAGTGGTGGTGGCATGAGCTCAATAAACGAGAAGAAGGGAATCTTGACCGTGAATACCCATATAAGAAAACGCATTCTTGGAGTCGCCATCGCAACGCTCGGTGCAACTCCGCTTTTTGCCTATGCCCAAGCGCATGACGCCCATAGTGGCCATACCGCCATGCCGGCCAATTCGGCGCCTGCCGATGCAGCAAGCATGCCTGGCATGGATCACAGCAAGATGAATATGCCTGGCATGGACCATGGCACGATGAAAATGAAGCCGACCACCGCGCCTAAGCCAGCAGAGTCCATGCCGGGTATGAACCATGGCCAAGCCAACACAGGTGCGACGGCCCCTGCTCACGATATGGGAGCAATGGATATGGGCGGTGGCGAAATGGACCACGGCGATATGCAGATGCAAGGCGGATCGGCGCCACCCGATGCCCGCGATCCGGATGCCTACTCCGATGGCTACGTGCGTAACGCGGGCAAGTATGCGTTGCCACCCTCAGATGCGCTGATCATGTCGGACATGCACAACTTCGGTTCCGTGAACTTCGACCGGTTAGAGTACGTCAGGGCGCGTGGCGAGGAGTGGGCGGCCTACGAAGGGGAGGCCTGGTACGGCAGCACCTATAACCGCGCCGTCATCAAAGCGGAAGGCGAAGTAGCGAGCGGAAAATTACAGGAATCCGAGACGCAGTTGCTGTGGCGTCATGCGGTTTCAACGTTCTGGGATACGGAACTGGGCGTGCGATTCGACCATGCTCAGGGCGCGCCCAACCGGGAATGGCTGGCATTCGGCTTTAAAGGACTTGCGCCTTACTGGTTCGAGGTGGATGCCACCGCCTATGTCGGCTCCAGCGGACGAACCGCTCTGGGGCTGAAGGCGGAGTATGACATTTTGCTTACCCAGAAGCTCTACCTTCAACCAAGCGTGGAAGTAAATTTCCACGGCAAGGACGATGAACGCTGGGGCATTGGCAGCGGCCTGACAGACGGTACTGCGGGCTTGCGTCTCAAATACGAAGTCACGCGTCAGTTTGTTCCTTACGTTGGCGTGGAATGGTCCAGCAAATTCGGAAAAACGGCGGATTACGCGCGCGCGGCGGGCGACTCCAAGCAGGAAACCCGTTTCGTGGCCGGTTTGAGTTTTCGCTTTTAACTGTTGTACCAGGGAACATCAAGCCTGATGCTCTTATTTTTCCCTTATCCAAAAGTGATTTTGATGAAAAAGACACTATCTATACTGATATTAAGCACGTTACCCGCCCTGGCATTAGCCGCCGGAAGCCATGGTGGAGGTCATGAGATGAAAGACGGCACCATGATGCAAGGTCATGACATGTCCAGCATGAACAAAGGTGACTCGGCTGTGGGACAACCTGGCGACGCCGCCAAGGTCACGCGTACGATCGAGCTCGTCATGGACGACACTATGCGTTTCGCTCCAAGCCAGTTCAACGTCAAGCCTGGCGAGACGGTCCGTTTTTTCATGAAGAACAACGGCAAGATTCCTCATGAAATGGTGATCGGCTCCGTTGCAGAACTCAAAGAGCATGCCGCCATGATGCAAAAAATGCCGGGAATGAAACATGCAGAGCCCAATATGATCACGGTCAATCCTGGCCAAAAAGGTGGTCTCGTCTGGCAGTTTCCTCAGACCGGAACCGTTGACTTTGCCTGCCTTCTTCCTGGGCACATGGAAGCGGGCATGATTGGTAAGGTAAAAGTCGGATAAGGTGACGTAAAGGCGGCGCCTTATGGCCAGATTATTCATCCACTGCGTGATGGATTACTAGGCACAGTAGCTACAATGCGTTCCCCCCAGAGCGGCAGCACTGCGTATGCAGTGCTGCCAATGCTTATTTCTCCCACACGAATCACAGTCGATCCAGCCACAAAAGGCGAACTACGCTCTAGCATTATCCAAATATTTTCTATATGACATGCATACGATATTAAAAAGCCTGCTTCTCGTCTTCGGTTATCTTCTAACGAATAGCGCCGTGGCATCGGACGTCAGACTGACTTCTATTATCGAAAGCCCTGTTCACACACTCGGCAAACACGCTCATAAGGCGATCCCTCGACTCGAGAGCTTGCGTAAGATGTTTCTTGCCACGCCGCTGATCGAACGCGCGCGTATCAACTCATCCTTTGGCTACCGGCTGCATCCCGTATCAGGCAAGTGGGCAGGCCATCAGGGTCTTGACTACCCCGCCCCAAAAGGTACTCCCATCCGCGCAACGGCTCAGGGAAAAATCTCTTTCATTGGTGTCCAAAATGGATATGGCAAAGTGATTTTCATAGAGCATGATAATGAGTATTCCACTGTCTATGCGCATCAAAGCCGCTTTAAGAAAGGCCTAAGAAAAGGTGTCAACATAGAAAAGGGACAAATCATTGGCTATGTCGGTTCAACCGGAACATCCAGTGGCCCTCATTTGCATTATGAGCTGCGCGTCAACAATCAACCGGTAGACCCCATCCAAGAAAAACGGCAACTTGCCTCCTATGTCCAAAGATGAAGTTACCTTGTGCGGCCGGCGTAGCGATAGCCGGCAAATTACATTGATTGATCGTGCAACAAAGTGAGTGGGATAGTTCCAATGGCAATAACTGTGAAAAAAGCGGGCGTAATTACCGGAGTGCTTGGTTTACTGGCGCTCGGTGCCGGCTTGTTTATGTATGAACCCTTGATGAGCTCAAGATCGGCATTTATTGACCCTTCCGATCGAGAACTTGTCGCCAACGGCAAAGAAATCTACGCCAACAACTGCGCATCTTGCCATGGCGCAAAGTTGGAGGGCCAGCCTGACTGGCGTATCCGGCAAGCCAATGGTCGTTTGCCTGCGCCGCCGCATGATGAGACCGGGCACACCTGGCATCATCCCGATGCCGTTTTAATTGACATTACTAAAAATGGCCTGGTCCCTGGCGTGACAGCCCCACCCGAGTATGTGAGCGATATGCCCGCCTATGGCAAGTTGCTGACCGATCACGACATCCGGGCGGTGCTCGCTTATATCAAAAGCTCCTGGCCCAAGCAGGCGTTAGCGGCTCAAAAAGAAATCACGCAACAACGGCCACAGTAACTCATTGGGCGCGCTAGCCGTTTATTTTGCTTTACGTAACCGCAAGGCGTTCGTCACCACCGAAGCTGAACTTAAGCTCATCGCCAGGGCGGCAAACATGGGTGAGAGCAATAACCCCGTCCATGGATACAGCACGCCCGCCGCCAGCGGCACGCCCAAAGCGTTATAAACAAAAGCAAACCCCAGGTTTTGCTTCATATTCGCGATGGTCGCGTCAGACAGATGACGGGCAATCGAGATTCCTCGCAAATCGCCTTTCACCAGCGTGACCTGGGCGCTGTTCATGGCGACATCGGTACCAGTACCCATGGCAATGCCGACGTTGGCTTTAGCCAGCGCGGGCGCATCGTTAATGCCGTCGCCCGCCATCGCCACGATATGCCCTTGGCCCTGAAGCTTTGTAACCAGATCGAGCTTATCGGCCGGCTTTACCTCACCATGAAATTCGTCGATACCCAAGCGCTGCGCCACAGCCTTAGCTGTCGACACGCCGTCGCCCGTGGCCATGATGACGCGGATACCGGCCGCTTTCAGTTCGTCCACGGCTTCTTTGGTGCTGGCTTTGATAGGGTCGGACACGGCAAGTAGACCCAGCAAGTCGCCGTTCGCAGCTAGATACATGACGCTCGCGCCTTGCATACGCAGGTTATCTGCCTTCTCGCTTAGTATCGCCACATCGACGCCTTCGTGCAGCATCAGCGCGGTATTACCGAGCGCCAGACGTTTGTTCTCAACGTATCCGCGAACGCCAATCCCGGAGCCCGACTCAAATTCATCTACCGTGGCTAATGCTAATCCCTGCTCTCGCGCGGCACTAACGATAGCGTCGGCCAGCGGGTGCTCGCTGCCTTGATCCAGGCTAGCAGCCAAGCGCAGCACCTCGTCGGCGCTAACGCCCTGGACGGCAACCGCTTGCTCAAACGTGGGCCGCCCTTCGGTCAAGGTGCCAGTCTTATCGACGATCAAAGTATCCACCTTGCGAAAGTTCTCGATGGCGGCGGCATCGCGGAACAAGACGCCGTGCGTCGCACCACGACCCGTCGCCACCATGATCGACATGGGTGTCGCCAAGCCTAGCGCGCACGGGCAAGCAATGATCAGTACAGCCACCGCATTGATCAGACCGTACACCCAACTGGGCTGTGGCCCCCAGAATCCCCACACGAAAAACGTTATCACGGCGATGGCAACCACCGCCATGACAAAATAGCCGGCCACATGATCGGCCATGCGTTGCATAGGCGCTCGGGAGCGCTGCGCTTGCGCCACAAGCTGCACGATTTGGGACAGCACGGTGGCCGCGCCCACTTTCTCGGCACGTATCACCAGTGCGCCCGATGTATTCATCGTGGCGCCAATGACTTTATCGCCCACGCGTTTGCTGACGGGTAGCGGCTCACCTGTAAGCATGGATTCGTCAATGGAGCTTGCGCCCTCCTCTACCGCCCCGTCCACCGGCACTTTTTCACCTGGACGCACACGCAAGCGATCGCCTTCATGCACATGAGTCAAGGGCACATCTTCTTCAGTACCATCAGGCAAGATGCGCCGGGCCGTCTTCGGGGCCAATCCCATTAGCGACTTGATGGCCGCCGAGGTCTGCGAGCGAGCTTTCAATTCAAGGATTTGTCCGAAAAGCGTCAAGGAGATGATGACAACCGCCGCTTCAAAATATACTGCGATGCGTCCCATGGACAAGAACGTGTCGGGAAACACTTCCGGCGTAACCGTCGCCACGACGCTATAGATAAAAGCCGCCGCTGTTCCCAAGCCGATGAGCGTCCACATATTGGGGCTACGGTTAATCACCGACTGAACGCCGCGCACAAAGAACGGCCAGCCAGCCCACAGCACGACAGGCAAGGAAAGCACCAGCTCGATCCAACTTTGGGCGGTCATGCCAAACCAGCCAAACTGGTGGCCAAACATGGCCAGCGTCGTGACGATCAGGGAGAGTGGCAAGGTCCACCAAAACCGGCGGCTAAAGTCAGCCAGTTCGGGATTATCATCATCGAGTGTGGGCATAAGCGGTTCCAGCGCCATGCCGCACTTAGGACAGTTTCCGGGGTGATCTTGACGAATCTCGGGATGCATCGGGCAAGTGTAAATGGTGCCCGGTGCTACGGCCTCAATGTGTCGTTCGTTTGGCTGTTTTTTAGTAAGATACTTGGTCGGGTCCGCGCTGAATTTGGTCTGGCAACTAGTGCTGCAGAAATAAAACGGCTGGCCGTCATGCTCAAGATGGTGTGGCGATTGCTCAGTCACCGACATTCCGCACACCGGGTCCTTTAACCCCGAGGCCGGTTTAGTGTCACGGCTGTCAACTCCCGTTGATCCACTGCTTAAGTGAGCTGATTGGCCGTGTGGAGCGTGTTCGTGATCGTGTGGTGTCATGACGTAGCCGCTTTCCCAGTTAGTATTGGGCTACGCTGACCTCTCACCATCCCAATACAGCGTAGAGCCCGGGATTGCAATGGATGGTAGGCGTATCAATCATGCCATACTTTCGTGCTTTTGAAACTGACAGTTCGCTGTCAGCGGCATTACATTTCCGTCATAATTAGCGACGATTTACGAAGCATTATGCGCCCGTATAAAAGCTCTCAATATACGCTTTTTCTTCAGCAGTCTGCGCTATTAACTCATTCTGAACCTGTGCTCGTGATTTCATTGGCTCAACGTTGATTTGAGGCCAAATACCTGTCGCCTCGCCCTGACGTGTAGCCCAAGTAGGGTCAGCTTTAGCTTCCTCAAGTTCCTGGAGCACCTGTGCTCGACTTTTCATGTTGGACCAATCCTGCACTTCGGTTCCGCCCTGCTCACTATTATCGGGGACCCAATATGCAAAACTGGTGGCTGGAACCGCTAATGCAGCGGCTAGTAAGGCGAAAAGCGTTTTTGAACGAAAAGACATAACAGGTTCCTTTGAGAGTCATTGTCCCGCGACGCCGTCATACTGAGCGATCACAGTGCCAGTTCTTTCTGGCTAGGACTCCACTTTAACGAGCAGCACCCAACAGTCCGATGACGCCGGCGTGACGAATACGTCATGTTTTGACCTAACTTTGTAATGTAGGCGGCATCGGAGTGAGGAACCAGTAACGGCACGGGAATTGCTGACAAACAAAGTTCGTGCAGTATGTGCAGACTGAAACGCGTGCCTCATTGCTTCAGGATCTCCATGATCGCCCAACCTATTGATTACCCTCTTATTATCTGGTTTGCTATCGCAGCTTTACGACCAACAACAATGTAGAACAAGATGGCGCTGGGGGCCTGACCATGACCCTGAATATCCCAACCTAACCAATTGTGTTTAAACCGAAGTGCCTGATAGGTAAAAAGTAGCTGTATCTTGGAAGTTCTTACGCTTTTTGGAGATTTTCATGAATGCTCAAACAGGAAAAACGGTTCGCATGGCCCGACGCGTCTTATTATCGCTGATGCTAGGCGCAAGCATGGGGGCTATTTCATTGTTGGCGTCCGCTCAGACGACTACCCCATCGAATCAAGCATCAACAAATTCGGAAGCAATGAAAGGCAACATGCCTATGGATATGCGCGGCTCTATGATGAATATGCGCAAAAGCATGGACGTCATGAAGCCCTCAGGTGATATCGATTATGATTTTGCCATCATGATGCGAGCTCACCATCAGGGCGCTATAGACATGGCCAAGCTAGAGCTGAAAAAGGGTCAAGATCCTGAGATGAAACAAATGGCCAAAGAAATCATCGCAGCCCAGAAAAAAGAAATCGTAACGTTCGATGAGTGGCTCGCAGCTCATCCAAAGCCATCGAAATAGCTTTCTTGACAGTTCGTCGGTCCGAACTCAAGTCTCGTTATTGAGGCGAGGACGGCATTTCAAGTTTCTCGGCATATTTAATCATGATGTCGCCCATGGCACGCATCATCTCGCCATGCATCTGCATCGTCACTTTGCTATTGGCTCCGCTAGCAGCGCCCATCATAGGACAGCTGCTCATCATGTCGCCGCTCATCATGCCGTGATCTTTCATCTTGCCTGGTTTCATATCGCCCATCCTGGCCGCGTCACCATTCTGCATCATGCCTGATTCAGCTTTCATGCCCGCGGTAGTGCCATCACTGCTGGAAGTCGCTGCTACTCCCGCACCGCTTACGCCCAACAAGAGCGCCGTAATGGGCGCAATAAATAGTGCTTTCATATTCATTTGTATCTCCTAAATCCAGAAAATTGACTTTTCACGAACCGGCTTGAACTTGTGGCGCAGGAGAGATGTAGATATAGAGGTGTAGATGTCTTCCAGCGTCAGAGCAGCAAGGCGTACCAATCGTGGCGTACCCGGCTATACCATTGCTTGTATGTAGATTTTAGTCCTTGGAAAACGGTTTACCGTTAAAGTCCACAGTAACCAGATTGCCGTCCAACTCGCCCATGCCTGGCGCATTCAACGGCATGCCAGGCGCCGACACGCCCTTCACTGATGAGTGAGCCAGCAATTTGTTGACAGCATTGGCCGGTACGTGCCCCTCGATGATTTGGCCAGTGGCTTCTATCACGCCCGTATGACACGATCCAAGCTTTGGTGGCACACCGAGCTTTTGCTTCACCGAAGCCATGTCGGTCGTTTTGATCGCCGTAACATCAAAGCCAGCATCCCGCATATGCTCGACCCACCCAGTGCAGCAACCGCAATTGGGATCCTGATATACGGTAATGGCCGTGCCGGCAGCCTGTGCAAAGGATGACGCGACGGCCAAGGCAGCCGCTGCTAGCCATAATTTCATGAAACCCGCTCCAGCGTAAATGTAAATCTTGAATGATTCATAGTATAGATAAAGACCACGCTCGGGCAGCTTAGTTCTGTCGTTGCAATGTGACGCCCTTCTGTGCCTCCAGGACTTTGGGCGGCCAGTTGCTCTTGATGTAAGCCAGTACCGCAATGATCTCTTGATCGCTGAGGATGTCCCGATATGCGGGCATGTCGCTAACATAGCCTGGCGGCGCCGTCTTCCCAGGAACCAGGCCCTTTTTCACCATATCGACCAACATCACATCAGGATGGCGCCAGGTATGGCCGGTTTTGTCGTGCGGCGGTGCGGGCAGCCTGCCATTGGGCACGCGGTCACGCCAGTTCGGCTGCCCTTGCAGGGACTCACCATGGCAAGCTGCGCAATTGTTCGCATAGATCGCCCTGCCCTGCATCACAAGAGCCTGATCCGCAGGGTCGATGAATGCCGAGCCGGATCCCCGTATGACGCTGTAAAGGATGGCGCGGCGCCGACGACGACAGCGCCGACTACCCCAAAGACCAATTTCTTCCGTGCCATTTTAATGCGCTAGATCAGCTAACTTTTACTTGGCCGACCATCCCGGCCTCCATGTGGCCCGGAATGAGGCAAGCGAAATCGACGGTGCCAGCCTGGTCGAACTGCCACACCAAGCCGCCAATCTTACCTGGGGCCAATGTAATCATATTCGGTTCGGCATGCTGCATGCCCGGCATTTTTTGCATTTCGGCCGCATGGGCTTTTAGATCGGCGAGGGATCCGATCACCATTTCATGGGGGATTTTGCCCGTGTTCTTGATAAAGAAACGAACGGTCTCGCCAGCGCTGACCTGGATGTCACCCGGTGTAAACCGCATGGTGTCGTCCATCGTCAACTCAATCGTGCGGGTAACTTTGGCCGGATCGCCAGGCTTGCCAGTCGGCGACGGTGCATTCGACATGGTGGACATATCGTGCCCAGGCATGCCATGCGCCGGTGCGCCATGCCCCCCGCCATGGTTGCCCGCAGCCAATACGAGGGCCGGAAGGACACTTAAAGCCAAAATAGAAAGGGTCTTTTTCATCATGAGTACACTCCTAGAGTTTGTTTAAGTAGACAGCCATTTCAAACCGCCCCAAGAAAAGGCAATATCGAAACCGAAAACTCAAGACATCCACGAAACGGGCTTCCTGCTTCATCGCCCGAGTTAGTCACTTTAATGGCAACAGCATTGATCAATCAATTGCACTATAACGAAGTACAACTGCCGATCTACTGACGTGCAAATTACAATTTTGTAATATGGACACGCCCGTTCTAACCGAGGGCTTATTTGAGTTACTACGAGCACCTCCATGGCGTCTGCCTGAATCGAACCGGGAATCGCGGAGGCTGTTTGGTTAAAGTAAAACAGGTTCCGCAGTCTGTGCTGCAAGTTGTCGATAGTAACGCTCTTCGGCTTCGACTGGCGGGATGTCACCGATCGATCCCAATAGACGCTGGTGGTTAAACCAGGACACCCATTCCAGCGTGGCCAGCTCCACGGCGGCTTTGGTTTTCCAGGGTGCCCTGCGGTGAATCAGTTCCGTTTTATACAGACCGTTGATGGTCTCGGCCAACGCGTTATCGTAAGCGCTTCCGGTGTTGCCAACAGAAGGGTTGATGCCGGCTTCACCCAAGCGCTCGGAATAGCGAATGGATACATATTGCGACCCGCGATCAGAATGGTGAACCAACCCATCCGATTCCGTTGGGCGCCGGTCGTACACAGCTTGCTCAAGCGCATCCAAAACGAAGTCTGTCGTCATGCTGCTGGAAGCTCGCCAGCCGACAATCCGCTTAGCATAAGCATCAATGATAAAGGCCACATATAACCAACCCTGCCAAGTGGAAAGTAGAGTAAGAGACAGGGCGTAGTCGAACTATTTCCCTGCCTCTCCTCTCCGAACCGGACGTGCACCTTTCAGCGCATCCGGCTCTCCATCTAAGCGTTGCTCATAGCAAAGGCGACATCGACGTAGCGCGACTCGATAGTATTTCGTACCTCGTCGCGCAGAATATACGGATTTTCCATCGGCGTACGCCATGTGAAGCGGCCCTTGCGGCTGGTAACAAGACGCCGAAGCGCCACCGCCCCATACCAACCCCGACTATTCTGGCCTTCAAGAACCCATGTTTTGGCTCTTCCCGGTTCGGGCTCGCGGACATACTTGCGCATCAACGACGTGAATCCACGTCGGTATTTGCGCGCGAGCCAGTACCCGAACTTCCAGAACACTATTCGGTCAACTTTCCGAAACATGATGGCCGTGTAGTCGGTGTATTGATAGAAAGCGGCCCAGCCAGCAAGTTGCCGATTCAGGCTTTCCATCAGGTCCATCCGGTTGTTGTCGTAGTTACCCGACAGTTGTTTGACTAGCCGCAGGGCAAAGCCCCGGCACTTCTCCCACGGAATCGTCGTCACAGGTCGCATGCGACCACGTGGTCCACGTTTCCGGATGATTCTGTGACCCAGGAAGACGAAGCCGTCATTCACATGCGTAATATGGGTTTTCTCCATATTTAGCGTGAGCTTCAGTTCGCCTTCAAGGAATCCGCGACATGCTTCACGTACGGTCTCAGCATGCTCACGAGTTCCCTTGACTACGATCACAAAGTCATCGGCGTACCGGCAGTACGCTACAGCAGGTTTCCATTGCCGGTTTTCTCGCACAGCAATGGGCCGCTGCTTGAGAATGCCGAAGTTCCACGCCCACCGATCCTTGCGCACCTTCTTGTTCAGGTAGTTCCGTTCCATCCACGCATCGAACTCATGCAACATGATGTTGGATAATAGGGGTGAGATAACACCGCCCTGAGGAACGCCTTCGCTTGAAGCACGGAACAGATCGCGATCAACGCAGCCCGCCTTGATGAACTTCCAAAGCAGGACAAGAAAGCGCTGGTCGGCGATGCGCTTACGGATTCCTTTCATCAGCAGGCGATGATGCACCGTGTCGAAGTAACTGGCGAGGTCGCCCTCGATGACCCAGCGACCGGCGACACTTTGTTCACCACCGTCTTGCAACTGAAGCTTCACCGTGCGAATCGCATGATGTACGCTACGGGCCGGTCTGAAGCCATAGGAAGCCGGGTGGAAATCGCTTTCCCATATCGGCTCCATGGCCATTAGCATGGCCCGTTGCACGATCCGATCCCGCAGGCTCGGAATGCCAAGAGGCCTGAGCGTGCCGTTCGCTTTCGGTATATACACGCGTCGTGCGGGCAACGGACTGTACGAGCCCGCCAGCAGTTCTTCGCGTATCGTCGCCAGTTCATGCTGAAGATTCATTTCCAGCATACGTTTGTCAACGCCATCAACGCCCGGCGTGCGTGCTCCGCTGGAGGCCAGCGTAATGCGAGCCGCTTCGCTCAGCCAATCTTTGTCGGCAATCAGTCGTAGGAGTCGATCGAACTTGCGTTCTTTGTCCTCGGTTGACCATATCGCCAGTTTGTTTTGCATTTCACTGATTATCAAAGGTCTTCACCTCATTGTGGTCAATTAATCGGCCAAACAAACCACTTAAACTGCCCGCCTTCGCCATGTGGCTGGTTTTCCCAACCTCGGACTACTACGCGGGCTCCGCCAGCCTGCACATCATCGGGGGCACACTCCCTTAGCATTTGTGCAAGCCTTCCCCAGTTCACATGGTGGACTCAACACACGGGCGAGGCTGCCTGTCGCAGTCTTTATCCTTGCTTGTCGCAAGTCGTCGCAAACACCACGGTCTAGCTGCGCGCTCTCCGTAGTTCCCTGCTGACCAGCATACCTATCCAATCAGCATTTGTGGCGCCGGGCCATACGTGTGCCTAGCTCCAGTTCGCGTCCTGCCCGTAAAGCGGTGTGGGCAGGGGTGACATTTCAACCCTCAGATGCGATTTAACAGGTTCGTGTTCCTCAACCGTCCCATGCTCAGCCTAGAGACTCATCTTGGCGTAACCGCTTCGCCGCAAGCCCCGTTTCCCACGGACTTCGTCACCTTGCCAGTGTCGGCAAGTCACCGCCGCTTCGGCTCACTTTCTCTCGCAGCAGAGAAAGGGCATGCCCCGGTACCGCAACGTTTATCGTCTCCGGGTCCTGCATTCCAAACATGCTCAAGCAGCTTCACCCCCATGCAGGCGGGCTACGCTGGCTGGGCGTACCGTAGGTGAAATCTGCTACCCAGAGCCGGTTCGGACGATCCGCTTCGAAGTGGCGCCTGACCAAGTCTTGCGGACAGGCAGCTGCGCTGTCCGGCACTGTGGTGCGAACCCGCTTGCCGCGACGCGCGCCTTCAATGCCCAGCCCACGCATTAGACGTTCGACCGTACATCGTGCCACCGAAGTACCTTCGCGATTCATCTGCTTCCAGACTTTGCGGGCACCGTAGACGCGAAAGTTCTGCTCCCAGACTCGACAGATCTGCGGCTTCAATTGTTCGTCCTTCTGAGCCCGTTGGGTGCGTAACTGCGGCTGTCGACACCGGGCGGCGTGTCGTCTGTAAGCTGACGGGGCGACCTGCAATACCGTGCAGATCGGCTCGACCCCGTACAAGTCCCGGTGCTGATCGATATAGGCGTTTATTTCTTCAGTTCGCGGTCGAGCGCCGCCTGGGCGAAAAAAGCACTTGCCGTCTTCAGAATCTCGTTGGCGCGGCGCAACTCGCGGTTCTCCCTCTCCAACGCCTTGATGCGTTCACGCTCTTCTGTCGTCACGCCGGGTCGGACTCCGCGGTCAACTTCCGTGCGCTTGATCCAATCCAGTAGTGTGGTCGGTGTACAGCCGATCTTCGGGGCAATGGACTCGACGGCCGCCCACAGCGACCGATACTCATCGCGATGCTCCTGTACCAGGCGCACAGCACGCTCTCGGACTTCAGGCCCCCAGTGTCAGGATAAGTGTCGCACCCTCTGATATTCTTTCTTAAACATTGATCAGGGGGTCAAAGGAGACACTCATGCCTCGCTATTCAGATGAACGTCGGCAAGCGGTGGTGGCCAAATTACTGCCGCCCCATCACCTGTCACCCCATGAGATTGCAGCACAGGAAGGCATCTCATTAGCCACTGTTTATAAATGGCGCAAAGAAGCGCGTGCTAATGGAAAATGCTTGCCGGATGCCTTGGGCAAAGGCGCTGATGGCTGGTCTTCCCGTGATAAATTTAGCGCTGTTGTTGAGACGGCTTCAATGAATGCTCACGACGTGGCTGAGTATTGCCGCCGTCGAGGCCTCTATCCGGAACAATTGGAGCAATGGCGCCATGACTGTGAGCAGGCGGCCAGCTTGTCACATTCAGAACGCCAGCGTGAGGCAGATGAGCTTAAACAGCAGCGCAAACATATTAAAGCACTGGAGAAAGAACTGGCTCGCAAGAACAGTGCGTTAGCCGAAACAGCTGCCTTGTTAACGCTGCGAAAAAAAGCAGCGGCGATCTGGGGGGACGAGGACGAATGATTAGCACCCCTGATCGCCGACATGCCATTGCGCTGATCGATAATGCCCGTGCTCAAGGTGCACGTTTGGCAGCCGCCTGCCGTGAACTGGGCATAAGTGCTCGGACGTATCAACGCTGGACACGCGATGGTGGACTTCGCGAAGACCAGCGGCCTTTGGTTGAGCGGCCAATACCGGCGAATGCGCTCACGCCGATAGAGGAGCAGGAAATTCTCGACACCTGCCACCGGCCAGACTATGCCCACTTGCCACCGGAACAGATCGTGGTAAGGCTGTTCGATGAGGAAGCGCGCTACCTCGCCTCATCTTCCACCTTCTATCGCGTGTTGCATAAACATAAAGAAGTGATCCATCGGGGCCGCGCCAAGTTGCCGAAGCGTCACGCCCGACCGACGACGTATCAGGCGACGGCGCCTAACTGCGTTTGGACGTGGGACGCGACCTGGCTGGGTGGCCCCATCAAAGGTGAGTATTACTATCTTGTCATGATGCTCGATATTTACAGCCGCAAAATCATCAGCTGGGAAGTCTTCCTCGCGGAATCGGCACATAACTCCCGCACGGTTCTTGAACGTGCTGTGCTGGCCGAGCAGGTCGTCGATCAGCCCTTGGTACTTCATGCCGATAATGGCAGTCCGTTTAAGGGGGCCACGTTACTAGAGAAACTACACGAGCTAGGCATCACCCCCTCGTTCAGTCGTCCACGGGTCAGCAACGACAACCCCTACTCGGAGTCGCTGTTCCGTACGTGCAAGTATCGTCCCTGTTACCCAACGAATGGCTTTGCCCATGTTGATGCTGCACGGGAGTGGGTGGCTGGCTTCGTTCAGTGGTACAACCACGAGCACCGCCATAGCGGAATCCGTCTCGTCACCCCCGCACAACGGCACGCGAGGCTGGACACGGAAATACTGATTAAGCGCGATCAAATCAACCGAGCGGCGCGCAACGCCAACCCAGCGCGATGGAGCGGCCACACCCGTAACTGGACACCCGTGAAGACAGTATCACTTAACCCTGAAAGAGAGCTGAGTGTTACGGTAAACGAACCAGAAAAGAAGGCGGCATAAAGATAGTCAGAGACGACAACTTACTTGACGATTACCGCAGGGGAAAATTTGTTGTTCTTGCTCATGGCTCCATTCTCTCAAGAATTGAAGCCTCCTCAAAACCCGGTTCGATTCACTATCGAGCAGTGCCAGCAACGCCAGAACAACTAGAGCAATTTGTTTGGGATATGGCCACAAAACCCAAGCATAACAAAACAACTGGTGAGGTGATCTTCGTAGAGAAGAATGGCCGTCATGTGATGGCTACTGAGCAAAACAAGTCCGTTGCCACTATAGAGCGTTATATGGCAACCATTAAGTATCTTCATAAAATTAGTTTGGCTGCTATTCGAGATGTAACGCACGACTATCAGTACGGCAGCAATATAACGAACCCGGTTGCAACAGAGCGGGTAAGAATGGCTTTAAAATCGGTATCGAATAAATATCGTAGTCGTGTTCAGCGTCAGGCTGCGCCCATCAAATATGAAATGCTGGACAAGATCATGGACAGTCTTGGAGATGAGTTAAGAGACACACTATATAAAGCCCTGATATCAGTTGCTTTCGACACGATGATGCGTTGCTCAGAGCTGGTACGCGTTGAGGTTGAGCATATTACTTTCGACCCAGATGGTACTGGTAGTATTTACATTGGATGGAGTAAGACGGATCAGAAAGGTGAAGGCAATGACCGATACATTTCTGCAGAGACTGTCAGCCTTATCAATGAATGGTGTCGAAAAGCACATATTGAAAGTGGACTGTTGTTCAGATCAGTTGCAGCTGGTGGGAAAGTACTTGGTTCCATGCACAAAGACAGGATAGCTCGGATCTTCAAGAATCTGGCCAAACGCAATGGTTACTCATTCAAAGATATTTCGGCGCACTCAACAAGAGTTGGTGCCGCACAAGAGTTGCTTATGGATGGTGCAAATCTTCCAGGTATGATGCTTGCTGGTGGATGGAAGTCTGCTATTATGCCAGCGCGATACGCACGAAGACTGGAAGTTAAAAAAGGTGCTATGGCGGAAATGTCCAAAAGAAAGGGGCGAAGTAGCTCTAATAGTTGACACTTATTTGGACAATTCACATACATAAAGATGTAGCTTCATCCCAGGCGTGTGAAAAGGAATCCAAGCAAATTAAAAACCCTATTTTTCGTGCACAAGAAGAACAATTTGTAGCTTATATACTTAACGATCCTTCAAATACTTTTATCATTCAAGCAGAAGGTGGTGTTGGTAAAACTGTTTTTGCTTCTCATATTAATGAGTTTCTACCTAGTGATTCAGTTTCTATACTCTATGACTGTTTTGGTAGTGGTGACTATAGAAACCTCTCGACTTTTAGACATACTCATAGAGTAGCACTTGTACAAATTGCTAATGAAATTGCATCCAAAGGATTATGTCATCCGTTGATCCCTAGCTCCTTAGCGACAGACTCAGACTATATCAGAGCGTTCCTATCACGTATTCAGCAAGCTTCTGAGAAACTTCACTACATCAATCCTAATGCAGTGATTTTGTAAATACCCCATTCTTAACACAACATCATCGTAGAATAATTAAGCCACCTGCCTGTACTCAGCAGGTGTCATATCATTAAGTGAATCATGGGGTCTTTCAGTGTTATAAACCGTGATCCATTCCTCAGTCAGTTGACTGACCTCGTTTAAATTATTAAAAAGATAACAGTCTAAAACCTCATTGCGGTAACTGCGATTAAACCGTTCAACAGGCGTAACGACAAAAAGCCGACGCTAAACGCCGACTTTTGCCATCTTATTAAGCACTAAATGTAAAGCTCATACAGAATTAAAAAGGCTTAAACGGTAGGAACTTGCCATCAAGGGTAATGACAGCGCGGTCGCCCCCTTCTGGATCAGCCACTTTTTTCATATCCATTTTAAAGTTAATCGCGCTGATGATGCCGTCGCCAAACTGCTCATGAACAAGGGCTTTTAGAGTTGTGCCGTACACCTGCATCATTTCGTAGAACCGATAGATGGTAGGGTCTGTTGGCATGTCGCTACCGACACTCCCGCGGTGTGGAATCGCTTGTAATAAGGCAATCGCATCGTCATCCAACCCTAAGGTTTCGCCAACTTTTTGCGCGGCATCCGCTGGCAATGGATGCTGACCGAGTAGCGCCGCCGTCACATAGACATCGCTAAGATTGGTGCCTACTGCTATCTGCTCAAAAGATAAGTTTTTAGCAGCTTTGGCAGCAATGATGGTGTCAGTTAAGGCTTGACGGGCGGTGTTGCTTACTTGAGACTGAATCATGATAGTACCTTTTTATGAGTTAAGGGTTAGTGGTGGTTAGTAAGTCGTGATTAGTTAATAATGATGATTAACTAAATCTTATGTATCGTTGATAAAACCGTAATAATGATTTAAATCGCAACTGGCAATGCGATAGGATAAGCGCGAACTTCTGTATTCTCGGCAAGCGGAACAAAGGTATTCGTTGTGCCATCTAATGCATCCATACGGCCGGTTTCGATATCATAAACCCAGCCATGCAGTGCCAAGCGCCCTTCTCTTATTGCCAAGCGCACCGAAGGATGGGTTTTGATATTCTCAATCTGAGCAATGACATTTTCACGCACCATAGATGCCACGCGCTCGCTGTCATTCAGATGAGTGATGGATTCATTGACCACCCGCGCCGAGTCGGCATACTTTAGCCAGCTACCCACCGCGGGCATGTGCTCCATGCAGGTGCAATTGGCAATCGCTGTCATCGCGCCGCAGTCTGAGTGGCCACAAATCACCACATCGGTCACTTGTAATGCGCTGACGGCATACTCTACCGACGCTGACACCCCGCCTGGCTCAGGGCCATAAGAGGGAACGATGTTGCCAGCGTTGCGAATCACGAATAGACCACCCGGTTCATGCTGAGTCACCAACTCAGGGACCAAGCGACTGTCTGAGCATGAGATAAACAACGTGCGCGGACTTTGCTGCGTTGCCAAATTCTTAAATAAATCAACGCGTTTTGGATATGCCTCGCTGTGGAACTTTAAAAAGCCTTCGATAATATCTTTCATAACGGCG
This sequence comes from Castellaniella sp. S9, assembly GCF_027257175.1. Lineage (GTDB taxonomy): Bacteria > Pseudomonadota > Gammaproteobacteria > Burkholderiales > Burkholderiaceae_B > Castellaniella. Next base: position 164,222 of record NZ_JAPFGD010000002.1, on the reverse strand, counting down.
GTCTCTGTTGTGTTGATAAAGTGAATACTACGCCGTACTGCTAATAAGGTACAATACTGGTATATTATGATATCGATAATAAATACTTATAGATAAAAAGGAAGATATAAATTATGATGGCTGCTAATCCTCATCAACCAGTCATCATCAACCAATCAGCCACGTTACGTTCGCCGTAACGATACCGCCATCACCATCAGAAAAACCATCGAGCAACCATGATACTCAGACACATAAAATACTTCTTAGCGGTTGCCAAGCATCAAAGCTTCACCCAAGCGGCCGCGTCTTTGTATGTCTCGCAGCCGGCTTTATCACAACAAATTAAGCAATTAGAAGAGACGCTGGGCGCGCCTTTATTTGATCGGTCGGGGCGTCGTGTCAAGCTTACGCACGCCGGTGAGGTATATGCACGCTACGCCCATAAGGCGCTACAGGATTTAGAAGAGGGACAACGAGCGATTCATGATGTGCAGAACCTCAGTCGCGGCGCGTTGCGAGTTGCCATTACCCCAACCTTTACCACCTACTTGATAGGTCCATTGATAAGCGCATTTCATGAGCGTTATCCAAACGTCACTCTAAGCGTGCAGGAAATGTCACAAGAGCAGATGGAAAAGCAGTTGCTTGATGCTGAATTTGATGTGGGGATTGCGTTTGCGGAGGTGAAATCTGCTGAGATAGACGCGCAAACGCTACTGATTGAAACGCTGGCGTTGGTTGTGAATAAAACCCATCCGCTTGCCACGTACCAAGCGATAGATGTGCAAACATTAAGTGAGCAGGAGTTGGTATTACTTAGTCATGAGTTTGTCACCCGTGGACAGATTGAGCGCTACTGGCGCCAGCACAATATCCAGCCCAAGGTGCTGATGGAGGCCAACTCATTGAGTGCCGTGATTGAAATAGTACGTCATACGCAACTGACGACTTTATTACCCGCCAATATTGTTAATAATCGCGATGAGCTGATTGCCATTAACCTTGCGCCCTCTTTATTACAGCGTACCGCCGTGATGCTGCAACGCAAAGGGTCTTATCAGAGCGCGGCGGCGTGCGCCTTCATTGAGTTGGCACATCAATACTGTGAAAAGAGTTAAGCCAGTAGCTACAAGAAAGAGTTTGTACGAAAAATTGAACTATGTTGTTTATAACCTCTGCCGTCAAATCCGTCCAGTTAAATTTGGGAGATTTTAATTACGCAGCTTAACGATAATAATCAAACCACACCTGTCTTGGTGATTTGTAGCTTAAGCCCTTTTGAATCCTCGTCTGGTTGTAGTACAGTTCAATATAGCAAATGATATCGTTTATGGCTGTAAATCTGGTTTTGTAATCCTTAGGATATACCAGCTCACTCTTTAATACATTCCAAAACCTCTCTATTGGAGCATTGTCATAGCAATGTCCTTTACCGCTCATTGAGCCTATAAACTGATGCTGCGTGATGATCTTGTGATAGGTATGGCTACAGTACTGACTGCCTCTGTCTGAATGTACAATCAGTCCTTAGTTTGATCGTTTATTCTTAATTTCCATATTTAATCCTTTACAAACTAAAGCTGCAGTCATACGTTTGCTGATAGCATAGCCGATCAGCTCTTTAGTGTAGAGGTTTTTTATTCCTGTTAAGTGCAACTAGCCCTCCCTAGCCCAGATATAGCTAATGTTAATGATCCAAGATTCATTGGGACGCTTAGCATCAAAATTCTGACCCAGAACATCTGTATGGAAAAGCTTATTGTGTTTGGAGTCAGTGGTGACTTTAAAGCGCTTGTGGAAAGCATTTGTGACAGTAGGGTTCTCACTACAGCATGAAAGTAGAATTTAAGACTATCCAAGATAATGCTATTTATCTAGGATAGCTATATAAAAGTCTCTAGAAGATCATGATTTAATTCCACTCTCAACTAGCAAAATTTTTTGGCTTAAACTTAATGCTGCTGCCATACCAACACTAAAATTGCTGCAGCCAACCTACCACACCTAATAATAATGCTTTGTATAAGCCAACATGGCTAAAAGTAAAAAACACCAAAAGCGTATAAATGAGATGCGGTATGACGTCAAGCATACGGAAAACGGTGGTGTGTCAGAAAGTATGCTGAGGAGATGAAAGGAGGGTGACAGCCAAAGCAAGATGATATATTTGAGGTTATGAAGACACAAATAGATATCATATGCCCCGACTGTCACAGCTCCAGTTTAAAGAAAAACGGCAAAAAAAGCTATGGCAAGCAGAACTATCAATGTAAGGACTGCAAACGTCAATTCATTGGCGACCATGCCTTAACTTATCATGGCTGTCACTCTAAAATAGAAGACATCATACGGCTAATGACGGTTAGAGGTTGCGGCGTCAGAGACATAGCCGTTATAGCCTCTATTAGTATTGGTAAAGTCCTTAGCACCATAGGCTCATCGGTCTATAAGATTACACCTAAAAAGCGCTATTATGAACGCTTAGAGGTTGATGAGTTTTGGACTTACGTGTATCGCAAAAAGCGTAAAGTTTGGCTTATTTATGCTTATGACCGCGCTACCAATGAGATTGTTGCTTATGTTTGGGGCAAACGTGACTTGAAAACAGCTAAGAAGCTAAGAGCCCGTCTTAAACAACTGAAAGTCAGCTATGGTTCTATTAGCATGGATAACTGGGATAGCTTTAAAACCGCCTTTAAAAGTGATAACAAACGAATTGGCAAACAGCACACCATAGGTATAGAAGGTAATAACTGTCGCCTTAGACACCGATTGCGACGAGCCGTTCGAAAGACCTGTTGCTTCTCAAAGAAGTTTGATAACCACTTTAAGGTGTTTGATTTGGTATTCTTCTATGTCAATTATGGCTATGTCTGATGCCAGCATACTTTTTAGAACACCACCAGTATTTTTAGATACTTGATTCTTGAGCAGTGCTGGGGTGGTGCGGTAACCGTATCGCCTACAGATGAGGCTTTCGAAAGCGATTCGGTCCAAATGAGGTGTCGCGCTGCCGCTCCCAGCTACTGCAAGGATAGCGGGACGACGCGGTAAAAGTTGTTGCGTCGTGCCGCGTTAGGCTGACGCTGCCCATTTAGGCCGTTCTGGCCTTTCAATGAGCGTCTGTCGTATGAGCCGCGGCTCATCGACTTGAGGCGCGATGGAAAATGAAAACGGAGTAAGTCGAGGTGGATAAGTCTCAACAATACTCAAGGCATGCAGACCACAGAAGTGGTCTTTGTGATGAACGCTTACGGTGGTCGAGCCGCACTCGTCACCCTGCTCGGCATTAACCTCTTGGCTCTCGGAATATGGATGAAGGCAAGCATCGTGCTCTTGTGCGACATACATGCTGACCACGCCCCAAGACGCCTGGAGCGGCAGAAGAACAAGCACAAGGATTAACACGAATTTTTTCATTCCAGCGTCGATTATGCCGACTCTCACTACGGGGTCTTGGACAAAACGGCGGCCGGATATGGATGGGCAGCAACGGCTAAAGTTATTGATCTCTTCACGCAAAGGAAGTCCTGTCTTGTGTCGCTATTGCAGCTCGCGGCTATCGGCTCGGCGGAAGAAGCGACAAATTTCCCATTTCTAATCTTAATTAAACCAACCGTCAGACTAGCGACAGTCCGATTACTTTTCTGTAATCTAAGAACACACTTTCAGCACAAATTGTCGAAGCCCTTTCAATCCCAGGCAGGAGATCTGACCTGTCCGGGAATTTCCTACCAGCAGGAACTAGAGATCCTGGCCGGGATTGTTAATTCACTATTTAGTGTGCCCACGAACTGCCGTGGGGTCAGGTACTTCAAACTCGAATGCGGTCGGATCTCATTGTAGTGTCGGCGCCAATCCTCAATGATGACCCTGGCTTCCAAGCGATTTCGGAACCATTCCATGGACAGGCATTCATCCCGGAATTTTCCATTGAAGCTTTCATTGGTGCCATTCTGCCAAGGCTTGCCCGGTTCGATCAGGACCGTTTCTAGCTTTTCATCGACAGCCCATTGCAGCAGTTGCGTGCTGACGAACTCAGGGCCGTTATCACTTCGTAGATATTTGGGCGCGCCACGCAGACTTACCAAACGGCTTAACACTTCTATGACACGTGCCGCCCGAATACTGCCAGCTACATCAATCGCCAAGCATTCCCGCGTGTACTCATCGACCACGGTCAGGCATTTCAGTGTCTGACCATTGGCACATGCATCGTAGACGAAATCGTAGCTCCAAACACTGTTTTTGCCGGTGGGTAGACAAGGCCTGGGATGCGATGCCGCAATCCGGCGCCTTTTCCGCTTTGCAGGCACTTGTAGACTCGCTTCACGCCACAGGCGCGAACAGCGCTCCTGACCGACCTGGAGTCCTTCTCGGCCCAGGAAAACACGGATACGGCGCGAGCCAAAGCGTGGATATTGTCCTGAGAGGCGCTGCATCGCCTCAATCACGGGAGCGTCCTTCACGGGCATCCTCAGCGTGTAATACAAACCGGAACGGGAAACATCCATTAGCGTACAGGCCCGGCGTTGCGATACACCACGAGAAATGGCATATCTGGCCTGCTCAAGCCGAGCCTGTACGCTCACCACTTTTTTGCGTTGATTTCCTTCATGACATCGATTTCGAGCTCCCGGTCTACCAGCAGCTTGCGCAGCCTGGCATTCTCCCCTTCCAGCGCTTTGAGCCGTTTGACTTCGTCCGTCTCCATGCTGCCGAACTTCTTGCGCCACGCATAGATCGTCGCCTCGCTCACGCCGTGGCGCTTGGCCACCTCGGCAACCGTATCCTTGTCGGTCTCGCGCAGGATCCGAACGACCTGCTCATCGCTGTATCGCGTCTTCTTCATTTGCCTCTCGCTATCGAAGAGGCCATTATCTCAAGTTACCCTGGATCGAAAAAGCCAGGACAGGTCAGATCCACAAAAATAACGATTACAGGGAGATAACCATCTACTCATTAAATTTGGAGATCTGCCGATCTAAGTTCCCTTGCGAGCGCCACTTCGGCGCCTGTGCAGTCAAGTGCTAGAATTCAGTTTCCTCTTTGGGGAGTAGCCTACTTTCGACTTGGCGCGAAAGGGTTGCGTCAACATTCTTGGCTCCAAAGCCATGGCGCAAGCGGCCGAAAGGCATGGCGAGACCATTGACTTTTCCAATGCGCTGCCGAGCCGTACCGGAAAGTCCATGTGTCGCTCGGCTGGAACCACTCCCGCATGAATTTTGTTTCTACGATGATCCTGGCGTTGGCCATGTCAACCGACGCGTTTGCGGCTGCCGTGGGCAAAGGTACCGCCCTTCGCAATCCTCGCCTATCAGAAGCGCTAAGAACCGGTATTATTTTTGGTGTGATCGAAGCCATCACGCCCTTGGTCGGGTGGGCGCTGGGCTCCATCGCAGCTGAGTTCGTCGCAGATTGGGATCATTGGATCGCTTTCACACTCCTCTTGATTTTGGGCGTGTTGATGATCCGCACCGGCCTTCGGGCTGAAGAGCCCGAAGCCACCCCTGCAATCCGTCACTCGTTTTGGCTGCTTGCCGCCACGGGATTCGCCACCAGCATTGATGCAATGGCCGTGGGCGTCAGTCTGGCCTTTATCGATAACAATATTCTGATAACGGCCGCGGCCATTGGCTTAGCGACGTTCCTAATGGTGACGCTAGGTGTCATGGTCGGCCGGTTAATCGGCAATGTAGCCGGCAAGTGGGCTGAAATTCTTGGCGGGTTAGCGCTGATAGGTGTCGGTACGGTCATTCTGTATGAACACCTCACCATATAAGAAGCCAATGCACTTAGGCGACGCTGAGCGGCTACGCCTGATTCTCATGTATGCAGCGTGTTTATTTCCACGGTTACATGGACAAGTTCTTCGTGAATGCTCAGTTGCTGCCGAATCTGGTCTGCCGTGATCGAGCTTGACGTGGCGAGCGACACGATACACGCATACTTTCCTTTGCCGACTCTCCATACATGAAGATCGGTGATTTGCACTGTGGGGGATTGGCGCAAAACTTCTCGAATTTCGTCTACCACCGGAGTATCCATTTCCGCGTCCAGCAGCACGCGCCCCGTCTCGCGCAGTAGCCCTTGCGCCCACAGGGTCACAAGGACTGCACCCACGATCCCCATAAGAGGGTCGAGCCATGCGGCGCCCCAAAGCTTTCCGCCCAAGAGCGCCACTATCGCCAGGACAGAGGTCGCCGCATCGGTAATAACATGCAGGTACGCTGAACGCAGGTTCAGGTCATGGTGGTGCGCTGTGCCCTCTCCTGCATGGTGCGCGTGATGATGCCCATGATCTTCTCGTAACAGCCATGCACAAACCAGATTCACCAGCAGACCGACGATGGCAATACTGATCGCTTGGTTGTAGTGGATTTCGGCTGGCGAAAAGAGCCTTTCAACTGATTGGAAAAGCATCAACCCCGCCACCCCCAACAACATGATAGCGCTAGAGTATCCGCCTAGAATCTCGATCTTCCATGTTCCAAAGGCGAAACGACGATCTTCTGAGTACCGCCTGGCAGCGGCGTATGCAACGAGGGAAAGCCCAAGCGCCAAGGCGTGCGAGCTCATATGCCAGCCGTCGGCCAGGAGCGCCATGGAGTTGTACCACCAACCGCCCACAATTTCGCCGACCATCATGAGGGCCGTGAGCCATACAGCCCAGCGAGTCCTGCGTTCCGCAGCAGGGTTGCCTTGATCAAATACGTGGGAATGCTGCCAACGATGAGCTGATGTGTGAGTCATGGGGAGTCTCTAGTTTATATCAGGATATACTATACCCCAGTACCCTATTTTTCCAGTGAGATCAGAATGGCGCATACAGTTAAAGACAGGAGCCGCCTCCTAGCACGGGTGCGGCGAATTCACGGCCAGACGGCTGCTCTCGAAGCAGCTATAGAAGCAGAGAACGAGTGTCTTGGGATACTTCAGCAAATCGCAGCTATCCGCGGAGCGGTAAACGGCCTCATGGTTGAGGTGCTGGAAGGTCAGATTCGCGAGCACGTCGCTGCCGAGGGTTTGACAGCGGAGGAACGCGAACAGGAGGTCAATCAGCTGGCGGCGGTGCTGCGATCCTACCTGAAGTAAAGCTCTGGGCTGACTTAACTAAACGTCTGGTTCTCAACCTCACTGACCTGGCATGACCGAATCTAAAGAGCGCAAGAATTTCTGGGGTGCCTGAAACCCGATAACCTGAAAGTCGATCTCCGCCCCTTGCCTGTCAAAGAAGATGATGCCGGGGGGGCCAAAGAGCCCAAAACGTTTGAGCAGCGCTTGATCGTCGGCATTGTTCGCGGTCACATCGGCTTTAAGCGACACGACGTCTTTGAGGCGTTTTCTTACCTGGGCATCTGTAAACGTGAAGCGCTCCATCTCTTTGCAGGATACGCACCAGTCAGCCCAGAAGTCCAACATGACGTAGCGACCTTCCGCCGCCTGCAATTGCGACTCAAGGTTGGCGAGACTCGTAGTTTTCTTAAACTGCAGCTCGGGCAAGCTGATATTCTGTGCGGCCGCAACACCTGGACCTCTTAAGCCACTCAGGGGCTGCAGCACATCGCGGCCTCCTGACAGCACGCCGATAAGCAGCGCCAAACCCGAAATGAGTGCAATGACCCCTACCCCTTTGCCAAAACGCACAAACCCAGGCGAGCTGTCAGGCAGCGGGTCCAACACCTTCAGATACATCGCAGAAATAATGAGCAAGACGGCCCATAAGCTCATATGGACGACAGAGGGTATGACCGGGGAAATCAGGTAGATGGCCACCGCCAGCATCGTGACGCCAAAAAAGTGCTGCACGGACCTCATCCACGAGCCGGCCTTAGGCAAAAGTGCACCCGCTGTGGTGCCAAAGATCAGAAGCGGAACACCCATCCCTATAGCCAGCGAGAAAAGCGCCAAGCCACCCAGCACGACATCTCCTGTCTGCCCAATATAAAGCAGTGCTCCGGCCAGAGGTGCCGCAACGCACGGTCCCACAATGACGGCGGACAATACGCCCATGACGAACACACTGAAGACCTTGCCACCGGCAGATCGGTTTGCAGCGCCCGCTAGGCGACTTTGTATGGAAGCGGGTATCTGGAGTTGATAAAAGCCGAACATGGAAAGCGCGAGGAGTACGAAGACGACGGCAAAACTGCCCAATACCCATGGCTTTTGCAGATATGCCGAGAGCATCGTGCCTGCTAACCCCGCGGCCACACCTGCGAGCGCGTAAGTGACGGCCATGGCCATCACATATACCAAAGAAAGGCCAAAGGCATGGCGGCGGCTTAGTGATCGGCCTTGCCCAATAACCATTCCCGACAGAATCGGAATCATGGGTAGCATGCAGGGTGTAAACGCCAGAACCAAGCCAAAACCAAAGAAGGCGGCTATGAGCGCCCACGCATTGTCCTGAGCGAACAGATCTCGTACGAGGCTTGTTTCCGAGACCTGGACCTTGGCAGTGCTTCGAGGGATGCCACTACTCGCTTGAGCTTGCGCGACGTTAGCACCCGCTGAGGCGGCGCTGGTCTGGGCTACCGCGGCAAGAACTACGGACAGCGTTTTATTTATTGGTGGATAGCAGACTCCGGTCGGATCGTTACAACCCTGATAGGAGGCTTGCAGAATCAGCGGCTCGGAAATAGATCCAGACAACCGATTTAACGTAATTGGGATCTGGACAGATCCGTAATACACCTCGACCTGCCCAAAAGTGGGGTCATCCTTAAGCTTACCTTGGGGTAGCGCGACGTTCTTGATCGCCGCGTTGGATGGCTGCTGAAGGTCAAACGCAATCCTATCGCGATAAAGATAATAGCCGTCTACTGCAGTAAGCGTAGCGACCAGCGTATCGGCGTCGCGTGCCCTCACCGAGACTTTGAACGCTTCATCTGGTGGCAACAGCTCTTGATCAGAACTCTCGCTGCCAAACAAACTTCGCATGGAGCCCAGAGTCCCACTGTTCGAGGAAGCAGAAGCCGACACTGTAATACCGGTGGGGTCGGCTGGCATTTCAGAAAATTGTGCGGGACTAACGCCAGGTAACCACGCCAGTGCCAGCACGAGCAGAGCCATCAACAAACGGATAGATTTCACTTCAACTACTCATCATCCAGACCATCATGACGCCCATGAAAACGAAGGCCAAAATAGCGACCAACCCAATTACAGCTAGCGCTAAGAGAACTATTCGTGTGAGTTTGGTTCCCATGACCTGCTCAGGTATCAAGGTGCTCTATTGTGGTTTAGTAAACGTCGACGGTCCCCAGCATTAGCCTCTTCCGGCATTGGCACTTGGGCGGGTTCGCCCTTCTTTGATTCGTTATCGCTGTGGCCCGACTGCATGCCTTTCATCATGAAAAACATCATCAACGGACAGATTAAGAAGAATAAGAATGGGCTCACAGCAATAATCAATTCACGTGCGGCGGGCAATACCGCATACGCAACAGCGATCACCATGGCTAGCCCAAGACCGCCTTTCACCATCGTTTTTATATCGCATTTCATTGTTAGCTCTCCTTGTACTTGTGTCGCTAGCGCTTTATGCGGAAATCTACCGACAAGCCTACTGTAACGGTCCGTTGCTGTCAGACAGATTGCGCGGACATTACATCTTTGTCATCTTTGGAAAAGCGCTCTAGGAAGCAAAAGATTTGTTGCTATATGTACAAAGCGCTCGCATTGTTTCAATGGCACTGGTGAACAGAGGGCAAAGCGTTCCATGTTTACAACGGGCGGCAAATACTGCCGGTTGACATTGTCACTGTGGGAACGTTTACGCTGCTGATAAACGTGATGAAGACCAAGTGAGGCAGACAGCGCTCCCCGGAACACTGCAATTCTGCCTGAGGAACTATGAATGCCATGGACGAGAACCACACAAGTTTGGACGATGACATCCTGGCTGCCCTCAAGCGGGCGTGTGACGAAGGAGATCTTCTGGTCGCTGAGCACCTATTGCGTGCGCTCGAGACAATGGCTGATCGGGCAGGAGGCGATGAACGAATGGAGCGCGCTTACCTTCAGGTAGCTCGTTCGCTGGTAGACACTAAACACCGCCGATATTCATCTTTATGGCCATTTTCAGCGGGCTGCAACTGATGACCAGCTACTTCTTTCTGCCGGAGACCTTGCCACGGGAGCGACGGACATCGATGAGGCCAGCGGCGGTGCTGCGAAACTACAGCGCTGTGCTAAGAAGCCAGCCGTTCTGGTTATTGACCCTGGCCTTAAGTTGTAATTTCATAGGCTTTTTCTTGTATGTTTCCGCAGCGCCTATTTTCGTTGTTCAGTATCTTGAATTAAGTAAGGCGGAATTCGGGTGGCTGTTCATTCCTGCGACGACCGGCATAATCTTCGGCGCTTACCTGGCAGGGAAACTTGCGAAACGATTCACGCCATTGACGGCCGTCAGCTATGGATACTTGATAATGGCGGGTGCCACGGTGCTCAACGTGGTGTACAACGCCTTTCTGCCGCCCGTTCTGCCCTGGGTCATTCTGCCCGTAGCGCTTTATACCGTTGGCATGTCGTTTGTAACCCCAACCATTACATTGCTGACGCTCGATCTGTTCCCCTCAGCACGCGGGATGGCAGCATCCTTGCAAGGTTTTGTTCAAACCATGGTCATGACCTTGGCCTCGGGATTGGTCGCTCCACTAGTAGCCGATTCCGGTCTGGCTATGGCGCTAACGGTGTTCTGTTTTCTTGGAGCGAGATGTCTGGCTTGGTTTTGTTATACAAGGCTGAACCGGTAGTGGACGTACGAGTTGAGATCGGCGACGGAGTGTTGGCACAGTCACGGCTGATCTCGAACGCGTACGCCCGTCCTTATCAAAAATGCCGCCATAGCACGTAGCGTAGTTGTGCACCTCTCTTCGCCAACCGATTGTTAGACATTTGAATTAATAGTGGAGCGGGCAGACCTGGCCGTACGCCAGGCTCTGACCAGTAAGCACATCGCATCCGCAACATGCATCATGCAGCGGTTGTACTGTGCGGGCACTAGTCGTCTATGCCATCCGCCTGCACTCTTCGGCACACTTGCGGCAAGCCTCGGCGCAGCGCTGGCAGTGATCCATTTGATGCTTGGCACATTCATCTGCGCACGCTTGGCAAACATCTGCGCACAAGCGACAAAGCGCCTGGGCGAATTCACTGCCCCTGGCCATATAACTGGCCGCGATGCGGCAAATCTGCGCGCAATCCATGTCCAGCTTTATGCAACGCGCCATGCTTTTAACGTCCTGTTCCTGCAGGCATGAAACAGCGCAGTGGTCGCACTCAGCGGCGCAGGCATAACAAGCGTCGATGCAAGATTGAAATTTTTCATGAGCCATATTGATCTCCAAAGAACTTACGGTGTGATTATCAAGTGGCTCCGCTATGCGATGCCACTTCCCTAATCCAGCAACTTCAATGCCTGAAGCGCAATACTCTGCTCTAAAATCTCGTTGTCTTCACGCAATCTGTGTTCTACATTCACCTCATATTACAAATTTTTAATGATTGCGTTATGTTGACGTCAGTAGTACCACTGTATTTCCGTAACACAATCAATACCCCATGGTTGAGCCTGTGCAGGCATTGTGCGTGCCGAATGGTCCTGCGCCTTTCTGGAGCACGACCATGCACATATCCCTGAAGATGAGGAACATGAAATGAGCACTGTTGTCTTAGAATCGACGCTGACCTGCCCTGAATGTGGGCATATCAAAACGGAAACCATGCCAACTAACGCCTGCCAATGGTTCTACGAGTGCGAACAATGCCGGGCTGTTTTGAAGCCGCAACCCGGCGACTGCTGTGTTTATTGTTCGTACGGTTCCGTACCCTGTCCGCCAGTTCAAGAACACAGCAGACAAAAAGGCTGTTGTAGCTGATCGGAACCTCAAGAGGCAAAACACACAACTACCCAATCGCCCCAAGCGCCGGGAACGTCCTCAATAACCAAATCGCAAAACGCACCAACTGTCCACTCGCCACCGCAATGCCCATCAGCACCAGAATCGCGCCGGTGATTATCTGAAGATAACGGCCTGTTCGGCGCAACGAACCCAGTCGACGCATAAACGGCGTCATGAAGTAAGCGGAAAGAAGGAACGGTACGCCTAACCCCAGTGCATAGACCCCCAAAAGCAGTACGCCCTGCCCAAGACTCTCAGAGGTGGCGCCAAGCAACAGAATGCCGCCGAGCACGGGACCGATGCATGGTGTCCAACCGAAGCCGAACGCCATGCCAAGCACAGTAGCCGACCAAGGCTTGCCACCGCCGCCCCGCGGTTCAAAGCGGTAGTAACGCTGCATCCATAAAGGGGCACGTATGACACCCATAATCATCAGGCCGGCGATGACAATAACACCTCCCGCAGCGATATTCAGTTCGTAGCGATACGATAAGAACAAACGCCCGATTGCGGTGATGCTGGCTCCCAAAATTAGAAATACCATGGAAAAGCCAGCAACGAAACACGCACTAAGGCCCAATGCTCGCCATCGAGCAGAACGTGCCTCGAGCTGAGAGGCGTTCAACTCAATGGAGTCGCCTGCAATATAGGAAAGGTAACCGGGCACGAGCGGTAAAACACAGGGCGAGAGAAAGGACGCTATACCGGCGAAAAACGCTGTTAATAGTCCAATGACGGTTAATTCAAGCATCGCGTCATTCCATGTAGATAGTTTGTTTTATTCTTATCTCTCATCACTTTGAATCCCGAATAGAGGGGCGTAGCAGTGCGCCATCAATCAGGGCTTCGACTTGCGCGCCATCCCAGGCAGCGGGCCCCATCGCTCGTCCGATTTCGCGACCCTCTCGATCAATTAATAGCGTTGTTGGCACGCCCGGCGCACGCAGCGTGTCTGATACCCTTGTCGTCGGGTCAACGTAATGTTTCAACGTTCGAATACCAAAATCCTGATAAAACGGTTTGATCAGATCAGGGTCTCGATCAATCGACAGCGCAACGACTTCGAAGTCTGAGCCGCCACGCTTGGCATTTAACCGGTCCAGCGATGGCATCTCCTCGCGACATGGGGGGCACCAGGTCGCCCATACATTGAGCAATATGACGCGGCCATGGAAATCGGCCAAGGTCACGGTCTTGCCCGTCGCATCCTGAAAGGAGATCAAAGGCAGTTCGCGTGGCGTATGCCAGCGCATGAAGCGCTGACCCCCTATGTCCACCGCAACATTAAGTACTCCACTTAGGAGATTCTTCGAGGCATTATTACGTTGGTATAAAAACAAGGCTGTCGCGATGGCGATCACGCTGATTAACGCCACTGCTGCCCAAGCGATTATCTTAGAAGAGTTCTTCATTATTAAGTTTCAGCATCCATCAGTTCTTGGGGGTTGCCGTTTCGGCTTGTTCTCGGCGAGCTCGCTCTATACTGTTTGCGACAGCCCTCGCGCTGTCTGAATCAGACGGAAGCAGTTCGAATAACTGTTGCCAGTAATTGATCGCTGCCGGGTAATCTTGGCGCTCAAGCGCTGCGGCCCCCGCCAAAGTCAAGGCGAATGGCTCCCGAGGATTGAGCGTCAGCGCGCGCTCCAGCAATTGGGTCGGCTCCCCTTTAAAACCCGCTTGATTGCTTCTGGCGAGTGTTTCGGCATACTCCGACAACGCCAAAGGATCCGTCTGGATGACGGCAGCCGCTTTGGCAAAGGCCGCAGCAGCATCTTCATACTTTTCAAAATAGCGATAAGAGCGCGCCAGCATGAGCCAACCAGGCGCGTCATCAGGATTGCGCGCCAGCCTCGCAGCGAGTGAGTCCACCATGGCCTGCACATCGGCTTGTGTCATAGCGGGAGCACTTCGCGTCGGCGGTGGAGTAATCGCTGCGGGGTTTCCTATCGCCAGATAAGTAAGCGTTGCCGCCACTGGCAAGACGATAGCCAGCGCTATCGCGGCTTGCTTGCTGCTATGGCGTCGTACGCTGGTGTTCTGAACGGGTGTTGCCTCGTCCAGCACTCGTCGTTGCAGCTCTTGTTGGGCCGTAGCGTGATCACGCAAAGACAATATACCGTTGGCGCGATCCTGCTCCAGCTCAAGCAATTGGTCACGCAGTACCGCCGCATTGACGGCGTGATACTCGACACTGCTGTCCAACTTGGGTCCACGCCACAGAACAAACGCCAGCCACAAGGTGACGCTAACAACAAGTAATGCAGCAATAAGGATAAAAATTAAATTCATGGTGATGTTCCGGTGTCCGTGGTTTGGGCGAGCAGTACCTGCGCCCTTTTGCGCTCGTCGTCGCTTAACAATGCATCAGCCTCGCCGTTTTTCCGGCGACGCAATGTTATCGCCAAGACGAGGAACCCAAAGGCCAGCAACAGCATGGGTCCAAACCAGAGCAATAGCGTGGTGGTTTTTAATGGCGTGCGATAAAGTACGAAATCACCATAACGATCAACCATATAGGTTCTGATCTCGGCATCGCTTTCGCCCGCCTGGATCTGCTCACGTATCTGCTGACGCAAGTCCACGGCCAGGTCGGCACGCGAGGCCGCGATCGATTCGTTCTGGCACACCAAGCAGCGCAGCTCGGCAGCTATATCCAACATACGCTTTTCCGCCGTGCCGTTATCCGCCCACGATGGCAGCGCGATAACAGCGCACAACAATGTCAGCCACCAATGTTTCATTGCTCAAGCTCCCGTATCAGGGGTAGTATGGTTTCGCGCACTGCGCTAGCAGTGACCGCGCCTATGTGCTTGTAACGAATGAAGCCGTCCTTATCAATAACAAAGGTTTCGGGCACGCCATAAACGCCATAGTCTATGCCCACGCGCCCTTGCGTATCGGATACGGACAACACATAACCATTGCCATAGCGCTCTAACCACGAAATCGCTTCCTTGCGTACATCCTTGTAGTTGAGGCCAACGATGGGCACGCCATGCGTTTTCGCCAAATCCGTAATCACAGGGTGCTCTTCAAGGCAGGCATAACACCAAGAGGCCCACACATTCAGCAGCCACACTTTGCCTTTCATGGCTTCTGGCGAAAACGTGTCTTCTGGTGAGGCCAACTGGGGCAAGGTAAAGCTTGGTGCCTGCTTGTTAATAAAAGGCGAAGGAACTTCGCTGGGCTTAAGGGTCAAACCGAAAGCCAGGAAGCCGACCAATACGACAAAACCGACCAAGGGCCATATAAAGCGACTCATGCTGTGGCTCCTGCGGTTACCAAGGCCGCCTTGCGTTGACGACGTTTCTTAAGTCGATAACGGCGATCACTGATGGCCAGCAAGCCACCCAGCGCCATCAAGATGCAACCTATCCAGATCCAGTCCACGAAGGGTTTGTAGTAAACACGTACGCTCCAGGCGCCGTCGGCGAGCGGTTCACCCAGGGCGACGTACACGTGACGCAAGCCGTTGGCATCAATTGCCGCTTCTGTCATGGGCATCTCCGCAGAGGAGGTATAGCTGCGTTTTTCGGGATGCAGCTTGCGTAAGACACTACCATTGCGCGACAGTTCGATGTCACCGACTTCTGCCATATAGTTAGGTCCCTGTGCTTTATTCACGCCAAGAAAGGTCAATTCATAGCCCCCTGCGCTTACCGTGCTGCCAGGTGTCATACGCACGTCTTGTTCGGTTTCATAGCCCATGACGATAGTCACCCCGGCCACGAACACGGCGATACCCAAATGCGCCACATGCATGCCTAGCCAGCTAAGCGGTTGGGCCAGCAGCCCAGTACGCGTAGCACGCATACGATCAACAATACCCTTGACCACCGCAGTCGCTATCCAGGTAGCCAACGCCAGGCTTAGCGCCACCAACACCGACCAACGCCCCAACATGAAGGGTGCGGCAATACCGACAACCACTGCCGCCGCAGCCGGGACATACAGGTGTTTTACCAAAACGCTTATCTTGGCCGATTTCCAGTTGGCCACCGGGCCTACCGCCATAAGCAGCAGCGCTGGCACCATCAGGGGTACAAAAACCGTATTAAAGTATGGCGGCCCCACGGAAAGCTTGCCTAACCCAAGCGCATCAATGAAAAGCGGATACAAGGTTCCAAGTATCACGGCCCCTGCGGCTACGGCCAACAGCACGTTATTCACTAACAATAGGGACTCACGCGAGATCAGCTCGAACCGCCCGCCCATGCCCACCTTGGGCGCGCGCAAGGCAAATAAGATCAGGGACGAGCCCACCACCACGGTAAACAGCATCAAGATGAACACGCCTCGGCGCGGGTCGGTGGCAAAGGCGTGTACCGACGTCAACACGCCGGAGCGCACAAGAAAAGCCCCCAGTAAGGACAGCGAGAAGGTACTGATAGCAAGCAGCACTGTCCAATTCTTGAAACTGGCACGCTTTTCAGTCACTGCCAGGGAATGTATCAACGCGGTACCGACTAACCATGGAATGAATGACGAGTTCTCTACCGGATCCCAGAACCACCAACCGCCCCAACCCAGTTCGTAATAGGCCCACCAGCTACCCAGGCCGATACCCAAGGTCAGGAACAACCACGCTGCCGTCGCCCAGGGCCGGGACCAACGGGCCCAGGTCGAATCAAGCTGCCCCGCCAGCAAGGCGGCAATGGCAAATGCGAAGGCGACCGAAAACCCGACATACCCCATATATAGCAGCGGCGGATGAAATATCAGCCCTATGTCTTGCAGTAGCGGATTCAGGTCCATACCCTCTATGGGTGCAGGTAGGAGACGCTCGAACGGGTTAGAGGTCAGCAGCACGAACAGCAGGAATCCAGCCGTGACCAGGCCCAGCACCCCCAATACACGTGCCACCATGACATCGGGCAGTTGCTTGGAGAACACACTGACTGCGTAGGCCCAGCCTGTTTGCATCAGCAACCACAGCAAAAGCGATCCTTCGTGGCCGCCCCAAACGGCAGATACACGGTAAAGCAAAGGCAATTGCGAATTGGAATTCTGGGCGACGTAAGCCACCGAAAAATCCTTAACAATGAAGGACCAACCCAGCGTAGCGAAGCTAACAATAATTAAAAGGAACTGCGCCGTCGCGGCGGGTCGAGCAAAGGCGATCCAGACGGCATTGCCACGCGCCGCGCCAGCAAGGGCTAAACAGCCCTGCGCCAGCGCCACGAATAGCGTCAGTATCAGTGAAAAATGACCGAGTTCAGCAATCATGAGCGTTATGGCCTCGTAGTAATCGTGTTCTTGGCGGCCTCATCCAGCGCATGCTGCGCTTCAGGGGGCATATAGTTTTCATCATGTTTGGCTAACACTTCTTCAGCGCGGAACAAGCCATCGACACCTAGCTTGCCTTGGGCTACCACCCCTTTGCCTTCGCTAAACAGGTCGGGCAGTATTCCCGTATAACTGACCGGTACCATTTTGGCGGTATCGGTCACCACGAATTTGACGGTAAGCCCATCGCTTAGTCGTTGCACGCTGCCGGTTTGCACCATGCCCCCGACGCGAAAGGTCCGCTCCTGGGGGGCTTCACCCGCGCTCACCTGCGTAGGCGTGAAAAAAAACACAAGATTGCTTTGAAAAGCATTCAGCACTAAGGCTGTGGCAATGCCGAAAGCTACCAAGCCACCAGCAATGAGCGCGAGGCGCTTATGGCGATTTTTCATCGAGATTCCTCTTTCCTCAGGATTAATTGGCGCTTTACTTGCAATAAAGCCGCTTGGCGGCGCTGGCGCAGCAGGAGCCATTCCGTGCAAAGAGCGACCAGG
This sequence comes from Castellaniella sp. S9, assembly GCF_027257175.1. Taxonomy (GTDB): domain Bacteria; phylum Pseudomonadota; class Gammaproteobacteria; order Burkholderiales; family Burkholderiaceae_B; genus Castellaniella. The sequence continues at coordinate 146,551 of NZ_JAPFGD010000002.1, read as the reverse complement.
GTGACGGCGACTGACCCCCACACGTATTGCCCATAGCCACCCATCGCAAAAAATTCTGCAGGACTCGTCCAGTTCATTGCTTTACCTCCTTCAATTCGTCTAACCACCCAGCATGGTGTTCGCGTTCTAAAATGATGCAGCGCACGCGCATCAGCGCGATCGCCACCGTATACATCCATGACGCCAACGCCATAAGCAGCATGCCGAACAGCATGATCATGGCCATAGAGGGCGCCTGCGTCAGCGAAACTGATGCACCTTGATGCAGGGTGTTCCACCACTGCACCGAAAAATAAATAATGGGAATATTGACCACGCCGACAAGGGCAAGGACAGCACCGGCCTTATCCGCACGCCGCGGCTCATCAACCGCTGACTGAAGCGCCATAAAACCGATGTACAAAAAGAGAAGAATCAGCTCGGAGGTCAGACGTGCATCCCAGACCCACCAGGTCCCCCACATGGGTTTGCCCCACAAGGCGCCCGTCCAGAGTGAAAGAAACGTGAACATGGCGCCGGTAGGGGCCAACGCCGAAGCCATCATGGCGGCTAAACGATTGTTAAATGCCAGTCCCACTGCAGCCCAGAAAGCCATGACCAAATAAATGAACATCGACATCCAAGAGACCGGCACATGCAGGAAGATGATGCGATAGCCCTCACCTTGCTGGGCGTCGGTGGGCGCCATGAAGAAACCCACGTACATCCCTATGATCGCCAGAATCGCGGCAGCGGCTGCAAACCAGGGAATCAGCTTGCCCGCAAGGGGATAGAACATTTTGGGTGATGAGTACTTAAACCAATTGATCATTCACTTGCTCATTATTCCAACGCAATCCGTAGTGCCACGGTTGTGGCCCACGGTGCAAAAAACCCAGTTAAAACCAGCACGGCGCCTAGCAGCGACAGATTCGCCGTAGCGCCCAGGCCGGCTGCGGCGGCATCTACCGAACCCGCGCCAAAGATCAGCACCGGCACATAAAGCGGAAGCACAAGCAAGGCGACCAGGACGCTGCCGCCTCGTAGGCCCAAAGTCAAACTCGCTCCGATCGCGCCAATAAAGCTAAGTACAGGCGTACCAAGGGCCAGCGACGCAGCCAGTACGAATAACGAAGGCGTTGGTAAATCGAATTGCAATGCCAGCAGCGGAGCGAGCAACGTCAAGGGAAAACCCGTCAACAACCAATACGCGACCACCTTGCCGAGCACCAGCATTCCCAACGGAGCGGGTGAAAGAGCCATTTGCTCTAGTGTGCCGTCGGCGTAATCTTGTTCAAACAGCCGGTCAAGCGACAACATGGTCGCCAGCAGTGCCGTCACCCAAAGAATGCCTGGGGCGATCTGCCGCAACATGTCGCGCTCAGATCCAATGCCCAACGGAAACAGGCTGACCACGATGACAAAGAAAAAAAGCGGTGTCAGCACATCGGACTTGCGTCGCATGGCGAGCCTTAAATCTCGATGTATTACCCCTCGAAGTACGGATAAACCAATTGTGTCGCTCATACGCCTACCCGTATAACGTGCGTCGTGCCTGCCAAGGTCAAATCCTGATGCGTCGTCAAGACTGCAATCCCGCCATTGCTCAGATGCTGGTCAATCACCCGTACAACCCATAGGCTGGCTTGGGTATCCAATGCAGTCAGAGGTTCATCCAACACCCACAAAGCACGCCTTTGCAGCAGTAGCCTAGCCAGGTTTACACGGCGCTTTTGCCCTTGCGACAAGGCTCGTACCGATAGGTGCTCCCTACCCTGCAATCCAGCCTGGCGTAAGGCTTCGTGCACACTGTCCTGGGTAACCGATTCGTCAGCCAACGCCACGCTGGAAATTAGGTTTTCCGTGGCACTTAGCGCATCCTTAAGACCCAAAGGATGGCCACAATAAAGTAGCTGGTGACGGTACTCATCGCCCAGTTTTTTTATCGGACTACCCTGCCAATGAACGGCGCCGGCAGCCGGAGGCGTTAGCCCCACCAGCATGCGTAAAAGACTGGTTTTGCCGCTGCCGTTCTCGCCGCGCACCAACAGGCACTCGCCTGCCTTAAGCTGAAAGCTCAGATTATGAAATAGGCGGCGCTCACCGCGCACGCAGTCCAGATTGATGGCTTCAAGCACCGTCGACCTTTGCTCGCAAAAACGTTAATCACCAGGTGATATCGGTATTCTGGCTATGCGCCGATATGCAACGGACCATCCGTTACATGCGGCACTAAGCGCTACCGTCGCAAGTAGCTGGGCGCACGCTCAAAGTCAATTGAACGCGACGACGCTGAGGACGTAGGTGTGGAGCAGGAAGGAAGTCGAATCAGCGGCGTGCCAGCTTAGGCAACGAAAAGCCACTGGGGCCGCTCGGGCCGCTCGGAATAGGTCGGCAAGCTGAGCTGCGCCTCATGAAACTGAAGGGCCAAGCTAGACGATAAGGAAGGGATAGTTTGATGTGCAGATGAAATAATCGACGCCGCTGGTGCTTGGCATGAATGCTCGTATTGGTCCAAAAAACCTGAGGTTGAACCAATTTGCTCGGACCCGTCGCTTAAAGAGACACGCTGCTCTTGAGCTTCGCTATCACAGGGCGCGATGCAAACCTCCCTTTCTGGCTGGCAATACACGCTCACGACGCCCCAGGAGGCCTGAAGCGGCAGCATGACCAGCATAAAAATAAGGAGGAATTTCTTCATTGCGGGAACGATTGTACCAAGTGAAAAGCGTGTCTTACAAACGAGGGTATGAAAAGTAGAAGCCGGGGGTTGGTTATTTTGCAATCGCGATGTTTGTTTCCATAGAAAATGCGAGAGCATCCCCATCCCGAAAGCCTTGCACGATGGCGTGCGTCTCCGCCCTTACTTCGTCCACAAGAGCGAGGCGCTCTACGGCATCCATAGATGCAAACGCTGGCACTGACGTGGCTGCGCCCAGTATCGAAAACTGAACAAACTTTTCTGGCTCAGGCAGGCGAATAGACAGTGATCGCGGAGTGATTTCGATATATTGAAAGCCCGCCTCGCTGAGCAATGTGTATAGCTCATCGGGGTTGGATAATGAAAAGGCAACATCGACGTCCGTGATGGGCACATCAAGAAGGCGTGCAGTTGCCGTAAACAACGCCTCATACACGGGATGTCGGCTCAGGGACTGCCACACACTGATGACTGCGCTACCGCCATTGCGTAGCACGCGACGCATTTCGCGACCTGAAAGCACTCGGTCGAGAAAGAACTGAAGTCCTTGTTGACACAACACAAGATCAAACGCGTCACCGGGAAGTTCGAGGCGAGTTGCATTACCCTCTTGCCAGAGTATCGAAGCACCAGCCGGTGCCGGTTGTGCACGACCTACTTCCAGCATTTCTGCATTGATATCCAGAGCAAGGACCTGACCGCTTACCCCAACCATGGGAGCGACCTGCCGTGCGACACTGCCCGTACCGCAGGCAAGATCCAGAACTCGCTCGCCGGGTTGGGGTGACGCCAATTCAAGCAGCACACGCGTCCAAGGATCTGCAATCGCACGGCTAAGGTAGCGCTCATATACTTCTGCCGGACTAAGGTTTGGTTGTTGGCTCACTGGACTCTCCTGATCACAATTATGCGCCTTCTAATGTCACGACAAGCCCGACTCAGATTACCGAATCGGGCTTGTTATGAAATGGTCCCAGCATACTGGAGCCACACCGAAGGGGTTGGCCTTACGGGATGCTGCGGTATGTGATCCCATTGGGATTGGGGCCAACTGAATAGGTAGCGACCACAAAAGAGGCAGTAGAGCCGCTTGATGACAACTATATTGGCCGGCCACTGACCGGACGATGACTGCCGCATTACCTTATCGTAATGCGGCAGCACTAGCCCCATTATGCCCGCAGCCTTGCGCTCACAATGGCGAACAGTGAGCGTGACACTATGAGGCGATGGTGCACTTTGCACAATTACCGCAGGACATGGTTTTTTATGCTTGACCTTCCAACGGTAGGAACCTATATCCTTCTCTTAATCTATTTGAACTGAACGACAAGGAGGTGGGATTTGAATACCTTGACCATACAGGAAAGCGCCTTGACAACCGCGATCAGTCTGCCGATCGAAGGCATGACCTGTGCATCATGCGTTGGCCGCGTCGAAAAAGCCCTCAGCAAGATCCAAGGCATTGATTCGGTCACCGTCAACCTGGCGACCGAGCGGGCTGACATCCAGGCGAGCGGTCCCATTGACCGCCAGGCGCTAGTCGACACCATCGAGGCCGCCGGTTACAGCGTACCCGCCACCACCATCGACCTTTCGGTTGAAGGCATGACCTGCGCATCGTGCGTGGGCCGCGTCGAAAAAGCGCTCAAAGCCATTCCCGGTGTTGCCGAGGCCACGGTGAACTTGGCAACCGAACGCGCCCACGTGCGCGGCAGCGTCGATCCCAACACCCTGATCGCGGCAATCGCAGCGGCAGGCTATGCGGCGCAACCCATCGATATTGGCGCGTCCGCCGACGAAGAAGCCGCAAACGAACGTAAAGACGCTGAACGCACGGCGCTTAAACGCGACCTAACACTTGCCGCCGTCCTGACTCTGCCGGTCTTCGTCTTGGAAATGGGATCACACCTGATTCCCGGCGTGCATGAGCTGATCCTGCGCACCATCGGCGCGCAATGGAACTGGTACATCCAGTTCGCGTTGACGACGCTGGTGTTGGCTATGCCGGGCTTCCGCTTCTACCGGCAAGGCGTCCCGGCGCTTTGGCGTCTTGCGCCCGACATGAACTCACTGGTCGCGGTCGGCACGTTCGCGGCCTATGCCTATTCCCTGGCCGCCACCTTCGCGCCATCCCTACTACCAGTTGGCACCGTCAACGTCTATTACGAAGCGGCGGCCGTCATTGTCACGCTGATCCTGCTTGGCCGTTTTCTGGAGGCGCGGGCCAAAGGCCGCACGTCCGAGGCCATCAAGCGGCTGGTCGGTTTGCAGGCAAAAACCGCGCGCGTCCAGCGTGACGGTACCGTGCTCGAAATTCCGATCGCCGACGTCGCGGCCGGTGACATCATCGAGGTGCGCCCCGGAGAACGCATTCCCGTCGATGGCGAGGTCACGCAGGGCCAAAGCTATGTCGATGAATCCATGATCACCGGCGAACCCATCCCGGTTGCAAAGACGGTGGACAGTAAGCTGGTCGGGGGCACCGTCAATCAAAAGGGTGCGCTGTCCTTCCGTGCAACGGCGGTGGGCGGCGCCACCGTGCTCTCGCAGATCATCCGCATGGTCGAACAGGCGCAGGGATCGAAGCTGCCCATCCAGGCGCTGGTGGACAAGGTGACCATGTGGTTCGTGCCCGCCGTTATGGGTGTTGCCGTGCTGACCTTCCTCGTCTGGCTCGTCTTCGGGCCGCAGCCGGCGCTGACCTTTGCGCTCGTCAATGCCGTGGCCGTTCTGATCATTGCCTGCCCGTGCGCCATGGGCCTTGCGACACCCACATCGATCATGGTGGGTACCGGGCGCGGTGCGGAGCTGGGCGTTCTTTTCCGTAAAGGCGAGGCGCTGCAATTGCTGAAGGATGCAAAAGTCGTCGCCGTGGACAAGACCGGCACGCTGACCGAGGGTCGCCCCACGTTGACCGACCTCGAAGTCGCTGAGGGCTTCCACCGCCAGGACGTGCTAGCCCGGATCGCCGCTGTCGAGGCGAAGTCCGAGCACCCCATCGCGCGGGCCATCGTCGAGGCGGCCAGCAACGAAGGAATCACCATTCCTGACATTACTGACTTCGAATCGATCACCGGCTTCGGCGTGAAAGCACATGTGAACGGGGAGCTGATTGAGGTCGGAGCGGACCGCTACATGCGCAAACTAGGACTCAAGGTTGACGTTTTCGCGGCAACCTCCGAGCGTCTGGGTAATGAAGGCAAGACACCGCTCTATGCGGCTATCGATGGCCGGTTGGCTGCGATCGTCGCGGTAGCTGATCCGATCAAAGAAACGACGCCGGCTGCCATTGCCGCGCTGCACAAGCTTGGTCTAAAGGTCGCGATGATCACCGGCGACAACCGTCGCACGGCGCAAGCCATCGCGCGCCAGCTTGGCATCGACGAGGTGATCGCCGAGGTCCTGCCGGAAGGCAAAGTCGAGGCGGTGCGCAAGCTGAAAGCCGCGCATGGCCAGCTGGCATTCGTCGGCGACGGGATCAACGATGCGCCCGCGCTGGCCGAAGCAGACGTAGGCCTGGCGGTCGGCACCGGCACGGATATCGCCATCGAGGCGGCCGACGTGGTGTTGATGTCGGGCAACCTGATGGGCGTGCCCACTGCCATCGCACTGTCGCGGGCGACGATCGGCAACATCCGTCAGAACCTGTTCTGGGCCTTTGCGTACAACACCGCGCTGATCCCGGTGGCCGCGGGCGTGCTGTACCCGGCCTGGGGCGTCCTCTTGTCGCCGATCTTCGCGGCGGGAGCAATGGCGCTTTCCAGTGTCTTCGTGCTAGGCAACGCGCTACGCTTGCGTGGGTTTCGCTCACCGATAGAGGCCACCAAATCCTCTCAACTGCCGACGGCGGCGTAATTGGAAAGGAGATATTGAAATGAATATTGGGGAAGTAGCGAAAGCCTCAGGTGTCTCAGCGAAGATGATCCGATACTATGAACAAACCGGACTGATCCCCCGAGCGAATCGCAGGCAGTCGGGTTATCGCAATTATTCTGCATCTGATGTGCACATGCTGCGGTTTATCCGCCGGGGGCGTGATCTTGGCTTTCCGGTGGCCGAGATCAATGAGCTTTTGGGCCTCTGGCGCGACAAATCGCGCCAGAGCGCTGACGTGAAACGTATCGCTACAGCTCACATGGCAGAGCTGCGCGAGAAAATCGACAGCCTGGAACAAATTACCAATACGCTTCAGGCGTTGATCGAGTGTTGCTCCGGCGATAACCGTCCCGACTGTCCGATTTTGGACGACCTCGAGCACACAGCCGATAGACAATAGTTGTAGCAAGCCCGCTGCGATTGCTGGTTAGTTCGTTGCGGGTCAAATTAAATCATACAAGATTGAGATAGGGATTACTGGGAGGCAACTCAGTGAATAACAAACTGGGGTCAACTAACAAATAGCCGTGAAGCCTTCGGGATTTCCGTGGTCCAAGAACGTCGCAGGTCCAAATATTCAGTCCGTTGGGCTGCTTACGATGCTGACGTAGCTTCTCAAAACGCTTCTGCACCCACTGCCAGTCCTGCTGCTTCTCCTGTTTAGCTAGCGCACCGACCTGCGGATACTCTTGTGCGTAGCGCTGGAACACGCCGGGGCTGACCAGGTAGGCGGTGTCGTTCACCGTATGCACCAACGCCTTCGCATCGTTGATGATGAGTTTGCGCAACTGGATGCCCTCCCTCAGCCACACCATGAAATGCTCGCCGGACGGTTGTCCCCCCAGGACTGGCGAACTGGCAACGTGCGTCAACTGCGTGGTTGGAGTAAGCGGAGATGGCGCAGTTGGATTTGGGGTCGCCCTGGACGAAGAGTCCTCGCCGTGGACCGCAGAGGAAGATCCGTCCATGCCAATCATCGTCAATAGATCGTCTATGGCGTCCGGCGCACTAGCCGTATCCCGAGGCGGCACCGGGAACACTGCCGAAGTCGATACAATTACAGTATCACCGGCTGATGGTGAAGCTTCCTGATCCGCTGGCGGTTGGCCCACCACGGGTGCCGATTCGGCCACAGCCGCGTCCGCCGCCTCGCTGGTCAACGTGGTATCGATCGCCACCGTGCCCGCGAATGGATCGGGCCGCTCTCCGGACTCCCAGATCAACGCGGGTGCCACGCGCAAGAAGGTGAAGGTGTTCGACCAGCCGCTCTCGCTCGTGACCGTCGCCTTCCAAATGGCCTTGCCTTCCGGGTTCGGTTGCAACATGCCATGATCCTGCAACACATTAAAAACGGCAGTGTTGTTCGCTGGGATACCGTCGATGCCCTGCGAGAGCAGATGCGCACGTAGCTTATCCGAAACCGTCTTACTGACCAGCCAGAGTGCATCCTGGGTAAGCCAGCCATCGGAGGCCTGGGGCTGGTTCAGCTTCAGCTCTTCCTTTAGTAGGTAGCGAAGGCCTTCCAGCAGCTTGCGCTGCAGTGCGTGCTTGGGCGCGGCCATGGCGCGTGCGGGATCGCCCCCCAATGCCTGGGCCACCGACGCACGATCAGCCTGAATGACCAGTTCGCCCAGCACCCCAGCGTGTTCATACTGACCGGCCAGCACGTAGAGCAATGCCGACCAAAGCAGCGGGAAACCGTTAAGCCAGTCCAGAATGCTGCCATCGAGCACCCGTGTGTAGAGCAGTCCGGTGGCGGCGCTGTGCAGTCGATACTCACGCCCTTCCCGGTAGCGAAAACGGTATGGCCGAGTCAGCGGGCCGTGCCAGGGATGCCAGGCGCTACCGTCTTCATGCTCCACATGCTGATCCACCGCGATCTTGCCGATGTCGTGTAGCAGCGCGGCATAGGCCGTCGCCGCAGTCCAGGCTTCTGCCTGGGCGGCCTGGTCTTCGGGTGTTGTTCCCGCAGGCAACAGATGAGACTGGCGCAGTTTCAAGGCATAGGCCACGATTTCCAGCCCATGGTCGAGCATGCCGCCCGGATAGGCGTGGTGATGGCTTTCCGAGGCGGGAAATAGCTGCACCAGCTCGGCATAACGTTCCAGCGGTGCGCGGTACAGCAATGCAAACTGCTGGCGCGAGAGTGACGTGCGTTGCCAAATGTGTTCCAGCAGACGTTGGCGTCGAGGCGTGGACAACAGTGAAGCAGCCGACTCTGGCCGCGTCAGCCCTTTGAGTGGTTCGGTCAGGGGTATAGCGGTCGTATCTATAACTGGCAGTAGCCGTTTGCGCTGGAACAGCGAGAGCATGTAAAACCTCTGGTAATGGGCAGGCAAGAGAGCCTTTTTTGCCTTTTCAGGTAGGGCCTTTCCCCTTGGCTCCATTCCCTTCCCCCTTCCTGGCCCTTTGGCCTTTGAACCCTTTGGGTATAGGGCAATCCGGTCTTGCTACGCCAGTATCAATGCGGGACAGGCAGACTCGGATTGGCAACCAAACCTGTTGTACCCGTCAGCACATATCTTGCAATTTGCATCTATAGATATACAATTGAAATGTATATCAAATGTAGGAGTTATTAGCATGCAAGTCGCCAAATGGGGTAACAGCTTGGCCGTGCGCCTTCCGGCCAGCCTGGTAGAAGCCCTGGAGTTGCAAGAAGGTGACGATATTGAGATCGTCGTGGACGGCCCGCGCGCGTTTGCGGTTCGCAAGAAGCCGGGTTCTGAAGCCTTGCTGAAGCGTCTGCGTACCTTCCGGGGCAAACTGCCTGCGGATTTCCGTTTCAGCCGGGACGAGGCGAATGCGCGCGACTAAGTTCAAGCATTTTATGGACAGCAATGTGGTGCTGTACCTGCTGTCGGAGGATTCAACCAAGGCGGATAAGGCCGAAAGCCTATTGAAGGCTGGACCGGTCATCAGTGTGCAAGTGCTCAATGAGGTCACGCACGTATGCCGCCGCAAGCTGACGATGAACTGGGATGAGATTGCGCAGTTTCTGGAACTGGTACGGGGCTTTTGCAAGGTTGTTCCGCTCACAGAAACCATCCACGACCAAGCCATATTGATCGCTGAACGTCATAAACTGTCGTTTTATGATGCATGCATCGTCGCGGCGGCTACGGCGGCTGGTTGCCAGACGCTCTATAGTGAAGATATGAACCATGGTCAGATTCTGGAGGACAGCTTGACACTCAGGAATCCATTTTCTACTGATTAGTCAGGCCGAAGGAATCGATGACAATGACAGCCCGCAGCATCAATGGTGCGCTCAAGATACACCACGGATTGATAAGCTAATGGTGCACATCTTCGTCCCTCTTGCCGTTTGATACTGAAATTGATACTATTTAAACAGTTTCAGTACTTTTTTTGGAGGCTTTCATGAACAATAGCGTGACCGTAGCCGAGATTAAGCGCCGAGGTATGGCCGCCATTGAAGAAGGCCTGCGGCGAGGTCCGGTGCATATCATCAAGCGCAATAAGTCGGCAGCAGTAGTGTTATCTGAAGCGGAATACCAGCGCCTCACAGGCAAGGGACCATCGGTCGTCCCAGGGATGACGGCGTTGCAGTGGCTGCTGACGCAGCCATCTGCGGGCACACGTGAGAAGGATGATATTAACGCTACGTTGGCGGAAGAGCGCGCCTGGTGATTGCATTCTTCGATGCCTGTGCCCTCATCTATCTGATCGAAGGCAATGAGCCCTTCGCCAGCCGGGTGCGCAACCAGCTTGCCGAAGCGACGCAGACGTACCCAGGAATCGAATCGGCTGTCAGCCGTCTCTCTTGGCTTGAGTGTCGCGTAGGCCCGATGAAAGCCAACGACATGGGCACATTGGCGCTATTCGATGCGTTCTTCGCTCGCCCTGATCTCGTGTGGGTGGAGATGAACCGGGAGGTCGTCGAGTTAGCGGCGGCGATCCGCGTACGCCATGGGCTGCGTACACCAGATGCATTGCAGGCGGCCAGCTGCCTGCAACTGGGCCAGAATCACGTGTTCTTGACGGGCGACGTCATGTTTCAGCGTGTTCAAGGCCTGAATATCGCGCTGCTAAGTTAGCCGAACCCGCTTTCGAAACTCTGTCTCCTGGATAGGTGATGATCATGAACCAGACAACCCGCATTAGTAAAGCAGAACGCGTTGGCCGCTGGCTTGCTCGCGGACGGCGTGGTTATCTGCGCAGTGAACGTGAAGTGTCGGGCTGGCTGGTGGCTCAAGGTCTACCTGCTCCTATTGTCAGCACGTTGCTGTGGATCGTCACGTTGGCCGTGGTGGTAGGGCTACTTTATACCGCGTTCTGGCTGGCGCTGCTGCTGGGGTTCGCAGTAGCCGCAGCCTGGGTTGCGGGGCATTCAAACGAGCAGGATGAAGATGACTTCTTAGGGCGTAATGCAGAAGAAAGGGATCATCGGAAAAGCATTTTTTATCACCCCGCTTCGTTCAACGATGATCCAGACCCACGCTTTGAAGACGATTGAACTGGTGCTTCCTTAGCTTTTCCTGGCTGCGCTCATCAGCACGCTTGAACCCCCACGACCAGCCTCTCCCGCTCCGCGCGTACCATCGGCCAAGCCTTGAAGCGCGTTTCCAGCCCTAACTCCCGCCCACGTTAGCGCAGTGATCCAGAACGCGGGCAGCACCAGAAACATCGTCGCCATCACGAAGTTCAGCAACATATCGCCAAAGCTGTTATTTAGCCCCATCAGCGGATCAAAATTGGTGACTGGCCGATTCCATCCCCACCCGCTGCCATAGAGCGCATCTAGGATCGTGCTGTCGATCCAGCGTGCCAGCTGGAACCAAAAGTCCACAAAGAACAAGGCAAACTGCACCACGCTGACCGTCACTACGGCCTTGAGCTCGTAGGTACTGATGATAAGCACCAGCGGGATGCAGATCACCAGCGCCATCTTCAGGAACGACAACACCATGGGCAGCGCCTGGCGCACCACATCCATGGCGGGGAAAAAGCCGATCGAGCCGATCGTGATGCCAAGGTCGCTGGCGGCGCGGGTCACGACATTGGGCAGCGTCTTGTCGATCTGGCCGCCGTAGTCGGTATAGACCGCGCCCTGATTCAGTTTTTGCTGGCGCGGCGCAGCGACCGCGCGGATCACCGAATCATCGACCTCGGCACGGGTGAGAAACCCGGCCCAACCAGCGACGCGGTTGAGCAGGCCGGAATCAACCTGGGACAGCAGGCGCGCCCGCAGCCCGCTGCTCCCGTCGCTCCACCACTGCCGGCAGGTCGGATAGCCACCGCCACTGGGTACCTGGGCGAGACCCGCATCGCGGATGCTGTCATAAGGCCAGGCGTCGCGCGGGGTGCGTGAGCGGTAGGTGTCGTAATAGCCCGCCGAGTCCACGAAATACCGCGATCCGATCCAGGTGACATCGTGCATCTGCACGTCATCCAGTTCTGGACGGCTCATGAACAGCTTGGCGCGGGCCGGACCGTAGCAGTCATGTGAGAAATCCGATACCTCCTGGGCCAGTACCGGATCATCGATTCGTGTGGCATCGATCTCCATGCGTAGTTGACGCAACTCGGTACCGCAGGGAATCGCGGCGACCGATGCGCTGGTGAGGCCGCGAGAAAGCGCGTGCATAAACCCCCACCACACAGGCACCTTGGCGCTTTGGTCGTTCAGGGTGGTGAAGGATTGGCTCCAGCCGGTATCGGAAGGCTGCGGTACGCTCACCCCGCATTGGCGGGAACGGGCATCGTCAAAGCGCACCCGGCTCAGGTCCACGTCGATGAACGGGATGCCAGCGAAAAGTACCACAACAACCGCCACCCACACGCGGGTTTCGATACGTGCGGCCGACAGCAGACCCTTATTGCCTTCGTCGGCGCCTTCGCCACGGGCTTTGAGCCACTCCTGCAGGATGATGGCAATGAAGGGGATGGCAAACACGCCACTGGCCACCAGTACCGACCAGATGCCGTTGTGCACGATCCAGCCCACCAGCGTCAGGTAATACTCCAGGTAATCGGTCGTGAACAGCGTCATGGTTCAGCGCTCCCGCTACGTGCTCTGCATCAGCAGACTGCACTCCAGTGTGACCAGCGCCAGGACGCCAGCGATCTCCGTGCGTAGCAATCGGCGTCGGGTTGCCGCATCGGATTGCCTGGCGAGCAGCCGTCGGCGCATCCACCGCCACCCGTAGGCGGTCGCCGCGTAGAGGCACAGGCGCCACAGCAGGAAAAAGCCAGAGGCCTCTGCCAGCCACTGCTCCCAGCTAGCAATGCTTCCCAGGAAGTAGATGCCCGCGACATTAGCTGCCACCGCCACGACCAGCAGCAATACTGTCCACAGCAGCGCTCTAGCAGCGCGCCGGTTGAACCACTTACGTAGCCACGCGGCGTTCATGGTGTGCCGCCCGGTGCGGACCGCTGCAATTGCTGCAGACGGTCGGGCACTGGGTCGCCCTGGTAGACACCGCGTGAGCCCGCCGCCCGTGTGCTATGCCGTTGGATAATCGCCATGGGCGAGTTATTCGCCAGTTCACGACGCAGTTCCAGTTCGGTCTTGAGGTTCTGGATTTCCCGATCCAGCGTGTCGCTTTCCTGGTTCACCGCATCCACCGCCATTTGGTTGGCCGCGACGTTGGGTTCCTTCTTGCCGGTCAACAACGTGCGTTGCAACAGCAGCGCTTTTTCCAGTACGGAGGCCAGCGCGACTTCGGACGCCAAACGGCGGGCCAGAATGTCCTGGTCGGGTTCGTCGCGTAGGGCTTCGACAACGCCGCGAGTGATCGGCAGCGATGCACTGCCAGCTTCGTGCAGGTTCTCAAACGTCGTGTTGCGAGCGCCCGTAATCAGTTCTTGCAACGCTTGGAGCTTGGCGTCGTATTCCTCCTGGATCAGCGGCGTCAAGCCCACGCCCGGTACGGTCTGGGTCTTGGTGCAGGCTTCGCAGGTGCGTTGTTCTTGTTCACCCAAGACTCGCGTCGCCCAGGCCACCGCCGCATCGGGCGACGACCAGGTTTGGCAGGAAAGACTGCCGCAACTGGATTGGGCGATGGCCGACGTGTCAGACACGCTACGGCCATTGACCAGGTTGTACCCGGCGCGAGTCACATCGCCCACCACCTTGATCGGAGATTGGCCCGCGCCGCCGGCATTACCACCGCCGACCCACGGCACGCCGTCGTTACCCCGGCTGGTTTCGGCCTGTTCGATCGCCGAGACCGCATCGCTACTGGCCACCGCCTCGCGCAGCGCCATACCCTGGGCAAGCTGGTTCCAGCCCATCTGCCCACCGGCCATGTCGGCCATTTTTTCTGCCATGGCGCGGCACTGGAGCTTGGACCGGTCAAAGTCCAACCGGGCCTGCAGCACACCATTGGTCAGCAGGTTATACAGCCCTGGATCAGCCCGCTGGATGATCAGCGCGGGAAGCGATGCCACCGCACTGGTCGCACTCTGTATAACGCTGCTCATGATGTTCTGAAAGCCGTTCGTGATCCCGTTCAGTTGGTTCTGGATCGTCGTGCTGATATTCATGTCGCCACAAATCAGGTTGCTGTTCCAACCGGCGCCCACACCGATGGAGCGCATACCGGCTGCACCACTCATCGAGACGGCGTTCCCGCCACCAATCGAATACATGACCTCATCACCGATGACGCTGCCACTATTCTGGAATCCACCGCTTTGGGCCGAGGCCAAACCGCAGGCCAGAGCCAGTGCGCAGGCCAGCACCGCTGGGCGGCATGAGCGCGGGATCAGGCTCGCGGGTTTTGTCATATCAGGACGGTTCATGGTTGTGCCCTCGAATGCTCAGTTGAAATCCACACTGCCCAGGAATGTCTGGCCCCGGCGCTGGCAGCAGCTATACGGACGCCACAGCGCCCAGGCGTAGTCGCCTTGCTGGGCCTGCGTCATCGATTCGTTATGGGGAAACACCGTGCAGGTGTTGGACAGACGTGGTGTGAGCTCCTGCCATTTGCCCGTTGAGCTATCGCTCTCTATGAGCGCTCCCGCTGGCCAGTAACCCGCCCGAGAATTGGCCAACAGTGGCTGATACACATGGGGTTGCCCGCGACGGGTCACGACGTCGCCCGCACGCTGGGCCACCACGGCGCCCGCCTTGTAGTCATCGGTCTGGTGCAGAAAGCCACCGCGCGGGTACACATTGCCCCACAGATTCATGCCACTGCGCGAACCCACCTCGCGCTGGCCGGGTATCAATGCCTCGGGGTACACGGCCTCCGGCATGTTGTAGCGCCAGGCCAACGTATCCAAGGTGCTGAGCAGGTACGGCACGAAGGCTGTACCTGCTCCCTGGCAAAAGTATCCAGAACCCGCGACGAACTCGTTGAACACGTCGCCGCCGGGATGACCGATCACGTCGCTATTCTTGAATTTGGCGAGATTATTCTCATGGCCTTCGTTGGTCGTGCCGTCGCCCCCCGCCTGCGCGGTGGGATTGGGCAGACTCATGGGCCGTACTTCCACCCAGGGGTTCGCGCCGGTGTTTGAATAGCTCGACACCACCGCATCCGGGACGTAGTGGCGCACCTTGATGGAGGTGCGTATCCGGCAACCGCCCACTCCACAGGACAGCCAGTAGCAGATGCCGACTACGCGGTACTCCAGACAGGATGGCGACAAAGCGGAAGCCACAATGGTGGCGGTGTTGAGCGCGAAGCTGGATGTCGCGGCAAACAAGAGCGCCACGGCGACTCCGAATCGCAGGTGGGGTAAGCTCATGGCTGCTCCTTGCGGTATTGCTCGACTCGAGTCAGCGCCTGATCGAGATTGGTATCGCCGTAGATCACATAGCGCTGGTCGACCACGATGGCCGGAATGGTCGTGATACCCAGGCTCCAGGCGTCGGCCACACCTTGGTAGGCCCCAGCCAGCCGTTGCTGCAACAAGTGGCCTCCTTCCTTCAAACGGTGCTGGACCAGTTCAGCGGCTTGGCGACTATCGCTCGGAAGATCGGCCGACAGGTCGGCTTCAATGCGCATGGGCGCATCCAACTCGATCAGCCGGTCTGGCGTACCCTGGACGGGGTGTTGACGGTCGGTAATGATCCAGACATCCGCTGCGGTAGCGGTGCAGGCGAACAGCGCTGCAGTCAAGGCTATTGCCAGCGGCAGGCACATCGCCGGGGCACGAGATAGAGAACGAAGCATGGAGCGGCACCCGTAGTTCATGACCCTGGTAGTGCAACGCATCGTGTGCAAAACAGCGACAAACAATCGGAAATGAGGGGTGTCCGGTTTGAAGCGTTCCTCGTGACGTTAAGCCACCGACTACGCGAAAAGAAGGGAGCGCGAGGCTCCCACTAGGATTATAAAGTTGCCTCCAGCACGACCTTATGCGTGTAGTGGCGCCAGAAGCGGTCCACCAGCCGACCCTCCAGGACACGGGCGCGAAAGCGCAGGCCTTGCGCGGTGGAGAAATTATCCCAACCTGCTTCGTACGATGCTTCGCTACGCAGTTCTGCGACCTCGTTGACGATCTGCTCGGTTTCGTCATCAGAAGCGACCGGAATACACCATCTCACGGTATCTCCCCGAACCTGTCCGGCGAGCACCAAGCGTTGCCCCCTGTCCCGGACGATGATCAACTCGGGTGCGAAGCTCAATGCGTTGCTAGCATCGGTGAGATCAAAGTCGTGGTGCAATACTCGAGTGTTGGCCAGCGACATGGCATCCTCAATCAAGCCGCACTTGCCCAGAACGAGGGTTTGCGGCGTCCACCAACTGCCATAGACGGGATCGTCTTCTGGATATTCCACATTGCCCTGGCAAGTGATGGTGAACTGACGCCAGAACACATCCTTGGGCAGGTATGTACCAGCTCGATAAGGGGTGGCGATGAAGGCAACGCCCTCGAAGTGATAAATTTTGGGCTGCATGATGTACTCCCATACTGAGAAAGTGCGAGATCTACGCCGACCCGTGCGGGCCTGGAGAGCCCGCACAGGGGTTGAACACTGAAACGAGAAAAGTGCCACGCTAGCGTAGGCGCGGCCGGGGGGACTACGACAGCAAGCCGGACTCAGCAAAGGAAAACGGTTCACCTTTACCGATGATGAAATGATCCACGACCCGGATATCGACCATCCCCAAGATGAATTTCAATTGATTAGTGAGTGCGCGATCTGCCGTACTGGGCTCGGTCGTGCCCGACGGGTGCTGGTGCGAAAAAATCAGCGCAGAGGCGTTCAATTCCAAAGCGCGCTGCACAACAACTCGCGGATAGACCGACGCCGTGGTGACCGTGCCTTTGAACAGACATTCACACGCCAACACTTGGTGCTGGCTGTTGAGGAACACCACAACGAAGACCTCGTTGGGCTCGGCCATCAACTTCAAGCGCAGATAATCCCGAACCGCTTTCGGGCCATCGAGTGTCGGCCCCGCCTTGAACACGCGATGTTCCAAGAGTGCAATGGCTTGCTGGATGATCCGATCGTCCTGCTGATCGGTAAGATCAATGCTTAATTGCGCGCCGGAATCGGCGACATTAGGGGTGGGGAACATAACAAACCTCCAATAGATAAGATCGGAGGACGCGTACCCAAGAGGGCAAACCCTCCAGGGACGATAAAGAACAATGAGCGAACAATCAGCATCCACCACCTTCGTATCAGGTGGGTATCCGCGCAGGGGATGCGGTGCGGAACGGGGTGTGCAATCAACGCGGTCTACGCCACGCCGTAGCCTTTAAGATTGCGGGCTACCTGGGCTTGTTACCGTCTGGGACGGCGGACAATTCAGTCGTTTCTGCGAGTTCGGAGACCGGATCATCGGTCACAAGCAGGTCCATCGCTGACAGCAGCGAGTCACCTGGAATCGGTCCCTGTAGCCACAAGGATTGGCCGGTACGCTCGTCGCGCAACTGCAGCGTCGGCGTGGCCGCTATACCGTGGTCGGCTGCGCCGTCGGCTTGCGCTTGCACAATTGCTAACGGGCGCTCGCTCGCCAAGCAAGCACGTAAGGCGTCGTGATCAGGCGGGTAGATGCCATCTGGCAACCCCAGTCCTTCGCCCTGCGTGTGTTGATAAATCCAGGATATCGTCCGCCAATAGGCCTGGGGGCCGCCGGCCTCGCCAGCACACTCGGCCAGCGCAGCCAGTTCAGAAGCCGCAGGCTCATGCATAGATAGCGGCAGATGTTGCCACTGCAGGCGGATGTCAGGATGCAGATCGATCCAGGCCATCAACGGCGGGACGTAAGTCCTGCAGTAGGGGCATTCCAGATCGGCATATAAGATCAAGGTATAGCGAGCCAAGGTGGAACCATAATGCCAAGGCGGTCCAGATGCTTCAGACATCGCCGCCCCATCGTCTGCAGACAGTTGGGCGCTCTGCTCCATCGAGGCAATGGGAACGGCAGGACGCCAAAACACGAGAAGTATCAGCACCATGACGGCGACAGGCCAGATCAAGCGGCGCAACGTATCGCGAAAGGAAGGCGTCAGTGATCGCATCGTAGTTCCCAGACAAGATGTAAATCGGGTGCAGATGCGTTAGTCGAACATATTGGACTATTTACGTGGCCTAACAATGCGGCATACTGCCTGCCCCCTTCCCGTATAGAAAAATAAGACCTGCTTCGGGTACTGACCATTGCCACAGAGATGACCGGCAACGCTAAGCGGGCGGCATTCCTATTTCGATCTGATGCAGTGATTGCCTACCTGGGGATCTTTGGCCGTTGGGACTGTGGAATGATTAGCACATCGGGAGCAAGGCCTGGCGTAGCGGACCCGCCATATTCTCAGCATGAAGAAAGCTGATGCATACGAGCAAAGTGGTACGCATACATGTACAGCCAGATACGTTAGAGTTGAATTCGCACCTACTGCTATCGGCCATTAGGGGACCTTGACCGATCGAACACTTGGACAGGAAGGTGAATGCCCGGTATTGCCGCGCGGGAGGCTTGTTGGCCACCCGAGCCAACGTAGACCATGTCGCAGTCGTAGCTACTTACTGCGCACTGTATCGTCAAGCATACCTGGGACAGCGACCAGGACCAGTTCACAGCACCAATGCGTCCCACAACTGGATGACCAATCAAAAGAAACACGCGCTGGATAGCTGATTACTCGCTCAGTTCCGGAACTCAGCGAGACCGTTCACCACACCTGGCCACCATAAAAAAATATTACCGAACCTTCGAGACCCGACGCTTCTTGTCCTGTCATCAGTCGACCCCTCTGTCCCATGGCCCTAAAAGTGCTCAGTGATACGAGTGGTGCGCCTAAGCCAATCTAGCAAATTGTTTGTCTCTGTTACAGTAAGGCACTTTTTACCGTAGTTATCTCTTGAGGAATTACGATGGGTGCTATTCATGATGACATACGTGCGTGGTTGCACCGACAAGCCGACTGGATACAGGAGGCTGCGGACCGACTGTTAAAGAAAGGGCAGTTAGGTCGCGACGATCTTGCCGATTTATACGCACTTATCAAAACAGACGCGGGCCGAGCAGTTACGAAGACGCGCCCATTTCATGAGTTACTCAACGGTGTCGCCGCTGGGTCAGATGTGCGTCTACGCAGCGTCAGTCAGGTGATTGGTATTGAGAACCTTTCTCCCGCGCATCCGCTGGTGTTTGGTGACGGCAATTTAACCGTCGTCTACGGAAATAACGGGTCAGGAAAGTCCGGCTATACCCGGCTGCTTAAGAAAGCGTCCGGCAAGCCCCGAGCGCAGTTGCTATACGCGAATGTTTTCGAAGCGGCGCCAGCAGAACAAAAGTGCCAGATCGAGTACGCCAGCCAAGGAGCGGTGAAGTCGTCGGAATGGCATGCTGGCGGAGCACCAATCGATGCGCTGATTGCACTGGATGTCTTCGACAGTGAAGAAGCCGGGTTCTACCTTCGCAGTGAAAGTAGTGCGTCTTATACGCCACCGCTTGTCGCGATGTTCGTCGCGCTAGCTGCGGCGTGTGATGATGTGAAGCGGCTTCTGGAGGAGGATCAGGATCGAGACATTTCGGCCCTGCCCGTATCGCCGGCAGAGCACGTTGCTTCGGAGGCAGTACAGAGCTACAACAGCCTAAAGGCTACGATCGACGCCAAAGCCCTGGACGCCCTTGTACGTTGGTCGGATGAAGATGCTGCGCAACTGCACAGTCTGGGGGAAAGGTTAAATGCCACAGATCCTGCAGGTTTGGCCCAGACTAAGCGAAACGCCGAGCTCGCAACCCGTCGCATCGTCGAGAAGATACTCCAAGCTGCGGCGGCCTACAGCACGGACGCGCTAGTGGCAATTCGAGGCCTGCGGCAGACTGCAAATATCGCCAGGAAAGCTGCTATCGATGCCGCCCAGGTTAATTCTGCCAAACTGGACGGGGTTGGTGAAGACTCATGGCGCGCGATGTGGGCTGCTGCGCGCGCCTACTCCCAATTGTCATATCCTAATCGGGACTTCCCCGTTACGGAAGAAGCACGGTGTGTGCTCTGCCACCAACCCTTGGATGAAGAGGCAGCACACCGCCTTCAAGAGTTTGAAACTTTTGTCCAAGGTGAAGTTGAAGCGACGGCCGCACGGGCACAAAAGTCGTACCACGACGCCCTGAAGGCGTTGCCAGAACCTGTTCCAGCAGAAGTCTACTGTGCGCAACTCCAGACCGCCGGTCTTACCGACCCAGGGTGGGCAGCATACTTAGAAGCTTACTGGAAGGCCATAGCGGTAGCGCGCCAGGCATTAATAACACACGAGCTAACTGAGGCCGTGCAGCCGGCACAAGATAGCGAAGATGCGTGCACGAAGCTCACAATCTTTGCAAAGGCTCTTGAGGCAGAAGCGTTGCAGTTGGACAAAGACGCAAAAGACTTCGATCGAGACTTGGCGAAGCGGCAGAAAACTGCGTTGGAAGGCAAGCATTGGGTCTGCCAACAAGCAGAAGCGGTGCGCAATGAAGTAGCTCGTTTAAAGCGCGTGCAAGCTCTTGAAAAACTCAAAGCGTTGGCACATTCGCGCCCGGTGACCACGCAGGCTGGCGTCGTGGCGGAGCAGGCCATCACCCAGGCGTACGTTGCCAGATTCAACGCAGAGCTTAAGAAGCTCGGTGCAGGCCGCATTCAGGTAGAACTCGTGAAGTCCAAGATGGAGAAAGGTAGTGCAAAGCACCGCCTTCAGTTGAAGTCGGCCAAGGGAAAACAGCCGCTCGAGCTAGTTCTAAGCGAGGGTGAGCGTCGCATCATTGCGCTGGCGGCATTCTTGGCAGATGTGTGTGAAAAGCCGTTTCCTGCTCCATTTGTGTTCGATGACCCGATTTCTTCGCTGGATCATGACTACGAATGGGCAGTGGCAAAGCGCCTGGGAGAGTTGGCGAAGACTCGACAAGTCATCGTCTTCACGCACCGCCTGTCCCTTTATGGTGCGATGGAGGACATCGCGAAGAAGATCGGCGAACCCGTCAAGGGAAAGAACTTCTTCCAGACATGCATTGAGACCTATGCTGGCAAGGCTGGACAGCCCGTGCATCAGGCAACTTGGAACGCTAATACCACGGCTGCGAACAATCTGCTGATCGAACGGCTGAACGTGGCAGCGCGTGCCGGCAAAGAAGGTGGAGGCGACGAGTATCGAGATAGGGCGCAAGGTATATGCAGCGATTTCCGAAAGTTGCTTGAGCGCACAGTAGAAGATGACCTCATTTATGCCATAGTGAAACGACATAGACGAAGCGTGACGACGGACAATAAGCTGGCCGCGCTGCCTATTATCGAGACGGGAGATTGCGATTTGATCGATCGCCTCATGACGAAGTATTCCTACTATGAACACAGTCAGTCTGATGAGGTCCCTGTGCCAATACCGGAAGAGGCAGAATTACGAGCCGATTTGGAGGAATTGAAGCAATGGCGAAAAGACTTTGGGGAACGGCGCAAAGTGGTTCTGGCATAGTTCTCGAGGCATAATCACCGTGCCATGCTCGCTGAGTTCACGCGTTCGGCATCGTTGGGTGATACAAGAACCTAATCATGCTCGGCGCGGGGTACGCATCGCAGGTAAGGTGTCGTTCAGACAGCCGGGCAGATTTGCGCGACGTCTGCTTAGGGTCGTTTTCTGCCTGATTCTCCAGTCAGTGCCCGCCAGATCAAATCGGAGCCAATATAAGTATAAATTAGGCTATTTCGCTGTGTTATTGCTAGAGTTTCCTTAACCGACATAACAATCAGTCCTGTATGGGTCCCCATGCCAGAGAATCAATTCCCCGAGCCCGATCAATCTTTTCAGACATCTTAAACGCTGCGTCCAGTTCGCTGATACCGAACTGCTGCATCAGCTGGTAGCGCTCTGCCTTCTCTTCGGGCTCCGTCTGGGCCAGGGCCAGATAGAGACTCGGTGGTACGGCTCGAAACAGCACCTCCATGTTCTTAGACAGAATCACACCTTCGGTGAATTTACCGGCCTCCTTGCGTGCCGACAGCATCAACGCCTTCTGCGCTGGCGATAGTTCGCGAAAGCGCGCGATCTTCTCCACTTCATCAGGCGGCATCGACAGGCAGATCCACCACTCGATCATATTGAGCATGGGCTCGGCGGCTTTGGGCAGGTCATCAACGTTTTGCGTGGCCAGCCAGAACCAGGCCCCCAATTTCCGCCACATCTTCGTGATCTTAACCACGTAGGGTGCCAACAGCGGGTTCTTGGTAATGATATGGCCCTCATCGGTAACGTTGATGATCGGGCGTCCCAAAAACTGATCCCGCTCGGCGATATTGTTGACCGTACTAATCAGCGAAATGTAGGCAATGGAAAGCTGCGCGTTGTAGCCCTCGCGGGCGTAGGTCGCCAGATCAACCAGGGTAATGTCGGCTTCGGGCCAGGGCGTGCTGGACCGATCGAACATTTCACCATCAGAGCCCTGGCAGAACATGTCCATGGCGTCAGCCATCTCCAGCAGCCTGGCGCGTCGCATTTCGGGCAATGTGCCGTCCTGGCCGCGTTCACGTAGCGCATCGCGCACGTCGCGTGTCAATACGGTGCGCTGCTCGCCATCTTCGCTGTGGCAAAGCCGAGCGGCGTCCAGGATGCACTGACGTATCAACGAGCGATCCGCCCGCGTCATACGGGCTTCTTCCTTGTCCTCACCGCCCGTAATCATCAATCGAGCGGTGATTTCCAGTTCGCCCAGTACGTCGCGCTGTTCATCCGCACCGGCCTCCTCAATGCCATCAGCGGTCGGCTCACCATCAAGGGCGTCCGCATCCAGCGTCTGTACGTCGCTGGGCGTCTCGATCAGGCGCCGGGCATCTGCGAACGGTGCCAGACTAATGCCAGCGCCGGGGGAAAGCTTGACGCGGTGGACCGTAAGACCCAGTCTCTTGGCGAAGTCGGTGAATAATCCAAAGGAGTTGCCGGCCTCCACAATAAACAGCCTTGGCCGGTAGATGGCCGTGACCTGATTGAGCAGGTTGTTCAAAGTAGCCGATTTGCCTGACCCTGTCGGGCCGAACAGGAACAGGTGGGCATTCATCTGCCGATCCAAGCGGTTCAAGGGATCGAAGGTAATGGGTCCGCCGCCTCGGTTAAAGAAGGTAATGCCGGGATGTCCCGTGCCTTGGCTGCGACCCCACACTGGCGCAAGATTGGCCGCATGCTGGGCGAACATCAGTTGCGTGTACCATTGCTTACGGTCTTGCGAGGGGTTGTAAACGCACGGCAACCATCGCAAATAGGTGCTCAGCGGTGCCACCTCATCTTCTTCGCGTACCGGCTGCAATCCCGCGTTAAGCATCACGTTCGCCAGTTGCAGGCCACGGTGATCAAGTTCTGCCTCATCACGGCCACGCAGGTGAAAGGCCAGACTGCCTCGGTAGAGTTTGTGGGCGCTACCAATCAGAGACCGGGCTTCCTGCACATCCCGCAGTGTCTGCTCCGAGGCCAGGGTCTCGCCCACTGCCTTCTTGGCCAGGTGGTTCAGGTGCGTCTCCAGCACATCCTGTGGGGTGGCGATCACGGTTAAACACATCACCGTGTCTTCGGGCATCTGGTCAAACAAGGTGTTGATCGCATCGCCCTTGCGGGTCTCGCCCGTCAGGTGTCCCGTTGTCGGCGGCGTGCGCAAACGATCGGTGACCATGACCCGGTGCGGCATACCGTCAAAGTGCCACAGCCCGCGCGCCACATCCGAGCGCGGCTGGCCGAAGAACAATCGTTGGCTGAAGTCCCGACCGCTGGCCAACTCGATGTCGTCGGGTTCTTGCGTTGGCGGATAGGCGGTCAGTTGGTAAAAGCGCGCGCGGTCCTCGGCCGTGGCTCCCAATAGCCGGGGCTGGGGATTGAACCAGCGCAGCAGCCAGTCGTGGATCTGCGGCGCATCCAGGCGGTGGGCCTGAATACCCGCGTTGCTCAAGCCACCGGCCAGCCGGTCGCACACGATGTTCAGCGCCTGTGCGGGCGTCTGGCCGCGCCGTGCGGTTTGCCCCGTGACGCGGCGATAGACCACCATGCGCACACGGCGGCTTTGGCCGCGCCAGGGCAAACGAGTGACGACCGTGTCCTCGAACAACCCACCAGGCTTGGCCACCGCCCGCAGGTGGTGAGCGAAAAAACGCAAATAAAACGCGGTAAACGGAGTGCCTTGCGCACGCGGCTGCACGTAACCCTGCAAGGTCTTGAGGTACTCATCAAAGCTGGTTTCATCCTGGGCGTAGAGCTGCAGCACCCACGGGTTCTCGTCCAGTTCGTCAAAGCTGTCCTGCAAGGCGTTCTCCAACGCATCGCGCGCCTGTGCCAGCCAGGCGGCCTCCCGGCCTTCAGTGCCCAGCGGAATCAACTCAAAGAAGGCGGCCACCGATTGGCCATCCTCCAACAACATGCAGCGACTGTCGGGCAGATACTCCACCCACGGCAGCAGTTCGACAAAGGACGGCGCCACGCCGTACAACGCCTCTTCGTCCGCCTGTGTCGCGGGCCGGTTGCCTTGGACCGCCCCACCCGGCTCGGAAATCCCTGCCTCGCTCAGAGTCTGAATATGGCGCTGCCAGCCATCGGACTGATCGGTGTTGGCAACCTCGTCATCAGGGCTGGCACGCTTAAGCCAGGGAAAACGCCATGCCATTAATAGGCCTCCACGCGCTCGCCCGGCATGGCGTACTGCACCCGCTGATACAGCGGGAAGACCGTGCTATAGCCGGGCACTGGCACGGGGTCGGTGCCCGCCAAGTGCGGGAACACGTACATCACGAGGTCCGGATTGGGCAGCCGTTGGAACTGGCGCTGGATTTCATTGGCAGCGGTGCGGGTGTAGCTGGCCTGTTCCGTCTGGGCTGCGCGCACATCAGCCTCAGTCAGTGGTCGGCGCAAGCTTTGACGCACGTCGAGCAACTGGCGGCGGGCTACCTGGCCGCTACCGCCCTCACCCGCTTCGGTATGCCAGATATCCTGCATGGTGCGATCGCCATGTGGCAGCAACTCGTCCTTGTGAGTGGCGCATCCGGCGAGCGTAGCTGCTGTAACGATCAGCAGCAATGGCTTAATCGAGTTCAAGCGCATGGGCTTCTCCTATACGATGATCGACCCGGCGGCCTTCAGGTTCGTAGTCAATAGCGAGGGGCTTCTCCAGATGGACGGCCACCTTGGCCCCAGGCTGTACATACACAGCGGCGAAGGCCTGGCCGTAGAGTTTATTCACCCACTGCGACATATCCCGTACGCCACCAGCCAGAATCTGACCCATGGCCTCGTTGCCGCTGATGCCTGTCGTGCCCATCGATCCGTCCGCCCCCACGTAAGACGTCCGACCGCTGCCCGAATCAATAAGCGATGCGGCGCCCGCACCGGCGGCGGTAATGAGCGCTTGGGTGCTCAGGTACTGCTGAGCGTTGCTGCGCCGATTGCCCGACACGCAAGGAATGCCATAGGGGTCGCTGATCCACCCCAGGCCATCCTCCTGGTTGTCGCGCTGATTATTACGCTCGTTGTCCTCAGGGATAGTGCGGATCGTGCCGTCATGAAAAACAAAGGTGATAGAGCGCACCTGGCCGCGCACACATGACAGCGTCCAGTCACCCGAGGCGGTTCCGCTAAAGACAGCCCCCGCCACATCGGGAATGTCGATGCCGTTGGCCGTCAGGTTATCCGGGCCGACGATGACTTTGAAGGGATACGGATCGTTGACCGTGCCGTCGATGGGTACACGACCAATGAGCGCCGTCATCGCAACAGACCCCATCAGCGTTGAATTGGTCGGCACCGTATAGACCGCCTTGGCGGTGCTAACCCCTGCGGCCTTGGCCCCGGCATCGGCCACGCGGCCGACAGTGGTTTCCAGTGTCTTTTGCGCGGGACCGAAACTCGTTGGAAAACTCAGACTACTGCTGCGGTTGCGGCCATCGTCCTGTTGGGCATCATCCGGTTCAACCCAGCGGATATCAGCGCCTGCCCCAAGGCCATCGGCATCCCCCTCGCGCAGACCCAGTCCTACGGGCAGATCCGCATTGCCCAGGTTTTCCAGGCGACGCTGCAGATCCTGCAGCAAACCTTCGCTCTGTTGGCGTTCGTTGGCAAGCTGAGCCTGGTCGCGCCGCAGGCTGGTGCGCTCGGACTCCAGTGCGGAACTAATGCGCTGGTCGATGGCGGTCTCGCGCTGGCGCAAGCGCGCGTTCTCGCTGCGTTGCGTCTTGTTATCGGCCTGCGCCGTCTGCAGCTCGGTGCGCATCTGCTTGACCTGCGCCACGAGCGTTGCCACGGTGTCGTGCGGGGTATCGCCTTCAATGCCCAGCGCCTGCATCTCTTCGGGCGTGAGCTGACTGCCAGAACCCGCAGCGCCTGAACGGGTCGTGTCGCCGCCGGATAGCAGGCGGATACCCGCAAAAAGCACCAGTAGGGCTACCGGAATCATCAGCCACTTCAAAAGTCCGTTACTGCGCATGGCCGTCTCCTTGCGCTTCTTGCGTGAGATGAGGCAGATGCACCGCTGGGTCGAAACGCTGAATGGCGGGCAGCAGCGATTGCGCCAGTCCATGCCCACGGGTTACCAAATACACGACCGTCGTGTCCTCGGGCGTACCGTGTGGGCCCAAGGCCGGGTGCTGGAAAGCGGCAGTAAGAAAATCGCCTTGCAGCGCACGCGGGTCCAGGTCCAGCCAGCCGCTGCTAATGTTGGTCAGACGGACCGCTGTCACCCACTGATCTTCCAGCCGCCAGGACGCCAACGCGACCGCGCGTACCGGTAAGGTCGGCAGCAGCGTGTCCAGGCTCAGGTCACCGCGCAGATTCACGCGCATGATGCTGGGTACGGCCTCCACGGTACGCAGCGGCGCATACAGATTCTGCGCGGCATGGCGCGTGAGCACCACAGGCACCGGGGTGTCACGCCGCGCGGGCTTGGCAGGGGCTGTGTGTGCTCCCGTGTCGTTGCCCACCGCCTGCTGACCGTAACGCTTGGGGGTGGTACTCCCCTCGACGATCCGTACCGGTTCCAGAGCAGACTCGCCGTCATTGGCTGGGTGCGCGGCAATGTCCAGCAGAATCAGTTCCCCGGTATCCGCGTCTTGCAACTGCAAACGAGTGGGCTCAATGGGCTCATTGGCCCGCAGGTAGACCGCGCCGCCGGCGCTTTGCACCCGCAGGCGCTCGCCCACGCTGGCGGGCACGCCAACACGCACGTTGCGGTCGATAAACACAATGCGCTCCTGGCCAACGACCAGCGGCACGGCCAGCGGCAGGCGTTCCCAGCGTAGGATTTCCACCGCCTGGGCAGGAATCGCCATCATCCAGACCAGCACGCCTAACCCAGCAAGAACTCGGTGTTTGAAGCTCATTGGGAATCTCCTTGCAGTCCCAGGCCGCTACGCGCGGGGGTTTCTGACGCTGGCACGGTAATTCGCTGCGGCGCACCGTCAAAGCAGTCCAGCACCAAGCCAAACGGATTACGGGCCGGGTCGACGTCTGCCCGCGCCACCTTGATGGGGTAACGCACCAGCGCCCGCTTGACCTGCTCGGAACCGTGGTACTCGTCCGCGCTCAGATCGAGCGTTACGATCCAGTCATCGTCGGAAACCACCCGCACGCGAGCGCTCGGGTTCTCACCATAGCCACGACCGGGGATTTCATAGACGCCGCGCACGCGCTGACGCAGTTCGCCCGTGCTGCGGCGGTACTCAAAGTCGGCCTGCAAAAAGGCCCGGCAGGACGGCGTCAGATACGGCGATAGGACATGCAGGTTGCGGGCGTAGTCCTCTTCGCCATTGGTCGGCCAACGGTTAAGCTGCTGGAACACATAAAAGGTGAAGGCATAGACCGACTCGGGCGGCACTTCCCACCACTTGCGGGTGCTACCCGATCGCAGGTCGGGCGGAACATGAATGGTCAAGTCGCGCGGGGCGCTCCACCACCCGCCACCCATGACCAGCGCCACCAGCAGCAGCGCGACTGCACCGATGCGCAGGGTTTTGATATGCGCCTGCAGGTGCGCGACTTCGTTTTTAAAGCGGCTCATTGCACGGCCCTTCGGATTGTCCAATAGCCGGTGCGCGTGACTAAAGCATGGCCGCGCACCCAGCCTGCCAGCAACGGGTATGAGATCGTGATGCGCCATTGCAATTGCCGATACAGCCACGTGTCGGGCCTGCCGCGCTTTTTACGGCGCAAAATGCCGCCACCGACGAACACGCCCAAGGCAATGCCCACGACAATGAAGGTCGGCGCCAGGGCAATGGTCGAAAAAACCCAAGACAACGGCGCACCCGTCAGCAGCCCCACTGCGCCCGACAAACCGCAGCATATCCACAGTTCATCCGCCGTCAAGCCGCGTACCACGACCGGATGGCGATTAAGACGATGCGGCAGAAACGACACGGTGCCATCGGCCCGGATGTGCTGGTGCTCGGACATGGGCCGTTTCCTTACAGAACTGTCGTCGCTTCGGTGAGCAGCCAGATGCCGACCACGAGCAGCACGGCACCAACCGCAACGCTCAGGCCAAACTGGCCCCAGGTCTTTTTGCCCGTGTGGATTTCGGCGTACGTGCCGTAGGCGTGGTAGCACACCCCGATGAACATAGAGGCCACGACCAGCAGCGCCACCAACAGCACGATGTCGTAGCCGTAGTTGCGGATCGTCTCCATAATGCCCCCGCCCGTGCCGCGCGAGGGATTCTCCAGCGTGGGCAAGCCCTGGGCGAACGACAGGGTGGGCAGCAAGGCCAAGCCCCAGGTCAGTGAGGCGAGCGCGTTAGGCATGCGAAATAAGCGGGTCTTCATAGTCAGTTCCTTGCGGGTCAGGATAAGAGGAAAAAAGTCAGTACCAGGTACATCGCCAGAAACCGCACGACGACACCCAGAAACTGACGCTGGTTGATTCGGTTCTCCGCCCAGCCGACGTAGGCCGTGCGTATCGCCCAGGCACCCCACAGCAAAAGCACCGCGAACACGAAACCTACAAGGACGGTCGCCATGATGGCGGGCGACATGCTACTGTTGGCCTGAAAGGCACTGATCTGGGCGGAGGTCATGGCTGTGCCTGCGGCAATGGGTTGTGCTGGGCGGCGCGCTCACTGCGGTAATCCCCCACCAACTCGGCAAGGTCACGCGGTTGGGCACGCGAAGGGGTCAGATGAGACTGGATGCCGGTACGCACGCGGGCCAGGTCGGCGAGCAAGCGCGGATAGTCGAAATGGTAACGATCGCCCGGCACGATGGGCGCGGCCGCAGCGCTCTGCGCCACGAATCGTTCCAGCGCATCAAGTTGCCGCAGGGCCGCAGCCAGGTGTTGCCGTTGAGCTGGCACATCAGCATGAACCGTCAGCGGCCCAGCCAAGACCGCGGTGAGCAAGAGAGACACGCCAACGTGCGCGGCGCGACACCGAATCGAGAGCACCATCGCCCCATCCCTTCGTTAGATTACCAATGGAGGAATGGTGGCGTTGCAGGCGCAATCAGGCTGCAAACAATAGGAACTGGCATCCGTCCGGATTTGGCTAATCAAGCCTTGCCCTGACAGGGGAAGGTTAATGTAGAGTCAAAGGCTTTCCCAGGAAATGGATCGTGCGCTGGAAGGATTGAGCCCCCATCGAATAAGCTGGGCTTGCTTCTCTAGCCATTCGTCGAGCGAGCGACAGGCGATGTGCCACTGGGCAGCAGAAACGTTGGGCTGGCCGAGTAACGCCTGGAAGTAGGAAGCATCGATGTCCGACAAGGAATGCCCCAGCACAAACACCTGCTTGATGCTTGCCAGACCTTGAAAGAAGGGTTGGTTCTTGGCTATCAGCGCTTCAGAAGGCTTGAAGGTGGTAGAGAAGTATCCATCAAGGATGTCATGAGCCTCGACCAGCCGAGTATCGATATCGGCGATGTCTGATCGGTCATTCAGCGAGCGACGGTTCTGCGGGTGCCAGGCATGTCCCAGCACTAATTCCTCATCAGACTGTGCCGCGCAGCCATGAATGAACAGTATCCGCTCCGGTGCAATACCGTAGAGCGTACTCAGGGTACTGGTGTAGTTGAAGTTCAGGAATGCCGCGGTGCGGTCCAGTTCGATAAGCCGCTTTAGCGCGGTTGTCGGAGTGGGGATTGGAAGCAGGCGTATCCATTCCCCAAATAGCTGCCGAAGCTCTGATGACAACCGCTTTACGAGGTTCTCCACTTCAAACTGGAAGTCGTGATGTCCAGAATCACTCCAGTCCTCAGCTCCGTACGATGCCATGAAATGACCCAGGTTATCGATAATTGCATCCACATCCATGTCTGCCAACGCCTCCTCAAGGTCGCACCAGTCCTC
The DNA here is from genome assembly GCF_027257175.1 of Castellaniella sp. S9. Classification (GTDB taxonomy): domain Bacteria; phylum Pseudomonadota; class Gammaproteobacteria; order Burkholderiales; family Burkholderiaceae_B; genus Castellaniella. The sequence continues at coordinate 116,282 of NZ_JAPFGD010000002.1, read as the reverse complement.
TCGGACGGGGAGATACTCCTCGACTTCCCTGAAGACGCTATTGCTGTTGTCTCGAAGGTATTGTTTGAACTGATCCAGCTTCGATGGGATGTCATGCTGTAGGTCAAAGCCGTTGCCGATTACGTAGAGCTTGCGGGGCTTCATGGATAAATTTCCTATCAATCCAAGGTAAGTTGTCAGAAACCAGGCACTTTAACGATTATCTAGCATATGATATTATTTGATAACCATCATAACCCATAGGGAGCACATCCATGAATGTCGTAATAGACCATCCGGGCGTCTCGACGTTGGTTGGCACCCCAAAGGAAGTACAGGCACGACTTGGCAAATCACATGCTGATCAAGTACTGCTCGTAACGTTCGACCATATCAGGCCCCGGGTCTTAGAGGCCCTCGCGGCAAATGTCGCTAACGTAACATCCTCCATGTTTGAACTGATGTTGGAGCGCCATGACCGAGAGTCCATTGAACGTTTAGTCGACGTCCTGATGCCTCGGACACCGCCTTCCCCCCGCTTGCTCAAGGAAGCGGTCATGCTGGTGCAGGCGCGCAAAGCCGTGTTGGAGAGCGGTGACTGGCTGACGGCCGCCGAGGTTGCACAACTGGCAGAGTTGAGCACCCGAAACCCCAGCGCTCAACCGAATAAATGGAAAAAGCAGGGGCAAATCTTCGCGATCAACCACGGCGGCGTCGACTACTTTCCAGGTTACGGCTTAGATCGAAACGCGGGTTTCCGACCGTCAAAAGCCATGGCTAAAGTCATTGAGATCTTGGCCAGGAACAAAGACAGCTGGGGCATGGCGTACTGGTTCCGTTCGGACAATAGCTTTCTGGGCGGCAAGAAGCCTCAGGATTTTTTGACGTCCGAGCCCGAGCGTGTTATCGAGGCGGCGATGGACGAGGTCCAGGAAATCTCGCATGGCTAGGCCTAAGCCATCATCACCTACTGAAGAGGCATCTAACACAACGCCGGAACCTCCGGGCACACTGCATGTCACGCTCAGCCGGCTGGAACCGGGAAAGGTGCTACATCGGGTGCATCAGAGCATGTACCAAGCGGATCAGTTCAATCCCGGCATGCAAGGCAATGCGCGATTCAGCCCGATCCACGATGAGCAGGGAACCCCGATCCCCACGCTGTACGCTGGAACAACAATGGCGTGTGCATTGATGGAAACGGTGTTCCATGACATCCCGCACACGGCCGGTTTCAAGAGCGTCGATAAAGGCAAACTAGCTGGCCAGGTGCATTCCACTATTCAAGTTGAGGAGGAATTACAGCTGGTTGACCTTGCAAGCGTACCGCTACGCAAGCTGGGCGTAACGCGCAAGCAACTGATCGACACCGAGAAGAACCAGTACCCTGCCACACGCAAGTGGGCTGCAGCAATCCACTCTCAATTTCCCCAAGCCCAGGGGCTATCGTGGGTCTCCAGACAAGACGATTCGGCACGTGCCATGATCTTATTTGGTGATCGCATCACCAGTGATTCACTCCAGCATGAGGGGGACTCACGTAGTCTGCTGGACGATGCGGACGTTTACGATGAAGTGCTGGACTTGGCGGATCGGATCGGTGTCAACATTGTGCCGGGGAAAACTTGAATGGAATGCTTCCGGATTGATGAGAGTGGCTACACCGGGTTCGACCTGCTGAACCCTGCGCAGCGCTTTCAGGGTGCGTCAACCATCGCCATCAGCAATGAAGACGCCCGGCGTTTGATTCGTGAGCACTTCCCCAAGTTGCAAGCCGCCGAGCTCAAGTACCGCTCACTAGTGCGCCGGCCCGGCAACCATCCCCGCCTGCTGGCTCTGCAGCGGGATTTGCTGACCAACTACAAGTGCGTAACCTATGTCTGCGACAAGCGCTACCTGCTGTTGCTGATGTTCATGGATTACGCCGTCGAACCGTTCTACTACGAACGCGGCATGAACTTCTATGAGGACGGCCAGAACTACGCCCTGGCATCCCTGCTGTACTACGCCGGCCCGACCCAGCTAGGGAGGGAAGCGTTCGATAAACTGCTGGCGGCGTTTCAACATGCCGTCAAAGACAAATCGTTGGCAGCACTAGGAGCGCTCGTAAGCGCGGCACGAAAAACACGGTGGCGCGAGCTTCCGGAAGCGCTTGGACCCCTGGCCGTCGATGCCTGTCCTGAATGCCTCTCGGCAATCGCCACGCCGGGGGTGAGCACCGACGCAGCTCTCGTGGTGCTGCAATCTCTAGTGAGCCGCATGGAGGTCATGGTGGACGGCCCCTACCGTGTCGAGCACGATCAATCCAAGAACCTGCTCACCTACAACACCCTGCTGCAGCGCTACATCGATCATGACCAACAGATCGAATTTCACCAGTCCGAGATCGCCAGCATCAAGTTTCCCCTGAAGCTCACTTCGGTGACGCAGGTTGATTCCAAGGACAGCCCGGCGGTGCAACTGGCTGACGTAATGATTGGTGCGGCCATTGAAGCGGCCAATATACTGATGGGGCAGCGTACTGCGGGGCTGGACGCCGAAGCTGTGATGTCCCACTATGCTGATCATCAGTTAATCCACATGCTCCCGTCGATCGATTTCGCAGAGCAACAAAGATTCCGAAAAGGTACACAGGCTGCAGAGGTGATCAACTATTTCGCCGCCCATTTCCACAAATGAATCATTTTTAAATAGTTACAAATCACAGGTACTTCTTGAAACTCCCCGCCGTCAGATTTATTGCTAGGCCCAGCAATGTGGCACTTGGCAACAGGATCAATAGCGGGTGCAGGGAAATGGGCAACGCCAGATAGATCACCCAGGGCAGCACGGCCAGTGGCATGAGCGACGCTTTAGCGCGGTGGTAAAAGAACCCGGATTCACGACCCGCACCGAACTTGCGCACGTCACGGCGCACCAGCCCATCGACTAGGCCAACGAAGGCCGCTAGCAGAATTAACGGCAAGGTCAGCACCAGGATCAGTAGTCGCACCAAGAAAGTGAGCGTGGTGAAAGCCGCGGCAATCAGGTAGCGCTCCGACCAGACGTAGGCTTGGCTCAGGTAGTAGCGAAAGTTCTTGGTACCGGCCTGGCTGGGCTCACGAGCGCGATCGGCGGTATGGCTCATCCGTTCACCCACGCCGGTCTTGACGAACACCCAGTCATAGCCGATGTCCACTAATTGGTGTGCAGTACGCCCAGGCTCGCGCACGACGACGCTGCGCGTGAAGTGGCCCGACAGGTGGCTCAACTCATACTGCAGCATGGACTGGGCGTGGCGCCAGCCCTGCTCCTTCCAGAACAGGTGCATGCCCACGCATTCGACCACGATGGAGATCAGCAGCGATCCGATCAACACACCGAAGAGACGAAACGGCAAAGCAATGAGGCTTGCAATCAGCCCCTGACGTCGGTTTTGCTGTTGCTGTGTCGTCGAGGCTGCATCACTCATGATACCGCCTCATCGTGGTCGGCATCACGGCTTGCCGCATTCAAGCTCTCGTCGTCCAGCAGCGTATCGGGCAAGGCTTGCTCCTGCAGCCCAGGAATGCCCTGATTTTCCCACCACTGCCCCGTTTCTGTGTAGCTCTGGCGCATGTACTGAGCAAGCTGCTGCAGATCCTGCGGCATGCTCTCGTCTGGATCAGGCGCTGGCAACGGCATACGAACTTTCCACAATGCACCGCCCTGCATCAACGCGAAGCACTGGCCTTTGGGCAGTTGGACGATATGCGCGGGCTCGATCATCGGCACACTGGTCATGCTGATGCGGTCCTGAGTATTGCTGGTAAAGTCGGTTTTACCGTGAATGTCCGAGCTGTCGGTGGCACCGCTCACGACCGTGGTGGTGTAGACCTCGACCTTGGGCAACTGCTTGGTCAGCAGCTCGGCCGTGGCGGTCTCGCGCACGCGCAACATGAATAGATTGTTGAAGTTGCCAATGACTTGGCCCGCCTTTGCGTGATTGCCAAGACGCGCTTCGATGTCAGACAGGGTCTGGGTGTAGGCGGTGACCTGAATGCCTGCCCCTCCCCCTTTGTTGATCATCGGGATGAACCCATCGCCCATGAGTTCGTTGAATTCGTCGGCGTGCAGGTTGATCGGCACCTTCTGATCCGCATTGGAACCGGGTAGCCCGTCGTCGATGCCGAACTTGTAGATGTGCCCCGCCACCGACACCAGATCAGAGAACATGGAGTTGCCCACCGCGGCGGCGACCTCAGCATCCGAGAGCGCATCCAGGCCCACATAGACCACCGCGCGTTTGCGAATAATCTGCATCCAGTCGAAGATGGGCCTGGGGTCGTTCAAGTCTGAGTAGTTCGGTGCGAGTAGCTGCGCGATCTTGCCGCTGGTCAATTTTTCTAACAGCGGCAGCAGACTGGCAACGATCTTGTCAAAATACGTCTTGTCGTAGCGAACGGCGCTACGCAGGCCATCCAATACCGGGTCGTAGTTGCGCACCTGGCTCAGGTACTGCTCAAGCGCGACCACACGCTTCTCGCGCCCGATCATGTTCCTGGGAATGTTCCTGTCGTTCAGCCGCGCTTCGAGCTGGACAATGACCTCCCAGGCCTTGGGCTCGGTCTTGGCGAAATAGTGCTGGGCGTACTCGATGAACAGCGCGTCGATGTTGACCACGTGGCGCTGGATCAACAAATAATCCGGGCGTTGCCCCAGTTCGATCAGCGCACGCGCAACGATATTGACGAAGCGCCAGGCAAATTCCCGGAACGCCGCCGAGTTGCCCTCGCCCGAGAGCTGGCCAGCAATGCGGGTGGCGACTTCGGAAATCCGTCCAAACCGGCCCACGGCGTTATAGCGGGCGGAAATGTCCGGCCAACCCAGGTGAAACACATAGAACTCGCCTTCGCGTCCGACGCGTTTGGCCTCCACGTACATGCGTTTGAGTAGATCCGCATCCCCCTTGGGATCAAAGACGATGACGACTTCATGCTCGCCCGCACTGTTCTTGCGGCGGATGTCCTGGGTGATGAAAAGCTCGGCCAGCCGCGTTTTACCCACCCGTGTGGTGCCCAGCACCAACGAATGGCCGACGCGCTCCCCTAACGGCAAACTGACATCAACCTCATGCGGTTCGATGCCGTGCAGACGGGGCAAACCGCCGACCGGCGGCAGTGGGCGCACTAGATTCAATGGCACATCCCATGCCGTAAGCTGCGCCAAATGAGATAAGGGAAATGGCGCGAACTCCAAACGTTCTTCCAAGCGCCGCGCCAATCGATAAGCCGAAGTCGGCTCGACATAGCGGCGAAAATCAGGCCGGTACGTCTGCGTCAGCCGATGCGTATGCTTCTGTTCCCACAAAAAGCCCTTGCCGATAAACAGCCGCTGCTGGCTGACTGGCACCTCGCGGCTAGTCATCACATAACGCGGCAGACGGCGAATGTTGCGGCGGTAGCGCAGGATGGCCTGGGCCTGTCGAAAACGGATCGCGCCAAAGACAGAAAACGCTAAGGCGCTACCGATCCCCAGACTGGGGTTCAACGCGAGCGACCACGGGGCCACCACGCACAGAATCGCGGCGCCGGCACACACCGCCACGGTGTAAAGCTCCACGGCGGGGCGCAGCAATACCTCAACCGGCTGGGTCTGCGCCATATCGTCATTGCTCGATGCCAGTGGCCGTAATCAAGGCGGGGTAGTGGCGCAGACCCAGCCGGTCTGCAAGATCGTCCGCCGATACGGGCCAAAGCTGCAGGCCGGGAGCCAGCGCCCGCAAGCGTTCCAGCCCCTGCGCCGTCTCGACGTTGACCACTAAACCGGCCGCGCTGCGCTCGCGCAAACTTACTGCATGGCGGCGCAGCCAGGCCTGGGAGACTTCATCATCTCCGATCAGAAAGAACGGTTGTAGGCCCGCAGCCTCAATAACCCGACGCGCGACCGCGCCCGGCGTGAGCTTCGCGCTGCGTACAGGCAGCATCTGCGCCTCTGCGTCCATTGAAGGCGGAATCTGAGGGATGGGAATGGGTGGACGTTGTACGGCACCGGTTCGCGGCTGCAGGTTGAGCGCTTCGTAATACGGTAACGCCGACACGCCGCCGTGATCGTCCACCACAATCAGCGGTTCTGCCGCTTGCAAAGCAGACAACGGTGTGGCGGCGATCAGGGCAGACAAGCCGAGCACGGCTAGGGAAAAGGGTTTCATGGTGAAGTCTCCTGATGGGTGGTGCGTGACGCGCCGGACGAACCTTGCACACGATTCAGGTGCCGGGAAACACTGCGCCGATAACGTGCCGCCGGCTCCCCGCCCGCCGGACGGTGATAGCGGCCCATCGCCGACAGCCAATCTTCGCCTGGCTTGTACTGTTCAAGCAGGATGGCGGCAGCGATTGCCAAGTTAGCGTAAGGGTCGAGCAGATCACACGGGCGGCTGTAGCGGTGTTTCTGATAGCCCAGGTTGACTTGTGCGAGGCCCACATCAACGCGAGTAGGCCTCGTTTCACGCAGCGCCTGAAGCAAACCGGTGCAAGCCTGGGCACGCGTGGCATAGCGGTGCGACTGCCCTGCCACATTCAGCGACCAGGGCCAAGGGATGAGGCGGTTGTCGCGGCGGATGCCGCTTTCTTGCAGGGCCACGGCAAAGAGCACCGTCGAGGGAATGCCCGCTCGCTGGGCTGCCAACTGATAGGCGGGAGGGGGAATTTCCTGAGCATGCCCACTGCTGATGAACAGACCAGCCGCCAACAGAAGGACCCACAGGGGCTGCACCGAGCTTACGGCTGTCGCTGCCATTGCCCGTTCACCTGACGCACAACAGCAGGCAGCTCGCCGGCCAGACCGAGCGACAGCCAACGCCCACCATCATGATTGAGCGTGATGGTGCCGCTGCGTACCCTGGTCGGGTCGATCTGCATGCGTTTGGCCAAATCACGGATACGAGCATCATCCTGACGGCTACCGACCATGTAAAGGTCAAACTCAGTGCCCGCCGCTTGCAAACGCTGCACAAGCACACCGCAGGTTGCGCACTCGTCCTTCACGAAAATCGCCGTACGTCCGCTGCCAGCGATCGACATGCCGCCAGACGTCGCCTCAGGAAGATTCACCCGCTGCAAGCCGGGGTGCAGCCGCTGCCAGGCGTCATCGTAGGCGCGCTGGTAGGCCAGCAGTTTCTCGACGCGGCGTGCTTCAGCCTGTACCTGCAGTTCGGCATAGCGGCGCCGCTCTTCATCCGAGCGGGATTCAACACCCAGGGCTGAAAGCGGATCAAGGTTAGGCGAATAGATCCCCAGCGGGCCGTCCATCAGTTCCTCATAGCGTGTCCACTCCTCTGCGCCCAGCCCCCAGTCCCGTGCCAGGCGTTCGTCGCGGCTTTGTTCGACCTGACTTTGACCTGTGCGTGATGGCTGGTTGATGGAGGTCTGTTGGGATGCGGGTTGTGCCGACACCCACGGGGGCAACCCTGCGAACAAGGCAAGCGCCAAGGTGATCTGTAATTTCATGGCTTGGCTCCGGATCAAGGGATGACCAGACGGCGTGTCTGTTTACCGTTTTGGAACACGGCGGTGGTCGCCTCAATGGCTTGCAGTCGCCACTGCCCCACCGTCTCGCCGGCTAGTACCACCTGAATCTTGTCTGCCGTCAGTTCGTCCTTTACAGGCGCGACAGACACGCTACGCTGCCCGGCGCGCATTTCTGAGCCCACGACACGAAATGGAAACGGGGATTGCTTCACAGTCGCAGCCACAGGCGTGACGGGTTTGGTTTGTGGTGGCGGCACTGTCGGAGTAGATTGCGAGTGTGTTTTCATCTGCTCGACTTCGATACGTAGTGCCTGTAGTTCTTCTGCGGCGGAGCGGTCAGCCAGCGCCTGCTCCATTCGGGTAAGACGTGTCTCCAGGCGTTGGCGCATCTCATGCAGTACGGCGACTGTGGCGGATTCGGGCTGGGCTTGGAGCATTTGCACGCTGTCAGCCAATTCAGCGATCCGCGCCTGAAGCACCTGAACCTGCCGCAGGCTCGAATCGACATGTGCCCGATCAGCGAGGCCTGCCATGGTCCGATACCCAGTTCCGACCAGTATGCTGAGCACGACCAACCAGACCCAAAGTAGAATCTGCAAGCCTACGGTGACCGTGCCGCGTGAGTTTCTTTGCGCGCCGTTCATGAACGGACTCCTGTCACCATGACGGGAAAGGTCAGTACCGGTTCACTGACAGGGATGTCACTGGCTGGCTCCAGCTTGATCTCACTGGGGTTGGATCGAACAAAGCAGATTTGCCGTGTCATGTCGTCGATTTGCAGGTCCCAGGCGGAACCTGCCAATATCACCAGCGCATCACGCAAGGTCATTGGCCCTAAATGCAAATGTGCCAACGGTAGAGGCAGCGCATAGAGTTCGGTGGTCACTGAGCCACTTTCACAAAGCTGATAACCGCTGCGCTTCAGGACATGGCGCAGACCATCGCCCACCGAGGCATGTACATCCTCAGGCATGGATACATCGACGATCTGCAGCAGCAGGTCACGCTGCGCCGCCGTAGGCGCAAGCTCAACCAAGGTGTAGCGACCATAGCGAACCACCGGCAGGTACTCCGCTTGTGCGGGCTCGGGCACGGAAGAAAGCTCTTCAGGAGTGGGGGCTACTGACGGTGCAGTGGTAGTCGCACAACCGCTTAACAGTGCGGCGGCGATCAGCACGCAGCTACCAGCAAGATGCTGGAGGGGAAAGATGGCTGACATGGCTCGGCTCTCTGTTGCAATAAGCCGATACCTTCGTCCGAAGTCGTTGCGCGGTCAGCCAAGAATACGAACTAAGAGGTGACCGCTTTCTCGAATATAGTTATTTGATAGTAATTATGTAAGAAAACCATATAATTGTTACATTACCCGTCAGCCAATCGGGATATGTATTGCTTGGGAAGGACCTTGCACAACAGTGGGTCAGTGTCCGCGGTCAAGATTAACCATATGCTAACAATGAGGACACAATGCGAATCTCGCGAATAAGAATAAGTAATTTTGCTAATTTCTCTGAAGTAGATATAGAGACGGGTGAAAGTATTGTTATTGTTGGAGAGAACAAGGTAGGAAAGAGCAATTTCATTCGCGGTCTGCAGTTGATTCTTGACCCGGGTTTATCCGAACGGGATAGACAATTGGGGCTGGAACATTTCTGGGATGGGCTGGCCGAAGCGAAAATCGGCGAAGCCATTGAAATTTCGGTGGATTTGACGGACTTCACTGACGACCCTCGGTTAATGGCGCATCTCAACGACTGCATTATCGATCCAGGGCCGTCAATGGTGGCACGGCTCACTTATCGCTATCAGCCCAAGCCTGGCCTGGGCCGAGACGCTGAGTCGCTCACAGATTATGAATATGTGATCTTCGGAGGTAATGACCCGGATATGGCAATAGGTGGGTCGATGCGGCGCATGCTTCCGTTGGATGTTCAAGGTGCACTGCGGGATGCTGAGAAGGATCTAGCAAGTTGGCGCAACTCGCCGCTACGGCCCATCATTGAAGACTTAGCTGCTTCATTGGACGAAGATGCACGTAATGAATTCCAGGCGCAAATCGACGACGCTCAGCAGGAATTGGTTAGCCACGAAGCGGTCATCAGTACTGCGGAGCTGATCAGCGCACGGCTAATAGCTCTCGCTGGTGAGCAGCATGCGGTTCCTCTTTCGCTTGGGCTGGCACCTACCCGGGTGGATGCACTGCTACGCAGTTTGCGACTGTTGATCGACAATAGTATGCGTGGCATTGGCGATGCAAGTCTGGGAACTGCTAATTTAATCTTTCTTGCGCTTAAGAGCCTGGAACTCGACCGATTGGTCACCGACGGAGAGCGCGACCATACATTTTTTGTCGTTGAAGAGCCTGAAGCGCATCTTCATCCGCATGTACAGCGGTTGGTCTACCGCTATTTCCTTGGTACCGGCGAGGTGGGTGAAGACGAACCACCCCTGACCACAATCCTGACCACTCATTCCCCGCACATCGCGAGCGTGACGCCCATCCGTTCCCTCGTTCTGTTGCGGCATGACATAACCGAAGGTAAGACGGTCGCGGTTTCCACAGCATCTACTCCTTTCACGCAACGTGATGAGAATGATTTGCAGCGCTATATAGACGTAACGCGCGGAGAAATCTTCTTTGCTCGCGGAGTTATCCTAGTCGAGGGCGATGCAGAGCGCTTTCTGATTCCAGCATATGCAGAGGCACTTGGGATGCCATTAGACCTTCTAGGCATCACTGTATGTTCGGTTGGTGGAACAAATTTCACACCATATGTGAAGCTGTTGGGTCCACAAGGACTCGCTATCCCACACGTTATTCTAACGGACCGCGATCCCAACGGTGAAAGACCTCCACTTGTTATGAACCGCTTGATCAAACTGCTTAGCTTAGTTGAAGAAGATGTTAACTATCGGAACATGGATGCCGATGCAGTCATCACACGTGCGGAGCACTTTGGCTATTTCACTAACGAAAACACGCTTGAGCCAGAATTGTTTACCGAAGGCCTCGCCGAAGCGATGCAAGAGGTCATTGAGCAGGAGTTGAGTATCAAAGCACAGACACGCGAAGCCCTTCAAGACTGGGTTGACGATCCCGAGACGCTGGACGAGAACAGGCTCATCGCTTTGATCGAGCGAATAGGCAAAGGACGGTTCGCACAGGCGCTTGCTCCATCAGTATCTGACGATAACTGTCCGGATTACATTCGGTCTGCACTTGAGTACATCCGCGATGCCGTCGCGTAACATCAGCTCGGCTTACCTAGCCGGCGCCGCAGACCTGGCTAATAACCCAGGTCAACTGGCTGCATACGATTCGACAGATCACTGCGTGGTGCTCGCTGGTCCAGGTAGCGGCAAAACCAAGACCCTAGTTCTGAAATTGGCGCGTATCCTGGCAGAGGATGTCCAGGCACCTCGCGGCGCCGCATGCATCACATACAGTCAAGAGTGCGCCCGGGAACTTACCCGGCGACTCGAAGGGCTGGGACTTCGCGAAGCTTCAAATTTATTCATCGGCACAGTACATGGATTCTGCCTACGACATCTCCTGACGCCCTATGGGAGGCTGGCCGATCTGCCCATCAATTACCCACTATCCGTCGCTACTCAGCATCAAAGTGACCGATTGCTCAAGCAGGTTGGTGATGGATTGTTTGGTGCCAGACATCCATACAAAACTATCGACCTAGGGAGGCACCGCCGTTCAGTACTCAATCGGGCCAGCGTCGCCTGGCGAAGCGAAGAGGAGTTGGCGGCATGGGCGGAAGCCTATGAGGCCGTACTGCGTCGCGAAGGATTGATCGATTACGACGATATGGTGGTGTTCGGGCAACGCCTTATCGTTGAGCATGACTGGGTACTCCCGCTGGTGCAAGCAAAATTCCCTGTGCTGGCGGTTGACGAGTACCAAGATCTCGGCGTTGCACTACATCGCATCGTCAAACGCCTTGCGTTCGATGGCGGAGTCCGGCTATTCGCTGTTGGCGACGCAGATCAGTCTATCTATGGTTTCACCGGAGCAGATGGCGCCTTGCTCACAGAATTGACCAATCGGGACGACGTTCAATGTGTACGGCTACAGCTCAACTACCGCTCCGCATCGGAAATCGTGAACGCATCGGAAATGGCACTTGGCGAAGTGCGAGGATATCAGGCTAGTGATCCAGACCGGCGGGCGATGATCCAGTTCGTGCTGTGCGATAACGGACTTGCAGGACAAGCAGAGCATGCCGTTGCTGAAATCATTCCGGCCGCCTTGGCCGCAAAGCCCGGCCGCACCCTTGGCGACATTGCCATCCTTTACAAAGATTACCGCGGAGGGAATATCGTGGCCGAAGCGGTAGCAGCTGGTGGCTTTGATTATGTTCGCGTTGATACAGCGGCCCCCTATCGGAAGGTCGCTCTGACAAGTTGGATCGAAGATTGCGCGGCATGGTGTGCAGGGGGATGGCGCCTCGGGCGCCCGCAGTTGCGTGGACTCATTGATCGCTGGCTAGCTTTTCACCGTACTCGTCTTAATGATAGGCAGGCAAGGCACGAAGGGCAGGCTCTTACCGCGCTGTTATGGTCGCTACGAGCCGAAGAGCGTCCAGCCAGAGACTTTGTTGGCGATTTACGGTCTGGCATTGTCAATCAATTGCTGGATAGCGAGCCGGCACTGGCCGATCAGGGTGAGCAAATAGAGCGCATGTCAGCTGCTCTCGCCACTGGAGGAGCCTTGGCAGCACTCGATATCGTAAGTTTCGGTGGCCGTGATGGATCGCCCGACCATGTGAATCTGCTAACTCTTCATTCCGCCAAGGGTTGCGAGTACGACGTTGTAATCATGATCGGTCTAGATCTCGGTAGTTTGCCTTGGCGCAACGAGTCACCAGAGAAGTTGCGAGAGAGCCGGCGGCTCTTTTACGTCGGTTTAACGCGGGCCCGTGACGAAGTACATATGCTTTACTCTGGATTTGTGGAAGGTCGCTATGGCCCCATGCGTTTTGGACGCTCGCCCTTTCTAGATGAACTCGAAGTACGTATGCAAGCAGCAGGCGTCGGCGAGTGGTAGTGCGAGCGGCCCTCGTCGTTCGAGCTAATATCAGGATGCCTAAGCCTCGCGCTGAGCAGTAAGCGCAGTAGCTGACTGGGTTGTTGCTCGTCAAGGGCAAGACAGCGTTGGTGTAATCGGCGCTCTAATACAAGTGACAAGTGCTGGGAGAATTGGCTTCGCTATTTCTGGCCGCCGCCCTACTTTCTGGCTTACTCATGCTGAAATGGGCTTTGCTCCCGCCATACACGCGGGACGAGACTTACTATTCGCCGCTGGATCTGCAGTTGCGGGCGGAGGAAAGAAGAAAGAATGATTCATGCTGAGAAAATAGCGGCTGACCATTGGGATGTCCATTGCACCACTCAGCAACGCCCAAGAGCCTAACGGCACGATATGCCGGCATGCCCTGAAAGAATCAGCTCATTTCGATCCAGAGATGACGCATGTCAATATCTGGAAGCCCTTTTTCCCTGGCATGAGATGACCGATAGATCGTCAGATCGGGCTTGGCATCCCTCGGGTCGGCATGGAGCCGGTCCTTGGCAGTCCATCCGACATGTACAGAACCATCCAGCTCTTCAATCCAAGTGTTCAGCCGGCCATGCCAGACTGCAGGCGACTCTGCCTGCACGTAGCCAATCATGCCAGCAAGAACATGTGCCGCACCGTGGTTGCCAGCTTTGAAGCGCTGAATACCACCGGTGGTCGCCTTCCGATTGATGACATATTCACGTTCATCACGGTCTTTGCTTTTCGGCGTCGGCAGTCGCTTGCATTCAATCGGAAGCAATGTATCGAATTGTGTGCAGCGTCGCCCCTCGATCCAGACCGTAGGTCCGCATGGTGACGCCACAAGATCGATTTTTCGTCCCTTCCGCTGCTCGTCAGGCTCTTCTATCCTGAATTGCAAAATGTCCCACCCCGAAGAAAACCGCGCTGCAATGTTCAGGTAGCCGCACAGCTGCGAAGTAAGGTCGGTCTCAGACGTTTTCTTTGGTCGATCAGGATGGTCGCGCCAGCCCGGTAACTGATCCGCAATGAAATCAAGCAACTCAAGCATTGATGTTGCCCCCAGATGCACGTTTGTGCTGAGAGCGCCTGACTGGACTTGGTGATTTGCTGAGTTGGCGAGCATAGGTTATTAGTTAGAACCCCTGTGCCCGGAGATCTGCCAATGTTTCGTCGGCGTCACGTAATGCCACGGATCGCATCCAGAATCTCAGACGATCCGGTTTGAGCAGGAAGATAAAATTCCCGTCATAGATACGTGCGATGCGGGTGACCTGTAAAACTCCGCCCTGCCGCTCATGGAGCAACGCCCCCAATTTCCCCTTTAGCGCCTCAGCATCATTCCAATCCACCTTCCCATTGCCAAACACAAACGGTTGACAAATGACACCTGGCCAAGCCTGCGGGGCCAGCGCCTGTACTGGCCTCTTCTTGTAGATGGCATTGACTTGGCGCACAAAGATCTCGCTGAAAGCGGGGACTGCGGCAAGCCCGCTCTCCTTCATGGCCTTCGAATCCTCGCCGAGTCGAACAAGGTCACGGTAATAGTCCACGATGTCGTCCATCAGGACCTCCTCATTAGGACTCAGATCCAAGCTTCCTTCCTTAGGATAAAGTATGGAGAACACATCGTCGGCCTGCAATGCAGTTGCCTTTTGAACAAAGAGACGCGGACTGATCAACGCAAGATGTGCTTGCAGTACACGGCGAGAACTGCACATCCACCTGTTCAGTATCTCCAGATCAGCAATATCTTTTTCCGGTGCACAGAATCCGACAATCTGCTGACCGTAGGTGAGGTAGGAATCCCTCCACAGACAATGCGCTAGGTCCATTTGCTCTCGAATAAGCAACATCGGCGGCGTGTATCGGCTACTCGTGTATGCCGTCTTAAAAAGATCGCCCGTGGCGACGGTGATTTTACTGCGATCTACCCCATCCTCCAGAAGCGCTTCGGACGGTAGATACTTCTTCCCTGTGATATGGCTGGCCGCTACGCGTTTACCTTTCTGGGCCTCAATAAAACCCTCACCGAAATCCCAACCCTTTTCCTTGGCATACTCGCCCAGAGTCCTGTAGCTTTTTAACCGATTAACCAGTCCCAGCGCACGTCCGCCACCAAGCAAGTCCGTACGCCACACGGCGTCATTGGTCAAAGCAAGTTGTCGGGGCAACCAGTGCAGATCGTAGTAGTCGATATCGAAGCCCTGTTCGGCATCAGAGCGCCCACTGCGTCGAAAGGTTGCATGCAGAATTTGCCGATCTTCCGGCGCCGGTACCGCTTCCGCAACGATTACGATGATCTTAGTGTCAGCCTTGCCCTTTTGGAACAACCCACGCACTGAAATGAAATCGAGAATCTCCCGCACATCCCATTTAGAAATGAAGTCACGCCGAAATGAAAGCGAGTGCTGGTTGTAAAGGAAGTTGTACTGTTGCAGCATACTCAGAATGCCGCCCTCAGCGACCATTTCCATCGCCTCGTGCAGAAAGAGATACGCAAGCTGCTTATCTGGTAGCGTACCAATGGTCGCGTTATAACGTTCATAACTCCGCTTGGCGCCCGGCGTCGTCAGTTGCGACGTAAACGGTGGATTGCCGACCACGACGCCGATGGGGGACGTGATCAAGTTTTGCTCCTTGGCCTCAAAAAAGCAGGACAAGTGCAACGTCTTTCCAGCAAGTGGCGGAAACAGCTTGATGGTGGCACGGATAGTTTCCGGCTCTAGCGCATCACAAAGCGCCAAGCACAGACTGAATGCAGCAAGTTCTATCGCGCCTTCTTCACAATCGATGCCGTGAACGTACTTCAACAATCCTTTTAGGACGGTGACACCGGGCTTTTGCCATTGGTTTCGACTACGCCAATGCAGCACCAGCCGTTTGTAGGCTTCCACGAGAAAAACGCCCGACCCACATGATGGATCGAGGATAATCTCACCGCGTTGTTGCAATCGATCAAGACGCGCCCAGCTCAACGACTCTTCCAGCATCAAGCGTACGAGAAACGGCGGCGTATAGACGGAACTGTCGGCATCCTTAACGAACAACTGATAGATATGACTGATAAGTTCAACCGGCAAGTCCTTGAACGAATAGAGTTGCCAAAGCGTCAATTGGCCACCGACCTCTTCACGTCCTTCAATTAGTCTTGAGAAGCGACTTAACTGTTGACTGCCCTTTAACCGTTCGCGGTCAGCTTCATTAAACGTGAAGACGTGTCCATTGAATCGCCCCTCCAAATCCTCCAGCAACGAGACCAACGCAGGACCGTTGGCAAGCACTTGAAAAAACTTGGTCGCATCAGGAAGGAAGCGCGCGAGATAACCATCCTTGAAAACTTCGCGCTGTTCCAGATAGGCGATCAACAACGAGAGAATCAATAACTTCCGACGCAGGTGCTTAGGCAAGATACCTTCGTCGTTCAGTTCATCACTGATTTCCTTGACGGCATTGATAAGGCCTTTGTGCGCAGACTTGCTCGACGAAAGCAAGACCTTACAAGCCTCCGTATTATCCCACAACGTGCCGTTGTGCAACTGCTCTCCATTCCACCATGGGTCAGCAGCAACCGCCGAAGCAAGCAGCAATGTACGAACCGGATTGCATACCAGCTCTCCAGAGGAGGAAACAAAGTCCGGACCGTGCGCGCACCGGAATAATTGCAATTGTCCGGGCAGTTTCCGATAGACAAGTGGCACGCCACCCCAACTCCACAATTTTTTGTGGATCTCGGCAAACTCCTGGTTCTTCTCTGGTCCCTCGGCAATAAAAATGAACGCTTGCGCCACAGCACGCTTGCCATTGCGGCTTGCTTCAAAGAATACGGCCTGCGCGCCGTACTCGCGCGCCTTTTCCATCATGACCACTTCTTCGGGTGGCCGTCCATCGTTCACATAGCTGCCGACGAGGACGAGTCCTTCCACGTGGCCCGCAGGGTCACTCAGATGGTCCCACCATTGCTGGTGGCCCTTTATCAACATCTATACACCCTAGACATGGTCGCGCTCACGCCAGTGCCACCAGATGCCCCACCGTTTCTGGAAATTTCTGCACTAGACGAATCAATGTAGTTGCCTGGGCATTGGGCTTCGCGCGCCCCTGCTCCCAACTCTCCAATGTCCGTGCGTTGGTGCGCAGGTACATGGCAAATACCGGTCGCGACAAGTGCAAATGCTCGCGAATTTCCACCAACTCACCTGCGGTAACAGCAGGAAGCTTGTGCATTTTCAGTTTGTGCGAACGCAGCGTGACCTTACCCGTTCGCGTGCATGCCAAGGCATTAAAACCTTCGGCCACCTCAGCAAACATATTTCGTTTCATGGTTTCTTCCTCGCGTTGACTTCTATGTCCAGCAAACTCTTCAGCACTTTTTTCTGCGCTGCACTGAGGTCATCCTGAACGTCTTTGCCATACAGAGTGAAAGCCATAATTGCGCACCGCCCAACCGCCAGTAATAGATGACCCGGATACCCTTACGTTTACCCTTTTGCATTCTTCATTCTTTCACCTGCGAAGCGCACCTCTCATCAACCACCCGTACTCTGGATGACATCCCCGGCACGCGAGTCTACATCATTGAAGCTCATTAAATACGTCGTCGTCAAGGTACATAGCTCGGTAAGGCTCGAACGGCGGTAGCTCAATGAATGCGACGCCCATTACTGTACGCTACTTACGTATACTTTTAAAGTACAGAATCTATTGGTTGGACCAAGTGTTGAGGATACGCAAATCTGAAGGGAAAGCAGCCTGATTTATGCGTTTTAGCCACATAAAGCGCGACGATCAAAGAGAAAAGTGGACCCGCCCATTACGGGCGAGGTCCGCATGGCTCACGCCTTTAATTGCTGCATGCCTTGGGCAAGCATCCAAAGCGCCCGGTTCAGCCGCAGGTTTTGATCTATTCCCTGCACAGCCCGAGTACGCTGCTGACGGCCGTTGGCGGCGCGGCTGGAGAGCCCACCTTTGATGAAGTTTTCCTGCACCCGATTAAAGGTCGACCAAAGGTCGGCCTTGCGCTCTTCAAAGCGTCGAGGCATGAGTAGCTGGCTCTCCGTAACGGGTGCTGGCTTGTTCGGATCGTCATATTTAAGTGCCAAAGCAGAGCGGGCAAATATTTCTTGCTCGCCCTCTTCCAGCGTGATTGCGCGCATGGCCTCGCGCGATGAATGCACCTGCTCAAAACCTTTCAGAACTTCGTAGGCACCTTCGATGACCCGATCGGTTACATCGCCCTTATGCGGCACACGGACATCAGCAAACGTATCACCGCAAACCAGGCCGTTATGGCAAACGAAACGGAACATGCCGGCGAGCATCTGGTAGCTGCTGGAGCCATCATGCGAGTTCAGTAGGATGATCTCGTTGGCCTCGGCACCACTGATCTGGCTTGCGTGGCGAAGGCGTATGAGGTGCTTGGTGTGTTCGCGACGATCTTCATTGCGAACACGCGTTTGACACACCATGAAGGGCTCGAACCCCTCCTTGCGAAGTTCCGACAGCACGGTGGCGGTCGGGATGTAGCTGTATCGCTCGGAGCGACTTTCATGCGGGGTTTCCGCAAAGATGGATGGAACAACGGCACGAATCTGATCATTCGACAACGGTCGATCAGAGCGCAATACCGGCGACCGAGCTGAGAAACTGGAAGCGAGGGACATAATGAGTCTCCTGGATAAAGAAGGCAGCGGATCTCGCTTATGCGAGAAGTGGACTACTTGGGATGAATGTGCGAATGCCCACAACCACGTTGAGTGGTTGCGGGCGGCAGAGCGAGAAAGATCAAGCCCCTGAAACGGGCCTTGAGGGTAAGATTAGAACGACGTTGCCATCGCTGGCTCGTCGGTCTGCGGTAGGTCCTGAATTTCGCCTTCTGCGGGTTCGCAAGGCGTTGCATCGTCGTTGCTGCTGGTCTGATCTGTGCCCTCAATCGCCAAAGCGTCCTCGGGTACAGGGGCCTGGGGAACAGCCGGATAAACCTGCTTACCATCGACCTTGATCAGGCCGATGTGAACCAGGTTGGACTTTAAAGACAAGGCGGCTTCGCCAGCGCGCTCACCCTTGGTACGGAGGTACGGATCGGTCTTCATGTCATTCAAACGGAAGGCAATCAGTACTTTGCGTTCGGACTTTACAGCCTCGACACAGCGACGCACCAGGTGCTGGGCATCGGCGTTGGTGACGATGGTATCGATGTACCGATATTCGGGTTCATCGACCGGCCCGGCCAAGGCGCCAATGGAGCATGACAGGAACGGGTCGCCATTTTTCGGCGCCACTTCCTTGGGACGGTTCAGATACCCAATGCCTCGGGTGATCACTTCATGCTGTTCGATCTGTGCCAGTTCGGCGCGATCAATCAACTCGGCTTTGAGCAGTCGGCCTTTAAGGCTTCCCGCAGGCTCCCCCTTGCGCTCGCCGCTGGGACGAATATAGGGGTCGCCCCAGAGGTCGCCAATCCGAAAGCGGATCAAGGGCCGCTGTTTCGGATCATCGACGCCGACGTAACGCTGCACCAGTGTCTTGGCATCAGCGCCAGAGACTTTGACGTCAAAAAAGCGCAGCGTCGAGTCCTTTGCAGGACCGACCAGCGCGGCGACGGTGCATGCGAGGAAAGCCTCGGCACGACGCCCGCCTCGTACGGGTACCATCCGGACACGCTGCAAATAGCCAATGCCCGAAGTATGAAGGTCGAAGTAGGACTTCGTATTGGATGAGGTTTGGTTCATGGTGAATCTCCAGTGAAAAAGAAGCGGAAGACACACCATGCCCAAAGCGGCAGGTGCGTAACCCCGCGATGGGTTGAGAAAGGCAGCTGCATCACCACCAAAAAAAAGGCAGTCGTTCGCGCAAGGATGCGGTGCGAACTGGTGTGGTCACGCGACAGGCGTCGCGCCGCAACCTTAAAAACCAATGGTCGCCTGGCATGTCGCTGACAACGTCAACAATCATGGGTCAAGGGTTGCACCATGCCTGCCGATACGCCACCAACAATGGGTGATCGCACCGGACCGTATAGGCCGCAACCAATGGAATCACCAAAAAACAAGCCCCCGATGGTTGGTCGGGGGCTGAGATGGGACTAGGTTGGTTAGGTAGTAGAGGAAAGCGCTTTCTTGCTGCGGGCTGGCTGTTGCAAGGTCTGAACACAAATGCGGCGCCAGGTACCGTCATCAATCAAATCGGCCAAGGTCTCCCCCAGCATGTCGAAATAAACATCGTCTCGGCGCTCGACCTGTTCATCGTCGCGATGCAGCGCCACCGCATACGCATCATCGGCACGCAGATAGATCACGCTGACGCGCCCCGAGAACTTCGCAGTTTCAACCGTGAAGCTCACTGTGGGCGGTGTCCGGATGATGTCTGCAGGCGTGGGATCAACGAGGGAAAAGTCCCGTGCTTGTGCATCGACCAGCATGTGAGCAATCCGCCGATGCCCATCGGGGGCAGGCAGTTGCTCCAGTTGTTCGATAAGTTGCTGCAGTTCCAGACACCGCGGCTGCGCAACGGGCAATTTGGCCGGTGCCGCACCCAGGATCATGCGTTGTACGGTATAAGGCGTGCCGTCTCCCGTGTGTTCGATGACCTCTTCCGGCGTATCGGCACGCTGACCGTCGAAGCGACGGCGTGCATAGGGTATGACTTCGACCTTGGCTCCCTCTTCGGGAACTTCGGTGATGAGCGTACGATCCAGAACAGCAAACTTCGTTCGACTGATTTTGACAACAATGGCCTCATCAGTGGTCGCGATGACTTTGCCCTCAAAAGGCGACGGATCAACGCGAAAGCCCAACATGGACTCCTTCGGTTCACCGTCGAATATGTTGAATTGGAAGGATCGCGCGTTACTCGGCACATGACCGGCAACCAGAGTAGGCATTTGTTGACGAATGGTTTGATGATCCATGATGGAGTCTCCGAAAATACGGAACCTCTCATCCCCAGGGGATGAAAGATCCCGTGGGGGTGGAATGGACGATGATCGTCCGGAGATGAGGTCAGCCAGCGAACTGTGTGTTCGCCGCAGTCTTAACGGCCTTGACTGCCTGGGATGCTGCCGGCTACGCCAGCGAACATGCTTTAAGGATGAGGCAGTGAAACGATGCCGTCTGTCATGAAACAGTTGCGGTGTTCATCCGCTTTCCAAGCATGCAGACAAAAAGAAGCCCCTGGGTAAGGGGCAAATGAGAAAACCTACATTTCGTAGACTGGGAGACCATCTAGTTCGGGCGCATCGGCATCGAATATCAGAATGCGCACATCGGCTTTGGCAGCTAAATGCAGCACGCGCATCAGCTCCTCTGGCATCCCTTTGGACAGATGTTCCTGGCGCAATTGCTCGGCGGTGATCTCTTCGATGGACCGCAGGTTTTCATCCGTCCAAGGGGTGGCGATCAGCTTGACGCCTATGGCCGGGCTGTACGGCACCCGAAACGCGATAAACATGAAGCCGGTCGGCGTGGCAATATCGGCTAAATCACGCAAATAACGCTGTGACTGCTCGGTGATGTGAGCCGTGCTGATTTCCCAGGCGCGGCTGTATACGCCGGTCTCGAATTTCAGGCGGCGTACCACCTCGCGGGCGGCTTCTTCGGAGTAGGTGTCGCCCACCTGCACCGGCTCGCCATCGAAATCGTCTGCGACAATGGCGTAGACCACCGCACTGACAAAGCCTTCTGCCTGGCACTGGGCTTTCAGTTCTTTAGGCACATCCTGATCCACGGTAATGATCGCGAAATCTTGGCAACTCAGGCAAGGAAATAATGCGATTTGTTCGTCGGAAAGGTGTACCTGGCTGTCATGCAATGGTCGCCAGACTGGCGAGCAGCGCTCATGGTAAGTGATGAGCAACGTTCGGATAATACGCAGGTTCTGATACCCACGAGCGAAAGGGTTAACGATCTTGGTCATGGGATTTCTCCAGCAGAGGATAAACGGGACCAATCCCCTACCGGGGATTGAACCCCGGTGGGTGGAACATAAATAGCGACCGGTCAGGCCGCGTCGTGAATCAATCACCAAAGTTGGTGGTGTCGCCCAGCGCTTTGAGCACATCAATCAGGCCGCAGTTGGCCAGGACATAGAGGTGGTTGTAATCGTCGCCAGTGGGCGCTTGCTCATTGGCATTGATCTGTGCGTCCAAGTCGAGAATGGTTTGCCGCACGCTTTGTGCGATTGTCAGCGGCGACTCGGCATCTTCATCGTCCATGGATTCGCCCAGCGCAGTGAGCACCGCCCTGGGAGAGAGCGCATCGGTGACGGATTCGTATAACACCGGCACTTCGCCGCGGCAGATGGCTTCCTCAGGCTTGTCGCCGATCGAAAAATGCGTGATCTCGTCGTCGGTTGCACCTTCGGTGTCATAGTCCACTACCGCGATGCGTGGCATAGGTATCTGTGCGGGCCAGTCCTGCACGAGAAGGGATTGAACGAGGCCGCCTTCAAGGACGACGGCAAAAGATGGGTTACGGGGCATATAGTCACTCCTAGATAAAAAGGAGGGACATGACCCCGAGGGGACCCATGTCCCTCATAGGGGTAAAAAGTACGGCGGTTTAGCTTCGCAATCTCACCAGCCGTTGTAGTGCAGCACCAGGTCCGCAATGACCTGCCGTCGTTGCAGATCCAGCCCGCCCAAATCAGACAGGCCTTCAAAACCACAGCGACGCAGCATGGCAGCGCCTTCGCTGGCGTTGTAAAAGCTGACCATGGCGGCCAGGAACATGCGCTGGCCGCTGCTCAGGACACCCAGGGAGTCATTGAGCAGGAACAAGTTAGGACGTAGATCCCACTTACTGGAGGCAGCGGCCAGACCATCGTGTGTGCCATCGCCAAACCACTCATGTCCGGCGATTTGAACACCGCGCTTCCACGCTTGGAAAAAGGCCTCGGGCGCGCTGGCGAAATACCTTTCGTTTTTTGGGAGATGATCAACGAGGTAATGTGGCAAGAGGAAATTGATAGCGTTCTCCTTGATATGGATTACGAATAGTGCAGCTGTGTCCAGCCGCCTCGATTGAGCGCACGCTGAGCGGCTGCTGAACTTCGGAAATACTCAACCGACTCGCGAGAGACGGGGCCGTGGGCGTCGCGTGTACCGATGTAATGGCCGGCGGCGCTGTTCAGTACTTCGAGCGGCAGAAAGGTGCCGACGTAGGTCAAGGCCAGATGGCCAAAAGAAGCTTGCTGGGACATAGAGGAACTCCTTGAGGTAGCGAGACGTCCATGCCTTTAACGGGATGGCAACTCCCGCTGGCGGTTGAAAAATCGGCATCGGCGCCGCGATGGCACCCGTCCGCAAACTTGATGCGATGACGGACTGGTGGGTGGCATGGAGAAACTCCACGGCAGCCTGAACCCGAGCTGCTGGCATGGTGCTGACACAATCAGCAAAACATGCGACAAGCATCGTTCCGATGTCCGCTGTTAGCAGCCTGAAATGGGAAATCAACCGTTACCCGATTGACCTTGCGATGAAAGATTAAGTTGTGTGTTCGCCCGTGGCATAGCGTTTCCATACGACAAATGCCTCGTCTGGAGCTAGTTCAGCCAGAATGACGATGGGCAGGGCCTGCCGTGCGCGCAAGGCAGTGAAGTATGCCGGTCGGTCTGTGATCGTTTTGAGCTTAACGCCTTTTAAAAAAAGCAACTTGCCGTTTTTGATGAACAGCACTTTATTGCCGATGTCACGACTGAATGCAGTGCGCAGCTTGCGATCGGTGTGTAGGGTTTCAGCTAACTGGTCGACGAGAAAATCCAGTGTCATCTCGATAACAAGCGGGGTATTATCCTGACCGGTCACACCTCCTTCGAACTGGGCCGGTGGTAGACCTGTGGCAAACTGTTTGGCATCGGACAATTGCGAGGCTTTGCCTTCCAGAGCATGAAGGAAGGTCGACCCCCCGCGCCCGTCGTTGCGTGCTTGAGCAATGGCGATGCCGTCCAACAGCACGGTGGCAGTGAAGCACAGTGTCTCTTCGCTGGCGAACTGAGCCACTTTGAGACTCTTTAATGTGATGCGCGATTGCTGAATTGTGGTTTCCATGTGGATTCCTAGGATGGTGTCGAGCGATGGCACTCCTCTGATGGGACGTGACATGTACTCATATGGTTGGAGAAATAAGCATCAATGCCCGCGTGGGCAACGTTCGCCGGTGCGATGCATGTGCGAACTGGCGGGTGACGTGAGGAGGTCTCACGGCAGCCTGCAAACCCTGGCTGCTGGCATGGTGCTGAAACGATCAGCGACCCATGTCATAAGCATCCGATGACGATTCGGATGTGTCATTTGCCAATCGGTACTTGGTCGTATCAGATTGCTTGTGAGGAAAAAAGCTCCCCGAAGGGAGCGGAAAGTAAGAGACTGTTTAGGGTTGAACCGCGCTCAGTTGACCTTCGCTGTCAAATACCAGATGAATGCAAGCATTGGCGAGCTTAGGTTGGGCGATGTTCCATAGAAAGTCAGGCAACAAGGCCTTGAGCACCTGATCGGGAGACTGTGAACAGCCCACGGCAATAAAAGTCATGATGACTATAGCGTCTTCGTCTTCGCGATCCTCGTCGTACCGTTCGTCGAATAGGTAGTCGGAGACCAACTCAGTCCTGCCCCCCGCAGTTGGTGTCAGGTAGAGCGTGTCCGACTTGCGCACGGCTTCCACCGTATACTCTGGTTGATCATCGAAACCAACATGAAGTGTCTCAACCAACTCCAGTTCAACGTCGTCAGCCAACCAGAGACTAGCGTCCTTGTGCAGAGTTGTCCCTGATCGGACGCGAATCTGCTCGGGTGTGATCTGTCTGATCAGACAATTGAGCCAGTGCCCGTTGTCAAGGCGAGACTTATCCAGCAAAAAGGCATTGCTGGCTTCCAGATAGACTTCGGCGGTATGCTCATCGTTCTCGTCAGTGACGATCTGCCAGACACCCGACTTTTCGAGTACTTCCTGGGCGAAAACACCCGAGGGCAGACAATACTGCCAGTACCGACGAAAACCGGCTGGCTCCTGTACCCAGTCACGAAACCAGGAGCGGGGAACGAAGGGGACGTCGTTGAGCAGATCGGCGTTGGACGAATCGAGGCAGGTCTGCGCATAGTCTTAAATAAACTCTCTTGCCGCTAAGCGTTGCTTGGCCTCAATTAAGGCTTCGCGGTAAGCTAGGTCAACGGCAGTTTGGATGCGTTTGTGATCTTGAGCCTCATTCAGCAAGTACTGGCGATCTGGCAGTTTCGCGAGCGTATCATCGGGCAACAGAATGATCTGATGCTTGCTGTACATTGGCCGTTCGCCGATAGGCAGGCCCTGCAGGAAGCACCCCCACTGCATGCGCGAGGCACGCAGGTCGATAAGAACTTCACCCATGTTGGTTTGTCGCCACGACAAGGAAGGGTCGGCCAACGGCCTGTCGATTTCAGTGCCATTCAAAAAGACCGGAACGGGAAAGGCTTTGCACAGCCGGTTGAGCTTGCGCCCGACCCATTCGGGCAGGTTGATGCCTGCATCGGGGGACTGGACACCATCGAGACGAATTTCGGTGCCTACGCGTGGCGACTCTGGATAAACCAGGACAGCGTCGCCGCGCATGATTGCTTCCGTTGCGGCGTTAAAGGCCTGATCAATGGAATGAACACTCAGGTGTTGAGCAAAGTACAACGTGGAGAGTACGCCTAGACCGAACGCGTTCTCACGGGCTTGCAAATCTTTATCCCAGCCCGACTCGGCAATGAAGATAAGGGTCTGCAGGTCGGCGATACCGACTCCGTCGTCCCTGACGATAAGCGTATCGCCTTCGACGGTGATTTGGATGTGGCTCGCTTGGGCACGCCGAGCATTTTGCAATAGTTCGCCAAGCATGGAGGCTTGGTTGAACGCATGCCGTAGGTTGGCAATCAACTTGTGCTGATTGGTTTTGAGACGAATAGTGCTCATAGGATGACTCCTGGAAATAGAACGAACGCCGGTGAGGCGCAGTGGAAAAGATAAGAACGGCTTGACCCTACGCGCAGACGCATTGGTCTGGGGTTTACCCGTGTTGGAGAGGCTGGGCTGAAACGCCCAATGGAGAAGCGGCATCGACATCCGTAATGGATGCGCGTCCGCGGCGTGATGCGAAACGGACGAGGTGGTCGGCGCGAAAACTTCGCGACGCAGCTTGAACGACCGGGGCTGCTGGTGGTTACTGAAGGTTCAGTAAGTCAGGCCTATAGCGTGGCGTTGAGCGTTCAGTTAGTCTTGCATCAATCCGCGCCAGACTTCTCCTCTTTTCGTAGGTGCTGCATCAGCCGTTGCCCCAGCCAGGATAGGCATGGCACAGCCATGGAATTGCCAATCGCTGTATAACGCGGGGTATCGGCGGCTGGCTTGCCACGGTATGGCACCAGCGTGTAGTCGTCAGGCATGCCCTGCAGCCGTTCGCATTCAATCGGCATCAGCCGACGCACACGCCACTGCGACCAGTGCGTGCCATCTGGCTCGTGGGGCATATACTGGAAATGTGCCTCGTAGTGTTGCAACAGCACAAGTCGTTTGTCACCTCCTCCTACAGAGGCGCGTAAGGTTGGGGATATGTGCGTACCTAGCTCCGTATTCGTTTCCTCTGCGCGACCGCGCAAGGAGACGCTGAGTACCATCGGTACACCTTGACCAGGCTTGCCGCCACCGGTTGAGAGTGTGCCGACCACCTGACCATGCCCAGACTCCCAACGTAGCTCGTCGCGGGAGTTTTGGGCGAAAGCAATGATAGGTACACGTTTACCGATAGCCTCCTCGCTGTTGCCTGTGCCGCTGTTGACGGTTTCCAGCGTGTGGGTGATGTGGTCGGCTGCCGATTGCACAACGTAGGTTTCAGTGCTGGCATCATGTTTAGTACCCGCAGCCAGCAGGCACGATGAAACCCCGACCGGGCCGGCGCCATTACCAAACGCAAAAGACAGTGTTTCATCGCTATCGTTTTGATTCAGCCATCCGTATCGACCTGATGTTTTAGTGCTTGCGCCAGCAGTGCAGGCAATGTCTTGCCACGACGCAAAGCCCTGTGAAGAATCCCCGTGCAGGCCTTTGCGCTCAAAAAGTACTTGGGCGGGATCGACGTCATCTCGACCACTTGCCACAAGAAACACGCGCTTGCGGCGTTGGGCGAGACCGAAATGTTGAGCGTCGAGCACACGCCAGGCGAGACGGCGTTGGGGGCCAGACACGTAACCTGCGTGCGTCCATTTCTCCCCTGGCGGTTCGAGCGCACGGCTTTCGCCGGCCAGTACACCCAGCAGGCAGCCAAAGGCGTTGGAGCGGTCACTAAGGACGCCCGGGACGTTTTCCCAAATGATTGTGGCGGGAGGGCGTTGATTTTGTTGGCGGGTTTGGTCGATGACATTGGCTAACTCCACGTATTTGAGGGTTAAGGCGCCACGCGGGTCGGAAAGCCCCTGACGTGCGCCAGCGATGCTGAACGCTTGGCAAGGCGTCCCGCCCACGAGAATGTCTGGCGCGACGACCTGACCGTCACGTACCAGTGTGGCGATCTGAGTCATATCGCCCAAGTTAGGTACGGCGGGATAGTGATGGGTGAGTACGGCGCACGGGAACGGGTCAATCTCTGAAAACCACGCGGCTTGCATACCTTGTGGTTGCCACGCGAGACTCACGGCTTCAATACCGCTGCACACGCTGCCGTACTGCAATGTTGTGTGGGTAGGCTGAGGGTTCATTTGCGTTTCTCCTGTTCGTAGGGGCCATAACCGACATCGGCCGGGCCGGAAGGTAGTGGTAAAGCAGGAGAAAGGTGCCGAAGACCCATAAGCCTTCGGCGCGGGAGGAAGTCACCACCCGTGGGCTGATCTAGGCTCACGGTTGTCGCTAGAACCGTACGCTGTCACAGCAATCACACCCGGCCCATGTCGTGGTTGGGGCCGGCATTGTCTGGCGCACATCCGCGCACAAAGGGAGCCCGGTGTTTCACCGGCGGGCACCGGCACCGATTACCGTTAACCCCGAAAGGTCTCCTGGTGCCTCGCAGGGTGACGCGACGGCAAAGTACCAGGGGACCCATCGGTGCCGACGTGACGATCAACGATCAAGGGAAAGCGCATGGAAGCGTTTCAAGTAAAAGCATCCTTCTGGCCTCGGCAGCCGTCTTCGGCGTGGCGAGGCACGCACACGGTTATAGAAGGAGTGGCGCGCTGGGAATCCCGCAAAGCTGCGGGGTTAATGCCATACAACCGGATCGGCCTGCATGGCACAGGGGGTATTGGGCATCTTAGGATGCCTTGGGTGCGCTGCGGCGCTTACGCGGCACACTGCGCTTGGCGTTGGCCGATTCAACCGGCAACGTGCCTTTGCAATCGGGATAGCGCGAACATGACCAAAAAGGACCGTTCTTGCCGGTGCGTTGGCGCATGGCCGACATACACAGCGGGCACGGCGGGCCTTGGGGCACCTTGATTGATAAGGCGGTGCCCTGGTATTGGGCGATGATCTGCGCAATCCAGGCCGACTGCTTGTCGATGAAGACCTCATGGGTAAGCTGGCCCGCCTCGATCATATCCAGCGCTTGCTCCCAAACCGCCGTGGTGCCGGGATCGACAATCGCTGTAGGCACGGCATCAATGAGTGTGCCGGCCGCCTCCGATGCGCGGACTGCCCGGCCTTTCTTGAGCAGATAGCCACGTGTCAGCAAGCCGTTAATAATATTGGCGCGAGTCGCCTCGGTGCCGATACCCACCGTGTCCTTCAGTTTCTGCTTCAGGCGTGGATCGGACACAAGCTTCGCGACGCTTTTCATAGCCTTGACCAGCTCGCCTTGCGTGTAATAGCGGGGAGGCAGCGTCTTTAGCACCTTAAGATCGACGTTGGTCACCTGGCAGGACAGGCCTTGCTTAAGTGCGGGCAGCACTTGACTGCGCGGGGCGGTGTCATCGTCGGCATCCTCCGGTTGCTGCTCGGCCAGCACCAACCGCCATCCTGGGATGACGATCTGCTTGCCTACGGCTTGAAGATGTTCGCCTGTGCATGAAAACCGCGCAATGGTGCGGTCAAACTCGTGATGGGGTAGAAACTGCGCCAGGTAGTGCGCACGGATCAGTCGGTAGACGGCCAGCTCTTTTTCACTCATGGCTGACAAGTTCGCGGGTTCCAGCGTGGGGATGATGCCATGGTGAGCCGTTACCTTACTGTCGTTCCATGCACGCGAGCGCTGTGTGCGATCAAGCTGCCCCATGACAGGCTGTAACGTGGAATCGGTTTTGAGCATGCTGTCAAGCACGGCTGGCACATCGGCCAGCATGCTCTCGGGCAAGTAACCCGAATCCGAGCGTGGATAAGTGGTGGCCTTGTGCGTTTCGTACAAGGCTTGAGCAATGTCCAGGGTTTCCTGCACATCCAAGACCAATTGCTTGGAACAGATTTCCTGTAGTGTGCCCAGATCAAACGGCAGTGGCGGACCTTCGCGCATTCGCTCGGTTTCGACGGACACGACCTGGGCGGCACCGTTTGCACGTAATTGCTGCGCCGCCTGCTGCGCTACGGGCTCCTGCAAACACCTGCCCACCTCGTCGGTGCAGGCTTCGGGGGCCAGCCACTGCGCGATGAAAGATTGCCCTGTAGCAGAGAGCGCCACATCGATGGCCCAGAACGGGATGGAAACAAACCGGGAAATTTCCCGGTCACGATCCACGACGAGTTTAAGCGTGGGTGTTTGCACCCGGCCCACGGACAGCACACCATCGTAGCCGGCCTGCCGACCCAGCAGGGTGAAAAGGCGGCTCAGATTCATGCCCACCAGCCAGTCAGCACGGGAGCGCGCCAAGGCCGAATGGTACATGGGCAGCGTCTCAGAAGACGGTTTCAGAGCGGCCAATGCCTTGCTAATCGACGCATCGTTCAAGGCGGACAGCCACAGGCGCTGAATAGGTCCTTGATAGCCACACAGATCAACGATTTCGCGGGCGATCAGTTCGCCTTCGCGATCAGCATCGGTGGCGATCACTAATTCGGTAGCTTGTGCCAGCAACTGCTTGACGACTTTGAATTGCGTGGCGGTCTTGGGTTTGACTTCGACACGCCAATGCTGGGGAATAATGGGCAACTGCTCAATCGACCAGCGTTTAAGCTGCTCGTCATAGGCTTCGGGCGGTGCCGCCTCGACCAAGTGGCCGATGCACCAGGTCACGATGACGCCTGGGCCTTTGAGGCAACCGTTGTCGCGCTGCGTGGCACCGAGCACTTTGCCAATATCTTTGCCCTGCGAGGGCTTCTCGCACAGAAATAGCCTCATGCTGTTCCATCCGGATCTCGTTGATACTGCCAATGGAGACAGCATGGACGCAGCGTCAGATTCGGGCAGTAAACAAGTTGGACATGGTGCAAGCGCTTTAACGGCGTGCTCACCGACGCGCGAAAGGATCAGGCCGAATCGGGAGGGTCTGGAACAGTTGCGTCCAGATCGGGAGGCGCGTGGAACACAGTGGACGTCAGTGGCGCTACCCCCAGGGGATATGTCCAGGGGATATGTCCAGGGGATATTGCTCATTCGCATGCTTAGGACTATGATCACAACCGGCACCCGCCTAAGTTCTGGTCGACTTAAAACAGGTAACCTCGCTCCATCCTAAAACATTACTTCGCTTTCAACGATCCGGGATACCGGCTGTTCGATCGCGACAAAACGTCCAGCGCCCGAACAGACGTGGAGTATTCCGACATGGCTACCTTTCTAGCCCCTGCCGCTTACGCAGCATCAAAATCCCTCGCCGCGCAAGGGTTATCTGCCAAGCGCTCACACCTCTCTGAAATCATCGCCGCATTACTCGGCTACCGCACCCTCGCCGCTTTAACCGCCGAAGAGCTAGATCCGGGTCTGAACTACCATTTAGACGACGCGGAGTTCATTGTGCTTAATCAGCCAATGGGAATCGAGCGTGCTGCAACCCTGAACCAACAGGCGAGCGTGCAGGTTGTCGCGCACTGCGTAGCCGCCCTAAAAGGCGCCATCACCCACGCCCAGGTATGCGATGATATATCCGACTTCTACGACACCTACGGACGCCAGGCTCTAGCGGAAACAATTTATGAGGACGAGGACGTAGCGATCTCGATGGCGGAAAGCAATGCTAGCTTCGTTGATGAACCCGAGCTCAGCATCGAATGCCCGCCCACCGAGGATCTTTGGACTGCTGTCAATGAATGGAAAATCCAATCCGACGGCGAAATGATAGGAGAGTACGATCCGAATGGCGATCGCATGTTCAATGGGGACACGCTCAAATGCAGTGGATGGCTGGTCTATCAAAAGGCCGGACGTGCCGGCCTAGTATTCCAGGAAGGCGGCGCGGGCGCATCTGCCGATGACAGTTGGCGGGATCAAGATTACGAGGACGAACAGGCGTATTTCGCGTATCAGCAATCCTTGAAACCCTAAGTCGAGACTCGGCATCGTCGCTTGCTGGGCGACGATGCCCCAATCGAACCAACAAGCCGACTGCCTAACCTGGACGCTTGGCCAGACGGTTCTTAAGTAAGAACCAGCACATATTAAGAGCGAATGATCGGCCCAGGCGCGTCATTTGATCCTGAGATATGCCCACAGGTCTATGAGCGCCGGGACTCAAGAACCCAAATACACCTGCCAACCCGCGTTCCTCTTCCAGAGTAATTTCATCGCACTTGCGTAAAAACTCGATCACACTGCCCCATTTGGCTGGGTCATAGGGTGCCGGATTGGGGAAATAATAGGCCACATCAGCGGCAACATCTACAGCCAAAGTTTCAAGCGCGACACGTGCGTTTACCAACGCGGCGTTGAAATCAGGAGGCGTCGCACGGAACGCTTGAGCCGAATCGTTAATTTTCGAGATAATATCTTCGCGCTGAGGGGCAGTGCAATTACGTAGCGCCTCAACTAGGTCATCTTCCACCGGTGCTGCCTCGCCAACCGAAGGATCTGTCTGAATCAGCTTCTTGCTTTCAATGGCATAACCGTCTAGCAATAGGCACTGCGTCAGATCGTGCATACGCTCGTCAAATCGATACTTCGGATTGACCCGCGCGCGCAAATCCCCTGCAGTGCTCACCACCTCACTCAGTACCAACATGATGGTCCGATCGTCCAGGCCTCGTGCGATATTGTTCAACTGGGACAGCAGTTGGGACGAAGTCAATGAAAGGTGTGCAACACCATACTTGCCCAACAGCACTATCGAAACAGCGGGCTCCTGTAATTCCAGAAACTGCGCAAAGGAATGCCGCGTCCTCAATCCAATCATGCTGTGAATCTCCTTGAGTCTAATGCCCGTCGTAAAGGCTCTACGCACAGTGTAACGAGTGATCACGTAGTGCCGACGTAATAGCAATAGTCGAGACAGCAGAAATACTGCAGGGAAAGCGTGGAACACAGTGGACGTCAGTGGAGCTATCCCCTGGGGATAGGTGTATCGCCCGACGTTAAAAAAGGAGCAGCAACATCGACATGCCGCTGCTCCACACAAAATAAGTTATTCGTCCTCAGCCGCTGATTCGGCACTGACGGACTTGGCGCTGACTTTGATCGCCTCCAGCCGAAACGGCAAAATGCCCACGCGCCGTGCTTCGATTTTGAAAGTCACGCGCTCGTTTTCCTGGGCGTCCTCCCATTCGTCCCGAACAGTACGCCCCTCCACCAACACACGCATGCCCTTCTGGTACAGGCTGGCCCAGCTCTCGGCATCGCGATGCCACAGCTCGACAGGAGCCCAGAAACCACCGCGGTCCTCAAAGGTGCCATCCTTCTTTGGCACAGGATTGTCAAAATAAACGTTAAGGCGCAGCAGCCGACTAGGTTCGTCGTTGCCGTTGGGAAACTCACGATACTCCGGGGCTGAACCGATGTTGCCTTCACCGAAAAAATGCGTACTCATAGATCAATCTCCTGATGCTTGGGGTGCCTGCTCCGGCGCAGGCGGTTGGGATTACCGCTGATCGCGGTCTGTCTCAGACATAGATCGCAGCCGGCGCAGATAAACGTCTTCGGCCTGAGCCAACTTGTTGGCGCATTCCCGAGCCTGGCGCCCGAGCGTGTGCAAAAGACTGATCTGCATGTTCAGCACAATGCGCTGCTGCTCGATGGCATGCAGGTCATCGAGCATCGTGACTGGCGTGGCGGCGCTGGCCATCAGCGCCTGCCACAACGCCACGCCCATGGCCGAACGATCATGCTTGCGCCAGCGCAAAAAGGTCGTGCCTGCGCCAGTGTTTTGTTGGGCCAGTTCCACATCCAGCAGGTGAAAGGGATAGCCGCTCGTCTGTGGCAGGACCCGCCGCTGCGCCAGGCCTATCATGTCGTCGCGTAGTGCAAAGCACTGGTTGGCCCAATCCTCCAAAGCCCCCTTACCTTTAAAAGGTTTTAAAAGGCCTTTTAGATAGGCCGCGTGTTCCAGCCGCAGGAAGTCCGTCTGTTGCAACGCCTGGAAGTGGCGGCGTGCGCTATCGTGGTGATCGCTCATGCCGATTCGTCCTCGTCGGTGGCAACAGGCTCAAACGTGTCGGGCGAAGCATCTGATGCGACAGACGGCGTATCGCTCGCATCGGGCTCGACATGGCTACTCAGCGGCTGGCCCCGGCGCACGATCGGTGGCGCAAAGCGTGAGCGCCTCGTACCTTCCAGCACATCCTCGGGCAATTCGCCGAACTTCTCGATGGCGGCTCGCGCGGCGGCATTCTTGGCGGCAAAATCGTCGCGCTGCGTACCCGAGTAGCGGTATTGCTGCGCCAGACTGAACAGGCTGCGCAGTGCGTGCGCACCCTCATTTAGCCAGCGCTCCAGTGTGCGGCGATCGATCAGTGCTGTGTGATGCGCCAGGATAAGTTTGCGCGCGATCTCATCGTAATCGGCCAGTAGATAGACGGCGGCAAACCCTAATTGGGCATTAACGAAGAGCGGCAGCTTAACGGGCTGCACGTTCAGGTTCTCCCCAAGGCTCAGCGCCGATGGCACGTTAGTCAGGGCCTGATCGACCTGCTCGCCCAGGGTTTGAAGCGTGGTCTTGGTTTGCTCGAGCTTGTCTTCAATGCGCAGCATCCACCAGTCGGAATACGGATCGTCTTGCTCCGCGCCACGTTTGAGCTTGTTCATAATCGACACAAAACCGTTTAGGCCGACGATCGCCGGCTTACCTTCGGCGGGCGCACGCCCGTGCCAGATGCGTGAGGCGTGGTGCGTGTGCAGCGTGAGCGACATGGCGCTGCGCAGAGACCCGAGGTTCAACTGCAAGGACTCGGAGGAATTTCGTTCGTTGGACATAGTGACGACTCGTCGTGAATGGGTAAGGCACCATCATCGGCATGAGCCAGAAGGCAGTCAGTCAAGAAATGGATACGCGCTTATCCCAGTTTCGCCGTGGCCGCACTGGCCAGCGAATTATCCCCAGGGGATAGCTCCAAGAACGTCCATGGTGTTCCGATCCTCAACACGCGATGGCTTTTCACGTGGAACGCAGGCCATGGCTGCTCCCCCACCCCGCTAACCGGACTCAGTCCTTATTCACCAATTCACGCAATCGATTGAGATGTTCCAGAGCAACTTCGGGCGGCACCACTTCGCGCGGCGCTGATTCGGATGTAGGTGCTTTAGTGGGTGCCGGGCCTTTCGACTTTCCTGCCCAGGGTTTGAAGTCCCCACTGATCGCGCGTTGAATGATGCCAAACAGATAGCCGGCAGGATTACGCACCACCTGGTTATTGCAACGCGCCGCCCACTCGTCGAGCACCGCCTGGCGTAGGGACTCATCCACCTGGCGTAGCGCGACCAAGGTGCCCGCCTGCTGCTCTTGCTTTAATTGCCCAAAACGTTGGGGCAAGCGTAAATTCTGTGCCCCGCGAACGGGCTCAGCCGTACGTACTTCTTTAATACTTACCTCACGTACTGTACGGTCCCGCTTCGGATTCGGAAGAGTGCCGTTTGACGCGGGTTTCACCCCTGCTTCGGATTCCGAAGACGGGGCTTCGACATTCCGAAGTAAGCCCGAGCCGCCTTCTTCGGATTCGTGGCGCCCCCCCTCCTGTGGATAACTCTTGTCTGGCGCGTCCTGCTGCAGGCGTTGCGCGAGCACGTACAAACGAGAGGGCAACGTGCGCCCCTGCAACAAGGGGTCATCGGCAATTTCCTGCAACGTATTCAGGCCGACGATCTGAACGGCCTTGGCCGAGTGGCTCAGAGACTGACTGACCAGCTCCAGATAATCCGGGTCAAGCTGCATGGCTTCAAACGGCGTCAACGGTTCGTCGTGCAGCACATAGAGATTGCCCTGAATACGACCCGTTTTGGGGTCGCGCCGACGGCGCACCAGACTGAGCCAGCGCGTCAGACGCAACAAGGTCAGTGCGCGCGCCACGGTCTCATGCGAGGCTTGAGCCCCGCACGGCATCGAGGCAAGCCAGGGTCGCAATTGCTCGTAGGTGGGAAATGCCGTGACACCGTCATCATTGAGCAGCAGCCGGAAGACTTGCCAGGCGTTGCGCTCCAACGGTGTCAATCGTCTATCGAGAAAAAGCCGGCGCGGAACGCTCTCGTGCCGATTACCGCTATAGAGAAACCCATCGCTCGCTGGGTTCTGCTCCTGCTCGGAAGAAAGTTCCGTCAGCGCACCGTCCAACAGGTTGGACAGCAAGACGGGGCCATCGTGCCGACTCGCTTCATGGTCCGCCACGACCTAGCCCAACCCTTGGTCAACCCAGCCCTTGATTGCTGACCAGACCACGGATAGCGGCAGCGCCATGTCTTCGGCCAAGTCCATGGCGGCCTCCAACATGGCGGCGTCATCATCACACGCAATGCTTCTGGCCTCTGCAAACACCCTCCACTGCTTCCAGAGCGCCGTATCCTGCTCTTCATCCAGCACGGGGTGGCGCCCCTTGCGTTTGGGTAATCCCAAAATGTCGCGCCGCAGAGCGACCTCCTGATGCGTCAAACCGTAGAAGCGACCGACCATTTCTGTGCTGGCACCAAGCCGGAGCATGCGATCCACGAAAGCGATCTCTTTTTCCGCGTCCTGAGCCTGTTGCAGCAACCGCTTGACCACGTCGCGATTGATCGACACAGAGCACCACGACACGGAAGCATTCAGGAGCACGCTAATCAGTTCGGGACGCTTGAGCGCGTTAAGCTCTTCCTCACCGAACCCCATCGCCTTACAGCGGCGCAGCTGGCCGTTGCGCAGATCGTACAGCGCCTGGGCAATAACGGCCTGATTCAAAGGGTGTGGTGTGGACATGACGATCCTCCTCTCTCACGCACCGCGATGGGGTCTATTGAGGTCAAGCTCCACCAGGCGTCTTGCCAGGCGCAGCAAGCGAAATAACTTGACCAAGGCGGTATCGCTCAAACCGGGCGCCTGCTGGCCATTACCGTGTAGCAGCACCGGCAAGTGGGCAGCCAGACGCTCATCGTCAGGCTCTGGCACAGCGATAGGCTGACCGCTTAGTGCCCTCAACAAGTGCGTGACGGCACGTGCTGCTACTGGCATGCTTTCCTGCCATTCAGCGCAACGGAACCCGATACCATCGCAGCTCGCCTGCACACAGTCAGCCACGCCCGCCTCGTCGGCGATTTCTCGTGCGAATTGTTCAATGTGGATTCGCAGCCGATCGGGTGCGTCCAACCCCGTGTCGATGTACCAGACATCCGAAATCGGATACAACCCACCGGCTTGCACAGGAATGGATTGCAGCACGTTGGCCGCAAATTCGGGCGGTATCGCATCCCCCAACTGGTCGGCCACCATGCGCTGAATAGACTGCAGCCGTTCGGTCGTGGGAGCTGTCGAGATGATATGTTCCCGCAGACGCTCGGAGTCATCGATACCATCGGTGTTAGCGTCGTTAGCACCCACGATGGCTTCGCGAGGCGGCGAATTCACCGCAGGTGGGCTGACAGGCGGCGCACTGAGTGGCGCAGAGACCGTGGGCGGTGTTTCAACAGTCGAGGACGGCGCTGCCGTGGGTACGGATAATGTCGTAAGCGAACCTTCGGGTGTTGGCTCGCTCGCCAAGGCGCGCTGACGACTGTTTGAGTCATTCAGATCCAGGCTCAAAACGTCATAGTCCACACCCAGCAGGTCAGACATTTGTCCAATCAACTCGTCCTGCACGCGTTGCCAGGAAAACTCCTCCACCTGCGTATCGAATTGGGTCAGCACGTCCTGAAAGAAACTCTCAAAATCCAGTGATACCGCCCTGCCTTTTGTATGCGGCTCCCAGATACGCTCACAGGACTTGCGCATGACGGCAAGCCGCTCGATCTGGTGACGGCCCAGTCCGGCATAAAGCACGGTCGGGATGGCCGGCAGCAGATAGCGTACAGCATCGGACATGCGGCTGATGTGGGATTGCTGCACGGGATAACCGTCGGCGGCCAGGCGGCGCGCAAGTTCGGATTGGTTCAGCGCTGTGCCACTTTCCTGTTCGTAGAACTCGCGAGCTTTTTCCACACCGAGCGCGCGCTCGATAAACGTCAGGCCACCGCGCAACTCGTTTTCGGCTAGGTGTCCCGTCAAGGCGATGATCTCGCCCCGCTCTGGCCAAGGCCGAAACAGGCAAGAAATGCGGAAAAAACGTTCGTCCTTGGTTTCTGACCACAGTTCGCGCAGAATCGCCAAGCGGGTATTACCACCGTTGCGGATGATGTAGTGCTCTGCGCCCAGTCGCCGGGTAATGGCGGGGGATGCGTCCAGCCCACGTTCTCGAATAGAGGCCTTGATCTCATCGTACGCGGAATTGCGCTTCATGCGCGGATCGTGATCATAGGGACGCAGCTGATCCAAAGTGACGATCATGGGGGTATCGGCGATCGGGTCGCTCAATGCAGAGGCAGAGGAGCTGTTGCGCTCAAAGCCCGCGGCCAG
Source organism: Castellaniella sp. S9 (assembly GCF_027257175.1). Taxonomy (GTDB): domain Bacteria; phylum Pseudomonadota; class Gammaproteobacteria; order Burkholderiales; family Burkholderiaceae_B; genus Castellaniella. The sequence goes on along the minus strand of NZ_JAPFGD010000002.1, from coordinate 78,898 downwards.
CAACTTGGTTGCCATATCCTGGGAAGTTATGTCAGCCATGGCCTGTCCCCCGCTGAAGGTTTTCAAGGATTGGGCGGCATTGCCGGCCAGCGCGCCGAATCTGGGCCTGCGCATTGAGACTGGCTCGATGGTCGCTTGCCGTCGTGCTGGTGTAGATCGGCGCGTATCCCGCCTTAGTGAATTTGAGATGGCCGCCTGATGTTCGCTTCACGTGCCAGCCTTCAGCAATGGCAAAATCAATCAGAGCACGCAGCCGCTTATGGCCACGTGCTAACTCATGCGCGTTGGCCATGGCGTGCGCTCCCTGGTTGATGCGGGTGCTGCGGGCGGCCCGAGACGCGGGCCAAAGGCTCTTTCCACAACGGAAAAAGTTCAATGGCAAGCGATCGCATGGTCTCAAGTGCGGCGGGTGCCACGCGACCTGTCGGCTGTCGGTATTCGATGCGATGCACGGGCAGGCCCCGTGTCGCGGCGCGGGGATAGGCTTCGATGGCAGGCACGTCCGTGCCCAGCACACGAAGGCCAACTTGTCCCTGGAATAAATCGCGAAGCGCCTGCTGGATCAGACGGGCGTTTGACGACACAGGATGTACCCGGTTGATGAGCAGCTGCAAAGGCGGCGGCTCAATGCCCAGGTGCCGATACGGCGCGATATCCTCAATCAACTGTATGGTCCCGCGCCGTAATTCGCGTGCGGCCAGGATTTCGGGGGTAACCGGCGACAGCGCTAAGTCGGAAGCGAGCACGGCCATCTCCAGCATCACACTGCGCGCGCCCTGCGTATCGATGAGCACCAGGTCATAGAGCGGCGCCAGCACCGGTAATAGATGGCGCAGCCGTAAGCGTCCATCGGCCGCATGCAGCAATAGTGTGTTCAGTTCGCCCCGGTCATCGTTGGACACCACCAAGTCCAGACCAGCGATAACGGTGCGAGACACCAACTGCTCGATACGCTGCTCGTTGAAGGCGAGCAGCTCGTAGGTGCCACCGGCGGCACGATGTGCCAGCTCGTAATAGGACGACAGCGTGGGCTGGATGTCAAAATCAAGCAGCAGCACGCGCAGGCCCGCATCGGCGACGAACCCGCCCAGGTTGGCGGCGGTGGTTGTCTTTCCCACGCCGCCTTTGGTAGAAATGATGGATACAACCTGCATGGCGCTCTCCGTGTGGGTGTGAAAATGTGAGGGAGAGCGGTTACGCCCGGTTATCGAGGCGTTCGGTGATCCACTGGTCGATTTCAACTGAATCCCAGCCGACCGCGCGCACCCCGAGGCGCAAGGCCTTCGGAAACTGGCCTTTCTTCATCAGGTTGTAGATATGGGCGCGCTTAAAGCCCGTTTTGGCTTCAACTTCTTCGCGTCGTAAAATGCGGCGTTCGCCCGGGGGCAAGGCAGGTGTCTGCGACATAGGGTCACTCCTTAACGCTTGGTAGCGCTTGTTGGCGTAACCTCTATTCAATCGAAACGGGTGTGGAAGTACATTGCAAATGCAGTTTCGGAGACTGCAGATACAAGCTGGCAGCGCTCAGCTGTTTGCGCTACGCAGCCTGCGTTTTGCGCTGGCAAACTTGCCGTTCAAGGTTCGTTCCGTGATCCCCATGACACTCTGGTGATGCGCCACCAGGGCGCTCACCACGGCTTCCTGAGTCCTGAAACTGGAGTAGGCCTTGCCTGCGGGTGACGTCCCCAGCATCAGCGTCAGCATTCCACCGATGATGTTCAGGTACGTTGCTTCAGCCCTGTCGGAAATGTTACCTTGACTACAGGCTGAGATCACCACCGATTGCTTAAGAAAGCTTTCATGCTGTTCCCGAAGCGCGTGCATCTGGCGGCGGCATTGCTCAAGCTCGGCTTTCATGGCCTGTCGCTCGATCAGCATGGCCTGGCCCGCCTCCAACGTGATGAAGGGATGCGCAATGCGCTCGCTGCGACTGAAAAGGAACCTAGGGCGATGCTCTGGGTAATGGATGCGTATCCAACGCTTCAAATCGATATGACGAATAGTCAGCTCGGTCGAATCAAACAGCGATTCATCATTTAACGTGACGCCGTTTTGTCCATAAGGCAATTCCCGGTGGATGACGGCATCGTAGATACGATCCATGCATAATAGAAGATCGTCCCACCGGGGATAATCGAGCGTTCGCGGTAAATTTCTTGGCGACGAGATGGCAGACAGGATTTCCTGCTCGTGTCCCAATAGGCCCACCCAGCGAATGGCTGCTTCGATGGGGCGATAGAAAACCATGGATGTTGAGGGATTCTCATGCATGTCTCCGTCTCCTTGTGGGAGTGCTACATCACCGACTCTTCTGCTGTACGAGCGCCTTTGTAAAAGCCTTGAGAACTGACATCAGGTCCGCCGATCGCCGGTAGCGATCACGCGCTTGATGTGCGAAAATTCGATGGTTCTGATTGGCCACCTCACAAGCTCCAGCGTTAACCCGTTACTCGTACATACTGGCCAGCGTCATGGTTTTTACCTGCCCCTACAAGTCTCAATAGGTCTTAGGTGTTCTACCGACGGTCTAAGCAGACGGCATCACTGATACATATTTTTCGCCATGCCAAGGAACACTAGGGGAAGCGCCGGTCGCCTAAGACCCATCCGGAATCCTGAGAGACCAATTTTGCAACTAGGATTCTGTTCCGGCAATCTGAATACTCCTAGTTAGCCGCGTCGTACTTCAAGTAGCGGGTTGTAGGCGGCGGACCGGATATCGGTCGAATTGAATAACAATCAGTGAGAGAAGCGCGCACGCGGATGTCTAGGGTGCTGACGTACGAACCGCGTCAGTTCGACTTAGATACGCCGGCTATGGCGCAATGCGGCTGAGCGCCAGGACTCGTCAAGCTGGAGTCCTAGCGCTTGCAGAAGCAAGACGTGGCGAGTAAAAGTGGCCCAAACCACGATGACCTCAGCTTAATTATTTAATGCCGCCAAGGCCATCTGTGTCCTATCAATGTGGCCTCATACCATCATCTCGACCGCTGTGGCATTCTCCATTTGCGAGAGCGTCGTGAAGGGTGAGACGGGCCATTGCATAGCGTAGAGCGTGTCACGCACCAAGCCAACGAGATAATCTAGGTTACGCACGGTGATGGCCTCAATTGGCGAACGCCCCCCCAGCGACTCATGCGCCTCTGTTAATACGTGGTAAATCTGCCAGGCGTCGATGTCGGGTGGGGTTGAGGCGAGCACACTTTGGACCAGCCGCCGCTTGAGTGGGTCCAACTGCCAATCGGGTACGCGTAAGCCACGATGGCCCATACTAAGCGCGAGCAGATTGCGCGCCTGGATTTCATAACTGATCCAGCGCCTGGACTTACCCACTAACGTCGCGTAGTCAACAACACGCAGGTGGTGGGCGGCCTCGAACAGATCGAGCAGCTTCATTCGTTCGTGCTGCAGAGGTGACGGCTGAGGTTTGGCATAGTCCGGCACCTCCACTGCGGGCAAACGCTGGGCTGACTCCGGCACGATGGGCATATCGGGTGTTGCTGGGGCCACGATGAGCGTTGGCGTATTCGGATTGATGATGGGACGATGCGTCACGGCCTGGCCGGCAATGGTGGGCAAGCCTTGCAGCGTAATGGTCAGGTGCATGCTGGCCGCCTGGACGTGGTTCTGCTCGAATAGATCAAGTCGATCGGCCCAGTCCTGCATCATGACACGCCGTTGTTCTACGTACTCGGCGTGATTATAGGTGGCACTGATCCTATCCGGGTCGGCATGCGAGAGCTGAGCATCGACCCATTTCTTGAGGTATCCCAGCTCGTTGAGTGCCGTGGAGATCGTTGCGCGAATGCCATGCCCAGTCAGTCGGTCCTCGTACCCCATGCGCTTGAGTGCGTGGTTCAGCGTGTTTTCGCTCACTGGCCTGAGTAGGAATCTCGCTCCTGGCAACAGGTACACCTGAGCTGGTTTGAACTGCGCCAGCAGGTAACGAACGATTTCCTGGGCCTGCACGGACAACGGGACGATATAAGGCGGAATGTCGGACATCCGCTTGCGATTCTTTTTCGTGAGCATCTTACGCTGCTTCAGACGCACCACAGGGATGATCCAGAGGCCCCGGTCCAGATCGAACTGATCGGGTGTGGCATATCGTAATTCTCCCGTGCGCACCCCAGTCAGCATCAGCAGCCGCAAACCCAGTTGAGTCGTGAGCCGACCCCGGTACTTGCGCAGCGTTTGCAGCATAACTGGCAGCTCGGCCATGCGCAGGAAGGGGTTGTGGTCGACCGGGGGCAACGGCAACGCCACCACATCCAGATCAGCGGCCGGATTTTCCTTTATCCCCGTAACGACCACCTTGATGTAGGAAAAAAGTTGATTCAACCACGTGCGCAATTTCTCGGCCACCGACAGCGAACCCCGCGCCTCGACCTTGCCGATGATATCCAACAGGTGAGCCTGTGTGATCTCATGGACGGTCAGATTGCCCAGCACAGGAAAAACGTTCGCCTTGAATACCCGTTGAATCTGATCATAGCTGCCTTGGCGGCACTCATCGAGCGAAAGCTGACGATGAGCGAGCCACTTTTTATAGACCGCCATAAACGTATCGGCACCGGCCAAGACGATCGCTTGGCGCTTTCTTTTACGCTCGTTGCGAGGATTAATGCCCTTGGCCAACAAGGCCCTGGCCTCGTCGCGCAGGTCTCTGGCCTCGCGCAGCGACACCTCGGGGTAGGTCCCCAGGGAAAAGCGTTGACGCTTGCCGACATAGTAGTAACGAAAGTGCCACGCTTTTCGCCCCTGAACGGGAACAAAGAGATACAGACCATCGAAATCCGCAATGCTGCGGTCTTTACCCGTCGCCGTAGCTTTACGGACAGTCAGATCGGACAGAGCCATGGTGCCAACTCCTGAAGCGGGGAAGTTGGACTTATGCTGATCTCACCTGATGTTTGCGCCCATCAACAATCCGGCACCGGGTACATACGTATTGATGTACCCAATAATGTACCCATTCAGAGGCGCTGTAGGGAGCTTTCCATGGATGTCAGTGGAACATCCAGATTAGAATAACTTCCCAACAATCAATGACTTATAGAACCTAATGGCCATTGACGGAACACCGTGGAATGTTGACGTGGAGCGGGTGATGGGAATCGAACCCACGCTTGAGGCTTGGGAAGCCGCCGTTCTACCATTGAACTACACCCGCATCGACCGCAATCGATTGATTCGCAAGGATTTACGGTAGAATGATGGGCTCATCCAAAACCCTTGCAGCCCGATATTTTACCAGTATTTTGAACCTCCCCAAATCCTACCCGCCCATCGTGACCGCGACGCATCCGTCGGGCAGCGGCCACATCCGCAGCTTCGTCCACCGTCGCGCCCACATCACCCCCAGCCAGGAGCAGGCGCTCGCCCAATGGCTGCCGCGCTGGTCGATCCCCTACCAATCCCGGCCGGTGGACCTGGCCCAGGCCTTCGGCCGCGAGGCGCCGGTGATCCTCGAGATCGGCTTTGGCATGGGCGAGACCACGCAGCAGATCGCCCAGGCCCGGCCGGGTGATGATTTCCTCGGCGTCGAGGTGTTCAACGCGGGGGTGGGCGCGCTGCTCAAGCGCATCGAGGAACACGGCCTGGGCAACATCCGCATCATCCAGCACGACGCGGTCGAGGTGCTGCACGACATGATCGCGCCGGGGTCGCTGGCCGGCGCCCACATCTATTTTCCCGATCCCTGGCCGAAAAAGCGCCACCACAAGCGCCGCCTGATCCAGCCGCGCTTCGTCGCCCTGCTGGCCAGCCGCCTGGCGCCGGGCGCCTACGTCCATTGCGCCACCGATTGGGAACACTACGCGCAGCAGATGCTCGAGGTGCTGTCGGCCGAACCGATGCTGCGCAACACTTGCGCGGATTTCGCGCCGCGCCCGGACTATCGGCCGCTGACCAAATTCGAGAACCGCGGCCTGCGTCTGGGCCACGGCGTCTGGGACCTGATTTTCACTCGCCGCGCGGACGCGGCGCCCGCACACCACCGCGAACCCTAGGAGGCCTGATGTATCCCGCGATCGAACCCTACGCCCACGGCCACATGGACGCCGGCCACGGCCATCAGGTCTACTGGGAACTGTGCGGCAACCCCGACGGCCGGCCGGTGGTGTTCCTGCACGGCGGCCCGGGCGCGGGCTGTTCGCCGGCCCACCGGCGGCTGTTCGACCCGGAACGCTACAAGATCCTGCTGTTCGATCAACGCGGCTGCGGGCGCTCCACGCCCTCGGCCTGCATCGAGCACAACACGACCTGGGACCTGGTCGCCGACATCGAGCGCCTGCGCAGCGAGGTCCTGGGCGCTGGCCAGATGGTGGTCTTCGGGGGCTCCTGGGGCTCGACGCTGGCGCTGGCCTATGCGCAGGCGCACCCGGACCGGGTGCGCGCCCTGATCGTGCGCGGGATCTTCCTGCTGCGCCGCGCGGAACTGCTGTGGTTCTACCAGGAAGGCGCCTCGTGGCTGTTTCCCGACCTGTGGGAACAGTACCAGGCGCCCATCCCCGAGGCCGAGCGCGGCGACATGATGGCCGCCTATCGCCTGCGCCTGACGGGCGAGGACCCGCAGGCGCGGCTGGCCGCCGCCCATGCCTGGACGCAATGGGAGAGCAACACCATCACCTTGCTGCCCGATGCGGCGCACCAGCAGGCGCACACCGGGGACGCGGCGGCGCTGGCGTTCGCCCGCATCGAGAACCACTATTTCGTCAACGCCGGCTTCATGGACGAGGGCCAGCTGTTGCGCGATGCGCACCGGCTCGCCGGGATTCCCGGGGTGATCGTCCAGGGCCGCTACGACGTCTGCACGCCGGCGCGCTCGGCCTGGGAACTGCACAAGGCCTGGCCCGGCGCTGATTTTCACCTGGTTCCCGATGCCGGCCACGCCTTCGACGAACCCGGCATCCTCGCGCAGCTGCTGGCGGCCACCGACCGGTACGCGCGCGAACCGCATCGATAGCCATGGGCCGGGCCCCGATAGCTGCGGACCCGGCGCCGGACACTGTTAATATGACTTCCATGAGCATGAACATCGTACTGAACGGACAAGCCACCCGGCTGGACGCGGTGCGCACCGTGCACGACCTCGTCGCGCATCTGGGCTACCAGGGCAAGCGCATCGCGGTCGAGCGCAATGGCGACATCGTGCCCAGGACCCAGCATCCCGAGACGCATCTGGCCGAGGGCGATCGCATCGAAATCGTCGTTGCCGTGGGCGGCGGCTGAGGCCGCGCCGCCACGTCGGACCTAGCGAAAGCCGCCGAAACCGCCCCGGCCCATCCCCTTGATGCCGCCCATGGCCCGCATCATCTTGGCCATGCCGCCTTTCTTCATCTGCTTCATCATGCCCTGCATCTGCTCGAACTGCTTGAGCAGGCGGTTGACCTCTTGCACGGGCACGCCCGCGCCGGCGGCGATGCGGCGCTTGCGCGAGGCCTTGATGAGTTCGGGCTTGGCGCGCTCGAGCGGGGTCATGGAATTGAGGATGCCCTCGGTGCGGCCTAATTGTTTGTCGGCCTGGCCGCCCTGGATCTGCGAGGCGGCCTGGGCGAATTGCGCCGGCAGTTTTTCCAGCAGCGAGCCCATGTCGCCCAGTTTTTTCACCTGCTGCAGCTGATCGCGGAAATCGTTGAGGTCGAAGCGATCGCCGGACTTGAGCTTTGCGGCCAGTTTCTGCGCCTCGGCGGCGTCGATGTTGCGCTGGGCCTGCTCGACCAGCGAGACGATGTCGCCCATGCCGAGGATGCGCTGGGCCATGCGCTCGGGGTGGAAAGGCTCGAGGCCGTCGAGCTTTTCCGAGACGCCGACGAACTTCAGGGGCTTGCCGGTGATGTGGCGCACCGACAGGGCCGCGCCGCCGCGGGCGTCGCCGTCGAGCTTGGTCATGACCACGCCGGTCAGCGGCAGCGCCTCGGAGAATGCGCGGGCGACGTTGACCGCATCCTGGCCCTGCATGGCATCGACCACGAACAGGGTCTCGACGGGATCGAGCAGCGCATGCAGCGCGCTGATCTCGGCCATCATGGCCTCGTCGATCCCCAGGCGGCCGGCGGTGTCGACCAGCAGCACGTCGTAGTGATGGCGGCGCGCGTGATCCAAGGCCTGCCGGGCGATGTCCTCGGGCTTCTGCGAGGGATCGGTGGGCAGGAAATCCACGCCGACCTGGGCGGCGACGGTGCGCAGCTGGTCGATGGCCGCGGGGCGGTAGACGTCGGCGCTGACCAGCAGGACTTTCTTGCGGCCGGTCTTGCGGCCATGCTGGATGTGCTCGCCCTCGGCGAGCCACTTGGCGAGCTTGCCGCTGGTGGTGGTTTTCCCCGCGCCCTGCAGGCCGGCCATCAGGATCACGGCGGGCGGCTGCGCGGCCAGGGACAATTCGCCCGCCTCGGCGCCCAGGTCGCCGCCCATCAGCGCGGTCAGTTCCTTGTGCACGACGCCGACCAGGGCCTGGCCGGGATTGAGGCTGCCGGCGACCTCCTGGCCCAGGGCGCGGTCCTTGACGCGGGCGACGAAATCGCGCACCACCGGCAGGGCCACGTCGGCCTCCAGCAGGGCCATGCGCACCTCGCGCAGCATCTCCTGGGTGTTGGCCTCGGTCAGGCGCGCCTCGCCGCGCATGGTCTTGACGATGCGGGACAGGCGATTGGTGAGGTTGTCGAGCATGATGATGGATTCGCTGAAACTGGTTGATCGGGCGGGCAGCGCATAAAATAGGCGTTTTTGAGCGCACGCCGCTCGCCGGACACCCAAGGGGACTATGTCTGCAAGCATTGTATTTCACTTGCTCGCCGCGCTGGCCTACGGCGTGCTGACGGCCGCCCGCTGGCGGCCGCTGGCGCGCGGCCAGGCTGGCCAGCCCAGCAAGGCGATCGGCCGCCTCTGCGTGCTGGGCGCCATCGGGCTGCACGGCGCGGGCATCGCCCTGGCCATCATCGTACCCCAAGGCCTGCACCTGGGCTGGGCGTTGGCCCTGTCCACCGCCGTCTGGCTGGGCATGATCGTCTTCTGGATCGAGAATTTCCTGCTGCGCATCGACAGCGTTCTGCTGCTGCTCCTGCCCGCCGCCGCCGTCACCTGCCTGCTGGCCGCCGCCTTTCCGCAAGGCCACTTGGTGCCGCACGCCAACAACGACTGGCTGCGCACGCACCTGCTGATCGCCATGACGGCCTACGGCCTGATCACCGTGGCCGCGCTGCATGCGATGCTGATGACCGCCCTCGATCGCCAATTGCACCGCCCGGTCCAGGCCGAGGACCGGCGCGACGTCTTTGCCCGCGCCCTCGAGTCCATGCCGCCGCTGCTGGTGCTCGAGCAACTCCTGTTCCGGCTGATCTGGATCGGCTTCGCGGTGCTGACCCTCACGGTGGTCACCGGCATCCAGGTGTCGCTGCGCCTGGGCGGGCCTGCGCTGCCCATGGATCACAAGACCGTCTTTACCCTGCTGTCCTGGGCGACCTTCGGCGTGTTGCTGGCCGGCCGCCACATCAAAGGCTGGCGCGGGCGCACGGCGCTGCGCTGGACGCTTGCCGGGTTCGCATTCCTGCTGCTGTCCTACACCGGCAGCCGCTTCGTCCTCGACGTCATCCTCCAGCGGGGCACGCTTGGCTAAATTACTGATCTGGATCGTCATCATCCTGGGCGTCATGCTGGTCGCGCGCATGGTCACCCACCGCAATGCACGCGAGCGCAGCGCGCCGCCGCCGCGCCCGGAGCGCGACGCGGGCTCGGGCACGGCCCACTCCATGGTGCGCTGCGAGCACTGCCAGATCTATCTGCCGCGCGCTGAGGCCTTCATGAGCCAGGGCAAGACCTGGTGCAGCGCCGAGCACGCGCGCCTGGGCCTGAAGAAATGACTCCACCGGCCCGCGCCGCCGCCGCGGCTGGCGGGACCGCGCTGGCCATCGAGGACTCAGGTTGGCTGGCGCCCGCGGCCGGCGTCCTGCGCCGCCCCTCGCCCAACCACGACGAACGCCCCGGCGGCGAGGATCCCAGCCTGCTGGTGATCCACAACATCAGCCTGCCGCCCGGCGTGTTCCAGGGCGACGCCGTCATCGAATTCTTCCAGAACCGGCTGGATTTCACGGCCCATCCCTGGTTCGAGAACATTCGCGACCTGCGGGTGTCGGCGCATTTCCTGGTCCGCCGCGACGGGACGATCGTGCAGTTCGTGCCGACCACGCTGCGTGCCTGGCATGCGGGGGTCTCCACCTTCCGCGGGCGGGAACGCTGCAACGATTTTTCCATCGGGATTGAACTGGAGGGCACCGACACCCTGCCCTACACGGACGCGCAGTACGCGCGCCTGCAGGCGCTGGCGGCCGCGATCCGGGCGCGCCATCCGATCCAGTGGGTGCAGGGGCACGAGCACATCGCGCCCGGACGCAAGACCGACCCGGGGCCGGCGTTTGATTGGGGACGCTTCGGCCAGGGCCCGGGTTGACCGGCGATCCCCTTGCGAAGATCGCCGGCGCGGCCTGATCAACCCAGCAGCAAAGCATTCATCCGCTTGACGAACGCGGCCGGATCTTTCAGGGCCGCACCCTCGGCCAGCATGGCCTGGTCCAGCAGCAGTTCCGCCCAGTCGCCAAAGGCGGCATCGGGCTGCGCCTCGAGGCGCTTGACCAGCGGATGGCCTGGGTTGACCTCGAGGATCGGCTTGACCTCGGGGGCGTCCTGGCCGGCCGCCTTGAGCATGCGCAGCAGGTGCGGGCTGAGTTCGTGCTCGTCGACCACCACGCAGGCGGGCGAGTCGACCAGGCGGGCCGTGACACGCACGTCCTTGACGCGCTCGCCCAGGGCCGTCTTCAGGCGCTCGATGGTCGGCTTGAAAGCCTCGGCCGCTTCGGCCTGCTGCTTCTTTTCCTCGTCGTCGGCCAGGGCGTCCAGGTCCAGGCCGCCCTTGGCGACCGAGGCCAGGGCCTTGCCGTCGAATTCGCGCAAGTAGGACAGCATCCATTCGTCCACGCGGTCGGACAGCAGCAGGACCTCCAGCCCCTTGCGGCGGAACACTTCCAGGTGCGGACTGTGGGCGGCGGCCGCGTAGGAATCGGCGGTCAGGTAGTAGATCTTGTCCTGGCCGTCCTTCATGCGACCCACGTAGTCCGCCAGGGACACGGCCTGCAGCGGGCTGTCGGACTGGGTCGAGGCAAAACGCAGCAGGCCGGCGATGCGGTCCTTGTTGGCGGCGTCCTCGCCCACGCCTTCCTTGAGCACCTGGCCGAACTGCGTCCAGAACTCGGCATATTCATCGGGCTTGTCCTTGGCCATGTCCTCGAGCAGGCCCAGGATGCGCTTGGCGGATCCTTCGCGGATGGCGCGCACGTCGCGGCTTTCCTGCAGGATCTCGCGCGAGACGTTCAGCGGCAGGTCGGCCGAATCGACCACGCCGCGCACGAAGCGCAGGTAGGCCGGCAGGAGCTGCTCGGCGTCGTCCATGATGAAGACGCGCTTGACGTAGAGCTTGACGCCGCGGCGGGCATCGCGATCCCACAGGTCAAACGGCGCGCGCTTGGGGATGTACAGCAGCTGGGTGTATTCGCTGCGGCCCTCGACGCGGTTGTGGGTCCAGGCCAGCGGGTCCTCGAAATCGTGAGCGACGTGCTTGTAGAATTCCCGGTACTGCTCGTCGGTGATGTCGGCCTTGGCGCGGGTCCACAGGGCGTTGGCCTGGTTGACGGTTTCCCACTCGTCCGTGACGACCTGCTCGGATTTCTCGGCGTCCCATTCCTCCTTGCGCATCTGGATGGGCAGGGAAATGTGGTCGGAATAGCGGCGCAGGATCTCGCGCAGCTTCCAGCCGGACAGGAATTCGTCCTCGTCGGCGCGCAGGGTCAGGGTGACGGTGGTGCCGCGCTCGGCCTGCTCGACGGCGGACACGGAAAACTCGCCCTGGCCGTCGGATTCCCACAGCACGCCCTCGGCGGCCGGCAGGCCGGCGCGGCGGCTGCGCACGGAGACTTTTTCCGCCACGATGAAGGCCGAGTAAAAGCCCACGCCGAACTGGCCGATGAGCTGGGCGTCCTTTTGCTTGTCGCCGGTCAATTGGGAAAAGAATTCACGGGTGCCCGAGCGGGCGATGGTGCCCAGGTTGGCGACGGCCTCGTCGCGCGACAGGCCCACGCCGTTGTCGGCGATGGTGAGGGTGCGCGCGTCCTTGTCGAAGGTCACGCGGATGCGCAGCTCGGTGTCGCCGGCCAGCAGATCGGGGTGGTCGATGGCCTCGAAGCGCAGCTTGTCGCACGCGTCGGACGCGTTGGACACGAGTTCGCGCAGGAAGATTTCCTTGTTGCTGTACAGGGAATGGATCATCAGGTGCAGCAACTGCTTGACTTCGGCCTGGAAGCCCAGGGTCTCGGGCGTTGTCTCGGTTTGGCTCATGGTGCTCTTCATTCAAAGAATCGTCGATGGCAATGCGGATGCGGCGGCCCGCCGTTGAGTCGGCCGGCACGGACCATCATATGGGGGCGCCCCCGCACGCCTTCAAGGCCCAGGCCCCGGTAGACGCCACGGCCAGGCCTGGAGCCCTGCTCAGGCCGGCGAGGACAAGGGCGGCAGCGGCTGATTGCCCAAGCCCTGCCGGGCCGGATCCGGCGCGGGGCCTTCCCATTGCGGGATGTCCACCCGCGTGGCCGGGCCGGTGAGTTCGGCGCCGTGGCGGCGGATGATGCCCGCGATCTTGAGCAGGACGTCTTCCTGGACATCCAGGTACTCGTTGTAGTCGGTCGTGACGGTGAAGGCGTACAGGAACAGCTTCAGGGAGAAGTTTCCGCAGCTGCTGAAGTTGAAGGCAAAGAAATCGTGTTTCACGCCGGGGTGTTCCCCCAGCATCGCTCGCACCTCGGCGACGATGGCGGGCACCGCGTCGATGTCGGCGTAGCGGATATGGATGTCCTCCATGATGCGCCGGGCGGTCATGCGCGTGTGGTTGATGACCGGCTCGCTGTTGAACATGGCATTGGGCACGTAGAAGGGCTTGCAGTCGAAGCCGATCAGCCGCGTGGCGCGCCAGCCGATGTGCTCGACACCGCCCATGAGGTCGGTCCCGGGAATGATGATGTATTCGCCCACCTTGAAGGGGCGGCTGGCGAAGATCGTCAGCCCGCCCAGCAGATTGGCCACCAGGCTTTGCGCGGCAAAGCCGATGGCGATGCCGCCCACGCCGCCGAAGGCGAGCAGGCCGGCGATGGAAAAGCCCAGGGTCTGCATCATCATCAGGATGGCGGTGATGACGATCGAGGCGCGCGCGAGCTTGCCCACCGCGTCCGCGGCCGTGGGGTCCAGTTCGTGGCCGCGATGCCGCGCCCGCGCCATCATGTTGTCCTGCACGCGGCCGGCGACGCGCAGCAGGAACCACATGGCCACGCCGATGATCGCCACGTCGCGCGCCGGCCCGACCGCCTGCGCCAGGGTCGAGTCCCCCGCGCCCTCGCGCACGTCCAGCAGGACGTGGACCGCCGCGGCCAGGCCGACGATCCAGACACCGACCTGCGCCGGCGTGCTGGCACTGGTCAACAGGCCGTGCGCCCAGACGTGGCGCAGCTCGTCCACCCGGCGCGCCAGGCGGTCAAAGAGGGCGCGCACGGCCAGGCCGGCGAGCAAAGTGCCCAGCACTACGCCGAAGACGAGGATCGCGGTATGCCATTCACGGTAGGCGGACACGAGGTCCTGGATGAGTGGTGTATCGTTCAAATCTTTCCTCCATTCGCTCGGCCGGCGGCACGGGCCGGCCGAAGGGGTCAGTGTACCGACAAGCGCCTCGCGACCCAAGACCGGCGCGGGATGGGGCTGTGGCCGTATAGGCTATAAAAGACCCCTCGCCACCCCCTTTGAAAAGCCAGAGACCCCACACCATGGATTCCATCACCCAGGCCGCCCTCGGCGCCAGCATCTGCGGCGCCATGCTGGGACGCGCGCACGGCCGCAAGGCCTATGTCGCGGGCGCGGTCCTGGCGACCCTGCCCGACCTGGACGTCATCATCCGGCACGCCGATCCGCTGTCAGCCATGATCAATCATCGCGGTTTCTCGCACGCCCTGCTGACGCTCACCGCCCTGGCCGCCCTGCTGGCCTGGCTGCTGCGCCGCCTGCGGCCGCATCCAGGCTATACAGGCCTGTGGCTGTTCGCGGCGCTGTGCCTGACCCTGGTCACCCATCCACTGCTGGACGCCTTCACCAGCTACGGCACCCAGCTCTTCTGGCCCTGGCGCCCCACGCCGACCGCCTGGTCGACGATTTTCATCATCGATCCGTTCTATACCCTGCCGCTGCTGGTGGCCGCCGCAGCCGGCCTGGCCACAGGCGCGCGTCCTGCCAACCGGCGCATCGCCTGCTGGGCCCTGGCGATCAGCACGGCCTACCTGGCCTGCTCCGTCGCCTTCAAGACCGTCATCGAGCACCGGGTGCACGCCCAGCTCGAACGACAGGGCATCCGGGTCGAAGCCCTGTTCTCGACGCCCGAGCCCTTCAGCATCCTGCTGTGGCGGGTCGTGGCCCGCACGGCGGACGGCGATATGGTCGAGGCCATCGCCGGCCTCCTGGATCGCGGTCCCGCGGAAACCCTGCGCGCGCCCCTGAATCGCGGCCTGGCCGAGGCCGCCGCGGACATCCCGGCGCTGCAGGGACTGCGCTGGTTCACCGGCGACTGGCTGCGGTACGACGAGATCGACGGCCGGCTGGTGGCGACCGACCTGCGCATGGGCCTGGCCAGCGGCCTGTACTCGTTCCGCTTTCGCGTGGCCGAGCGCGACGCCGCCGGGCGCTGGCAGGCGGTGACGCCGACACGCTGGCCCAGCGAACGCGGCCGGGAGGCCTTGTCCACCGTGCTGCGGCGGATCTGGACGCAGGAGCCGCCCCTGCCGCTGGCGGACTGGGCGCGCCGCATGGACCAGGCTCCACCGGATGATTGAGCGGCCATGCGGCCGTGGCGCGCGGGGTTCCAGCCCTATTCATTGACAATAGTCATTGGCTCCCCGGGGAATCGGCGAAATAATATTGAGAACGAAAGGAATCCTCAATTATGTTTGCCTCCCCCCGCCCCACCGCCCCGGCGGCGCCGCGCCCGCGCCGCCGCGCGCTCCTGGGCCTGCTGCCCGCCCTCGCCGTGGCGGGGTCGCCCGCCGCCCGCGCCCTGGCCGCCGAGGGGCCCCGCGACCGCCTGGTGCTGTCGGGGCCGCCCGCCACGGTCTCCTTTCCTTTCATCCACATGATGGAATCCGGCGCCCTGGCGCCGGTGGCCCGGAACGTGGAATTCCACCTGTGGACCAACCCCGACCAGTTGCGGGCGCTGGCGCTCGACGGCGCGGCCGACTTCATGGCGGTGCCCTCGAACGTCGGCGCCAATCTGTATAACCGCGGCATCCCGCTGACGCTGCTGAACGTCTCGGTGTGGGGCATGTTGTGGATGATCTCGCGCAGCCCCGACATGCGCACCCTGGCCGACTTCCGGGGCATGGAGATCGCCCTGCCCTTTCGCGCCGACATGCCCGACATCCTGTTCAGCCTGCTGGCCAGGCGCCAGGGCCTGGATCCCCGGAAAGACTTCACGATCCGCTACGTCGCGACCCCGATGGACGCCATGCAGCTGCTGCTGACGCGGCGGGTGGACCACGCCCTGCTGGCCGAGCCGGCCGTGTCGGTGGCCTTGCGCAAAACCCATTCCTTCCCGCTGTCGGCGGTGGCGCCGGACCTCTACCGCAGCGTCAGCCTCACCGAGGAATGGGGCCGCGTGCTCGCGCGCCCGGCGCGCATTCCCCAGGCGGGCATCGCCGCCCTGGGCCAGGCGCGCGAGGACACGGCGCTGCTGACGGCCGTCAGCGAGGCCTATGCCCGCTCGCAGGCCTGGTGCGAGGCCAACCCGCAAGCCTGCGGCGAACTGGTGTCCCGCCACATCGAAATGGTCACTCCCGAGGCCGTCGCCGATGCCATGCAGGCCTCGGTGCGCCACCTGGCCAGCGCGCGCGAGGCGCGACCCGAGCTCGAGTTCTTCTTCCAGCAACTGCTTGCCGACCAGCCGGGCCTGGTGGGCGGCAAACTGCCCGACGCGGCGTTCTACGCTTGAGCCCGGCCGCCATCGACCGCGGGGACGAGGCGCGGCCCGGCCGCCCGGCGCGCGCGGCGGGCGCGGTCCTCGCCTACCTCTGGAGCGGCTGGGGCGCCATCGCCAGCCTGATGCTGTTCTGCGCCGTCTGGGAATGGGGCGCGCAGGCCTACGGCTCGCTCATCCTGCCCGGGCCCCTGGAAACCCTGCAGCGCCTGGCCGCCATGATCGGTCAGGGCGACGCCCGTCCCGAACTCACGATCTCGGCCCGGCGCGCGTTGACCGGCCTGGGCCTCGCGCTGAGCGTCGGCAGCCTGCTGGGCTTCGTCGCCGGCCGCTCGCTGACGGCGGCCATCATCGCGCGGCCACTGGCCACGGTGCTGCTGGGCATGCCGCCGATCGCCTGGCTGGTGCTGGCGATGTTGTGGTTCGGCATGGGCGACGCCACGCCGGTGTTCACGGTCTTCGTCGCCTGCCTGCCGGTGGTTTTCGTGGGCGCGTTGCAGGGCGCCCGCACCCTGGACGGCAGCCTGCGCGACATGGCGCGCGCCTATCGCCTGCCCTGGCGCATGACGCTCACCGACTTGTACCTGCCGCACATGGCCTCGTACCTGTTTCCCTCCTGGGTCACGGCCCTGGGCGCCTCCTGGAAGGTCGTCGTCATGGCGGAACTGCTGACCACCGCCGACGGCGTCGGCGCCGCACTGGCGGTATCGCGCGCGCAACTGGACACGCCGACCTCCATGGGCTGGATCCTGGCCGTGCTGGGCCTGCTGCTCGCCTTCGAGTACCTGTGTCTCGAGCCGCTCAAGCGCACCGTCGAGCGCTGGAGGGTCTCGTGAGCCGGCTGCGCATCGAGGGCCTGACGCACCGCTACGGCCTCACCGAGGTCCTGTCCGGGGTGGGCCTGCGCCTGCCCGCCGGCCAGACACTGGCCCTGGTCGGCCCCTCGGGCTGCGGCAAGAGCACCCTGCTGCACCTCGTCGCCGGTTTGCTGGTCCCTTCCGAGGGCGTGATCGACAATCAGTTCCGCAACATCGCCTGCATGTTCCAGCAGGCGCGCCTGATGCCCTGGAAAAACGCGATCGACAACATCGCCCTGGGTCTCAAGGCCCAAGGCATGGCCGCCCCCGCGCGCCGTGCGCGGGCGGCGGGACTGGCCCGCGCACTGGGCCTGGATGCGGACGACTTGCGCAAGTATCCGCAGGAGCTCTCCGGCGGCATGCAAAGCCGCGTGGCCCTGGGCCGCGCCCTGGCCATCGAGCCCGACCTGCTGCTGCTCGACGAGCCCTTCTCGGCCCTGGACGTGGGCTTGAAGCTCACCCTGTATCGCCACCTGCGCGGCGAGATCGATGCGCGCGGCACCGCCGTGCTGATGATCACCCATGACCTGATGGAGGCCGTGCGCCTGGCCGACCGCATCGTCATGATGGCGCCGGATCCGGGCCGCATGGTCCACGAGTTCCCGCTGCAGCGCGCGCACGCCTTGCGCGACGACGCCTGGGTCTACCAGACCACCGGGACACTGATGCAGGCCCGGGCGGTGCGGCTGGGCTTCGGCCTGGACGAGACGTCCGCAAGCCAGCCCGTCGGGGAGGCGACGACCGTGCGCGCGGCGGGATGCGCCACATGAGGGCCAGCCATCCGGTCTTCATGTGCGGCTTCCGGCCGTTCTTCGTGCTGGTGGCGGTCAGCGGCATCCTGCTGGTGCCCGCCTGGCTGCTGGTGCTCATGGGTGCCGTGCCCGGCTGGCAGCCCGCCGGCGGCATCGTCGCCTGGCACGCGCACGAACTGATCTACGGCCTCGGCATGGCCGCGGTGGCGGGCTTCCTGTTGACCGCGGTACCCGAATTCACGCGCAGTCCGGCCATCGGGCCGCAGGCGCTGCGCGGCCTGGTGCTGCTGTGGCTGGGCGGGCGCCTGGCCTATGCGGCCTCCGCCGCCTGGCCGGCCGCCCTCGGTCTGTGGCCGGCGGCCGCCTGCGACCTGGGACTGGCGGGCGTCCTCCTGGCGCAGCTGGCCCCGCCGCTGTGGCGCGACCCCCAGCGCCGCCACCTCGGCTTTGCCTACACCCTGGCGGCGCTCATCCTGCTGCAGGCGGGCTTCTATGCCTCGGTCGCCGTCGACGGCGACGCCCTGGCCTGGCTGCGGGCGGCGGTCGGCGCCTTCATGATCCTGATTGTCATGGCCGGCAGCCGCGTGTCGATGAACGTGGTCAACGGCCACATCGAGGCCGGCCGCCCCGGCGAGCCGCCGCCGGGCGAGGTGGGTTACCTCGCCCGGCCGCCACGCCGCACGCTCGCGGTGTTCTGCATCGGCGCGGCCAGCGCCGTGGAATTCCTCGCCGGCCCCGGCCTGGTCGCCGCGTGGACGGCGCTCGCGGCGGCGGCCGCGATGTTCAACCTGCTCAACGACTGGCACGTGGGCCGGCCGCTGTTTCGCCGCTGGCCGCTGATGCTCTATGGCGGCTACTGGCTGATCGGCCTGGGCTACGCCGCCATGGGCCTGTCCGGGCTGGGCCTGCCCATCACGGCATCGGCCGGCCGGCACCTGCTGATGGCCGGCGCCATGGCCCTGACCACGCTGGCCATCATGTGCATCGCCGGACGCATCCATGCCGGCCTGTGGCTGGACCGCCGCCCCTGGGCGCCGATCGCGGCCATCGCCCTGGTGCTCGCCGCGGTGTTGCGCGCCGCATCGGGGGTCGGCGCGGCAGGCGCCTGGGCCTGGCCTTTGCTCGGCCTCTCGGGCCTGGTCTGGTCGGCCGCCTTCGCCCTGTACCTGTGGCATGCCGGCCCCACCCTGGTCGGCCCGCGCACCGACGGCCAGGCCGGCTGCGCCGAACCCCTGCAGGAGGACGCCGCCTCTGGCTGCGACGTGCCTTGAGCCGCCCGATCAGGCAAAATAAGGTTTCCCCCACTCTTTTGCAGGAGGCAGGCATGCCCAGCTTCGACGTGGTGTCGGAGGTCGACAAGCACGAACTCGGCAACGCGGTCGACCAGGCCAACCGCGAACTGGCGACCCGCTTCGACTTCAAGGGCACGGACGCCAAGTTCGAGCTCGACGGATTCCTGGTCACGCAATCGGCGCCCAGCGCCTTCCAGCTGCGGCAGATGCTCGACATCCTGCGCGGCCGGCTGTCGGCGCGCGGCATCGACGTGCGCTGCATGGAGGTCGCCGATCCCCTTGAAAACCTGGGCGGCGCCCGCCAGAAAATCACGATCCGCCAAGGCATCGAGCAATCGACGGCGAAAAAACTGATCGCCGCGGTCAAGCAGGCCAAGCTCAAGGTCGAGACCCAGATCAACGGCGACAAACTGCGCGTCAGCGGCAAGAAACGCGACGACCTGCAGCAGGCCATCGCCCTGCTGCGCAAGGCCGACGTGGACCTGCCGCTGCAATACCAGAATTTCCGCGACTAGGCCGACACCGGACCGAATGCCATGAACGCCCCGGCCCTCCGTCACCGTCGCCTCGCCGCCCTGGCCTCGCTGGCCGCGGCGATCGTGCTGGCGCTGCCGGCGCCGCCCGCCGGCGCCGCGGTCAACGCCGGCGACCTGCCCGCCGATCCCCACACGCCGTTCGCCGTCCAGCGCGTCGCCGCCTTCGACGGACCCTGGGCCATCGCCTTCCTGCCCGACGGCCGCATGCTGGTCACGGAAAAGGCGGGGCGCCTGCACATCGCCACGCAGGACGGCGCGGTCCGGTCCGTCTCGGGCGTGCCCGAGGTCCACGCGCGCGGCCAGACCGGCCTGCACGACGTCGCGATCTCGCCGGATTTCGCGCGCGATGCGCTCGTCTACTTCACCTACGTCGCGCCCGCGCCCGACGGCGGCGCCCTCACGCTGGCCCGGGCGCGCCTCGAGGACTCCGGCACAGCCGCGCAGCTGCGCGATCCGCAGATCCTGTGGCGCCAGGAACCCCCGGGCGGCCGAGGCCATCCCGGCGCCCAGATCGCCTTTGCCCCCGACGGACGACATCTGTTCCTGACGGTCGGCGAGCGCCAGGATTCGGACACCGCACAGGATCCCGACCAGGCCCGAGGCAAGATCCTGCGCATGCGCCTCGACGGTTCGGTCCCCGCGGACAACCCCATGGCCGGCGCCGGCGGTGTCCGCGCGCTGACCTGGACGACCGGCCATCGCAATCCCTACGGCCTGGCCTTCGCGCCCGACGGCAGGCTCTGGGAGCATGAAATGGGACCGCGCGGCGGCGACGAGCTGAACCTCATCGAGCCCGGCCAGAACTACGGCTGGCCCCTGGTGTCCAATGGCAGGCACTACATCGGCCTGCCTATTCCAGACCACGACACCCGCCCGGAATTCCGCGCGCCGGTCCTCTATTGGACGCCGGTGATCGCGCCGGCCGGACTGGCCTTTTACCGGGGCGATCTGTTCCCCGGGTGGCAGGGATCCGCCCTCATCGGCGGCCTGGTGTCCACGGGCCTCGTGCGCGTCGAGGTGGACGGCGGCAGCGCCCGGCAAGTCGGCCGCTGGTCGCTGGGCGCGCGCATCCGCGACGTGGCGGTGGCCGCCGACGGGGCGATCTGGGTCATCGAGGACGGCAGTGACGGCGGCCTGCTGCGGCTCACGCCAAAGGATCCGTCCTGAGACCCTGATTCCGGCAGGAGTAAAATGCCTCACCAGACAACTTCAAAAAGGGGTGCCCGTGTTTCCGCAACGACTGATCGATGGCTATACCACTTTCCTGCACCATCGGCTGCAGACTGAACGCGCCCGCTACCATGACCTGGCCGAACAAGGCCAGCATCCGGAGATCATGGTCATCGGCTGCGGCGACTCCAGGGTCGCGCCGGAAACGATCTTCGACGCGGGACCCGGCGAGATGTTCGTGGTCCGCAACATCGCGGCCGTGGTGCCACCTTGCGAGGACGAGGCCCACGAGACCTTCCACGGCACCAGCGCCGCCATCGAATTCGGCGTGAACGCCCTCGAGGTCAAGCACATCGTCGTGCTGGGGCACGCCAGCTGCGGTGGCGTGGCGGCCTTCGCCAACCATGCCGCCCCCTTGACCCAACGCGACTTCATCGGCAAGTGGATGTCGCAGATCGCCCCGGTGATGGACCGCGTCGGCCCCGAAGGGGCGGACCGCGCCGACTGGATCCGGCGGCTGGAATGGGGCGTGGTCGAATACAGCATGAACAACCTCATGACCTTTCCCGCCGTGCGCGAGCGCGTCGAGGCGGGCAGCCTGACCATCCACGGTGCATATTTCGGCGTGGCGACCGGCCTGCTGTTCATGCGCAATCCGCAGACCGGCCGTTTCGAACCCTACCAGGACGTGGAGGACGTGGCCTGAAACGCCGCGCGCCCACCGCGTCTCTGCCGTTCGCGGCGCGCTAGTTCTGCTGTGCGCGCAACGCGTGCAGTTCCTCCTCGGCCACGTCGATGCGCACCGTGCCCCGCTCCACCAGGCGGCGGGCCACGAGACCGATCTCGTCGCCGACGGCGCCGGCCATCAGGGCGATGTTTTGCGAGTGCAGGGACATGTGCCCCTTTTGCACGCCCTCGGTGGCCAGCGCCTTCAGCGCCGAGAAATTCTGCGCCAGGCCCACGGCCGCAATCACGCGCGCGAGTTGCTGCGCGGACTGGATGTCCATGATGCGCAGCGATGCCCGGGCCATGGGATGCAGCTTGGTGGCGCCGCCGATCAGGCCGACTGCCATGGGCATTTCGAGCGACCCCGCCAGATCCCCATCGGCGGTGACCTCCCACTGCGACAGGCTGCTGTACCAGCCCTTGCGCGCCGCATAGGCGTGCGCCCCGGCCTCGACCGCCCGCGTGTCGTTGCCGGTGGCCATCACCACCGCGGTCACGCCGTTCATGATGCCCTTGTTGTGCGTGGCGGCGCGATAGGGATCCATCAGCGCGAATTCGTAGGCGCGCACCATGCCGTCACGCACCTCGGGGCCGCCGATGGCGTCCAGTTTCCACACGCAGCGCGCCCGCGCCAGGCGGCGGTCCGCCAGGTTGGACAGGATGCGCAGGTATACGCGCCCGCCGGCCCAGCCCTCGAGGTGGGGCGCGAGCTTTTCGGCCATGGTGTTGACCGCGTTGGCGCCCATCGCGTCGCGCGTGTCGACGATCAGGTGCGTGATCACCATGGGGCCGTGCGCCGAGTCGACGATCCGCACCTCCAGATCGCGGAACCCGCCGCCCAGCTTGACCAGCACGGGATCGCAGGCGTCGCACAGGCTGCGGATCTCCTCGATGCGCTCGAGTATCGCCAGGCGCGCGTGGGCCGGGTCGGGAACGTCGACCAGCTGGACCTGGGCGATCATGCAGGTGCCCGACATCGAGGTCGTGAACCCGCCCGATTCATAGCATTGGCGCGCCGCGTTGCACACCGCGGCCACCACCGAGGATTCCTCGGTCGCCATCGGCACCAGGTAGTCCTTGCCGTCGATCAGCAGGTTGGTGGCCACCCCGACCGGGATGTTCATGGTGCCCACGGCATTCTCGATCAGGCGGTCGGCCAGATCGACCGGCAGATTGCCGGTATCCAGGAACTGCGCCCGCAGCCCATCGTCCTCCAGGCCGGCGAACGCCATGACCTTGTCCACGCGCTCGGGGACGCTCAGTTTGTGGAATCCGGAAATCCGCGATGTTTTCGTACTCACGACATGCACCTCTATGGCAAACGGAAAAATTGGAGCCCGAACAGTGCTGACAGGCCCTAGCTCATCAGCCTGGGCAGCCAGGTCACCATGGCCGGGAAAGCCGTGCAGATCAGCAGAGCGATGATCTGCAGGCCCATGTAGGGCAGGGTGCCCCGGTACACCACGCCCATGCCCATGCCGCGCGGCAGCGTGCCCTTCATGTAGAACAGTGTGTAGCCGAACGGCGGGCTGATGTAGCCGATCTGGATGGTGATGGCATAGAGCACGCCGAACCAGATCTCATCGAAACCGAGGGCTTTGACGATGGGCAGGAACACCGGGACGGTCAGCAGGATGATGCCGATCTCGTCCAGCGCCGTGCCCAGGAAGATCAGGATCAGCATCATCGCCGCCAGGATCACATAGGTGTTCACGTCCAGGCCGCGGATGAAGCTCATCAGGGTGTCGGCGCCGCCCAGGCCGGTGAAGATCGCCACGTAGGCCTTGGCCCCGATGGTGATCCAGAGGATCATCGAAGTCACCTTCAGCGTCTCGAAGCCCGCCTCGGTCAGCCCGCGCCAGCGCAGCTTGCCGCGCACGGCGCTGGCGCCGATCGCCCCCACCACGCCCACGGCCGCCGCCTCGGTGGGCGTGGCAACGCCGAAGAAGATCGAGCCCAGGATCAGGACGATCAGGATGGCGGGGATCACGACGGCGCGCAGGCTGAGCAGTTTCAGGCTCATGGGCACGGGCTCGCCCGAACCCGGCGGCACCTTGCCGGGCTGGAAATAGGCCACGTACAGGATATATGCAATGTAGATCGATGCCAGGAGGATGCCCGGCACGATGCCGGCGATCAGCATCTTGCCGATCGACACCTGGGCCGTCACCGCATAGATGATGGTCAGGATCGAGGGCGGAATCAGGATGCCCAGCGTGCCGGCCGCGCAGATCGTGCCGGTGACCAGCGAGGGATCGTATTTGCGGCGCAGCATCTCGGGCATGGCCAGCACGCCCATGGCGGTCACCGCGGCACCCACGACCCCCGTCATCGCCGCCATCACCACGCAGATGACGACCGTGCCGATGGCCAGCCCGCCGCGCAGGCGGCCGAACCACAGCTCCATCGCCTTGTACAGGTCCTCGACCACGCCCGAGCGCTGCAGGATGCCGGCCATCAGGATATACAACGGCACGCCCAGCAGCGCCTCGGAGCGCATGGTGTCGAAGATCTGCAGCACCAGGATCACGATCGAATCCGGATTCCACAGAGTAAGGGTGAGCAGCAGCGACAGGCCGCCCAGGACGAAGGCGATCGGCAAGCCCGTCATCATCAGGGCGGTCAGGCCGCCGAACATCAGCAGCAGGATCATGTTCGGGCTCATGCCGGCTCCTTCTGGCCATCCAGGCACAGCACGGCCAGCTCGGCCAGACTCTGCAGCCCCAGCAGCAGCAAGGAGGCGGGCACCGCGAACTTGTAGGGCCACAGCGGCGGGTTCCACGCCGAGAAAGTGGTTTCCCGATAGGCCATGGCCTGCATGGCGAGCGGCACGGCGTAATACAGCAGCACGGCGCAGAAGAACAGGATGACCAGCTGGTTGAAGATGTCCACGGCGCGGCCGGTGCGCGGGGACATGCGGCTGCGGAACAGATCCATGTTCACGTGGCCGCCCAGGTGCAGGACGTAGGGGCCGCCCAGCAGGAAATAGGGCCCGAACAACAGCACGGCCAGCTCCATGCCCCAGACCGTGGGCGCATGGAAGACATAGCGGCTGATGACCTCGAACATCATGACCGGCACGACGATCGCCATCAGTGCGGCCGCGATGATGAAGAGGAATTTATTGACGGCCGTGACGGTCCGTACGTATGCGCGAACGAGGTTCAGCATGGCGGGATTCCCGACGACTGGGATCGAGGGTGCGGCCCCGCGGGGGCCGCGCCCGGGTCATGGATGCGGGGACTGTCTCAGGCGATCAGGCCGAGCTTTTCCATGAAGGCGATCTGGCTGTCCAGGATCTGGGTGGCCAGCGCCTCGCCCTTGGTCGCCTGGCGCCAGACTTCGACCGCCTTTTTGCGGCCCTGCGCCACATCGGCCGGATCCAGGGCGACCACCTCGACCCCCTGTGCCTTGAAGGCGTCGATCGCCTTGCCGTCGGCCACGAGGATGTGCTGGCGCAAGGCCATGGACACCTCGCGCGCCGCCGCGGCCAAAGCCGCCTTGTGCGTTTCGGGCAGCGCCGAGTACGCGGCCTGGTTGGCCACGTAGCTGGTGGCGGTCGTCGGCTGGTGCGGGCCGGGCATGACGATGTGCTTGGCCACCTCGCCCAGGCCGGCCTCCTGGTTGGCGGTCAGGTCGCCGCGGTCGGCCAGGTCGATCACGCCCTTGTCCAGCGCCGTATAGACCTCGGCCGTCGCCAGCGGGGTGACCGCGACGCCCATGGCGGCCATCACCGACGAGGCCAGGCCGACGAAGCGGCCTTTCTTGCCGTTGAAGTCGGCGATGGTCTTGATGGGCACCTTGGAATGGATGGGCTCGGGGCCATACACGGTGGGCGCAATGTAGTACAGGCCGGCGGGCGCGTAGGCCTTGCGGGCGAGATCCAGGCCGCCCAGTTCGTAGAACCAGGCCTCGTACTGGTCGGATTCGGTGAAGCCGAAGGGAATGGTGCTGGTGAAGGCAAAGCCCGGGATCTTGCCGGCCTCGTAGCCGTCGAAGGTCTTCATCATCTGGAAGGCGCCGCCGCGCACCGCGTCGAAAGCCTGATTGGCCGGCACCAGTTGGCCCGCCGCGAACAATTCGATCTCGAACTGCCCGCCGGTCAGCTCGGCCACGCGCTTGACGAAGACTTCCTCGAATTTCTGCGGCGTGGTGCCGCCGTCCCAGAGCGCCTGCATCCGCCACTTGACCTTGTCCTGCGCACGCGCCGCGCCGCCAAGCCCCAACCCCGCGCCGGCCAGCGCGCCGCCGCCCAGAACCTTGAGCGCAGAGCGCCGATTGACTGTACTCATTGTCATCTCCAGTGATCTCCGGAGCCCGCTGCCGGGATCCGGATGGCGGACGTCGCACGCCCGCCCTCGTTTGTCGTTTTCGGCCCGGCGGTGAAACCACAGGCCGGACCCCAAGGATCATAAGCGGGTAACAGGTACAATAAAAGGTACAGTTCAATAAAAACCAGTAAACCGTCCTGTTCTTTGACCCATGACGGTTGACACCGGAGGCCTCATGACCCGCATCGATGCCGTCATCCAGCACATACACGCCGGCATCGCGGCGGGCACCTGGCCCCCGGGCGCCAGGATCTGGTCCATACGCACCGCCGCGGCGGAACTGGGCATGTCCAAGAACACCGTGGCCGAGGCCTATGACCGGATGGTGGCCATGGGCCAGCTCGAGGCCCGCATGGGCTCGGGCTACTACGTGCCCCTGCAGGCCCGGCGCGAGCCGCTGCCCAAGGCCATCTCGGTGGCGCAGGCGGTGGATGCGGTGTCGCTGCTGCGCGAGCAGCTCGTGCGCCGCTACGAGGTCCGGGTCGGCGAGGGCCGCCCGCCGCGCGCCTGGGTCGGCCGTCCCGACTTCAAGCCCCTCGCCGACGCGGGCCTGCGCCACGAGGACAACGAGGCGCACGACTACGGCAACCCCTGGGGCTTCGACAAACTGCGGGAGTACCTGGCCCAAAGCCTGACCGAGCGCGGCATCGAGGCCACGCCGGGACAAGTCCTGACCACCATGGGCGCAAACCACGCCCTGGACCTGATCGCCCGCCAATTGCTCGAGCCCGGCGACACCGTGCTGGTCGACAGCCCGGGCTACTACCCCCTGTTCGCCAAGCTGCACCTGGGCGGCATCCGCATCGTCGGCGTGCGCCGGCGGGTCAATGGGCCGGACGTCGACGAGCTGAACGCCAAGGCCGCCCGGCACAAGCCCAAACTGTTCTTCACCCAGTCGCTGGCCCACAATCCGACGGGCAGCTCGCTGACCCTGCCGATCGGCCATCGCGTGCTGCAGGCCGCGGCGCGTCACGGCTTCGACATCGTCGAGGACGATCCGCTCGCCGACATCCTGCCCGCCAACGCCCCGCGGCTGGCGGCCCTGGACCAGCTCGAGCGCGTCATCTACGTCGGCACGTTTTCCAAGACCCTGTCCGCGGGGCTGCGGGTCGGCTACCTGGCGGCCAACCCGGCGCGGGCCAGCGCCCTGTGCGACCTCAAGATGCTGACCGTCGTCAGCTCGGGGGACCTCGCCGAGCGCATGCTGTTCGGCTTCATCGCTTCGGGCCAGTACCTGAAACACCTGCGCAGGCTGCGCACCCGGGTGTCGCAAACCACCGCCCAGGCCCTCCAGGCGGTGCGTGGCCTGGGCCTCGAGGTCTTCTGCGAACCTTCGGGCTGCTTCTACCTCTGGGTCTATCTCAAGCCCGGGGACGATGAATCGAGGCTGGTCGAGGAGGCCTCGGCGCGGAATATCTTCATCGCCCCCGGCCG
Source organism: Castellaniella sp. S9 (assembly GCF_027257175.1). Lineage (GTDB taxonomy): Bacteria > Pseudomonadota > Gammaproteobacteria > Burkholderiales > Burkholderiaceae_B > Castellaniella. Next base: position 51,752 of record NZ_JAPFGD010000002.1, on the reverse strand, counting down.
TCTGTTCATTCCCGAGCGGGTCAACGACCGCCCCGCCATGCGGCTGAACATCGCCTACGCCACGCATCCGAAGTTCATCGATTTCATGCGTGAGCGGTCGGCGGGGCGGGCATAGTCGCCCACCCTTCATTACAATCCTCCGCATCCGCCCACTTCCTCCAGGTACCTCGATGTCCGACCACACGGCAACACTCAAAGAACTGACCATCAGAGGTACCATTCTCGGGGCGCTCATCACGCTGGCCTTCACCGCCTCGAACGTGTATCTGGGCCTCAAGGTCGGCCTGACCTTCGCGTCCTCCATTCCCGCCGCCGTCATTTCCATGGCGCTGCTGCGCGCCTTCAAGGGCTCCAACATCCTCGAGAACAACATCGTCCAGACCCAGGCGTCCGCGGCGGGCACCCTGTCGGCGATCATCTTCGTGCTGCCGGCGCTGCTGATGATGGGCTACTGGCAGGGGTTTCCCATGCTGGAATCCATGCTGATATGCGCCTGCGGCGGGATCCTCGGCGTCGTCTTCACCGTGCCGCTGCGGCACGCGCTGGTCGTCAAGAGCGACCTGCCCTACCCGGAAGGCGTGGCGGCGGCCGAGATCCTGCGTGCCGGGCACGCCGAGGACGAACCCGGCGGGCGGGCGCGCGGCGGCCATGGCCTGCGCGAGATCCTGCTGGGCGGCGCCGTGGCCGGGGGCTTCAGCCTGCTGGCGAACGGATTCAGGATCGCATCCGACGGGGTGTCCTACTGGGTCACCGCGGGGCGCGCGATCTTTCAGCTGCCCCTGGGCTTTTCCTTTGCCCTGGTCGGCGCCGGCTACCTGGTGGGCATCCGCAGCGGCATCGCGATGCTGCTCGGCGTCTTTCTCTCCTGGGGGATCGCGGTGCCCTGGCTGACCGCCTTGCACCCCGCGCCGGCGGGCGCGGACATCGCTGGCCACGCGACACAGATCTGGGTGTCGCAGGTCCGGCTCATCGGCGCCGGCATGATCGCCATTGCGGCCCTCTGGACATTGATCACGCTGATCAAGCCCATGATCGAAGGCATGCGCATTTCACTGTCCGTGCTCAGGGGCGGCGGCGGGCCCGCAGGCCAGGCGCGGACCGATACCGACCTCTCGCCGCGCACCCTGCTGGTCACGACCGTGCTGATGCTGGCGCTGCTGGCCGCCACGTTCCACTCGTTCATCGCCGACGCGGGCCTGCCGGGCGCCACGGCCTGGACGCTAGTGGCGATCGGCGTATTCATGTCCTTCCTGCTGGGCTTTCTGGTCGCCGCGGCCTGCGGCTACATGGCTGGCCTGATCGGATCATCCGCCAGTCCCATATCGGGCATCGCGGTGATTTCCATCCTGGCGATCTCGCTGGTGCTGATCGGCGCCGGACAGGCGCAAGGCCTGTTGGACGACGCCGGGAACGCGCGTTTCTACACGGCGCTTGCGCTGTTCTGCTCGTCGGTGGTCGTCGCCATCGCGGCGATTTCCAACGACAACCTCCAGGATCTGAAAACCGGCTGGCTGGTGCACGCCACGCCGTGGAAACAGCAGGCGGCCCTGATCATCGGCTGCGTCATCGGCGCCCTGGCCATTCCGCCGGTGCTCGAGATCCTCTATCGGGCCTACGGCTTCATCGGTGCCCTGCCGCGCGCCGACATGGACCCCACGCAGGCGCTCGCCGCGCCGCAGGCCGCCTTGATGATCACCATCGCCGACGGCCTGTTCTCGCATACGCTGGATTGGTCCACCATCCTGATCGGCGTGGGCGGCGGCATTGTGATCATCGTGATCGACGCGGTGCTCCTGCGCACGACCCGCAGGCTGCGCGTGCCCCCGCTGGCCGTCGCCATGGGACTGTACCTGCCGCCGTCCATCGTCACCGCCCTGTTCGTGGGCGCGCTGATCGCGTGGTTCGTAGGCCGGCGGACCGCGACGGATGCCATCGCCGCAGGCACGGATCCCGCCGTGGCCCTGGAGCACGCCGACCGCCGCGCGACCCTGTTCGCCTCGGGCCTGATCGTCGGCGAAAGCCTGGTCGGGGTCGTGCTGGCGATGATCATCGTCGTGTCGGTCAGCGCGGGAGGCAGCGCCGCGCCGCTGGCCCTGGCGGGATTCGGCGGCCTGGCGGAATTCATCGGACCGGCGGCGTTCGCCGCCATGTGCGTCGTATTCATCCGACGGGCGCTGCGGCGGCCTTAGCGGCCCCGGCCCCCCGCCCCGGCCCCTCAGGACATGCCGGCATTGGTGTCGCGCTGCATGAATTGTGTCGCGAGGAACACCGCCGCGCCGATGGCCAGTGGCGGCCACGAGGGAAAGAACATGGCCACGGCGCCCAGGACGATCCCGACGAGGGAACCGATCAACAGGACGTTGTTGCGCCGGCTCATGAGGGCGCCGATCGAGGTGCCAATGAGAATGGCGGCGAGAATCTGATAGATGTAAAGCATGAAAGCCCCCTCTGATTCTGTTGGTAGGCGCGGGCGGCACGGATCCCACCCGCGTCGTCGTCCGTGTCGGACGGACCGAGTGTAGCATCGGCGCGAAACGGAAAGGGTTCAACCGTGAAAGCTTGAAGCAACCTGGGGAATCACCCGGCACACGGTATCCCCCTCGCCCAGGCGCCGCGCCGCGGCGGCCAATCCGCCCGCCGCCAGGACCGGCCCGGCCGCCAGCACCGCAATGCGCCGGTGGCGCCCGTCCAGGCGGTCCAGGGCCTCGGCCAGCGACGCGGCATCCCGCAGGGCCGCGCCCGCCAGCCGATGACGGTCCGCATCGCGGCGGGCCAGTCCCAGCAGGTCCTCGCCAAGGCTCGCAGCGTGCACCACGAGGTCCGCTTCGTTCAAGGCCCGCAGACCGCCCAGCGTCAGGCCGGCCGGGTCGGAATGGCCGACGTCGATCAGGGTGAACACACGGCCCGGGGGGATCCGCGGAGCGCGCAGCCCCTCGCGCAGCGCATGTTCCGCCCGCGCACCATCACCCTCGCGCAAGTAAGCCAGCACCGGACCGTCGAACAGCCAGTCATAGAATTCACGGCGCGGCCCCGGGGCCGGGTGCGCCTCGCGGATCGCCGACCGATAGCGGTGCGCCAGGCGCCCCAGGTCGCCCAGGGCATGGTCGAACAGCGCCTCGAGGCGCTCGCGCAGCCGCCGCGCCAGCACCGGCGCCGCGCCGCCCGACGAGATCGCCACCAGAATGGGCGAACGATCGACCACCGCGGGCACCTGGAAGGACGAATGCGCCGGGTCGTCCACCACGTTGGCAAAGATGCGCCGCCGGTCCGCCAGCGCCTTGACCTGCGCGTTGACCGCCGCATCGCCGGTCGCGGCGATCACCAGCCAGGCCCCGTCGAGCCAAGCCTCGTCGAACAGTCCCGGATCGTGGATCAGGCGTCCCGCCCGGGCCCAGGTCCGCAAGGCAGGCGTCAGGTCGGGCGCCCCCACGCGCACCCGCGCGCCGCTGTCCAGCAGCATGCGCACCTTGCGCTCGGCCACGGTGCCGCCGCCGACAATCCGCACGACCCGGCCGTCCAGGTCGGCAAAAACCGGATACAGGCGATTCAGGCTGCCCATTTCGCGACCTCTTCGACGGCCTCGGCCAGGACCACGGCGCGGGGGTCGGCCATGGCCCCAACCTCGCCCACCAGGATCAGGCACGGCGAGGCGAGGCCCCCGTATCGCGCCGTGCTCGCCAGGCAATCCAGTGTGCAGCGCAGCGCCCGCTGGCGCGGCGTGGCGCCATCCGATACCAGCACGACCGGGGTGCCGCCGGGCCGGCCGTGCCGCAGCAGGCCTTGCGCGATGTCCGCCGCCTGCGACAGGCCCATGTAGAACACCAGGGTCCGGTCGCGCCGCGCAGCCAGCGAGGCCCAGTCGCAGCCCGCAGCGCCCGCGCGCTGATGCGCCGCGACCAGTGACACCTCCGAGGCCAGGCCGCGATGCGTCAGGGCGATGCCGGTGGCGGCCGCGCAGGCACTGGCGGCGGTGATGCCGGGCACCACCTCGACCGGGATGCCGGCCTGGCGCAAGGCGATCATTTCCTCGCCCCCGCGCCCGAAAATGAAAGGGTCCCCGCCCTTGAGCCGGACCACTTCGCGACCGGCCGCGGCATGGCGGACGAGCAAGGCATTGATGTCGCCCTGGGACACGGGATGCCGGCCGGCCTGCTTGCCGACGTCGATCCTCAGCGCATCGGCCCGGCATTCGCCCAGCAGCGCGGGCGCGCCCAGGCGGTCGTGGACCACGACGTCGGCCACCCGCAGGCGCTTGAGGCCCGCGACCGTGATCAGGTCCGGATCGCCTGGACCCGCCCCGACCAGGCAGACCCGGCCCGGGGCGCGCGCCGGCCGGGCGCCCGGCTCATGCAGCGGCATGATCGCACCCCTTGCGGCGTTCCGGTGCTTGCGGCGGGCCGACGCAGATCATGCCGGCCTCGTCCCTGCACAGCGGCCAGCAACGCACCGAGACCGAGGCATCCTCCAGGCATTGTCCGGTGTCCAGGCGGAAATGCTGCTTGTACATGGGGGACGCCACCACCAGGCATCCCCGCAGTTCGCCCACGATGCCGCGCGCGAGGATGGCCGCTCCGCTGAAGGGATCCAGATTGTCCAGGGCGAACAGGCCTTCGTCGGTCAGGAAGATCGCAATCTGCACCCCATGGGCGCGCACTGCGACGCCGCCGTCCGGGATCAGGTCATCGGCATGGCAGACCGCCGGCCAGGCGGCTGCGCCCGGCGCGCCAGGGACCGCGGGCGTGTCTTGCGCGGCTGGAGCCGAGCGAGTGCGAATCAAACGGGACATGGCGTTCTCCTCAGGATTGACCGGCATCGGCGCCTTCGAGCGCCGCGGCCCGCTCCGCCGTCGTGGCGGGCCGCGGTTGATGGCGCTCGCGCACGTGGATGACGTGCTCGTCGGGACGGCTGTCGTTGATCACCGGCCGGAAGCGACGCAGCGCCTGCGGATCCTTGAGCGTGCGCGCCCACTCGCACTCATAGGTGTCGACCTGCGCCCGCATCTGCGCCTCGAGTTCATCGCCGATGCCCAGGCTGTCCTCGAGGATGACCTGCTTCAAGTAATCCAGGCCGCCCTCGAGGCTTTCCCGCCAGGCGGCCGTGCGCTGCAGGCGCGCCGCCGTGCGGATGTAGAACATCAGGAAACGGTCGATCGCGCGGATCAGGCCGGCATCGTCCAGGTCGCTGGCCAGCAGTTCGGCATGGCGCGGGCGCATGCCGCCATTGCCGCACACGTACAGGTTCCAGCCCTTCTCGGTCGCGATCACGCCCACGTCCTTGCTCTGCGCCTCCGCGCATTCCCGGGTGCAGCCGGACACCGCCATCTTGATCTTGTGCGGTGCGCGCAGGCCGCGATAGCGTTCCTCCAGCCGGATCGCCATGCCGACGGAGTCCTGCACGCCATAGCGGCACCAGGTGCTGCCCACGCAGGACTTGGCGGTGCGCAAGGCCTTGCCGTAGGCATGGCCGGACTCGAACCCGGCATCGATCAGGTCCTGCCAGATGGCGGGCAGTTGCTCGAGGCGCGCGCCGAACAGGTCGATGCGCTGGCCACCGGTGATCTTGGTGTACAGATCGTACTTGCGGGCCACCTCGCCGATCACGATTAGCTTGTCGGGTGTGATCTCGCCGCCGGGAATGCGCGGCACCACCGAATAGGTGCCGTCCTTCTGCAGATTGGCGAGGTAGGCGTCGTTGCTGTCCTGCAAGGCCGCATGCCGCGGGGACAGCACGTACTCGTTCCAGCACGAGGCGAGGATGGACGCGACCGTCGGCTTGCAGATGTCACACCCGCGCCCAGTGCCGTGATGCTCGATCAGGGTCTTGAAATCGCGGATGCCGTTGACCTGTACCAGGTGATAGAGCGCCTGGCGGTTGTAGGGGAAGTGCTCGCACAGGCTGTCGTCCACGGCCACGCCCAGGCGCACAAGCTCGGCATCCAGGACCTGTTTGACCAGCGGCGCGCAACCTCCGCACGTCGTGCCCGCCCGCGTCCGGGCCTTGAGATCGCCCAGGCCTGTGCAGCCCGCAGCGATGGCATCGCGCAGCGCGCCTTTGCTGACGTTGTTGCACGAGCAGATCTGTGCCGCATCGGGCAGCGTATCCACGCCCAGCGCCGGCACCTGCGCCGCGGCGGGGGCGATGAGGGCGGCGGGATCGCGAGGCAGGTCCAGCCGGTTGCTGAAATACTGGTCCAGCATGGGGAAGGCCGACGTATCGCCGACCAGGACCGCGCCCAGCAGGCGCTTGCCCGCACGATCGACGACCAGCTTGCGGTACACCCCCGACAAGGCGTCCTCGAACACGCAGCTCACGCTGTCGGCCGTCCGTCCGTGCGCATCGCCAATCGAACCGACCTCCACGCCCAGCAGCTTGAGCTTGGTCGAGAGATTGCCGCCGACGAAACGCGGCTCCGTGCGCCCCAACAGGTGCGCGGCGCAGGCCCGTGCCATGTCGTAGCCGGGCGCGACCAGGCCGAAAGTCGATCCCCGCCAGCTGGCGACCTCGCCGATCGCATAGATGTCCGGGTCGGAACTCTGGCAATGATCGTTGATCACCACCCCGCCGCGTTCGCCCACCACCAGCCCGCAATTGCGCGCCAGGCGGTCCGCCGGCCGGATGCCGGCCGAGAACACCACCATATCGGTCTCGAGGAAGCCGCCCTCGGAGAACCGCAGCCGGTAGCGCGAGCGCAGCCCCCGGCCGATGGCCGCCGTCATCCGCGACGTGTGCACGTGGATACCCAGAGCCTCGATGTCGGCGCACAGCAGGCGCCCGCCGGCCGCATCCAGCTGGATCGCCATGAGCTGGGGCGAAAACTCGACCACGTGCGTATCCAGGCCGAGCTTGTGCAAGGCCCGCGCCGCCTCCAGGCCGAGCAGGCCGCCGCCGATCACCACGCCACTGCGGCTGCCCGCCGCGCTTTGCCGGATCGCCTCGACGTCCTCGAGCGTGCGGTACGGCAGGCAGTGCGGCTGGTCGCTGCCCTCGATCGGCGGAATGAACGGCAGGGAGCCTGTCGCGAAGACCAGCCGGTCATAAGGATGGGCCTGCCCGTCGGCCGTAAAGACGCAGCGTTTCGCCCGGTCGATCCAGGCCGCCGCGCAATGGCGCAGCACGCGGATGCCATGCCGGTCAAAGAAATCCGCGTCGGCGAGGGCCAGTTCCGCGGCGCTCGCGTCCTCGAAGCATTGGCTGAGCCGGACCCGATCGTAGGCCAGGCTGGGTTCGCCGCAAAACACCGTGATGTCATGGGGCGCGCCCTGGTTCGCCAATTCCTCGAGCAGGCGCTGGCCCACCATGCCGTGGCCGATCACGACCAGCCGCAAGGCCCGTGGCGCGATGTCGGGGGGCAACTCGTCCGGTTTCATGCGCATCGCCTCCGTCATCAAGACCGGGGCGCGGCCGAGGCCGCGGCGGCGCCTTCGGGCAGGGACGCCTCGACCGCCCGCGCGGCCGGACTGGCCGCCCAATAGGCGCCGCCCACGAACACCGCGCCGCCCACGATATTGCCCAGAGTCACCCAACCCAGGTTCCAGGCCAGACCGGCCCAGCCGACCGTCTCCGGATGATTGCCCGCCAGCGCCAGCAGCAACAGCGTCATGTTGGCCACGCAGTGCTCGAAGCCGCAGGCGATGAAGGCCAGCAGGCACCATGAGATGACGATGCAGCGGGCGCTGTCCGACGACACGCGCGCCGACATCCACAGCGCCAGGCACACCAGCCAGTTGCACAGCACGGCGCGGGCAAAGAGACTGGCGGCGCCGGTGTTCATCTTCTGGGCGGCCGCGGCCATCACCAGGCCCCGCGGATCGTCCAGCAGCCCGCCGCCGCCCGCCATCACGAACAAGCCCACCAGTACCGCCGCGCCGCACAGATTGCCGGTCCAGCTCAGGACCAGGGTCTGCGCCGCTTCGCCCCAGGTTCCGCGCCCTGTGTAGCGCCGCAGGGCCATGATCATGGTGTGCCCGGTGAACAGCTCGGCGCCGGCGATCACGACCAGGATCAGGGCCAGCCCGAAGGCACCGCCCATCACCAGCTTGCGGAACTCGGCCGGGGCCTGCGCCCCCAGCGTGAAAATCAGCAGGATGGCCACGCCGATATAGGCGCCGGCCAGCATGCTGGCGATGAAGAAGCGCTGCGGCGCCTCGCGCACCTGCGCGAGCTTGCGGTCCCCTGCGGCGACGAATCCGCGGATGGTCTCGTGATACATGATGGTGCTCTCCCTCGAACATGGAATCCGGCCGCGCCACGACCGCCCGGCCCTTCATGAAGGCTTAAAGCAATTGGCGTGCCAGATTTCCGGGCCGGCCGGGCGCCGGCCGCGCGAGCCCGGTTCCTCCAGGCCCTGAGGGACAAATCGGCAGGAAAGAGGCCGGCAAGGGGCCGCGGCGGCCGGGCCGGCGGGCGCCTTCGGATGGTGCGCCGCACCAGGACGGTGCGCCCGGACCCGTCAGGCGGGTCGGACGGTGAGTTTGATCCGGGGCCCGCCGCCTCCCGAGCGCTTGGCCTCGTACATCGCCGTATCGACGGTATGGACGAGGCCCGCAACCGACTGGAACCCCGTCATCGGTACGATGCCGATGCTGGCGGAGATGCGGCCGCCGGCATGGCCCACCGAAAAGTCGCGCGCCAGCGCGTAGGATATCCGCTCGGCAACGTCCAGGGCCTGCTGCAGGTCCGTGGAAGGCAGCAACAGCAGGAACTCGTCGCCGCCCCAGCGCCCGATCACGTCCCTCGCCCGCGTCGCCTCGCGCAACAGTTCGGCCACCCGCTTGAGCACCCGGTCGCCGCACAGATGCCCGTAGGTGTCGTTGACCTGCTTGAATTCGTTCAGGTCGAGCATCAGCACCGCGCCGCACGGCGCCTCGGCCGGCATGGATTCCAGCGCCAGCTGGAGGCGGCTCTCGAGTGCGCGGCGATTCAGCAGGCCGGTCAAGGGATCCCGATGAACTTGGCGCTGCAGCTCGTTGCGCGCTTCGTCGAGCGCCCGCACGATGCGGTGCTGGGCCAAGTGGCTGCGGCGCAGCTCCAGCAGGTGCGCGACCTGGTCACGCATCAGCGCCAAGGCCTCGAGCGGGCCCGCTCCGAGGGCGCGAGGACGCTCGTCCAGCACGCACAGCATGCCCAGCGGGTAGGGGCCTGACTTGAGCAGGGCGCCGGCATAGGAACGCAGGCTGCGGCCGGCGAGCCGCAGCAGGGGGTTGGCCGAGATGCGCGGATCGTTTCGCGTATCGTCGATCATCAGCAGGTCGGCCTCCAGGAGGGCGTGCCGATGGGCCGACGCATCGAGCGGCGCCTCGCGCACGCCCAGGCCGGTTTCCGCCTTGAACCACTGCCGCTCGTGATCGACGAAGACGAGCAGCGCAACCGGCGCGGCGCACACGGCGGCGGCCAGCTTGACGATGCCGTCGAAGGCCGCCTCGGGTTCGGTATCGAGGATCTGGCAATCGGCCAGAGCCTGCATCCGGCTCGGGTCCCCGACCACGTCGCCGGGCTCATGATTGGACGGCGGGCGATTCGGCATCGGACCCTCGCATGATGGCCGCCCTGTGCCGGCGGCGATGGCTTCCTTGGGGGGACAGGCTTCTTTTGTTACATAGTATCACCATTGTGATTGGTGTAGTTGAAAAAGACCGCTTTCCGATATCGGGTGCCTGCCGCCTAAATTCCAACATATTAGAAATAAAAACAGTAGATTGTTCATTTTGGATCGTGTCGGTAGACTGGCCCCGTTTCCCGATAGTCAACGATGGACACCGAGACCATGAACAAAGTCAGCCATTTGCCCGCGGACCTGGACCGGGCGCTGCTGGTGGGCAGGGTGTGGCGCCCCGAGCCCGATGACGGCCCCAGCGTGGTGGTCGTGAGAGACGGCCAGGTATTCGACATCTCGACGGATGCGCCCACCATGGCCGACCTGCTGGACCGCGACGACTGCGCCGGGTACGTCCGCAGCCTGCGCGGCACGCCGATCGGCTCGGTCGAGGACCTGATCCGCGCCAGCCTCGACCGGCGAACCGCCGCCGGGGCTGCGGTCCTGTGCGCGCCCTGCGACCTCCAGGTCGTCAAGGCCTCGGGCGTGACCTTCATGGTCAGCCTGCTCGAGCGCCTGATCGAGGAAAAGGCGGGCGGCAATGCCGAGCGCGCCAACGCCATCCGGGAATCGCTGCAGCAAGCGATCGGCACCGAGCTGTCCGCCGTCAAGCCCGGCTCGGACAGCGCCAAGCAGCTCAAGGAAGAACTCATCCGCCGCGGCGAATGGTCGCAGTACCTGGAGGTGGCCATCGGGCCGGACGCCGAGATTTTCTCAAAGGCCCCGCCCATGGCGTCCATCGGCATGGGCCAGCACATCGGCCTGCACCCCGATTCGGAATGGAACAATCCCGAGCCCGAGATCGTGCTGGCCGTCGATAGCCAGGGCCGCGCCAAAGGCGCAACCCTGGGCAATGACGTCAATCTGCGCGACATCGAGGGCCGCAGCGCGCTCTTGCTGGGCCGCGCCAAGGACAACAACGGTTCGTGCGTGATCGGCCCCTTCATCCGCCTGTTCGACGAACATTTCACCATCGACTCGGTGCGCGAGGCCGAGGTGTCGCTGCTGATCGAGGGGCCGGAGAATTTCCGGCTGCAGGCGGTCAGCCACATGAATCAGATCAGCCGCGACCCGCTGGACCTCGTCAACCAGGCCTACGGCGACCATCACCAGTATCCGGACGGCTTCATGCTGTTCCTGGGAACGATGTTCTCGCCCATCACCGACCGCGGCACCCCCGGCGCCGGCTTCACGCACCACCTGGGCGACATCGTCACGATCTCGTCGCCGCTGCTGGGGGCGCTGGTCAACGAAGTCCAGCGGTCCAACCGGATCCCACCCTGGACCTTCGGCATCCGCGCGCTCTATGGCAACCTGGCGCGCCGCGGCATCGCCGTGGATCGCAGATGATGACACAAGCCCGACCGGAGACCCTATTGAAGACAATACAGGAGACAAACCATGCAAGCCGCCAGCGAAATGGCGCCTGATCCAATGCGCAGGCATGAATGCGGCCGACGCCTGCTGCGCGCCGTGGACATCATGAACAAGGGGCTGGTCAAGCTGTGCGGCCTGGCACTGGTGGCGATGGTGCTGTCCGTGACGCTCGGCATCCTGGTGCGCTTCGTGTTTTCACACATGGACCTCCATATCCGCGCATCCTGGACCGAGGAAGTTTCGCGCTATCTCATGATCTGGTCCGTGTTCGTGGGCGGGGCGGTCGCCGCGCGCAGCGGCAAGCTGATCGGGGTCGAGGCCCTGGTCACCTACCTGCCCGCGGTCCTCGGCCGTTCGCTCAAGTACCTCGCACACGCCCTGTCGCTGGTGTTCTATGGCGTGCTGTGCTGGGTGGGGCTGGAATGGATCGAGTTCGGCGAGTCGCAGAACTCGCCCGTGCTGCAGATGCCGCTGACTTATCTGCACGCGTCGATGACGGTCGGCGGGGTGCTGCTGATCATCAATACCCTGGCCTTGATCCTCGAGGCGCGCATCAACGGAAAGGACATCCGGCACGCCGCCATTGACGATGAACTGGAGTCGGCGCTGGCAAGCATGGACAACGCAGCGAAGGCGGAGGCGCGCGCATGATCTCGATACTGATGATTGGATTCGTCGCCTTCCTGGCGGTCAGCATGCCCGTCGCGGTGACGCTCGGGCTGTCCTCGGTCATTGCCCTGCAAACCCAGGACATCCCGCTGCTGATCCTCGCCCAGAGCGCATTCGAGGCCCTGGACTCGTTCAGCCTGATGGCCATCCCCTTCTTCGTGCTGGCCGGCAACCTGATGCAGTCCGGCGGCATCGCCCAGCGGCTGGTCAACCTGGCCAACGCCATCGTCGGCTGGGTGCGGGGCGGCCTGGGCTCGGTCGTGGTGCTCAGCACGATGTTCTTCTCGACCATGTCGGGGTCCTCGTCCGCAACCACCGCGGCGATCGGCTCCACGCTGATCCCGGCCATGGAAAAGAAAGGCTATCCGCGCAATTTCGCGGCGGCGATCACCGCCTCGTCCGGTGAGCTGGGCGTAATCCTGCCGCCGTCCATCCCCATGATCGTCTATGCGCTGTCGGCCAACGTGTCCGTCGCCTCGCTGTTCCTGGCGGGCATTTTCCCGGGCATCATGATCGGGCTGTCGCTCATGGCCGTCGTCTGGGTGCGCGCCCGGCTGGTGGGCTTCGACGCCGTGCAGAAGATCACCTTCAGGGAATGGTTCCGCAACGTGGGCCGCGCCTCTGTCGAGGCGTCGCTGGCGGTCATGATGCCGGTCATCATCCTGGGCGGCATCTACGGCGGCCTGTTCACGACGACCGAAGCCGCCGTCGTGGCCGCGCTGTATGCGCTGTTCATCGGCCTGTTCGTCTACCGCGAGCTGAAATGGAGCCAATTGCTGGACGTGTTCGGTCGCTCGGCGGTGACCTCGGCGATCATCCTGATGATCGTGGCCTTCGCGGCGATCTTTGCCTACATCCTGACCATGAACCAGGTGCCGCACAAGCTCGGCCACTACCTGACCAGCGCGTCGGACAGCCCCATCTTTTTCCTGCTGCTGGTCAACCTGTCCCTGTTCGTCGTCGGCATGCTGATGGAAACCCTGGCGGCGATCATCATCCTTGCACCGATCCTGGCACCCGCGGCGATCCAGTTCGGCATCGATCCGATCCACTTCGGCGCGATCATGATCGTCAACCTGGCGGTCGGCATGGTGACGCCCCCGGTCGGCATCAATCTCTTTGTCGTCTGCCAGGTAGCCAACGTGCGCCTCGAGCAGTTGATGAGGCCGCTGCTGATGTTCCTGGGCGTCCTGGTGGTCAATATCCTGATCATCAGCTACGTGCCTGCCTTGACGACCTGGATGCACTGATGCGTGCCGCTACAGATCACCTCCTCCCTCAACCCCACTCGAGTACTACAACGGAGACTTTATCCATGCAACTCAAGACCATTGCACTGGCCACTTTCACCTCGCTTGCCGCCCTCTCGGCCTCCGGCGCCATGGCGGCCGTCACGCTGAATCTGGGCCATACGCTGGCCCCCGATAGCCACTATCAGGCCACCAGCGAGCGCATGGCCGAGCTCGCCAAGCAGAAATCCAACGGCGAGATCACGATCAATGTGTTCCCCCAGTCCCAGTTGGGCGGCGAGGTCAAGATGATCCAGGCGGCGCGCTCGGGCGTCCAGGACATGCTCATCACCGCACAGGCCCCGCTGACCAACACCATCAAGGAATACAGCCTGTTCGATATTCCCTACCTGTTCGACAGCTTCGAGCAAGGCAACAAGGTGATGTCGGGCCCAGTCGGCCAGACCTTCCTCGACATGCTGCCGCAGTACAAGCTCGTGGGCCTGGGCTTCCTGTCGCTGATGGAACGCAACGTGTTCTCGGCCGGCCCCATCAACAGCAAAGCCGACATGGAAGGCAAGAAGCTGCGCGTCATGCAGTCGCCCGGCTACGTCGAGACCTACCGGGCCCTGGGTTCCCTGCCCACGCCCATGGCCTACGGGGACGTGTACCTGTCGCTGCAACAAGGCGTGGTCGACGGCGGCGACACCTCGCCCGACCAGTTCGTCATGGACAAGTTCATCGAGGTGTCGAAATACTACAACCTGACCAAGGTGCACTACCTGCCCGCCCTGCTGATCATCTCCAAGGCAAAGTGGGACAAGCTCTCTCCTGAGCACCAGAAGATCATCCAGGAATCCGCGACGGAGGCCCTCGCCCACGGCCGCGACTATTACAAGAAGTCCTACGCGGATTCCATCGAGCAGATGAAGGCCGCCGGCGTGACGGTCGTCGAGACCGATCTCAGCACGCTCAAGGAAGCCAGCGCGCCGGTCGTCGAAGCCCTGCTCAAGGACATCCCGAACGGCCAGGCTCTGTACGACGAAGTTCAGAAAGCGAAGGAGCAGTAAACATGGCGAAGCGCCCCCACATGGATTGCTATGCAATCGGCGACACGGCGGATTTTGCCAAGACAGTGTCCGAATATGATGTCTACGGCTTTGCCGGAATCGTCGGGGATTTCTACGGCGTGCACCTCAATGAGGTGCAGGCCAAGCAGACGCAGTTCGGTCGGCGCATCGCCCAAGGCGCCCTGTCCGTGGGGTTCATCTCCACGGTCATGGGCTACATGGCGGCCAAGGCGCCCGATCCCGGCGGGGTCTCGTATCGGTACGACGTGACCTTCAAGGCGCCGGTCTACATCGGCGACACCGTGACCGCAAAGCTCACCCTGATCGAAAAGGACGAAGACCGCAATACCTGCATCTTCGAGGCCACTGTCACCAACCAAGATGGAACGGTGGTGACCCAGGGCAAGACTTACCTCAAGGTGCTCTGACCGCCATGTCAAGCTCGACAACCGCCCCTGTGCTCATCAACCAGCGCGGGGCGGTTCGCGTCATTACGCTGAACCGCCCCGAAAAGCTCAACGCCTTTTCGAACGAGCTGCTGGATCAATTGGAAATTGCCGTATCCGAAGCCTGTGAGGACGACGCCACCAAGGCCATCGTCCTTGCCGGTGCGGGCGGCAAGGCGTTCTCTGCCGGCAACGATATTTCACGCCTTGCCGGCCTGGACGCCATGCAAGCCCACGCAGACATGGCCCGTGGCCAGCGTCTGATGCTGCGCCTGCACGAAGCCCCCAAACCCACCATCGCGATGGTGGGCGGCTACGCCTTGGGCGGCGGCTTCGAGCTGGCCCTGGCATGCAACTTTATCGTCGCCTCCAGCAAGGCCGTCTTCGGCTTCCCCGAAATCCGGCTGGACACCCTGCCCGGCTGGGGCGGCACACAACTGGCCGTCGCCAAATTGGGCATGGCCCACGCCATGGAAATGGTGCTGTCGGGCCAGTTATACCCTATGGCCCAGTGCGAAGCCTGGGGACTGGTCAGTCGCGTCTGCGCGCCCGATGCGCTCGAGGACGAGACACTGGCCTTCGCCTCATTGTTCACCAACGGCCACCCCTTTGCCGTGCGCATGGCCAAACAGGCCGTGCTACGCGCCGGCGAACTGCCCCTGGCAGCCGGCATGGATTTCGAGGCCGCATGCTACACGGCGAACTTCGGAACACCACATGCATTGGCCGGCCTGGAGGCTTTCCTGCAGCAAGGCCGCAAGAAAACGAAGTAAAACGACTACCGAGAGAAACCATGATGACCGACGATAACCATTTGGATTCCGAGCGCGAACTCATTCGCGACACCGTCAGGCGTTTTGCGGAACGCGAAATTGCCCCACAATCCGAAACCCTCTGGGAAGACCAGGCATTTCCGTACGAGATCTGGAAAATGGCCGGTGAACTGGGCTTCACGGGGCTGCCATACCCCAAGGAGTACGGCGGCGGTGACGGCGACTGGGTCTCTTTTACGATCGTCCTGGAAGAGCTCGCACGCGTGGACTGCGCGGTCGCCAACTCATTGATGGCGAACTCCACGGTTGCCAGCTTGCTCAGCAATTACGGCACCGATGCACAAAAGCAGCAATACCTGGCCCCGATCCTGGATGGCCGCAAGGTGGGCGCTATCGGCTTGTCCGAACCGGATGCAGGGTCCGATGCCGCCAATATCTCGACCCGCGCCCGACGCGAGGGCAATGAGTGGGTCATCGACGGCGCCAAGACCTTCATCAGCAACAGCGGCACCGAGGTCACCGGCCCTGTCGTGATCGCGGCCGTCACCGGCGCACGCGACAACGGCCGCAAAGAGATCTCGAACTTCATCGTGCCCAACGGCACGCCGGGTTTCGAGTATGGCCGCAAGCTGCGCAAGATCGGCTGGCGGGCCTCCAGCACATTCGAGCTCGTCTTTCGCAATTGCCGGATTCCGGCCGATAATCTATTGGGTGAACAAGGCGCAGGCTTGCGCCAGACATTGGCCCAGATCAGCACCGGCCGCATCCTGATCGGCGCGCTGGCCCTGGGTCTGCTGCAAGGATCGCTGGACCGCTCGCTGTCCTACATGAAGACGCGCCGGGCGTTCGGACGCCCCATCGCTGATTTCCAATCCCTGCAGTTCAAGGTGGCCGACATGGCAGTTCACGCTCATGCCGCGCGCCTGATGCTGTACGACGCTGCGGCCCGCAGGGATCAAGGTCGGCCGTTTGCCCAACAAGCCTCGATGGCAAAGCTCTTTGCCACCGAGAAGGCCATGGAGGCCACCCACCAGGCCATACAGATTCACGGCGGCTATGGCATCATCACTGAATACCCGGTCGCGAGGGCCTTTGGCGATGCCAAGGTGCTAGAGATCGTCGAGGGGACCTCCGAGATCCAGCGCATGATCATCTCGCGCGAACTTCTTTCCCAAATGGATACCTGAAGGCCATGATAGAAGGCATCAAAGTTCTCAGTTTCACGCACTTCCTGCAAGGGCCGTCGGCCGTCCAGATGCTGGCCGACATTGGTGCGGACGTCATCAAGATCGAACCCGCCCAAGGCGCCTGGGAGCGTCAGTGGGCGGGATTTGACGCCTTCGTCGAAGGCGTCAGCGTCTTTTTCATGCTGGCCAACCGCAACCAGCGCAGCATCACCCTCGACCTGCGCAACCCGAAAGGCCTCGAAATCGCCCAGCGCCTGGCCGCCGAGGCCGATGTGCTGGTCGAGAACTACCGGCCGGGCGTCATGGACAAGCTCGGACTCGGCTACGAGGCGCTCAAGGCCATCAACCCGCGTCTCGTCTATTGCTCGTGCACGGGCTATGGATCCTCGGGCCCCTATCTGAAACGCCCGGGCCAGGACCTGCTGCTGCAGGCCATGAGCGGGCTGACGATGCTCTCGGGCGACGGCGAGGCCGGCCCGGTGCCCGTCGGCTCGGCCATCGTGGACCAGCACGCCGCCAGCCTGGCCGCCTTCGGCATACTCGCCGCGCTGCATCAGCGCGAACGCACCGGCCAGGGCACCCGCGTCGAGAGCAACCTGTTGAACGCCGCCCTGGACCTGCAGATCGAACCGTTCTGCTATTACATGAACAAGGGGCCGCTGTGGAAGCGCAGCAGCCCGGCGATGGGCAGCCGCTTTCACGGCGCGCCGTACGGCACCTACCGCACGGCCGACCATTGGATTGCGATCTCGATCTCGCCGCTGGAGACCCTGGCGGTTGCGCTCGAGCGGCCGGAACTCGCGGACTTCGGCCCGCGGGGCGCGATGGAACAGCGCGACGAGGTGCACGCCATCGTCTGCGACGCCCTGCGCCGGCGCAGCACCGAGCACTGGATGGAGACGTTCGAGACCCACGGCATCTGGTATGCGCCCGTCAACGAGTACGAACAAGTCGAGGTGGATCCCCAGGTGCAGCACAATGAGGTCATCCTGCCGATCGACTATCCCGGGGCGGGCACCATCCGTGTCCTGGCCCATCCGGTACGGTACGATGGCAAGGCACCGCCCCTGCGCCGCACGCCTCCGCAACTGGGCGAGCACACGCACGAAGTCCTGGCCGAGGCCGGCTACAGCGACGAGGACATCCAGGCCCTGGCCGCCGAGGGCGCCACCCAACTGCGCACAACCCCCGAAAAATAGGTGGAGCAGTCATGACGACCAGCACGCAACCCGCAGGCCAGCAGGCCGCCATGCTCGGATTCGACGACATCGAGATCGGCCGCCAGTACACACTGAGCCGAACCGTCACCGCGGTCGACGTCGGCGTATTCGAGGCCTTGTCGGGCGACAACAACCCGCTGCACATGGATGAGGACTTCGCCTCGCGGACCGTATTCGGCCACCGTGTCGTCCATGGCTTGTTCACCGGCGCGCTGATCTCGACGGCGCACACGCGCCTGACGGGTGCAGGTTTTGTGTACGTCGGGCAGGATCTGCGCTTCAGCGGTCCCGTCCACATCGGGGACACCTTGACGATCGAACTGAAAGTCGTCGACAAGAAGCCCGCCAAGCGCATCATCGTCATCCACACCACCGTACACAAGCAGGATGGCCAGTGCGTGCTGACGGGCCAATCGGCCCTCAAGGAACTGGAGTTCAAGACATGAATCCTCTCCCAGAAAAAAAACACGCGGATCGGAATGGCCCCGACGCGGACGCCCGAATCAGCCTGCCCCTGGAGACACTGCGCCAGATGGGGGTCGAGGCGCTGCTCGCCAATGGGCTCTCGCCGGAGCACACTGAAACCGTGATCGAGGCCATGGCCCTGGCCCAACGCGATGAATGCCATTCCCACGGCTTTCATCAACTGCCCGGGGCCGTCCAGCTGATCCGCCGCGGCCCGCTCGTGCGCGACGCCGTCCCGGTCGTCAACGATCGGTCGCCGTCCTTGTTGCAAATGGACGCCAGATTTGGCTATTCCCTGCTCAGCTTCCAGACCGGTCTGCCCGTGCTGGTCGAGAAGGCGCGCAAGACCGGCGTTGCGATCATGACCATCAAGAACTGCTATCACTTCTCGGCCCTCTGGCCAGAGGTCGAGGCCCTGACCGAGCGCGGCCTGATCGGCCTGGTCATGACGCAGGGGGTCAATTGCGTGGCCCCCGAGGGCGGCAACAAACCGACCTTCGGCACCAATCCCATCGCCTTCGGCTGGCCGCGCCCTCAAGGCATACCGTATGTCTTTGACTTTGCCACCAGCGTGATCGCGCGCAGCGACATCCAGATGCACGCGCTTGCCGGCCAGGACATCCCGCTGGAATGGGCGGTGGACAGCGACGGCCAACCCACCTCCGATCCGACGGCCGCCCTGAAAGGAGCGCTGCGCACGTTTGGCGGACACAAGGGTTCGGCCCTGTCCACCATGGTCGAACTCCTCACCGGCCCCCTGCTCGGCGACCTGCTGAGCGCCGAATCGATCAAGGTCGACGAGGGCGCAGGGCTGACGCCCCTGCACGGGGAATTGATCGTGGCGCTGGACCCGGACGTGTTCCTGGGCGCCGAGCGCGCCCAGCATTTCGACCGTGCCGAGGGGCTCTTCGAATCCATCATCGCCCAAGGCGCACGGCTGCCCTCGCAGCGGCGCTACGAGGCCCGTCAGCGCACCCTCGCGACCGGCGAGGTCAGCATTCCGCGGCACCTGTACGAGCGGATCCGGTCGCTGACGACGACGACGGGCTGACGCCAACGAAACGCTGCCAGGCATGGCGCCTGCCTGCGGCTCGGTCCCAAAGAAAACGACCCAGGCTCGGAAACGGCCTGGGTCGCTGTCTATCGGGCTGGGAGTCTCAGACCGACGCCGCGGGCGTGACCGGCGAGGAGGCCGGCAGGAAGCGGCCCGGCATCACCGCCCGGCAGAGGGCTTCCACGAAGAAGTAATCCCCGAACATGGTCGCGCTGACCACGCCTTGCTTGTGCGGCCGGGAATAGCAGCTGTTGCGCAGCAGCCCCCGATGGGCGGGATCGTCCGCGAATTCCTCACGGCACAGGCCGGCCAGCATATCCAGGCCGCGGGCGCGCCAGGCCGCGCGCGCGGCCCGATCCGGGTGAATGGTCCCCAGCTCGATCAGGGCCGAGGCGACGATTGCCGTGGTGGCCGTATCCTTGATCTCGGCATCCGCGCCCTCGGCATCGAAATCCCAGGGCGGCACCAGGCGGTCGCCCAGGCGCTCGAGGTAGTAGTTGGCGGTCTTTTCCGCCAGATCCAGATAGCGCGCCTTGCGAGTCTCGCGCAGGGACTCGACATAGCCGTAGATGGCCCAGCCCTGCCCGCGCGCCCAATCGGATTCGTCCCCCGCCCCCTGGAACGTGAAGCCGCGCGTGCGCCGGCCGGTGGCCTCGTCGTATTCGACCGCGTGGTAGGTCGACCAATTGGGACGCAGGAAACCCTTGGCCGTCATGGCCGCGTGCGCATCGGCCGCCATGCGATAGCTGCCGTCGCCACTATGGTTTGCCGCCCAATACAAGAGAGGCAAATTGGCCATGGTGTCGATCGCCGAGCTGCGGCGCCCGCGCGGATCATCCATCGGCCCCCACGAGGCCAGGTAGGCGCCCCCCGGCGTGGTGACCAGGCGCGCGCGCAGCCGGTCGGCGGCCCGCAGCGCGATTTGCGCATACCAGTCATCGCCGGTGATGTGAAAACCCGGCACCGCGCTGCTTTCGAAGATGAAGCCGATGTCATGCGTGTTGCCGTCGTCGGCGCGCTGCGCCACCAGGCGCATGCGTTCGCGCGCCCAGGTCATGTAGCGCGGGTCGCCCGTATGCAGATGGGACGCCAGCAGCAGCCCCACCCAGAAACCGCAGAACCAGTTGCCGTGGCTCCATGCCTCGCCGGTGTAGCCGGCCGACACGGAGGCCGGCAGCAGGTCCCAGGACCCGTCGGGCAAGGTCACGTAGGGGAACTCCACGCCCAGGCGGGGCTCGTCTTCGGCGACTTTCTGCGCCACGCGATCAAGCGTTCGGTCGAACAGCTCGCGCATGTCGTTCGGCAAGGCCTGTCCGGCGGCCGCAGCCTCTTGATTCATATGTTCAGCTCCCTTGAACTTGTCGATGAATAGCGGGTTGCCCCATTGCGAAATCCTTGGACTTTGCAGCGAAGTGTATATAGACTGCCGAAGTGGAACAATAGATTGTTCTAATTTCCGATATATTGGACGACGATGGATGAGATGACCGTACCCAAATCCGCCGCCCCCGCCGTGGACCGGGCCGATGCGATCCTGCGCCTGCTGGCCTCCCGCAACGAGCCGGTACGTCCCACTGAACTGGCGCAGCACACGGGACTCGCCAAAAGCACGCTCTATCTGCTGCTCGATTCGCTGGAGCAGCGCCGCTGGATCGAGAAACAAGGCAGCGGCTACGTGGTCGGCATCGGCCTCTACGTGCTCGGCTGCTCGTACATTCACCACGACGGCCTGCAGAACACCTTCCGTGCCGTGGCCACCGCCTTCGTCGAGCAGCACAACGAGGTCGTCCAGCTTGCCGTCCTGCAGGGCGGCGAGGTCGTCTATCTGGCCCGCGAGGACGCCCATCGCCCTGTCCGGCTGGTCTCCGACCTCGGATCCCGGCTGCCCGTCCATACCTGCGCCCTGGGCAAATCGCTGCTGGCGCAGCTGCCCGACGAGGAAATCCTGCGGCTGCTGCCGGCCCGGCTGCCGGCCGTCACCGAACGCACGATCACCCGACGCGAGATCCTCCTGCGCGAACTGGCCGAGGTGCGCCAGACCGGCCTGGCCCGCGACCTCGAGGAAGTCGCCGCCGGCCTCATCTGCTTTGCGGCCTACGCGGGGAAAACACCGCTGGGACGGCGGATCGCCGTCAGCACGTCGATACCCACCGACCGGCTGGACAAGAAACGGGAAAAATCCATCGCCCAGGGCATCGTTCAGGTCGCCCAGCAGATCCGCGCGCGGATGAGGATGCGGGCCTAGTGTCCCCGCCTCAGCGGGGCCACCACAGATAGGACACCGGATCGTCGGGGCAGGCGCCAAAGCCGCATTCCAGCAGGGTGGACACCAGGTTGGCGGCGACCAGGGCGAAGAACAGCCAGATGATCGCCCGGACCAGCGGCCCGTTCCTGCGCACTCGCGGCGCATCGGCGCAGGCCCGATCGATCACCAGCATGGCCGCCGTCCAGGCCATGGCGAGGACGAAGAGCACGAACGCCCAGGTATAGAAGTGCAGTCCCAGGAACGGCGAGCCGTAGCCCGGGTCGGCGGGGCCGATATGCAGCAGCATCTGGCGGCCGGCGGCAAACGCGCCGGCCAGGGCGGAAAAGAGAATCAGGGCGTAATGCAGGGGGGACGGCCCGAATCGCACATTGAGCAGCAGGCCGATGCCCACCAGCACGAAGCCCACCCGCTGCAGCAGGCACAAGGGGCACGGCAGTTCGTCGAAGGCGACCTGCCAGATGAAGGCCATGAGGAGCACGCCGCAGACGGCCGCCAGGCCGAGCGCATTCATCCCATCCGAAAAACGCCGTGAACCCGAAAAAATATCGCCTGCCATGATCGTCCGCCTAGGGCCTGTTCACACTAATTAAGGAGATCGCGTTGGGTCTGAACGCTGTCGAGCGCAAGGCGTCCACCGCAGCAAGGCTCAATGCCTTGCGAGGATGGACAACGCAGCGGGCGGCGGCGTTCAGACTCAACCCTGCGGGAAGCCATGAAAAATCCGCCTGCCCTGCGTTGCCCGTCTTGCGCGTATGGACATACGCGCTGCGCCAGGCGCCTTGTTCAGCCAGATTTTTCATGGCTTCGCGACTCCTTAATTAGTGTGAACAGGCCCTAGAGGGAAATGGGAAGCACGCCGGTCATGTGATACTGGCACCAGGCCGCGAAAACCAGCAAGGTCACGACCCACAGGCCGATGCACGCGCCGCGCCGTCCGCTGATGGCAAAGCCTATGGCCAGCAAGGCGGTCAGGAAAGGCAACATCATGATCATGGGGCGCCCCGTCATCGGTTTACGAAGTGACACATTGTAGGTGAGGCGCCGCCGATTACACCAGGGGCGAGGCGGCAACATCGTGCGCCGCCCCCGTCCGGTCAATGCCCGTATACGTCCGAGTCGAGCATCTGGGGATCGTGCCGGTCCAGGCGATCGATCGCCGCCATGTCCTCGTCCGACAGGGTGAAATCGAACACCGACAGGTTTTGCGCCTGGCGTGCCGGATCGGCGGATTTCGGGACCGGGACATAGCCGGACTGCACGCTCCAGCGCAACAGCACCTGGGCCGGCGTGCGGTCATGGCGCCGGGCAATGGCTGCGATGGCCGGGTCATTGATCATGCCGCTGCCGGCGCGGCCCAGCGGCCCCCAGGCCTCGGTCACGATGCCGCGGTCACGGTGCACCGCCACGATGTCCGGCCGCAAATGGTAGGGGTCCAGCTGGATCTGGTTCACCTGAGGCACCAGGCCCGCATCGAACAGGCGCTGCAGGTGCGCGACCTTGAAGTTCGAGGTGCCGATGGCGCGCACCAGACCGGCTTCGACCAGCGCCGTCATGCCCTGGAAAGCCTCGACGTAACGATCCTGGTCCGGGATGGGCCAGTGGATCAGGAACAAGTCGATGTAATCCATGCCAAGGCGGCGCAAGCTGGCCTCGCAGGCCTGGCGCACGCCGTCCTTGCTGTGCCATTGGCGATTGAACTTGGTGGTGAGGAACACCTCGTCGCGCGCGACCCCGGAGGCCCGGAAGCCCTCGCCCACCCCGTGCTCGTTGCCATAGTTCTCGGCGGTATCGATCAGGCGATAGCCCGCGGCCAGCGCGGAGGCGACGGCGCCCGCGGCCTGCGCATCGTCCATCGGCCAGGTTCCCAGGCCGATGCCCGGCATGCGGACGCCGTTGGACAGTGTAACGGTGGGGACGGAAACAATCGACATGGAATCTCCTGGGAAAACCGGTGGAAACGAGCCTATAGCGACATTATGCCGTCGGCGCGCCGAAGCCGCTTGCGCAGCGCGCTGGGTGCAAGCCCCGAGCCTGCGGCCGCACTTTCTGAGTTAAGCTGGCGAGGCCCGGAAAAAAATAGATACGGATTCAACGGGATGTCACTCACACAGGCAGAGATCGCCACCGCCCTGCGGGAATGCCCCCTGCTGGCCGCTTGCACGCCGCAGGAACACGCCCGGCTGCTGGCCGCCGCCCAGTGCTGCGAATTCCCCGCCGGCACCGACATCATCCGGGCAGGCGAGCCCGCCGACCACTATTACCGGATACTGGACGGCGCGGCCGAACTCATCGCGGCGCAGGCGCGCCGCACGCTCGGTCCCGGCGACGACCTCGGCGCCGAGGCCCTGGCCGACGCCCCGGCCGGGCAGGCACGCTACCTCGCAACGGCGCGGGCGGCGACCGCGGTCTCGGCCCTGCGCCTGCCGCGCAGCGCCCTGGCGGCACCGGCCGCCCGCGACCCCCGGATCAGATCGGGGGCGCTGCTGGGCCTGGCGGCGCGCTTGGGCGAACTGCCGCCCCCCGACACACAGGCCCCCGCCCCCAAGGCCCCGGCGCCCCTGCCGCTGAAGCAACGCATCGGCTGGGTGGCCACGCTGACCCTGCCGCTGCTGGCCTGGTACGCGGGCGGCCACCTCGGCCTGCCCCAGCACAGCGCGGTCTATCTGGGCCTGTTCACCATGACGGCCCTGATGTGGCTGTTCTCGCTGGTCGACGAATACATCCCGCCCATCATCGCCGTGGTGGCGATGCTGTTCATCGACCTGGTACCGGCCCAGGTGGCGCTGCACGGCTTTTATTCGCGCACCTTCCTGCTGCTGCTGGGGGTGTACGCCCTGTCGGCGGTCCTGGTCAGTTCCGGGCTGGCCTACCGCGTCATGCTGGGGATACTCGCCCGACTGCCCGATTCGCCGTTCTGGCACCGCAGCGCCCTGACCGCCTTCGGTTTCGTATTGTCCATCGTCATGCCGTCCTCGAACGCGCGCCTCGCGCTGCTGCTGCCGCTGTACCGTGAAATGGACGACAGCCTGGCCGCCCCCGCGCACAGCCGCGAGGCCACCGGCCTCATGATCGCCACCTTCACCGGCGCCACCTTGTTTTCGCCGCTGCTGCTGACCGCGAAATCCTCCAACCTGGCCGCCTTCACGATGCTGCCGATCCAGGTGCGGCAGGAATTCCAGGGCATCTGGTGGCTGGTGGGCGCCGGCGTCGTCGCCGTCGGGCTGCTGACCTGCCACCTGCTGGCGATGCGCTTTCTGTTCCGCGCGGACACACCGCGCCGCGCCCTGCCGGCGGAACGCATCGCCGGCCAGATCGCGGTGCTGGGCCGGCTGCGGCCGCAGGAATGGGTGGCCGCGCTGGCCTTCCTGCTGTTCCTGGGCGGCGCAGCCGTGCCCCAGTGGCACCAGTCCCAGCCGGCCTGGCTCGCCGGTTTCGTGCTGGCCAGCCTGCTGGCGCTGGGCCTGTTCGACAAGCGCGGCTTCCAGACCGGGATCGACTGGCCCTTGATTTTCTTCCTGTTGGCCCTGGACGGCTTGACCCAGGCCATCCATTACCTGGGGCTGACCGAGGTGATGATCGACACGGTCGGCCACCGGTTCGACTGGATCGGCGGCCAGCTGGGCTGGTTCATCCTGCTCGCGCTGGCGGTGACCCTGCTGCTGCGCCTGGCGCTGCCGCTGACCGCGGGCATGATCCTGTCGGCCACGCTGCTCATGCCGATCGGCATGGACCAGGGCATCCACCCTTGGGTGGTCCTGTTCCTGACCTCGCTGTTCTCCGACATCTGGTTCATGCCGCACCAGAATTCCTCCTTCCAGCAGGTGCTGGCCGGCGGCCTGCGCGCGCGCTGCGACGAGACGCTGTTCTTTCACTACGCCTGGTGGCTGAACCCCTTGCGGGTCGTGCTGGCCTATGCGTCCATCCCGTACTGGCGATGGCTGGGACTGTATTGAGGCCGCCATGAAAAACCGCCTGGCCCTGGTGTTCGCAAGCCTGTTCACGGTGCTGCTGCTGGCGCTGCTGGTCGCCTTCAACCATCAAAAACCGCGCATGCTCATCCTGCACTCCTTTTCCGAAACCGGACCCTGGGAAACCGCCGTCAACACCGGCATCCAGCGGGAGCTGGCCCGCAACCGCCGGCCGATCGCCGTGCGTTGGCGCTATATGTCGTTCTCCGGGGACATGAGCCCCGCGCAATGGGCGGCTGCCGGCCGGCGCAACCAGGGCGCCGTCGACAGTTGGGAACCGGACGTGCTGGTGGCGATCGGCGAGGAGGCCCAGGTCCACGTCGGCCGCCACTACGCCGGCCGGCCCGGTCCGCGCCTGGTCTATGCAATGGGCGAGGACCCCGCCAGCTTCGGCTATACAACGGCGGGCAACGTCACCGGCGTCCACGAGGCCCTGCCGCTCGCCCAGATCGTCGAACTGCTGCGCCACCTGGGCCGGCCGGCGCTGCGCATCCGCGCGCTGGGCATCGACGACCCGACCGGCCAGGCGGAGGGACAACAGGTGCGCAGCTTCGACTGGGGCCCGCATCGATTGCTGGGGGTGGACCTGGTGGACGACTTCGAGGCCTGGCAGGCTACCGTGCATGCCGCCGCGCGCGACACCGACGTGCTTCTCGTGCTGAGTACCGGCGGCCTGCCGAGGGGTCCCGAGGATCCCACCGAGACCGACAGGCTGTTCGTGGCGGACTGGACCGAGCGCGAATCGAAGCCCTTGGCCGTTGGCGTGCGCGAAAGCTTCGTCGCCGGGGGCGGCGCGCTGGCGGTGATTCCCTCGCCCTATGGCCTGGGGGAACAAGCGGCGCGCAAGGCGCTGGACGTTCTCGCCTCGATCCGGGACGGCACCCCCCTGCCCCCGCCCGAGGACAGCCTGGAATTCCAGATCGCGCTGCGGCCCGCCCGCCTGGCCGCGCGAGGCATCCAGTTGCCGGCTCTTTATGCCCAGGCAGCCCGGGCGTCGCAATCGTTGTATGACTAAACAGTATAAGGATATAGGGATCCGATATTGGAATGGCTTTCCAGGACTGCATAGAATAACGACGCATATCCACGCGGGTGTCGTCGGCACCGTACCCGTGCCTCGGGGCCGCTTGCGGCCCCTTTGTCATTGATCTTTGCCACAGCCTGCTTCGCAGTTCGTCCACGCATCCAGCCGAGCCCACCATGCCCCGTGTCTCCGAACCCGCCGTCGAATCCTTGAGTCCCAAGCTCCAGGCGCTCTTTCCCCACTACACGCTGGGCAGCGATCATTTCGCGGAGCAATTCCGGGTGCTTGCACAGGTGGAGCCCGCGGCGGAACACCTGTTCGACATGCTGCTGACCCTGAAGAACCGGCAAGGCATCTCGCTGCGGCATGCGGAATTGGCCATCATCGTCACCTCGCATCTGAACCGCTGCCAGTACTGTGTCGTCGGCCATACGCCGCGCCTGCAGGTCCAGGGGCTGGACATCGAGGATCCGCAGCAATTGATCGACGGCACCACGTCCGCCCCCCTCACCGACACCGACAGGCTCGTCGTCGAGTACGCCGCCGCGGTCACGCAATCCGCGCAGCGGCTGCCGGATTCGCTGTTCGACCGCCTGCGCGAGGTCTTCACCGAATCGCAGATCGTGGAGCTGACGCTGCGCATCACGCTGTGCGGCTTCTTCAACCGTTTCAACCAGGCCCTGCAGATCGGCGAGGGCGGCACCACCGCCCACGCACTGTAGGCACCGCCGGTCAACGACTCTTTCGACCTCATCAAGGGTATCCCACTCATGTCCAGCCTCCTCGAACGAGGGCGCCGCCGCGCCATCCTCGCCGCGTTTTCATCGCTCGCCGCCCTGGCGGCCGCCGCCCTGCCCACCGCATCGATCGCCCAGGACGACACGTCGATCCGCATCGGCATCATCGCGCCCCTGAGCGGCGCCGGCGGCGCCTACGGTCCCGGCATGATCGAGGCCGCCAAGCAGGCGGCCGAATTCATCAACACCGAGGCGGGCGGCGTCTTGAACGGCCGCAAGATCGAGATCGTGGCGGCCGACAGCGAGACCAACCCCACCGCCGGCGTCGCCTCGGCCCGCAAGCTGCTCGACGTCAACAAGGTCGTGGCCATCGGCGGCCTGTGGAGCAGCTCCGTCGCCCTGGCGGTGCGGCCCTTGACGCTCGAACGCAAGGTCCCCCTGCTGGTCACCGGCACAGGCGACGAGGTCACCCAGGGCGACAACCGGGGACTGGTGTGGCGCTTCCAGGCGCGCGGCAGCGACTGGGGGGCGGTCTTCGCGCGCGCCGCCTACCAGGATGGCGCCCGCAGCGCATCCGTGCTGGCGCAGCAGGCCCCCGCCTGGACCATCATGGTCGATCCCTTCGTCAAGGAATTCGAGAAGCAGGGCGGCAAGATCGTCGACGTCGTCTACTACAACCCGGGCCAGTCGTCCTACCGGGCCGAAGTCGAAAAAGTATTCTCCAAGGAACCGGACGCCGTGTTCCTGCCCAGCTATCTGCCCGAACTGTCGGCCATCGCCCGCGAAGTCTACCGCGGCGGCTTCACCAGCAAGATTTATTCGAATTCCTCGGCGGCGGATGCCGAGGGCGCTTTCATCAAGAACGTCGGCGCGGAGGTCTCCGAAGGCATCCAGCACATCCAGTCGATCCCGCCCGCCGAATCGACCGCCTACAAGACCTTCGCGCAGCACACCGGCACGCCGGCCAACACACTCGCCATCTTTCCCTCCAACGTCTGGGACCAGATCGCCGTGATGGCCCTGGCCATCGAAAAATCCGGCAGCGCCGATCCCGCCGTCTTCACCCAGTCTATCCTCGACGTGGTCAACGGCCCGGGCGAGACCGTGGAGGACCCGGTCGCGGGCCTGAAGGCGCTGCGCGCCGGCAAAGACATCGCCTACAGCGGCGCCGGGGCGGACTTCGAATTCGTGCCCACGGGCGACCAGTTGCACCGCAGCTACGGCCATTTCATCATCACCCACGGGGCCAATCATCTGAAGGGCCTGATCCAGTGACCTTCGGCCGCACCGGGCTCGCCCTCAGCGCGGACGGCGTCTCGCTGTCCTACGGCGGCTTCCAGGTGCTGCGCCGGATTTCGCTGCGCATCGAACCCGGGCGGATCACCGGCATCGTCGGCCCGAACGGCGCCGGGAAATCCTCGCTGTTCAACGTGCTGGCGGGCAGCGTCGCGCCCGACGCAGGCGCCGTGCGCCTGGGCGAGCGCGACATCACCCGCCTGCCCATGCACCAGCGGGCGCGCGGCGGCATCGCGCGCACCTTCCAGCTCGCCCGCGAGCTGGACAGCCTGACGGTGCTCGAGAATCTGCTGCTGGCCTGGCCGGACAATCCGGGCGAGTCGCTGTGGCGGATCTTCACCGACCGGCGCGCCATCCGCAATGCCGAGCATGCCGCCCTGGATCGCGCCCTGGCGCTGCTGGAGCGCACGCGCCTGCTGCGGCTGGCCGATGCGCCGGCCGGCAGCCTGTCGGGCGGCCAGAAGAAACTGCTGGAGCTGTGCCGGGCGCTGATGCTCGAGGCCCCCATCATCCTGCTCGACGAACCGGCCGCCGGCGTGAACCCGGCGCTGATGGAGGAACTGGCGGCCTTCATCGGCGAACTGCGCGACGAAGGCCGCACATTCGCCATCGTCGAACACAATATGGACCTCATCGCCGCCTTGTGCGACACCGTCTACGTGCTGGCCGACGGCGCCGTGCTGACCGAGGGCAGCTTTGCCGAGGTCACGGCGGACCAGCGAGTGCAGGACGCCTACCTGGGGGTGACGCTGTGAGCGCCGCCCTGACGGTGCGCGGCCTGAAGGCCGGCTATGGCGGCAAACCCATCCTCCACGGCATCGACCTGGAGGTGCCCGCCGGCTCGGCCCTGACCATCGTCGGCCCCAACGGCTCGGGCAAGTCCACGCTGCTCAAGGCCGTCGTCGGCCTGGTGCCCGCGCAGGCGGGCGAGATCCGCCTGGGCGAGACCCCGATCACTCACCGGGACGCCCCGGCGCGCAGCCGCCTCGGCCTGGCCTACGTGCCGCAAGAGGCCAATATATTCCGCAACATGAGCGTGCACGAGAATTTGCGGCTGGGCTGGGAATTCCATCCAGCGCCCCAATCCCGCGCGCCGCTGGCGCGCAAGATCGACGAAATCCTGGAACTGTTTCCCGAAATCCGCCCGCACCTGAAGACCCCGGCCGGCGTCCTGAGCGGCGGCCAGCGCCAGATGGTGGCCGTGGCCTCCGCCATGATGCTGGAACCCGACCTGCTGGTGCTCGACGAGCCCTCCGCGGGCCTGTCCCCCCGGAACGCCGGACTGCTGTTCGGGATCATCGGCCGCATCCGGCGCACCGGCCTCACCTTGCTGATGATCGAACAGAACGTGCAACTGGGCCTGGCCGCGGCCGACCAGGGCCTGGTCCTCGTCATGGGCCGCGTGAGGCGCACGGCGCCCGCCGCCGAACTGGCGGCCGACGACACGCTGGCCGAACTGTTCCTGAGCCTGGACCGCCCGGGCGCGCACACGCCGGACCCCTGACACGGACATGATGCAGATACTTTTCAACGGCCTGGTCACCGGCATGCTCGTCGCGCTGCCGGCGCTGGCCGTGGCCCTGACCTTCAGCGTCCTGCGCTTCGCCAACTTCGCGATCGGCGCCATGATCACGGCAGGCGCCTACATGGTCTATACCCTGAACGTGGTCCTGGGACTGCCGCTGCTCGTCTCCGGCATCGTGGGCGCCGCCCTGGCCGGCGCGCTGGCGGCGGCCATCGACCTGCTGGTCTTCCGGCCCTTGCGCGACCGCTCCGCCGTCACGCTGATGGTGGCCTCGATGGGCGTGTCGTTCATCCTCGAGAACATCGTGCGCTTCATCGCGGGCAACACCCCGATGGGCTACGACGTGGCGCTGTCGCGTCCCTGGCGCTGGGCGGGCTTGCGCATCAACGTCGAACAGGTCCAGGCGCTGGCCGTGTGCGCGCTGGCCTTGCTGGTCGTGTGGATCATATTCCGCCGCAGCCGCCTGGGGCGCGCCATGCGCGCCATCGCGGACAACGCGCCCCTGGCGGCCACGCGCGGCGTCTCGCGCCAGCGGGTGATCACCGCGACCTGGGTGATGTCGGGCGTGCTCGCCGCACTGTCGGGCACCCTCATCGGCCTGGATGCCACCATCGACCCGCAAATGGGCTGGCTGTATGCCTTGCCCGCCTTTGCCGCGGCGATCCTGGGCGGCCTCACGCATCCCCTGGCCGCCATACCCGGCGCGCTGGTGATGGGCGTGCTGTCCGAGGCCGCCACCCTCGTGCTGCCCTCGCACTACCGCATCATGGTCGCTTTCGTGCTGATGAGCCTGCTGCTGATCCTACGCCCCGCCGGCCTGTTCGGCACCCGCTGGCTGACCCGGTAGGCGGAAAGGAGGCCCTATGACGAGCTATCTGCTGTCCCTGCTCACCATCGCGGTCATCGCCGGCGTGGTCGGCCTCGCGCTGAACATCCAGTGGGGCATGACCGGCCTGGTGAACTTCGGCCTGTTCGGCTTCTACATGGTCGGGGCCTATGCCTGCGCACTGCTGATCACGCAGCTGGGCTGGGCGCCCTGGCAGGCGGTGCTGGCGTCCATCGTGATCACCACCGTCGTCTGCGCCCTCGTCAGCCTGATTTCACTACGCCTGGAAGACGACTATTTCGCCATCGTCACGCTGGCATTTGCCGAGAGCGTGAAGCTGATCGTGAACAACGAGGAATGGCTCACCCGCGGCAGCATCGGCATCCCGGGCATTCCACGGCCGTTCCCCAGCGACATCGGCATGCTCCTGTTCGCGATGGCCGGGCTGGCGCTGGTGTTCCTTGCCTTCGAAACCGTGTCGCGCTCGCCGCTGGGACGGACCGCCCGCGCCCTGCGCGACGATCCGCTGGTGGCCGAGACCGTGGGCAAGAACGTGCTGGGCGCGCGCCTGCGCCTGTTCGCGCTGGGCGGCACCGCGCTGGGCATTGCCGGCTGCCTGCACGCGTTCTATTACCAATACATCGACCCGACGCAGTTCAATGTCGCCATGACGGCATCGGCCTTCATGCTGGTCATCCTGGCCGGCCGCGGCAGCCATCGCGGCGTGCTGCTCAGCAGCCTGACGGTGGTCGTCCTGATCGAGGGCACGAGATTCCTGGACGACGCGATTCCATGGTTTGCGCCCCACCAACTGGCCGCCTTGCGGCTGATCCTCATCGGCCTCGCGCTGATCCTGCTGCTGATCTACAAGCCCGAGGGGTTCGGGCGCGAGTACCGCTACCTGCACGGTCGGGGGCGCGCCACAGGTCGAGCTGCGGCCCCAGCGGCACGATGCCGTTGGGATTGATGGTGCCGTGGCTGCGGTAGTAGTGCTGCTTGATGTGGTCGAAATCCACGGTGCCCGCCACGCCGGGCCATTGATAGAGTTCGCGCGTGTAGCTCCATAGATTCGGATAGTCCGACAGGCGCCTCAGGTTGCACTTGAAGTGCCCGTGATAGACGGCGTCGAAGCGGATCAGCGTGGTGAACAGGCGCCAGTCGGCCTCGGTGAGGCGTTCGCCCAGCAGGTAGCGCCGGCGGCCCAGCCGGTCCTCGAGGCGATCCAGGCAGGCGAACACCTTGGCGACTTCCTGCTCGTACACGGCCTGCGAGGTGGCAAAGCCCGCCTTGTAGACCCCGTTGTTGAGCGCATCGTAGATGTCCGCATTGAGGGCGTCGATCTCCGGCAGCAGATCCGCCGGCGCGTAATCGCCCTCGCGCGCGCCGATGCCGTCGAACGCCGAATTCAGCATGCGGATGATTTCCGCGGACTCATTGCTGACGATGGTGTCGCGCTGCAGGTCCCACAGCACGGGCACGGTCACCCGGCCGGTGTAGTCGGGCTGGGCCCGCGCATAGAGCTGGTACAGGTACTGCGCCCCGAGCACCGGGTCGGCGACCACGCCGGGGGCGGGGTCGAACGTCCAGCCGTGGTCGCCCATATAGGGGTTGACGACCGACACGCCGATCATGGATTCCAGTCCCTTCAGGGTGCGCAGGATCAGCACGCGGCTGGCCCACGGACAGGCCAGCGACACGTACAGATGGTAGCGGCCGGCCTCGGCCCGGAACCCGGCGTCGCCGCTGGGCCCGGCCTGGCCGTCGGGCGTGATCCAGTGGCGAAACCCGGCGTCGCTGCGCACGAAGCGCCCGCCCGTGGCCTCGGTGTCGTACCACTGGTCATGCCATTGTCCGTCTATCAACAGTCCCATGTCGTTCTCCTTGCCGGCAGGCCTCGCAGCCCGCCATTCATCGGCATGCGCCATGCCCGGCCGGATGGCCGCCAGGCCTCGGGCGAATGCCCGGCCATTTATTCGGCCACCGCTTCCAGCGCGATGTCCAGCGTCACCTCGTCGCCCACGCCCGGCGCGAACTTGCCGGCGTTGAAGGCGGTGCGCGAAATGACCGCCGTCGCGTTGGCGCCGATGGCGTCCTTCTTCAGCATGGGGTGCGGGCCATTGTAGAAGGACGTCACGGTCAGCGTCACCGGATGGGTGATGCCCTTGATCGTCAGCTCGCCCTCGATGCTGACCGGCTTGTCGCCCTCGAAGACGACCTTGGTCGACTGGTAGGTGGCGGTGGGGAACGCGGCGGTATCCAGGAAATCCGCCCCCTGGATGTGGCCGTCGAACATCTCGAATCCGGTGCTGACGGAGGTCATGTCGATGGTCACGTCGACCTTGGCGTCCTGGGCCGCCTTGTCCAGCACCACCGTGCCCGAGGTCTTGTTGAAACGCAGGATCTGCTTGGACATGCCCATGTGGTCATACGAGAAGCGCGGGTAGGTATGGGACGGATCCACCGCATAGGTTTGCGGGGCGGCCAGGGCCTGGCCCGCGAAGAAAGCGGCGAAGGCGGCGGCGATGAGCGTCTTTTTCATGATGAATCCTCTATTCAATGTTCAATGGGTGGAAATTTCAATGGTCAAAAATGAAAATCAGGGCTTGGCAACGATGCGGAACGAAATCCGGATGTCATTGGCGACGATGCTGAAATCCCGCCACTCGCCCTCGCCCACGCCGAAGTCGGCGCGTTGGAAGGTGAAATCACCCTCGAAGACACCGGCATCGCCGTCCTGCGCGAAGGTAAAGGGCGCCGTCACCGTGCGGGTGACGCCCTTGATCGAGAGCTCGCCCGTCACCTGATAGCGGTTGTCGCCCAAGGCCTCGACTCCGGTCGAGGTGAAGGTGGCGACCGGGTGCGCCGCCAGGGCCAGCCATTCGTCCTTTGCCAGTTCCGTGTTGGCCTCGTCGTAGCCGGCGTCGATGCCGGACAACGCGACCTCGATGGACACCTTGGCGGCTTCGGGCCGGGCCGGATCGAAGCTGAGTTCGGTCGCGCGCAGTTCGGCAAAGCGGCCGTCCATCTTGACGTTCATCTGGCTGTAGCCGAAGGCGAGCGTGCTGGCCTCGCCATCGAGCGTGGAATATTCGGCGGCGCCGGCGCTGCCCAGTATGCCCAGCCCGAGGGCGGTGGCCAGGGCGAGGGGACGCAAAAAAGAAAGGTTCATGAGTTTTCCTTTGATCCTGTGATATCGGGTGTCAGGCCCGGCCCGCGAACGGCAGCATGCGGGCCATGACCGTGTCCTTCTTGATGAAATGGTGGTGCAATGCGGCGCCTGCGTGGCCGGCCACGGCGGCCAGCAGCAGATAGTTCAGGGTGACGTGCACGCCATTCAGAAGCTCGCCCAGGGCCGCGTTGCGCGGCACCAGGTCGGGCAAGGGCACGACCCCGAACCACACCACCGAAAAGCCCTGCGCAGAGCTCATCAACCAGCCGCTGACGGGGATGGCCAGCATCAGCGCGTATAGCAGCCAGTGCCCGACACCCGCCGCAAGGCGCGCCATCGGACTCATGGTGCCGGGCAGCTCGGGCGCCGGATGGCTCATGCGCCAGGCCAGGCGCACCACGGCCAGCGCCAACAGCGTCATGCCGGCCCACTTGTGCCAGGAATACAGCTTCAGCTTGCTGGGCGACAGGGGCAGGCCTTCCATGTAGAAGCCCAGGCTGAACGTGCCGACCAGGCCGAGCGCGACCAGCCAATGCAAAAAAATGGCTGTGCGGGTATAGCGCGGGTTCGGGTTCACGGTCGCCTCCGGTTCGTGCGTGATGGGGTTGAAGTGCTACTTTAAGTATTTTGACAACAGGAATAAATACAGCGTAATGACATATACTATTCCTGTTTCAGGAATAATCAGGATAGGAGGACCACCATGGATCGCTTGCTGGCCATGCAGGTGTTCGAACGGGTCGCCGATGAAGGGGGATTTGCCGCGGCGGCACGCGCCCTGGACATGTCGCCGCCGGTGGTGACCCGCTTGATCGCCGAACTCGAGGCGATGCTGGGCACGCGGCTGTTCCAGCGAACCACCCGGCGCGTGTCCATGACCGAGGCCGGCGAGGCCTATCTGGCGCGCGTGCGCCAGATCCTCCAAGACGTCGCCGAGGCCGATGCCGTCGCCAGCGCACACACCAGCGAACTTGCCGGCCGATTGCGGGTGCACACCCAGCCGGCCCTGGCCAGCTATGTGATCGCCCCCCTGCTGTCGGACTTTCGCCGGCGCCACCCCGGCATCGTGATCGACATGGACGTCGAAACCCACCGCGACCCGCCCATCGAGGACTACGACGTCACCCTGCTGGGGGTGGACGCCGGTTTCGATGCCGACATCGTGGCGCGCAAGATCATAGAATCCGAAGTGATCCTGGTCGCCTCGCCCGACTACGTGGCCCGCCGGGGCGCCCCCAAAAAGCCGCAGGACCTGGCCGGACACGACTGCCTGCGCCTCAAACACCCGGGCGCGCCGCTGCGCGCCTGGCGCATGTGGCGCCACCCGCGATCCGGCCCCCAGGGCGCGGTCGAGGTGGACACCGAACCCGTCCTGATCGCGAACCACACCGACACCCTGCTGCGCGCCACGCTGGACGGCGCGGGCATCACCTCGATCTCGTTCGACCTCGTCGCGTCCTATCTCGCGCACGGCCGGATGGTGCGCGTCCTGAACCCCTGGATCACGGGCCGCCTGGCCATGTATGCGGCACTGCCCAGCCGCAAGTTCATCCCGCAGCGATCCCGCGTGTTCCTGGACTACCTGGTCGAACACGCCCGCCGGCAGAACGACGAAGCCGTGAGGACGGCCTCTGTGTATTAGAGGCGGCAGGTGTGCCGGCCGGACTGCCCGCGCCCGCGCGGCCGCCCGCCGCCGTCAGCGGAATTCAAAGAACACGTGCCGGATCGTCGGGCATTCGTGGCTGACCGTGTCCTCCAGCCGGCCGATGGCCTGTTCGACTTCCTCAACGCGCATGCCCCGCTTGAACCGGACCGAGGCGGCCGCGATCAAAGCCCAGAAGTACAGGACCTTGCCGTAGCCGAACGGATGCGACTCGTCGGGCGGCCGGTTGCTGCGCCGCATGCCCAGCAACAGCAGCAGTTCGTTGCCCGCATCGACAGCCGAATGCACGCCCTCGGCCAGCATCGCGGCACTGCCCGTCGCCGCGGCGGCGACGAGCTTGCTGGCCGCGATGGCCAGATTCGCCGCCACCGCGCCATACACCACCCGGCGCGCGCCCTTTGCGTCGGCCGATGAGGGCGATGCCGGACTGGTTTCTGGCGGCATAGGAGTCTCCTCGCTGAAGGCCACAGGCCGGGGTGGCCTGTCCGCCCTCAGGTGGTGGTCCTGCAGCATGTGGCGTGCCGCCGCCCGACCCGCCATGCGTGCAAGCCGCAATGGCGCAAGTTATCATCCTTGGCAACACATCGACCCCGGAAAAGGCTAAGGAAATGGACCAGGCCCTGCAAAGATTGCGACAGTTTCGCGACGATCGCGACTGGCAGCAGTTTCACAATCCCAAGGACCTGGCGGTGGCCCTGAGCATCGAGGCCGGCGAGCTGTTGGAGGCTTTTCTATGGAAGGCGCCCGAGGCCGCCGATCCCGAGAAGGTCAAAGAGGAACTGGCCGACGTGCTGGCCTACGCACTGCTGCTGTCCGATGCCTACGGCTTCGACCCCCAGCAAATCGTCCTGGATAAAATCAAACGCAACGAGGAAAAATACCCCGTCGACAAAGCCCGGGGCAGCGCGAAGAAATACAACGAGCTATGAGCCAGGCGGATCTTGTCGACGTCAAGCGATACGGGTTTTCCCCGGAGGTTTTGGCGAGCATACAGACCCATGCACACGCCGCAGGCCATTGGCCGCTGGTCTATATCCTCAGCGACGGTGCGACGCGCAATGCCTACGTCGGCGAAACCACCGACACACTGACCCGACTGGGCACCCACCTCAAGCACCCGCACAAGAAACGGCTGACCACGGTGCACCTCATCAGCAGCGAACGCTTCAATAAATCCGCCACCCTCGACATCGAATCCTCGCTGATCAAGTACATGGCGGCCGACGGCTGCTTCCGGCTGCTGAACGGCAACCTGGGCCTGGCCGACCACAACTACTTCCAGAAGGACGAGCTGTATTCGAGAATCTTTCGCGAAACCTGGGACAAATTGCGGGCGCACGGCGTAGCAGCGCATTCCCTGGAGTCCATCGACAACTCGGATGTCTTCAAGTATTCGCCCTACAAATCCCTGTCGGCCGACCAGCGCGAGGGCTTGATCGAGATCATGCGGGCACTGTTGAGCCCAGGGCTGAAGAACCTCATGGTCGAAGGCGGGGCCGGCACGGGAAAATCCGTTCTCGCCATATTCCTGTTCAAGCTGATCCACACTGACGATGCCGAACTGGAGCTGCACGAGTTTTCCGAAGAGGAAACCGAGCTGCGCGAACTGCTGGCGGCGTTCAAGAGTCGCTACCCAAAGCCGCGCATGGCCCTGGTCGTGCCGATGGCATCGTTCCGGAACACCTTGAAAAAGGCGTTCCGGAACATCGCCGGCCTGCGCCCGGACATGGTCATCAGTCCGTCAGAACTGGTACAGGGATCCTACGATATTGTGCTGGTGGACGAATCGCACCGGCTGCGCAAACGGGTGAACCTGGGCGCCTACTATGGCGCCTTCGACAAAGCTTGCGCGGCCCTGGGATTGGACAAGAACACCTGCAGCGAGATCGATTGGGTCACCCAACAGTCAAGCAAGGCCGTCTTTTTCTACGACGCGGGCCAGAGCATCAAACCGTCCGATGCGAACGCCGCCGATTTCCAGGCCATCAAATCGTCGCCCGACTCGAAGGTCATGCGGCTGGTCTCCCAATTCCGGGTTCAAGGAGGCTCGGACTATGTCCAGTTCCTCGATGATCTGCTGAACGTGCACCTGCCCGACACCGGGACATTTCATTCAAAGAAGTACGAATTCCTGATGTTCGACAAGCTATCGGACATGGTGAAGGAAATCGATCGACGGAATCAGGCGCATGGCCTTGCGCGGCTGGTCGCCGGCTACGCGTGGCCGTGGATATCCAGGAAAGACCCGGATGCATACGACATCCGGATCGCGGATGTCCAACTGCGCTGGAACAGCACCACCATAGACTTCATCAACACACCGGGCGCCGAGCACGAAGTCGGCTGCATTCACACGACCCAGGGTTACGACCTGAACTACGCGGGCGTGATCTTCGGCCATGAGATCCGCTATGACGCGAAGCTGGACCAGATCGTCATCGACAAAGACAACTACCACGACCGCAATGGCAAGCAGACCATCGACGATCCGGAGGAGCTGAAGCAATACATATTGAACATCTACAAAACCATCATGCTGCGAGGCATCAAGGGAACCTTCGTCTATGCGTGCGACGAAGGCCTGCGCAACTACCTGAAGCGGCACATACCCGTCTATCGATCCACTATCATTCCGCTGGCCAAGCCGGCTGAAAAACTGGAGCCGTACGTCAACGCGGTGCCTTTTTATGACCTGCAGGCTGCCGCGGGCGGTTTCAGCGCGCTGCAGCACGTCGCGCACGAACACTGGATCGCCGTGCCGCAAGGCATGCCAATAGGCAAGGACATTTTCGCCTGCCGGGTGGTCGGCGAATCGATGAACACGATCATTCCAAACGGCGCCACCTGCCTGTTTCGCCTGAATCCCGCCGGCAGCCGGAACGGCAAAATCGTGCTGGTCGAATGCGACGACATCCAGGATGGCGATGCGGGCTCGCGATATACCGTCAAGGAATACGAGAGCATCAAGGTCGAGACCGACGACGGATGGCAGCACCAGAGAATCCTGCTGAAGCCCCGGTCCGATGATCCCGGCATGGCGACCATTGAACTCGGCGACGATGACGCGCATCGTTATCGGGTGGTGGGCGAGTTTTTGGGCGTGATTGATTGAGTATTACGCCCCCACCCACACTACCTGGCCACGCGTACGCTCAAGCTCACCCCAAGCGCCTTCAGGACCGTCAACAAGGTCCTCAAGGTGGGATTGCCCTCGCCGCTTAGGGTCCGGTACAACTGCTCGCGCGACAGGCCGGTCTGGGTGGCGATCCGGCCCATGCCGCGCGCGC
Organism: Castellaniella sp. S9; assembly: GCF_027257175.1. GTDB lineage: Bacteria > Pseudomonadota > Gammaproteobacteria > Burkholderiales > Burkholderiaceae_B > Castellaniella. The sequence continues at coordinate 12,909 of NZ_JAPFGD010000002.1, read as the reverse complement.
GCGCAACCGTACCCATCGCGTGCGAAATTCTTCCCGCGTCTTCAGTCGCAAACGCATCTGCAAGGAAATAGACGACTTCATCCTGGTCCAGGAGCGACGTCAGCGGATCGTACGCATCGGGTTCGTTCATGATGGCTTGCCTCGAAGAAAGGATCGAGCCGCGAATGGCTGCACCATCACGCGACATGATGGAATTGTAGTTTAAAAACTCCGAATTCGGGAAAAATAACATGCTTAAATAGTAGTTTTAAAAATACTTTATGATCATGGTTTTCCCTTATCTTAATTTATAATATATTGTTTTATAAGGAATTTTAGTAATATCCTATAAACAAATACAGAAGCAGTGTATTGACTGGTCGGAATACAATTCCTAAACTGCCCTGGCAAACCCCAGCATAGGCGCACGTTCGACCAAGCTGCTGGCCCATTCATAAAAATTTTGTTTGCCGGAGGAAAATTCCATGTTGAGACAAGCTGGGGAATTTTGTACGCGCTTGTCGCGCGAATACATTCCCAATCCGTTCATATTCGCGATCATCCTGACAATCATCGTCTACATACTCGGCCTGCTGCTGACGCCTTCGGGGCCGTTCGAACTTGTCCAACACTGGTATGGCGGTTTCTGGAACTTGCTGACCTTCTCCATGCAGATGGTGGTGATCCTGCTGTTCGGCTATGTATTGGCGGCTTCGCCACCGGCGCGCCGGATCATTTCCCATGCCGCCAAGCTCCCCCGCAACGCCGGCCAGGCCATTGCGTTGATCACGGTGTTGGCCATCGTCTTCGGCTACATTAGCTGGGGGCTGGGCCTGATCATCGGCGCCATCTCCGCACGCGAAATTTGCGCGGCCGCCAAAGCGCGCGGGATCCGGGTGCACTATCCACTGGCGGCGGCCGCCGGGTTCACGGGCCTGATCATCTTCAACACGGGGTTCTCGGCCTCGGCACCCTTGCTTGTGAACACGCAGGGCCACTTCCTGATGGACGAGATCGGTCTGATCCCCGTCAGCGAGACGATTCTCTCACCCGCCAATCTGGTGACGTTCGTCGCATTCTTGCTGATCATCCCGATCGTCTATCGGCGCATGCACCCACGGCCGGAAGAAACAGAGGAAATCACCGATGCGCAGGCCGGTCACGGCACGGACCCCGAGAGCGGCGAGCTTGCTGCCGTCGGAGCCTTGATGGACCAGAAGACCGTCGCCACTGCCCAGGCACGCCTGACAGTGGCCGAGCGCCTGGAGCAGGCGCCCCTGCTCTCGCTGATCGTGGTGATCTCGGGCTTTGCCTATGTGGGCTACCACTTCTACACCCACGGCGTCGACCTGAACCTGAACATCGTCAACTTCATCCTGCTGATCGTTGGCATGCTGGCCTACAAGACGCCCATGGCGTATGTGAAGGCGGTCGATGACGCGATCGGCGCCTGCGGGCAGATCGTCCTGCAGTTCCCGTTCTACGCCGGCATCATGGGCATCATGGCCAGTTCAGGGCTGGTGGCGATTTTCGCCGAATGGCTCGTGGCCGTCTCCAACCAGTACACACTGCCGATCACTACGCTGATCAGCGCCGCGATCGTCAACCTGGCGGTACCCTCGGCCGGCGGCCAATGGGCGGTGCAAGGACCGCTACTGATGGAGGCCGCCAAGACGCTCCAAGCCGACTTGGGCGTCATCATCATGGCGTTCTCGTACGGCGACCAGTTGACCAACGGCATCCAGCCAATGTGGATGTTGCCGCTGCTGGGCGTCACGGCGCTGAAGGCCCGCGAGATCATGGGCTACACGGCCGTGATGATGATGGTCGCATTCGTGATCTTCAGCATCGGGCTGGTGATCCTGCCCCTGATTCTATAGCCAAGACCCGTCCACCCGCCCGCCATGTCGGACATGGTATTCAAGCAACCCACGGGGAACTCAGATGATAGGTGACAACGAAATCCTTTGGCGTCCCGGCCAACAGGAAATGACGCAATCAAACCTGGCGCGTTTCGCGCAGGCTCACGGCTTCGACCCCGGCCAGTACGATACGCTGCATCGGTGGTCGACAAGCCGGCCGGGCGAATTCTGGGACGCGGTGTGGGATTTCTGCGAAGTCATCGGCACCCGAGGGGCCACCAGCCTGGAACGGTCGGGCGAGGGCGTGATGTTCGGCGCGCGCTGGTACCCCGATGCCCGCCTGAACTACGCGGAAAACATGCTGGCCGGGCCCGGGGACCGGATGGCGGTGATCCAGGCCGACGAGAACGGTATCTACGGGCGCCTGACCCTGGACGAGCTGCGCCGCCTCGTGGCCGCGGCACAGGCAGGCATGCGCGCGCATGGCATTGGCAAGGGCGACCGCGTGGCGGGCATCCTGCCCAACCGGATCGAAGCGCTGGTGGGCTTGCTGGCGGCCGCGTCCCTGGGCGCGATCTGGGTGGCCTGCTCACCGGATTTCGGCGCCGCCGGCATCCTGGACCGTGCAGGGCAAGTCAATCCAAAGCTGATCATCGCCTGCGGCAGCTATCGGTACAACGGCAAGGATTTCGACTGCCGCGAGAAGCTTTCCGAGATCGTCCGCGGTACGCAGGGCCTGGAGGCCATGGTCCTCACCGGCGAAGGGCCGATATCCCTGGATGCGCCCGGCATCGACCTCATCGGCTGGGACGCATTCTGCGCGCATCCATCCGATGGACTGTACTTCGAGCCCCTTCCTTTCGCCCACCCGCTGTACGTCATGTTCACCTCGGGCACGACCGGCCTGCCCAAGGGCATTGTGCACACTACGGGGGGCGTATTGCTGCAGCACCTGAAGGAGCACATCCTGCACGGCGATGTCCGCCCCGGGGACGTCATGAGCTGGTACACGAACATCGCCTGGATGATGTACCCCTGGGTCATCAGCGGTCTGGCCTGCCGGGCCCAGATCGTCCTGTATGATGGCGCCCCCATCCTGAAGACTGATGGCGGCATGGACTACGGTGTGCTGTGGCGCCTGTCCGAGGCGGCCGGCATCACCCACTTCGGCACCAGCCCGCGCTACCTGTCAGCCGTGGCCGAAGCCGGCTATGCGCCCGGCCGGTCCAACGATCTAGGGGCGCTGCGCAGCGTACTCTCGGCTGGCGCCCCGGTCACCCCCGAACAGTTCGACTGGCTGTACTCCGCCGTAAAGCAGGACATGATCTTCGCCTCCATATCGGGCGGCACCGAGATCATCGGCTGTTTCGCGCTGGGTTCGCCGCTTCATCCAGTGCGCCGCGGGCATCTATCCTGCAAGGCGCTGGGCCTGGCCGTGGATGTGCTCGACGAGCGCAACGCCTCGATCATCGGACGCAAGGGCGACCTGGTATGCACCGAGCCATTTCCCAGCGCCCCCCTGACCTTCTGGGGCGAGAACGGCGACCAACGCTACCATGATGCGTATTTTGCCGAGCGGCCCGACATCTGGACCCATGGCGACCTGGCCGAGCAGACGATCCACGGCTCCCTGATCATCTATGGCCGCACGGACACCACCCTGAAGCCAGGTGGCGTCCGTATAGGCACCGCCGAGATCTACCGGGTGGTCGAGACCATCGAGACCATCCAGGACAGCGTGGTGTTCGGCCGAAAGATCAACGACGACGAGGAGATCGTCCTGTGCGTCGTGCTGCAGCCGGGCCATACGTTGGACGATGCACTCAAGGATCGCATACGTCAGGCCATCCGCAAGCATGCCTCTCCCCGCCACGTCCCCAGGCACATTCATCAGGTCAGCGGTGTGCCCTACACGATCAATGGCAAACGGGTCGAAGGGGCTGCGCGTGCCAGCGCAGCCGGCAAGCCCGTCAAGAACCTTGCTTCCCTCGCCAACCCGGCCTGCCTCGACGACTATGCGACAATTTCCGCGCTGCACGAAGAGGCCTGAACATGTCACTTCACCAGGCTTCCATCATCGGCATCAGTGAGCTCAAGCCCCAGCGCAGCACCGTCGGCCAGACCACACTGGACTTCATCAGCAGCGCGGTGATTCAGGCCGTCGCGGACGCCGGTCTTGAAAAAGATGCGGTGGACGGCTTGTTGGTCGGTCCCCAGGTCGGCGAGACGCCGCAGCACGTCCCCGCCACGGTGGCTGAGTACCTGGGAATCCAGCCTCGCATGTCCAATGTCGTGGACCTGGGCGGTGCGAGCGGGGCCGGCATGGTCTGGCGTGCCGCCGCTGCCATCGCCGCCGGCATGTGCGACACGGTCGTGTGTGTGCTGGCCAACGTGCGCGAGGCCGATCCGCCCCGTTCGCCCAACCGCAATCCAATCCGCGAGTTTGACGTGCCCTTTGGCGCCTCGGGAGCCAACATTTCCTATGCCCTCCCGATGCAGCGCCACATGGACGAATTCGGCTCCACGCCCGAACAGTTCGCGCGCATCGCCGCCATTGCGCGCCAGAATGCACAACTGAACCCCAACGCAATCTTCTACGGCAAACCGGCCACCACTCAAGACATCCTGGCCTCGCCCCTGATCGCCAGCCCGCTGCATCTGTACGAAATCGTGATGCCCGTCGCAGGTGGCGCAGCAGTGGTGGTGACGAACAAGCGCCGTGCGCGCGGCTTGCGGCATCCGCCGGTACACCTGCTGGGCGCCGGCGAAAAGGTCACGCATCGCGCCATCAGCCAGGCGCCCTCGCTCACCAGCGGGCCGCTCAAAGCCGCCATGGAACACGCCTTCCGGCAATCGGGCCTGCGGGCTGCCGACATGAGCCTTCTGTCCCTGTACGATTGCTATACGATCATGGTGGCCCTTACCCTGGAGGACGCCGGCCTGTGCGCACCAGGCCAGTTCGGACCCTGGATGGACGAGCACTGCTTTGATCACCTGGGCGACCACCCCCTGAACACGCACGGCGGGCAGCTGGCGTGCGGGCAGGCCGACCTGGCGGGCGGCATGGGTCACATCATCGAGGCCGTCCGCCAGTTGCGACATGCCGCCGGCCCACGCCAGATTCCCAACGCGGAAAGCGCGCTGATCACTGGCAATGGGGCAACGGTCAGCGAAGCCGTCGCCCTGGTCCTTGGAGCCGACTCATGACAGCACTTCTAGCCCACCTGCAAGTTCCCGGCCCCTTCCCCAATCCAGTCACCCGGCCGTTCTGGGACGCGGTGCAAAACCACCAGCTCGCCTTGCAGCGGTGCGCCGATTGCCGCAAATGGGTCTTCTATGCCAGACACCATTGCCCCCACTGCTGGTCGCAAACACTAAGCTGGGAGGCGGCCAGCGGAAAGGGCGTGCTGAAGAGCTTCTCGGTCATCCATCGCGCGGGCCACCCCGCATGGCAAGCAGCCACCCCCTACCTCATCGCGCTGGTACAGCTGGATGAAGGACCGACCATGCTCAGCCAACTGCTCGTCGACGATCCGACACAGGCGCGCATAGGAGGTGCCGTATCCCTGCGATGCGTACAGGTTGGCGAGCGCATGCTGCCCTTCTTTGAACCTTCCGGAGACGATCATGCAAACTGAGTTCCCGAACGCATACCTGCTGGATGGGGTACGAACGCCGTTTGGCAAGATGCGAGGCGCCCTGTCCCCCCTGGACTCCCTGGACCTGGGCCAGGCGGTCATCCAGGAGATTGTGCGCCGCCATCCCCGTGCGGCACGGCCCGATGCCGCCTTGCTGGGCGTCGTCGTCCAGGCGGGCCTGGGCCAGAACCCGGCGCGCATTGCGGCGACTCGCGGGGGAATCGACATCAGCACGCCCGCATTGACGCTGAACAGTGTCTGCCTGGCCAGCCTGGAAGCCGTGTGCGATGCCGCGCGCCGCATCCGCTGTGGCGAAGGGCACCAGTACGTGGTTGGCGGATTCGACTCCATGACCCGCGCCGCCTGGCTCGTTCCCGACGAAGTCATCACCCCCGATACGGTGGCGCGCAGCGCCTTGCAAAGCGAAGGCCTGCACTGCGCCTTGAGCGACCTTTCCATGGGGACATTGTCCGAGCAGTACAACCGCGAGCTGGGCATCAGCCGCCAGGCGCAGGACGAGTGGGCGGTCCTCTCGCAGCAGCGCGCGGCCAACGCGGCCGCCGTGCGGGAGCGCGACGAACTGGTCCCCGTCACGGTCCAGGGCACCGTCGTGCGGTCGGACCAAGGCATACGCCCCGACACTACGCCCGAGAAAGTGGCCTCGTTGGCGCCCGCCTTCGGCGCCGACGGCACGATCACCGCCGCCAATGCATCACAGATGTCCGACGGTGCAAGCGCAGGCCTGGTGGTCAGCGACCAGGAGCTGCAGCAACTTGGCGGCGCACGTCCCCTGGCGAAGATCATCGACTGGGCCTGGGTCGCCGGCCCGAACCCCAGCCTGCAACTGCAACCGGCACACGCCATCCAAAAGCTGTTGCAAAAGCAAGGCCTGGCGGTCGACGACATCGACCGGTACGAAATCAACGAGGCATTTGCCAGCGTCGTAGTCGCATCCATGCGCGAACTGAATCTGTCGGCCGAGAAGGTCAACGTCAATGGCGGCGCCATTGCCATCGGACACCCCCTGGGGGCCTCGGGGTTCCGGCTGCTGCTGACGCTGGCGCTCGAACTGCGGCGCAGCGGCTTGCACCGGGGAATCGCCACCCTATGCGGCGGCGGCGGCCAAGGCCTGGCCGTGCTGATTGAAAATGTCGCGTAGACGCGCAGGCCACCTACACCTGTTGAATGGAGATCTCATGAGTCAGAACTGTTGGAACCAGACCCTGAACGGAATGCCAAAGGCAGGCGCCCGTGCGCAACGCCAGAAATCGATCACCCGCCGGGATATCGAACTCTTCACGGAAATCACAGGGGACCGCAACCCCTTGCACTTTGACGAGGAGCTGGCCAAGGCCTCCGTCTTCAAGGGGCTCATCGTGCAAGGAGGCGTGACTTCCGGCATGCTGAACGCTATCGTCGCCGAGGATCTGCCAGGCCCAGGGACGGTGTTCCTGAGCACGGAGCTCAAGTTCTCGAAGGCCGTGTACGTCGGCGACACCATCACCGGGCATGTGACGGTCAAGGAAATCCGCGAAGACAAGCCAATCTGCAAGCTCGAGGTCAGCGTCGTCAATCAGGATGGCGATGTCTGCTTGAGCGGAACGGCCACCACCTACACCACATTACTCAAGCCCCAGGCCTGATTCCCATGCTGGGCACAGGCGCTCCTCAGGCGGTCGCCCGCATCAGAGCGCGCCTGATTCTCAAGCCCGGGCCGGTCGCCGTCATCGCGCTGGCCCAGCTGTTCGGCACCTCCCTGTGGTTCAGCGCCAACAGCGCTGCCGCCGACCTGCAGGCTGCCTGGGGCATCACCGCCGCAGACATCGGCCTGCTCACCGGCGCGGTTCAGCTTGGGTTCATCGCCGGCACCCTGTTCGTCTCGCTGACCGGGCTGGCCGACCGCTTTCGGGCCAGCTCGCTTTTCGTCATCAGCGCCATCGCCGGCGCCGCATTCAATGCGGTCTTCGCCTGGTGGGCCTCGAGCCTTTCCGAGGCCCTGGTGCTGCGCTTTCTGGTCGGGGCTTCTCTGGCAGGCATCTACCCGCTGGGCATGAAGCTGATCGTCACCTGGGCGCCTGAGCGCACAGGCGCCGCGCTCGCGCAACTAGTCGCCATGCTGACCCTGGGCACGGCCTTGCCGCATGGGCTGCGATTGGTGGGCGCCGAGTTGCCGTGGCCGCTGATCATCGGCGCTTCCTCCCTGCTTGCAATGCTGGGGGCGCTGGCCATCGGCATTCTGGGCGACGGGCCGCACCTGAACCGCCCAGGTGCCCAGCCCAACAGGCTGCGGCCGGGCGCCGTCACGAAGGCCTTCCGGATTCCTGCCTTTCGCGCCGCCGCCCTGGGATACTTCGGGCACATGTGGGAACTGTACGCATTCTGGACCATCATTCCGCTTTATGTGGCGCGCCTGGCCCTGGGCCAGACGCTGCCAGTGGGCGGGATCTCGGGCGCTTCTTTCCTGATCATTGCAGCCGGCACGCTCGGATGCCTGGTCGGGGGACGCCTGTCGCAGCGCGTAGGCAGCGAATGTGTTGCCGCCGGCGCACTGGCGCTCTCGGGCTTGTGCAGTCTTGTCTTCGTGCTGGGAAGCTCTTACTTGCCGCCCTTCGCCCTCTTTGCAATCCTGGTGTTTTGGGGTGCGACCGTGGTGGCAGACTCACCGCAGTTTTCGGCGCTCTCTGCCCGCCACTGCCCGAAAGAGCTGGTGGGCAGCGCGCTGGCGATCCAGAATGCCATCGGCTTTGCCATCACCGTGGTTTCGATCGCACTGATCACGCGCCTCTTCGAGCACATGGGCATCGATTCCGCGTGGATCCTGCTGCCCGGGCCCTTGCTGGGCTTGGCGGCGTTCTGGCCGTCCTTGAGGGCCGCCTGCGGGATACGACGCACAAACTTATAATGCAGGAACTCGCATACGGAGCTCAAAACCATTGGATCAGCCGGAATGATGTCCAGACTTCCCACCACCCTCGCCCAGGATGCCGGCAACGCGCCAGGCCCAGATAACGGTTCCCAGAGAAACCGCATCCTGGGGATCGCGGCCAAACTGTTTGCGGAACACGGGTACCACGCCATCAGCATGCGCGATCTATGCGACGCGGTGGGGCTGGGACGGGGTGCGGTGTACTACCACATCAAGAGCAAGGAAGACCTGCTCTACGACATCGCAAAGGAATACATCCAGGATCTTGGCGACATCGGCTCGGAACAGGCGCGCCGCGAACTCGACCCCAATCTACGCATCGCCATTCTGGGGCGCCTGCTGGTCGAGAAGATCGCATCGCACCAGACGCAGCTTACCGTGTGCTTCCGCGAGGTCCAGTCACTATCAGAACCCCGCTACTCCGAGGTCATGGAGTTGCACAGCCGCTACGAGAAAATCTGGCGGGACACGCTCATCGACGGGGCCGACCAGGGCTACTTCCGGCCGTACGATCCGATCGTCCTGAAGGGCATCCTGGGCATGTACTTCTACAGCTACATCTGGATGCGCCCGCAAGGCAAACTCTCTACCAAGCACATTGCAGAACGCCTGAACAACCTGGCTCTGCGCATGCTCAGCCGTGACGAACCGGCCCTGCCGACCGATGCGCCCCCGGCTTCCGTGGGCAGGACATATGCCGGAACGCTGTTTGGCAACGGGACAGCTGCCGAGTAGCCCTACGCAGCACTGTCAGTGACGGCGCTCAACCCCCAGATCGACAAGATTCCGGACCATGTCTTGCGCCGACGTTTCGGGCCGGACTTGAGTATCGATCTTCAAGACACGGCCATCCTTGCCGATATAAATCGTATGCCGTTTGGCAACGCCCAGTAGGCCCAGTACCCCGTAGGCCTTGGCCACTGACTTGTCTTCATCGCTCAGCAAGGGGAAATCGGCTTCGGTCTTTTCCGCGAAGTCGACGTTGTCGGCCAGCGGGTCGACGCTGGCCATGAAATACGTCACATCAAACTGACGGATCTGGTCGCCGCTTTCCGCCAGCGACTTGCATTCAATCGTGCAGCCATGCGTGTTGGCCTTGGGAAACCAGGCCAGCACCACTGCCTGCTTACCACGATAGTCCGACAGCTGATAGGTGCCGCCATCAGCCCCCGGCAAGCGGAAATCGGGGGCCATATCGCCCACCTCGATCGCACCGGCCAGGCTGGGAAACGCGATGAGGGACACCGCCATCAGCGCTGCGCTGATCCGACGGATGACCTGGGTTTTGAGGTTGGAGACTTGAGGCGCATTCTTCATGTCTAAAGAATGACATGCTTTTCGGACATTTAAAAGGTTTGTCTGGAACAAGTAACACTTTTCGGACAGTCATGAGGGGTTTGCAGAACTGGTCGGGGCCGGAATCGCACGTTGGCCGTAAAGCCAGTGTTCATGAGGGTTTTGGGGATTTCTTATTTCCCACGCTTGGTCACCCTCACGCCGTTGCGCTTCGCTTCATTCGCTGTGATCCACTGATGGCGGGACTTGCACCCGCAGGAGTGCGCCCATGCTGGGCGCACCACAAAAAGGCCTGCCCCTGTATCGGGGCAGGCCTTGAAATCTGCGGCCACGCTAGGCCGGCGCTGGCCGCAGACGCTTCGCGGCTTTACCAACTACACGCCCACAACGCAGTTGGCAAAAAGCTTACTTATCGGAGCCTTGCTCTTCCTTGTCTTTTTGGTTCTCGCCAGACTCGGATTCTTGCTTGGATATCTTTGGGGCTTTCCAGTTAAGCGGTGGCGTGACGATATTTTTCCAGGCGACACGTTTAGGTGTAGACATGGTTTTTCTCCCAAAGCAATGTGACAGCACACCGTGCGCCGCCACTACAACTGTATAAAATATCAGTAATTCAGCATTATGTCAAGTCGGCAGGGCGGAGAGGCACTCCAAGCGGCCGATATCCCTCGAATCGATGGTGAAGGTTCCCAGCTCCATGCCATTGCGCGGGACGTCCGTCGAATGCATGGCCCTATGGCACTCAGCGGCGGCGCACAAAGTCTTTACCGCCGTATCGCATCAGGCGATTTTTCCGCTCCGGTATCGCTCGGTGGACGAGCTAACCTGCATATTTCGTCACCGAGCCGATCATGCTGATTTTTCGGCCTGACGGGTCGGTAGCCGCAGCGTCTGCATTTTCAGTGGCGAGCAGACTGCATTTTTCAGCGCTACGGGGCCATGGCACGCGCCGCGTGCGCGCAGACGTGGCGCAAGGGGTGGTGCGAAGCCAGCAGGATGCGAACCCGTCGGGTATTGCGCACGATTTGTGTTTTTTTAGCGCGGCCACCGACACAGTTTGACGATCGAGGCCGTGTATCCGTCCAACCCTCAATTATCATCTGAACAGGTTTTTACCGGGCTTTCACAACCTCTATAATCCGCGCATGAGCACGCAGCCATCCCCTTACCTCCCGCACAGAGCCTCGACCATCGAGCAGATCACCATCCGAGGCACGATGCCCTATAGGATTCACCGGTGGGCGCCTAAAAACGGCTCCGTGCTTAACGCTCCACCTCTGCTCCTGACGCATGGTTGGATGGACATCGGAGCCTCCTTTCAACGCTGTGTCGATTATCTGTCCGCTGACCGAGAGGTCATCGCGTTGGACTGGCGGGGGTTTGGCGGCAGCTGCGGCTCACAGCCCGTCGACAGTTATTCGTTCCACGACTATTACGGCGACCTGGATGCCGTCATTGACTACATATCGCCGGCCTCTCCAATCGATCTGCTGGGCCACAGCATGGGCGGCAATATTGTGATGGTCTATGCGGGCACATGCCCCACGCGCGTTCGTCGCCTGATCAATGTCGAGGGCTTTGGACTGCCCCGGTCCGACCCGTCCGCAGCGTCTGCTAGGCTTGCTCAATGGCTACAGGGCCTGAAATCACCAACGACATTACGCTCTTTTGCGAGCGAGCAGGAGGTCGTTGATCACTTGAAACGCAGAAGCCCGCTGCTCGAGCAGGAATATGGGCGCTGGCTCGCGCGTCATTGGGCAGAGCTTGGAGAGGATGGTCGCCGGCACATTGCGGCGGATGCTGTGCATAAACGTGTCAACCCCCTTATCTACCGATGCGATGAGGTCGTCTCCACGTGGGAGGAGATCCAGGCGCCCGTTCTGTTGGTGGAGGGTGAACATGACGGCCAGGGGTGGCAGGGCAATGATAAATACCCTCGTTCTGAATTCGAGGGGCGGCTGAGCAAGGTCCGGTCTGTTGAGCGCAAGGTTATTGATCGAGCGGGGCATATGGTCCATCTCGATCAGCCTGAGGCACTGGCTATAGCGATCGAGGCTTTTCTCTCAGCAGCTCGCTGATCAGGCTCATAGAGCTGCTGCCCAGCCGCCAGGCTGAGGTGGCGTTGCGGCGGCCACAAACGGGTCAGCGCCTCAAGCGTGAGTTAGCACCAGGTGGCCGACCGGTTCCGGTGTTTTCCGCACGCGGATTTCTATGTCGTAACCCAGCCGGTTTAGGCAATCCATTAGCTTGCGTTCGGAAAAGTTCGAGAATTCACCACGCAGCAGGCTCGATACCTTGGGCTGGGTCAGGCCCATGCGTTGTGCTGCCTCGGCTTGGGTGAGCCCTCGCTCACGAATGGCCTTGGCAATCTCGACGGTCAGCCCTGATTTGATTTGCAGTTTTTCGGCGTCGGGGAGGCCCAGGTCAGCAAACACATTGCCGGTGCTGGCCTCGACTTCTACGCCGTCAATGATGCGTTTATTCATTTCTCAACTCCTGCGCAACGATTGCAGCCGCCTTCAAACGCAGACGAATGATGTCCATGTCCGGCTTGGGCGTTTCAATGCCCCGTTTGCTTTTCTTCTGGAAGACATGCAGCGCAAAGACGGCCTCGGCGAAGCGCACGGTGCGTATTCCGATGATTGTGACCACCGATTCCGGTGATCGTGACCAGGCAGCCCGGTCCCTCTGATTTTCCCTGATTCCGGCATCGTGACCACCTATTCCGGTGGTGTGACCATCGATTCCGATGATCGTGACCACGCCGGCGGCAGCCGGCCAGATCAAGCGCGTTGACCTCAACCCTGCGGTAGTGTGTCGGGCTTTTTGGGAGTCCCCATGCCGCCGCCTTTACTGAGTACGCGCATGATCAAATCCATTCTTCATCACACGCTTTGCCTGGGCCATTCTCAGCGCCACTGCGCCCAGGCTCTGGGCGTGTCCAAGGGCGTGGTGGCCAAGTACCTGGCCGCCGCCGCAGCGGCGGGCCTGGACTGGGCGGCCATTGAGCCCTTGACTGAGGCCGAGCTGGAGCAGTGCCTGTTCCCCGCCCGGGCCGGGGTAGCCGCCACCGTCATCCCCGACTACGCCGTTATCCACCAAGAACTCTCTCGCAAGGGCATCACCCTGATGTTGCTGTGGCAGGAGTATCAGGCCAACCACCTGGGGCGGCGCACCCTGCAATACAGCCAGTTCTGCGAGCGCTACC
>NZ_JAPFGD010000019.1 GCF_027257175.1 Castellaniella sp. S9 | reverse complement strand
CTGCCGCATCGGCCGTCGTAACCGACACATCCAAAGACGTGGCAGCAGCCAGATCGGTGCCTGCAACCGCTATCGCCCACGTGCCATCAGCAGCAACCGCACCGGTGTACTCGATGTCGTTGACCGTTAGCGTAACAGCGTCGCCTGCGTTGTACTCACCAATCACAGTGCCAGTGACATCCACGGCAGCACCAGACTCAGCCGCGTTGATGACGTTGTCGGCGGTAATCGAATCCACCGAAACGGTCAACTCAGGTGCCGTCGTATCGACACCGTAGCTGTGCGTCGTCGTCTGCGTCGTGCTATTGCCTGCCGCATCGGTCGTCGTCACCGAGACGGTCAACGAGTCGGTGGCCGCCAGGTCAGAACCGGCAACAGCAATGGTCCACGAACCGTCCGCAGCAACAGCGCCGGTGTACTCGGTGTCGTTCACCATCAGCGTGACAGCATCGCCTTCGTTGAATTCGCCATTTACCGCACCGGTAACAGCCACGGCAGCACCGGATTCAGCAGCATTGACGACGTTGTCATTGGTGATCGAATCAACCGCGATCGTCAGATCCGGGGCAGTAGTATCGACACCATAGGCATGGGAAGTGGTCGTCGTCGTGCTATTACCGGCCGCGTCGGTCGTCGTCACCGACACATCCACAGCGGTAGCAACAGCCAGATCGGTGCCTGCAACCGCTATCGCCCACGTGCCATCAGCAGCAGCAACTCCGGTATATTCGGTGTCGTTTACCGTCAGAGTGACGGTGTCACCCGCACTGAACTCACCAGTCACCTTGCCAGCCACATTCACCAACCCGCTAGACTCAGCGGCATTGATGACGTTATCAGGCGTGATCGGATCAACAGACACAGTCAGCTCAGGCGCATCAGTATCAACCGAGTAACCATGAGTAGCGGATGTAGTCGTAGCATTGCCAGCCGCGTCCGTAGACGTCGCACTCACAGCCACCGCGCTATCGGCCAGCAGGTCGCTGGTCGCAACATCAACCGTCCAAGTGCCTGCCGCAGCATCCACAGTAGCTGCGTACTGCTGACCATTGACCGTGACAGTAATCGTTGTCTCAGCGCCGGCCTCGGCGGTAACCGCTCCAGTCACCGCAATCGTCTCAGCACCAGATTCAGCGATGTTGATGACGTTGTCGGTAGTGACCGGATCAACAGACACAGTCAGCTCAGGCGCTATCGTGTCTACGCCATAGCTGTGGCTAGAGGTCACAGTCGTGCTGTTGCCAGCCGCATCCGTCGTCGTGACCGACACATCCAGAGAGGTGGCAGCAGCCAGATCGGATCCGGCAACCGCTATAGTCCACGCGCCATCCTCACCGACAGCACCGGTGTACTCGGTGCCATTTATCGTCAACGTGACGGTGTCACCCGCGTTGAACTCACCAGTCACCGTACCAGTAACATCCACTGACGCAGCAGATTCGGCCGCATTGACCACGTTATCGGATGTAATCGAATCCACAGATACCGTCAACTCGGGCGCTGCAACGTCAACCGAATAGGCGTGAGTACTCGACACTGTCGTGCCGTTGCCCGCAGCATCCGTCGTCGTGACTGACACTTCCAGAGAGGTGGCAGCAGCCAGATCGGAGCCCGCAACAGTAATCGTCCACGCGCCACCCTCACCGGCAGTGCCAACGTACTCGGTGCCGTTCACCGTCAGAGTGACGGCATCACCTTCGTTGAACTCACCCGACACCGCACCGGTGACATCCACCGAAGCACCAGACTCAGCAGCATTGATGACATTGTCGGAGGTGATCGGATCAACCAACACCGTCAGTTCAGGTGCAGTCGTGTCCACACCGTAGCTGTGCGTGGCAGCCGTCGTCGTAGCGTTACCAGCCGCATCGGTGGACGTCGCGCCCACAGCCACTGTGCTGTCTGCCAGCAAGTCGCTGGTCGCTACATCAACTGTCCAAGTGCCTGCGGCCACATCTACTGTGGCCGTATATTCCTGACCATTGACCGTCACCGTGACCGTCGTTTCAGTACCTGCCTCGGTGACAACTGCGCCAGTCACCGCAATCGTCTCTGCACCAGACTCAGCAGTGTTGATGACGTTGTCGGTAGTGACCGGATCCACAGAAACCGCCAACTCAGGCGCAGCGGTATCTACGCCATAACCATGGGTGGAGGTAGTCGTCGTACTGTTACCCGCAACATCGGCAGTCGTAACCGATACTGCCAGTGAATCAGAAGCCGCCAGATCGGAGCCAGCGACCGCTATCGTCCACGTGCCATCCGCCGCGACAGCTCCGATGTAATCAGTACCGTTCACCGTCAAGGTGACAGCGTCACCTTCGCTGAACTCACCATCCACCGCGCCAGTGACATCCACTGACGCGCCAGACTCAGCAGCATTGATCACATTGTCAGACGTGATCGGATCAACCGAAACTGCCAGCTCAGGTGCAGTGGTGTCAATCGAGTAGGTGTGAGTGGTGGATGTGGTCGTGCTGTTGCCTGCGGCGTCCGTGGACGTCGCACTGACTCCCACGGAGCTATCTGCCAGCAGATCACTGGTCGCAACATCAACGGTCCAAGTACCTGCAGTCACATCCACCGTGGCCGCGTACTGCTGACCGTTGACCGTCACCGTGACCGTCGTCTCTGTACCAGCCTCAGCCGAAACGGAACCGGTCACCGCAATCATCTCAGCACCAGATTCAGCTGCATTGATCACGTTGTCGGCAGTGATAGAGTCAACCGAGACAGTCAGTTCAGGTGCAGTCGTGTCTACGCCATAGCTGTGCGTGGCGACCTGCGTCGTGCCGTTACCTGCTGCATCGATCGTCGTCACCGAGACGATCAACGAGTCAGTAGCTGCCAGGTCAGAACCCGCAACCGCTATCGTCCATGTACCATCCGCAGCTACCGTGCCGGTGTGCTCGGTGTCGTTCACCGTCAGCGTGACGGCGTCGCCCGCGTTGTACTCACCAGTCACCGCACCGGTGACATCCACCGAAGCACCAGACTCAGCAGCATTGATGACATTGTCGGAGGTGATCGGATCAATCAACACCGTCAGTTCCGGCGCTTCGACATCAACCGAGTAGCCGTGCGTGGCGGTCGTCGTCGTGGCATTACCGGCTGTGTCAGTAGAGGTCGCACTCACCGCCACCGAACTATCCGCCAGCAGATCATCGGTCGCGACATCAACCGTCCAAGTGCCCGCGGCCACATCTACCGTGGCCGTATATTCTTGACCATTGACCGTCACCGTGACCGTCGTTTCAGTACCTGCCTCGGTGACAACTGCACCAGTCACCGCTATCGTCTCAGCGCCAGATTCAGCAACGTTGATCACGTTATCAGACGTGATCGGATCCACCGAGACCGTCAGCGCAGGCGCAGTGGTGTCGACGCCATAACTGTGAGTCGTTGTCTGCGTCGTGCTATTGCCCGCAGCATCCGTCGTCGTGACTGACACTTCCAGAGAGGTGGCAGCAGCCAGATCAGAGCCAGCAACAGCAATCGTCCACGCGCCACCCTCACCAGCAGTGCCGACGTACTCGGTGCCGTTCACCGTCAGGGTGATGGTGTCGCCTTCGTTAAATTCACCAGTCACTGCACCGGTGATATCCACCGAAGCACCGGACTCGGCGACGTTGATGACGTTGTCAGACGTGACCGGGTCCACAGCGACCGTCAGTTCAGGTGCCGTGACATCGACACTGTAGCTGTGAGAGGTAGTCGTTGTCGTGCTATTGCCCGCTGCATCGGTTGTAGTAACCGACACATCCAAGGAATCAGACGCGGCCAAGTCAGAACCCGCAACCGCAATGGCCCACGAGCCGTTCGCAGCAATCGTGCCAGTGTACTCGGTGTTGTTCACCGTCAACGTGACGGTATCGCCCGCGTTGAACTCACCATCCACCGCACCAGTGACATCCACTGACGCGCCAGACTCAGCGGCATTGACCACATTGTCGGCAGTGATCGAATCAACCGTGATCGTCAGCTCAGGCGCCGTCGTATCAATGGCGTAGTCGTGCGTGGCAGTCGTCGTCGTGGCATTGCCAGCCGCGTCCGTAGACGTCGCACTGACACCCACCGAGCTATCTGCCACCAGATCGCTGGTCGCAATATCGGCAGTCCAAGTACCTGCTGCCACATCCACCGTAGCCGCGTACTGCTGGCCATTGACGGTGATCGTCACCGTCGTCGATGTGCCGTCCTCGGCAACAACCGTACCAGTCACCGCAGTCGTCTCAGCGCCAGACTCAGCAGCGTTGATCACATTGTCCGACGTAATCGAATCAACTGAAACCGTCAGCGCAGGCGCGGTCGTATCAATGGCGTAGCCGTGTGTGGTGGTCGTCGTCGTGGCATTACCGGCCGCGTCCGTGGACGTCGCACTGACTCCCA
>NZ_JAPFGD010000018.1:2756-5092 GCF_027257175.1 Castellaniella sp. S9 | reverse complement strand
ATCTGGATAGTTCATAATTTCGCTTCTGTGCTGATTGCGGCACAACTGCTCTTTAACAACTTAACAGCCGATAAGTGTGGGCGCTTGAGGGATCAGGCGTGCAGACGATCATCGCGGGCTTATCCAGTGCATCGGGATCGCAAGATCCGCGGGTGGCTGGGCGCCGGATGGTCGCGCACAAAGTAATACCCAAGTGCTCGCACAACAGAAGAAGTAAGGTTTTATGGATTTCTATGAAACCGGTCTTTTTCTTTGAGCAAGCAGCGACGTATGACCCGAAGTCTCCGGCGGGGCTGGTCTTTGGACTGGTTTTGAGGGGATTTCGAGGACAATACGATAACAGGCATTGAACTGAAGAGTTTGATCCTGGCTCAGATTGAACGCTAGCGGGATGCTTTACACATGCAAGTCGAACGGCAGCACGAAGAGCTTGCTCTTTGGTGGCGAGTGGCGAACGGGTGAGTAATGTATCGGAACGTGCCCAGTAGCGGGGGATAACTGGCCGAAAGGTCAGCTAATACCGCATACGCCCTACGGGGGAAAGGGGGGGATCTTCGGACCTCTCACTATTGGAGCGGCCGATATCGGATTAGCTGGTTGGTGGGGTAAAGGCCTACCAAGGCGACGATCCGTAGCTGGTTTGAGAGGACGACCAGCCACACTGGGACTGAGACACGGCCCAGACTCCTACGGGAGGCAGCAGTGGGGAATTTTGGACAATGGGGGCAACCCTGATCCAGCCATCCCGCGTGTGCGATGAAGGCCTTCGGGTTGTAAAGCACTTTTGGCAGGGAAGAAACAGCCTGGGCGAATACCCTGGGCGACTGACGGTACCTGCAGAATAAGCACCGGCTAACTACGTGCCAGCAGCCGCGGTAATACGTAGGGTGCAAGCGTTAATCGGAATTACTGGGCGTAAAGCGTGCGCAGGCGGTTCGGAAAGAAAGGTGTGAAATCCCAGGGCTTAACCTTGGAACTGCACTTTTAACTGCCGGGCTAGAGTACGTCAGAGGGGGGTAGAATTCCACGTGTAGCAGTGAAATGCGTAGAGATGTGGAGGAATACCGATGGCGAAGGCAGCCCCCTGGGATGATACTGACGCTCATGCACGAAAGCGTGGGGAGCAAACAGGATTAGATACCCTGGTAGTCCACGCCCTAAACGATGTCAACTAGCTGTTGGGGTTTATTAACCTTAGTAGCGCAGCTAACGCGTGAAGTTGACCGCCTGGGGAGTACGGTCGCAAGATTAAAACTCAAAGGAATTGACGGGGACCCGCACAAGCGGTGGATGATGTGGATTAATTCGATGCAACGCGAAAAACCTTACCTACCCTTGACATGTCCGGAATCCTTTAGAGATAGAGGAGTGCTCGCAAGAGAACTGGAACACAGGTGCTGCATGGCTGTCGTCAGCTCGTGTCGTGAGATGTTGGGTTAAGTCCCGCAACGAGCGCAACCCTTGCCATTAGTTGCCACATTAAGTTGGGCACTCTAGTGGGACTGCCGGTGACAAACCGGAGGAAGGTGGGGATGACGTCAAGTCCTCATGGCCCTTATGGGTAGGGCTTCACACGTCATACAATGGTCGGGACAGAGGGTTGCCAAGCCGCGAGGCGGAGCCAATCTCAGAAACCCGATCGTAGTCCGGATCGCAGTCTGCAACTCGACTGCGTGAAGTCGGAATCGCTAGTAATCGCGGATCAGCATGTCGCGGTGAATACGTTCCCGGGTCTTGTACACACCGCCCGTCACACCATGGGAGTGGGTTTCACCAGAAGTAGGTAGCCTAACCGCAAGGGGGGCGCTTACCACGGTGAGATTCATGACTGGGGTGAAGTCGTAACAAGGTAGCCGTATCGGAAGGTGCGGCTGGATCACCTCCTTTAAGAGCGAAGCGCGTCTGGTGCGCTTGAGCGCTCACGCTTATCGGCTGTTTGGGTACATGGTCTGAGGTCCAGGCCTGCATGACAAGCAGACTCAAGGGGTCAGTAGCTCAGTCGGTTAGAGCACCGTCTTGATAAGGCGGGGGTCGATGGTTCGAATCCATCTTGACCCACCAACGGTTAATTGCGATGGCAAGGAACGCGGGGGGATTAGCTCAGCTGGGAGAGCACCTGCTTTGCAAGCAGGGGGTCGTCGGTTCGATCCCGTCATCCTCCACCAGCGCTTGGGTGGCAGGCGCGCGGCCAGACCACTTAGTCAAGAGCATCCTGAGGGGACTTAGGGTGTTCTTGACTGGGGCGGGTGTCTTAGGGCGCTCGTTTTGGTGCAGTACCATGTTCTTTAACAATCTGGAAGAAGCACAACAATGTAGACGCAACGCTCGACTTGACG
>NZ_JAPFGD010000018.1:0-2671 GCF_027257175.1 Castellaniella sp. S9 | reverse complement strand
CCGAACAGGGCGAATCAGTCGCTGGGTGTAGACCCGAAACCAGGCGATCTATCCATGGTCAGGTTGAAGGCACGGTAACACGTGCTGGAGGACCGAACCCACTAGTGTTGAAAAACTAGGGGATGAACTGTGGATAGGGGTGAAAGGCTAAACAAGCCTGGAGATAGCTGGTTCTCTCCGAAAACTATTTAGGTAGTGCCTCACGTATTGCTGCCGGGGGTAGAGCACTGTTATAGCTAGGGGGTCATGGCGACTTACCAACCTATGGCAAACTCCGAATACCGGCAAGTATGAGCGTGGGAGACAGAGCACCGGGTGCTAACGTCCGGACTCAAGAGGGAAACAACCCAGACCGCCAGCTAAGGTCCCTAAAACGGGCTAAGTGGGAAACGAAGTGGGAAGGCATAGACAGTCAGGAGGTTGGCTTAGAAGCAGCCATCCTTTAAAGAAAGCGTAATAGCTCACTGATCGAGTCGTCCTGCGCGGAAGATGTAACGGGGCTCAAGCCAGTTACCGAAGCTGCGGATATGCGCGCTCTTTTAAGCGCATCGCAAAGAGCTTGGCGTGCGCCAGCACGCAAAGCGCCCCCCGCTTCGAGTGGGTGGGGGATAAGTATGAGGCGGTGTGTTTAAATGAGCGCGCATATGGTAGGAGAGCGTTCTGTAAGCCTGCGAAGGTGGATCGAGAGGTCTGCTGGAGGTATCAGAAGTGCGAATGCTGACATGAGTAGCGATAAAGGGGGTGAAAAGCCCCCTCGCCGTAAGTCCAAGGTTTCCTGCGCAACGTTCATCGGCGCAGGGTGAGTCGGCCCCTAAGGCGAGGCAGAGATGCGTAGCTGATGGGAAGCTGGTTAATATTCCAGCACCGTCGTAGGATGCGATGGGGGGACGGATGGCAGAAGGTCATCGGGGTGTTGGATGTCCCCGTTGCTGCATCATAGAAGGCGCCCAGGCAAATCCGGGCGCGTGATTCAAGGGTGTGGCTGGACAGGACTTAGGTCCTGAACTGATTGGAAGCTGTTCCAGGAAAAGCCTCTAAGCTTCAGTCCTACGCGACCGTACCGCAAACCGACACAGGTGGACGGGATGAATATTCCAAGGCGCTTGAGAGAACTCAGGAGAAGGAACTCGGCAAATTGATACCGTAACTTCGGGAGAAGGTATGCCCTGGTAGGGTGATGCGCCTGCGCGCAGAGCTTGAAGGGGCCGCAGTGAATCGGTGGCTGCGACTGTTTATTAAAAACATAGCACTCTGCCAAGACGAAAGTCGACGTATAGGGTGTGACGCCTGCCCGGTGCCGGAAGGTTAAGTGATGGGGTGCAAGCTCTTGATCGAAGCCCCGGTAAACGGCGGCCGTAACTATAACGGTCCTAAGGTAGCGAAATTCCTTGTCGGGTAAGTTCCGACCTGCACGAATGGCGTAACGATGGCCACACTGTCTCCTCCTGAGACTCAGCGAAGTTGAAATGTTTGTGATGATGCAATCTACCCGCGGCTAGACGGAAAGACCCCATGAACCTTTACTGTAGCTTTGCATTGGATTGTGAACCGGCCTGTGTAGGATAGGTGGGAGGCGCTGAAACCGAGTCGCCAGATTCGGTGGAGCCACCCTTGAAATACCACCCTGGTCTGTTTGCGGTTCTAACCTTGGCCCGTTAACCGGGTTGGGGACAGTGCATGGTGGGCAGTTTGACTGGGGCGGTCTCCTCCTAAAGCGTAACGGAGGAGTTCGAAGGTACGCTAGGTACGGTCGGAAATCGTGCTGATAGTGCAATGGCATAAGCGTGCTTGACTGTGAGACTGACACGTCGAACAGGTGCGAAAGCAGGACATAGTGATCCGGTGGTTCTGAATGGAAGGGCCATCGCTCAACGGATAAAAGGTACTCTGGGGATAACAGGCTGATACCGCCCAAGAGTTCATATCGACGGCGGTGTTTGGCACCTCGATGTCGGCTCATCTCATCCTGGGGCTGTAGCCGGTCCCAAGGGTATGGCTGTTCGCCATTTAAAGAGGTACGTGAGCTGGGTTTAAAACGTCGTGAGACAGTTTGGTCCCTATCTGCCGTGGGCGTTGGATACTTGACGGAGCCTGCTCCTAGTACGAGAGGACCGGAGTGGACGTACCGCTGGTGTATCGGTTGTCATGCCAATGGCATTGCCGAGTAGCTACGTACGGAAGAGATAACCGCTGAAGGCATCTAAGCGGGAAACTCGTCTGAAGATTAGGTATCCCGGGGGCTTGACCCCCCTGAAGGGTCGTCCGAGACCAGGACGTTGATAGGCTGGGTGTGGAAGCGCAGCAATGCGTGCAGCTAACCAGTACTAATTGCCCGTGCGGCTTGATCCTATAACCTTGCAGGTTGTAGCGTGACTGTGACCGCCAACAAACGAACAAACGAACCATGCGGCAATGCCGTATGACAGCAATACAGCCCGTCGTGCTTCTTCCAATTGGTGTGCCAGGACCCCGACCCCGCCAAAGGGGCGAGCCCGGCGCACAACCCGTTATGCTTGACGACCATAGCAAGGTGGACCCACTCCTTCCCATCCCGAACAGGACAGTGAAACGCCTTCGCGCCGATGATAGTGGATGGACATCTGTGAAAGTAGGTCATCGTCAGGCTCTGATGCAAAACCCCCGCAAGGATCAACCTTGCGGGGGTTTTTTT
>NZ_JAPFGD010000017.1 GCF_027257175.1 Castellaniella sp. S9 | reverse complement strand
GCCTACATCCGCTGGTACAACGAACGTCGCATCAAGGTCTCACTTGGCGGACGTAGCCCCGTGGAGTATCGTCAGGCGCTGGGGTTGATCTCCGTTTAAACCGTCCAAGAAAACGTCCGCACCCCCCAACGTGGCTGGAAAATTGACCTTTGTAGCTCGTGCCTTTTAGCGTCGAGTAATAGAGGTTGAAGCCGTCGATGTAGACCGTCGTTCTTCTCATTGTGGAAGGCCTAAAAGCAAGGGCCTCCGAAGAGGCCCCGCAGCCCATGTCTAAGACATGGGGGTTATCGGGTGGTAGCTTAACAAGTTGCTTGCCATTGCGCAAGGTTCAATTTTGCAATGCAGCAAAAGATAGCCATTGTGGGAAACCTCATTGCATGCGCCCGCAGCTGCAACAGGGAAGGTCTCCACGCGGATCATTCCCCAAACACCCCGTCCAGGGTTTCGGCGTCGAGGATGTTCAGCGCCCAGGTCTCGAGTTGCGCGGCGGCCGCCGAGCGGATGCGTGCGGTTGCGGTATCGGGGATTGTTCCGAGCCGGAATGCCCATATGGGAATGACCTTGCCGGTCCAAATTAGGTAAAATAGATCAAATAGTCCAAAGACTTTTTGGAGAACGGGATGACTACGCTGTTTGAAGCTATTTCTCAATTACCCACCGCGTCCGCGTCGACCATCAAGCGCGAAGGCTGGAGAGGCGTGATGCGTTCCTTGAGCGGTGAAGGCCGCTTGGTCGTCACCAACCATAACGAACCCGAGGCTGTCATTCTGTCCACCGAGGAATATGAGCGGCTCGTCAAAGCCGCGCGCTCGGCGGCCAATGCGGCCAATGACCCCTTGCAAGCGCTCAGGGACCGATTCGATGCCCGACTCGCGGCGCTCGAGGCACCGGATGCGGGGAACCGGCTGCGGGATCTGATGAGTCAGCCGGGATCGTTGGGGGGGCATGTCAAGGCCGGGGATACCTATTAATGCAGGGCAGGCCCGTTCTATATGTATTAGCGGGGGTCAATGGCGCTGGCAAGAGTTCCATCGGCGGGTATTTGCTGACCCAGGCCGGCCTGGCATGGTACAACCCCGACGATTTTGCCAGGGCATTGGTGACGAACTATGGGGTGTCCCAAGAAAAAGCCAACATAGAAGCCTGGCAAGAGGGTGTGCGCCGCTTGCGCCAAGCCATGGCCGCGCGCCGGTCGTTTGCGTTTGAAACAACGTTGGGCGGGCACAGCATCACTCAGTATTTGCTGCAGGCCTGCAAAACGCACGATGTCATGGTCTGGTATTGCGGGCTGCGCGACCCGCAGCTGCACCTTGATCGCATCAAGCTGCGTGTTCGAAACGGCGGGCATGACATTCCGGAAGCGAAGGTGCGGCAGCGCTGGGTTTCCTCGCTGAGAAATCTGATTGTCTTGATGCCGTCCTTGGCCTATTTGCGCGTATACGATAACAGCACACAATTTGCGAAAGGGCAGGCAATTGGCGAACCGAAGCTGCTCTTGGAGATGCGCGCAGCCCAACGCATTCATCCTGCAATGCTGATAGAGGCTGTCGATGCACCAGAATGGGTCAAACCGGCGCTTGAAGCGGCGTTTGAACTGGACCCCCCTTAGTGTCGTCGATGTCGCCCAGGACATATCCTTAGCCGGCCAGGCGGCGCGTCAGCAGACAGGCGGGCGAAGGCGTCAATCCCCGAACACCTCGTCCAGGGTCTCGGCATCGACGAAATTCAGCGCCCAGATCTCGAGCTGCGCGGCGGTCGCCGAGCGGATGCGTGCGGTTGTCGTGTCGGGGATTGTTCCGAACCGGCGGGCCAATTGTCGCAGCAGCAACTCAGCCTGGCCTTCGACGCGTCCCTCGATGCGCCCTTCGACGCGTCCCTCGGCACGCCCGCGCCTCAAGCCAACCCGCTCAGGTGTCGTGATGTATGTCATTGCATGCTCCTGTTCCAGGGCCTCCAATGCCCGCATATAGTCCGGTTCCAGCGCCTCGGGCAGTGCGATCATCCAGTCGACCAGCCTGACCAGGGCATCGATGTCGCCCCTGGCATATCCGTAGCCGGCCAGGCGGCGCATCAGGTCGACCTTGGGGTCCAGTCGCGCGGCCTTGCGGCGGAACCGCAGGGCGGTCAGCTGGGCCATCACGACCACGGCAAAGGGGTTCGCCGGCGCTAGCGCCTCGAGTTCGTCCCAGCGCCTGAGCCATTGTGCCATGTGCACCACTGGAAAGGTGAACCGCACCCCCTGGCCGAGAAACTCATCGCAATGGACCAGGTGCGAGGCGCCGCCGCGGCTGGCGGTGAGGATGCCCAGGCTGTAGATGGCGCGACTACCGGATTCGCCGTTGTGGACGGTGTGATTGAAGGATCCGCCGTAGCGGTCCTCAAGCCGGTACCGATACCGATACATGCGCCGGGCAAAGAGGATTCTGGCCCTTGGGCCGATGGGACCGCCCTGAACCTCGACATGGATCAGCAGCCTCGCCGACCCACCATCGAGGCGGCGCACGCGCGCGAGCTTGTCAGTGTAAAGACGGCCGGGTGCTTTGCCTGAGCTGCCGTCCAGTCCGCCGGACGAGTCAGTCGATCCCCGTGGAAGCCCCCGCCGAGGCCCCGCAATAGCCTGCAGTTCCTTATCCAAAAACTGCGGCGGATGCGCCCAATCGATGATTGCATGCAGGTCTGGTGCGAGCAGGGCCAGGCACTGAGGCAAAAAGACCTCCAGCGCCTCCTTCCAGGGGCTGTCGTGATCATCGGCCGGGGCGTCGGCATCGTGGCCCATGCGGGCACCCTCGCATGAATGGGGAAAGCACCCATCATGGTCGATCCGACTGCGCCACGGGCGACGTGGTGAATGAAATTGTCTCTGTGGGAAATACGCCTAGCTGAGTATCAGCAGACGCGCCTGCGCGTATCAATCCCCAAACACCTCGTCCAGCGTTTCGGCATCGAGGATGTTCAGCGCCCAGGTCTCGAGTTGCGCAGCGCTCGCCGAGCGGATGCGTGCGGTTGTCGTGTCGGGGATTGTTCCGAACCGGCGGGCCAATTGTCGCAGCAGCAGATCCGCCTGGCCTTCGACACGTCCCTCGGCGCGCCCCCTCCTCAAACCAACCCGCTCAGGTGTCGTGATGTATGTCATTGCATGCTCCTGTTCCAGGGCCTCCAATGCCCGCATGTAGTCCGGCTCCAGCGCCTCGGGCAATGCGATCATCCAGTCGACCAGCCTGACCAGGGCGTCGATGTCGTCCCTGGCATATCCGTAGCCGGCCAGGCGGCGCATCAGGTCGACCTTGGGGTCCAGTCGCGCGGCCTTGCGGCGGAACCGCAGGGCGGTCAGCTGGGCCATCACGACCACGGCAAAGGGGTTCGCCGGCGCTAGCGCCTCGAGTTCGTCCCAGCGCCTGAGCCATTGTGCCATGTGCACCACGGGAAAGGTGAATCGCACACCCTGTCCGAGGAACTCGTTGCTGTGGATCAAGTGCGAGGGGCCGCCACGGCTGGCGGTGAGGATGCCGAGGCTGTAGATGGGCTGTGCCGGGCTGGAGCCATATCGGTCCTCAAGCCGGTACCGATACCGATACATGCGCCGTGCAAAGAGGATTCTGGCCTTTGGGCCGATGGGGCCGCCCTGGACCTCGACATGGATCAGCAGCCTTGCCGACCCGCCATCGCGGCGTCGCACGAGGATGAGCTTGTCAGTGTAAAGACGGCCGGGTGCTTTGCCTGAGCTGCCGTCCAGTCCGCCGGACGAGTCAGTCGATCCCCGTGGAAGCCCCCGCCGAGGCCCCGCAATAGCCTGCAGTTCCTTATCCAGGAACACCGGCGGGTGCGTCCAATCGATGATTGCATGCAGGTCCGATCCGATCCCTGTCCGGTGGCGGCCGCTGTGCACACATGAGAGCATAAAACCATCAGAAGCCCTCGGAATCCCATGGCAAAACCCCGCGTGCTGGGTTAGCATGTTCACCTTTGAACACATAACATCCTGAAACACCCCTGCGCATGCCGACCGCGACACGGCAGGGCGGTAGCGTGCCCAAGACGCCTCTATAACCCCTGAACAGCAAGCCTTTGTTTACCTGTAGGTAAAATTTAGTGTATCTTAAACACTTGGCAGACCTGTCCGGCGGACCGACTTCCTGTTGGAGGGCATATGCCATTTGCGATGAGGACGGCCAATGCGACTTGGACGAGGAAATCGCCCAGTTGCTTGCCGATGCGACTGCTGCCCGTGCCATGCGCAGCCTCTTGGCATTGCTGGAAAGCTGCCTTGCCGAACCTGAGGGACCGCAGCTCTATATAGGAACATTGGTGTGCCATGAAGCAGTCGCTGGCGCTCAAATCTATGAATTCATCAAAGGACCATTGAGGTTGTACTGGTTCTACGGGGCGGATAGGCGCGTCATCATCATTCCTGGAATTTATCGCAAGAAGCAACAGACCACGCCTAGAAAGATCGAACGGATGCTACGGAAGGCAAAGCAAGACTACCTGGCGGCACATGGTCAAGGCACCCTTAACTACTGATATGGTGGATCCGGACGTCAATGAATACCGGGTCATATGGAGGCTGCTATGGCAGAATTTTCGCAATCCATGAAGGAAGCAAAACAACACAATGATTACTGGGAATTCAAGGCTCGGCATCGGTTTGCGCTGCAACTGCTGAGGGTTCTGAAATCCCAAGAGATCAGTCAGTCAGAATTCGCCCAGCGTGCAGGGGTTTCGGCGGGCTACGTGTCACGCGTCCTGAGCGGGGGCGAGAACCTGTCCATCAGGACGCTTGTGAAGCTCTGCCGTGCGCTCGACTTGACGCTGGACATCCAGGCCAATCCACAAGCGCCTGTATTCCAGCGAAAGCATGTGGAGGATCAGGATTGGAGCTTGCTGGAACAGGCCTTGCGTAGGAAGCATGGCTCCCCACAGATTAACCTGATGAGGCCCGAATCGGCGGTTAATGAGCATGCCTATGTCATTGATTTTGACGCACAGGAATCCGCTGTGGAAGTAGCGTAATCATGCGCCTGAGCAATGTTCAAACCAAGTCGATCGTACTTGCCGGACTGGATATTCAACCGATTGCAGGCGAGGGGATTGATGCCTCGAATTTTGATTGGGACGATGTTTCGATAGGGATCCATACAAATCACCAGAAGCGCGATGGAAACACACATTTCCTGTACCTGCGTTTCATCGTTGAAAACGAAGAAGGCAAGACCGCACCCTATACCATGGACGTCCAAGCCATGGGCTTGTTCGAGTTCATAGGAACTGACACTCCGGAGAAAGTCACGGATCTAGTCGTCGTCAACGGATTGTCCATTCTCTACGGTGCCATTCGGGAAATGACCACTGTCGTCACCTCACGGATGCCACACGGGGCCATTTGCCTGCCGGGCGCGAATTTCCTGGATCATCGGCCATCGATCGACCAATCGGCGGGCGCATCCAAGGCATCTGTGCCGTCGAAAAAAGCTGGGCAGCGCCGCGCTACTGCGAAGAAGAGCAAATAGCCCCTGCCTTTTCATTGCGCTCCTTCGTGCCGACTTTCCTAAATGCTTTCATCTATGCCGGCCCCAACACGGCAGGGCGGTAGCGTGCCCAAGACACCTCTATGACCCCTGAACAGCAAGCCCGTTTTCGCGTGCTCAAGACCCTGGAGGAGCACCCCGACTACAGCCAGCGGGAGCTGGCCGCCGCCATCGGGCTGAGTCTGGGGCGCACGAACTACGTGCTGCGCGCCCTGATGGAAAAGGGGTTAGTGAAGATCGGGAAGTTCTTGCGGTCGGATCAGAAGCTGGTGAAGACCGCGTACCTATTGACGCCCGAGGGTGTGAAGGAGCGGATGCGCTTGACCCAGGGTTATATCGAGCGCAAGCAGACCGAATATGAATTGCTTAAGTCTGAACTAGAAGCCCTCCGTGCCGAAATACCAAATGCATCCCAGCAGCCACGTCGTTAAGTCCGAACACCTAACCAGAGCCTACTACTCAATAATATGAAGAACTTCGCCCTGATCGGCGCGGGCGGCTATATCGCACCGCGCCATATGAAAGCCATCAAGGACACCGGCAATCGCCTGGTGGCCGCCCTGGACCCGAACGATTCCGTAGGCATCATCGACAGCCATTTCCCGGATGCGGAGTTCTTCACCGAGTTCGAACGCTTCGACCGGCATATCGACAAGATGCGCCGGTCGGAAAAGTCGGACAACATCGACTATGTGTCGATCTGTTCACCAAACTACCTGCATGACTCGCACATGCGGTTCGCCTTGCGCTCGGACGCCGATGCGATCTGTGAGAAACCCCTGGTGCTGAACCCCTGGAACATCGACGGCCTGCTGGACATCGAGCGCGACACGGGCCGCAAGGTCAACACCATCCTGCAATTGCGCGTGCATCCGGCCATCGTCGCCCTGCGCGACAAGGTGCGGGCGCAGGCCAAGGACACCAAGCACGAAGTCGACCTGACCTACATCACCTCGCGCGGCCACTGGTACCTGCAATCCTGGAAGGGCAACCTGAAGAAATCCGGCGGCATCGCCACCAACATCGGCGTGCATTTCTTTGACATGCTGCACTATATCTTTGGCGGGCTGCAGGACAACATCGTGCACCACAGCGAGGACACCAAGGCCGCGGGCTACCTGGAATACGAGCATGCCCGGGTGCGCTGGTTCCTGTCGGTGGACTACCAGGACGTCCCCCAGGCGCAGCGCGACCAAGGTCAGCGCACGTACCGGTCGATCACCGTGGACGGCGAGGAAATCGAATTTTCCGGCGGCTTTACCGACCTGCACACGCGCAGCTACGAGGAAATCCTGGCGGGCCGCGGCTTTGGCCTGGAGGAAAACCGCGTGGCCATCGAAACCGTGTCCACGATCCGCAATGCGCCCATCGCACCGCTGACGGGCGACTACCATCCCTTTCTAAACCACTACTTAATTTAGTAAATATAAATAGCCCCGTCCAGTAAGTGGCAGAAATAAAGTCAAGTTTAAGAGGAAAAAATGATCATAGACGATGAGGTAAAAAGATACTTGTTGGGAACAGAAATATCTAACGGCAAAAGATTTAAAATCAATCGAACGGATTTGTTTTGTCGTAATGATATTTACAAGGAAATATCAAAGGGGAAAAGGGTACTTCACATGGGGTGTGCGGATCACATTGCGCTCATAGAAGAAAAGCGTAAAAAAGGCACTTATCTCCATGACTTAATTGTCGAGAGTGCGCATCTAGCTGTAGGTGCAGATATAAATCTTGTGGCTCTTCAGAAAATGAAAAATTTGGGTATAGAAAATCTATACCATATTAATGATATACCAAGCAATATAAAGTTTGATTTGGTGGTTGTTCCAGACGTAATTGAGCACATAAGTAATGTGGGTAAATTTCTGGTGGATCTTGATAAATATAATTGTCCTATAGCAATAAGCACCCCGAATGCTTATAGGTTCTCTAATAGATTGCAGCTGCTTTCTGAAACGGTAAATACAGATCATAAATACTGGTTTTCCCCTTATACCTTAGCAAAAACCATCTATGAAGCCGGCTATAAGGTTAATAAATTTTATTATACTGATACGTTAAATATTCGGCGGCCAATTTCAAGTGCAATCAAATGGTGGTTTCCTTTGGTTAGAGATGGATTATTGTTTATGATTGAAAAAAATAGTGAAAAAAGTGAAAAAACTGTATTACATAAAAAATGAAAAGATTATTATTGTTGACAAGTAATTTTCCGTATTATCCTGGAGAGCAATTTATAGAGCTGGAGGTAGCTTATCTGGCTAGACGGAAAGAGATTTCCATTTGTGTCGCTCCCTCTGGAAAAAGAGGTAATCCCAGAATTCTGCCTAAAAATGTGGATATGGAACTTGGGCTGACTTCTTCTTTTAGATTCGAGAAAGCTTTATATCTGCCATTGGCCCTATTATCAAAAATTTTCTGGATTGATATTGCAAATATAGCTCGAGAAAAAAAAATAGGCTGCGCAGTTATTATGGAAACATTAAAAATAACTGCACTTGTTTTGTTTCATAGAAAAAGACTAAAAAATGTAATAGAAAAAAATGGTGGTTTTGATATTGTCTACTGCTACTGGAATGATGTTCAATCCTATGCTTCAGTTTTATTAAAGCGAAAAGGATTAATAGATAGAGTCTACTCTCGGGCGCATGGGTATGATCTTTATGAGGGGAGGAGAAGAGGCTCTTACATGCCTTTAAAAAAACAATTTATCCTTGAATATGACCTTCTATTGCCAATTTCAGAGCATGGCAAAAATTATTTAATAAGAAGATATGGAGTGGATGAGAGGTCAATTTCACTTAGCAGATTAGGTGTCTCCACTTGTTCAAGTTACACCCCATGCTCAGGGAGAGGCAAGCTAAACATCTTGTCTATCTCCCTATGTCTACCTGTTAAGAGGATCGATAAAATTATAGAAAGCTTGGTATTGTCTACGGATCGATTGAAAGGGGTAGATATTTCATGGGTCCATATTGGTGGAGGAGATTTGCTCAGTTATATGATGCAATTGGCAGATCAGAGGCTTTCTGGGAAAAAAATAAATTACAGATTTTTAGGATCGATGAGTAACTTGGAAGTAAAAAAATACATTAAGGAGAATAAAGTTGATTTTCTTATAAATACTAGCGATTCAGAGGGAGTTCCTGTTTCAATTATGGAGGCTATGAGTTATGGTGTTCCTGCCATTGCGCCGAAGGTAGGCGGTGTGCCCGAGATTGTTTCTTATAAGACGGGATTTTTATTAAAAGAGAAACCAGAACCTATAGAGATATCCGACGCTATAGTCGTAATGTATGAGAAAAGCAAAGAGATAAAGTATAGATCTAATGCAAAGAAGAAAATAGACTCCGATTTCAATGCGACAAAAAATTACTCTTCACTAATTGACATCTTTTTGCATGAAGGGCGTATATGATCAACTCGGAAATTTCGTCAGGGTGCATGGGTCGTGCGCACAAAACGAACAGGCCTCATGCCTTGGTAAGTCGTGAAATATAATAAAACCTTGGGATTCGCGATAGGCCCAGTAATTAATGCTCTGTTAGGATTTGCCACCTTACCGCTAATTGCATTTATGTTTTTGCCAGGAGATATTGGTAAATTAAATGTATTTCAAGTAATGCTTACCTTTGGTGTTTTGTTTACGGTGCTCGGCCTAGATGTAGCTTATGTGAGAGAATATCACGAGGTCGAAAACAAAGCTTCACTGTTCAAGGCTTGTTTTCTACCCGGAATAGTTTTTCTGGCCGCGTTTACTTTTGCGGCTATTTTTTTTGGCGAGCAGTTGTCGAGTTACGCTTTTGGAGAAGAAAAGTCGTCAATTTTGATGATTACTGTCATCGCTACAGTCTTTTCTTTTGCATCGAGATTCTTATCATTAATATTGAGAATGAAGGGGGATGGGGTATTATTTTCATTAGCACAGATCACTCCAAAATTTGTTCAATTTGTTCTACTGGTTGTAGTTGCGTTGTTTGAGATCAATAAAGAATTTGAAATATTATTATTAATACAAGCCACCTCGTTATTTGCAGCATTTCTGGTCCTGGTTTGGTTAACTAGGCATGGATGGCGTCAATCTTTAACCGAGAAAATAAATAAATCCCAACTGGTTTCTCTACTGAGATTTGGATTTCCTCTGGTTTTTTCTGGATTATCTTATTGGGGATTGACTGCCGCTGGAGTGCTATTATTACGCTACAGATCTAGTTTTGATGAGCTGGGGATTTACTCAATAGTTTGCGGATTCGCCGGCGTTGCTTCAGTGCTTCAATCTGTATTTACGGTTATATGGAGCCCAATGGTTTTTAAATGGGCTAGTAAAAATACTGAAGTAAAACATATAGATTATATAATTAATCCAGTGATGGTCATTGTATGTCTCATATTCTGCCTCATTGGGTGCTTTTCCTGGCTGCTTGGCTATGTACTGCCCAGTCATTATTCTGATATTAGATATCTTTTGGTGGCAGCTATAGCGCCTCCATTGTATTATATTCTCTCTGAGGTTACTGGCATTGGAGTAGCGATTGCGCGACGAACAATATTTGTCTTCCTTGCTTCAGCCGTTTCTTTTGGCCTTAATGTATTGCTTGGGTTTTACCTGATTCCCGCATATGGTGCGGGAGGGGCTATAGTCGCAAATCTAATTTCTTATTTTGTTTTTTTTCTAATTAGAACCGAAACCTCCGCATTGGTTTGGCGAAATTTTAAGAGAGCAAAGATATATTTATTAGTTTCCATTGTTTCTTTAATTTCAATATACGGGGTAATTTACAAAAATAATTCTTTTGTCCCTATTGAGACTGTCTGGGTGATTGCTTTTGTAATATTTATATTTATGTTCAAGGGGGAAGTGTTAAATTTGAGAATCTTGCTTTCTGGCAGGATCGATATTTTACGACAGAGATCTTTTGATTTTGAAGAAAGCAAAAACTGATGGCGGATTCAATTTAGTTTACGAGACCCGTCGTCTACGGTTGAAGTGAAGAAATGGGTTGATGATGTCGGCGCGCTGTATGAGAATCTGAGGGCTAATTAGTCGACCCTGAATAATGCGCGAAGCCAATGGTGGCGCGGGTTTCAGGGTAATTTTGGTGGTTTGGATTTGCAGGATTTGAGATAATGTGGGCACGTTTTCCTGCAAATTTCTACGGTGTTTTTAT
>NZ_JAPFGD010000016.1 GCF_027257175.1 Castellaniella sp. S9 | reverse complement strand
CGCCTACATCCGCTGGTACAACGAACGTCGCATCAAGGTCTCACTTGGCGGACGTAGCCCCGTGGAGTATCGTCAGGCGCTGGGGTTGATCTCCGTTTAAACCGTCCAAGAAAACGTCCGCACCCCCGTTGGGTCAGTATTACATTGGCACCAACAGTTTTCTGCGTAATTACCATTATTTGGTATATATTGGTACCTGAACAGGAGATGGCACTATGAAACGAAATACATCTGTCGCCCTTGGTGAGCACTTCACCAGCTTCATTGATACCCAGGTACAGGGCGGTCGCTATGGCAGCGCCAGCGATGTCATCCGGGCGGGGTTACGGTTGCTGGAAGAGCACGAAACCAAAGTACGCGCTTTGCAAGAAGCACTGAATGCGGGCCTTGAGTCTGGCGACCCGCGTCCGTTCGATAGCGCAGCGTTCCTGAGTCGGATGCACGCGAAGCATGGCTAAGTCCTATCGGGTGTCACCGCTGGCCGAAGCCGACCTTGAGGAAATCTGGCTATATACAGCCAAATGCTGGTCGATGGAACAAGCCGATACCTATCACCGCAACTTTGTCAAAGCATTTGAAGAGCTCGCCGCAGGCCTCAAGCAGGGCCGCCCCTCCGTATTGCCAGACTTCCAAAAATACCTATGCGGCTCGCATGTCATCTATTTCCTAATGTATGCCGACTGCTTGGATGTGATCCGCATCTTGCATCAACGCCAAGATGTGGAGCGGCATTTGTAGCCGATAACCGGCAACAAATGATCCGCGCGGTCTTGAACGCGATCGGCCCGTCAGGCACCGCCGCCCATCGCTTTTTCGATCTTCTTGTCAGTGTTGTACTGGCTGAGCGCGTAAACGGCCCAGATCGCCGCTGGACGATGACGCCGCTCGGTCACCAAAAAGCGCTCACCCCCTGGGCTCGTACTCCGGCACCCAGCGCTTCAGTCCCGCCCGCACCACGTCGTCGTCCAGCGGCGCCTCAGACCGCACCCAGGCCTGCACGTCCTCGTA
This sequence comes from Castellaniella sp. S9, assembly GCF_027257175.1. Classification (GTDB taxonomy): domain Bacteria; phylum Pseudomonadota; class Gammaproteobacteria; order Burkholderiales; family Burkholderiaceae_B; genus Castellaniella. Next base: position 11,470 of record NZ_JAPFGD010000016.1, on the reverse strand, counting down.
CAGGCCCTCGGGCACGGCACGCGGCCGCGCGATGCGCAGTTTTTCGTGGGGCGTCGGCAGGGTTTCCTCGGCATCCGCCAGCAGTTCCTCGTACAGCTTTTCCCCCGGCCGCAGGCCGGTGAACTGGATATGGATCTCGTCCTCGGTGAAACCCGACAGGCGGATCATGTTGCGCGCCAGGTCCACGATCCGGACGGGCTCGCCCATGTCGAGGACGAAGATTTCGCCGCCCTTGCCCATGGCCGCCGCCTGCAGCACCAGCTGGGCCGCCTCGGGGATGGACATGAAATAGCGGTTGATCTCGGGATGGGTGACGGTGACCGGGCCGCCGTGCGCGATCTGGGACTGGAACTTGGGGATGACGCTGCCGGTGCTGCCCAACACGTTACCAAAGCGCACGATGTGGAAACGCGTGGTGCCCTCGCCGTTCTGCATGACCTCGCAGACCATCTCGGCCATGCGCTTGGTGGCGCCCATCACGTTGGTCGGATTGACCGCCTTGTCGGTCGAGATCAGGACGAAGCGTTCCGCGCCCGCATCGCGCGCCGCGCGCGCCGCCACCAGGGTGCCCAGGACATTGTTGCGCACCGCCTGCCAGGCGTTGCCCACCTCCATCAGGGGCACGTGCTTGTAGGCCGCCGCGTGAAACACCACCTGGGGGCGGTGCTGGGCAAACACCTGCGCCATGCGGGCCTCGTCCTTGACGTCGCCCGCCAGGCGCACGATGGGCACCTCGGGGCGGTGCTCGCCGAACCACTGCTCGATCATGTAGAGGGCGAATTCGCTGGCCTCCAGCAGCACGACGCAGGCGGGCTCGAAACGCGCCAATTGGCGGCACAGTTCGCTGCCGATCGATCCCCCCGCGCCGGTCACCAGGATCCGCTTGCCGGCCAACATCGCCTGAACGTTGGCGCTGTCGATGCGCACGGACTCGCGACCCAGCAGGTCCTCGATCCGCACCGGCCGCATCATATTGATGGCGACCCGGCCGCTCATCAATTCGGCCAGGCCGGGTATCGTGAACAGCGCCGCGCCGGCGTCGGTGGCCAGGCGCGTGACGCGCTGCAGGGACTCGGCGGGCGCCGAAGGCATGGCCAGGATCACGTGGCGCGCCGCGTGGCGCTGCAGCACGGCGGGCAGGTCGTCGGTGCTGCCCTCGACCCGACAGCCGAGGATTTCCAACCCGCGCTTGTGGCGATCGTCATCCACCATGGCGACCACGGCCCAGTCCGCGCTGCGGGCGAGTTCCCGCAGCAGCATGGCGCCCGCCGTCCCGGCGCCGACGATGACCACGGGCTTGCCCTGGCCGCGGGCGCCGCCCCCCGGCTGGCGCTCTTTCCACATCCGTCCCACGATTCGCGCCCCGCCCATCAGCACCAGCAAGAGCAGCGGATACAGGACCGCCATGGACCGCGGGATCAGCAAGTAAGGCTTGGAATACATGGTCAGCAGCAGCACCGCCACCAGCGACACCAGCACGGCCTTGACCAGGCGGCGCAGGTCGGGCAGGCTGGCAAAGCTCCACATGCCCCGATACAGGCCCGCCCAGCGACAGGCCAGCAATTGCACGGGCAGCAGGATCAGCGCCCCGTAGATGATCTCGTCCCGAAAGGCGCCGGGCCAATCCAGGTTGAAACGCAGCAGGAAACTGGCCACCCAGGCGACCACCACCATCAGCAGGTCGAAGGCGAAGACCAGCAGCGAACGGATATTCATGCCGCCCCCTCAGGCCGTCACGCCGCAGGCCCGTCGCATGACGGCGCCCAGCACCTCGCAAGTCCGGTCGATATGTTCGTCGCCCAGAGTCGGATGCACCAGGAACATCAGGCTGGTGTCGCCCAGTTCACGGGCGACCGGCAGGCGCTGGGCGGGGCGCAAATCCGTATCGTCGAAGGCCTTTTCCAGATAGACCTCGGAACAGGATCCCGAATACACCGGCACGCCCTGATCCGCCATTTCACGCAGGATGCGTTCGCGCGACCAATCGGGTGACAGCGCCTCGGGCCGCAGGAAGACATAACATTTATACGCGGCGTGCTCGATGCCGTCGGGCACCTCGGGCACCCGCAGGCCCGGCAGCGCACGCGCCGCATCCCAGATCCGCCGCGCATGGCGCAGGCGCACGGCATGCCAGCCGTCCATGCGGCGCAACTGGATGCGTCCGATGACCGCCTGCACCTCGATCATGCGCCAATTGGTGCCGAACGATTCATGCAGCCAGCGATAGCCGGGCGGGTGCTGTCGTTCGTAGACCGCGTCCCAGGACTTGCCATGATCCTTGTAGGCCCACATGCGTTTCCACAGATCCGTGTCGTCGGTGGTCACCATGCCGCCCTCGCCGCCCGTGGTCATGATCTTGTCCTGGCAGAAAGACCAGGCGCCCACATGCCCGATCGAGCCCACCGGCCGCCCTTTGTAGCGCGCACCATGGGCCTGGGCGCAATCCTCGATCACGAACAGACCGTGTTCGCGGGCCAGGTCCATGATGGGATCCATGTCGCAGGGCCAGCCCGCCAGGTGCACGCAGATCACCGCCCGCGTGCGCGGCGTCAATACCGCGCGGATGCTCTCGGCCGTGAGGTTCTGGGAATCGGGGTCGACGTCGGCGAACACCGGCCGGGCGCCGGCGTTCACCACACAGGACACCGAGGCAAGGAACGTGCGCGGCGTGACGATCACCTCGTCGCCGGGACCGATCCCCAGGCCCGCCAGCGCCAGGTCCAGGGCGACCGTGCCATTGGCCAAGGCAATCGCGTGGGCGGTGCCCGCCCAGGCGGCGAACTCGCGCTCGAACTCGCGGCACTCCTGGCCGGTCCAATAGTTCACGCGATTCGACAGGATCACCTCGCGAACGGCGTCGGCCTCCTCGGAGGTAAAGGAGGGCCAAGGCGGAAACGGGGTATTCAGCACGGTCGTCTTCTAGTTTCTATTCGGTTGTCATCAACGGATGAGATCCTTGGCGGGCACGCCCGCCACCGTCAGATTATCCGCGATATCGCAGACTACTGCGGCCCCCGCCCCGATCGTCACCAGACGGCCCACCGTGATTCCCTGCCGAATCGAGGACCCGATCCCCACCCAGGACTGCTCGCCCACCCGGACGTCGCCCGCCAGGTGCGCGCCGGGGCTGATATGGACGCCATCGCCCAGCACGCAATCATGATCGACGCTGCACAAGGTATTGAGGATGGCGCCCGCGCCGACGACCGCATCGGCATTGACCACCACCCCCGCCATGACCACCGTGCCCGCACCCAGGCGCGCCGAATCGCTGATCGTGGCGGCCGGATGCACGATCGTCGCCAGCTCGATCCCGGCCGCCTGCAATTGCCAGATCTTGCGCATCCGGATCGCGTTGCTGCCGATGGCCACCACGGCGCCATCAAAGCCGCCCGGATCCTTCAGCAGGGCCTCGGTATCGCCGGAAATGACCCATTTGCCAATACGGCGCTTGCCCGGCCAGGCGTCATCGTAAAAATCGACGCTATCCCAGCCTGCGCGCAAGGCGGATTCGGCGACGACCTTGCCGTGGCCGCTGGCGCCTAGAATGGCCAGTCGCTTCATTCCTTGTCCCCCTTGAATTTTGGCATCGTCGCCTCGCCCTCGGCGCTGATTCCATCACGGACCAGCACCTTGCGCAACGTCATATACAGGATTTTCATATCCAGCCATAGGTTGTGGTTGTCCACGTACCAAACATCCAAGGCGAACTTTTCCTCCCAGGAAATCGCATTACGGCCATTAACCTGTGCCCATCCGGTGATGCCAGGCCGGACCTCATGGCGGCGTGCCTGCTCGGGCGAATAAAGCGGCAGATACTCCATCAATAGGGGGCGAGGGCCCACGAGGCTCATGTCGCCTTTCAGGACGTTCCAAAGCTCGGGCAATTCATCGAGACTGGTAGCGCGAAGAACACGACCCAGCGAGGTCATGCGTTCGGCATCGGGCAAGGGTTGTCCGTCCGACCCAACAGCATCGCGCAACGTACGGAATTTGACCATTTGAAAGGGCTTACCCTGCAAGCCCGGGCGCATCTGTCGGAACAGGATCGGGGAGCCTAAGCGGTGAAATATCCAGAGGGAAACCAGGCACCAAACTGGTAAAATCATCAGCAAGCCAATACTCGCGCCGACCAGATCGAGCAATCGTTTCATGTCATGATTCTATATATGCATATAAGCCGATCGACCTACAACATAAGGTTTATTCACACAGTATAAAAATAAATCACGGCCGATCAGTTAAATAATTTAATATGCCACACAAGTCATTCCCCAGTTTTTGAAAAGAATACTTATTTTGAACTTCTCGCCTTCCGGCATTACCCATCTCAATGCGCGTTTCCTCGGGGAGGGCCGCCATGCTAAGAATTCCCTGCGCGAGATCCTCTGGCACCCCAGGCGCAACAGTAATACCTGCACCAGCCTCTGCCACAGGGTTGTTAGCAGCGGCGCTTGCAATAACAATTGGCCTTCCAGCAGCCATATACTCGAAAATCTTATTCATACTTACACCAAATCGATAAAGTCCAGGTAAGTTATTTACGCAAATGATAAAGGCATCCGCCTCTGCGGCAAGGCTAGGAACTTCATCCCGAGTAACTTGATCATAAAAAAAAATGTTCTGAAGATCGAGTTGCTGCGCCTTCGCGCGCAAATGCGGCTTCAACGGGCCATCACCAATTAACCGAAAGAAAATCCTGTTACCATAGCCTTTATTCTTGATAATTTCGATCGCGTCAAGCAGCGTATCCAACCCGTTTGCGGCTCCGTGAGAGCCAAAATACACTACATTAAAAGAATCCGAAGAGCCTGGACTTTTCTCTACCTCCCATTCCTCCAAATTAGCACCATTAGGGATCCAAATAATTTTCTCTTTAGGAACCCCAAATTCCTCTATATAACAATTCGCCTTTGGAAGAAGCGTAATAATACGTTCCGCCGAACCGTACAATATACGCTCTAAGCCTCGCATCGCTCTCGCCATAAACCCGCCAGATGATATCTTCCCCATATCAATTAAGGTCTGCGGCCACAAATCCCTAACCTCAAAAACAAAAGGAACGCGCCACTTCCTCGCAACAATCAGCGCCGCCAGCGCGGCCAATGGATGAACACTAGATCCGATAACGACATTAGGCCTCTCAGTTGACCTCCACAGCATAACGCGAAGAGCTTGGAAAAAATATACTATCATATTGAATGCTCGACGCATCTCGCTTCCATGATAATCAGGAACCTTTACCCAAACAAATTCGATACCATCCTCGTTAGTTTGGCATGAGGCGCCACGAAAGGCGAATCGCTGAGTACCTTTTGGATGAACGGTACTCGCTGACACGATCGTTGCACGCCAACCGTGCTTTTTTAGCTCCTTAGCTAAATTATAATGCCTCCCCCCCCCGGATCCGTGCGGAGTCTCTGCATAGTGATTAAATATCCAAACCACCTTATCACTTGTGGGAGAAACTGTAGAATAAGAACTCATATCAGCTGGAGGGCAACATAATGTTCAAGAAAAACAGAAAAATAAAGGTCACGACAATCACTTTACTTCCGTTATGGGGTGAAAGCCGCACGACTCATAAATAGCCATTAGCCCTCCCTCTTGCAGATGCCAGCCGAGCTTCCCTCGAGCCTCCTTGGCATGGCGAGACATGATCTTTATATCTTCAATCGAAAGCGCCTGGATCAGGGCCCTTAGAGAGCTCTCATCTGGCTCAGCCAGCCAGCCGCAGCGTAGATTCTTTATCACCCTACTCATTACCGGAAAATCGCTAGCTATTACCGGTATTCCACACATCACATACTCATAAAGTTTGTTTGGCAAGCATAAGTAGTAGCTCATACATAGATTCTCTATTAACGCAATGCCCACATCCGCTGAGGCAGTATATTCTGACAATAGCTCCGGAGAAACAGCAGGGTGGAAGTGAATGCAGGGATACTTATCAGCAGCATTACGAACCACCTGCTCCATTGGACCGTAACCAAGAAAGATCAGATGCATCCTGGCCTGAAACCCAGAAAATACTGCGATTAGCTTTTCTATACCACGCCCCTTAGAGAGCAGCCCTTGGTATATAAAGAGGACGTCATCATCCTTAATACCCACGTAGTCCCTTAATACCGTACTGCGTGGAATCTCTACCGTCCCGGGAGAAACTGGCATGTTCTCCACAACCACGGGTGCCGGTATGTCATACTCATTTTCATACCAACTAGATATCTCTTGATTAACCACACTAACCTTATCGCAATATCTTATAAAAAGCCTTTCTAGGGCCTTATAAACCACCCTAACAACGCCCTGAGACTTTATAACTTCTGTCTCTAACTCGTGAGTATCATAGATGAGTTTTCCGCCAGATAGAAGTTTCAAAATTACGCACAGAGGCAAAACGGGTAAGCTATGGCAATTAATGCACACCACCTTTCGATTTCCGCCATATGCCGATAGCACTCGAATATGCCAGATAATCACTTTAACAGCTCTAAAGATGATTCCCTTTTTATTAGAAAACAGTGGCGATATTCTATGAAGATAAGCATTCCCCCCTAAGAAGGTTATGGGTTCGACATCAGGGTCCCATTTTCCCAAAACAACGATGGTATCAAATATCTTGGCGCACTGTAGCGTTCTTACTATCTTAAGTATTCTAGATTCATTTCTTAGGTTAGATGGATAAATGTGGATATTTACAGATCCACTTAGATCGATAGATTTTCCGCCAACTACTTTCTTCATAGCGTTAGATATTAGCAAACTTAAAAAGTTCGTTTCTGATTCTTTTGACAACCCTCTTTCCAAAGGGCTCTTTTGTATTGTAAGGAAGTCGATCGAAATCTGGGTTTATAAACTTTGTTATTGTGGATTGAAATAAACAATCCTGTCTGGGTCCAAATGGAATTGAAAGCAACAGTTCAAATTGCATTCGATTACAAGCCGGATAAAATAGGTCTACAAATAAATCATGCTCTTGAGTCATCTTTGCGTAGACACCATTGATATTTCCGCTCCAAAATATCATATCTCTCCGCTCTAAGCCCGAAGCCCCTTGCATCTGTAATTTCCAATGTGATTCTAGGTCGTTATAATCATCCTCACCCAACCCGAATCCAAAATCTCTTAAATGATTCAACTCGAAATTCAATGGGAATTTATTCTTGTGATAATTAACTGCCAACTCGTAGCACTGTCCGTCCAATATGGTTCTGCCAAGTCCGACTTGATTCCAATATCCATTAACATAATGATCATAGCCACTACCGGGAAACGTGGTAACCGGAGCGCCCGCATGCTCTAGATATGCTTCAGCACGGACATCATTCTTTTTATCCCCCTTGATCATATGATGAGGCCTTCCCACCACGCTTGCAATCTTCGGCGGTAGTAACCTATCCGCCTCGGTTATATATAGATATGGTTTTACAAAGGTAAAGGATTCAAAATCTATACCTGCAGTTACCGCAGAAGCAAAATTGAGCCTAGAGTCATAGCCACCGCTAAGGGCACAGGATATACCCTGTGGCGTAACCTTCCCCAAATTCCCGACGGCTGTTATTAGATAGGATGCAACCCTCTCACGCACCTCTTCTGCCATAACATCATAGGTCTGGAATACAGGTCGATCAGGTATGCACCTAGTACCATTTCTCAAATCAAGTATTTCCCCTACCATTAATAGTCTCAGCGCCGACGTGTGGCATGCAGGCGGCATAGGAAATGGCACGAACTTCCTAGCCTCAGAGGATGATTTTTCTAGACCATAAAAATCGACTAACGGCTTCGGGCTATTCGATACTATTAACTCCCCGGCCTTATGAATCGACGGCGCTCTCGGCATATATATAGGGAAAAGGCCACAACAGTCCCGATATAGCATACCCCTGTATACAATTATCCAATGGCCAGTCCAGGTGGCGGTTAATTCATTTATGGAGTGCTCATTTAACTTATAGATAGCATCTCGAGGACTAGGTTTTTCTTTACTAGCCTCAACCACAGTCCCTATAAGCAATACAGGTTCTTCACATTCATTTTGCTCCGTGACCACTGTCAAATCGGGGCAGTAGGCTATGCTTACTTGGCTATCCAGCCGTTTAATGACAAAGCGATCCTGAAATGGAATTCTGTTAATAGCTGAATGATTTCCTAGAACAAACTGCTTGCGGTCCACGGAACCCTCATACATCTATGCCTCCTAATAAGAAATATACGGGATAGAATGTTGTGCTCATACTCGGTACACACCTTTGCATATAGGCTTAATAACCTTCAGCCGCCTGGCTATTCTTGAGATAGTAGCCACATATTCTTCGAAACTAGATCATCAACTTCTCGCCCACAGCTGTGTCGCTTGGAAATCTAGCTCCGGTGAGCGCCATACATACAAATCAAAAGATGCTTCTCAGCACTTGCCAGTATGAACCGCTCAAGAAAACAAGAAACCCTCTCAGACCTTTCTCGCAATACGTCTCTTAAATGCCGAAAGAAATAAATAAATGCCAACAGCGATAAATACGGAAACAGCATAAAAGTCGGCGATATACCTCGATGCATTGCTCTCCGAAGCTCCCGAATAGTGAAATATCAGCCATCCCAGTATTGCGTACGATACGGCTTTAGGGGCGATAGACTTGGCAATTATGCAATATGCTGCCATTATCCCGCCACATATGAATGAAACCATAGGTATTCCCAACCATCCGTAGTTAACATACCCTTGCACCCAAACTGGTCCTGTCGAAGTTCCAGATACGCCTGAATAGTATGATTCCGGAAAGATATTTCGCCATAATAGAAGGTCTAAATTGAAGTAAGGCGAAGCCAGACTATACCCAAAAAGCGAGATGCTTTTTCCATGCAGATAATCGATCTCATTGGGGAATAGCTCCAGCGCTTTATATGCCACCGTCAAGCCACCATATATAGCACGATCAGCCATTAGATTAATCTTGTCGATAGGCACATAGAGCATAAACAGTGATCCTAAGATTATGGCCATAACAAATGCCATCACCCTAAGGCGTCCGTGATCCGCCAGAAAAACAAATAATATAGTTACGATGTACCACACGAGAGGCGCCTTCTCTCCGTTTAGAATCAAGAGAAGACTTGTGCAAGTTGTTATAAGCAGGGGCCAGAACCACCTCCGCTGCGCGGACAATGTTTTTACTAAGTATAATGACAGTATTATTGGAAATACTATAAATATGAGCCTAAAATAATGGCTCTTGAGTCCCATAGTATCTTGACTGATTCCTTCTCTTAGGTAGGAAATGTATAACGCACCTTCTTTCCCTATAGCATTCGAACTAACATAATAAGAAATTGCATCCATTAGAGTGTTAGACATCACAACTGCCAACAGGACGCTGTATCCGACAACCGGTATGCTTGGTGGAACCACCAAACCTTCCAATTTCACGTTAACTTTATTTTTTATTCTGTGAATGCAGTAATATCCTAAAGACAAGAATGTTATGAACGTGATCGTTGTATTTACTAGCAGAGATATAATTCTTCTGTCCGTAACCCCTTGACTGAGCCTTACATCACTTGCTCCAACATATAACCCAAACAATCCAAGCCCGCTAGTGACATACAGACAGGTAGTTATAATTGCGTATGAATAATCTCTTCGAAAGGCAAAGAATATTATTATCCCAATGAATATTAAATTAGCCAAGATTATTTTTATGTGGTCAATCCACTTTTGTTCCCCCTGCATGTGATTTTTTATATCTTCGCACAGCCCCAGGGAAAGACGATCTCGTCCCTCCACAAATTTTCTTTTATATAATCCGCGCTGGAAGACATGTAATCCTTCTATAGACCAATCACTTCCTCCCATTCCTAGCACGAACCGTTGAATATATTCGCCTGATTTTGGTGCGTCCAAAGACCCTTTAAATCCTTTCGAATACTTGGAGAGCTCTATATTTTTATACCTACAGGTTTCCTCACATATCATCGCGTACAAAGCCAACTTATCTGCATCAGGGAACCTTCCAATTAGGTTGACATCATACGGGTCCTCTTTCCCCGTCGGGAAATACCGAACGGTTGATACTTGATACCATGCATATATATCACCAACCGGCTCTAACCCCTTGTGCTTGATCATCGTGAAGTTAGTTTGGCCATCTAGCCTATCCCAGCACGGTTGTTCTCCCTTGTCATTTGCAAAGCGTCGTGAGATTCCTCGAAGGGGCTCGCTTCCCAAGAGAAAATCTCCATTCATAATCAAATTAGCATTTAGGGCATCATGGAGAGCCTCCGGATCCCAAGGCTTATCATCTAGAATAGCTTCACCTGAAGCAAGAGGGCTCGTGCACATAGCCGCGAGCATGAAAACTAGGATTAGATATATTCTTAGTGACAACATCAAAATTTTCTTCCGTCCACATCTGATTTGATGAGGCCTTGGGGTTTTAATGTAATTCGAGATGTTAGCTCTTCGAATTAATTAGGCTGTGAGGTGGTGGATCTCGCGGCGGCGAGATGGCTTCACCACTTTTTTCGAGCGCCTCCGCGGGCAGCTCTGCCTTGAGTTTCTCCTCAACGCACATTTTGCGCAGGCGGCCGTTCTCGATCTCCAGCTCCTTCATCCGTCACATCATCGGCACGTCAATGCTGTAATGATCCAGCGGAACCTGCACAGGTCAAGCGGCTAATGCGAAGGCCTCGGCCGGAGTTTTCATATGCAATGTCTGATGCGGGCGTCGGTGATTGTAAAAACGGATCCAGTCGCCAATGACGCGGCTGGCGTTCTGCAGTGATTAAAAGCGATGCCGGTGAGCACATTGCTCTTTCAGCGTCCGGATAACCCGCTCAACCATACCGTTCTGTTGCGGGCAATGCGGCGCAATGAACTCCCGGCGTAGGCCATAGCTGCGCACCAGCGCCGTGTAGCTGCGGCTCGTAAAAACGAGCCCATTGTCCGACCGAAGCAGTCCGTGGGCAGCCGCGCAGTGCGCAACTGGGCCCGCATCGATACGGTCTGGCTCAACCCGGAAAAGCTGCAACAGAAGTCACCCGAAACCATAAGACGTGCCACATGATTACCGGACATCTCCGTTGACAAACACCGCGTCCAGGATTTGACTGTCTGTGAATCGTGACTTCTTCATGTTGTAGAACTCCTCAATGAGAAAATTCTACTTCTGATCTCACCGCTTTTCATGGGAGGATTACCCGAGGCTCCCGATGTCAAAAAATTAATAGTCGGAGCTGAATAATTCAGCTTTTTCGTCAATGGAAGGCGGTGCTCACGCCGCCATTCGATGTTTTTCATTCAGTCCGCCCGTCAACCACACCAGCATCAAGGCGTAAAAAAGCCGCAGCCGGCGCAGCAGCAGGCGAATGTTGTGGCCGGCGCCACACAGAATGGCATGGATGGCGTCGCCGAGCCGACCCTTGAGCCAGTTTCTGTCCAGCTTTCCGTCCGATTTCATGTGGCCAATCG
>NZ_JAPFGD010000015.1 GCF_027257175.1 Castellaniella sp. S9 | reverse complement strand
CCCATCCCCGCCCGCCCCCGCCACCAGCCGCCAGCCGGCATCCAGGTGATCGCGCAGCTGCGCCACCAGGACCGACGGCGGCAGCGGCGTATTGTCCTGGATGCTGCGGCCCACCCACGACATGTAGAGCTGGTCGCGCGCCGACAGCAGGGCTTCGAGAAACAGATAGCGGTCGTCCTCGCGGCGCGAGCGGTCGCCGGGCCGATAGCGCCCGGCCATCAGGTCGAAATCGGCGGGCACGCGGATGCGCGGATAGGCGCCGTCCTGCATGCCCAGCAGGCAGACGCGCCGAAACGGAATGGCGCGCATCGGCATCAGGGTGGCGAAGGTCACCGCCCCGGCGAAAAAGCGCTGCGACAGCGCCGCCTGGTCGAACTGCGCCAGGCAATATTCAGCCGGAATGTCTGCCGGCATCGGTTCGTCCAGCCCCGCGGCGTCGCAGGCCTCGAACCATTCCTGCGCCGATTCGCGAAAGCGCTTCAGGGTGTAATCGTCCTGCTCGTCTTCGGCGAGGAACAGGTCGGCCTCCAGCTCGAGAAACCGCTGCAGCCACTGCGCCGGCGTGCCGGGAGCAGAGAAAACTCGCCAATGCCGCTCGAGCGCGCCGACCAGCGCATCCAGCGGCCCCAGCAGGGCCGCATCCAGGCCGCCGGGCTCGCCGTACGGTTCGATGCCGTGCCAGGCGGGCGCATCCGGACCGACCGCATACCCCAGCAGCATGCGCCGCAGGCCGAACCGCCAGGTGTGCAGCGCGGCGCCGTCCCCTTCCGGGTCCTGGAACCCCCAATCGGCGCGCTGGGCGGCATTCAGTCCCCAGCGGATATTCGAATCGGCGATCCAGGCATGCAGGGTCGGCAAATCCTGTTCACGAATGCCGAAGCGCGCACGCAACGCCGGCACGTCCAGCCATTCAAGGACGTGGCTCATGCCCACCCGCAGCCCCGGCAGCCCGAGCAACTGCTCGAGCGCGAGCACCAGCGGATCGGCGCGGCGCTGGCCCCGGTCGGCCAACGCGTAGGGAATCGCGCGCGCGTCGTCCGCCTCGTACAGGCCGAAGACCGCCTGTACGTGCGGCGCATAGGCCTCGATGTCGGGCACCATCACGATGACGTCGCGCGGCCGCAGGGTCGGATCCCGGTCGAAGGCATCGAGCAGCCGGTCGTGCAGGATCTCGACCTCGCGCTGAGGGCTGTGGGCGACGTGAAAGCGCAGTGACTCGTCCGCGGCGGGATCGACCGCCGGCCAAAGCCCGCGCGTCTCGGACAGCGGACGCAGGTCGCACACGTCGTCCTGTAATTGCTGCAGCAGGGTCGCCCGCGCCAAGGCCTCGCCCTCCAGCCTGTCGAAGGCGTCGATGCGCCGATGCAGCGCCGCGAACGCGGGACGATAGCCTTCCCGGACGGACGGATCGTCGACGTCGTCGAGCATCCCGATGAAATCCCGGCCCTGCTTGCCCCAGGCCGCCAGCAGGGGGTGCGCATGCTGGTGGATGGCCGCCTCGTCCAGCACCTCGGGCATGCCCGGCCGGCGCGCCTGGCGCCGATAGCGGGCCCGCAACATGTCGCGGTCCGGCACGATGTCGGCCCAGAAATGGGCGCACGGATTGTGCACGCACATGAGGATCTGGGACCAGCGCGCCAACGCCGCCAGGGCTTCCAGCGCCTGGCCCGGCATGGCCGAAATGCCGAATACCAGGATGCGCCGCGGCACGCCTGCCGGCCGGGCGCCGGGCGCTTGCCGTGCGGCCTGCGCCATGAACGCCTCGTGGACGGCTGCGCGACCCAGGGGCCCCGCTCCGTCGCCGACGTCGGCCACCAGCGTGCGCCACAACGCCGGCTGCCATGCCTGCTCCGGCGGCAGCGGCCCGGTCCGGCCACGCCCGTCGATCAGCTCGTCGCGGCCCCGTGCCCAGGCATCGAGCCAATCCGCGCGATAGACCTGGTACTGGTCGAACAGGTCGGCCAGCCTTTCGGCCAGTTGAAAGCGCTTGCGCATGTCGGGATCGTCGGCCAGAAAGCGCGCCAGCGGCGCATACACCGGCTGCCGGGCGAGTTGCGGCAGCAGGCGCATCAGGCGCCAGACCAGCGCCGCCTTGTCCAGCGGCGAGCGCTCCGGCACCAGGGCCGCGCCGAGCACCGCGCGATATGCTTGCCACAGAAAGCGCGACGGCAGCAGAAAATCCAGGCCCGCAGCGATGCCGCAGCCGGTGTCGCGCTGGGCCAGGGCCAGCCGCAGCCACTGCGCAATACCGTTGCTGTGGACGAGCACGACCTCGTCCTCGAGAGGCGCCAGCGGCTCGTGCCGCAGCCAGGCCACCAGCACGTCGCGCAATTGCTCGGCCCGATTGCCGTGCACCAGCATCAGGCCCGGAGTCAGTTCCCCCACAAGCTTCCCGTCGATGATCCTCAGACCCTGCATCATACCGCCGCGCGCCGCCCGCGAAACCCCGAAACCCAGGGCCGAAACCCTCGCGCCGGGCGCCGTCCGACCGCAAAGCGCGCCCTTGGGGTTATCCTATGAGGGCAGCGCCGGGCGCCATGCGCCCGCCCGACCAGACTTCCAACCCAGACCGAGATTGCCGTGAACACCCCCAGCCCCCACGCCCCGCAGACCGGATACGCGACCGCCGCCACCCTGGATGAGCTGCGGGCCAACCTGGCCGACATCCGCGCGCGCATCGACGCCGCCTGTGCCCGGGCGGGCCGCGCCCCCGACACAGTACGCCTGCTGCCCGTGAGCAAGACCGTGGATGAGGCGCGCATCCGCCTGGCCTATGCCGCCGGCTGCCGGGAACTGGGGGAAAACAAGGTCCAGGAGGCCTACGGAAAATGGCAGGCCATGTCCGACCTGCAGGACCTGAAATGGGCCGTCATCGGACACCTGCAGACCAACAAGGCCAAGGTCGTGGCCCGTTTCGCCGCTGAATTCCAGGCGCTCGACAGCCTGCGGGTGGCCGAGGCCCTGGACCGCCGCCTGCAAGACGAAGGCCGCGCGCTGGACGTGTTCGTCCAGGTCAACACCTCGGGCGAGGCCAGCAAGTTCGGCCTGGCGCCCGACGCGGTCCTCGATTTTGCGCGCGCCCTGCCCGCGTTTTCCGCGCTGCGCGTACGCGGCCTGATGACGCTCGCCCTGTTCTCGTCGGATCAGCAGCACGTGCGGCCCTGCTTCCAGCTGTTGCGCACGCTGCGCGACCGGCTGCGGCAGGATGCCCCGTCGGGCGAGCGCTTCCAGGAACTGTCCATGGGCATGTCCGGCGATTTCGAATGGGCGATCGAGGAAGGCGCGACGACCGTGCGCGTGGGACAGGCGATTTTCGGCTCGCGGGCCCTGCCCGACAGCCACTACTGGCCCGAGGGCGCATCCCGCGCGGGCTGAGCCCCCGGCGGCCGGCGCAAGGAGGACACGACATGGCGACAGCGCGCACATGGCCATGCACCCGCGGGATGCGGGCGCTGGCGATGGGCGCGGTATTGCTGCTGGCCGCCTGCGCCGGGCCGGGGTCCCGTGTGGGCACGGCGCCCGGCCCGCGCATCGATCCGGCCCAGCGCACCGAGGTCGTCATGACCGCCCTCAGCCTGCTGCAGTCCGACTACCGCTACGGCAGTGCACGCCCCGCGCGGGGTTTCGATTGCAGCGGCCTGGTGAAATACGTATTCGGCGTGGCGGCCGACGCCGCGCTGCCCCACAACACGGCGCAAATCGCGCGGCTCAGCCGCCCGATCGCGCGCGACCAACTGCGGCCCGGGGATTTCGTGTTCTTCGATACCCTGGGCCGCTCGAACTCGCACATGGGGATCTACATGGGGGACGGCCGCTTCATCAACGCGCCCTCGACTGGCGGCAGAGTACGGATCGACTCGCTGGACAACCCCTACTACCGCCGCCATTTCGAATCGGCGCGAACCCTGTTCGTGGACTAGTGTCCCGTTCGATTAATACTCGTACTCAAATTCGGCGTCTGCGCCGCCCATGCGGCGTTGCAAATCCTCGCGATAGCTACTGCTATCGCTGTGGTTTGCGCCTTGCCTGGGCAACGCATCCATCCGAATTTGAATGTACGGATTAATCGAACGGGACACTAGGAGCGCGAGGGCTTGCCGTCGCGATGCATCGCGCGGGGACCGCGCTCGCGCATCTGATCCAGCGTCTGGCGCTGTTCTGGCGTCAGCACCGCGAGGAACTGCGCGTGCTTTTGCGCCCGCAGCAGCGCCAGTTGCGCCTGGGCCTGGCCGAGTTCCTGCGCCAGGCGCTGGGCCTGCGCCTCGTCGAAGGCGTCCGAGCTGCTGAGCTCGCGCAGCTTGGTCGCCGCGGTGCGTTCGGCCTTGCGCTGGTCATAGAGCGCCTGCGCCTGGTCCTGGCGGATCTTGAAGATCTGGTCGCGCTGGGCCTCGGTGAGATTCAGGGCGCGCATCGCATGCCCCGGCACCATGCCGCCCTCGCCCTTGGCGGCATGACGCATGTGCTTGCCTTGCGGGCCGCAAGCGGTGCCGCCGGGCTGCGCGGACGCGGTCAGCGGCATCGCCAGGGTGGCAGCCAGCGCGATGGAGGAAATGGCGAGGAAGGATTTGGTCTTCATAGAGTGCTCCTAGTGTTGATCCGGATCGCAAACCTCGATCCGCGATGTGCACAGATTACGCACACACTGGGGCGGGAAAATGAATGAAAGATGGAGAAACCGTGAACTCCGTGCCGACCGTGTTCCGGGCGTCAATGCGGCTCGGCATCGTCGGCGGCCTGCAGGTCGAGGCGGTAGCCCACGCCGTAGACCGACCGGATCAGGTCCCCGGGACGGATGGCGCCGAGCTTGCGGCGCAGGTTCTTCACGTGGCTGTCGACCGTGCGGTCGGTGACGACCCGATGGTCGTCGTACAGGCGGTCCAGCACCTGGTCGCGCGAAAAAATGCGGCCCGGCGCGGAGGCCAGCAGGGCCAGCAGCCGGAATTCGACCGGCGTGAGCTCGAGCGCCGTGCCGTCCAGTTGCGCCCGATAGGCGTCCTCGTCGATGACCAGCCCCGCCGCCCGGGCCGCTTCCTGGCCGGCGGTTGCGTCGGGCCGGCTGCGGCGCAGCACGGCCTTGACCCTGGCGACGACCTCGCGCGGGCTGTAGGGCTTGCAGATGTAGTCGTCGGCGCCGAGCTCCAGGCCCAGCAGGCGGTCGATCTCCTCGACGCGGGCGGTCACCATGATGATGGGCACCGCGCTGAACGCCCGGATCTCGCGGCACACGTCCAGGCCGTCCTTGCCCGGCAGCATGAGGTCGAGCAGCACGAGGGCCGGCGACCAGTCCCGCACCTCGCGTGCCGCCTCCAGCCCGTCGCCCAGCCGCCGCGCCTCGAAGCCCGCGGCCTCCAGATAGACGCACAGCAGTTCGGCGAGCTTGGGTTCGTCCTCGATCACGAGTACACGAGCGGGATTCACGGTCGTCCTCCAGGGGGGAAATCGAATTCGAGACGCAGGCCGCCCAGCGGCGAGACCATGGCGCGCGCCGTGCCGCCATGGGCTTGGGCGATGTGCCGGCAGATGGCCAGGCCCAGGCCCGCGCCGCCATGGGCGCGGCTGCGCGAACCCTCGACCCGGAACAGCCGGTCGAAGAGCCGCGGCAGCGCCTCGGCGGATACGCCCGGTGCACTGTCCTCGACGGTCAGGCGCACCCCCGCACGCGGAACCGCCTCGACCGTCACGCGGGCCCGGCCGGGCGCATCGGTATAGCGCAGGGTGTTTTCCAGCAGGTTCGACATCAGTTGCTCGAGGCGGCGCTCATCGCCCTGCACCCAGTGTTCGCGGCCGGCGTCGACGTGCAGGTCGATGCCGGCGCGCGCGTAGCGGTCGCGCAGGCCCTCGGCGACATGCCGTGCCAGCGCCGCGAGGTCCAGCGGCTGCATCCGGTAGCTGAGCGCGCCCGCATCGGCCAGCGAAAGATCGTAGAGGTCGTCGATCAGCGCGCTGAGCCGCAGCACCTCGTGCTGCAGCGAGGCGAGCGTGGCCGCATCGGGCGTGCGCAAGCCGTCCTGCAGCGCCTCGATCTCGCCGCGCAGCACCGCCAGGGGCGTGCGCAGCTCATGAGAAACATCGGCCATCAGATCACGGCGCAGGCGCTCGTTGCGCTCCAAACTATTGGCCAGGCGGTTGAAATCCTCTGCCAGGCGCCCCAGTTCGTCGGTGGCGCCCACCTGGACCCGGGTGCCGTAATCGCCGCCGGCCAGACGGTGCGTGGCCCGGGCGATGCGGCGCACCGGCACCAGCAGCGCCCGCGCCAGCATCAGGCTGACCATGGCGGCCAGCAGCGCCGACAGGCCCACGATCACCCAGGTCGCGCGCAGCTGGCGCGATTGGAAGCGCCGGTCGACCTCGTCGTCGATGGCCATGGCCGGCTGCGGCGGGGTCACCAGCCAGCCGACCAGTTGCCCGTTGACCTCCAGGCGATGGCGCCGCATGCCCGCGCCGGCCAGGATGCGGGGGCCGGCCAGCCAGTCGCCCTGTGCATCGATCAGGCTGATCCTGGGCGGCGGCCCGCCATGTCGCTGACGGCCGAAGGCGTCCCGCTCGTGGTCGACGCCGCGGCTGGACAGGCGCAGGCTGCGCCACCAGCTGTCGCGGTCGTCCTGCAGGAAGCGCCAGCCGCCGGCGCGTTCGTAGTCCGCCTCGAGCATCTCGGCCAGATTGGCGAGCCGTCGGTCCTCGCGCTCGTGGATGTAATCGACGAAATCGCTCTGGAAACTGAACCGCACGGCCATGCCCATGGCCAGCGCCACGACGACGCAGCTGGCGAGTATGGCCAGGAACAGCTTGAAGGTAATGCTGGAACGCAATTATCCTGTCCTATCGAAAATCACATGGATCGCGCATGACGCCCATCATATCCGTTTCGGGGCTGGACAAGGTCTACGCCTCGGGCCTGCGCGCGCTCGACGGGGTCGACCTCCAGATCCGGCGCGGCGAAATATTCGCGTTGCTGGGCCCCAACGGTGCCGGCAAGACCACGCTCATCAGCATCATCTGCGGGCTGGTCAACCCCACCGCCGGCACCGTCCTCGCCGACGGCCACGACATTGCGCGGGACTACCGCGCGGCGCGCGCCGCCATCGGCCTGGTGCCGCAGGAACTCACGACAGACGCCTTCGAGACCGTCTGGAACACGGTGAGCTTCAGCCGCGGCCTGTTCGGCAAGCCGCGCAATCCCGCACACATCGAGAAAGTCCTGCGCGACCTGTCCCTGTGGGAAAAGAAAGACCAGAAGCTGCTGTCGCTGTCCGGCGGCATGAAGCGCCGCGTCCTGATCGCCAAGGCCTTGTCCCACGAGCCCTCCATCCTGTTCCTGGACGAACCCACCGCGGGCGTGGACGTGTCGCTGCGCAAGGACATGTGGGCGCTGGTGCGCGCGCTGCGCGCGACCGGCGTGACCATCATCCTCACCACGCACTACATCGAGGAAGCCGAGGAGATGGCCGATCGCGTGGGCATCATCAACAAGGGCCGGATCGTCCTCGTCGAGGACAAGGCGACGCTGATGCGCAAGCTTGGCCAGAAGCAGCTCATCGTGCGCCTGCGCGAGCCGCTGCGCGGCATCCCCGCGGCGCTGGCCGATTGGCCGCTGTCCCTGTCCGAGGACGGCGCAAGCCTGATCTACAGCTATGGCGTCCCGCCCCGGGACGGCGGCGTGGCCCGCTTGTTCGAGGCCCTGGGCGCCCAAGGCCTGGCCGTCGCCGATCTGGAGACCACCCAGCGCACGCTCGAGGACATTTTCGTCGATCTCATCAAGGAAGCCGCATGAACCTGCGCGCCGTCAGCGCCATCTACCTGTTCGAAATGGCCCGAACCTGGCGCACGCTGCTGCAAAGCATTGTCGCGCCCGTCATTTCCACCTCGCTGTACTTCGTGGTCTTCGGCACCGCCATCGGCACCCGCATCGAGCACATCGGCGAGGTCAGCTACGGCGCATTCATCGTCCCCGGACTGATCATGCTGTCGCTGCTGACCCACAGCATCTCGAACGCCTCCTTCGGCATTTATTTCCCCAAGTTCACCGGCACCATCTACGAGCTGCTGTCGGCGCCGGTGTCGTACTTCGAGGTGCTGATGGGCTATGCGGGCGCCGCCGCCACCAAGTCCATCCTGCTGGGCCTCATCATTCTCGCCACGGCGGGCCTGTTCGTGCCCCTGCGCGTCGACCATCCCGTGGCGATGGTCCTGTTCCTGGTGCTGACCTCGGTGACCTTCAGCCTGCTGGGCTTCATCATCGGCATCTGGGCCGACAACTTCGAAAAGCTGCAATTCGTGCCGCTGCTGATCGTCACCCCGCTGACGTTCCTGGGCGGCACCTTCTACTCCATCGACATGCTGCCGCCCCTCTGGCGCACGATCACCCTGTTCAATCCGGTCGTCTACCTGGTGAGCGGCTTTCGCTGGAGCTTCTACGGGCTGGCCGACGTCAATGTCTGGCTGAGCCTGGGCATGACGCTGGCATTCCTGGCGGCATGCCTGGCGATCATCGCCTGGATATTCCGGACGGGGTACCGTCTGCGGGCCTGAAACGGGATACGGGCTACACTGCGGGGCGTGCCGCCAACCTGACATTTCGGAAATTTCCCATGACACGCTTCGACGACACCCCTTTCAACACGCTGGTCACGCGCTGCGAGCCCCAGTGGCTGGCTTACTGCCAGCATGATTTCGTACGCCAATTGGGCGCGGGCACCCTGCCCCACGAGGCGTTCCGCCATTACCTACGACAGGATTACCTGTTTCTCGTGCACTTTGCGCGCGCCTGGGGCCTGGCGGTCTACAAGAGCCGCGACATGGCCGAATTGCGCCAGGGCCTCGACAGCCTGAAGGCCATCGTCGACATCGAGATGGACCTGCATATCGCCTATTGCGCCGAATGGGGGATCACCGAGGAGGAACTCGGGCTGCTGCTCGAGGCTCGCGAGACGATGGCCTATACGCGTTATGTCCTGGACGCGGGCAACCGCGGGGACCTGCTGGATCTGCACGTGGCGCTGGCCCCCTGCCTGATCGGCTATGCGGACATCGCCAACTGGCTGGCCGCGCAGCCGTTCATCGTGCGCGGCGAGGCCAACCCCTACGAAGCCTGGATCGCCATGTACACCAGTCCCGAATTCCAAGCCGCCGCCGAGGCCGAGCGCCAGTGGCTCAACCGCCGGCTGGCGGACCAGACGCCCGGGCGCCTCGCGGTACTCACGGAAACCTTCCGCGATGCCACGCGCCTGGAGGCCGATTTCTGGCAAATGGGCCTGACGGCCGCGGGCGGATGATCCCGATTCGGGCACGGCCGAGGCGAGGGCCTGGGCCTCGTGCTGCGGCGTCGCCGGTCAGCGCCCGGACCGGGCCCGCAGCCGGCTGCGCAGCCATTCGTACCCGCTGACCAGGAGGATACCCGCCATCACCAGGATCGCGCCCACGACGAATCCGGGATCCAGCGGATCGTCCATCAGCCAGACGCCGAACCCCACTCCGAACAGGGGGGTCATGAACGACAGCACCCCCAGGCGCGAGGCCAGGTAGGTCCGCAACAGCCAGAACCACACCAACAGGCTGCCGAATGCCATCAGCAGGGTCTGGTAGAGCATGCTGGCAACCACCAGCGGCGTGGGCCGGATCCCGGCCTGGCCCGTGGCGGCGGCCGCGCCGATCAGGATCACCGCGGCACCGATCAACTGGAAGATCAAGGTGTGGGTGGTCGGCGCCCGCGCCAGCCGGCTGCAGCGCAGCACCACCGTGGTCGCGCCCCAGGTGGCCCCGGCCAGCAAGCCCAGCAGGTCGCCGATCAGCATGTCGGTGGAGAATGCCGTATCGGCGGACCCCCGATCGTAGAAGGTCACGACGATGCCGAGGAACGCCGTCAGGATGCCGACCCATTGGATGAAGGACAGGCGCTCGGCCGGCAGCTTCCACTGCAGGCCGAGCGCTGCGAAGATCGGCGCGGTATACAGGAACACGGACATGTGCGAGGCGGTCGTATAACGCAGGCCCTCGCCCACCATCAGGTACTCGACCCCGAACAGCACCCCCACCAGGATGCCGGGCCGCCAGCTTCCGTCGGCCCAATCGATCCGCTCGCGACGCCAGCGTATCAGCACGGCCACCAGCACCACCGCCACGCAAGACCGCAGCCCGATCTGCATGATGGGCGCGATGTCGGCGGCCACCGCCTTGAGGGCGACCTGCTGCAGGCCCCAGATCAGGCACAGGACGACCATCAGCCCGCTGGCGCGGGCATCGATGGGCAACGGCGCGCCCGCCCGCGTGCTCATGCCGCCGGGCTGCCGGGGACGGTGGAAACCACGCGGCCGATCAGCGCATGGCGTCCACGGCCCGGGCCAGCGTATCGACGGTGCGCGCCACGTTGTGCAGCTTGTCCAGGCCGAACAGGCCGATCCGGAATGTCTTGAAATCCTGCGGTTCGTCGCATTGCAGCGGTACGCCCGCCGCGGCCTGGATGCCGGCCTGGGCGAACTTGGCAGTGGAGTGGATGCCGTCGTCCTGCGTGTAGCTGACCACCACGCCCGGCGCCTCGAAGCCCGGGGCGGCCACGCTGTTGAAGCCTTTTTCGCGCAGCATGGCGCGCACGGCATCGCCGAGTGCCTGCTGTTCACGGTGCACCTTGTCGTAGCCGTAGGCCTCGGTCTCGTTCATCACGTCGCGCAGGATGCGCAGCGAGTCCGTGGGCAGGGTCGTATGGTAGGCATGGCCGCCGTTCTCGTAGGCCTCCATGATCTGCAGCCACTTGCGCAGGTCGCAGGCAAAGCTGGTGCTGGTGGTCGATTCGATCCGCTCGCGCGCCAGCGGGCTGAGCATCACCAGCCCGCAGCAGGCCGAGGACGTCCAGCCTTTTTGCGGCGCGCTGATCAGCACGTCGGCACCCACCTCGCGCATATCGACCCAGATGGTGCCGGAGGCGATGCAGTCCAGCACGAACATGCCGCCGACTGCGTGGACCGCCTCGCCGATCCGTCGCATGTAGTCGGTGGGCAGCATGATGCCGGAGGCGGTTTCGACGTGGGCGGCGAAGACCAGATCGGGCCGGCCCTCGCGGATCGCCGCCTCGACCTCCTCGATGGGTGGCGGCGCGAACGGGGCCTGGGCACCCGCCTCGGTCTGGCGTGCCTTCAGGACCGTGGTGCGCGACGGAATGTTCCCCGCCTCGAAAATCTGGTTCCAGCGAAAAGTGAACCAGCCGTTGCGGATCACCAGGCAATGCTTGCCGGTGGCGAACTGGCGGGCGACGGCCTCCATGCCGAAGGTGCCGCTGCCCGGGATCACGATCGCCGAGTGGGCGCCGTAGACGGACTTGAGCGTGCGTGAAATGTCCTTCATCACACCCTGAAAGGCGCGGGACATGTGGTTGACCGCGCGATCGGTGTAGACCACCGAATACTCGAGCAGTCCATCGGGATCGACATCGGGCAGCAAACCGGGCATGGCGTTCTCCTGAAAGACGGGTTCCGGCCGATTGTAGATCATCGGACCGGGGGCGCTTGCCCGCCATGGCCGCCGCGTTCCGGCAGCGGCGAAATGCCCGGGAGGCTGCCGTCCGCACTATCGGCCAGTTTTTCACCGAGGAACGTCAGGAATGCGCGCGGCGCGGGCGCCATTCCACGGCGCGACGGATAAACCGCATGCACGATGCCGGGCGGCAGCGACCACCCGGGCAGGACGTGTTCGAGGCGGCCGGCCGCCAGATCCTCGTGGCACATGTAATCCGGCAACACCCCAAAGCCCACGCCGCCGAGGATTGCAAAGCGCAGGGTGATCAGATCGTCTGCCGTGCATGCCGGCCGACAGGTGACCGCATGGCGCTCGCCGTCAGGCCCCGAGAAACGCAGGCGGATGCCGCCCTCGATGCCCGACATGCCCACCGCAGCCATTTTCGCCAAGTCCGCCGGCTCGCGGGGACGGCCGTCACGATCCAGCCGTTGCGGGCTGGCGACCAGTAGCGCGTGGCTGAGCCCGAGCCACTTGGCGATCTCGCTGCCGCTGTCGCCGAGTTCGCTGCGTACCCGCAAGGCGATGTCCACGCCCTCTTCGACCAGATCGACCACTCGATTGCTGACCTGCAAGTCGAGGCGGACCTCGGGATAGCGCCCCAGATACTCGGCCAACAGCGGACCGACCACGGTCTGGGCCAGCGTCACCGGGCACACCACCCGCAAAATGCCGCGGGGCTCGGCGCTGACCTGGGCAAGCTCGGCCCAGGCCTGCTCGGCCTGATCCCGCACCGCAAGGCAATGACGCAAATACTGTTCGCCGGCGGCGGTGAGTGAGAGCTTGCGCGTCGTGCGCTGCAACAGCCGCATGCCCAGTTCGGCCTCGAGCCGCGCGATCCGCCGCGACAGCCGGGACGTGGGCACGCCCAGGGCGCGCGCGGCCGCCGTAAAGCCGCCGCGCTCGGCCACCTCGGCGAAATAGCGCATGTCATTGAGGTCTTGCATGCTTGATTACCACCACAGATAGAACAATCTATGTATTTTATAGCTACTTATCAAATAAATAGTCCTAATGGATAATGTTTTCCATTCACTGACCCTATTTCAAGAAAGGTTTTCCCATGCAAGTCCTGCACATCGACTCCAGCATCACCGGCGCCAGTTCCGTATCCCGCCAGCTCTCGCGCGAAGCCGTCGAACACTGGCTCGCCAGCCATCCCGGGGCCCAGGTGCACTACCTGGATCTCGCGGCCGAGGCGCCCAGCCCGCTGTCGCGCGATGCGCTGGGTTTCCGCCAGCCGCCGACCGGCTCGCCCACCGAGGCCCAGGCGCGGGAAAATGCGGTATCCGAGGCCATGGTGCGCCAGCTGCTGGCCGCCGACGTCGTGGTGATCGGCGCGCCGCTCTACAACTTCACCATCCCGGCGCAGCTCAAGGCCTGGCTGGACCGCGTGGCGCAGGCCGGCCGTACGTTCAAGTACACGGAAAACGGGCCCGTGGGCCTGCTGGGCGACAAGACCGTGATCCTCGCGCTCAGCCGCGGCGGCATTTATTCCACCAGCGAGGCGGGCTCGGCCATGGAACACCAGGAAAGCTACCTGAAGACGATTTTCGGCTTCATGGGCGTCACGGACATCCGTGTCGTGCGTGCCGAAGGCATGGACATGGGCCCCGAAAACCGCGAGCGCGGCTTTGCGCAGGCCCGGCAGGACATCCAGGCACTCGCCGAGGTCCAGGCCGTCGCCTGACCCTCGGCAAGGCGCCCTTTACTTCGCGAACAGCTGGCCGATATCCTTGAACGCCTTGAATTCCAGGGCGTTGCCACAGGGATCGAGCAGGAACATGGTGGCCTGCTCGCCGACCTGGCCCTTGAAGCGCACATAAGGTTCGATGACAAAGGCCGTGCCGAAGGATTTCAGGCGCTCGGCCAGGGCCTCCCATTGATCCCATTCGAGGACGATGCCGAAATGCGGCACCGGCACCGCATGCCCGTCGACCGGGTTGGTGTGCGCATTTTCCTGCGAGGCCGTGCGGGGATGCTCGTGGATCACGAGCTGGTGGCCGTAGAAATCGAAGTCCACCCACTGATCGCTGGAGCGGCCTTCTTCGAGGCCGAACACCTCGCCGTAGAAACGGCGAGCGGCGGGCAGATCATAGACGGGAATGGCAAGGTGAAAAGGCGACAGGCTCATTTGGGTTTCCATGAATATTGATTCCTCAATCTTATCAGGCGACGAGGCAATGCGCGGCATACAATGACGCCAGGCGGCGCCCTGGCCGCCGTAGCGTACAAGCAAGGAATCAGCCATGAATGCGTTGACCGCGGCCCTCGAGCTCGAGGCTGGGGCGCTGTTGCCCGAACTGGAGGCCGTCTACAAGGACCTGCACCGCAATCCCGAACTGTCCATGCAGGAATTCCGCAGTGCCGGGATCGCGGCCGATCATCTCGAGGCCGAGGGCTTCGAGGTCACGCGCGGCGTCGGCGCAACCGGTGTGGTCGGCGTGCTGCGCAACGGCGAGGGCCCGACCGTGATGCTGCGCGCCGACATGGATGCCCTGCCCGTCACCGAGGCCACCGGCCTGCCCTATGCCAGCACGGTCAAGGTGCGGGACGAGGATGGCACCGAGGTGGGCGTCTCGCACGTCTGCGGCCATGACATGCACATCGCCTGGCTGATGGGCGTGGCACGGGTCCTGTCCCGGCATCGCGATGCCTGGCACGGCACCGTGCTGGCGGTCTTCCAGCCCGGCGAGGAGACCGGGCGCGGTGCCCAGAGCATGATCGACGACGGCATGCTGGAGCGCTTCCCCAAGCCCGACGTGATCCTGGGCCAGCACGTCGTGGTCGGCGAAGCGGGTACGGTGGGCTATCGCAGCGGCGTCATCCTGTCCGCGGGCGACAGCCTGAAGGTCAAGCTATTCGGCCGTGGCGCGCACGGCTCGCAGCCGCAGACCGCCATCGATCCGGTCATCATGGCCGCCGCGACCGCGATGCGCCTGCAGACCATCGTCTCGCGCGAGATCGCGCCCAGCGACACCGCCGTGCTGACCATCGGCTCGCTGCATGCGGGTGTACGGGAAAACATCATCCCGGAGGACGCCACCCTCAAGCTGAACATCCGCACCTACGACGAGGACGTCCGCAGCACCATGCTGGCCGCCGTCAGGCGCATCTGCTGCGCCGAATGCATGGCCTCGAACGCCCCGCGCGAGCCCGAATTCACCACCATCAGCTCGTTTCCGGTGACCCGCAACGACGTCGAATCCACCGAGCGGATCGCGCTGGCCTTCAAGGCGCAGTTCGGCGAACGCGCCTTCGAGACCCCGCCGGCCGGCGCCAGCGAGGACTTCAGCCTCTTTGGGCGGGCCTGGAAGACGCCTTATGTCTTTTGGTTCGTGGGCGGCACCGACCCTGGGATCCATGCCCGGGCCAAGGCCGCCGGACAGCTCAACACCTTGCCCAACAACCATTCGCCCAAGTTCGCGCCCGTGATCCACCCCACGCTGAACGCCGGTCTGCAGGCCATGCTGACGGCGGCATCGGTGTGGCTGTGCAGGCCGGGGCCGTCGCGATAGAGGGCCGGGGCGCGTTCGAGGTCCCGGACGCCGGCGTGGGGGCCAATGAATGTGCGCGTAGAGCATCACCAGTTCGTAGACGCCCACGGCCACGCCCACGCCATGCACGATGTAGCGGCATGCCCGGTACGGTTCAGAGGCCCACGAGCCGGCTCGTGGGGCGAGGCGCCGCCTTCATTGCCGATGACAGTGAAATAAAATCCAACAGGCGGTGAAAGGAACCGTCAATCGGGACTTGCACGACGCCCGCAGCGGCAAGCGGCTCAGGCGCGCATGGCCTTCAGGGCCTCGGCCCAGCGCAGCAATTCGTCCAGCATGGTCTTGGCCGATGCATCGATCAGTTCGTTCGAGGCGAACGCGCCGTCGTCGCCGATGTGGCTGGCGACCATCGGCACCGCCACGCCTTCGGCCATCGGCATCATCTTGAGGGTGGTGACGTGCAGCCGTTCCATCTGGACCGCCCGCAGGCCGCCGGACACCCCGCCATAGCCCACAAAGCCGCAGGGCTTGTAGTTCCATTCCTTGTAGAGGAAATCCAGCGCATTGACCAGGGCCGGCGGCGGACTGTAGTTGTATTCCGGCGTCACGAACACATAGGCGTCGGCGGAGGCCACGCTGGCGCTCCAGCGCTTGGTGTGGTCGTGCTCGTACTGCTGCATCCGGGGATGCACCGGCTCGTCGTACAAGGGCAGCCCGACGTCGGCCAAGTCGACGAGCTGCGCATCGAAGCCGCCGTGCTGTTGGGCGAACGCATGAAACCAGCGGGCCACCGACGGCCCGACTCGTCCGGGACGCGTACTGCAAACAATGGTTTGAAGCTTCAAGGCCATGATTGTTCCTCTTTTGAAGATGAAGGCCCATCATCATAAACCGAGGGCGCATGCTAGCATGGGGCTTCGGCCCGATGCGGGCTTCCCGATCGGGACCTGCCCGCCCCCATGAAAATCAATACCCAGACCGCCCTCATCTCGGGCCTGCTCCGTGTCCTGTCCACCTTGCCATACGGACTGGTTGCCCGAGTCGGCGAGGCTTTGGGGTTCCTGCTGTACCTGATCCCGGGCAAGCGCAGGCATATCCTGGATACCAATTTGCGCCTGTGCTTCCCGGAGCAAACCGAGCAACAGCGCAAGCGCCTGGCGCGCACCAGCTTCCAGCACGTCATACGCGGCTACCTGGAACGCGGCGTGCAATGGTACGGCAGCGCCGAGGCCATTACGAGCCTGGTGGAGCTGGACAGCGCCATCGA
This sequence comes from Castellaniella sp. S9, assembly GCF_027257175.1. Classification (GTDB taxonomy): domain Bacteria; phylum Pseudomonadota; class Gammaproteobacteria; order Burkholderiales; family Burkholderiaceae_B; genus Castellaniella. The sequence continues at coordinate 8,906 of NZ_JAPFGD010000015.1, read as the reverse complement.
CCTGCAGGACCATTACGACCAGCCCACCATATTCCTGGGATTTCATTTCGTCGCGATCGAGGCTGCCTGTATGTATTACTCGATACTGCACCCGGTGGCGTCCATCTACACCCCAATGTCGGACGGCGCGGCCGATGCGATCTCGAGGGGGCAACGCGCCCGGTTCGGCACGATGATGATCCCGCGCCACGGCAGCGCGCGCGACATCCTGGAGGTGTTGAAATCCGGCAAGCCCATCATGCTGGCCGCGGACATGGATTTCGGGCTGCGCGATTCGGTATTCGTGCCGTTCTTCGGCGTGCAGGCCTGCACCCTGACCGCCGTGTCGCGCCTGGCACGACTGAGCGGCGCGCGCGTCGTGCCCTTCATCTCGGAGGTGCTGCCCGGCTATCGTGGCTACAAGCTGCGGATCTACCCTGCCCTGCCGACATTTCCCAGCGGCGACAGCCGGGCCGATGCGCTGGCGATGAACCAGTTCCTCGAGGCGCGCATCCGCGAGACACCTGATCAATACTACTGGGTGCACCGCCGTTTCAAGCGCCGCCCGCAGGGCGAGGCACCGGTTTACTGAAACGCATCCGGGCATCCCGGCAGGATGCCGGAGGCGTTTGTTCCATTGTGCCGGGCCGGGCTGAAAACCATCGCGGCCATGAGTCCAATCCGGTCCGTTGGGCCGTATTAACCAGGTGGTGAATACGCGGCTACACTTGCGATCACGATTGGAAGGAAAGGAATTTCATGACAGCGCATGTCATCGCCCGGCCCGCGCAGCGGGCACCCACGCCACACACTGGCACGCCGCAGAAGCCGCGCCGCTCACCATGCGGTCCGGCGGTGGTTCTATGAAGCACCGGTCCGCCGACCTGCTGTTGACCGCCAGCGCACCCATCGTCTGGGGCAGCACGTACATTGTGACCACGGAATTCCTGCCGGGATTCGAGCCCATGACCGTGGCTGTGTTGAGAGCCCTGCCCGCCGGGCTGCTGCTGCTGTTGATTGCGCGACAGTTGCCAAGCGGGATCTGGTGGCTGCGCAGTCTCGTGCTCGGCGCCCTGAATTTCTCGGTGTTCCTGAGCCTGCTGTTCGTCGCCACCTACCGCCTTCCCGGCGGCGTTGCCGCCACGGTCGGAGCGATCCAGCCGCTGCTCGTTGCGCTGCTCGCGCCAGTGCTGCTTGGTACGCCGTTGCGCATCAAGTCCTTGGTCGCCGGACTGGCCGGCATCATGGGCGTCGGGCTGCTGGTGCTGGCGCCGGAGTCCAAGCTGGACGGCCTGGGCGTCGCGGCCGCATTGGGCGCCGCCGCGTCGATGGCCCTGGGCAATATCCTGGTGCGCCGATGGCGGCCCTCTGTTTCCATGGTCACCCTCACGGCTTGGCAGCTTTGCCTGGGCGGGCTGCTGCTGGTTCCCCTGGTGCTGCTATTTGATCCTGTCATTCCGGCTCTGAGTCCGACCAATCTACTGGGTCTCGCGTGGCTCGGGGTGATCGGCAGCGCGCTGACCTACACCCTATGGTTCCGGGGCATCGGCCGCATCAGCCCCGTGATCGTGTCCTCCCTGCTGTTCCTGAGCCCGCTCACCGCCGTATTGTTGGGATGGGTTTTTCTGGGCCAGAGCCTAGGCGCCATCCAATTGGCCGGGATCGGCGTGATCTGCGCAAGCGTCTGGGCGGGCACCCGACCGTCAGGGACGCTCAACCCACGCCGCGCTGTAAACTCGGAAGCCTGAAGAAGCCGGCATGCGCGGCGACGTCGAATGAGAGGTAAACGACAGTGAATCTGACTTATCAGTGGCTCCACGACACGGTACGCGCGCGTTTCGATTCCAATGCGGCCATGGAGGCCTTTCTACCCCAGGCGCTACCACCCGAGGAATTGAGGCGCAAGAGCGACGATCGCTACCTGTCCGCCATGACGCAACGCGTGTTTCAAGCCGGCATCCAGCATTCCGTGGTCGATGCCAAGTGGCCCGCCTTCGAGGCCGCCTTTTCAGGCTTTGACCCCACGACCATGGTTGCGCTGAGCGATGCGGACATCGAGCAGCACATGCAGAATACGACCCTCATCCGCCATCGCGCCAAGATGCAAACCATTGCGCAAAATGCCCGGTTCATCCTGGACGTCCGTCAGGAACAGAGCGGCAGTTTCGGCGCATTCATCGCCGATTGGCCGGTCACCGACATCATCGGCCTGTGGCGGCTGCTGGCCACACGCGGCGCCCGGCTGGGCGGGCGTTCGGCGGCCGGATTCCTGCGCCTGGTCGGCAAGGATACTTTTCTGCTGACCAGCGACGTGGTCGCGCGCCTGGTGGCCGCGGGCGTCGTGACGCGCGAACCGTCGGCGCAACGCGATCTGCAGGCGGTGCAAGAGGCGTTCAACGCCTTGCACGCGGCATCCGGCAGGCCGCTGTGCCAATTATCGGCCCTGTGCGCATTGAGCATCCATCCGGCTTTCTAAGACAGCGGGTTTATTTGTCCGATCCCAGTGAGGCCTGCGCCAGCCACTCACGAGGGGACATGCCCACCTTGGCCGAGAACGCGCGCGACAATGCGGAGGGATTCGCATAGCCGAGCGTCTCGGCGAGGACCTTGATGGGTCGCCCTTCGCGCAGCTTGTTCTGCGCGAGCGCAATGCGCCAGTCATTCAAGTAATCCGCCGGCGTCTGGCCCACCACCTCGCGAAAGGTATTGGCAAACGCCGTACGCGACATGCCGGCGCGCTCAGCCATGCGGCCCACCGGCCAATGCTCGCCCGGAGCGTCGTGCATGGCAACCAAAGCACGCGCCAGACGGGGATCCGAGAGCCCGGTGATGAAACCGGGGCGCACCCCTGCCTCCAGGGGGTGATCGAGCAGCCAGCGCATCAACTGGATCACAACGATTTCGAAGATCCGATCGACCAGCAACCTCTGGCCGCAGCGGATTCGATGGGTTTCGTCAAATAGCAATTCGAGTGCCAATTCCAGACCCGACACCCGTGCCAGCGGCAATGCAATCAGAGAGGGCAGCGCCCGTGCAAGCGGGTTGTAGGGTCCACCGTCGAAGTTCAGCCGTGCGCAGGTGAAATCCGCCCCCTCCACTGGCGGGTTGTGAAAGCGATGCGTGAAGGGGCGCGGATACAGCAACAAGGCCGGTTCGTCGAAGCGCATCGACCGGGGCGCCTCACGCGTATCCGGATGGCTGACCTCCAAGCGGCCGCGGCGCAACACGTGCAGATAGCCATGCCCATCGCAAGCGTCGAAGTGATTGAGTCCGCACAATGCGCCGGAGTGATGGAACTGGGCCTGCACCCGGAACCGTTCGAGAATGCCCGAGAGGCGGTCTATCGGAGAAGAGGTCGGAGAAGAGGCGCACATATGAACCGAATGATATGTTTTATGGATTTATTAACACATATCGTACGATTAATCGGGGCATACTGTCCACGTCGCGTCGGGTGACTGGCTGCTACCCGACGAGATCGCCCAACAGGCCTTGCTTCGCAGACTGTTTTCCCTGACCAGCCTGACTTCCTCCAGGAGTTCGATATGTCCCGCGTCAACATTCAAACCCACCTCGTCCCCGCCGCAAGCCAATCCCTGCTGGCCCAGATCCAGCAAGCCTTCGGCGCCACACCCAATATGTTCAAGGCCGTGGCCAACTCCCCTGCCGCCCTGCAGAGCATGTGGTCCGCCTTCGGCGCATTGGCTCAAGGGACGCTGGGCGCCAAGCTCGGGGAGCAGATCGCTGTGGCGATCGCCAACCGCAATCGCTGCGAATACTGCTTGGCCGCCCACACCGTCCTCGGCCAGAATGCCGGGGCATCGGCCGCCGAAATGTCCGCCGCCCAGGCGGGCCATGCCGATGATGCCAGGACCACCGCGGCCTTGGCTTTTGCCCTCAAGGTCGTCGAGCAGCGTGCGCAGATGGCGGATGCCGACATCGCCAGTCTGCGGGAGGCGGGTTTCGGAGACGAACAGATCGTCGAGATCATGGCGCATGTCGCTCTGAATCTCTTTACCAACTACATCAACCTTGCCTTGGACGTACCGATTGATTTTCCCAAGGTCGCGCTGAAAGATGCCTGATGGTATCGCTCAGCGTATTTACGAAGCGCTGGACGCTTGGCGAAACATTGTCACTGCGCCAGACAGCCAGCGTTTCAACCTGGTGGTCCACCCCGGCCAAAGGTCTGATGGCCAGGCCCTGACGTTGAATGCTACGCACGCATGAAGAGTAGAGCGAGACGCCGATATTGGCTGAAACAAGGCCGAAGATGCCGTCACTGGTGGACGCTTCCTGAACCACATTCGGCGAAAAGCCGGCTTCCCGGCACGCAGAGAACACGATATGCCTGAATGCCGCCCAGCTGTCCTTGGAGCCCAGGACAAAAGGCTCATCCGCCAGATCCTTGAGGGAAACCGTTTCTTGCCGGGCGAGCGGGTGGCCGTCCGACAGCAAAGCCACCAAAGGATCGAGCATCACGGAGACGGAATTGACACCCTTGCTTTCAAAGGGCCCGATCAACAAGCCCACGTCAATGTGGCCGGCCAGGATCTCCTCCTTTTGAACGACAGTGGGTACGTAGCTCAATTCCACCCGCACCCCCGGATGCTCACGCCGGAAGGTTTCCAGTATGCGCGGAAGCGGGCCATTGATGGCAAAATCCGTATAGGCCACCGCGACATTGCCCGCGTTGCCCAAGGCCGCGCTGTGGGTTCGCATCACACCGCGCTCCAGCAGCCTCAGCACCTCCCGGCTTTCCGCCAGAAATACCCGACCGGCTTCTGTAAGCTCGACGCTGCGCGTCGTTCGCTGCAGAAGCTCTACACCGATATCGTCCTCCAGTGAGCGGATCAACCGGCTGAGGGCGGGCTGGGTCATGCACAGGCGCTCGGCCGCACGCCCGAAGTGCAGCTCCTCAGCCAGCAGGACGAAGGCGCGGAGATGTCGCAACTCAAAGCGCATAGCCATATAGGGCCTCACCCTGTTTTGAGTAGCGATCATACCATTATGACATTCAGCTCAAACAGCCCATCATATCGTCCAGATCTTGAAACTTGACTCGCGGCCTGTTTTGCTCGTGGCCAGCCGCCAATTCTTGACTGTCAATATTGATCCAGTCGCTCCAAGAGGTGAAGTTGATATTTCTCTCTCTGAGGACATCGATGATATCCGCCTTGGCCGGTGCCGCAACACAATCATCGTCTGAGGTTTTCCAGCTTTTCAGCAATGCGGCGACCGTTTCCGCCGAGTCCTGGCGGTTGGTGCCCACCGTGCCGGATGGGCCGCGCTTGGCCCAGCCCGTCACAAACTCCTTGGGAAGAACCACCCCATCGTCATCGATGATCCGCCCGTTGATATTTGGGACAATTGATTTTTGTGCATCGAACGGCACGCCGGGAACCATTGAAACAACATTGCCAATAGCCGAAAATATGGCATCCACGGAAATCCGGCAGCGCCCTTCATCAGAATCCGGCTTAGACGATCCATGACGCAGGACATTATTTCTACATAAGTCCAGCCACTCGACGGACTCTTTTCCGCCGATGGATGCCACTGAGTGCCAGAATTTGATGTGAATTTTCTTTTCATACCCGGCTTTCGGCCGTTCCGCAATGGACTTCAGGATATTCATATTCAGGCGGCATTGCTGATTATTGTTTACATAATCGGCCTCATCATCGGTGAGCCTCAAGTCCTCCGGATCAATGATGATATCCACATTTTTCAAGTGGCCGAGTCCACGCAGCTCGACCGGCGTGAATCTGGCCTGAGCAGGGCCTTTGCGCACCAAGAGGTAAACCTCCCGGACGGCGTTGCGCTCGAGTTCCCGCAAGATGCTATCGGGCACATCGGTCGACCTGACGACATCCATCTCGTTGATCAGCATCCTGACGACGTCCAAGGCAACGTTGCCGCCGCCCACGACCGCCGCTTTGGAGAACCTCAGCGAAAAATCTGAAATTCGCCTGAGAGGATGCCCGTTGTACCAATCCACGAAATCCATCGCGCTGAAGCTTCCCTCCAGGCCTTCTCCGGGAACACGCAAATATTGTCTGCCCGCCGCCCCTGTTGCATATATGATGGAATCGTAGTGCCGCAACAGGTCGTCTCTATTCAAATCGACGCCAAAATCAACATTTCCGATGAATCGGAGATTGCTGAATTCATCGATCAATCCGGAAAAAACCTTGGACACCGTCTTCATCCGCTGATTATCCGGGGCGATCCCGTACCGAACAAGGCCGAATGGCGTAGGCAGTTTATCGATGATATCTATCTGGCCGGAGAAATGTTTGAGCAACTCAAGCGCCGCGTAGAATCCCCCGGGTCCGGCGCCGATTATCGCCACTCTCTTGGATTGCATATCATCCCCATCCGCTCAGTGGTTTTTACAGGCACTATGCCTTTCCGGAAGCCCGGCCACCAGCTTCGTATCAGAGCCATAGCTGCCGATCGGCGCAGCCGCACCCGGGGAACCGAGTGGTTCAGTCTTTCCATCCAGGATCTCCGAGAAGAATCTAGTATTATCGGCTATATACTCCCTCAGATTGTCTGGCACGTCCTCGTCAAAGAAGATGGCATCCTCTGGGCACGCCGGAACACAGGCTCCGCAATCTATGCATTCATCTGGTTGGATATACAATGAGCGCACCCCCTCATATATGCAATCAACTGGGCATTCCTTCACGCATTCCTTGTGTATGCAGTCGATACACGCCTCAGTGATGATGTGGGGCATCTTGTGTCTCCTGATTTATTTATATTTCATGATCGATTCGGGGCTTACCGCCACACCCGAGGCCTATGGAAATCGGCCTCAGACAAAAACCAAGCGGTAAGCCCTCACAAGGCTGGCTACCTCAACAGCGTATCCAACGGCGCTATGGAATGGTACATTTCACCAGCCCATTTCGGTTCTCGCCCCTTGGGGTCGAGCTCGAACGACTGGGTTTCCGCCAGTAGCGCTTTTATTGTTTCCGCCGCCTCGACGCGACCGACATAGCGGCCCACACAATAGCCAGCCCCGAAACCCAGTGCGAAATGGGTGGTTTGCTCCCTTTCCGGGTTGAAGCTGTAGGGGCATTCCCATTTTTCTTCGCTTCGGTTCGTCAGTGGCGTAATGACATAGATTCCATCGCCGGCTTTCATCTGGGTTCCGTTGAGATCGACATCCTTCAGGACCGTCCGGCGAATAGTCCTGAAGGGGGTCAGATAGCGCAGCCCTTCCTCAACATAGTTTTGTACCTCCTGCGGATTTGCCCGCAACCTCGCCTGCAGGTCCTGGTCGCGTGCAATGATGTATAGCAGTCCTCTCAGCAAAGGCTTGGTTTCATTGTCCAGACTGCTCCAGCACAAAGTCATGACATCTCTTTCACCCCAGTCTGGGAAGACAGTCGGCCCTTCCGCCCAGAACCTGCTGATCAAATCATCCCGCGGATTGTCACGCCTGTCCCTTATGGTGGGCAGAATGAGCTGCGTGATCGCCTCGAGTGCCTTTTGACCGTCTTGCGCGATTTTACTGCTCAGCGGAATCCCTTCCCTGGCATGCAGCTCCTCCTTCCATTTGGCGCGAATCTGCATCTGTTGATTCAGATTCCGCATAAAATTTTCATCGGAAGTGTCGATACCGAGAAATTTGCTGCCGATGTACATCGGTACCGTATCCGCGTATTCCACAGCCAATTCGGCCGATCCTTTCGCCACGAGCTGCGCGGCCAATCCCCGCGCCAGCTCAAACGCCATCGGGCGGATCAATTCGGCAAAATCCTCCCCGGTGAGGCGCATATGCATGGCATGAAGGCGACGATGGTCTCGCCCGCTCAGATTCAATAAGTGCCGCCCCCAGAATTCGGTCGCCCCTTCGCGCTCTGGAATATCCCTCCAGAATGTTTCCGCCTCCTTGAGGATGCGGAATCCTTCTTCGTAGCCGGTAACGACCCAGGCATTCCTATCGGAATGCCAATATACCGGCGCCTCGCCGATCCACTGAGAGAATCCTTCTCTGATTTCTTTATCCAATTGGCTATCAATAGCGATAGCAGTGGCTGCTGTCATCTCCTGCTCCTTTTGTCAAAACAATCCGAAAAAGTCGTGTGATTCACTTCGCGTGCGTGAATACACCTCGCCCTTACTGCCTCTTCTTGCCTGGAGGTACTCATCGATGGAATTATTGGTACCCATGCTAGCATGGGTATAAGGGGATTTGATAATAATACGGTACATATATATACCGTTTATGGTATCAATTAAACGAAATAGAAATTGCCGTCGGCACCTTGTACGCCGTCGATGCACTCGATGTGCTGCCGCGCGTCGTCCCCGACCTTCGCATTGCTGTGGAAGGTCTTCTGGTCAGTCTTGAACCTGCCCGGCACGAACCGACAAAGGCCATGTGACCGTTCGCCGGGCGGTGGGACCTCCCCATTCCTTGCGCAAGATATCCGCCAGGGCCTCCACAGGATTGGATCCCAGCGCCTTCTCCGCGGCCTTCACGGCCGACCAGGTGTGGAGATAGCCGATGAGATCGTCCAGGCACCACTGCGCTTGGATGGCCAGTGGCGCAAGCGCGACCTCCTTGAAAGGGAACGGCAGACTGCGGTAGCCGTCTTCCACGTGGTGGCGCTCCGCAGGCCAATAGGGGCCGACGGTGTCGTAGTAGAAGCGCTGCACGGCCAGATCCACGGCGCCCGCGACATGCAGCACGCCGTAGGTGATGAGTGCAACGGCGGCCTGCGGTCGGGCTACACGCCGCACCTCTGCATAGATGTTAGCGCCGGTGTAATACTGACCCCCGGGGGGTGCGGACGTTTTCTTGGACGGTTTAAACGGAGATCAACCCCAGCGCCTGACGATACTCCACGGGGCTACGTCCGCCAAGTGAGACCTTGATGCGACGTTCGTTGTACCAGCGGATGTAGGCG
>NZ_JAPFGD010000014.1 GCF_027257175.1 Castellaniella sp. S9 | reverse complement strand
CCATCTGCGCCGCACCCGTGATCATGTTCTTCACGTAGTCCGCGTGGCCCGGGCAGTCCACGTGCGCGTAGTGGCGCGTGGCCGTCTCGTATTCCACGTGCGAGGTGTTGATCGTGATCCCGCGCGCTTTTTCCTCGGGCGCGTTGTCAATCTGGTCGTAGCCACGGGCCTCGCCGCCGCCGGCCTTGGCCAGCACCGTCGTGATCGCCGCCGTCAGCGTCGTTTTGCCGTGGTCAACGTGGCCAATCGTCCCTACGTTGACGTGCGGTTTGGTCCGTTCAAACTTGCCTTTTGCCATGATAGATCCCGTGATTTCCTAGGAAATGAATGAGTTGGGTGTTCCGGCCGGGCGCCTGCCCGGCCGGACGGTTTGTTTACTTCGTGCGTGCCGCGATGACTTCGTCGGCGACGTTGCGCGGCGCCTCGGCATATTGCTTGAATTCCATCGTGTACGTCGCGCGACCCTGGGTCTGCGAACGCAGGCTGGTGGAATAGCCGAACATCTCGGCCAGCGGAACCTCGGCCTTGATGATCTTGCCGCCGCCGGGAATGTCGTCCATGCCTTGAACCATGCCGCGGCGCGACGACAGGTCGCCCATGACCGTGCCGGCGTAGTCCTCGGGCGTCTCGACCTCGACGGCCATCATGGGCTCGAGCAGCACGGGGCTGGCCTTGCGCATGCCGTCCTTGAAGGCCATCGAAGCAGCCATGCGGAAAGCGTTTTCGTTCGAGTCCACGTCGTGGTAGGAACCGAAGAACAGCGTCACCTTGACGTCGACCACCGGGTAGCCGGCCACCACGCCCGCGGGCAGGGTTTCCTGGATGCCCTTGTCGACCGCCGGGATGTACTCGCGCGGCACCACGCCGCCCTTGATGGCGTCGACGAACTCGTAGCCGCCGCCCGCCTCGAGGGGCTCGAGCTTGAGCACGACGTGGCCGTACTGGCCGCGGCCGCCGGACTGCTTGACGAACTTGCCTTCGATTTCCTCGCAGGTCTTGCGGATGGTCTCGCGGTAGGCCACCTGGGGCTTGCCGACGTTGGCCTCGACACCGAACTCGCGGCGCATGCGGTCGACCAGCACCTCGAGGTGCAGTTCGCCCATGCCGGAAATGATGGTCTGGCCGGATTCCTCGTCGCTGCGTACACGGAAGGACGGATCCTCGGCGGCCAGGCGCTGCAGGGCGATGCCCATCTTTTCCTGGTCGGCCTTGGACTTGGGCTCGACGGCCTGCGAGATCACGGGCTCGGGGAACTCCATGCGCTCGAGCAGGACGTGATCGCCCACGTCGCACAGGGTTTCGCCGGTGGTGACTTCCTTGAGGCCGACCACGGCCGCGATGTCGCCCGCCACGACCTCCTTGATCTCGGCGCGGTTGTTGGCGTGCATCTGCAGGATGCGGCCGATGCGCTCTTTCTTGCCCTTGATCGGGTTGAAGACCGTATCGCCCGAACGCAGCACGCCCGAGTACACGCGGATGAAGGTCAGTTGGCCGACGAAGGGGTCGGTCATCAGCTTGAAGGCCAGCGCCGACAGCTTTTCGCCGTCGTCGGCCTTGCGCACGATCTCGTTGCCCTCGTCGTCCGTGCCGCGGACCGGGGGGATGTCGACTGGCGACGGCAGGTAGTCGATGACCGCGTCCAGCATGCGCTGCACGCCCTTGTTCTTGAAGGCGGTGCCGCACAGCATGGGCTGGATCTCGCAGGCGATCGTGCGCAGGCGGATGCCGCGGTCGATCTCCTGCTCGGTCAGCGAGCCGGTCTCGAGGTACTTGTTCATCAGTTCCTCGTTGGCCTCGGCGGCCGATTCCATCAGCTTTTCATGCCATTCGTTGGCCTGGTCGACCATCTCGGCGGGAATGTCGATGTATTCGAACTTGGTGCCCTGGGAGGCTTCGTCCCAGACGATGCCGCGCATCTTGGTCAGGTCGATGACGCCACGGAAGTTGTCCTCGGCGCCGATGGGGATGACGATGGGCACGGGGTTGGCCTTCAGGCGCAGCCGCAGCTGGTCGTAGACCTTGAAGAAGTTCGCGCCGGTGCGGTCCATCTTGTTGACGAAGGCCAGGCGGGGCACGCCGTACTTATTGGCCTGGCGCCACACGGTCTCGGACTGAGGCTGCACACCGCCCACGGCGCAGTACACCATGCAGGCACCGTCGAGCACGCGCATGGAACGTTCGACCTCGATGGTGAAGTCGACGTGCCCCGGGGTGTCGATGATGTTGATGCGGTGTTCCTGGTACTGGTGCTCCATCCCGCTCCAGAACGCGGTGGTCGCGGCCGACGTGATGGTGATGCCGCGTTCCTGTTCCTGCTCCATCCAGTCCATGGTGGCGGAGCCTTCATGGGTTTCGCCAATCTTGTGGTTGACGCCGGTGTAGAACAGGATGCGCTCGGTGGTGGTGGTCTTCCCTGCGTCGATGTGCGCAGAGATACCGATGTTGCGATAGCGCTCGATGGGGGTTTTGCGGGCCATGATGTGTGTCCTAGTAATTGACCGTCTGGGTTACCAGCGGAAATGGCTGAAAGCCTTGTTCGCCTCTGCCATCTTGTGAGTGTCCTCGCGCTTTTTCATGGCGCCGCCGCGGCCTTCGGCGGCATCCATCAGTTCACCAGCCAAGCGCAGGTCCATGGATTTCTCGCCGCGCTTCTTCGCGGCCTCGCGCAGCCAGCGCATGGCCAGGGCCAGGCGGCGCACGGGGCGCACCTCGACCGGCACCTGGTAGTTGGCGCCCCCGACGCGACGGCTCTTGACCTCGACGACGGGCTTGATGTTGTTGATGGCCAGGTTGAAGACTTCGATGGGCTCCTTGCCGGTCTTGGCCTGGATCTGGTCGAAGGCGCCATAGACGATGCGCTCGGCGACGGCCTTCTTGCCCGAGAGCATGACGACGTTCATGAACTTCGCCAGTTCGACGCTGCCGAACTTGGGATCGGGGAGGATTTCACGCTTGGGTACTTCGCGGCGACGGGGCATTTCGATTTCCTTGTGACGTTTCAGTTGAGCCGCCTGGGGCGGCCACGGCCCTCTATTCCGAGAGGACCACTTACATGCCGCGGCGCCATGCCGCGGCTGCACGATGACGGCCGACGAGCGGCCGGGTACAGCAAATTTGGAACGGTGCGGGGCGGATTACTTCTTGGGACGCTTGGCGCCGTATTTGGAACGGGCCTGCTTGCGGTCCTTGACGCCCTGGAGGTCCAGGGAGCCGCGCACGATGTGGTAGCGCACACCCGGCAAGTCCTTGACACGACCGCCGCGCACCAGGACCACCGAGTGTTCCTGGAGGTTGTGGCCTTCACCACCGATGTACGAGATGACCTCGTAGCCATTGGTCAGGCGCACCTTGGCGACCTTGCGCAGGGCCGAGTTCGGCTTTTTCGGGGTGGTGGTGTAGACACGGGTGCAGACGCCGCGGCGCTGCGGGCAGTTCTCGAGCGCCGGGCTCTTGCTGCTCTCGCGGCTGACTTCGCGCGGCTTGCGCAGCAGTTGGCTAATGGTAGGCATGACCTTTACGCATCCTTTGTACTCGCGTACGTTTTTACGTCGATATCCGGGGGGCCCCGGGCAACCCCGATCGGTTCTCGGGACGGCCGTTCAGGCGATTTGCACAAAATCCGCCTGAAACGAATGACGTAAAGAGCGGGTCTTGCACTGGGGCGATATCCATCGCCCCCGATCTACCAGGCCAAGGCGGCGCAAGGCGCCATCCAAAGGCTTTGGTAAGCCCGGCATATTACCATGCCTGACGTAGGCAAGCAAGGTCCGTTCGCACCAGGTGCGCACACCAGAACACAAAAATAGAACACGATTCGGTTATGATATTTACATCCCAATTTTCGCAGACTGCGATGGAGCCAGAACATGACTCGTGAAGGCGTTGCCGCGGTGGACCGCGCGCTGACCATACTGGACGTATTCATCGACGGCGGCGGCAGTCTGACCCTGACCGACATCTCCAAGCGCTCGGGCTTCTACAAGAGCACCACGCTGCGCCTGGCCGAATCCCTCGAGAAATTCGGCTACCTGCGGCGCCTCGAGGACGGCACCTACCGCCTCGGGCCCAAGCCCCTATACCTGGGATCGCTGTATCAAAAGCACTTCCGCAGCGCCGACCTCGTGGTGCCCGTGCTGCGCAAGCTCGTCAACGAACTGCAGGAGGGCGCGTCGTTCTTCGTGCGGGAAAAGGACTCGCGCGTCTGCCTGCACCGGGTCGATGCGCCGCGCTCGGTGCGCGATTCGGTGCACGAAGGCGATTCGCTGCCGCTGCGCATCGGCGCATCGGGCCACGTGATGCTGGCCTTCAGCGGCGAAACCGGCGCCAAGTACGATGCCATCCGGCGCTCCCTCCACGAGGTCTCGGTGGGCGAGCGCGACCCCGAGATCGGCGCGGTGGCCGCGCCGGTGTTCTCGATCGGGCAGGAACTGGCGGGCGTGATCTCGGTCTCGGGTCCCAAGTACCGTTTCAGCGACGACAAGGTGGCCCAGATCATCCCCATCCTGGCGCAGCACGCCGCGACCCTCAGCGAGGCGCTGGGCGGGCGCTGGCCCGGGACGGACGGGCCGGCCCGATGAGCGCCGCCGATCCAGCCGCCGAGGCCAATCCCCTGGGCATGCGTGGCATCGAGTTCATCGAGTATTTGTCGCGCCACCCCGATGAGCTGGGCGCCGTCCTGGCGCAACTGGGGTTTCGCCTGATCGCCCGCCACCGCTCGCGCGAGGTCTTCCTCTACCGCCAGGGGCCGATCAACGTCATCATCAATGCGGACCCGGTCTCGCTGTCCGCCCTGGCGCACCCCGAGGAGGACAACCAGATCAGCGCCATCGCCGTGCGCGTGGCCGACGCCAACCAGGCCTACGAACGCTGCATGCAATGGGGAGCCTGGCCGATCCCGACGCGCGCAGGCGCCATGGAATTGAACATCCCTGGCATCCACGGCGTGGGCGACTCGATCATCTATCTGGTGGACCATCGCCGCCCGTTCTCGATTTACGACGTGGATTTCGACTACCTCGGCGACGAGCGCGCAGTCGAGCCCGTCGTGCCGGGCCTGCACGTGTTCGGCGTGGTGCAGTACATCAACCCGGACCGCAGCGCCGAATGGATCGACTTCTACGGCCAGTTGCTGGGGTTCCGCGTGCTGCCGCCCGACACGCATTTCGGCATCCTGCCGCACGGCACCATTCTGCAAAGCCCCTGTGCGCGTTTCTACCTGCAGCTGGTCGAGCCCGTGGGCGACGCGCTGTACGACACCGAATGGTACGAGCAATTCGCGCGGCTGGCCTTCGGCTCGCCCGACGTGCCGGGCACTGTGCGCGCACTCGAGGCGCGCGGCGTACCCTTCCAGGACAATGCCTTCATCCGTCCGGACAGCCACGGCGCGATTACCGCGGCCATGTCCTACGACGTGAATTTCGAGTTCGTGCACCATACGGCGCCCGACGACGAGGCCGCGGGGGGCGCGACTTGAACCGCGAGAGCTTCGGCATCGATCTGGCCTGCATGGCCGGCCCGCTCGAGGAACGCCTCGCGGCGGCCGAGGCGGCGGGGTTCTCGCAAGTCATGTTGTGGGCGCGCGACCTGGCCCACCACCCGCGCGGCTACCGGGCGGCGGTCAAGCTGGTGCGCGACAGCAAGCTGCAGGTCACCGGCCTGCAGCTGATGCGCAACTACGAGGGCATGAGCGGCCCGGCGCATGAATACAAGCTGGACATCGTCAAGGCGCTGCTGGACGTATGCGTCGACGTGGGGGCGCCGCTGCTGCTGGTGTGCGCCTCGGCGGCGGCCGGCCATCAGCACGACCCCGGCCGCGCCGAGGCCGACCTGCGCAAGCTCGCCAACCTGGCCGTCCCGACGGGCGTGCGCGTGGGCTTCAAGGCCATTCCTTGGGGCCGCGCGGTGTCGGACACCCGCAGCGCCTGGGACCTGGTGGTTCGCGTCGACCACGCCAACCTCGGCCTGGTGCTGGATGCCTTCCATTTCATCGCCGGGGGCCAGGCCCTCGACATCCTCAACGACATCCCGCCGGAAAAGATCTCGCTCGTGCAGCTTGCCGATTTCAGCGTGCCGGTCTTCCAGGAACGCAGCGAGGGCAACGCCGACCACATGCGGGTGTTTCCCGGCGACGGCGTGCTGCATGAGGCGGTCGCGGCCTTCGTGCGGCACGTGGACTGGATGGGATACGCGGGCGACTACAGCCTGCTGGTGTTCAACGAGGACTACCGGCAATTGCCGGCGCACGCCGTGGCGCGCCTGGGCGCGCGCTCCATGGCCTGGGTCAATACCCAGGTCCTGCGGCGGCGCCTGCCGCTCAACCGTCTGCGGCTGGGTTGAGGGCCGGCCCAGCCCCCGGGGGCCGAGGCGTCAGCGCCGAATGAAGGGGTTGGGCACGTCCAGGTCGGTGGAAATCCAGACGCTCTTGGTATCCAGGTATTCGTAGATGGCGTCGGAGCCCGACTCGCGGCCGATGCCCGAGCGCTTGAACCCGCCGAACGGCGTGGTGACGCTGGTGGCGCGATAATTATTGACCCAGACCGTGCCGGCCTTCAGGCGTTCGGTCACGTACAGCGCGCGGTGCAGGCTGCGTGTCCAGACCGCCCCGGCCAGGCCATAGAGGATGTCGTTGCCGATGCGGATGGCATCGGCCTCGTCCTTGAAGGGAATGATGCACAGCACCGGACCGAAGACTTCCTCTTGGGCGATGCGCATGCGGTTGTCCACGCCGGTAAAGATCGTGGGCTCGATGAACTGGCCCGCACCCAGGTCGCTGCGCGCCTTGCCGCCCAGCACGCACTGCGCGCCCTCGTCACGCGCGACCTGGATGTAGCCCAGGATTTTCTCGAACTGCGGGCGGGTGGCGATCGGCCCGATCTGGGTGTCGGGCTGGGTCGGATCGCCGAGTTTTGCCGTGCCGACGAAATCGATCAGGCGGCGGACCAGCTCGTCGTGTATGCCTTCCTGGACCAGCACGCGCGATCCGGCCTGGCAGCTTTGACCCGAGGCGGCAAAGATCCCGGACACCACGCCCTTGACGGCCTGGTCCAGGTCGGCGTCGTCGAAAATGATGTTGGGCGACTTGCCGCCCAGTTCCAGGGTGACGGTCTTCAGGTTGCGGGCCGCGGCCTCGTAGATGCGCTTGCCGGCCAGCTCCCCGCCCGTGAAGCCGATGTGGGGCACGTCGGGGTGCGACACCAGGGGCTCGCCGACCTCGGGGCCGAAGCCGGTCACCACGTTGACCACGCCCGGCGGGAAGCCCGCCTGCTCGAACAAGGCGGCGAATTCCAGCATCGAGGCCGAGGTGAATTCCGAGGGCTTGATCACGGCCGTGCAACCGGCCGCCAGGGCCGGCGCGAGCTTCCAGCTGGTGAGCGTCAGCGGCGAATTCCAGGGGGTGATGATGGCCACCACGCCCTTGGCCTCGTAGCGCGTGTAGGTGAACACCCCCGGTTTGTCGGTGGGAATGACCTTGCTTTCCACCTTGTCGGCCAGGCCGGCGTAGTAATGGAAGTACTCGCCCATGTAGCGCACCTGTGCGACGACCTCGGAGGACAGCTTGCCGTTGTCGCGCTGCTCGATTTCGGCCAGGCGGGGGGCGTGCTCGATCACCAGGTCGGCCAGCCGGCGCAGCAACTGCCCGCGGCGGGTGGGGGTCAGCGCGCCCCAGGGTCCCTCGAAGGCGGCCTTGGCCGCGGCCACGGCCGCATCCACGTCGGCGGCGCTGCCGCGGGCGATGTGCGCCCAGGCCTCGCCCGTGTAGGGGTCCTCGGTGTCGAAATATTCGCCCGTTGCGGGCGGCACGTAGGCGCCGTTGATGAAATGCTGGTATTGGGGCAGGGACATGGGGATTTGCACCTCGTCTGAATCAAATGGGTGTCGGCCTCAGGCCGGGGGCGGCACGGATACGGAGCGGCCCTCGCGGGCGGCACGGCCGATGGCCTCGACCACGCGCAGGTTCTGCACGCCGTCGCGCACGCTGACCAGGGGGGCGGCCTCGCCACGGATGACGGCGGCGAAATGCTCGATCTGGAGGGCCAGGGGATCCTCGCGGCGCAGGTCCAGGGCCTCGGTCTGAAAGGGTTTCCACCACGAACGGTCGGCCGCGTCGGCATAGCTGCGCAGCCGCATGGTCGGCACGGCAAGCGACCCCATGGTGCCCGCCAGGATGTAGCAATCCTCGTCCGGGTAGGTGGCGTAGGCCTTGTTTTCCTGTGAGGTCTGCTCCCAGCTGCGGGGCGAGGCGGCGGTGTCGGACAGCAGGAAAGTGCCCAGCACCCCACCGTCGAAGCGCAGGGCCAGGGCCGCCGTATCCTCGACGGCGTATCCGCGCACGGCATTGGACATGATGGCCTGGACCTCGACGACCTCGCCGCACAGCGCGCGCAGGTTGTCGATCTCGTGGATCATGTTGATCAGGACGGGGCCGCCGCCGGGCTCGCGCCGCCAGGGCGCCTCGGCGAAGTAGTCATCCGGCTTGCAGAACATGGCGCTGCCGCTGACGGCAACCAGGCGGCCCAGACGGCCGCTGCGCACCACCTCGCGCGCCAGCGCCATGATGGGGCTGTGGGCGCGATGATGCCCGACCAGGAACGGCACGTCGGCGCCGTCCAGCGCGCGCACGAGGCGCTCGCCCTCGGCGAGGGTGTGGGCCACGGGTTTTTCGATGAGGGCGGGGACGCCGGCGGCCAGGCATTCCAGGGCCTGCTGCACATGCAGCGCGTTGGGCGTGCCGATGATGACGCCGTCGGGGCGGCCCGCCGCGAACAGGGCGGCCAGGCTGGGGTAATACGGGACGCCGGCCTCGTTGGCCACCGCGCGCGCGGTGGGCGCCGGATCGACCACGGCGGCCAGTTCGCAAGAGGGGCTGGCCTGGATGCGCAGGATGTGCTGGCGCCCGATCAGGCCGGCGCCCAGCATGGCGATCTTGGATTTCGAAGTCATGGGCGAGCGTCTCGGAAGCCTTGGATTCAGTTCTTTCCAATAGAATCATATTCTGTCAAACAGAATAATTCAAGCCCAGGAAATTCCTGAGCCCGTTCCGTTTGACGCTATCCTGGTAGGCCTCCTATAGTGCCGCTATGTACGATTTAGTACATAATCCATGGAACCATGATGCATCCTGACTCTGACACCCCTTCCCTGCTGCTCGGCCTCATCGGCGAGGGCATCGGCGAATCCCTCAGCCCCACCCTATACGAGGATGAGGCGGCCCGCCACGGCATTCTCTGCATCTACCAGCGGATCGACCTGGACGTGCTGGGCCTGACCTCCGCGCACCTGGACGAATTGCTCACCGCCGCCGAACGCTTCGGTTTCGCCGGCCTGAACATCACTCATCCCTGCAAGCAGGCCGTCATCCCCCACCTGCACGAACTCTCGGACGAGGCGCGTGCAATCGGCGCGGTCAACACCGTAGTCCTGCGCGACGGCCGACGCATCGGGCACAACACCGATCACTACGGTTTCTCGCAGAACATCCGCGAACACCTCGGGGCGCGCGAGGTGGGGCGCGTGGTTCAGGTGGGCGCCGGCGGCGCGGGATCCGCGGTCGCCGACGCGATCCTGGGGCTGGGGGCGCAAGGGCTGACCGTGTTCGACCCGGCCGCCGGGCGTGCCGAGGCCCTGGCACAGGCGCTGCAGGCCCGTTTTCCGAACGCCACGGTGCGCGCCGGCGGCGACCTCGCCGCGGCCATGCGCGAGGCTGACGGCCTCGTCAACGCAACACCCGTGGGCATGCGCAAACATCCCGGCACGCCCTTGCCGGCCGAGCTATTGGAATCGCGCCACTGGCTCTCCGAGCTCATCTATTTCCCGCTCGAGACCGAGCTGCTGCGCGTCGCCCGGGCCAAGGGGTGCCACACGATCGATGGCCTGGGCATGGTGGTGCACCAGGCCGCCCGGGCGTTCGAGTTGTACACGAACGGCATCCCGGCGGACGCGCCGCGCATGGCCGCCCACGTCGCCGAGGTGCTGGCCAAGCGCGCCGCGGCGCTCGACAAACTGCGCACGTAATAGAATCATGGGCATGGGTCCGCACGCGGACTCATCGCAACCGCAAGGCCGCCCCAAGACAGGGGCGCCCCCCGACACCCAGACAGACATCCACAGGAAGCACTCGACATGAAGATCCTCATGCTCCATGGCATCAATCACAATATGTTCGGCAAGCGCGATCCCAAGCAATACGGGACCATCACGCTCGAACAGATCGACGCGCAACTGGCCGAGCTGGCCAAGGAACTGGGCGTCGAGATCGACAGTTACCAGACCAACTGCGAAGGCGCGATGTGCGAGCGCGTCCACCAGGCCTACACCGACGGCGTGGACGCGGTCCTGATCAACGCCGGCGCCTGGACCCACTACAGCTACGGCTTGCGCGACGCATTGGCGATCCTGACGGTGCCCATCGTCGAGCTGCACATGTCCAACATCCACGCCCGCGAGGAATTCCGCCACAAGTCGGTCTTCGCCGAGATCGCCCTGGGCCAGATCTGCGGCTTCGGCGTGGACAGCTACCTGCTGGCGCTGCGCGCCGCGGTGTCCGCGGCCCAGGCCAAACAGGCCTGAGCCCTCCCGGCGACGGCCGGGGGCAACGAAACGGGCGCCGCGTGGCGCCCCTTTTTTTCGTGCCCGCGCGGGCGTCTCAGGCTTCCAGCTCGGCGACCGCCGCCTCCTGGTACAACACGCCGTCGCGCATCATGGCGTCGATGTCGGCCGGGCCGAAGCCGAGTTCCTCGGCGATCTGCCGGTTGTGCTGGCCCATGAGCGGCGCCGGTTCGCGGATGGTGGTATCGCAGCCCGAGAACCGGAACGGGGTATTGAGCAGCTCGACCTCGCCCAGGACGGGATGGTGCTGGCGCACCACCATGCCGCGCGCCTGGATCTGGGGGTCATGGAGCACCTCGCCGATGTCCTGCACCTTGGCGCAAGGCACGTCGATGGCGTCCAGCGCCGCCAGGCACTCGGCCACGGTCCGCGTTTCGGTCCAGGCGCGCACCACAGGCAAGGCATCCAGGCGGTTCGCATTGCGCCCCGCCGCCGTATGAAAGCGCGTGTCCGCGGCGAAGGCCTCGCCGCCCACCAGCAGCGCCAGGCGCTTCCAGGCGGCGTCGACCTGCGCGGCGATCACCAGGTAGCCGTCGCGCGCCGTGAACACGCCATAGAGCGTCGAGTCCGGCAGGTCGTGGCCGGTCTGCTCGGGAATGATCCGGCCGCCCGAGAGCGTATAGCATTGGCCCGCATACTCGTGCATGGACACCAGGCAGTCGTACAGCGACAGGTCGATGTGCTGGCCACGGCCCGATTTCACGCGCCCCAGCAGGGCGGCATTGATGGCCGCCACGCCGTGGATGCCGGTGTACATGTCGCCCAGCGCGATGCGCAGCAGCGGCGGCGCCTCGCCCGGCGAGCCGACCATGGCCATGATGCCGCTCTTGGCCTCGGCGATCAGGCCGAAGCCCGCGCGGTGGGATTCGGGCCCGGTGTGGCCGTAGGCCGAGACCGAGCAATACACCAGGCCGGGGTTCAGGGCCGAGAGCGCCTCGTAGCCCAGGCCGAGCTTGGCCAGCGCGCCGGGTCGATAGTTCTCGACGAAGACGTCGGCGGTGGCCACGAGCTTTTCCAGCATGTCGCGGCCGCGCGGATCCTTCAGGTTGACGCACAGGCCTTTCTTGCCCATGTTCTGCTGCAGGAAGTAGCCGCTCTGGCCATCGATGAAGTAGGGATGATGCCGTCCGGCGTCGCCTTCGGTGGGGCGCTCGACCTTGATCACCTCGGCGCCCAGGGCGGCCAGGCAGCGCGACAGGTAGGGACCGGCCAGGAAGTGGCTGTAGTCGATGACCCGGAAGCCCTCCAGGGGGCGTGCTTGCGTTGTCATGTGGTGTCTCTCAGTGTGTGGAATCGGGGCGGCAGGGAATCATGAGCCGGTGCTCGCCGCGCTGCACGACCTCGCCGTGCTGGTTGCGCAATTCGGCCGGGAGCACCAGGATGCCCCAGCCTGGGCGGCTGCGCGACAGGCGGGCGCTGGCCACGCGAAAGCGCACCTGCACCGTGTCGTCGATCTTGATCGGCCCCGCGAAATCCCAGGTCCAGCCCAGCGACATGCCGGGCACAAAACGCAGGTCGGCCTGCGTCTTGAGGCCATCGGTCAGTGCCAGGCCCAGCAGGCCGTGGGCCACGCGCGTGCCGAACGGCGTGGTGCGGGCGTAGGCTTCGTCGGTATGGACCGGGGTGTGGTCGCCGGTGAGGTCGGCATAGGTGTCGATGTGCGCCGCGGTCACGGTGAACGGGGGCGAGATGCCCTCGGCGCCGACCTCGACCTCGTCGAAATAGAGTTCCTTCATCGGTTCGATCCTTTCAATACTCAAACAATTCGAGCGCGATGCCGTCGGGTGTGCGCAGCCAGTTCGGGCCTTGCGGCAGGGCGGTCACCGGCCACTCCGCGGCCCGCGCGAGCGCGGCCTCCAGGCCACGCACCCGGATCGCGACATGGGCGATCCAGGGCTGCGCCGGCGCGGCGTCGGTGGCTGCGCCGGAGGCGGCGATGAGCTGGATGCCGCCTTCGAGCCAGACCTGGCGCGGCGCCTCGGGCGGGCCGTCGGCCTCGCGCAGCGGCATGCCCAGGACGGCCTCGAAAAAGCGGATGTTCCAGTCGATGTCCGCCACTCGCACAGCGACGTGGTCGACACCGGGCGGGCGCTTGGGTGCCACCTGCCCCAGCATGCGCTCGATACCCTGGACGCACGCAACCAGCGTGCTGTTGACCGGCGTCGCGATGCCCAGCTGGGCGCCGCGTTCGACCACGGCACCATTGACGAAATCGATCTCGGTGACGCTGCCCTTGTCCAGGCTTTGCAGCATCGAGGTCCGGAAATCCGCCGGCAGGCCGGCGCCGGCCTTGCGCCAGGCCTCGAGCGGATCGCTGAAGGTCAGGCGCACCCCGCTGGCGTGGGCGATCTCCATCGCCTCGCGCACCGCCGCCACGCCCACCGCCTCGAGAGGCGCGAATTCGTACAGCGGTCCATAAGGCATGCGCGCAATGGCGGTGACCGCACCGGTGGCCACGTTGATCAGGAGCTTGTCCCAGATCGTGCCCATGATGTTGTCGCTGACCTCGATCAGCATGCCGGCGCGCTCGAACTCGCCGGCGACCGCGCGCACCCGGTCGGTGACGCGGCCGTCGAGTTCGCCGATCACGGTCTCCTTGCCGCGCACGCCGTAGATGATGTGCCCCGGCCCGAGCAGGCTGCCGCCGACATAGGTCTTGCCGGCCAGCACGCGCTCGCGGCCGACGTACTCGGCCAGGATGTCCTCATGGCCCAGGCCGTTTTGCAGGGACAACACGAGGGTCTGGGGGCCGAGCAGGGGCCCGGCCTGGTCCATGGCCTCGCGCGTATGGAAGGATTTCACCAGCAGAATGACCAGGTCGACCGGACCGACCCCGGCGGGCGAGGTCTCCGCCCGGATGCGGACGCGGCGCTCGCCGTCATGGTCGCGCAGGCGCAGGCCCTCGGCGTTGATGGCGTCGACGTGCGCCGCGTTGCGATTGACCAACGTCACCTCGGCGCCGCCTTGTGCAAGGCCCGCCCCGATGGCGCATCCCAGGGCGCCCGCGCCCAATATACAAATCTTCATCCCGTCCTCCAGGCCGTCGTCCGCCTTATGACCATCCCATTCTAGGCGGGCGGTCATCGTGATTAAATGCAATAATCCAAATGTGATCCATTGAGTATTTAAATACCCTATGTCCGGCTCACCGCTGGCATCCGGTTCGCCCGACGCCACCCCTCCGAAAACGCCCGCCCGCGGCCGCAGCAATGATCCCGCAGCCACCCGCCGGGACATCCTCGAGGTCGCCATCCGCGAGTTCGCCAAGAAAGGCCTGGCGGGCGCGCGCATCGACGAGATCACGGCGCAGACCTCGACCAGCAAGCGGATGATCTACTATTACTTCAAGGACAAGCAGGGCCTGTACCTGGCCGCCCTCGAGGAATCCTATCGCCGGATCCGCGCCATCGAGGGGACTTTGCACCTCGAGAGCCTGCCGCCCGACGAGGCCATGCGCACGCTGGTGGGCTTCACCTTCGACTACCAGTCCCGGAATCCCGATTTCGTGCGCCTGGTCATGAACGAGAACATGCTCCACGGGCGCTACCTCGCGCAGTCCCCCTCGATCAAGGACCTCAACATCCCCGCCATCAACGGCATCCGCGAGATCTACGCCCGCGGCTGCGAGGAAGGCCTGTTCCGTCCCGGCCTGGACCCGATCGATCTCCACGCCTCGATCAGCGCGCTGAGTTTCTTCAACGTGTCCAACCAACATACGTTCTCGCTGATCTTCAAGCGCGACGTCATGGCGCCCGCGACCTACGCGCGGCGCAGACGCAACGTCATCGAGCTGGTCCTGCGCTACATGCTGGCCTGAGGGCGCGCGCACGCCCTCGCCAGACGGTCATACGGCGTCGGTCGTGGCCTCATCCGGCAGGCCCGCCCCGAGGAACAGGCGCTCGATGTTGGGATCGAGCAGCAGTTCGGCGGCGGGCTTGTGCAGCACGCAGGCGCCCGAGGCCAGCGCAATGGCATCGTCCGAGACCTTGAGCGCGCTGTTGACGTTCTGCTCGACCATGAGCACCGTCATGCCTTGCGACACCAGATTGCGCAGCAGTTCGAACACCCCCGCCACGATCTGCGGCGACAGGCCGATGGACGGTTCGTCGATCAGCAGCACGCTGGGACGCAACAGCAGCGCGCGCCCGATCTCGAGCTGCTTCTGCTCGCCGCCCGACAGGGTCGAGGCCTGGGAATGCAGCCGTTCCTTGAGCCTGGGAAAGCGGTCCAGCACCTCGGGGATGCGCTCGTGCGTGGTCTTCATGCCCAGCGTGATGCCGCCCAGCTCCAGATTCTGGTAGACCGTGAGCTGGCCGAACAGGTTGCGGCCCTGCGGCACGAAGGCCAGACCCTGGGCGAGAAGCTCGCGAGGTCCGGCGCGCGTGATGTCCTGCCC
Organism: Castellaniella sp. S9; assembly: GCF_027257175.1. Lineage (GTDB taxonomy): Bacteria > Pseudomonadota > Gammaproteobacteria > Burkholderiales > Burkholderiaceae_B > Castellaniella. Next base: position 24,456 of record NZ_JAPFGD010000014.1, on the reverse strand, counting down.
GTGCAGCAGGATCTTGCCCTGACGGACCTTGAGCAGGCCGAACAAGGTCTTGAGGACCGTGGACTTGCCCGCCCCGTTGGGCCCCAGCAGCAGGGTGATGGCGGCTTTGCGGGCCTGGAAGGACAGCTCGTTGAGGATCATGAAATCCTTGTAGCCGGCCACGACACCCTGAAATTCGATTGCAATGTCGGACATGATGTCAGCTTCCCAGATAGGCGTCGAGCACACGCTTGTTGGCACGCACCTCGGCGGGCGTGCCCACCATCATCACCTCGCCCTCGACCATCACCAGGATGCGGTGGCACAGGTCCATGACGAAGTCCATGTTGTGCTCGATCACCACGAACGAGCCCTGGCGCCGCTGGTTCAGTTCCTTGAGCATGCGCGAGATGCCACCCACCAGCCGCGGGTTGACCCCGGCGCAGGGCTCGTCGAGCAGCACCAGCGAAGGATCGCTCATGAACGCCATGGCGATGTCCACGAGCTTTTGCTGACCATAGGACAGCGAGCCGGCGGGCTTGTGCTTGACGTGCGCGATATTGAACAGATCGATGAGTTCGTCGGCCTTGCCGCCCAGCCCCGAATCCGTCGGCGCGAACAGCCGCCGCAGCATGGTGCCGCGGTGCTCTTGCGCAGCCACGATCAGGTTGTCGCGCACCGTCATGTTGCCGAACACCTGCAGGGTCTGGAAGGTGCGTCCCACGCCCTGCATGCTGAGCTGCTGCGGATTCAGCTCGGTGATGTCCTTGCCGTTGAGGAAGATCTGGCCGGCATCCGGCCGGATCTGCCCCAGCATGCTGTTGAACATGGTGGTCTTGCCCGAGCCGTTGGGCCCGATCACGCCGAAGATCTCGCCCGGCATGACCTCGAAGGACACGTCGCGCACCGCCTGGATGGCGCCGTAGGATTTCTTGAGCCCCTTGACGCTCAGTATCGGGTTCATGCGCCCCTCCTTGCCTGCGTGGCGGCGGTGATGCGCGCCGCCTCATGTGCCTTGGCCTCGCGGCGGGCGATCAGCGCCTGACGCAGGGACAGCAAGCCGCCCGGCAGCCAGACCATCAGAATCACGATCACCCCGCCGAACAGCAGCAGGTACCAGCCCTCGGTAAAGCGCAGCCACTCGGGCGCGAACACCCCGATGAACGAGCCCAGCACCGGCCCCAGCAGATAACCGGGCCCGCCGAGGATCACCATCAGGAACATGAGGATGGAGATCTGCACGTCGAAAGGCGCGGGATCGATGAATTGCACCAGCGAAGCGAACAGCGAGCCGGCCACCCCCGCGTAGACGCCGCCGATGGCGAAGGCCAGCAGCGTGTAGCGCTGGATATTGACCCCCAGGCTCTCGGCGCGGATCGGATTGTCGCGCAGGGCCGTGAACGCCTTGCCCCAGGGCGAATGGATCAGCCACCACAACAGCAGGAAGGCGATGATCGCGAAGGCCAGCACGAAGTAGTAATACGGGATCGCCCCCTTGAAGACGTAGCCGAACAGGCTGGGCCGCGCGATGCCCGAGATCCCGAATGTGCCGCCGGTGAGCCATTCCTCGTTCTTGAGGATGAGCACGATGATTTCGTTCAGGCCCAGCGTGGCAAAGGCCAGGTAGTGCATCTGCACGCGCAAGGCGGGGAAACCCACCAGCAGGCCGAGGATGAAGCACAGCACCATGCCCACCACCATGGCCGGCCAGAAATCGACGCCGGCTTGCATCAGGATCGCCGAAGTGTAGGCGCCGATGCCGAAAAAGGCGGCATGCCCCAGGGCCTTCAGGCCGGCGTAGCCGACGATGAGGTTCAGGCCCAGATTGGCAATGACGTAGACCAGCCAATAGGTCAGCAGGTAGACGCCGTAGGTCTTGAAGAAATGCGGCGCGATGATCAGCGCGACGATGCTCAGGATGCCCAGGATCCAATTGATTTTTTTCATGGCCGTCCCCCTCAGACCTTGCGCTCTGTGGGCGCGCCCAGCAGGCCGTTGGGCTTGAACAGGATGACCAGCATGAACAGCGCCAGCGCCGCGCCGTCCTTGTAGGCCGAGGACACGTAGGCCCCGATCAGGTTCTCGCTCACGCCGATGATGATGCCGCCCAGCAGGGCGCCGCGCGAATTGTTGAACCCGCCGATGATGGCCGCGAGGAAGGCCTTCAGGCCCAGGGTGATGCCCATGTCGAACTTGGCCAGGTACAGCGGCGTGACCAGCAAGGCGGCCAAGGTGGCCAGCATGGCGTTGATCGCGAACGTGTAGAACACCATCCGGTTGACCTTGATCCCCAGGATCTCGGCCGATTCGGTGTTCTGTGCCACGGCCTGCATGGCGCGGCCTGTGACGGTGCGCTGCAGGAACGCCTGCAGCCCCACGACCACGATGAACGTGACGATCAGGGTGCCCAGGTCGCTGGCCGATACGTGGACGCCGGCGATATTGAAGACCTCATAGCCGAAGATATTCTTGAACGGCAGCGCCTGCGCGCCGAATGAGAGCTGTACGCCGCTGCGCATGATCAGCGCCAGGCCGATGGTGGCCACGACCAGCGGCATGACGCCGTATTTGCGCATCGGGTCGACGATGCTGCGCTTGAAGCCATAGCCCAGGACCGCGGTCGCCACGACGAGCGTCAGAAAAAAGCTGATCAGCAAGGGCACGCCCAGGGCCTGGAAGGCCAGCATGGAGAAGGCCGGCAGCATGACGAACTCGCCTGTCGCGAAGTTGATCGTGCCGGAGGCTTGCCACAGCAGGGTGAAGCCCAGGGCGGCCAGGGCATAGATCGCCCCTGTGGCCATCCCGGAGATTATGAGTTGTGCGAAATCTATCATTTGGGCTTGCGCCTATACGGATGGTGGGTCGGCATCCCGTCTCGGGCGGCGGCCATGGCGCGTGACGCCGGGGCCGTCCGTCCGCCGCCCGCGGGAATGGATCCCGGGGAGCGGCGGCCAAGTGCCGGCTTACTTCTTGCCCAGCGCAGGCAGGACCTCGATGACTTTCTGCTTGCCGTCGACCACTTGCACCAGGAAGCTTTCGCGATCCAGGTCGCCCTTGTCGTCGATCGACACATCCATCAGGACGCCCGGATGGTCCTTGGTCGAGATATGGATGCCGTGCAGGGTCTTGGTCACCAGCTCGCGGTCGAACTTGCCGGCCTTCTCGATCGCGGCCTTCAGGATGTAGATGCCGGTGTAGCCCTTGATGCCGTTGTGGTCGGACACGTATCCATAGGCCTTCTGGAAATCGGCACCGAACTTCTGCATGCCCGGGGCGTCCACGGTGAGGCCGACGTGGGCGATGGCGCCCTCGGCGGCGGGGCCGGCCAGGTCGATCACCTTCTGGCCGGTGAGGGTGGTCTCACCGATGATGGGCTTGTCCCAACCTTGCTTTTTCAGCTCGCGCAGCAGGCGGGCGGATTCTTCTTCGTTGAGGTAGGCGAAGATCGCATCGGCGTTGCTTTGCTTGGCCTTGAGCACCGCCGAACTGAAGTCCACCTGGCCGGTGGAGGTCGAGATGTCCTCGACGACCTTCACGTGGGTGCTCTTGAGCGCCTCGATGATGGCGTCGCGCCCGCCCTTGCCGAAGTCGTTGTTCACGAAGATGACGGCGATGCTGTTGATGTCCTTGCGGCCGTCCAGATAACGCGCCACCTTGGGCATGGCGTCAGCCTGGGTCAGGCTGGTGCGAAAAACGTAGGGGTTGCCTTGCTGGGTGATGGATGCAGCCTCGCCGCCGATGAAGTTGGGCACCTTGGCGGCCTCGGTGGTGGCCATGCTGACCATGATCGAGCCCGAGAACACCGGGCCGAACACGGCGAAGGCGTCATCGTCGATCGCCTTCTGGGACAGGCCCTTGGCGATTCCGGGGTTGGTCTGGGTGTCAGCCGAGGTGGTGACGATCTGGCGCCCCAGGACGCCGCCGGCGGCGTTGATTTCCTTGATGGCGAGGTCCGCACCGTTCTTGAAGTTGGTGCCCGCCGTGGTGCCCGGTCCGGTCAGTTCGACGACTTCGGCGATTTTGAGCGTGTCGGCCGCCAGCGACGGCGCGGCCAGGCCGGCCGTCGCCAGGGCGAGGGCGCCCGCGAGGGCGTATTTTTTGAACAGTGTGTGCGTCTTCATGCATGTCTCCTTGTGTGAAGTCGTGTGGCTGCTGCGTGGTTGAACCGTCAATCTACGCTGACATGGGAAATCTTTTGGCCGGGTGAGTAGATGTCCAGAATGTTCCAGTGTCCTGACGTGGGAACTGGATTATTACGCATCAAGACATCGATGACGAATGGTTTCTTGCTGCTTATAGCATGCGTGAGCGCATCCTTGAATTCTGAAGCGCTCTGGATCTGGACGCCCTCGGCGCCATAGGCCCGTGCGATCGCCGCAAAATCGGGGGTGTAGGGTTTGCCGTCCTTGACGAAAACCGTGCCCAGCGTGGTGCCATAGTGCGCTTTCTGCAGACCGGCGATGGTGCCGAAGGCGCAATTGTTCATCACCACCCACACCACGGGGATGTTTTCCTCGACCGCCGTCGCCAGCACCGCCGGGTTCTGGCCGAAACCGCCGTCGCCCACCAGGGACACCACCACGCGGTCGGGGCAGGCGAGCTTGGCGCCCAGGGCGCCGGGCGCGCCGAACCCCATGGTGGCATAGCCGCCGGGCGTCAGGATGCTGCCCGGTTCGTAGACGGGGAACTGCTGGCCCACGCCGTTCTTGTTCCAGCCCACGTCCGTGGTGATGATGGCGTCGCGCGGCAGGACCTCGCGCACCTCGGCCAGGATGCGCTCGGGCATCATGGGGAAGTCGTTGCTCTGGATGGCCTCGACGTTGCCGGCTGCGAACTCGCGGCGGTAGTCGGCGATGCGCTGGCGCAGGGGCTCGTTGCGGCGCGGCTCGGGCAGCATCTCGCGGGCCACGCGGTTGAGGACCTTGAGGGCCTGGCGCAGGTCGGCCACGGCACCGATTTGCGCGGGATAGTTGCGGCCGATCTCGGCCGGATCGATGTCGATGTGGATCAGGCGGGTCGGCGGGAAGCTGAAGGTGTACTCGTTTTCCCACGAGCTGCAATCCGCCTCGGTAAAGCGCGTGCCCAGGCCCAGCACCAGGTCGGCCTCGCGGCAGGCGTCATTGACGAACTGCGTGCCCCAGAATCCGGTCATGCCCAGCGTCAGGGGATGGTCGTCGGGCAGCACGCCCTTGCCCATCAACGAGTGGGCGACGGGCAGGCCCAGATGGTCGACCAGTTCGGCGAGTTCCTGCGCCGCGTCGGACAGGATGACGCCGCCGCCGGCGTAGATGACGGGCCGTTCGGCATCGATCAGTTCCTGGACGATCCGCCGCGCCAGCACGTCGTCGATCGAGGGTTTTTCCAATTGCTTGGTGTGGGCCCGCAGGCGCTCGAACAGGGCCGTGTCGATCTTCATCGAGAAGATGTCCATGGGCACCGACACCAGCACGGGGCCGGGCCGGCCGCTTTCGGCCAGTTGGAAGGCCTTTTCGATGATCTCGGGGAACAGGTCGGGACGGTCCACGCGCCAGGCGCGCTTGACGAAGGGCCGGTAGATTTCCCACTGCGCCGCGTCGGCGTGCAGGTTGACCTCCTGGTGGGGGTGCTTGCCGTGATAGTGGCTGGGCACATCGCCGGCGATGACCACCACGGGGATCGAATCCAGGGCCGCGTTGGCGATGCCGGTGGAGGCGTTGGTCAGGCCGGGGCCGAGGTGACTGAGGACGACCGCCGCCTTTTTGCGCATGCGCGCATAGCCATCGGCCGCGTGCGCGGCGATCTGCTCATGGCGCGAATTGACGAAGCGGATCGAACTGCCCTCCAGCGCCGTCAGGACGGCGATGTTGGTGTGGCCGCACAGGCCGAAGATGTGCTCGACGCCGCGTTCCTCGAGGTAGCGGACCAGTTGGTGCGAGATCAATTCTTGCATGATGTCTCCGTTGGCTTACTTGACGGATCCCGTTTCAGGGCCGGTATAGGCGTAAGGGATGCTGGGCGGCATGGGCCCCTTGATGCGGCGGCCTTCCTGCATCTGCTCCCAGGCATGGGCGAGGATGCCGACGGAGCGCGACAGCAGGAAAATCCCGCGGCCCAGTTCGGGGGCAAAGCCCAGCTCGGAATAGATGACGGCGGTCACGCCATCGATGTTCATGGGAATGTGGCGCCCTTTTTCCCGTTCCAGGACGGCCTCGACCCCGCGGCCGATGGCGGCGAATTCCCCGGTCACCACGCCCTCGGCGACGGCCTCGTCGACCAGGGCCAGCAGGCGGGTGGCGCGCGGGTCGCGCGGATGGAAGCGGTGGCCGAAGCCGGGCACGATCTTGCCGTGTTCGGCGCGGTAGGCGTCCAGGGCCTGCTGGATCGGATCGTCGGCGCCCTGCTGGGCGCGCGCGCGGCAATCCAGGTAGAGCGCCATGCACTGCTGGCCGGCGCCGCCGTGGACATCGTCCAGCACGTTGACCGCCGACCCCAAGGCGCCGTTCAGGTCTACCCCGCAGCTGATGGCCATGCGCGAGATGGCGATCGACGGGGCGTGCGGCCCGTGGTCCACGGCCGAGACCAGCGCCGCCTCGAACAGGCGGGCCTGGGGCTCGGTGGGCAGGGTGCCGCGCAGCATCAGCCAGATCATCTGGGCAAAGCTGACCGTGCCGATCAAATCCTGGATGGGATAGCCGCGGATACCGATCTTGCCCGGCTCGATGTCGATGATGGCGGTGGACCACCAGCGACTGGCCTCGTCGATCCGTTCATCCGCCTGCGGTGTCTGGCTGCGAGTCATATCTATACCACGTCATTGGCGCGCATGGCGCCGATCTCGTCCCGGGCATATCCCAGGTCCTGGAGAATCTGGTCCGTGTGGGCGCCCAGCGCCGGCGGCGGCGTCTCGACGTCGGGGTCGCCGCCCGCCATCTTGAAGCCGGCGCGCACCACCTCGACGGGGCGATCCACGCCCGGCACGCCTTCGAAGCGCGCCGTCAGTTCGCGTTCCTGGATCTGAGGCAGGGCCAGCGCCTCGGGCACGGTCAGGACCGGGCCGGCGGGCACGCCAATGCCGGAGAGTATGTCGGCCCAGTCCCGCGCGGACTTGGCGGCAAGCGCCTGTTCGAGCTCGATGGTCAGGGCGGCCCGATTCTGCTTGCGCGTCTCGCGACGCGAGAAACGCGCGTCCTCGATCAGCTCGGGCCGGCCGATGACGCGCATGAGGGCCTCGAATTGTTCTTGCTTGTTGGCGGCGATGTTCAGCAGCCCGTCGCCCGTGCGGAACGTCCCGGAGGGCACGGCGGTGAAGTTTTCATTGCCCATCGGGCGGGGCACCACCCCCGCGATGAGGTAATTGGACACGACCCAGCCCATGGTGACGATGGTGGAATCGAGCATCGAGACGTCGATGAAGTCGCCCTCGCCCGTGCGCTGCTGGCGGACCAGCGCGCTGGCGACGGCGAAGGCCGCAGTGATGCCGCCGATGGTGTCCGCCATGGGATAACCCACGCGCAGCGGCGCCGAGGCTTCGGACCCTGTGATGCTCATCACGCCGGACAAGCCCTGGACGATCTGGTCGTAGGCGGGTGCGCCGCGCATGGGGCCGTTCTGCCCGAATCCAGAGATCGCGCAGTACACCAGGCGCGGGTTGGCCGCCTTCAGTACCTCATAGCCGACGCCCAGCCGATCCATGACCCCGGGGCGGAAATTCTCGATCAGCACGTCGGCGCTGCGCACCAGGCGCAGCAGGACTTCGCGGCCGGCTTCGGACTTGAGGTTGAGCGTCATCGAGCGCTTGCCGCCGTTTTGCGCGAGGAACGAGGCGCCCATACCATTGGCGTTCAGCGTGGCATCGGCACCCAGTTGACGCGCGAGGTCGCCCGTGCCGGGGACCTCGACCTTGATCACGTCGGCTCCCTGCAAAGCAAGCTGATACGCGCAAAAGGGGCCCGCCAGGACGTTCGTCAAATCCAATACGCGGATACCCTCGAAGGCCTTCGTCATTGCATTCCTCTCGTCACAACCCGATGAGCATCGGGTGATCGGACGTACTTTAGAACACAATTCTATTCAACGCAACCGCTTTATGGAATGAAATTTTGACGACCCATATTGCAACACGCGCCGCACCGAAATCATCAGGCCGCCGGCGGCGATGACCAGGATGCCGATCCAGGACACGGCATCGGGCACCGTGCCGAAGACCTGCCATCCCAGGAAGGCCACGAAGACGAGCTGGAAATAGCTGTAGGGGCCCAAGGTCGCAGCGGGCGAATACGACAAGGCCTTGGTGATCACCATGTGACCGGTGGCGGCAATGCAGCCGGCGCCGCCGACCAGCAACAGATCGATCCAACTCATGGGCTGCCAGACATACGGCATCGCCGGCAGGAGCACCACCGCACCCACCATGCCGGTATACAGGTTGCTGGTGACCGGATGCTCGGAGGCGCGCGTCGAGCGGGTCAGGATCTGATAGAGGGCATTGCAGACGGCTGTGCCGATGGGAAACAGGATCGCCCAGGTCAGCAGGCCGCCGCCCGGCCGGGCGATGATCAGCACCCCGGCAAAGCCGCAACACACGGCCACCCAATCCATGCGCCGGGCCTTTTCCTTGAGCAGCAGCCCCGACAGCAGCGTGACGATCAACGGGGCCAGGAACAGAATGGCCGAGGTCTCGGTCAGCGGCAGACGCGCGAAGCCATTGATCACCAGCATGCTGGCGCCGAACAGGCACAGGCCGCGCAGCAGCTGCAGGGGATAGCTGTGGGCATGCAGCACGCGCCAGCCCATGCGCGGTGCAAAGACCAGGGCCAGGACCAGGGTCTGCCCCGTATAGCGCGCCCAGATGACCTGGGTCAGGGGATAGAATTCAGCGAGATACTTGGTCGCGGTATCCAGGAAGGCGAAACAGAGGCCGGCCAGGCACATGAGCGCGGGCCCCAGCCAGGGCCGCGCGTCGCCTTGAGTGTCCATAGTTTCCCGGCGCCTACCTCAGCATTGCCATGACGGGCTCGACGTCGGGCCGGCTGCCGCGCCACAGGCGATAGGACTCGGCCGCCTGGCCGACCAGCATGCCCAGGCCGTCCGACACCCGGGCCGCCCCCAATGCGCGGGCGTCGGTCATGAACGCCGTATCGCCGTCGCCGTAGACCAGGTCGTAGGCGAGCGAACCCGGGGCAAACACGCTGTCGGCCAATGGCAGATGAGCGCCCGTCAGGCTGGCCGAGGTGGCGTTGATCACCACGTCAAAACGCCCGCCGGCGACCGCCGCCAGCGGACCGGCCTCGACCTTGCCCGCCCGGCGCCGTTCACCCAGCAGGTCGTGGGCCTTGTGCTCGGTGCGATTGACCAGCAGCAGGTAGTCGGGCCCGGCCTGCAGCAAGGGCAGCAGGATGCCGCGCGCCGCGCCGCCCGCCCCGATCACCAGCAGCCGCCGGCCCTCGAGGGCGACGCCCAGGCGGTCCTGGATGTCGCCGACCAGGCCGACCCCGTCGGTGTTGTCGCCATGGACGCCGTCCGGTTCGAACTTCAGGGTATTGATGGCCTGGGCCGAGCGTGCGCGCTCGGACAGCGTATCGGCGAACTCCAGGGCATCGAGCTTGAACGGCGCGGTGACGTTCATGCCCTTGCCGCCTTCGGCAACGAACCGGCGCACGGTGTCGGCGAAGGTCTCGTGCGTCGCCAGCAAGGTGCCATAGTGAATGTCATGCCCGAACTGGCGGGCAAAGGCGGTATGCAGGATGGGGGACTTGGATTGGGCGATCGGATTGCCGATCACGGCATAGCGGTCTGTCATGGCACGCTCCTGCGGGCGCGAGGGAAAAGGTGTAAGCATACGGTGCGGGTATCTTAGCGTAAACCCGGGGGCGTAATGGCGGGAACTGGATTTTGTTTTGATGTTGCGTGGTACAGAATTTAATTCTATATTAATCGGCAAACAGCCTTCTTCGAGGAATCCTTCCCATGGCCTTCCAGTTTTCGCTCGCGCATCTGACGGTGCTCACCTGCCCTCCGACCGAGATGATCCGCATCGCGCAGCGCACCGGCTACGCTTTCGTCAGCCTGCGGTTGACGGCCGTCACCCCGACGGAGCACGTGTTCGCCCTGCAGGACGACCGCGCAATGCTCAAGGAGGTCCAGGCCCTGCTCGCCGACACCGGCGTGCGCGTGCTCGATATCGAACTGGCGCGCATGCCGCCCGAGATCGAGCCCGAGACCTACGCCGCCGTCCTCGACACCGCCGCCGAACTGGGCGCGCAGCACATCCTCGCCCAGCTGCCCGATCCCGACCGCGGCCGCGCCACCGAGCGGTTCGCGCGCCTGTGCGACATGGCCCGGCCGCTGAACCTGTCGGTGGGCCTGGAATATCCCAGCTGGACCGAGACGCCCGACCTGCGGGCGGCGGCCCAGGTGCTGCGCGCGGTGAACCGCCCCAACGCGGGCATCGTGGTCGACACGCTGCATTTCGACCGTTCGCGCGACAGCGTGGACGAACTGCGCGGCCTGCCCCGTGAATGGTTCCGGTTCGCCCAAGTCTGCGATGCGGCCGCCGAGATCCCGGATACGGTCGAGGGCCTGATCCACACCGCGCGCAGCGAGCGCGAGGTGCCGGGCGAAGGCGGCATCGACATCCGCGCAATCCTGGACGCCATGCCGGCCGTCCCCTATTCCCTGGAAATCCCGAACGACGCCGCCCTGGCCAAGCTCGGCCACGAGGAATGGGCGCGCCGCTGCATCGACGGCGCACGCCGCTATCTGGGGGCCTGAGCCCCCGTTCTGTCTGGCGGCCGGCGCCCTACAGGGTGCCGTACAAGGCCTCGCCATGCTTGCGCAGGCTGCGGGCCACGACGCTGCGGTGGACCTCCGAGGTCCCGTCGAAGATGCGGAATATCCGCGCATCGCGGTATAGGCGCTCGACGGGCAGGTCCGCGCAATAGCCCATGCCGCCATAGACCTGGACGGCGCGGTCGGCCACGCGGCCCAGCATCTCCGAGGCGTACACCTTGGCCATCGAAATCTTTTCGCGCGGATCCTTGCCGTTGTCGATGTCCTGGGCGGCATCCCACACCATCCAGCGCGCCGCGTTGATTTCGATGGCGCTGTCGGCGAGCATCTGCTGGATCATCTGGAAATCCCCGATCGCCTGGCCGAACTGCTTGCGGTCATTGGCATAGGACACCATCAGGTTCAGCAGGCGCGTCGCCTTGCCCACCGCCCGCGCGCACACCTGGGCCAGGCGCACCCGGCCCAGGGTCTGCAGGATCTGGCCGAACCCGGTGCCTTCGGCGCCCAGCAGGCAGTCGCCGTCCAGGGCCACGTCGTCGAAATGCAGCTCGACGTGGCTGGTGCCGGTCAAGCCCATCATTTTCTGATTGCGCCCGACCACCAGCCCGGGCAGATCCTTGTCCACCAGGAACAGCGAAATCCCGCGCGAACCCGCCTCGGGATCGGTCACCGCCGAGACGACGAAGAAATCCGAGAACTCGCCGTCGCTGATGAAGTGCTTGCTGCCCTTGAGCCGCCAGCCCTCGTCCTGGCGCACGGCGCGGGTGCGGATCGCGGCGGCGTCCGAGCCGGCGCCCGGCTCGGTGATGGCGATCGAGCAGGTGCGGTCGCCGCGCACCGCCGGCAGCAGCCAGCGCTCGCGCTGGATCTCGTTGGCGCCCAGCAGAACCTCGTACACATTGCCGAAGGCGCGCCGGATCAGGATGTCCTTGGCATGGCCGAACTGTTCCTCGACCAGCATGGTGTCCAGCGCCGAGAGTCCGCCGCCGCCGAATTCCTCGGGGATGTTCATGGCATACATGCCGTTGGCGCGGGATTTCTCGAACAGCGCGCGGGCCAGCGCCGGATCCAGACTGCCCGTTTCTTCGATGCCTTCCTCGAGCGGCAGCAATTCCTGCTCGACGAATTTGCGGACGGTTTCTACCAGCATGGTTTGCTCGGAGGACAGGTTCAGATCCATGGATGAGTCTCGGTGGGAAGTCGAAAGGAGAGCCGGCGGCCGTCCGGGAAGAAGGCCTTGATTTTAGAATTCAGTTCTAAAATAGTCAAAGACTCTGGAGCGCCAGCCGCGCTTCACGGGTGCGGAGCAGGCAACAAGAACGCCCCACGAGGGGGCGTTACGCGGCAACGGCAGGCGGTGAAGGACCGCCGGAATTCACCCTGTGCCGGGCCGCCCCTGGGGACTGCCCGGCGCCGGTTCACTCCGCAGCAGGATCCTGGGTGCCGGCAGAGGGATCCTCGCCGTCGTCCTGGTCCTCGACATGGCCCACATGGGCCATTTCGGCGGGATCCTCGAAGGGATTGGCCAGGGCGCGCGCGGCCTGGCGCTCGGCGGCCTCGAAGATCTCCTTGTCATGGCGGGCGATGTGGTAGGACATGCCCGTGCCGGCCGGGATCAGACGGCCGACGATGACGTTTTCCTTCAGGCCGCGCAGATCGTCGCGCTTGCCCATGATGGCCGCTTCGGTCAGCACTCGGGTGGTTTCCTGGAAGGACGCCGCCGAGATGAACGAGTCGGTCGACAGCGAGGCCTTGGTGATCCCCAGCAGCACGTTGTCGTACGTGGCCGGCAGCTTGCCTTCGGCTTCCATGCGGTCGTTCTCGTTCAGCAGCTCGGAGCGTTCGACCTGCTCGCCGGTGATGAAGCTGGTGTCGCCGGCATTGACGATGTTGACCCGACGCAGCATCTGCCGGACGATGACCTCGATGTGCTTGTCGTTGATCTTCACGCCCTGCAGCCGGTAGACGTCCTGGACCTCGTTGACCACATAGGAGGCCAGCCGCTCGATGCCCTGCAGGCGCAGGATGTCGTGCGGATCGGCCGGGCCGTCGACGATCAGTTCACCCTTGTTGACCACCTGGCCGTCGTGCACCAGCACCTGCTTTTCCTTGGAGATCAGGAATTCGTGGCTGACGCCGTCCATGTCGGTGATCACCAGGCGCTGCTTGCCCTTGGTGTCCTTGCCGAACGAGACCGTGCCGGTGACGTCGGCCAGCATGCCGGCGTCCTTGGGCGCACGCGCCTCGAAAAGCTCGGCCACGCGCGGCAGACCGCCGGTGATGTCGCGGGTCTTTTGCGATTCCTGCGGGATGCGCGCCAGGACCTCGCCCACGCCGACCTGCTGGCCGTCGCGCACGGTGATCAGCGCGCCCACCGGGAACGAGATCGCCACCGGATGGTCGGTGCCGGCGACCTTGATTTCCTGCCCCGCATCGTCCATCAGGCGGATCTGCGGACGCTGCATGGTCTTGCCGGTGCTGCGGGTCTTGGGCGTGATGACGACCAGCGTCGACAGCCCGGTGATCTCGTCGAGCTGGCGCGCCACGGTGACGCCTTCCTCGATGTTCTCGAAGCGCAGCGTACCGGAGTATTCCGAGACGATCGGCCGGGTGAGCGGATCCCAGCTGGCGAGCTTCTGGCCCGCCTTGACGGCGTCCCCGTCGCCCACGGCGATGGTCGCGCCGTAGGGCACCTTGTGGCGTTCGCGCTCGCGGCGATTGTCGTCATAGATGACGATTTCGCCCGAACGGGACACCGCCACGCGGTCGCCGCGCGCGTTGGTCAGATAACGCAGGCCGATGGCGAAGCCCACCGTGCCGGCGGACTTGGTCTCGATCGAGCTGGCCATGGCCGAACGCGAGGCGGCGCCGCCGATGTGGAAGGTCCGCATGGTGAGCTGGGTGCCCGGCTCGCCGATGGACTGGGCGGCGATCACGCCGATCGCCTCGCCCTTGTTGACCAGCGAGCCGCGGCCCAGGTCGCGGCCGTAGCAATGCGCGCACAGGCCGTGGCGCGTCTCGCAGGTGAGCGGCGTGCGGATCTTGACCTCGTCGACGCCGACCTCGTCGATGAGCTCGACCAGATTCTCATCCAGCAGCGTGCCGGCGGCGACGACTGTTTCCTGCGTGTCGGGATTGACGACGTCGATGGCGGTCACGCGGCCGAGGATCCGGTCGCGCAGCGGCTCGATGACTTCGCCGCCTTCGACCAGGGCCTTCATCACATAACCGTGCGTGGTGCCGCAATCGTCCTCGGTGATCACCAGGTCCTGCGTCACGTCCACCAGACGGCGGGTCAGGTAGCCCGAGTTCGCGGTCTTCAGCGCGGTGTCGGCCAGGCCCTTGCGCGCCCCGTGCGTCGAGATGAAGTACTGCAGCACGTTCAGGCCTTCACGGAAGTTCGCCGTGATGGGCGTCTCGATGATGGAGCCGTCGGGCTTGGCCATCAGGCCGCGCATGCCGGCGAGCTGGCGGATCTGGGCCGCGGAGCCCCGGGCGCCGGAATCGGCCATCATGTAGATGGAATTGAACGATTCCTGGCGCACTTCATTGCCGTGCCGGTCGACGACCGGCTCGGTCGCGAGCTGCTCCATCATGGCCTTGCCGACGCGGTCGCCGGCCTTGCCCCAGATGTCCACCACGTTGTTGTAGCGCTCCTGCGCGGTCACCAGGCCCGAGGAGTACTGCTTGTCGATTTCCTTGACCTCCTTGCTGGCCTGGGCCAGGATTTCGCCCTTGACCGTCGGCACGACCATGTCGCCCATGGCGATGGACACGCCGCCGCGCGTGGCCAGGCGGAAGCCCGACTGCATCAGCTTGTCGGCAAAGATCACCGTGGCGCGCAAGCCGCAACGACGGTAGGACAGGTTGATGAGCCGCGAGATTTCCTTTTTCTTCAGCGCCTTGTTCAGCGACGAGAAGGACAGGCCGTGCGGCAGGATTTCCGAGAGCAGGGCCCGGCCGACGGTGGTCTGGAACCGATGCAGCTCGGGCTGCCACTCGCCGTTCTCGTCCTTGACGAACTCGGGCAGGCGCACGGTGATGCGCGTCTGCAGCTCGACCTCGTGGTTGTCATAGGCGCGCTGCACCTCGGCCAGGTCGGCGAGGAACATGCCCTCGCCCTTGCCGTTGATGCGCTCGCGCGTGGCGTAGTACAGGCCCAGCACGATGTCCTGCGACGGCACGATGGCCGGCTCGCCGTTGGCGGGGAACAGCACGTTGTTGGAGGCCAGCATCAGCGTGCGGGCCTCGAGCTGCGCCTCGAGCGACAACGGCACGTGGACGGCCATCTGGTCGCCGTCGAAGTCGGCGTTGAACGCCGCGCAGACCAGCGGGTGCAGCTGGATGGCCTTGCCCTCGATTAGCTGGGGCTCGAAGGCCTGGATGCCCAGGCGGTGCAGGGTTGGGGCGCGGTTGAGCATGACGGGATGCTCGCGGATCACGTCCTCGAGGATGTCCCAGACGACGGGCTCCTGGCTCTCGACGAGCTTCTTGGCCGCCTTGATGGTCGTGGCCAGGCCCATCATCTCGAGGCGGTTGAAGATGAAGGGTTTGAACAGCTCGAGCGCCATGAGCTTGGGCAGGCCGCATTGATGCAGGCGCAGCTGCGGACCCACCACGATGACCGAACGGCCCGAGTAGTCGACGCGCTTGCCCAGCAGGTTCTGGCGGAAGCGGCCGCTCTTGCCCTTGATCATGTCGGCCAGGGACTTGAGCTGGCGCTTGTTGGCGCCGGTCATGGCCTTGCCGCGACGGCCGTTGTCCAGCAGCGAATCCACGGCTTCTTGCAGCATGCGCTTTTCGTTGCGCAGGATGATGTCCGGGGCCTTCAGCTCCAGCAGGCGCTTGAGCCGGTTGTTGCGGTTGATGACCCGGCGATACAGGTCGTTGAGGTCCGAGGTCGCGAAACGGCCGCCGTCCAGCGGCACCAGCGGACGCAGGTCGGGCGGCAGGACCGGCAGGACCTCCATGATCATCCAGTCGGGCTTGATGCTCGATTTCTGGAAACCCTCGAGGACCTTCAGGCGCTTGGAGATTTTCTTGATCTTGGCGTCCGAGCCGGTGGCCTTGAGTTCGGCGCGGAGCTTTTCGACCTCGGCGTCGAGGTCGATGGTGCGCAGCAGCTCGCGCACGGCCTCCGCGCCCATCAGGGCGTGGAAGTCGTCGCCGTATTCCTCGGTCTTGGACAGGTAGTCGTCATCGGACATGATCTGGCCGCGCTTGAGCGGCGTCATGCCGGGCTCGATCACGCACCAGGCCTCGAAATACAGCACGCGCTCGATGTCGCGCAGCGTCATGTCCAGCACCATGCCCAGACGCGACGGCAGGGACTTCAGGAACCAGATGTGCGCGACCGGGCTGGCCAGCTCGATGTGGCCCATGCGTTCGCGGCGCACCTTGGCCACGGTGACCTCGACGCCGCACTTTTCGCAGATCACGCCGCGGTGCTTGAGGCGCTTGTACTTGCCGCACAGGCACTCGTAGTCCTTGATCGGGCCAAAGATCTTGGCGCAGAACAGGCCGTCGCGCTCGGGCTTGAACGTCCGGTAGTTGATGGTCTCGGGCTTGCGCACCTCGCCGAAGGACCACGAACGGATCTTTTCGGGCGAGGCGATGCCGATGCGGATCGCGTCGAATTGCTCGTCTTGCGAGACTTGCTTGAAGAGATCGAGTAGCGCTTTCATTATTTACGCTCCAGATCCATGTCCAGGGACAGGGATCGAATTTCCTTGACCAGCACGTTGAAGGATTCGGGCATGCCCGCATCGATCACGTGATCGCCCTTGACGATGTTCTCGTAGACCTTGGTACGGCCGGAGATGTCGTCGGACTTCACCGTCAGCATTTCCTGCAGGGTGTAGGCGGCGCCGTAGGCCTCGAGCGCCCAGACTTCCATTTCCCCGAAGCGCTGGCCGCCGAACTGCGCCTTGCCGCCCAGCGGCTGCTGAGTGACCAGCGAGTACGGGCCGGTCGAGCGCGCGTGCATCTTGTCGTCCACCAGGTGGTGAAGCTTCAGGAAGTGCATGTAGCCCACGGTCACCGGACGCTCGAACTGCTCGCCGGTGCGGCCGTCGGTCAGCCAGGCCTGGGTGCGGCCGCTGGTGAGCCGAAGGTCCTCGGCGATCTCGTCGGGATAGGCAATCTCGAGCATGCGGGTGATGTCCTCCTCGGTCGCGCCGTCGAACACCGGCGTGGCCAGCGGCACCCCGTTGCGCAAGTTGCGTGCCAGGTCGAGGATTTCGTCGTCGGACAGGCCATCGAGCCGGACCGTCGCGCCGCAGGCGTTGTAGACCGCGTCCAGCTGGCTGCGCAAGGCCTTGACCTGCACGCCGCGCTCGTCGTCGAGCATGCCGGCGATGCGATGGCCCAGACCCTTGGCCGCCCAGCCGAGGTGAACCTCCAGCACCTGGCCGATGTTCATCCGCGAGGGCACGCCCAGCGGATTGAGCACGATGTCGACGGGGGTGCCGTCGGCCATGTGCGGCATGTCCTCGACCGGGGTGATGCGCGAGACCACGCCCTTGTTGCCGTGGCGGCCGGCCATCTTGTCGCCCGGTTGCAAGCGGCGCTTGACGGCCAGGTAGACCTTGATCATCTTGAGCACGCCCGGGGGCAGTTCGTCGCCCTGGGTGAGCTTCTTGCGCTTTTCCTCGAAGGCCAGGTCGAACTGGTGGCGCTTTTGTTCGAGGGCTTCCTTGACCTGTTCGAGCGCGACCGCGCCGTCCTCGTCGGCCAGGCGGATGTCGAACCACTGCCAGCGGTCCAGGCTGTCCAGGTACTCGGCCGCGAGCTCGGTGCCCTTGGCGAGCTTGCGCGGACCGCCGTTGACCGGCTTGCCCAGCAGGGTCTTGCGCACGCGGTCGAAAGCGTCGTTCTCGACGATGCGCAGCTGGTCGTTCAGGTCCTGGCGATAGCGGCGCAATTCATCGTCGATGATGGACTGGGCGCGCTTGTCGCGCTCGATGCCCTCGCGGGTGAAGACCTGCACGTCGATGACGGTGCCGACCATGCCGGACGGCACGCGCAGCGAGGTGTCCTTCACGTCGGAGGCCTTTTCGCCGAAGATCGCGCGCAGCAGCTTTTCCTCGGGCGTGAGCTGGGTCTCGCCCTTGGGCGTGACCTTGCCCACCAGCACGTCGTCGGCGCGGACCTCGGCGCCGATGTGCACGATGCCCGAGTCATCCAGGCGGTTGAGCTGGATTTCGGCCAGGTTGCTGATGTCGCGGGTGATTTCCTCGGGCCCGAGCTTGGTGTCGCGGGCGACGACGGTGAGCTCCTCGATGTGGATCGAGGTATAGCGGTCGTCGGCCACCACGCGCTCGGAGATCAGCACCGAGTCCTCGAAGTTGTAGCCGTTCCAGGGCATGAAGGCGATCAGCATGTTCTGGCCCAGGGCGAGTTCGCCCAGGTCGCTGGATGCGCCGTCGGCCAGCACGTCGCCGCGCGCCACCATGTCGCCGCGCGCCACGATGGGCCGCTGGTTGATGTTGGTGTTCTGGTTCGAGCGGGTGTACTTTTTCAGGTTGTAGATGTCGACGCCGACTTCGCCTGCGACGTTTTCATCGTCGTTGACGCGGATCACGATACGCTCGGCGTCGACGTGGTCGACGACGCCGCCGCGCAGCGCCTGCACCGTGGTGCCCGAGTCGACCGCGACGGTGCGCTCGATCCCGGTGCCGACCAGCGGCTTTTCGGGACGCAGGCAAGGTACGGCCTGGCGCTGCATGTTGGCGCCCATGAGGGCGCGGTTCGCGTCGTCATGCTCCAGGAAGGGAATCAGCGAGGCCGCGACCGAGACGATCTGCGACGGCGCCACGTCCATGTAGTGCACGTTGCCCGGCGCCGTCAGCATGGTTTCGCCGGCCTCGCGGCAGGCCACCAGCTCGTCGACGAAACGGCCCTCGTCATCCAGGTGGGCGTTGGCCTGCGCAATGACGAACTTGCTCTCCTCGATGGCCGACAGATAGTCGATCTGGTCGCTGACGCGCCCGTCGATGATCTTGCGGTACGGCGTCTCGAGGAAGCCGTATTCGTTCAGGCGTGCATACAGGGCCAGCGAGTTGATCAGGCCGATGTTCGGACCTTCGGGCGTCTCGATGGGGCAGACGCGGCCGTAGTGGGTCGGGTGCACGTCGCGCACCTCGAAGCCCGCGCGCTCGCGCGTCAGGCCGCCAGGGCCCAGGGCCGAGACCCGCCGCTTGTGCGTGATCTCGGACAGCGGGTTGGTCTGGTCCATGAACTGCGAGAGCTGGCTGGATCCGAAGAACTCCTTGATGGCCGCGGAAATCGGCTTGGAGTTGATCAGATCGTGCGGCATCAGGTTTTCCGTCTCGGCCTGGCCCAGACGTTCCTTGACAGCGCGCTCGACGCGCACCAGGCCGGCGCGGAACTGGTTCTCGGCCAGCTCGCCCACGCAGCGCACCCGGCGGTTGCCCAGATGGTCGATGTCGTCGATCTGGCCGCGCCCGTTGCGCAGCTCGACCAGGACCTTGATGGTGTCCAGGATGTCGTCGTTGGTGAGCGTCAGCGGCCCGGTGCCTTCCTCGCGGCCCAGGCGGCTGTTGACCTTCATCCGGCCCACGCGCGACAGGTCGTAGGTTTCCTCGCTGTAGAACAGGCGCTGGAACAAGGCCTCGACCGCCTCTTCGGTGGGCGGCTCGCCGGGACGCATCATGCGGTAGATCGCCACGCGCGCCGCGGTCTGGTCGGCGGTCTCGTCAGTGCGCAGCGTCGTCGAGATGTAGGCGCCCTCATTCAGCTCGTTGATGTAGAGCGTCTCGATGTCGCGGATGCCGGCCGTGCGCAGGTCGGCGAGGATCGTCTCGGTGATCTCGTCATTGGCGTTGGCCAGGACCTCGCCGGTGTCGGGATTGATGACGTTCTTGGCCAGCACGCGGCCCAGCAGGAAGTCCTCGGGCACCGAGATGTGGCTGACCTTGGCGGCCGTCAGGTCGCGCAGGTGCTTGGCATTGATGCGCTTGTCCTTCTCGACGATGACCTCGCCCTTCTTGTCGGTGATGTCGAAGCGGGCGATCTCGCCCTTCCAGCGCTCGGGCACGAACTCGAGCATGCCGCCTTCGTTGTGCAGGGCGATATGGTCGAAGCTGGAGAAATACGCGAGGATGGCCTCGGCCGTCATGCCGATCGATTTCAGCAGGATGGTGACCGGCATCTTGCGGCGGCGGTCGATCCGGAAGAACAGGATGTCCTTGGGATCGAACTCGAAATCCAGCCACGAGCCGCGGTAGGGAATCACGCGCGCCGAGAACAGCAGCTTGCCCGAGCTGTGGGTCTTGCCCCGGTCGTGCTCGAAGAACACGCCCGGCGAGCGGTGCAGCTGGGACACGATGACGCGTTCCGTGCCGTTGATCACGAACGAGCCGGTGTCGGTCATGAGCGGGATCTCGCCCATGTAGACTTCCTGCTCCTTGACTTCCTTGACGGTGGGTTTGCTGACCTCGCGGTCCATCAGCACCAGGCGCACCTTGGCGCGCAGCGGCGAGGCGTAGGTCAGGCCGCGCATCTGGCATTCCTTGACGTCGAACACCGGCGTGCCCAGCACGTAGCTGACGAATTCCAAGCGCGCCATCTGGTTGTGGCTGACGATCGGAAATATCGAATTGAAGGCCGCCTGCAAGCCTTCGTCCTTGCGCTTGGCAGGTGGCGTGTCCGCCTGAAGGAAGGTTTTGAAAGACTGCAGCTGAGTCGCCAGCAGAAAAGGAACGTCCTGGACGTCCTCACGCTTGGCGAAACTCTTGCGTATGCGCTTCTTTTCGGTGTACGAATAAGGCATGAGCACTCCGACTCGAGGGTTGCTTAGGCCGTCAACCACGGCCATGGTTTACGACTCCAGAGAACCCGGCTCGGCCCGCATGGGGGTGTCGAACACAGGTTTTCTGGAAACGCAAAAGCCCGGGAAGGCCTTGGCGCTTCCCGGGCAGGGTGAACCAGGTCTTATTTGAGTTCGACCTTGGCACCCGCGTCTTCGAGCTTCTTCTTGGCGTCTTCGGCGGCAGCCTTGTCGACACCTTCCTTGACGGGCTTGGGCGCGCCGTCGACCAGGTCCTTGGCTTCCTTGAGGCCCAGGCCGGTGATTTCGCGCACGGCCTTGATGACGCTGACCTTGTTGGCGCCGACTTCCGCCAGCACGACGGTGAACTCGGTCTGCTCTTCGGCAGCGGCGGCAGCGCCGCCGGCGGCCGGAGCGGCAGCCACGGCAACCGCGGCGGCAGCGGCGGACACGCCGAACTTGTCTTCCATTTCCTTGATCAGCTCGGACAGTTCGAGCACGCTCATCGCGGCAATCGCGTCGAGGATTTCAGCTTTGCTTAATGCCATTTTAAGAACTCCAGATAGGTATATGAGCCAGGTTTGGTTGTCGTTCGTAACGATGAACGGCCCACGGGGGATGCCTCAGGCGGCTTCCTTTTGGTCGCGGACGGCCGCCAGGCCGCGCACGAACTTCGTGGGCACTTCGTTGAGCGTACGCACAAACTGAGCAATGGGCGCCTGCATGGTGCCCATGAGCTTGGACAGCAACTCCTCGCGCGAGGGCATCGTGGCCAGGGCCTTGACGCCGTCTTGGTCCAAGAGGCTGTTGGGCAGAGCCCCGCTCTTGATGACCAGCTTGTCGTTGGACTTTGCGAAATCGGCCAGAAGCTTGGCGGCCCCGACCGGGTCTTGGCTGATCCCGTAGATCAGCGGTCCGGTCAGTTGTGCCGAGATCCCCTCGAAGGGGGTTCCAGCCAGGGCGCGGCGCACCAGCGTGTTCTTCAACACGCGCAGGTACACGCCCGATTCTCGCGCGGTCTTGCGCAATACGGTTACGGAGGCGACGTCCAGACCACGGTACTCGGCGATGATGATCGATTGGGCCTTGGCGACTTCAGCCGCGACTTCCTCGATGACCACCGCCTTTTCTTGGCGATTGAGACTCATGGTTGAACACTCCATCTAACGACGCTCGGGAGGTTCCCTCGCGTCAACCGAATGCGGCGCACCTGGTCGAGTTCATAAAGAATTCTTCCTGGGCGCCGTCTACGCTGGATCCGGCAAACGGCCCGGGATTAAGCCCGGCCCCGATGCTGCGGGCCTGGGCTCCAGCGGTCTTTGACAGCGGCGCCCGGCTTGCGCCGGGCGCAGCCCAAAGTTCCTTGTGCCGGCCTCAAGCGGCCAGCGAGGCCACCTCGATGCGCGCACCGCCGCCCATCGTGGACGAGACGGCGACCTTGCGCAGGTAGATGCCCTTGGCCGCGGCGGGACGCGCCTTGTTCAGCGCTTCGATCAGCGCGGCCAGATTGGTTTGCAGCTGCTCGACCTCGAAGGACGCGCGGCCGATGGTGGCGTGAATGATCCCCGCCTTGTCGGTCCGGTATTGCACCTGGCCGGCCTTGGCGTTCTTGACGGCGGTCGCCACGTCCGGAGTGACCGTGCCGACCTTGGGGTTCGGCATCAGGCCGCGGGGGCCCAGCACCTGACCCAGGGCGCCGACGACACGCATGGTGTCGGGCGAAGCGATCACGACGTCGAAATCGATGTTGCCGGCCTTGATGCTGTCAGCCAGATCCTCGAGGCCGACGATGTCGGCCCCGGCGGCACGGGCCGCGTCGGCCTTTTCGCCCTGGGCGAACACGGCCACGCGCACGGACTTGCCGGTGCCGGCGGGCAGCACGACCGAACCGCGCACGAGCTGGTCGGACTTGCGGGGGTCGATGCCCAGTTGCACGGCCACGTCGATGGATTCATCGAACTTGGCCGTGGCGGTGTCCTTGACCAGGCTCAGGGCCTCGGCCACGGAATAGAACTTGGCGCGATCGATCTTGGCGGCAATGGCCGCCGCACGCTTGCTCAGCTTGGCCATGATTACACCACTCCTTCGACGTCGATACCCATGCTGCGCGCGCTACCGGCAATGGTGCGCACCGCGGCGTCCAGATCCGCAGCCGTCAGGTCGGGCTGCTTGGTCTTGGCGATTTCCTCGGCCTGGGCACGCGTGAGCGAGCCGACCTTGGCGGAATTCGGACGAGCCGAACCCTTTTGCAGGCTGACGGCCTTCTTGATCAGGATGGTCGCCGGCGGAGTCTTCATGATGAAGGTGAAGCTCTTGTCGGCAAACGCGGTGATCACGACCGGAATCGGCAGCCCGGGCTCCATGCCTTGGGTCTTGGCATTGAAGGCCTTGCAGAATTCCATGATGTTCAACCCGCGCTGGCCCAGCGCGGGGCCGATCGGGGGTGAGGGGTTGGCTTTACCAGCTGGCACTTGCAGCTTGATGAAGCCGACGATTTTCTTCGCCATGCGATGCTCCTGTCGGGTACGAACGCCTGTCGCTGGATGCGGCAGGCTCCCCGGTGGTTAATAAATGCCACCACGCTGCGCCTTCGGTTTGCGTCCACGAGGGGACGCTTTACCGTAGGGCGGCCTGGCGGTAAAACGATCAGACCTTCTCGACCTGACTGAAATCCAGCTCGACCGGCGTGGCGCGACCGAAAATGGTCACCGACACCCGGATCTTGCTCTTTTCGTAGTTGACTTCCTCGACGTTGCCGTTGAAGTCGGCAAATGGGCCTTCCTTGACGCGCACCATCTCGCCCACCTCGAAGAGGACCTTGGGCCGCGGTTTCTCGACGCCCTCTTCCATCTGGGAGAGGATTTTCTCGACCTCGCGCTCGGAGATCGGCGCCGGCCGGTTGCCCGAGCCACCCAGGAAGCCGGTGACGCGGTTGGTGTTCTTGACCAGATGCCAGGTCTCGTCCGTCAGGTCCATCTCGACGAGGACGTAGCCGGGAAAGATCCGGCGCTCGGAAATGGACTTGCGGCCGTCCTTGATCTCGACGACTTCCTCGGAGGGCACCAGGATGCGGCCGAAAGACGTCTGCAGGCCGGCGCGCTCGATGCGCTCGGCCAGCGCCTTATGGACGCTTTTCTCCATGCCCGAATAGACATGGACGACATACCAGCGCTTGCTCATTCGGTTCCTTAATTCCAGCCCAGCAACAGACCATAGATGATCCAGCTCAGCAGTTTGTCGGCAACCCACAGCAACACGCCCATCGCCACCACGAAGGCAAACACGATCCCGGTCATCTGGGTGGTTTCCTTGCGGGTGGGCCAGACCACGCGACGAGTCTCGTTGTAGGACTCGCGCGCATACCCGATGGTGCGCCGGCCGGTTTCGCTGAACCAGGCGATCACGGCGGCCAGGATCAGGCCCCCGATGAACGCGCCCACGCGCACGACCATGGGCTGGGTATCGAATACCGAATATGCGACGATGCCCGCAGCGACTACAAGCACGGCCAGGCCGAGCTTGATGCGATCGGCGGCGCGGCTGACTGTTTCTACGTTCTGGTGCGACATAATCCGGATGATGGCGCCGCGGCATGCGCGGCGATGTGATCTGTGGCAGGGGCAGAAGGAATCGAACCCTCAACCTTCGGTTTTGGAGACCGACGCTCTGCCAATTGAGCTATACCCCTAAAACCCCGAAAAACGGTGGTGCGGTCACGCACCCCCGTTTTCTTGAGAACATGGCGGGCGGACAGCCCACCATTGTACATCAAAATTACTTGATGATTTTGGCGACGACGCCGGCGCCCACGGTGCGGCCACCCTCGCGGATGGCAAAGCGCAAGCCCTCCTCCATGGCGATCGGCGCAATCAGGCTCACCTTCATCGACACGTTGTCGCCCGGCAGCACCATCTCCTTGT
>NZ_JAPFGD010000013.1 GCF_027257175.1 Castellaniella sp. S9 | reverse complement strand
CATGTACAGCGCGCCGTGCGTGAAGTTGATGATGTTCAACAGGCCGAAGATCACCGCCAGACCCAGCGAGAGCACGGCATAGAACGAACCGTTGACCAGGCCCAGCAGCAACTGGCCCAGCAGGGCCGGCAGCGGGACGCCGAATATTTCTATCATGTTTAGTGCCCTCCGATCAGACGCCGAGCAGGTTGTCGAGGATGGGACGCTTTTCGTCCAGCTGCGCGGCCTTGAATCGTTCGACGATCTGGCCGTGCTCCATGACGTAGAACTGATCGGCCAGGGGCGCGGCGAAGCGGAAATTCTGCTCGACCATGACGATGGTGTAGCCCTTGGCCTTGAGCGTCGTGATCATGCGCGCCAGCGCTTGCACGATCACCGGCGCCAAGCCCTCGGAGATTTCGTCGAGCAGCAGCAGATTGGCGCCCGTGCGCAGGATCCGCGCCACCGCCAGCATCTGCTGTTCGCCGCCCGACAGGCGCGTGCCCGGCGAGTGCCGGCGCTCCTGGAGATTGGGGAACATCTCGTAGATCTCGGTCAGCGACATGCCCCCGCCCAGCGTCTCGCCCACCGTCGGCGGCAGCAGCAGGTTCTCCTCGCACGACAGCGAGGCGAAGATGCCGCGTTCCTCGGGGCAGTAGCCGATGCCCAGGTGCGCGATGCGGTAGGTCGGCAGGTGGATCGATTCCGTGCCCTGGATGCGGATCGAGCCCTTGCGGCTGCCCGTCAGCCCCAGGATCGCCCGCAGCGTGGTCGTGCGCCCCGCGCCGTTGCGTCCCAGCAAAGTCACCACCTCGCCCTGCTCGACGCGCATGTCCACGCCGTGCAGGACGTGGGATTCGCCGTACCAGGCGTGCAGGCCGGAGATTTCGAGCGCAGCCGTCATCCGTGTGCTCCTTCGAGTTCGCCCTGGGTGGTGCCCATGTAGGCCTCCATGACCGCGGGGTTGCGGGATATCGCCGCGTAGTCGCCCTCGGCGAGCACCGAGCCGCGCGCCAGCACGGTGATCCGATCGGCGATGGAGGCGACTACGTTCATGTTGTGTTCGACCATCAGGATGGTGCGCCCGGCGCTGACCTGGCGGATGAGCTCGGTGACGCGCGCGACGTCCTCGTGGCCCATGCCCTGCGTGGGTTCGTCCAGCAGCATCAGCCGGGGTTCCATCGCCAGGGTGGTGGCGATCTCGAGGGCGCGCTTGCGCCCGTAGGGCAGGTTGACGGTTTGTTCGCCGGCGAAGTCGGCCAGGCCGACCTCGGCGAGCAGTTCGCGGGCGCGCCCGTTCAGGCGGCTCAGGCCGCGGTCGCTGCGCCAGAAGTGAAAGGACTGGCCCAGGCCGCGCTGCAGCGCGATGCGCACGTTCTCGAGGACCGAGAGCTGCGGGAACACCGCCGAGATCTGGAACGAGCGGATGATGCCCTTTCTGGCGATCTGCGCCGGGCGGTCGCCCGTGATCTCGGCGCCGTCGTAGAAAATCTGGCCCGAGCTCGGCACGAGGAATTTGGTGAGCAGGTTGAAGCAGGTGGTCTTGCCCGCGCCATTGGGGCCGATCAGGGCGTGAATCTGACCCTGGCGCACCTGCAGGTTCACGTCATCGACCGCGACGAACCCGCGAAAAGCCTTGGTCAGACCCCTGGTCTCAAGTATGTAGTCGCCCATTGGAATAGCTGCCTGAAAAATGAGTAGCGCGTAGTTCGGAGCGCCGCTAGCGCATCGGGCGCAACGCCCTGCGAATCGCGTCGATGGATGCCGGGTTTTCCAAGGACGAGAGGTCGCCCAACGGCTTGCCGTCGTACAGGTTGCGAATGACCCGGCGCATAACCTTCGAGCTACGGGTCCTGGGCAATTGCTCGACCAGAAGGACTTCGCTAGGCTGAAAGGGGCGCCCGAGCGTCCTGGCAACCTGTGCCTTGATGCTTTCCGCCAACCGGTCGGCCTCGCGTCCGGAAACGACCTGGCCGGGAACGGCAAAAACCACGATACGCTGGCCCGTCGCGGCATCCTCCACCCCGACGGCGGCCGCATCCTCGACCGTCTCCAGCTCGAGCACCGCTTCCTCGACTTCTGCCGGTCCCAGGCGTTTGCCCGCCACTTTGAGGGTATCGTCGGCGCGGCCCCGGATGTAAAAGAAACCCTCGGCGTCGCGAAAAGCCAGATCGCCGTGCACCCATACGCCCGGGATGCGGCGCCAATAGGCATCCAAGTAGCGCTCGTCGTCGTTCCAGAACGACTGCGTCATTCCGATGAAGGGGCCGCGAATGACGAGATCGCCGACCTCGCCGGTCAACGCCCTGCCGGTATCGACATCGACGATATCCAGCGGCACGCCGAGGCTAGGCGTGTTAAATGACCCCGGATCGATCGGACGCAGCACCGTGCTGGTCAACAAGGCACCACTGACTTCCGTGCCCCCGGTATAGTTGAGAACCGGCGCGATTCCACGGCCGAAATGGGCATGGAACCAGGAGAAATGCTCGGCATCGATAGTTTCGCCCGCGGTAATCAGAATCTGCAGTGTCGAGGTGTCGCCTTTCAGCGCTTCCTCCTCATGGGCGGCCAACGCGCGGATCAGCGTCGGAGAGGCGCCGAAGTGCGTCGCGCTATGCTGCTCGACGATGCGGCCCATACGGGACCAGTCCGGGAAATCGGGGGCGCCGTCGTACGTCACCATCGTGGCCCCGAGCATCAGGGCGGCGACGGGCACGATCGACCCGACAATCCAACCCATGTCGGCCAGCCAGAACAGCACGGAATCGGAGCCCATGTCCAAGTGCATGGCGGCATCGTTGAGGATGCGCAGGGCAAAGCTCCCGTGCGTGTGGACGGCGCCCTTGGGCTTGCCGGTGGTGCCGGACGTGTAGATCAGCAGGAACGGATCGTTCGGGTCGGTCGCCGCGCAGCGCAGCGAGTCCGGCGGCGTCTTTGCAATCTCGAAGAAGGAGAGCCCGCCGGGGATCGAATCCCCCGCTTTGCGCGGTTTCCAGATGATGGTTTCCAGCAAGGGCAGTTCGCGAGCGGCCGCCTCGACTAGCGGCACTAGGTCGATGCGCTTGCCGCGGCGTGAAAAGCTGGTCGAGGCGATCAGGACGCGGGCCTGCGACGCCGCGAGACGCGCGACGGTGGCATCGACGCCATAGCCCGAGAACAAGGGCACGATGATGCCGCCGAGATAGATGATGGCGAGGTAGCCCACATAGGCCTCTAGGCCCGGCTCGATGAGCAAGCCGATCCGCTCGCCGCGCCGCACGCCCAAGCCGTCGAGGCCGGCAGCGAAGGCGCGAACTTCGTCGCGCAGTTGCGCGTAGCTGAAGGTGTCGTGGCCGCCCGACTCGTGCTCGGCGATGATGGCCGTCCTAGCGCCGTGCGCCGGATGATCCGCCCACTTGAACGCGGTCTCGACCCAATTCAACTGTCCTCCCGGAAACCATCGAGGATGTTCCACCCCCGCGGACAGGTCGACCAGCTTGTCGTAAGGCTTGGCCCAGGCCACGCCGCAGAATGCGTTGAGCGCTCTCCAGAATGTCTCGGGATCCCGTATCGACAGGTCATACAGCTCGTCATAGCTGGCGAGGCCCAGCCGCTGCATGAGCCCGCGCGCCCCCGAGCGAGCGGCATAGGCTGCATTGGGCTGCCAACGGGAAGCGGTGTGGTCGGACTGCGTGAAAGAAGGTGTGGTGGTCTCTGCGTGGGTCATGGCGTTCCGGTCCAGTGGACGGATCTCGTGATGTGCTGTCGGTGCCCATTATGAGTATATTTTTTTGCACGACAATGGGAAAATATGCAAACTTATTGTGCAAAAAACACGCTTATCGCCGATGTCCAAATTCAATGACTGGACGGATTTCCAGTTCTTTCTCGCGGTAGCCCGGGCTGGAAAGATTTCCAAGGCCGGCCAGCGCCTGGGCGTCGAACACTCGACGGTATCGCGGCGGATCGACCGCCTGGAGGCCCTGGTCGGCGCCGTGCTTTTCGACCGCAGCCGCAGTGGCTATACTTTGACCGACGCGGGCCGGTCCCTCGTCAATCACGTCGAGGCAATGGAATCGGCACTCCACGACGCCATCGAGAGCACCGCCACGCGATCCAGCCGCGTGGTTGGGACCGTGCGCGTCGGCACGCCCGAGGCTTTCGGCGTCTGCGTCCTTGCGCCCCGGCTGGCGCAGCTCCATGCGGTCCAGCCCGAATTGCATGTCGAGCTCATCGCCCAGCCGCAATACCCGAGCCTCGTGGCGCGCGAAGTCGATGTGGTCGTCACGCTGGACCCTCCGCAAGCAGGACGCTACACCATCGCGCGCCTAGCGGAAATCGACTATTTCGTCTACGGTTCGCCGGCTTACCTGGCCCGCCATCCGCCCATCGAAAGCGCCCATGACCTGGCCGCGCACCCTTTCGTCGACTATGTCCACGATGGCTCCATGAGCGACCGCTTTCTCGTGCTCGAGGAAGTGGTGTCTCAGCCACAGCGTGTCATGACCTCGAGCAGCATCCTGGCGCAACGCGCGGCCGCGGTCTCTGGGATGGGACTGATCCTGCTGACGCCCTATGTCGTCGAGGGACGGTCGGATCTGGTTTGCGTCCTGCCCGAATGGCCGCAGATCACCCGCAAACTATGGCTGGCGGCGCCCAATGATCTCTTCAGGACCAAGCGGGTGCGCCTGACCTGGGATTTCATCCTGCAGGCCGTCACGGACAACCCGCAATGTTTCCGCCGCTAAGGCCGCACACCGCTCAGGACTGCGCCCACGCGCGCACGCGCTGAACCGTGAAGTCGATGAGTGTGCGCGCGGCCAGCGTCTGGTAGCGGCCCGGCATGCGCAGCAGGAACATGCGCGTGCCAAACACGCTCAAGCGCCAGTCGCGCAGGGCGAGGACGATGCGCTGCTCGGCGACAGCCGAGCTCACCAGGTAATCGGGCACCAGCCCGACGCCCAGCCCGGCCAGGATGGCCTCCCGCAGGAACTGGAAATTCTCGGAAGCCAGCGTGGGCTTGAGCAGGATTTCCTGCCGCTCATTGCCCTGGTAGGCTGAAAGACGGAGGTCGCGGCCATCGACGGTCGAGGTGATGAGGGGAACGCCCGGCAGGTCCTCCAGCCGCTCGGGCATGCCGTGCTCGCGGGCGTATTGCGCCGATGCGCAGATGACGTAGTGCACCCGGCAGAGTTCATGCGCGACCATCTGCAGCGGCGGTTCCGACATGACCCGGATGGCGATGTCGATTTCCTCGCGCAGCAGGTCATCGATGCGGTTCTCGAACACGACGTCCAGAGCGATGTCCGGATAGGTGTGCTTGAATTCGATCATCCAGTCCGACATGATCAGATGCCCGAAACCCGTTGGCAGGCTCAGGCGCACCGAGCCGTGCAGCCCCCTGCCCAGCGAGTCGACCGACTCGCGCGCGGCAAGCAATTCATCACGGATGACGCATCCATGCTGATAGAGCTTCAAGCCGACTTCGGTGGGCTCGATGCGGCGCGTCGTGCGCCGTAGCAACTGCAGGCCCAGGGATTGTTCGAACTGGGTGAGGTGATAGCTGATGTTGGCGCGGCTCATCTTGAGCTTGCGCGCGGCCTTGCTGAGATTGCCAGCGTCCACGATATCCACGAGAAGGATCAGGGATTGGGCGTTGAGCGCTTCCAATGGTCAATATCCTTTGACGGAATGTTCATATTATTTCCGATTGTCTAATAACATAGAATACTTCAAAATCGGCGTTCCCGACATGATAGGAGTGCGGCGTGGCGCTTGACCAAGAATCGTTCGAGCTGCTGAAGATGAGCCTGGATCGCTTCATTCAGGAGCGGCTGATGCCAGCGGAGGACGTCGTCGAGGAAAGCGACGACGTTCCCTCGGACATCGTGGACGACATGAGAGCGCTGGGGCTCTTTGGCCTGTCGATTCCAGAGGAGTACGGCGGGATCGGTCTGTCGATGAGCCAGGAGTGCGAGGTGGCGTATGCCCTGGGGCATACAGCGCTGGCGTTCCGGTCGGTCGTGGGCACTAATATCGGCATCGGTTCCCAAGGCATATTAATGGACGGGACCGAGGTGCAAAAGGCGGAATATCTGCCTGCCATCGCGAGCGGCGAATTGATCGTCTCCTTTGCGCTGACCGAACCGGACGCCGGTTCCGACGTGGCATCGCTGAGGGCGCGAGCGGTGCCCGACGGCGGCGATTATCTGCTCAGCGGCACCAAGCGCTTCATCACCAACGCGCCGCGCGCCGGCGCCTTCACCCTCATGGCGCGCACCGGGGAATCGGGCGCCAAGGGCATCACCGCGTTCCTGGTGCCCGCCAGCCTGCCAGGTTTGTCGCTCGGCAAGCCGGACAAGAAGATGGGTCAGCGCGGAACCAAGACTTGCGACGTCCACTTGGACAACGTGCGCGTGCCCGCGACCAACATCATCGGCGGCGTGCCCGGCAGGGGCTTCAAGACAGCCATGAAGGTCCTGGACCGTGGACGGCTACACATCTCCGCCCTCGCCTGCGGGATGGCCAGCCGCATCCAGCGTGAAAGCATCGCCTACGCCCAGCAACGCAAACAGTTCGGCAAGCGTATCGGGGAATTCCAGCTCGTCCAGGCCATGTTGGCCGACAGTCAAGCCGAGCTCCTGGCTGGCTGGTCCTTGGTCCAAGCCTGCGCGCGCCGCTACGATGGAAAACCGCCGGCTCTCGGCGATCCAGAGATCAGCATGCAAGCCTCTTGCGCAAAGATGTACGCCACCGAAATGGTTGGCCGGGTTGCCGACCGCGGGGTCCAGATCCACGGCGGAGCGGGATACATCAACGAATACAAAGTCGAGCGCTTCTACCGGGACGTACGGCTGCTGCGCCTATACGAGGGCACGACGCAGATTCAGCAACTGGTGATCGGGAAACACCTGATGCGCTCCGAATAGGCGGCCGGCTTCTCTTGACGCAGCAGCGGATTCCCATGCTTACTTCCACCGATTCTATTTCCGCGGCGCAGGCGCTCGCGTACCTGGCCACCGCCCGTGCCGAGGCGGACCATCTGCCCGAAGCCCTGCAGGCCGAACCACTCGACACCCGCCGTGTCGCGGTCATCGGGGCGGGCACCATGGGCAGGGGAATCGCCATCGCCCTGCTCGAGGCCGGCACGGCTGCCATTTTGCTGGATCGGGACGGCGACCTAGTGGAACAGGGCCGCCAGGGCATCGCGCGGCACTACGCGCGCCGCGTGTCGGCGGGGAAGATATCCGGCACACTTGCCGAACAGCGCCAATCCCAGCTCCTGTCCACCACCGACTGGTCGATTCTCGCCGACGCCGACCTGGTCATCGAGGCGGTCTACGAAGACCTCACGGTCAAGCAGGACGTCTTTCGCCGGATCGATGCGCTGGCCGGCCCGGACGCCATATTGGCGACCAATACATCCTACCTAGACATCGACGACATCGCCGCCGTAACGCGCCGCCCCGAGAATGTCTTGGGCCTGCATTTCTTCAGCCCTGCGCACGTCATGAGGCTACTGGAGGTGGTGCGGGCGGCCCGGACGTCGCCGGCCACCCTCGCCACCGGCATGGCGCTCGGCGCCAAGCTTGGGAAGTCCGCCGTACTGGCCAGCAACGCCTTCGGCTTCATCGGCAACCGAATCTACAACGCCTACCGCCGAGAATGCGAGTTCATGCTTGAGGACGGCGCCTGGCCCGAGGACGTGGACCAAGCCCTGACAGCGATCGGTTTCGCCATGGGGCCATTCGCCGTGGCCGACCTGTCCGGGCTCGACATCGCCTGGCGCATGCGCCGCGCGCGCGCGGCCACGCGCGATCCACGCGAGCGCTACGTGCCGATACTGGACCGTTTATGCGAACTGGGCCGCCTGGGCCGCAAGACCGGCGCAGGCTACTATCGCTATGTCGATGGCAAGGCTTTGCCAGCGGCGGACGACGCGGTCCGGGGGGTGATCGAGCGGGCCAGCGCCGAGCGCGGAATCGTCCGCCAGACGCTTGCGCCCGAGGCCATCCGGCGCCGGGCGCTGCTCGCCATGGCCAACGAAGCAGGGCTGCTGCTGGCCGAAGGCGTCGCGCTGAGGTCGGGCGACGTCGATGTGGCGCTGACGGAAGGCTATGGCTTCCCGCGCACGCTCGGCGGCCCCGTGTTCTGGGCGCGGCACCAGCCGACGGACCGGCTGCAGGCCGAGCTTCAGGCATTGGGCGAGGCCACGGGCCATGGGTTCGTGCGCGCCGATCTTTCCGTCTTTTTTGATCATTAAGTTCCAGGAGTTCCCCATGAATAGCCAAGCGTTGATTTGCGACGCGGTGCGGACCCCGTTCGGCCGCTACGGCGGCACCCTGTCCAATGTGCGGTCGGACGATCTCGCGGCCGTGCCGCTGCGCGCCCTCATGGCTCGCAATCCAGGCGTGGATTGGGATGTGCTGTCCGACGTGCTGCTCGGCTGCGCCAACCAGGCCGGCGAGGACAACCGGAATGTTGCGCGCATGGCCGCGCTGCTCGCGGGGCTACCCGTATCGACGCCTGGAGCGACCATCAATCGACTGTGCGGCTCCGGCCTCGATGCCGTGGGCACCGCCGCCCGCGCCATCAAGGCCGGCGAGGCCGGGCTGGCACTGGCCGGCGGCGTCGAGAGCATGAGCCGTGCACCGTTCGTGATGCCCAAGGCTGAGGGTGCCTTTGCGCGCGCCAATGCAGTCTACGACACGACGATCGGCTGGAGATTCGTCAACCCCCTCATGCGCGCGCAATACGGGGTCGATTCCATGCCCGAGACGGCCGAGAACGTGGCCGCCGAATATGGCATCAGCCGCGAGGCCCAGGACCGCATGGCCCTGGCGAGCCAGGAAAAGGCGCTGGCCGCGCAAGCGGCCGGGCACCTCGACCGGGAAATCATCCCCGTCCTGGTGCCGCAGAGAAAGGGCGAGCCGGTCTCCGTGGACAAGGACGAGCACCTCCGGACCACCAGCCTGGAAGCCCTGGCCCAGCTAAAAGGCGTGGTGCACCCCAATGGGACCGTCACCGCCGGCAATGCCAGCGGCGTCAACGATGGCGCCTGCGCGCTGCTGCTGGCCAGCGAGGATTGCGCGGCGCGATTCGGGCTCGAACCCCGGGCGCGCGTCCTCGGCATGGCGGTGGCCGGGGTGGCGCCGCGCGTCATGGGGATCGGCCCGGCGCCGGCCACGCAAAAGGTGCTGGCCCAGACCGGCCTGCGCCTGGACCAGATCGACGTCATCGAGCTCAATGAGGCTTTCGCCGCGCAAGGCCTGGCGGTGCTGCGCCTGCTGGGGCTGGCCGACGATGACGCGCGGGTGAACGCATGGGGCGGTGCCATCGCCTTGGGACACCCCCTGGGCGCAAGCGGCGCCCGCCTGGCCACGACCGCGGTCAACCGCCTGCATGCGACCGGCGGCCGCTATGCGCTGGCGACCATGTGCATCGGGGTGGGCCAGGGGATCGCCGTCGTGCTCGAACGGATCTGAGCGCCGCGGCGATCGGGCGCGGGCCCTCAGAACGGCGAGGATTGCGGGAATACCGGCTTGCGGCGTTCCCGGTGCGACTGCAAGCCCTCACGGGCGTCGGGTCCGCCGAATCCCAGCATTTCCAGCGCCAGCGAGGTATCGAAAATCGGCCCCGCCTGACGCAGCCAGTTGTTCAGGGCATACTTGGTCCAGCGGATCGCCGAAGGTGATCCCGCCGCCAGCCTGACGGCGACTTCGAGCGCCTTGTCCTGCAGTTCGGCCTCATCCACGGCCAGCGACACCAGACCGATTTCCTCGGCCTTCTGCCCGGTGAGCGGATCACACAACAGCAGGTAGTACTTGGCCTTGGCCATGCCGCACAGCAGCGGCCAGATGATGGCTGCATGGTCCCCTGCCGCCACGCCCAGGCGCGTGTGACCATCGACGATCTTGGCATTGTTAGCGGCAATGGATATGTCGGCCAGGAGGGCCGCCACCAGGCCAGCCCCAACCGCCGGACCGTGGATCGCCGACACGATGGGTTTGGAACAATCGATGATGTTGTAGACGAGGTCGCGCGCCTCGCGCCAGACACGCGCGCGTGCGTCATGATGGTCCAGCATCTCCTGGATCATCTCGAAATCCCCGCCGGCTGAAAAGCCGCGGCCGGCGCCACGCAGGATGACGGCGCTGACGTCGGGGTCCGTGTCGATCTCCTTCCAAACCTCGGCAATCTCGCGGTGGCCCAGGGCATCCAGTGAATTCACGGTCTCGGGCTTATCAAGGGTCAAACGCAGCACATGCGGCGCCGGTGTGTCGAAAACGATGTGCGTATAGCCCGAATATCGGGTGTTCTGAGACATGGTTGCTCCAGTGGGTCTAGGGTGCTGTCGATCGGTTTCGGGAGTCGGACGAATCCTTCGGCTCAGCTGATGGACTGGTTCGACGCCATACCGCCGTCGACCGTGAAGATGGTCCCGGACGTGTACGAGGACCTGGGCGAGGCCAGGAAGACGAACAGATCGGCAACTTCACGCACGTGGGCGGGGCGGCCCAAGGGCAGCTTCTCGAAGAGCCGGGCGTATTCTTCAGGATCGCCGAACTGCTCTTGCGCGCGGGTGCGCATCAGGTCCTCGATCCGCTGCGTCGCGACGGGTCCCGGGTTCACGCCCAACACCCGGATCCCATGGTGCAGGCTGCGGCCGCCCAGGGCACGAGTGAATGCCATGAGGGCCGCGTTGCCCGCCGTGCCCGCGATGTAATTGAAATCAAAGGTCTCGCCGCCGCTGCCGATATTGTTCAGGATCACGCCGTGCCCGCGCTCGCGCATGCACGCATAGAATTCCCGAGTGACATCGATATAGCCCATGACTTTCAGCTCCCAGGCCTCGCGCCAGCGCTTGCCATCGACGCGCCAGAGGTCGCCGCCCGGAATCGCCCCCGCATTGTTGATCAGGATGTCGGCGTCGCCGAAGGCCTGGACAAGGGTCTTGGGCGCCTGCGGCGAGGTCAGGTCGAGCGCCAGGGTGTCAATGGCGACGCCGTGGCGCGTGCGAAGGTCGTCGCGCAGGGCCTCCAGGGATGCCTCGGAGCGGGAGACCAGCATCAAGGCACACCCCTCCTGGGCGAATGCATCGGCGAGTCCGGCGCCTATGCCCCGGGACCCTCCGGTGATCAAGACCTTCTTGCCTGCGAGTTGCATATCCATGGCGCGCGTGCCTCCTGCGATCAGGTTTCGTAGTCCAGAACGACGAGGTGATCGGCAATGTCTTTGACCTTTTGCTTGAGAGGCGCATGTAGTGGCGTCTGCTGGTAGAGGTCATGCGCCGCCTCGTCGACGAAGCTGGATACAAAGGCATGGGTGTACGCGAGCGAGCGGTCCGAGCGATTACGGACGAACCGCAGGCTGAGGATGCCTGGAAGCTCGCGCAGCAAGAGGGCGCACTCGCCGTCGATTTCCTCGTGGTCCTCCTGCGATAACGGCTCGCGCAGGCTCAACATGACGATGTGGTGAAACATGGCTTCCTCGGTAATTCTGGGATGATAGGTGGCGCAGGTCAAGAGATCGTCAGTCCGCCGTCCACCGAAAGAATATGTCCGGTGGTCGATTTTGATTCGTCCGAGGCCAGGTATAGCGCGGCGTAGGCCACATCCTCGGGCTTGATGATGCCAAACAACTGCCCATCCAGGGATTTCGACGTGACGTTGTCCTCTTGCAGGAGCTTCAAGACTCGCGCAGTGGCCGTGGCCCCCGGCGCGACCGCGTTGACGCGGATCTTGTATTGCGCGTATTCGACCGCCATGGACCGCGTCAGGGCGCTGACCGCGCCTTTGGCCGCGGTATAGGCATCCTTGCCATGCGTGCCGATCAAGGCAAAGATCGAGGTGCAGTTGATGACGGAACCGCCGTTGCCGGCATCCATCATCGCCTGAATCCCGTAGCGGCAGCCCAGCCAGGTGCCGAACAGATCCACCTTGATCTTGGCCCAGAATTCTTCGATGGGCGCGTCGGTGACGCGCGCGTCCCGCGCAGAGGACCCGCCCGCATTATTGTAGATGACATCGAAACGCCCATAGCGCTCGACAGCCGCCGCGACGGCGCGTTCGACCTCTGTGGCCTCCGTGACGTCGGTCTGGATGAACAGCGCCTCCCCGCCCGCGCCCCGGATCTGGGATACGGTTTCCTGGCCGGCTTCCGTATCCCGTTCCGCGATGACCACGGTGGCGCCTTCGCGGGCGAACAGCAGCGCGCTTTCGCGGCCAATCCCCGCGCCCCCTCCCGTGATCAGGGCCACTTTTCCTTCTAGACGATTCATTTCCAATCTCCTTACCGCCACGCCGACGCGCGGCCCGATGCCGCCACGCCAATCAAGATATCGCTTTCCCACATGAAAGACGGGGTGCCCTACGGACCGGCTCCCCCGCATGTGACCGGGCCGGCTCGCGGGCCGGCCCGTGAAATCAGCCCTTTTTGACCAGCGAGCAGGTGCTCTCAGACAAGGAACGATAAGCGTCGTCGCCCTTCACGACCGTCTGCACTGTGGCCATGTCCCATTCCCCCTCGGATTCGGCGGGCGCTTTGATCTTCATGAGATACATGTCATGCACCATACGGCCGTCCTCACGGATATATCCGCCCTGGGCAAACATATCGTTGATCGGCAGCTCTTTCATCTTGTCGATGACCGCCGCGGCGTCGGCGGTGCCCGCGGCTTTGATCGCCTGCAGATAATGCATGACGGCCGAATAGGCGCCCGCCTGGATCATTGTTGGCATTGCCTTGTGCTTCTCATAGAAGCGATTCGACCATTCGCGGGTCTGATCGTTGCGATCCCAGTAGAAGCCCGTGGTGTACTGCGCACCCTGCACCAGGTCCAGCCCAACGCCCTTGATGTCGGTTTCAAAGATGTAGAAGGGTGCGATGATCTGCTGGGTGGAAATGCCGAATTCGGATGCTTGGCGAAGCGTGTTCTGCAGGTCCTTGCCCGCATTCGCCAGGGCGACGACATTGGCGCCGGACCCTTGGGCCTGCATCAGGAACGCGCCGAAGTCCGCCGAGGCCGCCGGGTGCTTGGAGCTGCCCAGGACCTTGCCGCCGAGTTCCTCGATAGCTTTAGTGGCGTCGGCCTGCAGCGAGTTGCCGAAGGCATAGTCAACAGTAATGAAATACCAGCTTTTGTTCCCTGCCTGCGTCAAGGCCTTGGCCGTCGAATTCGCCAGCGAATAAGTATCGAACACGTAATGGATGCCGTAGGGCGAGCAGTCCTCATTCGTCAGCCGCGATGTGCCCGAGCCCGCAAATATGACGACTTTTTCTTTCTCTGCGGCCAGTTTCTGAAGCAGCAGCGCCGAGGACGAATCCGTCGACTCGATGATCATGTCGACTTTGTCGCGATCGTACCACTCGCGCGCCCGCGTGGATGTGATATCGATCTTGTTCTGGTAATCAGCCGTCAAGACTTCAATGGGACGATCGAGCACTGTCCCACCGAAATCCTTCACCGCCATTTCGGTGGCGAGCGCCACCCCCGGCCCGCCGAAGGCGGAATAAGGACCGCTCATGTCGACCAGGACACCGATCTTGACCGGCTCCGCAGCGAACACGGGCTGAGAGAACAACTGGGCCCCGACGCAGGCCACCATCACGACCGAAAGAGAAAATTTTTTCATGCCACCTCCATTTATTTTTTCCTACTCAAAATGTACGGATCGTGCAAGCCAACCGCCACCGCACTACAGGAGCATGATTAACCATATGATTTTCTTTTACAATCCCAACTGATTTTAACAGTATGTCGCAATATTTTTGACAATTTACACGGACGAGCGGTCCCAGGGTCATGCACCCAGCCGGCCGTGCGCGTGCATGGCCCCGGACGCTTTCCTTTTGCCTTACTTGAACGCCGTCTCGATAAAACTGCGCAGCTTGCGCGAATGCAGCCGCTCGGGCGGCATCTCGCGCAGGCGCTCGAGGGCGCGGATGCCGATGTGCAGGTGCTGGTTGACCTGCGTGCGGTAAAAGGTGCTGGCCATGCCGGGCAGCTTGAGTTCGCCGTGCAGGGGCTTGTCGGACACGCACAGCAAGGTGCCGTAGGGCACGCGGAACCGGAAGCCGTTGGCCGCGATGGTGGCCGATTCCATGTCCATGGCGATCGCCCGCGACTGCGACAGGCGCTGGACGGGCTCTTGCTGGTCGCGCAGCTCCCAGTTGCGGTTGTCGATGGTGGCGACGGTGCCGGTGCGCATGATTTTTTTCAGCTCCCAGCCGCTGAGGCCGGCCACCTCGGCCACCGCCTGCTCGAGCGCCACCTGGACCTCGGCCAGGGGAGGCACGGGCACCCACAGCGGCAGGTCGTCATCCAGCACGTGGTCCTGGCGCACATAGCCGTGGGCCAGTACATAGTCGCCCAGGCGCTGGGTGGTGCGCAGGCCGGCGCAGTGGCCCAGCATCAGCCAGGCCGAAGGGCGCAGCACCGCGACGTGGTCGGTGATGGTCTTGGCGTTGGATGGGCCCACGCCGATATTGATGAGCGTCAGGCCGGAATGGCCCGGGCGCTTGAGGTGGTAGGACGGCATTTGCGGCGTGCGCTCGAGGGGCATGGCGGGCTCGCCCGCGGTTTCCCGGGTGACGATGCGGTTGCCGGGCTCGACCAGCTCGGTGTAGCCGCCCTCCCCGGCGGCCAGCGTGGCGCGCGCCCATTTGACGAATTCCTCGATGTAGAACTGGTAGTTGGTGAACAGGACGAAGTCCTGGAAATGCTGCGGCGCCGTCGCCGTATAGTGCTGCAGGCGATGCAGGGAGTAATCGACACGCGGCGCGGTGAACGGCCCCAGCGGGCGCGGCTGGCCCGGGCGCCCCTGCCAGGTGCCGTTGACGATCGCATCGTCGGTGACGGCCAGGTCGGGCACGTCGAAATGGTCGCGCAGGGTGTGGCCGGGGGATTCCATGTACTCGCCCTCGACGTACTCGCCCTCGGGGAAGGCGAAGTGCAGCGGGATGGGCATGTCGGATTCGCCGATCTCGACGGGCACCCGGTGATTGCGCATCAGCAGTCCGACCTGCTCGCGCAGATAGTCGCGAAACAGCGCCGGCTGGGTCACGGTAATCATATACATGCCGGGCTCGACCAGGTGGCCGTAGGACAGCCGGCTGTCGACCTCCTGGTACGAGTCCACCCGGATGCGGATCGCGGGGTAGCAGGCGCGCACGCGCTGCCCTTCGGACAGGCGGCCCGCGCTGTATTCGCGGAAGGCGTCGCGGATGAAGGCCGTGTTGCGCGCATAGATGGTCAGCAGCTGCTCGACCGCGGCGTCCGCGTCGCTGAAGCGTGCAAACGGGATCAGGGCCGGCATCGAGGTCGGCCGAGGGGCATGCATGAAATCGCTGGGATCGTTCATGCGCCCATTATGGCAGAGGCTTATGACCGCCTGTTGACCTCTCGGCCCGCCGCATAGGTGGCGGCAACGGCCCGGTCATCGCCCAGCATGGCCAGTGCGAACAGCTGTTCCTCGAGGGTGTCGGCGCGGGCGCTGCGCCGCGCCAGCAGCGGCGTGGCCGCGGGGTCCAGCACCACGAAATCCGCCTCGGCGCCGGGCGCCAGGGTGCCGATGCGCCCCGCCAGCCCCAGGTCGCGCGCCGCCCCCTGGGTGGCCAGCCAGAACATGCGCCGGGCGCTGAGGTGATAGCCCGACAGGCGGGCGATCTTGTGCGCCTCGCTCATGGTGCGCAGCATGGAAAAGGACGAGCCCCCGCCCACGTCGGTCGCCAGCGCCACCGGCATGCCGCAGGCCTGCGCCGCGGCGAAGTCGAACAGGCCGCTGCCCAGGAACAGGTTGGAGGTCGGACAATGCGCGGCCACGGCGCCGGCATCGCGCATGCGCCGGCGATCGTCGTCGTCCAGCCATACGCAATGCCCGTAGACCGAGCGCGGGCGCAGCAGGCCGTGCCTGTCATAGACGTCCAGATAGCTGCGATAGCCGGGAAACAGCTCGGCCACCCACTTGACCTCGTCCTTGTTCTCGGACACGTGGCTCTGGACGAACACATCGGGATAGCGCTGCGCCAGCTCGCCGCACAAGGCCAGTTGCTCGGGCGTGGAGGTGGGCGCGAACCGCGGCGTCAGCGCATACATCTGGCGTCCCGTCCCGTGCCAGCGCTGCAACAGAGCCTCGCTGTCGCGCGCGCCGGATTCCGCGGTATCGCGCAGGAACTCGGGGCAATTGCGGTCCATCATGACCTTGCCCGCCACCATGCGCAGGTTGCGCGCATGGCTTTCCTCGAAAAACGACTGGGCCGATTGCGGATGCACGGTGCAATACACCAGCGCCGTCGTCGTGCCCGAGCGCAGCAGCTCGTCGAGAAAGAACCGCGCCACCTCCGCCGCATGGTCGGGATCCTCGAACCGGCGCTCGGTCGGGAAGGTGTAGGTCTCGAGCCAGGGCAGCAGGCCGGGCGCCGGCGAGGCGATCATGTCGGTCTGCGGATAGTGGATATGGGTATCGATGAAACCCGGCACGATCAGGCGGTCGCGCCAGTCGTTCACCGGCGTGCCCGGCGGCAGGGTCGGGGCCAGGCGCGCGTACTCGCCGCAGTCGCGCACATGCCCGTCGGCGATCACCAGCAGGCCGTCCCGGATCCACACGCAGGCCTCGTCCTCGGCCTCGCGGTCGTCGCGGAAATACAGCAGTTGGGCGCGAAAGGCACTGGCGGGGCCGGCCTCGGGGACTTGTTGGGGCTTGCTCATCCAATACTCCAGAGGGTGCGCGGCGCTGCAGGCGCCGGGCTCAGAGGACAGGGGCGGCGGCGCCCTGCGCCACCTCGGCGCGGACGCGCAGGATCTGGGCGGCCACGGCCACGGCGATCACCGCGGGTTGCTTGCCGGCGATGCCGGGCTCGCCGATGGGGCAGACGATGCGGCGGTAGCGCGCCTCGGGGATGCCGCGCGCCTGGAAGCGGCGCTCGAATTTGCGGCGTTTCGTCAGGGATCCGATCAGCCCGAAATACGCGACATCGTCGCGCCGCAGGAGCTGTTCGCACAGACGTTGGTCCAGCGCATGGTCATGCGTCATGATCAGGTAGCAGCTATGGGGCGGCGCCTCGTCGATCACGGCTTCCGGCGTGTCCGTGGCCTCGAGGCGGACATTGGGCGGCAGGATATCGGGAAACAGGTCCTCGCGCTCGTCCACCCACGTCACCTGGCAGGGCAGCGTGCCCAGGATGTGCACCAGGGCGCGGCCCACGTGGCCGGCACCGAACAGAATGACGTTCAAAGGCGCCGGGGCGATCACCTCGGCAAACAACGGCCGGCCCTGATCGTCCTCGGCCAGCAGCTTGTCGGGCACGGGCTCGCCGGGCGCCAGCGGCGCATCCCGCAGGCGGACCGGCGGCGCGTTCCCGCCGTCGCCCAGCACCACCTCGCGCACGGCCGCACGGCCGGCCAGCAGGCGCGCGCGCAGATCGCCCAGCCAGCCTCTGTCAGCGGCGTCGAGGCGCTCGAACAGCAGGTGCACCATGCCGCCGCAGCACTGTCCCAGCGAGGGGCCCAGCGGCAAGCGCTCGATCCAGCGGGACGGCACGTGCGCGGCATGCAGGCGCTTGCGCGCCACGTCGACAGCCATCCATTCCAGATGGCCGCCGCCGATGGTCAGCCACTGCTGGCGATCGGACACCAGCATCTTGGCGCCCGCCTCGCGCGGCGTCGAGCCCTGCGCCCAGGCCACGGTGACGAGCACCAGCGCCTGGCCCTGATCGAGGCTCCAGAGGGCCTGGTCGATCCAGTCGTGCATCAGGCGACGCCGCGTTTGCGCAGCGCCTCGACGGCGGCCAGGATGGCCTCGGGCGTAGCGGGAGCGTTGAGCTGCGGCTCGCTGCGGCCGTCGCCCACCGCCGCCACCGCCTCGCGGATGGCGTTGTAGACGCTGAATCCCAGCAGCAGCGGGGGCTCGCCCACGGCCTTGGAGCGATGCACGGTTTCCTTGGGATTGCTGGCCTTGAAGAGCTTGACCCGGAAATCGCGCGGGCAGTCGCTGATGGCGGGGATCTTGTAGGTGGAAGGCGCATGCGTCATGAGACGTCCCTGCGCATTCCACCAGAGCTCCTCGGTGGTCAGCCAGCCCATGCCCTGGATGAAGCCGCCCTCGACCTGGCCCAGATCGATGGCCGGGTTGATCGAGGCGCCGACGTCGTGCAGCAGATCGGCGCGCAACAGCTTCCATTCGCCGGTCAGGGTGTCGACCACCACCTCGGACACCGCGGCGCCGTAGGCATAGTAGTAAAAGGGCTGCCCATGCATGGTGGCCTTGTCCCAGACGATGCCCGGGGTCTTGTAGAAGCCATCGGACCACAGCTGCACGCGATCCCAATAGGCCTCGTCGACCAGCCTGGAAAAGGGAAGCGTGGTGCCGTTGACGTGGACCTGGCGATAGGCAAAGGTGACCTCGTCGGGCTTGCCGCCGTAGGTGCGCGCCGCGAAATCGGCCAGGCGCGTGCGCAACTGCAGGGCCGCGTCCTCGGCGGCCTTGCCGTTCAGGTCGGTGCCCGTCGAGGCCGCGGTCGCCGAGGTGTTGGCGACCTTGGTGGTGTCCGTCGCGGTCACGCGCACGCAATCGAGATCCAGACCCAAGGTGTTGGCGACCACCTGGGCCACCTTGGTGTTCAGGCCCTGGCCCATCTCGGTGCCGCCGTGGTTCACCAGCACGGAGCCGTCGCGGTAGATGTGCACCAGCGCGCCCGCCTGATTGAAGGCCGGCACGTTGAACGAAATGCCGAACTTCACGGGGGTGAGCGCAATGCCTTTCTTGAGGACCGGGCTGCCGGCATTGAAGGCGCGCACGGCCTCGCGGCGCGCCCGATAGTCGCTGCTGGCCTCCAATTCACCCACCAGGGGTTCCAGCAGATT
The DNA here is from genome assembly GCF_027257175.1 of Castellaniella sp. S9. Lineage (GTDB taxonomy): Bacteria > Pseudomonadota > Gammaproteobacteria > Burkholderiales > Burkholderiaceae_B > Castellaniella. The sequence goes on along the minus strand of NZ_JAPFGD010000013.1, from coordinate 76,334 downwards.
GCCTTCGACCACCTGCCCGTAGGGGGTGACGTCGCGCGTGCCCACGCCATAGAAGTTCAGCCGCCGCACGTCCAACGGGTCCTTGCCCAGCTGGCGGCTGATGCGGTCGATGATGACTTCCATCATGAGCGCGCCCTGCGGTCCGCCAAAGCCCCGGAATGCGGTGTTGGACTGGGTGTGGGTCTTGCCGCACATGGCGCGCAGGTCCACGTCTGGCACGTAGTAGGCGTTGTCGAAGTGGCAGATCGCGCGGCTGGCGACCGCCTCGGACAGGTCCGCCGAAAACCCCGAGTTCAGGGTCATGTCGAGCTTGACGCCCAGGATGCGGCCCTCGTCGTCGAAGCCGACGTCGTACTCATAATAAAAGCCGTGGCGCTTGCCGGTGATCATGAAATCGTCGTCGCGATCGACGCGCAGCTTCACCGGGCGGCGCAGACGGTGCGCGCAGATCGAAGCCAGGCAGGCGAACAGCGCCGATTGGGATTCCTTGCCGCCGAAACCGCCGCCCATGCGCCGGCACTCGATCTGGACCTGGTGGGCCTGCCAGCCCAGCGCGTGGCCGACCACGGCCTGCATCTCGGTGGGATGCTGGGTCGAACACCAGACGAGCATGCCGTCGCCCTCGCGCGGCACCGCATAGGAAATCTGGCCCTCGAGGTAGAACTGCTCCTGGCCCTTGCACTCGAAGGTGTCGCGGATGCGGTGAGGCGCGGCGCCAAGGGCTTTTTCTGGATCTCCGTTGTATAGACGCAAATCGGGCAGGGTCCGCGCCCCCTCGGCCTTGGCGTCGCACGGCGTCAGGATGGCGGGCAGCGCCTCGTATTCCACCTGCCCCAGGCGTGCGGCGCGGCGTGCGGCATCCACCGTGCGCCCGACCACCACGAACAGCGGCTGGCCGATGTACTGCACCAGGCCATCGGCCAGCAGGGGGTCGTCGTGCAGGACCGGACCGCAGTTGTTCTCGCCGGGAATGTCGCGCGCCGTATAGACGGCGACCACGCCCGGCGCGCCGCGCACCGCATCGAGGTTCATCGACAGGACCCGCGCATGCGCCTGGGACGACAGGCCCAGCGCGGCATAGACCGTGCCGCGCAGCTCGGGAATGTCGTCGGTGTAGACCGCCTCGCCGCTGACGTGCAGGGCGGCGGACTCGTGCGGGCTGGCCGCGCCCGCGGCGGGCTCGTCCCGGCGCGGCCGGGGGATCTGGTGGTTGCCGATCGCCAGGCGCTCGAGCGCGCCCGGGTCATTGATGCGCATGTTCATGTCGGCCTCCTCAGGCGATGCCGGCCAGCGCGGCCGTATTGACCTGATGCGTCGCCAAGGGCGCCCCAGGGGCGGTTTCCAGGTAGAAGCGATACAGCAGGTTGCGCGAGGCCGTCATCCGATAGGCGCTGCTGGCGCGCATGTCGGTGAGCGGTTGGAAATCCCGTTCCAGGGCATCCATCGCGGCGCGCACGTGCGCCTCGTCCCAGGGCTGCCCCAGCAGCGCGTCCTCGGTCGCGCGGGCCCGACAGGGGGTCGCGGCCACGCCGCCGTAGCCGGTGCGAAACGCCGTGACCCCGCCCTGCGCATCCAGCGTCACCGCGAACGCCGCGCACACCGCGGAGATATCCTGGTCAAAGCGCTTGGAGAGCTTGTAGACCCGGAACAGCCGCCCCGGCACCCGGATCGGGATTCGCAGGCCCTGGACGAACTCGCCGGGCTCCGAGGCGTTCTTCTGGTAGGCCAGGTAGTAGTCCTCGAGCGGCAGCTCGCGCACGCGCTCGCCGCGCCGCAGCACGATCCGTGCGCCCAGCGCGATCAGCGGCGGCATCGAGTCGCCGATCGGCGAGCCGTTGGCCACATTGCCGCCCAGCGTCCCCGCATTGCGTATCGGGTACGAAGCGAAGCGCTGGCGCAGCTCCGCGAATTCCGGCAGGCGGTCCACCAGAGCGTCATAGGCATCATTCAGCAGCGCGCCCGCGCCGATCAGGAGGTCGTCGCCGTCCTCGTGGATGTCGCGCAGCTCGCGCACCTGGCCGATGTAGATGAGCTGCGGCAGGTCGCGGAATTGCTTGGTCACCCACAAGCCCACGTCGGTGCTGCCGGCCAGGATGCGCGCCTCGGGATACCGGAGGCGCAAATCGGCGAGTTGCGCGAGCGTGCGCGGCGCGTGGAAGGTATGGCCGTGCGCCTCGTAGGTAAAGACCCCGTCGCGCTGCAGCGCCTCGAGCGCCCGGGCGAGGCCCTCGCGGTCGAAGGCGACGTGGGGATAGTCCCCGCCCATCCGTTGCGCGGCGCGCACGATGGGCTGATAGCCGGTGCAGCGGCACAGATTGCCCGACAGGGCGTCGTCGATCTGCGTGCGCGAAGGCGCCGGATCGCCGGGCTCGTGCGCCAGATACATGCCCCACATGGACATGACGAAGCCTGGCGTGCAGAAGCCGCATTGCGAACCGTGGCAATCGACCATGGCCTGCTGGACGGGATGCAGGCCGCCATCGGGCCGGCGCAGGTCCTCGACCGTGAACAAGGCCTTGCCGTCGAGGGTGGGCAGGAACTGGATACAGGCATTCACCGCGCGCATCTCGACGCCGCCGTGGCCATCGGGCTCGGCCACCATCACCGTGCAGGCCCCGCAATCGCCTTCGGCGCAGCCTTCCTTGGTCCCCATGCACCCGAGATCCTCGCGCAGGTACTGCAACACCGTGCGTGTCGTGGGCTGGCCGGACACCTCGTGTACTTCGCCGCGGTAATGAAACCGGATCGCTTGCGTCTCCATGTCGGCACCCTTTCTAGTTTTCAAATCTGGTCCTGCCCAAGATAGCACCGGGCGGGCCGCAGGGTATTACCGCGGCATGATGAGCACTATAAGCCGGCGGATATCCCGCGGCGGGATGGACGCCGCCCCCCGGCGGCGGGAATAATAGGCCATGCAAAGACATCGCGAACCCCTGGACACCCATCTGCTGCGGATCCTGCACATCCTGCTGACGGAACAGAGCGTGTCGCGCGCGGCGATCAAGCTGGGCCTGTCGCAGCCCGCCCTCAGCAATTCGCTGCGGCGCCTGCGTGAAATCACCGGCGACCCGATTCTGGTGCGCAGCAAGACCGGCATGGTGGCCACCGAACGCGGGCTGGAATTGCTGGCCCATGCCAACGAGGCCCTGGCCGCGATCGACCGCATCATGCAGCCGGCCGGCGAATTCTCACCAGCCGACACCCCGCGCGAATTCCACCTGGGCGCCCCCGACTACCTGGATGCGATGTTCCTGCCGAACATCGCCGAGATCCTGCGTCGCGAAGCCCCTGGCGCCAAGCTCATCGTACACCCGATCAACGCCGACTTCGACTATGCCGGCGCCCTCGAGGGCGGCGCACTGGACGTGGTCATCGGCAACTGGCTGGAGCCGCCGCCGCAGATGCACATGTCGCGCCTGTTCGACGACGAGGTGGTCTGCATGATCGGCAGCCAGAACCCCCTGGCCACGCGCGGCCTCACCCTCAAGCAATACCTCGAGGTGCCGCACCTCGCGCCCTTTCCCTATATGTCGGAGCGCCATAGCTTCATCGACGGCCACCTGGCCTCGCGCGGCCTGCGCCGCAACATCCAGATGACCATCCCGTACTTCGGGCAGGTCGCGGGCATGTTGTTGCGCACCGACCTGGTCTTTACCACCGGCCTGCAGTTCGCGCAGCATTACGCCCGCTACCTGCCCATCACCATCCTGCCCTCGCCCGTCAACTTTCCGCCGATGCGCTTCTACCTGCTGTGGCACCGTCGCTGCCACACTGCTCCCGAGGTCGTGTGGCTGCGCAAATGCATCTCGAAAGTCGCCGCCATGCTGCAAGCCAGCCTTACGGACAAACCCTGATTCCTTCCTGGGCAGGCCCCCTGACTATCAGGGATTCTTGATGTCGCACATCACTGTCGCATGACGATGCGGCACAGGCGCCTCCCTAGAATGGCCGTCAAGCATGACAACGACAAGCCTGGCGGCGGCACGCACCGCCCCGGCACGAGACACTCATCGAGGAGACCCACACATGGCCGAGCGTGAACACGCCCTGCGCCCGGGGCTGGATGCCCCGCGCACGTCCCCCACCGCCCCATCGCCCGGCCGCTGGCTGGAGACACACTACACACTTCCAGTGCACCGCGCGCGGCAGTTCGCCGCGCCAGGAAACCCTGGCGGGCCTGACCACCTTCCTCGCCATGGTCTATTCCGTGTTCGTCGTGCCTTCCATGCTGGGCAAGGCGGGTTTCGACACCTCGTCGGTCTTCATCGCGGTCTGCCTGACCAGCGCCTTCGGCTCGCTGCTGATGGGCCTGTGGGCCAACCTGCCCATCGCCGTGGGCTGCGCGATCTCGCTGACCGCCTTCACCGCCTTCGACCTGGTGCTGGGACAGGGCCTCTCGCCCGCCGTGGCGCTGGGCGCGATCTTTCTGATGGGCCTGATCTTCACGGCGATCTCGATCACCGGCGTGCGCACCTGGATCCTGCGCAACCTGCCGGCGGGCATCGCGCACGGCACCGGCGTGGGCATCGGCCTGTTCCTGCTGCTGATCGCCGCCAGCGAGGTCGGCCTGGTGGCGCGCAACCCCGGCCCCGGCCTGCCGGTGTCGCTGGGCGCCTTGAACGCCATGCCCGCCCTGTTGAGCATCCTCGGACTGGCGGCGATCTTCGGCCTGGAGCGCCGCCGCGTCCCTGGCGGCATCCTGATCGTCATCCTCGCGCTGTCGGGCATCGGCCTGGCCGTGGACCCCGCGGTCCGCTTCCACGGCCTGTTCGCCATGCCGTCCCTGGGGGCGGGCGGCAGTTCGCTGATCGGCGCGCTGGATGTGGGCGGCGCCCTCAATGCCCTGGTCCTCCCCAGCGTGCTGGCCCTCGTGATGACGGCCGTGTTCGATGCCACCGGCACCATCCGCGCCGTGGCCGCCCAGGCCGGGCAGCTCGACGAGCAGGGCCACATCATCAACGGCGGGCGCGCGCTGACGGCGGACTCGGTGAGCTCGATCGCCTCCTCGGTCCTGGGCGGCGCCCCGGCTGCGGCCTACATCGAGTCGGCCGCAGGCACCGCCGCCGGCGGCAAGACGGGGCTGACGGCAACCATCGTCGGCCTGGGCTTCCTCGCCCTGGTGTTCCTGTCGCCCCTGGCGGCGCTGGTACCGCCCTACGCCACCGCCCCCGCGCTGATGTACGTCGGCCTGCTCATGCTGGGCGGCGTGCGCAAGCTGTCCATGGACGACAGCGTCGACGCCCTGGCCGGCATGCTGTGCGCGGTCTTCATCGTGCTGACCTGCAATATCGTCACCGGCATCATGCTGGGCTTCACCACCCTGGTCATCGGGCGCGTGTTCGCCGGCGAGATCCGCAAGCTGAACCTGGGCACCGTGGCGATCGCCGCGGCGCTGGCGGCGTTCTATCTGGGCGGCTGGGCGATCTAGGCGCCGGCCGGCGGCGCCCCGAGGCCGGCGGGCTGGCGGTCCGGATAGATGCTGCGGCCGCAGTCGGCCAGCAGGCGGCGCAGCCACTGATGCGAGGGTGCATGATGATTGCGGGGATGCCACAGCTGATAGAAGCGCATGGGCGGGAAGTCGATCGGCGAATCGACGATCGCCAGGGGCAGCAGCCCCGCGTAGTAGCGCGCAAAATGGCGTGTGGTGGTAAAGACCAGATCGGTGCCCGGCAGCAGGTAGGGCGCCAGCATGAAGGACTGGGCCTCGACGACCTGGTCGCGCTCGACGCGCAGCGAGGTCAGCACCGTATCGATCATGCCGCGCTGGCGGATGGAATACGGGGTGGGCACCACATGCCTTGCCTGGCAATAGTCCTCGAGCGCCATCGGGCGGCCGGCCATGGGGTGGTCGGCCGACATCAGGCAGACGATCTCGTCCTCGAGCAGCACCGACAGGTGCATGCGGTCGGGCGGCTCGGGCCAGTTGCCGATCACCACGTCCAGGCTGCCTTCGGCCAAGGACTGCTCGAAATCGAAATCCGGCCCCAGTGCATGCAGCATCAGGCGGGCATGCGGGGCCTCGCGGCGAAAACGCCCGACCACGGTTGCGGCGAACACCGGCGCCAGATAGTCCGGCGAACCGATCCGGAACACCTGCCGGCTTTGTGCCGGATCGAAGTCCTCATCGGATTCGAGCATGCTGTCGATCGCCCCGAGCGCCGCCTTGGCGTGCTCGAGGATGGCCAGCGCCCGATCGGTGGGCACCATGCCGCCTTTGTCCCGCACCAGCAGCGGATCATGGAAGATCGCCCGCAGGTTCTTCAGCGCCACGCTGATCGCGGGCTGGGACTGGTTGAGCTTGAGCGCCGTGCGCGACACGCTGCGCTCGGCCATCAGGATGCAGAACACCTTGATCAGATAGGTGTCGAGCGCCTCGTTCCCGCGTCGTGTCGCCATGAGCCCTCCGCGATGCGCGACCGCCGCCGCGTCCCCATTCATCCCTCTCGTTCAATGCGCCATAGCATATACCACTTATACGCCGCGGCCGCCTTCTTTCCTCTGCGACATCACCGTACACTCGCACCATGACGCTACTCTCCGCCCCCGCCATGACACTGACCGAACTCTCCGCCCTGCCGCGGGCCGAATTCTCGCGGGCCCTCGGCGCGATCTTCGAGCATTCGCCCTGGATCCCCGAACGGGCCTGGGCGTCCCGGCCTTTCGCCACGGTCGATGCGCTGCACCGCGCGATGCTCGAGGTCGTACGGGACGCCGATCCGGCCGAACGGCTCGCCCTGATCGCGGCGCACCCCGAACTGGCCGGCAAGGAGGCCGCGGCCGGCACCCTGACCGACGCCTCCACCCACGAGCAGCGCGGCGCGGGCCTGGACCAATGCAGCGCCGACGAACTGGCCCGCCTGCGCGGCCTGAACGCCCGCTATCGCGAGCGTTTCGGCTTTCCCTTCGTCATCGCCGTCAAGGGGCGCAGCCGCTACCAGATCATGGACGCGATCGAGGAACGGCTGCACAATGGACGCGACGCAGAGTTCGAGACCTGCCTCGAACAAATCGGCCATATCGCCCGTTTTCGCCTGGATGCCCTGTTCGGCGACTGACGACGGCCGGCCTCCACGGAGCACCCCATGACCCTCACCACGCCCACCCGCCTGACCATCGAACCGCTGACGCGCGAGGCCTTCGCACCTTTCGGCGACGTCATCCAGGCGGACGACAGCGTCCAGCACTTCACCATCAATGACGGCAACACCGAGCGCTACCACGACCTGGCCCGCATCGAACCGGGCGTCGACGGCCGCGCCATCGTGTCGCTGTTCCGCGGGCAGCCGCGCACGCTGCCCTATGCGCTCACCATGATGGAGCGCCATCCCAAGGCCAGCCAGGCGTTCGTCCCGCTGTCGGGGCGTCCCTATCTGGTCGTGGTGGCGCGGCCCGGGCCCGCGCCCGCCATCGCCGATCTGCGCGCCTTCCGCTGCGAGGGCCACCAGGGCGTGAACTACGCCCCCGGCACCTGGCACCATCCCCTGATGGCCCTGGGCGAGGTCTCGGACTTTCTCATCATCGATCGGGCCGGGCCGGGCGACAATTGCGACATCGTGCCGCTCGAGGGCACCGCCGTACTGGAATAGCGGCGCGGCGCGGGGCGCCAATGGCGCGACAGACGCGATTCCGCCATCGGCCAGGCGCACGCGGGCGCCTCAGCGTCGTGCCATCGCCCGCAGGCTGACCAGCGCCAGCGCCGCACCGATCAGGACCATGCCACCCAGCTCGAAACCGCCCGGCTGCTCGCCCAGTTCCAGCCATCCCGACAACACGCCGATGACCGGCGTGGCCAGGGCCGTCATGCCGGCAATGCCGGCCGGGAGGTGCTGCAGCGCGAACAGCCACAGCAGCCATGCCAGGCCGGTCGCCAGCACCGCGTTGTAGGCGAGGGCGATGTAGAAGTACGGCGCCGGATCGATCGGCCTTTCCGGAACGACCCAGATCGATATGCACAAGGCGACGGCGCCGAACACCATCTGCCAGGTCGTCAACTGCAGCACACCGATCTCGTAGTCGCGCTTGATCCACTTGGCCACGATGGTCGCCAGCGCCCAGGCCAGGCCCGCGCCGATGGCCAGGGCTTCGCTGAAATAGCTGCCGCGCACCCCCCAGGGCTCGAGCACCAGCACCAGCCCGCCGGCGGCCATCGCCAGGGCGAGCCACTGCAGGCCGCGGATGCGCTCGCCGAAGGTCGCCCAGGCCAGCGCAATCACCCAGAACGGCATGGTGTAGACGAGGATCGAGGTCTTGCCCACGCCGCCCTGCAGCAAGGCGGACTGCATCAGTACGGCGAATACCCCGGTCTGCAGGACGCCCAGCAGCGCCACCCGCAACCAGCCGCGCAGGTCCAGGGACAGGCGGATCGACTGCCGCATCACCGGCAGCAGCACGAACAGGGCCGCGACACCGAGCAAGGTGCGCAAGGCTGAAAAATTGAAAGGTCCGACATAAGCCAGGACCTTTTTCATGACGACCCAGTTGTAGCCCCAGATCAGGGCCATCGCCGCCAGGGCGAGCAGGGCCAGCCGCTGGTTGCGCCGGGATCGGGCCCGCTGGCCGGCCGGCGGTGGCGGCGCGTGCGCCGTGCGTGCATCCGGCGAGGTCGGCGCGCGCGCCCTTGATGATTCAGGTTTCAAGATACTGTTGTCCTTCCCAATAACCGGTCCGATGATAGTGCGTGCGCAGGTCGTCGATGAAATACCGCAGCTTGGCGGGCAAGTAGCGTTGTTGCGGGTAGACGGCCTGGATGTCGTAGGCCGGCAGCGCGAACTCATCGAGCACGGTCACGAGCTCGCCTTGCTTGAGCTCGCGCTGGATTTCCCAGGTGGACCGCCAGCCCACGCCCAGCCCCTGACGCACCCAATCGTACAGCAGTTCGCCGTCATTGCAGGCCAGGCCGCCTCGGACTCGCACGGCGAAGGGCTTGCCATCACGCACGAAGGTCCAGCCCCGGTGCTGGCCGCCCTGCAGGTTGAAGGCCAGGCAATTGTGGCGCGCCAGATCCTCGGGCACGCGCGGCATGCCGTAGCGGTTGAAGTACCCCGGCGTGCCGCACACCACGCGCCGATTGGGATACAGGCGCACGGCCACGTAATTCGGATCGGTCACTTCGCCGATCCGGATCGCCATGTCGTAGCCTTCGCGCACCAGGTCCACCACGCTGTCGGTGAAATTGAACGACAGCCGCAGGTCTGGATAGCGCGCCTGGAAGGCCGCCGCGTGGGGCGCGACGTGCTGGCGGCCGAACGAGGCGGGCGCCGACACCACCAGATGCCCGGCCAGCGAGCGGCGTCGCGCGGTGATGCTGGCATCGGCCGCCTCGAAATCCTGGATGAGCTGCTGGCACTGCTCGAGGTAGCGCTCGCCCAGGTCCGTCAACACCAGGCCGCGCGTGGACCGATGCATGAGCTGGACCCCCAGGCGGCGCTCCAGGGCGGTGAGGCGCCGTCCCATGATCACGGGGGTCACCGACTCGGCCAGGGCGGCAGCGGCAAAGCTGCCCTTCTCGGCAATCAATACAAAACTGCGCATCTCGGTATAGCGGCCCATGTACGTCTCCTCATCCGTGAATCCCGCAAATTCCGGACGATCTCGTTGTAAATAATGATTATTCATCGTCGATCATAGCGCCGCCGCGACCTGATGGGATATGCCGTAAACCCGGCTATTGGATACTTTTAGTATCGATAGAAACGAGCAAAGCTTGGATTCCTGCACGCCGCCCTTTTCCCTATCCTGGATCGAACGCGGGGATTTCCGCGAACGTCCAATCGATCAAAGGAGCACTCATGGCTCGTATGAGAGCAGTCGACGCCGCCGCCGCGGTCCTGCAGAAAGAAGGGGTCACCACACTGTTCGGCGTGCCCGGCGCGGCCATCAACCCGCTGTACTCGGCGCTGCGCAAGCACGGCGGCTTCAAGCACATCCTGGCGCGCCACGTCGAGGGCGCCTCGCACATGGCCGAAGGCTACACCCGCGCCCAGCCCGGCAACATCGGCGTCTGCCTGGGCACCTCGGGCCCCGCCGGCACGGACATGATCACGGGCCTGTACTCGGCCTCGGGCGACTCGATCCCCATCCTGTGCATCACCGGCCAGGCGCCCCGCCCGCAGCTGCACAAGGAAAGCTTCCAGGCCGTCGACATCGAGGCCGTCGCCAAGCCCGTGGCCAAATGGGCCGTGATGGCGCGCGAGCCCGAGCTGGTGCCGCGCATCCTCCAGCAGGCGTTTCACGTCATGCGTTCGGGGCGGCCCGGTCCGGTGCTGGTGGACCTGCCCTTCGACGTGCAGATGGGCGAGATCGAATTCGACATCGACACCTACGAGCCGCTGCCGGTCTACAAGCCCGCCGCGACGCCGGCGCAAGCCGCCAAGGCCGTGGCCATGCTCAACGCCGCCGAGCGACCGGTGCTGGTGGCCGGCGGCGGGATCTTCAGCGCGGATGCCGCCGCCAAGCTGCAGGCCTTCGCCGAACTGACCGGCGTGCCCGTGATCCCGACGCTGATGGGCTGGGGCGTGATTCCCGACGACCATCCGCTGATGGCCGGCATGGCCGGGCTGCAGACGGCGCACCGCTACGGCAACGCCAACCTGCTGGCCGCGGATTTCGTGATGGGCATCGGCAACCGCTGGGCCAACCGCCACACGGGCTCGACCCAGGTCTACACCAAGGGCCGGACCTTCGTGCACATCGACGTGGACCCCACCCAGATCGGCAAGGTCTTCGGGCCCGACTACGGCATCGCCTCGGACGCCGGCGCGGCGCTGGATCTGATGATCGAAGAAGCCCGCAGGCTCCAGGCGGCCGGTGCCTTGCGCGACCGCAGTACCTGGGCCGCGCAATGCCGTGCGCGCAAGGGCGAGAAATCGATGCAGCGCAAGACGCACTTCGACGCCTCGCCGCTCAAGCCCCAACGCGTCTACGAGGAGATGAACAAGGCCTTCGGCAAGGCCGTGCGCTACGTCACGACCATCGGCCTGTCGCAGATCGCGGCGGCCCAGCTGCTGCACGTCTACAAGCCGCGCCATTGGATCAACGCCGGCCAGGCGGGCCCGCTGGGCTGGACGGTGCCGGCCGCGCTGGGCGTGGTTGCGGCCGGCACGGGCGACGAGGTGGTCGCGCTGTCGGGCGACTACGATTTCCAGTTCATGATCGAGGAATTGGCCGTGGGCGCGCAGTTCAATCTGCCCTACATCCACATTGTGGTGAATAATGCCTACCTGGGACTGATCCGCCAATCGCAGCGGGGCTTCGACATGGACTACTGCGTCCAGCTGTCCTTCGACAACATCAACGCGCCGGAAACGGAGGGCTACGGCGTGGACCACGTCAAGGTCGCCGAAGGCCTGGGCTGCAAGGCGATCCGCGTCAAGCGGGTCGAGGACATCCAGCCGGCCCTGGCTCAGGCGCGCGCCTGGATCGATGAATTCAAGGTGCCGGTCGTGGTCGAATTCATCCTCGAGCGCATCACGAACATCTCCATGGGCAACGAGATCGATGCGATCAACGAGTTCGAGGCGCTGGCCGAACAGGGCGCCGACGCCCCCACCGCCATCACCCTGCTGGACTAGTATCCTGTCAATTGTTTGAAACGTGAAGAATACCGGAGCCGCTCATGCCTAGATTCGCCGCCAACCTGTCGATGCTCTTTCCCGAGCTCGATTTCCTCGATCGCTTCCAGGCCGCCGCCCAGGCGGGCTTCAAAGGCGTGGAATACCTGTTCCCCTACGCCTACGACAAGCAAGTCCTGGCCGACCGCCTGAAGGACAACGGCCTGGTCCAGGTGCTGCACAACCTGCCCGCCGGCGACTGGGACAGCGGCGAGCGCGGCATCGCCTGCCACCCGGGCCGCGACGATGAGTTCCGGGCGGGCGTGGATCGCGCCATCGAATACGCCACGGCCCTGGGCTGCCCCCAGGTCAACTGCCTCGCGGGCAAGCTGCCCGACGGCGTGGACGCCGCGCAGGCGCACCGGACCTTCGTCGAGAACCTGCGCCATGCGGCGCCGCGCCTGGCCGACGCCGGCATCCGGCTGCTGATCGAGCCCATCAACACGTATGACATCCCCGCTTTCTTCCTCAACCGCAGCGACCAGGCGGCGGCCATCCTCGACGAGGTGGGTTCGCCCAATCTGCTGATCCAGTACGACATCTACCACGCGCAGCGCATGGAAGGCGAACTGGCGGCCACGATCAGCCGCCACCTCGACCGCATCGGCCACATCCAGCTGGCCGACAACCCCGGGCGCAACGAGCCCGGCACCGGCGAGATCCACTACCCCTGGCTGCTGCGCCACATCGACCGCGCCGGATACCAGGGCTGGATCGGCTGCGAATACAAGCCGGCCGGCGACACCCGGGAGGGCCTGGGCTGGATCCAGGCCATGGGTGCCTGAGCGCGGGCCCGGATACGCGATCTTCATCACCGGAACTCTCAAAGGAGCACGACACATGGCCAATATCGGTTTCATCGGACTGGGCATCATGGGCACCCCCATGGCCGCCAACCTCATTGCCGGCGGTCACGCCCTCACCGTCCAGACCCGCAGCAAGGTGCCGCAAAGCCTGCTGGATGCGGGCGCGCGCGCCGCGGCCAGCGGCGCCGACGTGGCCGCCGCCTCCGACATCATCATCTTGATGGTGCCCGATACGCCCGATGTCGAGGCCGTGCTGTTCGGCGAACAAGGCGTCGCGGCCGGCCTGTCGCCGGGCAAGATCGTCGTCGACATGAGCTCGATCTCGCCCGTGGCGACCAAGGATTTCGCCGCGCGCATCAATGCGCTGGGCTGCGAATACCTGGATGCCCCGGTCTCGGGCGGCGAGGTGGGCGCCAAGGCCGCCAGCCTGACCATCATGGTCGGCGGCCGGCAGGCGACCTTCGACACCGTCAAGCCGCTGTTCGACCTGATGGGCAAGAACGTGACGCTGGTCGGCGGCAACGGCGACGGACAGACGACCAAGGTCGCCAACCAGATCATCGTGGCCCTGACCATCGAGGCGGTGGGCGAGGCCCTGGTGCTGGCGTCCAAGGCCGGCGCGGACCCGGCCAAGGTGCGCCAGGCGCTGATGGGCGGCTTTGCCAGCTCACGCATCCTCGAGGTGCATGGCGAGCGCATGATCAAGCGCAGCTTCGATCCGGGTTTTCGCGTCGAACTGCATCAAAAGGATCTCAACCTGGCCCTCTCGACGGCCCGACAGCTCGGCGTGTCGCTGCCCAGCACGGCCGTCGCCCAGGAGCTCTTCAACGCCTGCGCGGCCCACGACGGCGCCGCATGGGACCACTCGGGCATGGTGCGCGCATTGGAAATCATGGCAAATTTCGAGATTGGACAGTAAGCTGTCCCCCTACGCGGCGGGGCGGACCCGCCGCGCTTTGTCCGACCTCGGCCCACGCATCCATGACCTCGACGCCCCGCGACCTTCTCACCCGCCTGTTTTCCGCCGCCGTGCAGGCGGCCCAGCCTGAGCACTGCATCGCTCGATTCCTGCCCGCGCCGCCCGCCGGCCGCACCATCGTCATCGGCGCCGGCAAGGCGTCGGCCGCGATGGCGCAGGCTTTCGAGCGCCACTGGCCCGGCCCTCTCGAGGGCCTGGTGGTCACACGCTACGGCTATGCGGTGCCCTGCGAACGCATTGAAATCATCGAGGCCGCCCATCCGGTGCCCGACGAGGCCGGCTCCGTCGCGGCGCGCCGGCTCTTCGAGCAGGTCGCGGGGCTGACGGCCGACGATCTGGTGGTCTGCCTGATCTCGGGCGGCGGATCGTCGCTGCTGCCCATGCCCGCCGAAGGCATCGACCTGCAGGCCAAGCAGGACATCAACCGCGCCCTGCTGAAGTCCGGGGCCACGATCTCCGAAATGAATTGCGTGCGCCGGCACCTGTCGGCCATCAAGGGCGGCCGCCTGGCCGCCGCCTGCGCGCCCGCCCGCGTGGTGAACCTGCTGATCTCGGACGTGCCCGGCGACCAGGCGGCCGACATCGCCTCGGGCCCCACCGTCGCCGACCCCAGCACCTGCGCGGACGCCCTGGACATCGTGCGCCGCTACGGCATCGGCCTGCCGCCGGCCGCCCGGGCCCTGCTGGAATCCGGCGGGGGGGAAACCATCAAGCCCGGCGATCCGCGGCTATCTAAAGTAGAAACCCACTTCATCGCGACACCGCAGATGGCCCTCGAAGCCGCCGCCGCGGTCGCCCGCGAGGCGGGCGTCGCGCCGGTGCTGTTGGGCGACCGCATCGAGGGCGAGGCGCGCGACGTGGGCAAGGTCCTGGGCGGCATCGCCCTGCAGGTTCGCGCCCACCGCCAGCCCGCGCCACCGCCCTGCGTCCTGCTGTCCGGCGGCGAAACCACCGTCACGATACGCGGCAACGGGCGCGGCGGACGCAACGTTGAGTTCCTGCTGTCCCTTGCCCTCACCCTGGACGGCGCCCCGGATGTCCATGCGCTGGCGGGCGACACCGACGGCGTCGACGGCCAGGAGGAGATCGCCGGCGCGCTGATCGGGCCCGATACGCTGGCGCGCGCCTGGGCACTGGGCATGCCGCCGCGCGCCCGTCTGGACGACAACGACGGGCACGGATTCTTCGAACGGCTGGGCGACTCGCTGGTCACCGGCCCCACCCTCACCAACGTAAACGACTTCCGCGCCATCCTGGTCCTTTGAACCGGCCGGGCGGCGCATCAGCTTAGGAGGCTCCATGAAGACGATTCGAGTGCTGACACTGGAGGATGCCCAACGCATCGGCGCGGCCGCGCAGGCCGAGGCTTTGGCCAACGGCTGGGCGGTCTCCATCGCCGTGTGCGATGCCAGCGGCCACCTGCTGTGGCTGCAGCGCATGGACGGCGCACCCCCCATGAGCGCCGACGTGGCGCCCGGCAAGGCCCGCACCTGCGTGGTCAGCGGCAAGCCCAGCAAGGTCTACGAGGACATGGTCAACCAGGGCCGCATCGCGGCGCTGTCCATGCCGGTGATGCCGCTGGAGGGCGGCGAGCCGATCCTGCACGACGGCCGCGTCATCGGCGCCGTGGGCGTATCGGGCGTCAAGGCCGCGCAGGACGCGCAGGCGGCGCGCGCCGGCATCGCGGCATTGGACGGCGGGGCGCCGGCGTGAACACGCCGCGCCGCGCCCGCATCCTGGCCACCCTCGGACCGGCAAGCTCCTCGCCCGAACGGATCCAGGCCCTGGTGCAGGCGGGCGCCGACGTGTTCCGCCTCAACTTCAGCCACGGCACCCATGAGGACCACGCCGCGCGCCACCAGGCCATCCGCGAGATCGAACAGGCGCTCGGCCGCCCCATCGGCATCCTCATGGACCTGCAAGGGCCCAAGCTGCGCATCGGCCGCATCGCCGGCGGCAAGACCATCCTGCAGGCGGGCGCCTCCTTTCGCCTGGACCTCGATCCGGCCGATGGCGACGAAACCCGCGCGAGCCTGCCGCACCCCGAGATCTTCGACGCCATGGAGTCGGGCACCGACCTGCTGCTCGACGACGGCAAGCTGCGCCTGCGCGTCGAGCGCCACGGCACGGACTACGCGGAAACCACCGTGATGGTGGGCGGCGCCCTGTCCGACCGGAAGGGCGTCAACGTGCCGGGCGTGATCCTGCCGATTTCACCCCTGACGGCCAAGGACCGCGAGGATCTCGCCTTCGGCCTGTCGCTGGGCGTGGACTGGGTTGCGCTGTCGTTCGTGCAACGGCCCGAGGACATCGACGAGGCACGCGCCCTCGTCGGCGACCGCGCCTGGATCATGGCCAAGCTCGAAAAGCCGTCGGCCATCGAGCACCTGGACGCCATCATCGAGCGCGCCGACGGCCTCATGGTCGCGCGCGGCGACCTCGGCGTGGAGCTGCCACCCCAACGGGTGCCGATCCTGCAGCAGCGCATCGTGCGGCGCGCACGCGCCGCCGGCAAGCCGGTGGTGGTTGCCACCCAGATGCTGGAATCCATGGTCGGCGCCCCGGTGCCCACCCGCGCCGAGGCCTCGGACGTCGCCACCGCGGTCTACAGCGGCGCCGATGCGGTGATGCTGTCGGCCGAATCGGCCTCGGGGCAATACCCCGTCGAGGCCGTCAGCATCATGCAGCACATCATCCACGAGGTCGAGCAGGACCCCTCATGGCGCACCGGCCTCGAGGCCAGCCACAGCCCGGCGGCCGCCAACGTCCCGGACGCCATCTGCTGCGCGCTGCGTCGCGTCGCGGGCCTGCTGGAACCCGCCGCCACCATCGCCTACACGGCCTCGGGCTTCAGCGCCCTGCGCGCCAGCCGTGAGCGCCCCTCCACGCCCATCCTGGCCTTGACGCCCGATGCGAACGTCGCCCGCCGGCTGGCCCTGGCCTGGGGCGTTCATCCCATGCATTTTCCGGCGCAACTGCAGGAGGCCAGCGAAATGATCGCCCGCGCAACCGATGCCGCCCGCCAGGCGGGCCTCGCTTCCGCCGGCGATACGGTCATCGTGGTCGCCGGCCTGCCGTTCGGGCACAGCGGCAGCACCAATCTGCTGCACATCGCCCAGGTGCCGGTCCCCGCCTCGGCGGCGCCGTCCTGATCCGCCGGGCATGAAAGCCACCTCCCCGTCTGAAACCCCGCCCATGCCTGCCGCGCTGGCCCTCCTGCGCCAACATGAGGCGCGCATGGCGCGCAGCATTCAGCTCTATGCGGGCGCCTGCATGCTGTCGCCGCGGGTGCGGGAGGCGCTCGCCAACTCCATGGGCTTGATGCCGGCCATGGGCGATGCCTATCACAAGCAACAGCCGGGCACCGACGAGATCTCCGCACTAGAGACACTGGTCTCAAGCCAGCTCAATGCGCTGTTTGGCGGCGCATGGGCCGATGCCCGCCTGCAAAGCTGCACGTACGCCAACGCCGCCGTCTACGCCGCTTTCTCGAGACCAAACGACCTGGTGGCAGCCATCGACGCCGCGGACGGCGGCCATGTCAGTCATCACGAATCGGGCACGCTGGGCGTGCTCCAGCGCCGGCACCTGCCGCTGACGTTCACCGACGGCGTGTATGACGACGCCGCATCCGCACGCAGCATCCTCCAGCACGCGCCTCGCATCGTGATGCTGGGCGCCAGCGTCATGCTGGACCCATACACCGTCGACCAGACGATCCAGGCAGCCAGAGCATGCGGCGCGCTGCTGGTGTATGACGCCTCGCACGTGGCGGGGCTGATCGCCGGCGGTCTCTACCAGAATCCCATGCAGATGGGATTCGACATCATGACCATGTCGACGTACAAAACGCTGTCCGCTCCGCCTGGCGGACTGCTGCTCGGTCACGATCCCGAGACATACGAACGGCTGAAGCGCCATCTCGTCGGGGGGTGGACCTCCAATTACGACGCGGGCCGCCTGGCAGGGCTGTCTGTCGCCCTGGACGAGGCCGGCCGCTTCATGTCCGGCTACATGCGCAGGGCGGTTGCGAATGCCGCCGGCCTCCATCGGGCATTGCGGGATCGCGGCGTCCCCGTCCTCAACAGCGGTGGGGCCGCCCCCGGCCCGCAATCCTCGCACCAACTGATGATTCAGACGGACACGCCCGCGCAAGCCCGGGCCTTGCTCGCACGGGCGGAGACCGTCGGCATCCTGACAGGAACCGCTCGGGTGCCGGGCCGGCCGGACCGCGGCGGAGTCCGCTTGGGCACGCACGTCGTGACTCGCCAAGGGATAAGCCCGCAAGCGCTGGACATGCTGGCGGACTGTCTGAGCCGGCTCTACTTCGAGCCATCCTGTGCCACCGCGGACCTGGCCAATGTGGTGCAGAACATCAACGACGGTTTGAAGCGATGCCTGTATTGTTATGAGTGATCAGGGTTCCCACCCCGCATGCTCGGGTGGACGATAGCATCCGGCCAACTGCTCGTACGCATAACCCAGCCCCAGCAGGAGCGACTCCTCGAACGGGCGCGCCATGATGTCCAGGCCGATCGGCACGCCCACGGGAGCCTGCGGCGTAGCCACGGAAAATCCGGCCGGCACATTCAAGGCTGGGAACCCCGTCAGGGCCGCCAAAATTCCATTGCGCTCGGGCTGGCCATTGCTGCCGATCGGCGCGACCAGACATTTCTGCAAAGGATAGATCAGTGCATCGAGGCGTTGGGCCGCCATGTGATCGAACACGCGATCACGCAGACCTTCGATTGCCACCAAGCGGGCCAGATACTCGGGGTCGCGCTGGATATCGGTGGTGTCTTGCGCCTGAATGAGGAAAGCTTCCAGAGACTCGCGATGGAACAGCCCGCCCTCGATGAGGTCGTCGAGGCTTCGCAGCGGCGCATCGGGCTGCGAGTGCAAATATCGCTCGAAATGGGCCTTGAATTCCCACTTCTGCACATCGTATTCGCGAAGAAGCCGGTCCGCATCCAGTTGCGGATCTTCAAGCGGCACGACTTCCGCGCCGCCGGCGCGCATCGCCTCAACCGCCCTGGACACGGCCAGATTGACTTCAGCATGCCGCGCCTCTGTCCCCTGGAACCCCCGCAGCAAGCCCAGCCGCTTGCCGCGCAAGGCTGTTGCGTCCAGCGCGTCAACATACGTCGGCGGCGTCTTGCCCACGGATCGGGCAGTCAGCGGATCGTCGGGATCGTAACCCGCCAGCACGTCCATCACACATGCCACATCCGCCACACAGCGCCCGATGGGGCCGGCCACGTCCTGCGTGTCCGATACCGGCAGCACGCCGGCCCGGCTGACCAGGCCCCGCGTGGGCCGTAGCCCCACCAGTCCGGTGGCGGATGCCGGCGAGCGTATGGAATTCACCGTATCGGTGCCCAGGGCCACCGCGCAGAATCCCATGGCCACCGCCACCGCCGATCCGCCGCTGGAGCCGCCCGGCGTGCGAGTAAGATCGTAGGGATTACGAGTCTGCCCGCCCAACGAACTGATGGTGAGTCCGCTGAGTGCGAATTCGTGCAGATTCGCCTTTCCCAGGATGATCGCTCCCGCGTCGATCAGCCTGCGCGCCAGCGTACTGTCCCTAGTGGGCGTGAACCCTTCCAACGACTTGGAGCCGCCCGTGGTGGGCATGCCGCAGGTGCCGATATTGTCCTTCAGCACGACGGGAATCCCGTGCAACGGCCTGATCGAGGCCCCAGGCCTGGACAATGCGGCATCGCAGTCGGCAGCCATCTCCAGCGCGCGCGGATTGACGGCCAGCATGGCTCCCAATGCCGGGCCACGACGATCCCAGCGCTCGATGCGCGCAAGACAGCGCTCGACGAGTTGAACGCAACTCAAACGTCGGGCCAGCATCTCTCTTCGCAGGGATGCAATATCAACGCCGGCATCCGCGTCTTCGAAAACCCCGTTCTCAATCATGCCAGCACCTCAACTCAACCAGCCGACGAAACTCAGCGAAATATCGGGGATGAAGGTGACCAATGCCAGCACGATCACCTCGCACACCACGAAGGGCACGGCGGCTCTTGCCGCCTGGGTGAAGGGAATATCGGCAATCTGGGATGCCAGATATAGGGCCAGGCCGACTGGCGGCGTAATGTGCGCCATGGACAGATTGACGGTCATGATCGTCCCAAAATGAATGGTGTCCACGCCAACCGCCTGGATTGCCGGCAAAAACAGCGGCACCAGCAAATAAATGGCAGACACCGGATCGAGAAACATGCCGGCGAAAATCAATATCATGTTCACCAGCAAAAGCATGATCACCATGCTGCCGCCGCTGACCTGAACCAGCCAGTCGCGCACGAGCAGGGCCGTACCATCGAGCATCAGCACATAAGACAGGATCGACGCCATGGCCAGTATCAGCATCACGACGCCCGTGGTGATGCCCGACCCCAGCATCATGTATGGGTATTCCTTCCAGTTCATCTCCTTGTATACGAAACGATCCACCAGAAAGACATACGCGACCATGACGGCGGCCGCTTCCGTGGCCGTGAAGATGCCGCCATAGATGCCGCCGAGCACGATCACGGGCGCCATCAGCCCCCAGAACGCCTCCCGCAGGGCGCGCCAGAAAATCGGCCAGTTGCGTTCAACCTGAGCGATGGGGAACTTCTTGTAGCGGGCCACGATATAGATGTAGATGGACAGCACCACCACCAGCGTCAGGCCGGGCCCGATGCCCGCGGCGAACAAGGCTGGGATCGACGCATTGGCAATGACGCCGTACAGGATCAGGTTGATGCTGGGGGGGATGACCACGCCGAACGTGCAGCCCGCCGCCACCGTCGCGCAGGCGAAGCCTATCGGATAGCCGACCTTGTGCATGGCCCCGATCAGGAATCCCAGGGCGGCGATGGCCGCGACGTTGGAGCCACTGAGCGCGCCGAGGAAGGCGCCCGCCACGATCACCGTAATGGCCAGGCCGCCGGGGACTCCGCCCACGATCACCTGCGCCAGATAGATCAGCCGGCTCGCGACCCCTGTCTTGGCCAGCATGTTCCCGGCGATGATGAACAGCGGGATGGCCAGCAGTGCGAATGAGCTGATCGCCCCCGAGAAAATCATGGGCAGGGTCTGGAACGGCGCCAGCTCGTAGAGCGCAAAAACGGATACGCCCGCCAGACCGAGGGAGACGGATATCGGGAAATTGACGAAGAGAAAAAGAAAGAACAGGATGAACGCGAGAAGGCCGGAGCTGGGAATTTCCATCATGTCGTGTCACTCGGGCAGATTGGGCGTTTCCGGATACCGTCGCCGGCCCGCCAAGTCTCGAAGCGCCGCATTCAGACAGCGCAGTCCGCACAGGGCCAGCGCCGCAAAAATGCCCGCGTTCACGATCCAGACCGGAATCCCCGTGGCGGGGCTGGTCTGCCCGATGCGAAATGATTGTGCGACGAACAACCACGCATACCAGGCCAAAAAGGCGAAGAACAGGGCCATGACCAACAAGACGCCCAAGTCCGCCAATCGGCGCGCGCCCGACGGCAGCAGGTTCACAAAGATGGGCACCCCGCCATGCTTGTCATACCTGAACCCCGCCGAGGCGCCGAATAGCGCCGCCCACAAAAACATGAACGTCGCCAGTTCATCGGCACCCACGATGGAAAAACTGAATACGTAGCGCGTCAGGACGGCCAGAAAGGTCAGGACCGTAATGCCGAACATGCAGACGATGACGATGATTTCTTCGATATGGTTGGCTGCGGAAAACAGCTTTCGAAAGACGGCTTTCATGAATCACCCTGTGACCGATATGCGGCGAACCCGCGCGAATCGGGCCGGCCGACACCGTGCCGGCCGACCCGAAAACTCATTGACTCACTGGCGAGCGTCCTTCACTCCGTTTTCAAACAGCTCGACGAAATCCTTGCCCAGTTTCCCCTTGTACTCGTCGTACGTGGGCTGCAGGGCCTTTTTGAATACGTCCTGCTGCTCAGGCGTGAGCACCGTAATGGTCATGCCCGCGTCTTTGAGCTTCTGCGGCAGCGTCTGATCCTCTTGCGCGACGACCTGGCGCTCGAACGCCATGGCCTCCTTGGCGGCGTCCCTGAACAAAGCCTGGTCTTCCGGACTCAGCGTATTCCAGAACATGCCGCCGGAGGCAAACAGGACGGCGTCATAGGAATAATTCCAGATCGTCATGTGCTTCTGGACGTCATAGAAATGCGAGGACCAGATCAGCGACATCGGGTTCTCCTGTCCGTCCACGGTCTTGGTCTGCAAGGCCGTGAACACCTCGGAGAAACTCATGGTCGTCGGGTTGGCACCCAATGCCTTGAAGATCGACAAGTACAGGGGGATGCCCGGTACGCGCACCTTCAGATCCTTCAGGTCCTTGGGTTGCATGATGGCTTGGCGCGAGTTCGTCACTTGCCGGAATCCATTGACGCCCCATGCAAGACCGACCAACCCTTTGCTGTCGACGGTTTTCATCAAGGCGGCGCCCGCCTCGCCGTCCATGACCCGGTTGGCGGTGTCATGGTCGGGAAACAACCACGGCAGGCCAAGGACCTGGAATTTGGGATCCAGGCCGGTCAGCCAGGTCGTGGACTTGATAAGGAATTGAATCGCCCCGCCTTGGACCATCTCAAGCTCCACCCGGTCATTGCCGCCGGCCATGGATGCGTTGGGGTGGAGGCTGACCGTGTACTTTCCGTCGGAGCGTTTCTCGACCAGCTCTTTGAAGTTCTGCGCCCCCTTGTCCCAACTGGAGCCCTCGGCCACGTTATAGGACACATGTACGGTCTTTGCCTGGCCAAGGATCGGCATCCCCGCCATGGCCACCGCAATCGCGGACGACAGCAGTAGTTTTGATAGCTTCATGGTGTTCTCCTCTCTTGTGGGTATGTCCGTCCCGGTCTCCTCGCAGGCACGCGCGAAGGGACGGCTCTCATTGACAACCGACGATCCTAGTCGATCCCGGGGCCGATCGCCCCCCGATCGCGCAAGGCTGCGGCCTTCTCGACATCCACCCCAAAAGCCCGCAAGACTTCCTCCGTGTGCTGGCCGAACAATGGGCTGGGACGCCGGATCTGCTGGGGCGTGGCGGAAAATTTGCTGGCGAAACCCAGGGTCTGGACCCTGCCTGCTTTCGGATGCTGAAACTCCTGTACCATGCCACGCGCGATGTAATGGGGATCGGCCAGCATCTTCGCAAAAGTGTTGATCGGTCCGGCGGGCACCCCAGCCGCATCGCAGCGGGTCATCCAGAACGCCGTGTCCTCGCGCGCGAACTCGCTCTCGATCAACGGCTCCAGGGCCTCGATATGAGCTTTGCGGTCGGAATTCGTCAGGAAGCGCGGATCCTCGATCCATTCGGGCTTTTGGACGACATCCTTGCAAAACCGCTCCCAGGTCCTTTGGTTCGCGCAGCCCAGCACCAGATAACCGTCGCGCGTGGCCAGCGACTGGTACGGTGCCGAGACCCGATGGCGCCAGCCATCGGGCTGCGGCTCCCTGCCCTCTGAAAAATAACCCGCGGCCTCCCAGGTGAACCAAGGGATGCCGCACTCGCTGATCGCAATGTCGACGTGCTGGCCCTCGCCGGTTTTCTGGCGATGGATGTACGCCGCCAGGACCGAATAGATCGCCGTGATGCCCGCGCCGATGTCGTAGACCGCGACCCCGGTCTTGAGCGGCCGCCTGCCGGGCTCGCCGGTCATCGACATCAGGCCGGAAGCCCCCTGCGCCACCAGATCGAAGCCGCCCTTTTCACGATAGGGGCCGGTCTGCCCGTAGCCCGAAATCGAACAATAGATGATGGCGGGATTGATCCGCCGGATCGTCTCGTAGTCGACCCCCAGGGACTGCGTCACCCCCGGCCGGTAGTTCTCGACGATGATGTCGCTGCCGCGCGCCATGTCGTAGAAGATCTCGCGCACCTCCCGGTCCTTGAGGTTCAGCGCGACACTGCGCTTATTGCGGTTGATCTGCATGAAGCAGCTCGACTCGCCGTCGACGAAAGGCCCCATCTGGCGGGAGTCGTCGCCACCATTCATTTTTTCGATCTTGACGACGTCCGCGCCCATGTCGGCCAGCACCATGGTGCAGTAGGGACCCGCCATGATCTGTGACATGTCGAGCACGCGAACACCCTCCAGAGGCAGCTGCATGTTCATCTCCTGCGTTTACCGGCCCTGCCAGGCATACCGGTGCTTTTCCATAAAAGCATCCACCGCCCCGTGAAAATCCTCGCTGGTATAGCAGAGGCGGATGAAGTCCTCGCCCAGTTCGGACGAGGCCCGCCTGGCGTCCAGCGTGCGCCGGACGGCGGTCTTGACAGCCCGCAGCGTCAGCGGCGCCAGGGCCAGGATGTCCGCCACCAAGGCGTCGGTTTTTTGCTCCAGGTCCTCGGCGGCAAACACATCGTTGACCACGCCCGCGGCCTTGGCCTCCTGGGCCCCGATCATCTTGCCCAGCATGAGTATTTCCTTGGTCTTGGCGACGCCCACGAAATCGATCATCCGGGCCACATTGGCCATGGACAGGCAATTGCCCAAGGTCTTGGCGATGGGCACGCCCAGACGCAAATCGTCGTCGGCATAGCGAAAGTCGCAGGCCAAAGCGATGGGCACGCCCCCGCCTGCGCACACGCCCTGCACCATCGCCACCGTCGTGCAGCGCAAGCGCTCCAGGCGTCCAACCACCCGGTCGATGCGGGCTTCATAGGCGATGGCGTCATCCCCCGTTTTGAAACCCCGGAACTGCCCGATATCGGTGCCGGCCACAAAAGCCTTGCCTCCCGCCCCCCGAAACACGGCCACGCGGATCTCGTCGTCGGCATCCAGTTGCTCGCAGATCTCCTCGAGCCGCTCGTACATGGAGAAGCGCATCGCATTGTGCTGGTGCGGGCGGTTGAAGCACACATCGGCCCGATGCCCGGATTTCTCGAAGATCACTTCATCGTTCATGGCGTCTCATCACTTAAATAGGCGGCGCGTCAAGAACCGTAGACCAGACGCACCAGCGACAGCGAAATATCGGGCAGATAGGTATTGACGAGAAGCACGACCAGCAGCACGCCGATGAAGCCGAGATTGGCCCGGGTGGTGCGCCATATGTCGGACTTGGCGATCGAGCACGCGGTGATCAGCACACTGGCGACCGGCGGCGTCTGCTGCCCGAGGGCGAGGTTGATCGTGACGATCAGGCCGAAGTGGACCGGGTCGATGCCCACCGCATGGACCAGGGGCATCACGATCGGGATCACCAGGATGATGGCCGCCGCCGAGTGCAGGAACATTCCCAGAACCAGGAAAAATACGTTCATGATCATGAGAATGACGTATTTGTTCGTACTGAAGCTCTCGATGCCGGCGGCCAGTTCCTGCGGCAGCCGAGCCTGGGTCAGGTACGACCCGACCAGGGCGGATGCTGCGACCAGCAGCATCACGACAGCCGTTTGAATGCCGCTTTGGACGCAGCAGTCATAGAGTTTCTTGAAGCTCAGTTCGCGATAGATGATGCCGCTGATGACCAGCGCGACCAACACCGCGAGGCCCGCGCCTTCCGTGGCCGTCACGAAACCGCCGAAAATGCCGCCCAGGATGATGACGGGAATCGTCAAGGCCCAGAATGCTTCCCGCAGCGTCTTCACCAGCCTGGATGCCTGGAACTTGGCCTCGACCGGGAAGTTCTTCTTGCGTGCCTGGTAATACGCCATCAGGGCCAAACCCAGCGCGCCCATGATGCCCGGCAGCACCCCGGCGATGAACATCTTGACGATGGATTCCTGCGCCATCACCGCATATAGGATCATGGGGATCGACGGCGGCAGGATAATGGCCAGACTGGCGGCGGACGAGGAGATCGCCGCGGCGAACTCGCGCGAATAGCCTTTTTTCTCCATCGCCGGAATCAACACCGTGCCCAATGCGGCCACGCCAGCCACCGCGGAGCCCGAGATCTCGGCAAAAAAGGCCGAAGCGCCGATCGTGACCATCGCCAGCCCCCCGCGGATGAATCCCAACAGCGCCGTCGTCAGATCGATCAGGCGGCGTGCCAGGCTCGAATTGTTCATGATCGCGCCGGCGAATATGAACAGGGGGATGGCCAGCAGGGAAAAATTCGTGGACCCGTCGAACAGCACCAGCGAGATTTCAGGCAGCGCATGCGCCCCGTAGCTCAGATAGGTGCCGGCCGCGCCGATGATCGCCAATGCCACGGCGATCGGGATATTGATGACAATGAGGGCCAGCAGACCCAGCAGCATGAATGTGATACCCATGAGTGACCTCGGCAGGATGGTCGGATGATCGGCATCCGACCATTCACAATATGTCGTCGTCCGCTGAGCGGCCTCCGGCCTTCGCCTCGCGCAGCAGCTCGGGCAGGCGCAATAGTTCGGCGAGGATGAACAGGCAGGCGCCGATCGGCAGGGCCGACTGCGTCAACTGCTGGGAGATGAACGGCAGGCTGATCAGCTTGCTGCCGGCAAGGATCTCGACGACATACAACCCCGTCCAGGCCAGCAACACGAAAAAGCTGATCGTGCACGCCTCGGCCACGATGGTCACCGCGACGCGCCAGGTCGACGGGATCATGGCGAGGATGCTGGGGCTGGCGATGTGTGCGCCCCGGCCGGCCGCCAGCGCGCTGCCATAGAACGTGAGCCAGGCCAGTCCGATGCCGGCGATCTCGTCGGTCCAGGAAAGCGGCATCCCCATCAAGCGGGTCGTGAACCCCAGGATCACCACGAACGATATGGCGAGCACCAGCACCATGACGATGAACGCCAGGAGCCGGTCCAGGCCGGACCGCAGGGCAGTAACTGTATTCATAAATCTCCCGTGTCCCGTGGACGGCTTGGAATCCTTGTCGCGCCGGCGCGGACGCCGGCGCGCGACAATGCCTCGCAAGACACTCAGTCCCTGAGCGACTGAATGGTCTCGATCATCTTCTTGCCCTCGGGCGCGGTGGCCTCGAACTCTTTGTAGATGGCAGCCGAGGCCTTCACGAAGGCCGCCTGATCGATGTCGTTGACCTCCATGCCTTCCTCCTTGAGCTTGCCCAGCAAGTCCTTGTCCATCTGGGCGCCATATTCAAGTGCCACCGGCTGCATCTCGATCGCCACTTCCTTGATGATCGCGCGAACATCCTCGGGCAGGCGCTTCCAGCTCGCGCCGCTCAGGAAAGACACCGGCGTGTACACGTGGTGCGACATCGACAGGTATTTCTGAACTTCGTAGAAGTGCGCGGGATAGATCTGTGCCAGCGGATTCTCCTGGCCGTCGACAGCGCCCGTCTGCAAGGCGACGAAGGTCTCGGAATAAGCCATGGGAGTCGGATTGGCGCCATAGGACTTGAACATCCGCAGGCGCCACTCGCCGCTGGGCGTGCGCAGCTTGATGCCCTGCAAGTCCTCCGGCTTGACGATCGGCCGCTTGTTGTTGGTGATGTTGCGGAAGCCGTTCTCCCACAGGGCGAGCAGCACGTAGCCGTTTTTCTCAGCGGCTTCAGCCATCTTGCCGACGATGTACTCGTTCTGCTGGACCCTGGCCATGTGCGCATGGTCCTTGATGAGGAAGGGCATCTCGAACAGTGCGAACACTGGGTCCACCGAGCTCATCACGGTCGAGGGCAGGGCCAAGTCGATCGTACCCAGCTTGAGCTTGCGCAGCATCTCGGTATCGTTGCCAAGCTGGCTGGAACCGTAGGTCTCGACCGTGGCCTTGTCGCCCAGTTTCGCGTTGACGCGCTTTGCGAATTCGTTGGCCGTGACGTCCATGAGGGAGCCCGGCTCGCCCACGTGACCCAGCCGGACAGTCGTGGCGGCCTGCGCACTGGACATGGTTGCGAACGCGAGCACACCGGCGGCAGCCATCAAGCGCACTAGATTCCTGGTCTTGCGTATCATCATTCCACCCCTAATTTGTTGGTCGGCACGACGGCATCCGGATGCCGCGCATACACCAGCCTCCATCATCCCTGCCGCGCCGTTGTCTCCGTTGAATTTCCCGATGCTGTAAAAAAATGTCATCGCCCTCCTTTGAGCGCGAGGCGCCGATCCCATGCAACCTGATCGGGCCCGCTGTTCAAGAATCCCGCATGCCGGACTACCGGGAGCGCACCTCGGCTTTTTCCGCCAGGTAGGACATGGCGGCGCGGGCGCCGCCCTGCTCATGGGGCACTTTCGCCAATGCAAGCCCCATCTCCACACCGGCCAGCGTGCCGCACAAGGTCAGGTCATTGATGTCGCCCAGGTGACCGATCCGGAACACCTTGTCCTTGACCTTGCTCAACCCCTGCCCGAGAGACATGTTGAAGTGATCCAGGACGATCCTGCGAAACGCATCCGCGCTATGCCCCTCGGGCATCATGACCGCGGTCAGGGACGGGCTGTAGCGTTCTGGATCCGCGCACAGGATCTCCAGGCCCCAGGCCCGCACCGCGCGCCGCGTCGCCTCGGCGTGACGCTTGTGCCGCTCGAACACGGTCTCCAGCCCCTCCTCGAAGAGCATGTCCAGGGCTTCCTGCAGGCCATAGAGCAGATTGGTCGCCGGCGTGTACGGGAAATAGCCCGTGGGGTTGATCTCGATCATCGCGTGCCAATCCCAATACGAGCGCCGCAGCGTGTTGTTCTGGCTTGCGGCCAGCGCCTTTGCGCTGACCGCATTGAACGACAGGCCAGGCGGCAGCATCAGCCCCTTCTGGGAACCCGCGACCGTGACGTCCACACCCCATTCGTCATGGCGATAATCGATGGAGCCCAGCGAGGAGATGGTATCCACCATCAACAGGGCGGGATGCCCGGCGCGGTCGATGGCCTCGCGCACGGCCTTGATATCGCTGGTCACGCCGGTGGCGGTCTCGTTGTGCACGATGCACACCGCCTTGATCCCGTGGCCCTTGTCCTCGCGCAGGCGTGCCTCGATGGCCTGCGGATCGGCTGCCCGGCGCCAGTCGCCGGCCATGAACTCCACCTGCAGCCCCAGGCTCACGGCCATTTTCTTCCAGAGCGTCGCGAAATGCCCCGTCTCGGCCATCAGCACCTTGTCGCCCGTGGACAGCGCATTGACCAGGGCCGCCTCCCATGCGCCGGTGCCGGACGCGGGATAAATAATCACGTGGCCATCGGTCTTGAAGACTTGCTTCATCCCGGCCAGTACCGCTTTGCCAAGTTCCCCGAACTCCGGCCCCCGGTGATCGATAGTGCCGTGGTCGATCGCGCGCAGCACTCGATCGGGCACATTGGTCGGCCCCGGAATCTGAAGAAAATGGCGGCCGGAAGGATGTGCGCTGAGCCTCAACATATCTGGATTGCCCTCAAAAAGTGATATTCAAGATTCAATACGGCCGGTGCTTACCGACCGGAAAGAGCCGCGATGCCGGCCTTGGCGATCTCCACGTCCTGCGTCGATTTCACGCCGGACACGCCGACGGCACCCACGACCTGCCCGTCGACGACGATGGGCACGCCGCCCTCGAGCATGGCGTCCATGGGCACGGACAAATAGGCATACCGGCCCTCGTTGATACTTTGTTCATATGTGCCGGACTCGCGCCGCCCAAGCGCCGATACGCGCGCCTTGCCCGGCGAAATCACCGCCGTGAGCGGTGCCGCCCCATCCAGACGCAACATGCCCAGCAGGTGGCCGCCGTCATCGACCACGGAAATCGTCACGTTCCAGTCGTGCTCGCGCGCGTACCGGCTGGCGGCATCCAGAATGGTCCTGACGTCGTCAATCGTTAATACGGGTTTTGTCTTCATGTCTACACTCCAAGGGAAACTCGCCGGCCTTCATGGCAGCGCCCGCTCGAGGACGCACGCCACGTGCTCGGCGCGGCGCTGCGCCCCGTCCGCGATCTGGTGGCGGCAGCTGGTGCCGTCGGCCACGACGAGATCGTCCGGGCCGGCCGCGCGCACGGCCGGCAGCAATGACAGCTCGGCCATCTTCATCGAGATGTCGTAGTGGCCGGCCTCATAGCCGAAGCTGCCGGCCATGCCGCAACAGCTGGACTCGATCAACTGGACCTCGAGGCCAGGCACCAGGCCCAGCACGGCCTGCACCGGCTTGACCGCGTCGAACGCTTTCTGGTGGCAATGCCCATGCAGCAGCGCGCGCTTTTGCGGCAGGGGCTTGAGGTCCAGTTTCAAGGTGCCGGCCTGGTGCGCCCGCGCGAGGAATTCCTCGAACAGGAACGATTGCTTGGCCAGCGCCTGCGCCTCGTCGCCCAGGCCCATGACCAGGAACTCGTCGCGCAGCGACAGCAGGCAGGACGGTTCCAGGCCGACGACCGGCACGCCCCGCGCGACGAACGGCCGCAAGGCCTCGATGACCCGCTGCGCCTCGCGCCGCGCCTCGTCGACCAGGCCGGCCGACAGGTAGGTACGCCCGCAGCACAACGGGCGGGTGGGCTGCGCATCGGTGCGGGCGGCCCGCGCCACGTGCACCCGGTAGCCGGCGGCGCGCAGGACCTTCAGCGCGGCGCGCGCATTGCCGGGCTCCAGGTAGTTGTTGAAGGTGTCGGCGAACAGCACCACATCCGCGTCCTCGGCGTGCTCGTCGGGCGCCGCCGACAGGAACGTGTCCCGGCGCCATTTTGGTAATGTGCGGCGCGCCGCGAACCCCAGCCATTTCTCGGACAGTCCGGCCAGGCCGGGCAGTGTGTCGCGCAGGTTGAACAGCCAGGGCAGGCGCGCCGCCCAGGGCGCCCATTTGGGCATGGTGGCGATCAGCCGGGCCCGCAGCGCCACGCCGTGGCGCCGCTGCCACTGGTACAGGAACTCGATCTTCATCCGGGCCATGTCGACGCCCGTGGGGCATTCGCGCTTGCAGCCCTTGCAGCTCACGCACAGGTCCAGACTGCGACGCACCTCCTCGGAGGTGAAGGCATCCGGCCCCATCTGCCCGGACAGCGCCAGGCGCAGCGTGTTCGCGCGCCCGCGCGTCAAGTGCTGCTCGTCGCGCGTGACGCGATAGCTGGGGCACATGGTGCCCGCGTCGAACTTGCGACAATGGCCATTGTTGTTGCACATCTCGATGGCCTTGGCGAAGCCGCCCGTCGGGTCGTCGCCCGAGCCGGGCGCGCCGACCGTCTGCGCCACGGCGTCCTGCGTCACGTTCCAGGCCGCCCAGTCGAGCGCCGGCTCGAAGGGCAGCACCTGGTAGGTCGGCTTGAAGCGAAACAGCGAGGCGTCGTCCATTTTGGGACCGTGGACGATCTTGCCGGGGTTCAGCAGGCCGTCCGGATCGAACAGCGCCTTGATCTCTTCGAAGGCCTGGGTCAGCTTGGGGCCGAATTGCCAGGACACCCACTCGGTGCGCACCAGGCCGTCGCCATGTTCGCCGGAATAGGCACCCTTGTATTCACGCACGATGGCGCTGGCCTCTTCGGCGATCGCGCGCATCTTGGCGGCGCCATCCACGCGCATGTCGAGGATCGGACGCACGTGCAGCGTGCCCACGGACGCATGGGCGTACCAGGTGCCGCTGGTGCCGTGCTTCTGGAACACTTCGGTCAGGCGACTGGTGTAGTCGGCCAGGTGCTCGAGCGGCACCGCGCAGTCCTCGATGAAGGATACGGGCTTGCCATCGCCGCGCATGCTCATCATGATGTTCAGCCCGGCCTTGCGCACCCCCCACAGAGCCTGCTGCGCCTTGGCCTCGGGCATGCGCACCACGCAATCCGGCAACCCCAGGTCGCCCATGAGCTCGACCAACTGCTCGAGCTTGTGCAGTTGCGCGGCGCGGTCCGCGCCGGCGAACTCCACCAGCAATAGCGCTTGCGGCTCGCCGATCAGGGCGCGTTCGATCACCGCGGAAAAGGCCGGATTTCCGCGGCTGAGCGTGATCATGGTGTGATCCACCAATTCGACCGCGGTCGGCCCCAGCGTCACGATATGCTGCGCGGACTCCATGGCGGCGCGCAGGGAAGGGAAATTCACCACGCCCAGGATCTTGTTCGACGGCAGCGGCGAGAGCTTGAGGGTGAGCCGGCGGGTGACGGCCAGCGTGCCTTCGCTGCCGACCAGCAGATGCGCCAGGTTGACGCTGCCGTCCGCGGTGTAGGGCCGCACGCTCTGGGGATTGAAGATATCCAGGTTGTAGCCGCCGACCCGGCGCAGGACCTTGGGCACCTGTCGTGCGATCTCGTCGCGCTCGCGTGCGGCGAGATCGCCCAACCGGCGCACGAGCGTCCCGATGCGCGTCCGGTCCGTCGGCATGCCGGTCAGGGGTCCAAAATGCCCCACGGTTCCGTCGGACAGCAAGGCATCGATGCCCAGGACGTTGTGAACCATGTTGCCATAGGCGATCGAGCGCGAGCCGCAAGAGTTATTGCCCGCCATACCGCCCAGCGTGCATTGGGCCGAGGTACTGACATCGACGGGAAACCACACGCCATGAGGCCGCAACTTCGCATTCAGCTGATCCAGCACAATGCCAGGCTCGACGGTGGCCGTCATGCCGGCGACATCCAGTTCGACGAGCTGGTTCAGATATTTGCTGTTATCCAGGACGAGGGCCTCGCCCACCGTCTGCCCGCACTGGGACGTCCCCGCCCCCCGAGCCACCAAAGGCACCCGCAGGTCGCGGCACATATCGACCGCCACCCGGACATCGTCGAAAGTCTCGGGCACCAGCACGCCGATCGGATCCACTTGATAAATCGACGCGTCAGTCGCATAACGGCCGCGATCGCCCCGGCTGAACAGCACGTCGCCACGAACCTCTCGCGCAAGCCGCTCGGACAGGACGTTGCGCATCTTGCCGGCATGGATCACTTTCTGGGAAACCGGGGCATCCATCAAGACCACTCTACCAAGAGGAAAGAATATTTAATTTTGAATTCAAAATACCTTAACAATTCCCCCATTAAAAGAAAAGCAAAAACGAGCGATTTTTCTCAGTGTTTACCCTAGCGCTTTATTAACAAAGGACGTTCGAGTAACATAGCAAGTACTTTTCGTTCTTTAGATCTTTATTTATGTATGCAAAATACAGATGAGGAGCTGACTACCACTTCCCCTGCGCAATTGCCGCGGCTCGCGCGCCTGCGCCTGCACGACACGGTCGTGGAGCACCTGCGCAATTTCATCGTCGAGGGCATGCTGCCCCCAGGCACCAAGCTCAACGAGCGCGAGCTGTGCGATACCCTGGGCATTTCCCGCACGCCCCTGCGCGAGGCGCTCAAGGTGCTCGCCGCCGAGGGCCTGGTCGACATCACGCCCAACCGCGGCGCGGCGGTATTTCGCATGTCCGAAGCCGAGATCCGCGAAATGTTCGAACTGATGAGCGGCCTGGAGGCGTTTTCGGGCTTGCTGGCCTGCGAGCGCATCACCCAGTCCGAACTGGCCGAACTCAAGGCCTTGCACTACACCATGCTGGCATGCCATGCCCAGCGCGACCTGCCGGGCTACTACGCAAAAAACCACGAAATCCACGACCGGATCAACCTGGCGGCC
This sequence comes from Castellaniella sp. S9, assembly GCF_027257175.1. Lineage (GTDB taxonomy): Bacteria > Pseudomonadota > Gammaproteobacteria > Burkholderiales > Burkholderiaceae_B > Castellaniella. The sequence continues at coordinate 43,517 of NZ_JAPFGD010000013.1, read as the reverse complement.
CGCAACGGCGCGCTGCGGCAGATCTATGTCACCACCAATCGTCGCCTGCAGGCCCTGCGTTTCCGCTCGAACCTGGAACAGGCCAAGTGGGACAAGGCCGTCGACGAACACAGCGACATGATCAAGGCGCTGGAGGCCCGCGACGGCGAAGGCCTGGCGACGATCCTGCGCGCGCATCTGCTCAAAAAGCGCGACGCCGTCCTCCGGATGCTCGCCGAATCCGGCCAGGATTGACGACGGCGCCGCCTCGTCTTCAACTCTTATACAAGACCTCCTATAATCAGGACAAACCCTGAACGTTTATCAAGGACTGCCATGACCGACCGCATCGCCTGCCACGGACTCCAGGTCGCAGCCGTGCTGCACCAATTCGTCGAACAAGAAGCCCTGCCGGGCACCGGCGTACGAGCCGACGCCTTCTGGCAAGGCCTGGCGGGTATCGTCCGCGACCTCGCCCCGCGGAACCGCGAACTGCTTGCCGAGCGCGACCGCCTGCAGACGGCCCTCGACGAGTGGTACGACAAGCACCCCGGCGCCATCGCCGACCCGGCCGCCTACCGGGCCTTCCTGAAGGACATCGGCTATCTCAAGGACGCACCGGCACAGGTTGCCGTCACCACCGCCAACGTCGATGCCGAGATGGCCGTCCGGGCGGGCCCCCAACTGGTGGTGCCCGTCATGAACGCCCGCTATGCCCTGAACGCCGCCAATGCGCGCTGGGGCAGCCTGTACGACGCCCTGTACGGCACGGACGCCATCTCGGACGAGGATGGCGCGCAGCGCAGCGGCGGCTACAACCCTGTGCGCGGCGCCAAGGTCATCGCCTTTGCCCGCCAATTCCTCGATGACACCATCCCCTTGGCCCAAGGCTCGCACCGCGACGCCCGCGCCTACGCGGTGGCCGACGGCGCGCTCCACGCGACCTTGGCCGACGGCCAGGCCACGACACTGGCGGATGCCGGCGTGCTGGCCGGCTATCGTGGCGCGCCCCAGCAACCCGAGGCCCTGGTCTTCTGCCACAACGGCCTGTACTTCGAGGTGCAGTTCGACGCCGAGCACCCCATCGGCAAGACCGATACCGCGCATATCAAGGACATCGTCGTCGAGGCGGCGGTGACCACCATCATGGACTGCGAGGACTCCGTCACCGCCGTCGATGCCGAGGACAAGGTGCTGGCCTACCGCAATTGGTTCGGCCTCATGAAGGGCACCCTCGTCGAGGACCTGGTCAAGGGCGGCAAGACGATCACGCGCCGCCTCAATCCCGATCGCGAGTACACCGCGCTGGACGGCAGCCCGGCGACCCTGCACGGGCGCTCGCTGATGCTGGTGCGCAACGTCGGTCACCTGATGACCAATCCGGCCATCCTCGACGAGCAAGGCCGCGAGATCCCCGAGGGCATCCTCGATGCGGTCATGACCGTCTTGACCGCGATGCCCGACCTCCAGAGCCGTCGCAACTCCCGCACCGGCTCGGTCTACGTGGTCAAGCCCAAGATGCACGGCCCCGACGAGGTGGCCTTCGCCAACGAGATCTTCGCCCGCACCGAGGCCCTGCTGGGCTTGGCGCCCAACACGATCAAGATGGGCATCATGGACGAGGAGCGCCGCACCAGCGTCAACCTCAAGGCCTGCATCGCCGCGGCCGCCGAGCGCGTCGTGTTCATCAACACCGGTTTCCTGGACCGCACGGGCGACGAGATCCACACCTCCATGCGGGCCGGCGCCATGGAGCGCAAGGGCGACATGAAGAACCGCGAATGGATCCAGGCCTACGAGCAGAACAACGTGCAGACCGGCCTGGAATGCGGCCTGCGCGGCCATGCCCAGATCGGCAAGGGCATGTGGGCCATGCCCGACCTGATGGCCGACATGCTCAAGCAAAAGATCGCCCACGTGAAGGCCGGCGGCAACACCGCCTGGGTGCCGTCGCCCACGGCCGCGACCCTGCACGCGCTGCACTACCATCAGGTCGACGTGGTCGAGGTCCAGAAGTCCCTCGAAAACCACCATGAGGACTACCTCGACCGCATCCTGACCGTGCCCGTGGCCCGCGAGCCGAACTGGACGCCCGAGCAGATCCAGCAGGAACTGGACAACAACACCCAGGGCATCCTCGGCTACGTGGTGCGCTGGATCGATCAGGGCGTCGGCTGCTCCAAGGTGCCCGACATCCACGACGTCGGCCTCATGGAAGACCGCGCAACGCTGCGGATTTCCAGCCAGCACATCGCCAACTGGCTGCTGCATGGCATCACCACGCGCGAACAGGTCGAACAGACCCTGCGCCGCATGGCGGCCGTGGTCGACAAGCAGAACGCCGGCGATCCGCTGTACGAGCCCATGGACGGCCACTTCGACACCTCGTGCGCCTTCAAGGCCGCCAGCGACCTGATCTTCAAGGGCCTGGAACAGCCCAATGGCTACACCGAGCCCCTGCTGCATCACTGGCGCCAGGTGAAAAAGGCCGAGCAGGCCGCCCGGGCGTAAAGCCCTTCCCCGCCCCGGCCCTGCCGGGGCGGGACATCGTGCGAGAGGCGCTAGAATGGGCACGTCCCCGATTGCCGCCTCCGCCATGCGCCCCACCATCCACAGCCTCTACAGCTATCCGGTCAAATCCTGCGCCGGGATCGCGCACACCCGAATCCGCGTGTCGGAGGCCGGCCCGGCCCATGATCGACACTGGGTCATCGTCGATGCCAGGGGTGTCTTTCTCACCCAGCGCCAGTACCCGCGCATGGTGCTGATCCAGCCCGAGCCGCAGGCGGACGGCCTGTGGCTGCGCGCCCCCGGCCAAGCCGATTGCTTCGTGCCCGCGCCGTCGCCCGAGGCGCCGGCCGTGCCCGTGGCCATCTGGGGCGCCGCCACGCTGGGCGCGGACCAGGGCGACGAGGCCGCCGCCTGGCTCAGCGCCTTCCTGGACGTACCGTGCCGCTTGCTGCATCTGCACCCGCAGGCCCAACGGCCCGCCAGCCGGCTGCATGTCGCCCACTGGATCCAGTCCCACCCGGACTGGCCCCAGCGCTTCTCGCCGCCCGGCGGGCACCAATTCGCCTTTGCGGATGGCTTTCCCTTCCTGGTGACCAACCGGCATTCGCTGGATGCGTTGAACGGGCAATTGGCGGCCGATGGGCACGCGCCGGTGGACATGATCCGCTTTCGCCCGAACATCGTCCTGCAGGGGCTGGAGCCCTACGACGAGGACCACCTGGCCGGTTTTCGCGTCGGCGAGCTGGGGTTCGCCTTCGTCAAGGCCTGCGCCCGCTGCCCCATCCCGAACGTGGATCCCCGGACGGGGCGGACCGCGGCGGAGCCGGGCCGCACGCTGGCGCGGCACCGCGAGTTCGAGCAGGGCGTGCTATTCGGCATGAACGCCATCGCGGCGCTGCCCGAAGGGCAGGCCTGGCTGCAGGTGGGCGACGCCGTCGAGCCGGAATTCGATTTCTAGTTTTTCCTGGCACGCGCCTGGGCGAACAGCTCGTCGAGCCAGGCCAGTGCGGTATCGATCTCGTCGGCGCCGACGTTCAGGGCGGGCATGAAGCGCAGCAGGTTGCCGCGCGGCGCATTCAACAGCATGCCCTCGGGCGAGCGATCGCGGGCCGCCTCGACCAGCGCCGGCCCTTCGTCCCGGTCCAGCACCAGGGCGCGCAGCAGGCCCACGCCGCGTTCGCCGCCCAGACCCCATTTGGCCGACAGCGCCAGCAGTCCCTCGGACAATTGCTGCGCCCGGGCGTTGACTGCGTCCATGAATCCCGGCGCCGTCAAGGTGTCGAAGATTGCCACGCCCACGGCGGTCATCAGGGGATTACCGTTATACGTGCCGCCCTGGTCGCCGTGCTCGAAGCAGCTGACGGCCTCGCGGGCGCACAGCGCCGCCAGCGGCACCCCGCCGCCGATGCCCTTGCCCAGGGTCATGATGTCCGGCTCGATCCCCGCAAGCTGGTGGGCGAACAGGACGCCGGTACGCCCCATGCCCGTCTGCACCTCGTCGACGATCAGCAGCAAGTCGCGCTCGCGCGTCAGGGCGCGCAGGGCCTGCAGGAATTCGGCCGTCGCGGGGATCACGCCGGCCTCGCCCTGCACCGGCTCGAGCATCACCGCCACCGTCCGGTCATCGATCAGCGCCCGCACCGAATCCAGGTCATTGAGGACCGCCTTGGGAAAACCGTCGACCTGGGGCGCGAACTTGCGGTCCCAGCCGGGCTTGCCCGAGGCCGACATCGTCGCCAGGGTGCGGCCGTGAAAGCTGTGATCGAAGGTGATGATCTTGTAGGCGCCCTTGCGATGCAGCTGGCCCCACTTGCGCGCGAGCTTGATCGCCCCCTCGTTGGCCTCGGCGCCGCTATTGGCGAAAAACACGCGATCGAAACAGGACGCGCCCACGATGCGCCGGGCCAGGTCGATCGAGGGCTGGTTGTAGAACGCCGGCGAGGGGTTGATCAACAGGCCGGACTGGCGCGTCAGGGCGGCGACGATCGCCGGATCGTTGTGGCCCAGGGCGTTCACCGCCCAGCCCTGGATGAAATCCAGGTATCGCTTGCCGTTGTGATCCTCGAGCCAGGAGCCTCGCCCCCGGACAAAAATCAGTTCGGGGCGTGAAGTGATTTCCATCAGGGCGTCGAGCCCGGCACGATCGAGAGTCATCTTTGCATTCCAGATAAAAAAAGGCCGGCGCGCAATCGCGCCAGTCATTCGCCTATTCTACGGCCGTTGCGCGAATCCCGGGACATGGCGCAGCAGTTTTACGCCAAACAAGTTCACGCCAAGGCCGGCCAGCGCCAGTGCGCCGCCGATCCATTGCCAAAAGCTGAGGTGCTCGTCCAGGAACCAGTCCGCGCACAGCAGCCCCACCACGGGGATCAGCAGGCTGAGCGGCGCGATCCGCGACACGGGGTGCTTGGCCAGCAGCCGCCCCCACAGCACATAGCCGATCAACGTAGACACCCCCGCGAGGTAGGCCACCGACAAGACGCCCTGCAAGGTGATGTTCGTCAGGCTGTCGACGATGCGCTGCGGCCCCTCGAACACGGCCGACAGCAGCAAAAAGGGCAGCGGCGGCACCAGTGCGCCCCACACCACCAGCGCCAGCATGTCGACCTTGCCCACCCCCTTGAGCACGATATTGCCGAGCGACCAGCTCAGCGCCGCGCACAAGGTCAGCAGGAAACCGACCAGCGGCACCGCGCCCGCGTGCGCCCCGCGGTCCAGCAGCACCAGGCCCGCCCCGGCAATCACCATGCCCAGCACGTGGTGGCGCTCGATGCGTTCGCGCAGCACCAGCGCCGCGATCAGGACGGTGAAAAACACCTGCGACTGCAGGACCAGCGAGGCCAGGCCCGCCGGCATCCCCAGATGGATCGCCAGGAACAGCAAGGCGAATTGCCCGATGCTGATGGTCGCCGAGTAGGCCAGCAACATGCGCCAGGAGACCGCGGGCCGCTTGATGAACAGGATGGCGGGAAACGCCACGAACGTGAAGCGCAAGGCGCCCAGCAGCATCGGCGGGAATGCGTCCACCCCGAGCTTGATCGCCACGAAATTGGCGCCCCACACGACCACGACCGCCAAGGCGGCCAGGGTGTCCTTCAACGGCATGTCGATCCCCCGTCAGCGTTCACTGCGCGCCTCGAAACCCTGCGAAAACGCCTCCAGCAGGTAATCGAGCAAGACGCGCACGGTGCGCGGAGCCCTGGTCGAATACGGGCGCAAGGCGAAGATAGTACGCCCAAATGCCCCGACCGGTCGCCACTGCGGCAGGATCTCGACCAATTCGCCGGACTGCACCGCGCGCTGGGCGGAGAAATCCGGCAGCACGGCCACGCCCACGCCTGCACACGCCATGTCGCGCAACACCTCGCTGTTGTTCGCCACGAACCCGGGCCGTACCGGTACGGTCACGCGCGCGCCGGCGGAGCGCGCGCCGACGCGCTCGAACGCCCAGGTCGCCAAGCCTTGCTGCCTGGGATAGTGCAGGTGCCGGTGGCCCTCGAGTTGCGAGGGATGGTCCGGCATGCCGTGCTCGGCCAGATAGGCCGGGCTGGCGACCAGCAGCGTGCGGGTGCGGCACAGGACCCGCGCGACGTAGGTATCGGGCGGCGCCTCGACGTGCCGCAGGGCCAGGTCGAAGCCCTCGGAGGCCAGCGACACCAGTTCGTCGCTCATGTCGAGCTCGAGGCGCATCTGTGGGTAGCGGCGCAGGAACTCGGGCAGCCGCGCCGCCAGCTGCTGGCGCGAGAACGCCACCGGCGCGGTGATACGCAGCAGCCCGCGCGGTACCTCGGCCATGTCCTGCACGTCGGCGAAACTGTGGGCGATGCGCGTGTACGCATCGCGCGTCTCGTCCACCAGCCGCTGGCCGGCCTCGGTCAGGCGCACCGAGCGCGTCGTGCGCTGGATCAGGGACACCCCGGCCGCACGCTCGAGCTCGACCATGCGCTGGCTCATCGATGCCTTGCTGACCGACAGGCGACGGGCGGCCGAGGTGAAACTGCCCTGCTGGGCCAGTATGGTCAACCAGTGGATGTGGGGCCAGAGCTGATCGATGTTCTTGATATCCATAGGGTCATTGTTCACTAAATTGAACAATCATTCCAGTCCGCATGGCTATGCAAGGCCTCGGCGCGGCTCCTACACTGGTGTCCAGTTCGGATTTCATGTGTATCCACCCACAGCACACCCGATCGTCGCCCGACTCGCGGCCATCATCATCCACCAGGAGGCACCCCATGCAAGCCTATACAGACACCGCCGAGGTCGGCCACTACATCCAGGGCCGGCGCACCCCGGGCCAGGGCACCCGCACCCAGCCCATCTACAATCCCGCCACCGGCGGAGTCACGCGCGAGCTGCGCCTGGCCAGTCTCGAGGACGTGGAGGCCGCCGTGCGCTCGGCCGCCGCCGCCTTCCCCGCCTGGGCCGCCACCCCGGCACCGCGCCGCGCCCGCGTGATGTTCAAGTTCCTCGAACTGATCAACGCCCATCACGACGAGCTTGCCGCCATCATCACCGCCGAGCACGGCAAGGTCTTCAGCGACGCGCATGGCGAGGTGGCGCGCGGCATCGACATCATCGAATTCGCCTGCGGCGCCCCACAATTGCTCAAGGGCGACTACACCGAACAGGTCGCCACCGGCCTGGACAACTGGACCATGCGCCAGCCCCTGGGCGTGGTCGCCGGTATCACGCCGTTCAACTTCCCCGCCATGGTGCCCTGCTGGATGTTCCCGCTGGCCATCGTCACCGGCAACTGCTTCATCCTCAAGCCCAGCGAGCGCGATCCTTCGGTGACCTTGCGCATCGCCGAGCTGCTCAGCGAAGCCGGCCTGCCCGACGGCGTGTTCAACGTCGTCCAGGGCGACAAACAGGCCGTCGAGGCGCTGTTGTCCCATCCCGAGGTGCAGGCCGTGAGCTTCGTCGGCTCGACCCCGATCGCCCGCTCGATCTACGAGCAGGGCGCGCGCCACGGCAAGCGCGTCCAGGCCCTGGGGGGCGCCAAGAATCACATGGTCGTGATGCCCGACGCCGATCTGGGACAGGCCGTCGACGCCCTCATCGGGTCAGCCTACGGCGCGGCGGGCGAACGCTGCATGGCCGTGTCCGTCGCCGTGCTGGTGGGCGACGCGGCCGATCGCATCATGCCGCTGCTGGCCGAGCGCGCCCGCGCGCTGAAGGTCTCGCACGGCATGGACGAGACCGCCGAAATGGGTCCGGTCATCACCCAGGATGCCCTGCAGCGCATCCGCAACTATCTGGACATCGGCACCAGCGAAGGCGCGCAGCTCGTCCTCGACGGCCGCAACCTCAAGGTGCCGGGACACGAGGACGGCTTCTTCATCGGCGGCAGCTTGTTCGACCACGTGACCCCCTCCATGCGCATCTACCAGGAGGAGATCTTCGGCCCCGTGCTGTCCTGCGTGCGCGCGCCGGACATCGATTCCGCCATCCACATCATCAACGAACACAGTTTCGGCAATGGCGTCGCCTGCTTCACGCGCGACGGCCACGCGGCGCGCGAATTCGCGCGCCGCATCCAGGTGGGCATGGTCGGCATCAACGTCCCCATCCCGGTGCCCATGGCCTGGCACGGCTTCGGCGGCTGGAAGAACAGCCTGTTCGGCGACATGCACATCTACGGCGAGGAAGGCGTGCGCTTTTACACCCGCCAGAAATCCGTCATGCAGCGCTGGCCCGACAGCGAATCCAAGGGCCCGGAATTCGCGTTCCCGACGCACGGCTGATCACGTCGCGTCCTCAGTACAGCGCGAGCTGGACCGGGTGCTGCCTGGCATCGCCCAGATCCGGCTCGAGCTTGCTGACGCGCACGCCCAGCAGCCGCAGGCGCCGATCCAGCACCACGCGCTTGAGGCACTGGCCGGCCGCCCGATGAATCGCATCGGCGTCGTTCACCGCCTCGGGCAGCGTCAGGTCGCGCGTCACGATCCTGAAGTCCTCGAAGCGCAGCTTGATCCCCACCGTGGCCCCGCGCACGCGCTTGCGCCGCAGGTCCTCGGCCAGGCGCACGCACAGCTCGCGGAATATCCCTGACAGCAGCGTCCGGTCGCGGCGCACGTGCAGGTCGCGCTCGAAGGTGGTCTCGCGGCTGAGCGACTTGGGCTCGGATTCGGTGACCACGGGGCGCTCATCGATGCCGTGGGCCGCATCCACCATCCAGCGCGCATACGCCAGGCCAAAGTTCGCCTGCAGCAGGTCAGGCGGCGCGGCGGCGAGCTGTGCAATCGTATCAATGCCCAGGGACTGCAGCCGGACGGTCGCCTTGGGCCCGATGCCGTTGATCCGCGAGACCGGCAGCGGCCAGATGCGGCGCTCCAGGTCGCCGGGGCCGATCACCGTGATGCCGTCGGGCTTGTCCAATTCGGAGGCGATCTTGGACACCAGCTTGTTGGACGAGATGCCGATCGAACAATTCAGGCCCGTCGCCTCGCGCACCGCCGCCTTGATGCGGCGCGCCAGCGCCGCCGAAGACCCCTCCAGCGCACTCAGGTCGATGTAGATCTCGTCGATCCCGCGATCCTCGATGTGGGGGGCGATCGTCGCCACCGCCGCCTTGAACAGCTGCGAATAATGCCGGTAGGCGGGAAAGTCCACCGGCAGCATGACGGCGTCGGGCGCCAGCTGGGCGGCCTTCATCATCCCCATCGCCGAATGCACGCCCAGCGCACGCGCCTCGTACGTCGCCGTGGTGATCACGCCGCGGCCCACGTAATCGCGCAGGAATGCATAGCGTCCATCGACCGGCGCATCGCCCCGCCCGCCGATCACCACCGGCCTGCCGCGCAGATCCGGATAGCGCAGCAGTTCCACCGAGGCATAGAACGCGTCCATGTCCAAGTGTGCGATGCGGCGGGGGGTTGAGGTTTGCATGCATTCAGGCGCGGCCGGCCTCATTCAGGCGGGCAAGCTCGGCATCCGTCAAGCGCAGGCGGGCGGCGCGCATCAGCACATCCAGTTGTTCCAGCGATGTCGCGGAGGCGATCGCGGCCGCGACGCCCGGCTGGGCATTGATCCAGGCAATGGCGACCTCGGCTTGCTGGACCCCGCGCGCCCCCGCGACTTCGTCCAGTGCCGCCAGAATCCGCAAGCCGCGGTCATCGAAGTATTTTTCGAGCCAGGTGCCGCGCGGCCGTCCGGCCAGGTCCGCCACCGAGCGATACTTGCCGGTGAGGAATCCCGAGGCGAGCGAGAAATAGGACAAGGCGCTCAGGCCGTTCTTCACCACGAAGTCCTGCACCGGCCCCTCGTAGGCCGAGCGGCTATAGAGGTTCAGCTCGTTCTGGACGGTCTCGTAGCGCGCGAGGCCCAGATCCTCGGCTACGGACTGCGCCTGCGCCAACAGGGCCGCATCGAAATTCGAGCAGCCGATATGGCGGACCTTGCCCGCCTGGATCAGGCGGTCATAGGCCCGCAGGGTTTCCTCGTGGGACACCGTCGGATCCGGCCAGTGGCTCTGGTACAGGTCGATGTAATCCGTCTGCAGGCGCCGCAAGGACCCTTCGACCGCCTGTTCGATCCACGCCGAGGAAAGGTCACGCTTTCCCTGACCCATGTCCGAACCGACCTTTGTCAATACAAGGACGCGATCGCGATTGCCGCGGGCGTGCAGCCAGCGGCCTATGATTTTTTCGCTCTCGCTGTCGTTGCCGGGCACCCACCGCGAATACGAGTCGGCCGTATCGATGGCGGTGAATCCCCCATCGACGTAGGCATCGAGGACGCGAAACGACGTCGCCTCGTCCATGGTCCATCCCAGCACGTTGGCACCGAAGACCAAAGGCTGTATTTCAAGGTCCGTTCGGCCCAGCTTGCGAGTGGTCGGCATCACTATGTCCTCCGTGGCTCAGAATTCCAAATAGAGCTGCTATACTAGCGCGCACAAAAGATATATTTTATTTATATCTATGACCCCGCCCGATTTGTGGGCTTTCCCGACCCCCGAGGAACTCATGCAAAGCGAAACCATCACCCGTACCCGATTGGACACCGAGATCATCCGCATCGAAGGCCTCCAAGGCCCCGCCTGCGCCGATAAACTGGACGCCGCGCTGTCCGCCATCAAGGGCGTGAGCAGCGTCTCGGTATCGCTGGACACCGAAAAAGCCACCGTGGCCTTCGACCCCGAGCAGGTCTCGAAACAGCGCCTGCGGGTCGCCGTCGAGGATGCCGGCTACCATGCCCTCAAGCCGGTGCACGGCGAGGACGGCAATTGCTGCGGCGGCTGCGGCGGCTGAGGCCACGGCCGCTTCAGGCCGTGGCATGCCCCTCGCGCAATTCCGCACCCGCGCGCGGGGCGCCGCGAAACGAATAGTGCATGAACACCAGCGACACGCATACGGCCCCATACAGCAGCATGAAGGCGCTGGAATAGATGCCCGTGATGTCCAGCAGGGCGCCGAACATGATCGGCAGCACGAATCCACCCAGGCCGCCGGCCAGGCCCACCACCCCCGATACCGCGCCGATGTTGTCCGCATAGTCGTCGCTGATGAACTTGAACACCGAGGCCTTGCCGATGGCCATGGCGACGCCGACGATGAACAGCAAGGCGGTGAAGACCCAGGCATTCAGGCCGATGGACAGGGCGACCTCGCCGTGCTGCGTCTGGATGGCCATGCGCGTCTGCGGATAGGACAGGATAAAGAAGCACACCCAGCACACCCACATCACCCACCAGGTCACCGTGTACGCGCCGAACCGGTCCGAAAACCAGCCGCCGAGGGCCCGCAACACCCCACCAGGCAGGGAAAAGATCGTCGCCAGCAAGGCCGCCAGCTTCAGATCGAAGCCGTACTCGGCCACATAGTATTTGGTGGCCCATAGCGCCAGCGCGACATAGCCGCCGAACACCACCGAGTAGTACTGGCAATAACGCCACACCCGGGGATCCCTCAGCACCTTCAGTTGCTGCGTGAACGAGACGCCGGAGGGCACGCGATGCGCCGGATCGCTATGGCTGAACATCCAGAACAACACCGCGGTGCCGAGCATCAGGGCCGCATAGGCCTGCGGCAGCATGGCCCAGCCAAAGGCACCGATGATCGCCGGGCCCACGAACATCGTCACCGCGGAACCCGAGTTCCCCGCCCCGAAGACCCCCATGGCAAAGCCCCGGCGTTCGGGCGCGAACCAGCGCGCGACATACGGCGTGCCGACCGAGAACGTCCCGCCGGCCAGGCCGACGAACAGCGCCAGCACCAGAAACTGCGCATAGGTCGTGGCATGGGCCATCAGGTACAAGGGCGGCACGCACACCAGCATGACGGCCAGGAAGACGGCGCGCCCACCCAGGCGGTCCGTCAGGAAGCCCAGCGGCACCCGCACCAGCGAGCCGGTCAGGACCGGCGTGGCGATCAGCAGGCCGAACTGGGTTTCGTTCAGGTCCAGTTCGGCCTTCAGCGGAATGCCCAGGACCGAGAACATCGTCCAGACGGCGAAGCAGACCGTGAAGGCCAATGTGCTGGAGAACAGGACCCGCAAGGCCCTGCCCTGGTTCGAGGCCGATGGCCCGGATGCGTATTGCGTCATGAGACTCTCCCTGACCGTGCCGCGCCGATGAGCGCACAGGCCCATATTAGCCACGCGGGCGGAAGGGGTTCATGATCTATATCTAATCCTCGCGCCGAAGGAGGGCGCGCGCCGCCGATTCGGGCGTGGCCCGGTGAAATAGTCGGCGGTACGGCCACGGCGCGGGGCGGATTTCGGTTAAGGTGTGCGTCTGGAGCATCCTTGCCGCCGCACCATGCCGTCTCACCCATCCGCGCCCACCATTCCGTCCAGTTCGCCCCTCTTTGGCATCGGCCTGCTGGTGCTCTCGTCCTGGTCGCTGTCCGGCCTGGATACCAGCGGCAAATGGATCCTGACGACCGGGCTGCCCTTGATCTTTCTCTGTTGGGTCCGGTTTTTCGTCCACCTCGTGCTGGTGCTGGCCCTGATACGCCCGCGCAGCCTGCGAGCGCTGCTGCGCACACAAAGGCCCTACGCCCAAGTGTTGCGCGGAACCGTGATGTTCGTGTCCACCTTCACGTTTTTTTCAGCACTGCAACATCTGCCGCAGGCTGAGGCCACCTCGATCAATTTCCTCGCGCCCCTCATCCTGCTGGCCTGCGCCCCCTGGATCCTCGGCGAGCCGGCGCGGCTGTCGCGCTGGATCGCGGCGCTCAGCGGCTTCCTGGGCGTGCTGATCATCATCCGGCCCGGCAGCGGGCTGGACCCCGTCGGCGTGGCGTTCGGCCTGTGCACGGCAATGCTGTTTGCCGTCCAATACCTATGCACGCGTCGGGTGGCCATCGACAATCCCATGACCACCCTGGTCTGGAGCGGCGGTGTCGGCGCGATCTGCCTGACCTTGGCGCTGCCCGTCTCGCTGCCGGCTGCCTGGCCGACCCTACGGGAATTCGGTCTGCTGGAATGGCTGGTGCTGCTGACCACAGGCGTATGGGGCGCCCTGGGGCACATCCTGCAGATCCAGGCCTACCGCATGGCCCCCGCCTCGATGCTGGCGCCTTTCATCTATCTGCAGATCGTCGCCGCCGCGGTGCTGGGCTGGCTGGTCTGGGGCGATTTCCCGGACGCCCTCACCTGGGTGGGCATTGCCGTGATCTGCATCAGCGGCATTGCAATCGGCGCACTCGAATGGCGCCGCGCCCCCGCGCCCGCCGTCGCGGCCGCCCCGTCCCGGCGGCCCTGAGGCCGTCCGCCGCCAGTGCGCCGCGGCCGGCCAGGACCGGCATGCCCTCAGGCGTCGCCCCAGACCTCGCGCGCGGTCTCGACCACCAGGCGCAGCTTGGCCCGCTGATCCTCGATGGCCACATTGTTGCCGTGCACCGTGCTCGAGAAGCCGCACTGCGGCGACAGGGCGAGCTGCTCCAGCGGCGCATGCCTGGCCGCCTCGTCGATGCGGCGCTTGAGGTCGTCCTTGGATTCGAGGGCGCCGAACTTGGTCGTGACCAGGCCCAGCACCACGATCTTGTTGGCCGGCAGGAATCGCAAGGGCCGGAAATCCCCGCTGCGATCGTCGTCGTATTCCATGAAATACGCATCCAGGTGCATTTCGGACAACAGCGCCTCGGCCACCGGCTCGTAGTTGCCCTCGGCCGCATACGTGCTCTTGAAGTTGCCGCGGCACAGGTGCATGGCCAGCACCATGCCCTCGGGCTTGCGGGCCACGACGCGATTGATGAACTTGGCGTAGCGGTGCGGCAGTTCATTCGGATCGTCGCCGCGCGCCTTGGCCGCCTCGCGCATGCGGCCGTCGCACAGATAGGCCAGGTTGGTGTCGTCCATCTGCACGTAGCGGCAGCCGGCGTCAAACAGGCTGCGCAGTTCCTGGCCGTAGGCCTCGGCCACGTCCTCGTAGAATTCGGGCTCCAGTTCCGGATAGGCCACGGCGTCGATGCCCGCGCGCCCGCCGCGGAAGTGCAGCATGGTCGGCGAGGGAATGGTGACCTTGGGCGTGTGGCCGGCGGACACCTGGCTGGCCAGGTACTCGAAATCCGCCCGCTGGATGTCGCGCGCGTGGCGCACCTTGCCGTTGACGCGAATCGACGGCGGCGACAGGTGCTCTACGCCGTCCTCGCCCGTGACCACGACGGGATCGTCGGTCACCACGCCATCGAGCTGGCGCAGGAAATCGAGGTGGAAGTACGTGCGCCGGAACTCGCCGTCCGTCACCGATTTCAGGCCGATGTCCTCCTGGAACCGCACGATCTCGGTAATGGCGCGGTCCTCGACGGCGCGCAGCGCGGCGGCATCGATCTCGCCCTTGGCGTGGCGATCGCGCGCCTCGAGCAGATAGACGGGCCGCAGAAAGCTGCCGACATGGTCGGCGCGGAAGGGCGGAACAGTGCGTGTGGACATCGGGGGGTCTCCTTGAAGGGGTATTCAGTCTACTGAAGGACGCCCCTCGAATTCTGCGTCAAGCGCCGGCCGCTGACAAGGTCGGCGCGGCGGGCCGGCGGATCAGGAACACGGCCACCGCCGCCACGAAGCACGCCAGCCCGGCCGCGTACAAGGCCGGCGTGTACGTCAGCCACACGGTGCGCGACAGCCCCGCGCCATAGGCCGCGATCGCGCCGCCCACCTGGTGGCCGGCAAAAATCCAGCCGAACACCATGCCGGCGCGCGCCTTGCCGAAAGCCGCCGTCGTCAGTTTGACCGTCGGCGGCACCGTGGCGATCCAGTCCAGTCCGTAGAACATGGCGAACACCGACAGGCCCACCAGCGAGAACTCGGAATGCGGCAGCCAGAACAAGGACAGGCCGCGCAGGCCGTAATACCAGAACAGCAGCTTGCGGTTGTCGTAGCGGTCGGACAGCCAGCCCGACAGGACCGTGCCCACCAGATCGAACAGCCCCATCATGGCCAACACCGAGGCGGCCGGCACGGGACCCATGCCGAAATCCCCGCACAGCGTGATGAAGTGCGTCTGGATCAGCCCGCTGGTGCTGAGGCCACAGACAAAGAACGTGCCGAACAATACCCAGAACGTCGGATTGCGCGAAGCCTCGAACAAGGCGACGAAGGGCTCGCGAAACCCAGGCCTTCCGGTCGCGACGGGCTCGGGCGCCGCGCTGGGCGCGGCTCCGTACGGCCGCAGGCCGACCTCCTCGGGCCGGTTCGCCATCAACAGGAACGCCAGCAGCGCGACCACCAGACAACAAACGATGACCGGCACCACCGCGTAGCGCCAGCCCACCGTCTCGATCAGCCAGGCCGCCAGCGGCAGGAAGGCCAGCTGGCCGGTCGCCGCACTGGCCGTCAGCAGGCCCAGCACCAGGCCCCGCCGGCGGTCGAACCAGCGATTGACCACGATGGCGCTGAGCACCAGCGCCGTCAACCCCGCGCCGGTCCCCAGCACCACGCCCCAGAGCAGCAGCAGGTGCCAGACCTGGGACATAATCGTCGCCATACCCAGGCCGCAGGCCACCAGCACCAGGGCAAGGCAGATGATGCGTCGCAGACCGTAGCGCTCGATCAGGATGGCCGCAAACGGCCCCAGCAGGCCGAACAGCACGAAACGGATCGCCAAGGCCGAGGAAATCTGGTCGATGTCCCAGCCGAACTCCTCACTGAGCGGCACCAGAAATGCGCTGGGCAGACCCACGGCGGCCGCCGAGGACAGCATGGTCAGGAATGCGACGGCGGCGACCACCCAGCCGTAATGAATCCCGCGGCGGTCGCAGCATGCCGCGGCGATCTGGAACAATGGACGGCGCACGCTGCGATCCCGAAACTTCGACCGTGCAATCATAAAGGATTACGGCCGCCCACAGGCGGCCATAATCCTTTCGATGCGGCGCATCCCACTGGGGCGCCGCCGCCAGCCGGCCCGCGGGCCGGCGAGGTCACGCCACCGTCAGCGTCACGTCGATATTGCCGCGCGTCGCGTTCGAGTACGGGCAGACCACGTGCGCCTTTTGCACCAGATCCTCGAGGGTCTTGCGCTCGACGCCGGCGGCCGAGATCTTCAGTTCCACCCGGATGCCAAAGCCCGTCGGGATCGGACCGATGCCCACCGCGCCTTCCACGCTGGTGTCATCGGGCAGCTTGACGTCGGCCTTGCCGGCGACCAGCTTCAAGGCGCCCAGAAAGCACGCCGAATAACCGGCCGCGAACAATTGCTCGGGATTGGTGCCGTCGCCGCCGCCGCCGCCCAGTTCCTTGGGCGTCGACAGCTTGATGTCCAGATGGCCGTCGGAGGATTTTGCGCTGCCTTCGCGGCCTCCGGTCGCCTTGGCGTGGGCGGTATAGAGGACGTTTTCGACTGTCATGGAGGTTCTCCTTGTGGTGCGGATTGAGGACACTGCCCGCACCACGTCGCGGCAATGTCCCTGGCCGGCGCCATCGCCGCCCATGGGCGGCGATGAAGTCATTCCGGCCGCAGCAGATTCAGACGCAAGGACTCGAGATCGGCCTTCAAGCCTTGCAGGCGCTCGGGCGTACAGCCCGTCGCGCAGATGACGTCCGCGGGCACGGCCTGTGCCCGCTCGCGCAGCGCGCGGCCCGCATCCGTCAGGCGCACCAGCACGCGGCGCTCGTCCTCGGGGCTGCGCTCGCGCGCCACCAGGCCCGAGGCCTGCAGGCGCTTGAGCAGCGGCGTCAGCGTGGCCGAATCCAGGTACAGGCGTTCGCCCAGTTCAGACACCGACAGACCGTCCGATTCCCAGAGCACCAGCATTACCAGGTATTGGGGATAGGTCAGGTCCAACCCCGACAGCGCCCGCCGATAGACCTTGCCCATCGCCAAGTGCGCGGAATACAAGGCAAAGCAAAGCTGAGCGTCCAGGGCAAGCGGCGTGCCGGCGGTTGGCGGAGGTTGGGTCGCGAGGTCCATGGAATGATTATATATAGTGTGCTATTTGATAGCAAGCAATCTATATAATCGAGTAACCCCCGGAACCGTGAATCCGCCATCGGGTCTCGCTCACTTCCCGATGCAGAAGGGTTTATTGGATTTTATCTTATTGATTCATAAAAATTAATTCCGAGAAAAGAGTCTCACTTGGGCCTATTCTTGGACCCAATGCTTCAGTGTATCCCCCGCTGGACTTCCATGGCATACGGGTCTTCGCTTGTGGTCGCTGTGCTAGCCCCAACAGGAATGGGTGTAAATGGGTTCCGAAATGGTTGGGAGTCATGATTGGGTGTAAATGGGTGTACTATTGGTTCCATGATCCGCACAGACACCCTCCAGATCACCACCGACATCCTGGGCCTGATCGCCGGGATAGACGAATTCAAGGGCGCGTGGCGTGCGCTAGGCACGCTGGCACCGGATCGGCTGTCGGCACTGCGGCGGGTGGCCACCATCGAGAGCATCGGCTCCTCGACTCGTATCGAGGGCAGCAAGCTGTCGGATCGCGAAGTCGAGCGTTTGTTGTCCAATCTGCAGATCAAGTCGTTCGAGACGCGCGATGAGCAGGAAGTCGCTGGTTATGCCGAAGTCATGGAACTGGTGTTTACGTCTTGGCAAGACATCTCGCTGACAGAAAACCACATCCGGCAATTGCACCGCGACCTGCTAACCTACAGCGACAAGGATGCCTGGCATCGCGGCAATTACAAGACCACCAGCAACAGCGTGGCGGCCTTCGATGAACACGGCAAACAGTTGGGTATTGTCTTCGAGACTGCCACGCCTTTTGATACACCGCATCTAATGGCCGAACTGGTGACCTGGTTCAACGAGGAGCGCAGTCATGGGCGCCTGCATCCGCTGCTGCTCATCGGCATCTGGGTCGTGGTGTTTCTGGAGATTCACCCTTTCCAGGATGGCAATGGCCGTTTGAGCCGGGTACTGACCACCTTGCTGTTGTTGCAGTCCGGCTATGCCTATGTGCCGTACAGCTCACTGGAAAGCGTAATCGAGCAGACCAAGGAAGCCTACTACCTGGCGCTGCGCCAGACACAAGGCAGCATCCGCACCGACGCGCCTGATTGGCAGCCTTGGCTGGTGTTCTTCCTGCGTGCGCTGTCCCAGCAGGTACGTCGCCTGGAGCGCAAGGTCGAGCGCGAGAAGCTGGTGCTGGCCAAGCTGCCGGACCTGGCATTGCAGATCGTCGAATTCACGCGCGAGCACGGCCGTATCACCATGGCCGAAGCCATCCGCCTGACCGGCGGCAACCGCAACACGCTCAAACAGCACTTCCGTACGCTGGTGAAGCAGGGGCATCTGGTCCAGCAGGGGGGCGGGCGTGGGACGTGGTACGAGTTGCGCTAGTGGTGGCAACGGGTGGGGTGAGTCTGCACGTGTGGAGGCAGTATGACGTACCACAGCGATGAGATCGCCCGCCTTCGTGCCGAGAACGCCCGTCTAGTCGGCCTTCTCGAAGCGCACGGCATCGTTTGGCAAACACCTGCCCTAGCTCCCAAGTCTCCGGCAACTTTATCGCTGGCATGATATGAGAACGAGATCTGGACAATGACGGCGCTCTTCAGGGTAAGGGCCGGGTACTTACCGAGTGTGAGCTTTTCCCGTTTGCCATCCAGCCGATAGCGGTAACGCCAGACGATGCTACCACTCGGCAGCACTTCGACGTACAGCCCGCGATCGTCACTGACGATGTAAGAAGCATCCTTTGGTTTGAGTGCCTTGAGAGCGGTATCAGTGACTTGGACCCAAATATGGACCCGGATAGCGATGGCTTTGACTGTATCACCGAATCACTCAGTAGACAAAAATCCCTTTATTTATGCGGCTTACAGGCAAATCAGCAAACTTCAGTGGACGTCCATAGACCCAACCTCACTTCCCAATACAAAAACTGGAAAAGATCTCCCCCAGCAAATCATCGCTGGTGAACTGCCCGGTGATCCCGCACAGGGCCTCGTGCGCCAGGCGCAGCTCCTCGGCGAACAGGTCCAGGACCTGATCGCTGTGCGCCGCATGCGCGGCGGCGGCCCGCAGGTGGGCGCGGGCCGCCTCCAGGGCCTGGACGTGGCGCTCGCGCGCGAGCCACGGCGATTCCGTCCCCGGCGTCCAGCCGGCGATCGAAAGCAGGCGCGCCCGCAGCGCATCCAGGCCTTCACCGGTATGCGCGGACACCAGCAAGGCGTCCGACGTATCCGCGGCCGGTATCCCGACTGTACCCGTACCGTCACCCGTGGCACCGGCCATCCCGGCGCCGGAGCGGGCACCCGCGGCCGGCCGTGAACCTGCCGCCCCGGACGCCAACGCCCTCTGCCCCGCCTCGTCCAGCAGGTCGACCTTGTTGCACACCACCAGCACCGGCGCCTGCGGCGGCAGGCGCCGGGCGATGTCGGCGTCGAGGGGATCGCCGGGGCTGCGGGCATCCTGCAGGTGCAGGATGACATCGGCGCGGGCGATCTCGGCCCAGCTGCGCTCGATGCCGATGCGCTCGACCGTGTCCTCGGTGTCGCGCAGGCCGGCGGTGTCGACGACGTGCAGGGGCACGCCCTCGATGTGGATCTGCTGCACGACCCGGTCGCGCGTAGTGCCGGCGATCGGGGTGACGATGGCCACCTCGTCGCCCGCCAGGGCGTTCAGGAGGCTGGACTTGCCGACGTTGGGCTGGCCCGCCAGGACCACGTGCAGGCCCTCGCGCAACACCAGGCCCCGGCGCGCGGTGCGCAGCACACCGTCCAGCGCATCGGACACCGCCTCCAGGCGCTGCGCCGCCTGGTACTTTTCCAGGAAGTCGATTTCCTCCTCGGGAAAATCCAGGGTGGCCTCGACCAGCATGCGCAGGTGAACGATGCGCTCGGCCAGGGCGTCGACCTCGGCGGAAAAGGCGCCCGACAGCGAAGCCATGGCGCTACGCGCGGCGGCGGCCGAGCTGGCTTCGATGAGATCGACGACGGCCTCGGCCTGGGCGAGGTCCAGGCGATCGTTCAGGAAGGCGCGCTGGGTGAATTCGCCTGGCTGGGCAAGGCGCAGGCCGATGGATGCGCCGCGCACCAGGCAGTCCTCCAGCACGCGGCGCAGCACGGCGGGCCCGCCGTGGCCCTGCAGTTCCAGCACGTCCTCGCCGGTATAGGAATGGGGGCCTGGAAAGTACAGGGCAATGCCCTCGTCCATGACCTCGCCAGCGGCATTGCGAAACGGCAGGTAATGGGCGTGGCGCGGCCGCGGCGTCAGGCCCAACAGGCTGTGCGCATAGTCGGCCAGCCGGGGGCCGGAAATCCGCAGCACGCCGATGCCGCCCCGGCCGGGGGCGGTGGCGATCGCGATGATGGGATCCGTGGAGCTGTCGGCCATGGTTGCGGGTCTGAATGTCGGGCGCCCGCCGCGGGCGGATGGGCGGCGTCAAGCGCCAGTGTAGCGAGCCGCCGCGCGCGCCGCATCCCGCACCCGCGCCGCCTCTATACTTGCAGGCAGAGGTACTTCACCTCGAGGTACTCGTCGATGCCATAGTGCGAGCCCTCGCGGCCCAGGCCGGACTGCTTGATGCCGCCGAAGGGCGCGACCTCGTTCGAGATCATGCCGGTGTTCAGGCCCACCATGCCGTACTCCAGGGCTTCGCCGACGCGCCAGGCGCGGGCGATGTCCCGGGTGTATAGATAGGCGGCCAGGCCATACTCGGTGTCGTTGGCCTGGGCGATCGCCTGGGCCTCGGTCTCGAAGCGGAACACCGGCGCCACCGGGGCGAATATTTCCTCGTGCGCCACCCGCATGTCGAGGCTGAGATCACCGAGGATGGTGGGCTGAAAGAACGTACCACCCAGGGCGTGCGCCTCGCCGCCGATCACGACGCGGGCGCCGTGCGCCCGGGCGTCCTCGATCAGCGCAAGGGCATGGTCGAGCGCATCGCGGTTGATCAACGGCCCTTGCTGCACACCCTCCTCGGTGCCGTTGCCGACCTTCAGGCCGGCGACTTTGGCACGCAGTTTCTCGACAAAGGCGTCGTAAACCCCCGCCTGCACCAGCAGGCGGTTGGCACACACGCAGGTCTGGCCGCTGTTGCGGTATTTCGACGCCATCGCACCCTCGACCGCGGCATCCAGGTCGGCGTCTTCGAATACGATGAAAGGCGCGTTGCCACCCAGTTCCAGCGACAGGCGCTTGATGGTGGGCGCCGATTGCGCCATGAGCAGGCGGCCCACCTCGGTCGAGCCGGTGAACGAGAGCTTGCGCACGTCCGGGCTTTCGGTCAGCACGCCGCCGATCTCGCGCGCATCGCCCGTCACCACCTGGAGGGCGCCCGCCGGGATGCCCGCGCGCTCGGCCAGCGCCGCCAGGGCCAATGCCGTCAGCGGCGTGTCCTCGGCCGGCTTGACGATCATGGCGCAGCCGGCCGCCAGGGCCGGTGCGGCCTTGCGCGTGATCATGGCCGCCGGGAAATTCCAGGGCGTGATGGCAGCGCATACGCCGACCGGCTGCTTGACGGCGAACAGGCGCTTGTCGGCCGTCGGGGACGGAATCACGTCGCCGTAGCTGCGCTTGCCCTCCTCGGCGAACCACTCGATGAACGAGGCGGCGTACTTGACCTCGCCGCGCGACTCGGCCAGGGGCTTGCCCTGTTCGAGCGTCATGAGGCGGGCGATGTCCTCGACATTTTCCAGGATGAGGTCGTTCCAGGCGCGCAGCAGGCGGCCGCGTTCCGCGGGGGTACGGGCGGCCCACTGCGCCTGGGCGCGCACCGCGCCGGCGATGGCCCCCCGCAGCTCGCCGGCATCGAGGCTGGCCACCTCGGCCAGGCGCTCGCCTGTGGCGGGATTGAACACCGGGAAGGTCCGCCCCGATGCGGCGGCGCGCCAGCCCTCGGCCAGATAAGCTTCCGTGCGCAGCAAAGCCGGATCCCGCAGGTCCAGGCCGATACGATCGTTCGACATATTGAACATCATCCTTTATATTGAATGATTGATCCTATCGAATCTCATGGCCGGACGTCAAACGAGCTTTCCGAACAGCAAGAAGGCGCCCGTGTGGGCGCCTTCAGGGGGACGGCGGACCGCCGCTGATCAACTGGAGGCCGAGGCGGCCTTCTCGCGATCCAGGCGCGTCATGATGACGCGCTGCTGGATGATCGACACCGCGTTGTTCACGCACCAGTACAACACCAGGCCCGCGGGGAAGAAAAACATCATCCCCCCGAACACCAGCGGCATGATCATCATGATCTTGGCCTGGGTGGGGTCCGGCGGCGTGGGATTGAGCTTGATCTGCAGGAACATCGTGGCCATCATGACCGCCGGCAGGATGAACCAGGGATCGCGCACCGACAGGTCGTGGATCCACAAGATCCAGGGCGCGCCGCGCATCTCGACGCTGGCCAGCAGCACCCAGTACAGGGCGATGAACACCGGAATCTGCACCACCATGGGCAGGCACCCACCTAGGGGATTGATCTTTTCCGTGCGATACATCTCCATCATGGCGGCGTTGAGCTTGGCCTTGTCGTCGCCGAACTTTTCACGCAGCGCCTGCATGCGGGGCGTGACGAGCTTCATTTTCGCCATCGAGCGGTAGCTGGCCGCCGACAGGGGATAAAAGACGAGCTTGATCAGCAGGGTCAGGGCCACGATGGTCCAACCCCAGTTGCCCAGCATGCCGTGGATCCAGGTCATGAGACTGAACAGCGGCTTGGCGATGATGGTCACCCAGCCATAGTCCACGACCAGCTCGAGACCGGGCGCCACCTCGCTCATGGCGACTTGGTCCTGGGGGCCGACCCATAGCTGGGCCTCCACGCTGCGGTGCTCGCCCGGGGCGATGGTCCCGACGGACTGGATGGTCCGCACGGCATACAGATTGTCGGCCACGCGCAAGGCCTGGTTGGTGCGCACCACCCCCTGCGGCGGCACCCAGGCCGAGGCGAAGTAGTGCTGCACCATGCCGATCCAGCCGTTGTCGGCCTGCGGGATGTAGCTGGCCTTGCCCTTGGCAATATCCTCGAAGCTGATCTTCTGGAACTTGTCTTCCTCCGAATACACCGTCGGGCCGGTGAACGTGCTGTAGAAATGCGAGGTGTTCGGGGGATCGTTGCCGTCGCGCGTCAGCTGCAGGTACAGCGACGGATCGACCGGGGCATCGCCCAGGTTGTAAATGTCGTGACGCACCCGGATGTCATAGCTGCCATCGTGGAGGATGAAGTGTTTCACCACCCGGACGTCGCCCGCCGTCGCTTCGAAGGACACCGTCAGGGTGTCGCCCTGCCGCACGGGCTCGGGCGTCGTCAGCGTGAATGGCGTCAGGTGCGTGGGATAGCCCTGCCCCTGCGGCGCGCCCACGACCCCGGTCTGGGCCAGGTAGATGCGGCCGGGCTGGTTGTCCAGCAACAGCATCGGGCCGCCCGAGCCGTCCAGCGCCTTGTATTTCAGCAGCTCGGCGCGCACCAGCTGGGCGCCCAGGGTGTCGAAGGTCAATTCATAGACGTCGGTCTTGACGCTGACCTCTTGGCCGGTGGGCTCGGCGGCCTGCGCGGGCACCTTGGTCTCGCCGGACTGGGCGGCGGCAGTGCCGGCGGCGGCGACCGGCACATCGGCCGGCCGGGCATCCGGCGTCGCCGCCGGATCGGCCTGCGTGGCGGCGGGCGGCGTCAAGCCGAACAGGGAGGGATGCCCATTATGCACCTGCCAGTTGTTCCACAACAGCAGCAGCGAAAACGAAAAAATCATCCAGAGGATCGTGCGTCGTATGTCCATGGCGCCTGTTCTATCGATAGGGTGGGGCGATGCCAAAAGCCCATCAGTTTAACTTAGCTCTCCTGACTAGCGGATGAGCGCGTGCTGCGGCCTCATGCCCGCGGCGGGCGGGGCTCCGGCACCGGGTCGTGCCCGCCCGGGCAGCCCGGATGGCAGCGCGCGATACGCCGCACGCCCAGCCATAGGCCGCGCGGCACGCCGTGTCGCTCGATGGCCTCGATGGCGTAGGCCGAGCAGGTGGGCGTAAAGCGGCACTGCTGTCCCACCCAGGGACTGAGGAAATACCGGTAAAAGCGGATCGGCGCGATGAACAAGGCCTTGATCATGGCGCAATCCGGCGCAGCAGCGCATCGGCCTCGGTGCGCGCCCGGCGCTTGAGGACCGTCAGGCTGCAAGGTTCAGGCCGGGCGATCAAGCGAAACACCAGGTCCCCCGGCGGCAGTTCCGCGCGGCGCAGCCGGAAGGCCTCGCGCAGGACGCGCTTGAGCGCATTGCGGGTGACCGCCAGCGGCGCCTGCCGCTTGGGCACGATCAGGCCAAGCCGGGCCGGACCGGATTGCGGTTCGCGCGGCCGCATGACAACGAACATCGCCCCTCTGGCCACGCGCCGGCCTTTCAAGGCAGAAGCGTACTCCGAGGGGCGATGCAGCCGGGCCGCCGGTGGAAAAGCGGATGGCATGGCAGTCGGGCCGTCCGAGGGGCGGCCGTGCGGCGGTGTATCCGCGGTCAGACGGCGAGGCGCTTGCGGCCCTTGGCACGGCGCGCGTTGAGGACGGCGCGACCGCCTCGGGTCTTCATCCGCACGCGAAAGCCGTGGGTGCGCTTGCGGCGGGTGACGGAAGGCTGGTAGGTGCGTTTCATGGCAAATCCAAAAGAGCTAGGGCGTTAAATCTCGAAAAGCCCATTATTTCAGCAAATTCCCGCTGACAAGTCAAATATTTGGCGACCTTGCCCAGGGTTCCCATGGGGGCGCTGTGGATAACTTGCGACCGGAGAGGGTAGAATCGAGGTTTAGCGAAATGACCTCTATGAACGAATTTTGGCAGGCCTGCCTCCAGCAACTGGAGCAGGAACTCCCCCCGCAACAGATCAGCGCCTGGATCCGCCCCTTGGTCCCTCTCGAGTTCGACGAGGACCTGGCCGTGCTGCGCATTGCCGCCCCCAACCGCTTCAAGCTCGACTGGGTGCGCAAGAACTTCTCCGCCCGCATCGAGGCGCTTGCCAGCGACTGGTTCTCGCAGGCCGTCCAGGTCTGCTTCGAACTGCCGGCCAGCCCCGCCCGGGGCGCCGCACCCATGCGCGCCATCGCACCCAGCCCGGCGTCCGAGCCCCAGCCGGCCGCCCCCGCCCCGGCGCCCTCCGTGCCCGCCGCCGTCCAGGCCGCGGCCGAGGACGCCGTGCAGGACCGCTCGCGCCTGAACGTGGAACTGACCTTCGACAACTTCGTCATCGGCAAGGCCAACCAACTGGCCCGCGCCGCCGCCATGCAGGTCGCCGAAAATCCAGGCGTCTCGTACAACCCGCTGTTCCTGTACGGCGGCGTCGGCTTGGGCAAGACCCACCTCATCCATGCCATCGGCAACGCCCTGATCGCCAGCGGCACCAGCACCCGCGTGCGCTACGTCCACGCCGACCAGTACGTCTCCGACGTGGTCAAGGCCTACCAGCGGCGCGCCTTCGACGATTTCAAGCGCTACTACCATTCCCTGGACCTGCTGCTGATCGACGACATCCAGTTCTTCGCCGGCAAGAATCGTACCCAGGAGGAATTTTTCTACGCCTTCGAGGCCATGGTGGCGCAGCGCAAGCAGATCATCATCACCTCGGACACCTACCCCAAGGAACTGGCCAACATCGACAGCCGCCTGATCTCGCGCTTCGATTCCGGCCTGACCGTCGCGATCGAGCCGCCGGAACTGGAAATGCGGGTGGCCATCCTGCTGCGCAAGGCCCAGGCCGAGGGCATCACCATGCCCGAGGAGGTCGCGTTCTTCATCGCCAAGCACCTGCGCAGCAACGTGCGCGAGCTCGAGGGCGCCCTGCGCAAGGTCTCGGCCTTTGCGCGCTTCCACGGCCGCGAGGTGCTCACCGTCGAGGTCTGCAAGGAGGCCCTCAAGGACCTGCTGTCGGTGTCCAACAGCCAGATCACCGTGGAAAACATCCAGAAGACCGTCGCCGACTTTTATAAAATCAAAGTCGCCGACATGTATTCGAAACGGCGCCCTGCCAATATTGCCGTACCGCGCCAGATCGCGATGTACCTGGCCAAGGAACTCACCCAGAAAAGCCTGCCGGAAATCGGCGACCTCTTCGGAGGCCGCGACCACACCACGGTGCTGCACGCCGTGCGCAAGATCACCGACCTGCGCGGCAAGCAGACCGAGCTGAACCACGCACTGCACGTTTTGGAACAAACCCTCAAAGGATAAGAACATGCAACTCATACAAGCGACTCGTGACGCCGTGCTCAAACCCTTGACGATGGTTGTGGGGATCGTCGAACGCCGCAACACCTTGCCAATCCTGGCCAATGTGCTGGTGCGCAAGGACGGCGAACGCGTGGCCTTCGTCGCCAACGACCTCGAGGTCCAGATCACCACCCACGCCGCGTTCGGCGTGGGCGAGGAGGCCGCCGCGACCACCGTGGGCGCGCGCAAGCTGCTCGACATCCTGCGCGCCCTGCCCGAATCGGGCACGGTCAGGCTGGGCCTGGACGACGGCAAGCTGTCCGTCCAGTCCGGCCGCAGCCGCTTTGCCCTGCAGACCCTGGCCGCCGCCGACTATCCCACCGTGGCCCTGGCCGAGCAGTGGGAGGCCTCGTTCACGATGTCCCAGAAGGCGCTGCGCCACCTGTTCAACATGGTCCATTTCGCCATGGCCCAGCAGGACATCCGCTATTACCTGAACGGCCTGCTGTTCGTGCTCGAGCCCGGCCACGTGCGCACCGTGGCCACCGACGGCCACCGCCTGGCGCACAGCGGCACCCAGGTCGAGGGCATCGACACGCGCCATGACGTCATCATCCCGCGCAAGACGGTCCACGAAATGCAGCGCCTGCTCTCGGACGACGACGAGGCCGTGGTGCGCATCGACGTGGCCGCCACGCAGATCCGCTTCAGCTTCGACGACATCGAGGTGGTGTCCAAGCTGGTCGAGGGCAAGTTCCCCGATTTCACGCGCGTCATCCCCACCGGCTACACCCGCCACTTCAACATCTCGCGCGAGGCCCTGCAGGCCAGCCTGCAGCGCGCCGCCATCCTCACCACCGACAAGCTCAAAGGCGTGCGCCTGCAGCTCTCGGACCACCTGCTGCGGATTTCGTCCTCGAACGCCGAACAGGAAGAAGCCCGCGAGGAACTCGAGGTCGACTACGACAGCGAGGCGCTGGACGTGGCCTTCAACGTCAGCTATCTGCTGGACGTGCTGGGCAACGTCAAGGTCGACACCGTGCGCTGGTCGGTCCAGCCCGACGTCAACGCCTCGGCCCTGCTGACCCTGCCCGACGACGACGAATTCAAGTACGTCGTCATGCCGATGCGCATCTGACCACGCCGCGCCAGACCCACCACGGATTCAATCATAGGTTTCACATGCCAGAACAGACCTCCCAGAACGCCTACGGCGCCGATTCGATCAAGATGCTCAAGGGCCTCGAGGCCGTGCGCAAGCGCCCGGGGATGTACATCGGCGACACCTCCGACGGCACTGGCCTGCACCACATGGTGTTCGAGGTCGTGGACAACGCCATCGACGAGGCCCTGGCCGGCTATTGCGACGACATCGTGGTCGCCATCCACGCCGACAACAGCATTTCGGTCACGGACAACGGCCGCGGCATCCCCACCGCCATCCACAAGGACGACGAGCACCACCGCAGCGCGGCCGAAATCGTCATGACGGAACTGCACGCCGGCGGCAAATTCGACCAGAACTCATACAAGGTCTCGGGCGGCCTGCACGGCGTGGGCGTGTCCTGCGTCAATGCGCTGTCCGAATGGCTGCGCCTGACCATCTGGCGCAACGGCCAGGAACACGAGATCGAATTCCGGCGCGGCGAGCGCGTCGCGCCGCTAGCCGTGGCCGGTCCCACCGACCGCAGTGGCACGCGCGTCCAGTATCTGGCCGATTCCGAAATCTTTGCCAATATCGACTACACCTACGAGATCCTCGCCCGGCGCCTGCGCGAGCTCTCATTCCTGAACAACGGCGTCAAGATCCGACTGATCGACGAACGCACGGGCCAGGAGGAAAACCTGGCCTTCCTCGGCGGCGTCAAGGGCTTCGTCCAGTACATCAACCGCAGCAAGACCGTCCTGCACGACAATATCTTCGCCGTCAGCACCGAATCCGACGCGGGCGGCACCCGGGTCGGGGTCGAGGTCGCCATGCAGTGGAACGACGGCTATGCCGAGACCGTGCTGTGCTTCACCAACAACATCCCGCAGCGCGACGGCGGCACCCACCTCACCGGCCTGCGCGCCGCCATGACCCGGGTGATCAATAAATACATCGCCGACAACGAGCTGGCCAAGAAAGCCAAGGTCGACACCTCCGGCGACGACATGCGCGAGGGCCTGGCCTGCGTGCTGTCGGTCAAGGTCCCCGAGCCCAAGTTCAGCAGCCAGACCAAGGACAAGCTCGTCTCCAGCGAGGTCCGCCCCGCCGTCGAGGAGGCCGTCAGCCGCACCCTCGAGACCTGGCTGCTGGAAAACCCCAGCGACGCGCGCGCCCTGTGCGCCAAGATCGTCGAGGCGGCGCGCGCGCGCGAGGCCGCCCGCAAGGCGCGCGAGATGACGCGCCGCAAGAGCGTCCTCGAAGGCGCCGGCCTGCCCGGCAAGCTGGCCGACTGCCAGGAAAAGGACCCCGCCCTGTGCGAGCTCTACATCGTCGAGGGCGATTCGGCCGGCGGTTCCGCCAAGCAGGGCCGCGACCGCAAGTTCCAGGCCATCCTGCCGCTGCGCGGCAAGGTGCTGAACGTGGAAAAAGCGCGCTTCGACCGCCTGCTGTCCAGCGAACAGATCACCACCCTGATCACCGCCCTGGGCACCAGCATCGGGCCGGATTTCAACATCGATAAACTACGCTACCACCGCATCATCATCATGACCGACGCCGACGTGGACGGCGCGCACATCCGCACCCTGCTGCTGACGCTCTTCTACCGCCAGATGCCCGCCCTGATCGAGCGCGGCTACGTCTACATCGCCCAGCCGCCCCTGTACAAGGTCAAGGTCGGGCGCGACGAACGCTACCTCAAGGACGACGCCGAGGAAGCCGAATTCATGCTGCAGGTCGCCCTGAAGGACACCGTGCTGGTGCCCGCCGCCGGCGCCGAGCCCATCGACGGCGAGGCCCTGAACGCCTTGGCGCGCCAATACGTGCTGGCCGATGCCGTCATCGCCCGCCTGTCGCGCACGCTGGACGTCGAAGCGCTGTCGGCCATGGCCGAGGGCGTGGACATCAGCCTGACCGACGAGGCCGCCGCGCGGGCATCCGCGCAGCGCCTGGAACAGGCCCTGCTCGACCCGATGAATCCGGACGCCGTGCACGTCCAGGCCGAGCTCAACGAGATCGACGAGTCCTGGCGCATCGCCGTGCGGCGCATGCACTTCGGCAACGTACGCGTCAGTGTGTTCGACCGCGCCTTCGTGCGCGGCGGCGACTACGCCACCCTGGCACGCACCGCCAAGACCTTCCTCGGCCTGATCGGCGAGGGCGCCGCCATCCGCCGCGGCATCGGCGACAAGCTCAAGGAAAAGCCCATCGCCGACTTCCGCGAGGCCATGCAGTGGCTGCGCACCGAGGCCGAACGCGGCATCAGCAAGCAGCGCTACAAGGGTCTGGGTGAAATGAACCCCGGACAGCTCTGGGAAACCACCATGGATCCCTCGGTGCGCCGCCTGCTGCGGGTGCAGATCGAGGACGCCATCGCCGCCGACGAGGTCTTCGTCACCCTGATGGGCGACAACGTCGAGCCGCGCCGGGCCTTCATCGAGGCGCATGCCTTGCAGGCGGGGAATATCGACGTCTGATCATTTCGGCCTGCCCAGCATGGCAGCAAGTCACTGCGTGCGATCCAGCACCAGCAAGGGATCGATACGCATCTCGAACCATGTCATGCCCCAGTGCAGGTGGGGTCCGGTCGCACGCCCAGTCGCGCCCGCCAGCCCAATGATCTGGCCCTGACTCACTACGTCACCCACATGGACATCCAGGCGGGACAGGTGCAGGAAGTTCGAGCCGATGCCATAACCGTGGTCAATCAGCACCGTACCGCCGGTCAGATACAGGTCAGAATCGGCAAACACCACGCGGCCACTGGCTGGCGCCCTGACCGGTGTGCCGGTCGGGACAGCAATGTCCATGCCCGAATGCGGGGCACCTGGGACCCCGTTATAGATGCGCCGGCTACCGAAGCGCCCTGAAACGCGACCGTGCACCGGCCAGATGAAGGCCTCGGCAAAACCCGTCCCGGAATCACTGGTCGCACGTGCCTCGGCCACCCTGGCCTGCTCCCGACGAATCCGGGCCGCAACCTGCGGCGGAGGCGAGACAGTCTTGGGCGGCAGCCCGCTAACCCGCTCGACCGGCCAGTCGCGCGGCTGCACGGCCAGATTCACGGACAGGGCTGCGCCGCCGGGCGGGGTCACGCGCAGATGGAGGGGGCCGGTGGCATCGGCCGCGACACCAAACACCACAGTGCCATAGCCGGTGACGGCAAGCGTGCGCCCCTCATAGATCACCTCACTTTTGGGCGCTACCTTGCCGATCACCATCGCCCCCTGCTGCACCCGCAACGGGAAGACCACATCCTGGGCTGCAGCGCTGGCGCCATCCACCGGTGAAAGTAACAGCAGCGTCAGGCAACAGAGAACCAACGCCGGGTACCTGGTCCACACCACCCTGATCTCCGGCATCCAAGCCCATCGCCTGACGCAACAACGTATCGAAGAAGTATTCATCACCATCAGAATCGACACCATGAGAACCGCCGCACCAACGTGCATCGACGAGTGTAAGCCGTCTCGCCATCAAGATCATGTTGCCCAACCACCTGGTAGAGAACCGAGATTTCCATGGCATGAGCTTCAGCCTCGAAGCCAAGGCCCTGGTCGAAGGGCATATCTTCATCCACGACCAACGCCGGATGACACGCGCAACAGAGACTGGTAGGGTATGGACATCATGGATGTTCAGGAGATGGGCTGATGATCAATGAACTTGACCGCAAGCACCTGCGCCGCTGCGTGGAACTGGCTGCGGAGGCGCTTGAGGCTGGCGACGAACCCTTTGGGTCGGTGCTGGTGGCAGCCGACGGGCAGGTCTTGTTCGAGGATCGTAACCGTGTCTCGGGTGGCGATCACACCCGGCATCCCGAATTCGCAATCGCGCGATGGGCCGCGCAGCACATGCGCCCGGAGCAAAGGGCCGGGGCGACGGTCTACACATCAGGCGAGCATTGCTCGATGTGCGCAGCGGCCCACGGTTGGGTCGGGCTGGGCAGAATCGTGTATGCAAGCTCCTCCGAGCAGCTACACGGTTGGCGCCTGGCTCTGGGCGCCCCTTCCTCGCGCGTGCGCACCCTGCCCATCGGTGAAGTCATCACGGATACTGTCGTTGACGGACCAGATGATGAACTCTCCGAGCAGATCCATCAGCTCCACATCAAGCGGCAGCAGAAAAGGTCAGCACAAAACGGGCAGGGTTAGTCTGCTCGGGATGAAGGAGCCCGCAACCCACCCGTTCTATTGCGTCACCCAAAGGACCAACTTTTGCGGAAACCAGCACACTGCGTCCGCCCCGCCCTTCGTGGTCCTCGATGCCTGCGTGCTGATGTCCACGGTGCAGCGCCAATTGCTGCTGCGTGTGGCCGGCCAGGGTGTATTCCAACCGGTCTGGACCGAACGCATCGGCGAAGAATGGCGCCGCAACGCGGCGCGCCTGTGGCAGATTCCGCCTGAAAAGCTGGCGGAACAGTGGAACGCCATGAACCAGCGTTTCCCCGGCGCCATGGAGGCCCACACAGAGCCCTATGAGATCGGGTTGCGCTACAGCGACCCGAAGGATTTTCACGTGATCGCGGCCGGCCTGGCACGGCGCGCGCGCTGCGGTTTGCAGCGCCCTCCCGCTGTGCGGGTGATGACATGGAACCTGAAGGACTTCAATCGATCCGAATTGCGGCGCCTGGGACTTGATGCATATTCCCCCGATCAATTGCTGGCCGACTGGTGGCGGGCGGGATCATCACGCCTGCAAGCCGCCGTGCAGGCCGTCGCCGCCGATTCTGTGGCGCTGGGTCGCGCCCCCGAGCCGCTGGCCGATACCTTGCAGCGCGAGCGGCTCCATCGCCTCAAGCTCTTGTCGTAACGTCATTCGTCTTCCCAGTTTTCAACAACCAAGCCAGGCACTCTGGAAAATTCGCGCACGTTGCGCGTGAGGAGTATCAGGTTTCGTGCGCGGGCTTGGCCTGCAATCAGCACATCGTAGGGACCGATAGGCGTGCCAGCATTGGCGAGCAGGGCGCGGATTTCACCGGCGTGCCGAGCATCATCTTCTTCAAGCGGCAGTATCTCGAATCGCAGCGCGTCGATGCGCGCCAGATTCTCTGCAGTGCGCCGGCCCTTGTACGCACCGTAGAATAATTCATGCGACACGATGGACGGAAGCCCGAAATCTGCGGGCACATGTTTGCGTAAACGCTGCAACAGGGTGGGCGTGCCTTTCAGGATGGCGATGACGGCGTTGGCATCCAGCAGATACTTCATTTGAAGATATCCAGCTCCGGTCGGGATTGTTCACCGGGTTGCTCCAGCACGGCCTGCTCGAACTCCGCATCTACCGGGCCGGCCACGGCGGCCAGCCAATCCCAATCGTTGGCTACCGGTTCCAAAATGACTGACGTGCCCTGACGGCGAATGCGGACTTCGTCGACATCGAATCGGAATTCTTTGGGTAGGCGGATGGCCTGAGAGCGCCCAGTCCAGAAAATCTTGGCGGTTCGCATAGTGGCTGCTCCCTTGGGTTGATGGTATTGGTATGTATCAATGCTATATACCATAGCATGCTGGGACTATCTCGACAAGGCCTCACGCCTTCGGCACCTTCACCAACAACACCGGACACTCGGACAGCGACAGCACACGCCCCGCCACCGAACCGATCACCGCGTCCAGCAGCACGCCGCGGCCGTGCGCCCCCATGACGATCATGCGGGCGCCGGCCTTCTTGGCGAAATCGACGATCTCCTGCGGCGCGAAGCCGATCAGGGAGTGGGTTTCGAACGGAATGTCTGCCGCCGCCAGGACATCAGTCGTGGGGTCCAGGACCTTGGCGGCTTCCTCGGCATACCAGCTGTCGACGGAATCCTTGTCCACGAAGCGCGTCACCCGTGCGGGCAGCGCCGTGGACACATGCAGGACGTGGACCGTGCCGCCGTCCGGCAGCAGGCCTCCTTGAGTAATGAATCGGGCGGCCTCCAGGCTGTAGCTGGATCCATCGGTTGCCAAAACGATATCGGACATTTTTCCCCCTGTCTGTCGAAGGTCGCACAGGATATGCGACCCGGGCTCATAATCCATTCTAGTGTTGCCCGGGCAACTCGTGGAATCGCTTCATCGCACTTTTCTGTCCTGGCTCAAGGTCCACCCTGCCCGTCGACCGGTAGTGTCGCGTAACAGCACGGTTCCTGCGCCAAATGCCCAATAAAATCCGATTCCGGACAAGCCCGCACGGTATAATGAATCCATGACCTCCAGCGTCCCGACCTTTACGCCTATCCAGGCGCCCGCCGATCCGGCGGACCATCTCCGCATCATTCGCGCGATCGCCAGTTCCACCGCCATCGAAACCGGCCAAGCCATCCAGGACATCGAATCCCGCCTGCTGTCACGCGACAGCCGCTACAGCGGACTGGAGCTCGCACTAGCGGCGGCCAAGGCCTGATCAAACAGGCGCCGGCCCCAGCGCTTCCCCGACCTTGGCGCACATCGGCGCATAATCTTCCGCCATCCCCGACTGGATGGCGTGGATGTAGCCCGTCCGATCGGCCTCCCAACTGCTGTAATCCAACGGTCCCCATCCGGCCTGGCCGGCCATGACATCGGCCATCATGCGCGAGAGGCGCCCATTGCCCTCGCGAAACGGGTGAATCAGGATGAACTCCACGTGCGTCACGGCGATCGCCTCCTCCAGGGCGGCGCGATTCATTCCGGTGCACGGTGTATAGCGGGATAGGTGGCGGCGTTCGAATTCCTCGAGCAGTCCGGGAATCCGGTCGGCCGCGGCAAACGGAAAACCGTCCTTGCTCATATTGACCGAGCGCTCGAAACCCGCCCAGGGATACAAGTTGCCCAGCCACCGCCGGTGCCATTCCCGAATCAGGCGCACGGTGATCGGCCCCTTGACCGGATGCTCGCGCAGCACCGAGAAATAGAGCTTGCGCAGCAGTATCAGCTCGGCCTCGTCCATATCCTGGCGACGCACGATACCCAGCTTGTTGGCCAATACCTCGCCCTCGGATCCCTCCTGGTAGGTGTTCTGCTGGCCGCTGACCTCATACCGGCTCATGGCAGGCTCCTTTTCAACCCGGATACCACCCCATTGTCCACAATCCCAAGCCATACGAAAATAGATCGATGAACGACACCCTGCTCCAGACCATACCCGAAGAGCCACTGGCGATCATCGGCGACATCCATGGCGAGATCACTGCGCTGAATGCCTTGCTTGACCAGCTGGAGCAAGATCCGGGCCCGGGCCGCCGGCTGGTCTTCATCGGCGACCTCTGCGACCGCGGCCCGGACAGCATCGCCGTCATCGACCGGGTGCGCTCGCTGATCGAGGATGGCAAAGCCCTGGCGATTCTCGGCAATCACGAAATCAATCTGCTGGCCAACGACGCCAAGGATGGCTCGGGCTGGTATTTCGACGCGCGCGAGCTCCCGGACCGGCCGTTCTACGCGCCATTCACGCGCGCGACACCCGAGCAGCGCCCGGCGATCCGCGAGTTCTTTGCCGGCCTGCCCCTGGCCTTGCAAAGCCCCTCCCTGCGCATTGTGCACGCGGCCTGGGATCCACCGTCCATCGACGCCATCGCCGACGTGCAACGAGGCCGACTGGTCGACGCCATGCATCACTGGAATGAACGCGTGCGCGCCGCCGCGCAGGTCGACGGACTATACGAGCGTTATCTGGAGGAAAAATCACGCTGGGCCGCCCAGCTCGAGGATCCGGACAACCCCCCGCCCTACCTGCATGCGGTTGCCGACTATGAAATGCTGGAACAGCGACTCAATCCGGTCAAACGCCTGACCTCGGGCATCGAGGAACGCAGCACCACGCCGTTTTATTCCGGCAATCGTTGGCGCTATTCGGACCGTACCGCCTGGTGGAACGATTATGAGGGCACCCAACCGGTGGTGATCGGCCACTATTGGCGGATGTTTGACCTCCCGCCCCGCGCCAAGGCCTCGCGCTACAGCCTGCTGTTCGATGGTGTGGCGCCCACCGCCTGGCACGGGCGTGGCCAACGGGTCTTCTGCGTGGACTATTCGGCCGGCGCCCGCTGGCGCGAGCGCAAGGCAAACGGCAGCGCCGGCCGGACCCGGTTCAGATTGGCGGCCCTGCTGTGGCCGGAACGGTGCCTGGTCTACGACAACGGCGATCGACATCCGACCCTAGGGCCCGCCTGAAACCGCTACAGACCGCCTGTGGATAAGGCCTAAGGACGGGTTCTGTGGAATTCATGTTCGTAATGTGTTCACAACGCCGCTGGAATCCTGTCATGGAAAATCGATCCCCAATCCGTCCTAGTCCCACACACAACTTCAACCACAGGGTTTTCCGACATAAGCATTTGATTTTTAATGATAAATAGACTTGTTCTACTTATCCACAGGGTTCCATCATCATTAACGGTTTTATAAAGACATTAGTACTAAAAAACCGCAAGACCCTCACGCAGCCACGCCCGGGACGGCCCTCAGGGCCTCCACGGCACGATCCAGGGTGGGGTCCTGTTTGGCAAAGCACAGGCGCAACAATCGGTGGTTGGCCTGGGGCGCATTCGGATCCTCGTAGAAGGCCGAGACCGGAATGGCGCCAATGCCGTGGTCGATCGTCAAGCGACGGGCCAGCTCTTTTTCCTTTGAATCGCCCAGCGCCGAGGTATCTACCAAGAGGAAGAACGTGCCTTGGGACTGCAAGGGGCGAAACGCGGAGCCTTCCAGACCGGTTTTCAGGCGATCGCGCTTTTGCTGATAAAAGGTGGATAGCTGTTCCAGCCGCGCATGCTTGCGCAGGTAATTGGCCAAGCCGTGCTGCATCGGCGTCGGGACCGAGAACACCATGAACTGGTGAACCTTCCGGATTTCGGCCGATAGGGATTTTGGGGCACATAGGTAGCCGATCTTCCAGCCCGTGGCGTGAAAGGTCTTGCCGAAGGACGAGATCACCACAGAGCGTTCCGCGAGCGCGGGCCGGCTGGCGAGGCTGCGGTGCGATTCACCATCGAACACGATGTGCTCATACGCCTCATCGGACAGCAGCAGCACGTCATGCCGGGAGGCGATGCGCTCCAGATGAGCCAGATCGTCGTCGGACAGGATCGTTCCAGTCGGGTTGTTGGGGAAATTGAGGACGATCATCCGGGTCTTGGGGCCGAGGGCACCCTCCAGCGCGTTCCAATCCATGGCAAAGCGCGGCGTGTCCTGGGTTGGCGGCATCATCGGTACGCGCACCACGGTACCACCCGCAAGGCGGATGACCGGCGCGTATAGGTCATAGGCGGGATCGATGAGTATGACGTCGTCGCCGGGATGAACCAGGGCGGTGATCGCGGATGCCAAGGCTTCGGTTGCGCCTGAGGTTATGGTGATCTCGTCGCCGGGGTCATATTCGTGTGCTTGCAGGCGGGCCATCTTTTCCGCCACGGCTTCTCTCAAGACGGGTACACCTGCCATCGGCGCATATTGATTGTGGCCCGCCAACATGGCCTCATTCACGCAC
Source organism: Castellaniella sp. S9 (assembly GCF_027257175.1). Taxonomy (GTDB): domain Bacteria; phylum Pseudomonadota; class Gammaproteobacteria; order Burkholderiales; family Burkholderiaceae_B; genus Castellaniella. The sequence continues at coordinate 6,896 of NZ_JAPFGD010000013.1, read as the reverse complement.
TGAATCAGCAAAGCATCCGGGTTGTAGTCGGGAAAGCCCTGCCCCAGATTGATGGCCTGGTGATCCAGAGCCAGCTGGCTCATCTCGGTGAAGATGGTAATGCCCACGTCGGGCAGTTTGGATTTCATATTGGCGGTCCTGCCGGAATTGAATGAGGAATGGATGTCTGGATAATGTGAAAGAAGAGAGCTATGTTGTTTTTTGTCCGAAATCAGCGTAGATCGGTAAATAGTGTGTAGTGTCCACGCCTGGACGAATACAATATAGCTCGGGAATTTGCTGTACAAGTCGCGGTGCCGTGTGTGCTTGCACTTGGCGGCGGGATTCCTAGGGGTAAACTATGATTTGAATTTACATCAAGGCATGGTTATGCTCCCTGTTGCAATGGAATTCAAGCAGTACGCGGGTTTCGCTTTAGTCTTGCCGGTTTGGTTTTATTGGGCACGATCTGTTTCGTTTCAGCGTTCTTGATTCATTGTGTACCTTTATTTTTATGGACGTTTCAGATCATGGCTCAAACGGGCAAAGTCAAGTGGTTCAACGCCGAAAAGGGTTTCGGTTTCATTACTCCCGACCAAGGTGGCGCTGATGTGTTCGCGCACTTTTCGGCAATCGAGGGCCGCGGCTATCGCAGCCTGAACGAAGGCCAGGCGGTCGAATTCGAGGTCAAGGACGGCCCCAAGGGTCCGCAGGCCGCCGAGATCCGCCCTCTCTGATTTTCAGGACGGTTTCGCGCCGAGGCACCCTACGGGGTGCCTTTTCTTTTCTGGCCTTATCGATGCCCTGCCGAGTTAGTGCGCTTGGCTGCAGGGCAGTATTTGTCCACTTGTGCTGCACAGCTTATTCACAGGCTTATACACAGGCACGCATTAAACAATCTTTAGTGTTCTATGCCAGTGCGGTGGATGTTCCACGTGAAACACTTTCCCCTGCTATCGGAGGCGATGTGTTCCACGTGAAACATACGCATCAATTGATGCGCGATTCAGCTTTAACGGATATGTTCCACGTGGAACATCCATTCAGATACGGAAAGAAAAGAATTGCGTTCCTGTGGTCGGCAAGTAGCGAAGTATAATTTCCACCTTCCTTGCGCCGCTTATGCCTGGCGCCTGGTGTAAGGTTTGATGATTTCAATGTCTTGATCGCTGCTAGTGTATGACCGAGACAGGCTCATGGCGGATCGCTCCCATGCTTTCCGTGAAAATTGATAGATGAACTACTCTGAAGAATTCGATGTCATTGTGGTCGGTGGCGGCCACGCAGGAACCGAAGCAGCGCTTGCTGCGGCGCGTACCGGTGCGTCCACGCTTCTGTTGACCCACAATATGGATACTCTGGGACAGATGTCTTGTAATCCGTCGATTGGCGGGATAGGCAAAGGACATCTGGTCAAGGAGGTCGACGCCCTGGGTGGCGCGATGGCCCTGGCAACCGACTTGGCGGGCATCCAGTTCAGGATCTTGAATCGTTCGAAAGGACCTGCGGTCCGGGCGACTCGGGCCCAGGCGGATCGATCCCTCTATCGCAGGGCCATCCGGATGACCCTGCAATCACAGCCGAATCTGACGATCTTCCAACAGCCGGTCGATGATTTGGTGCTCGAGGGCGATCGCGTCGTGGGCGCCCGGACCCAGATCGGGTTGATCTTTCGTGCGCGGGCCGTTGTATTGACGGCGGGTACCTTCCTCAATGGGCTGCTTCACGTGGGGTTGTCCCATTATTCGGCCGGCCGTGCGGGGGATCCTCCGGCCATCAGTTTGGGCCAGCGTCTCAAAGAGCTGCAATTGCCGCAAGGGCGCCTGAAAACCGGCACGCCGCCGCGGATCGACGCCAAATCCATCGACTTCTCGAAGACAGAGATGCAGGCTGGGGATACGGATCCGGTTCCTGTTTTTTCCGCCATGGGACGGGCGGACATGCATCCCCCGCAAGTGCCGTGCTGGATCACCCACACGACCGAGAGATCCCACGACATCGTACGCTCTGGGCTCGATCGTTCGCCCATGTATAGCGAAGAGGGCACTATTGAGGGGGTAGGGCCTCGGTACTGCCCATCGATCGAGGACAAGATTCACCGGTTTGCGGACAAGGCCAGCCACCAGGTTTTCCTGGAACCCGAGGGCGCGTCTTCTTGCGAGATCTATCCCAATGGAATCTCGACAAGCTTGCCATTCGACGTCCAGATTGCTCTGGTTCGCAGCCTGCCTGGCCTGGAGCAGGCGCGCATCATGCGCCCAGGCTACGCCATCGAGTATGACTACTTTGATCCCCGTCATCTACACCCGTGGCTTGAAACCCGTTCCATCCACGGCCTGTTCTTTGCGGGGCAGATCAATGGAACCACGGGGTACGAGGAGGCGGCCGCCCAGGGCTTGCTCGCCGGCGTGAATGCCGCTTTGCAGGTCAAGGGCGAGACGCCCTGGGCGCCTGCACGCCACGAGGCCTATATCGGGGTTCTGGTCGATGATCTTGTAACGAAAGGCGTAACTGAACCTTACAGAATGTTTACTTCGCGGGCCGAATATCGTCTGAGCCTGCGAGAAGACAATGCCGATTTGCGCCTGACCGAGGCCGGACGCCGGCTGGGGTTGATCGATGACGTCCGTTGGGACGCCTTTTGTCGCCGTCGCGACAGCGTGGCGGCGGAAGTCGAACGACTGCGCGACACCCGCATCAATCCCAGGGTCCTCGGCGCACACGTGCTGGAGGTCCTGCCCGGCCAACGCGTCGACCGGGACTACACCCTATACGACCTGCTCAAGCGGCCGGACGTCGGTTATGGGCAGCTCATGGCGCTGTGCGACGAGCAGGGCGAGCTCATCGCGGGGCCGGGCCTGACGGACGCCGCCGATGCCGAGCAGGTTGCCATCCAGGTGAAGTACGCGGGCTATGTCGAGCGGCAGGGCGCGGAGATCGAACGGCAGCAGGCGCACGCCAGCCAGGCGATCCCCGAGGATTTCGACTACGACCAGGTTCCGGGCCTGTCGAACGAGGTCCGTCAGCGGCTGAAGCTCGGCCGTCCCGCCGACATCGGGCAGGCGGGACGGATCTCCGGCGTCACGCCGGCCGCGATCTCGCTGCTGCTGGTACACCTGAAACGGTGGCAACACCGGCGCCAGGCCGCATGACGGGCCCGTCGGGGGACTTCCTGCCGCGCCTCGAGGAGGCCTTGCGCGCGCTGGGCATGGTGGGCGACCTGCGGCATGCGCCCCTCATGCTGGGCTACCTCGAACAGCTGCAGCGCTGGAACAAGGCATACAACCTGACCGCCATCCGGGATCCGGCACAGATGCTGGTCCAGCATCTGTTCGACAGCCTGGCGGTGGTGCCGCCGCTGCGGGCCTTGCAGGGACAGGAGAGCGCCACGCGAATCGCCGACATGGGCTCGGGGGCCGGCTTGCCGGGTATCATTCTGGCAATCTGCCAACCGCAATGGCGGATCGTGTGCGTCGATGCGGTCCACAAAAAGACCGCCTTCATCCGGCAGGCCGCGGGCGTCCTGGGATTAACCAATGTGACGGCCGTGCACGGGCGGATCGAGGCGATCGAGCCCTTAGGGGCGGATCTCGTGATTTCACGCGCCTTTGCCTCCCTGGCGGACTTCGCCGCGCTGTCGGGGCGACATCTGGTGGCGGGCGGCACGATGGCGGCGATGAAGGGTCGATTTCCCGAGGACGAGGTCGCGGCCCTCGAGGCGGACACCGAATGGAGGGTATCCGGATCCGTCGAATTGCGGGTGCCGGAACTGGATGCGCAACGTTGCCTGATCTATTTAGGTTCAAAAGGAAAAGAATGACAGCCGATAGCCCGACGCCGACCGCACGCGTGTTCTGCATCGCCAATCAGAAGGGTGGGGTGGGCAAGACCACCACCGCCATCAACCTGGCGGCCGCATTGGCCATGCACGGACAGCGCGTCCTGCTGGTCGACCTGGATCCCCAGGGCAATGCCACCATGGGCAGCGGCATCGACAAGAACCAGGCCCAGATCAATCTGTACCAGGTCTTGATCGGCGAGGCGGACGTCGCATCGGCGCGCGTGCGTTCGGAATCCGGCGGCTATGACGTGCTGCCGGCCAATCGCGAGCTGTCGGGCGCGGAAATCGATCTCGTCCAGATGCCGGATCGCGAACGCCGCCTCAAGGACGCCTTGCAGGCCGTGAGCGCGGACTATGACTTTGTGCTGATCGATTGCCCGCCCACGCTGTCGCTGCTGACGCTCAACGGATTGTCCGGCGCGCATGGGGTCATCATCCCCATGCAGTGCGAGTATTTTGCGCTGGAGGGGCTCTCCGATCTGGTCAATACCATCAAGCGCGTCTACCGCAATCTCAACCCGGACCTCGAACTCATCGGCCTCTTGCGGGTCATGTTCGATACCCGGATCACCCTGCAGCAGCAGGTCTCGGACCAGATCCGCTCGCATTTCGGCGACAAGGTGTTCAAGACCGTGGTGCCACGCAACGTCCGCCTGGCCGAGGCGCCCAGCTACGGCCTGCCGGGGGTGATCTACGACAAGTCCTCGCGCGGCGCCAAGGCCTATCTGGAGTTCGGCGAGGAACTCATTGCCCGCGTGAAAGCCGGCCGCGCCTGAGGCGAGGCCCGGCGCCACGGAACAAAGACCCAAGGAACAGACAATGGCTACACGGAAAAAAGGATTGGGACGGGGCCTGGACGCCCTGCTGGGCGCGGATACCGGCGCCCTGGACCAGATGGGCCGCAAACCCCCCGAAAACCTGCCGAGCACGCTCGACGTGCGCCTGCTGCGGGCGGGCCGCTACCAGCCGCGCACCCGCATGGACGAGGGCGCACTGAACGACCTGGCGGAATCCATCCGCACGCAGGGGATCATGCAGCCGATCCTGGTGCGCGCCCTGGGCGGCGAGGACGCCGGCCATTACGAAATCATCGCCGGCGAGCGGCGCTTCCGCGCCGCCCAGATCGCGGGCTTGCGTGAAATCCCCGTGCTGGTGCGGGAGGTCGCGGACGAGAACGCCGCGGTCATGGCACTGATCGAAAACATCCAGCGCGAGGACCTCAACCCCCTCGAGGAGGCCCAGGGGGTGCGCCGGCTGCTCGACGAGTTCGGCCTGACCCACGAACAGGCGGCAACGGCCATCGGCCGCTCGCGCTCGGCCACCAGCAATCTGCTGCGGCTGCTGAACCTGGCCGAGCCGGTGCAGACCATGCTGCTGGCGGGCGACATCGACATGGGGCACGCGCGCGCCTTGTTGGCGACGTCGGCGGCGCAGCAGATCATGCTGGCCAACGAGGTCATCGCTCGCCGGCTGTCGGTGCGCGAGACCGAAAAGCGCGTCGCGCGAGTGCTGCGCGAGGAGGACGACGCCGCGGTCCGCGCCACGACGGCACCGCGCCGCGCAGCCGTGCGCAATGGCGACCTCGAGCGCATGGAAAAGGCGCTCTCCGACCACCTGGCCACCCGCGTGCGGATCAAACCGGGGGCGCGCAAGGGCGGTCAGCTGATGATCGATTTCCATGACTGGGAACACCTGGACGCCCTGCTGGAGCGCCAGGGCCTGTCGGGGGTTCTGGGAGAGCAGGGGGCCTGAGGTCAGGTTCTTGGTTCTTGAGGCGCGGCGGATGACATAAAGTTTTTTCCGCCCCTCCGGACGGTCCGGCCTGCGGCCGGGCAGTCCCGGCGCAGCCGGGACCGGGTGAGCTTCGCCGCATACCCCAGGCACAGACCGCGAGCATCCCCTCGCGGGCACCCGCCAACCCAGGCAAGGGTTTACCTTGACAGCCTCAAAAAACATCTGCATAATCCGGAATTCGCTTTTGGTGGGGTGCCCGAGTGGTTAAAGGGGGCAGACTGTAAATCTGTTGGCCTTGCGCCTACGTTGGTTCGAATCCAACTCCCACCACCAAAGCACGCGATCGGTGGCGCCTGGCTGAACGAATAGGGCGATCGATCCAAAAAAAACGGGTGAATTGAATCGCGGGTGTAGCTCAATGGTAGAGCAGAAGCCTTCCAAGCTTATGACGAGGGTTCGATTCCCTTCACCCGCTCCAAGCGGAATCCGTGCGCGGAGGCAGTTCGCCGCAACGAATTAACGCCCATGTGGCTCAGTGGTAGAGCACTCCCTTGGTAAGGGAGAGGTCATGCGTTCGATCCGCATCATGGGCACCACAGATTGACAGTATTGCTCTATTCCACAGTCAGGAGTCAGCCATGGCAAAAGGCAAGTTTGAACGGACCAAACCGCACGTCAACGTAGGGACGATTGGCCACGTTGACCACGGCAAAACGACGCTGACGGCGGCGATCACGACGGTGCTGGCCAAGGCTGGCGGCGGCGAGGCCCGTGGCTACGACCAGATTGACAACGCGCCCGAGGAAAAGGCGCGCGGGATCACGATCAACACCTCGCACGTGGAATACGAGACGGCCACGCGCCACTACGCGCACGTGGACTGCCCGGGCCACGCGGACTACGTGAAGAACATGATCACGGGTGCGGCGCAGATGGACGGCGCGATCCTGGTGGTGTCGGCCGCTGACGGCCCGATGCCGCAGACGCGCGAGCACATCCTGCTGTCGCGCCAGGTGGGGGTGCCGTACATCATCGTGTTTTTGAACAAGGCCGACATGGTCGACGATGAGGAGCTGCTCGAGCTGGTCGAGATGGAGGTTCGCGAGCTGCTGTCGAAGTACGACTTCCCGGGCGACGACACGCCGATCATCAAGGGCTCGGCCAAGCTGGCGCTCGAGGGCGATGAGGGTCCGCTGGGCTCGCAGGCGATCATGGAGCTGGCGGCGGCGCTGGACTCGTACATTCCGACGCCGGAGCGCGCGGTCGACGGCACGTTCCTGATGCCGGTCGAGGACGTGTTCTCGATCTCGGGCCGTGGGACGGTGGTGACGGGCCGTATCGA
>NZ_JAPFGD010000012.1 GCF_027257175.1 Castellaniella sp. S9 | reverse complement strand
CCCAGTTGACGGATTGTGGCTTTGACCCGACGGCCAAGCTTCAGGTACAGCCTCACGGCGCGCAATCGGTCTTCGTACGAATACATGAACCACTCCTAGAGTAGTCCAAGATTTTGTCCGCACCCCCAACCTGGGCGATGGTGGTGGCCTTTTGGCCACTGACAATGGTCAAGTGGCAGGCCACGTACGGTGGCATATACCTAAATTAATAGATGCTAACGATTGGTACAGGCCGGAACTGTTAACCTGACGACGGCCGATCGGCGCAGCCCCGCAGGGGGCGGCCGCGACGGCCGGCAAGGGTTGATTGACATGCAAGTGACGATGAATGACAGGGCGCCCGCCGCATTGCTGGTGGTCTCCCTGGTCCTGATGGCGTCCGGCAGCCTCCGGGACCTCCTCTCTCCCTGGGGGTACTGGTCGGCCTGGGCCGTGTGGGCCGGGGCGGCGCTGGCGGTGTCTTTTCGGGATGCCGCCGGGGTGCAGCCCTGGGCCTCCGGGCGTCCCCCGGCCTGGGCCATGGGCTCGTACGCCCTGCTGTGCCTGGGCATGGTGGTGTCCGCCGCCGTCAATCGCGATGGGACCACGGCCTACCAGGCGCTCAAGGTCGCAGTGATCGCCGGCATGTTCGTGGCCATGTGGCGGCTGGCGCTGCGCGTGGGCTGGCGCGACCTCGTCCGGGCGGCGGCCTGGACGATCGGCGTGGTGCTGGTCAGTCTGGCCATGTCCAAAGTCTGGAATCCCGCCGGACAGGTCCTGGTCAGCGGGCCGCGCCAAGGGACCTTTCTTGCGGTCTACGGCGTGTTGTGGAAAGTGGGCGCCTTTTTCCTGCCGATATTCCTCGCCGACTTGCTGGTGCGTCCGGCGGCCAAGGCTTGGGTGCTGGATGGCCTGATGATCGCGGCTTGTGTGTTCCTGGTATTGATCGACGGCAGTCGGACGGGGCTGTTGCTGCTGGGCGCGATTGCCATCGGCTTTCTGGCCTGTGTGACCCTGCGCGGCGACTGGGGCCGCCTGTGGCGGCGGCTGCGCTGGCTGTGGCTGGTGCCGGTCCTGCTGGTGGCCCTGCAACTGCTGAACATGGGGGTGCGCGCGGGCATGGCCCCCGCCGCGGCCGAGGTGTCCATGGACTGGCGCGCCGAGGCGGCGGAAATCCGGCGCGCCGTGCAAGAGGCGGTGGCTCGCACGCTCGACACCCGCATCGGGCAAGGGGATTCCGCGCGCACCCAGCTTTTGCGCGAGGGCGTGCCGCATGCGATCGAGTGCCAGCCGCTGGGCTGCGGGTTTGGTACGACGGGCGCGGATGTCCTTGGGGCGGGCTCGCTGATGGCGGTCCATAATGCCTATATCGCGGCACTGGGGGATTTTGGCGTCCTGGGCCTGGCGGGCCTGCTGGGCTTTCTGGCCGCATCCGGGCTGCCGGCCTGGCGTGTATTGCGGCATGGCAAGGGCCCGCCCGAGGATTATTTTGTCCTCGCGACCGCTGGCGCGGCGCTCGCCTACGGCATGTCGCTGATGCTCAATACGTTCACCACCGAGATGTCCGAGTGGGGCTACCTCATTCTCATGCTGGCGTTCGCCTGGACGCCGCCGAGGGCGGCCTGATGGCGGAAACCACGACCGGCGTCAGGGTGGCCCGCAATGCGGGCGCCCTGTATGGCGTCCAGCTCGTGTCCTTTCTGGTACCGGTGTTCGAGATCCCCATCCTGGCCCGGGCGCTGGGGGCCGAGTCCTACGGCCAGATTCTGTTCTGCCAGGCCCTGGCGCTGACGGCGTCGCTGCTGGTGGAATACGGCTTCAACATCAATGCGGCGCAGCAGGCGGCGCTGGCCCGCGGGCGGCTGCCCGACCTGAATCGCCTGTTTTCCCAGGTGCTGCTGGCCAAGGTCCTGCTGGCGGCGCCGCTGGTGGGGTTCATGCTGGTTGCCTGGGGCGTGGGCCTGTTTGACCAGTATCTGGATGCAGCCCTGCTGGCGTTCGTGCTGGCCTATTTCCTGGCCTTCGGCTTCAGCCCCATGTGGTATTTCCAGGGACGCGAGCGCATGGCCGGGCCTGCGCTGCTGGACGTGGGCCTGCGCGTGTGCGGCCTTGGGCTGCTGGCCCTCATGGTGCGCACGCCCGGTGATTTCATTCTGGCCTTGCCGATCCTGGCCATCCCCCCCTTGCTCAATACGGGTCTGACGACCTGGTGGTGCCGGCGCGAGGTCGGCCCCGTCGGCTGGGACCTGGGCGGCGCATGCCGCCAGATCCGCGAGGGCTTTCATTTCTTTGTCTATCGCAGCGCCAGCAATCTGGCGATGTCGGCGATCCCGGTCTTCCTGGGACTGACCTCGGGCAAGCGCGCGGTGGGCGAGTTTGCGCCGCCGGAAAAGCTGATCAAGGGCATGGCCAGCCTGGCCATGCCGTTTCTGTCGGCGGTGTTTCCAGTGTTCTCCAGGCACCTGTCGGCGGGCGGGGGGGCGGCGGCATTTCGCGCGCCGGTCCGCGTCCTGGCCGCGATCGGCGTCCTGGCCGTGGTGGGGGCGGGCGTCGGCGCCTGGCTGGGCCCCTGGGTGCTGGATCTGCTGTTGGGACAGGGTTTCGCAGGATCTCTGGCGATCTATTATGTGCTGCTGGCCGTCGCGCCGCTGCGCATCCTCAATCAGAGCATCGCCATGGTGCTGCTGATCCCGGCCGGTCGGGCCAAGGCCGCCAGCTATGCGATCTCGGTGTTTTCGGCGCTGGCCGTGGCCTGCGGCACGGCGTTGTCCCTGCCGTATGGCGGCCTGGGCATGGCCGCCGGGCTGGTGGCGGCCGAGGCGGCCCTGCTGGCGGTCCTGATCGGCATGGCGCTGCGTCTGCTGCGCCAGGGTGAGGGGCACGGAGCATGAGCGCGCCGCTGAGCATCCTGCTGATCGCGACCGGTCTGGAACTGGGCGGCGCGGAGCGCCAGGTGGTGGACTTGGCCGATCGCCTGGCGGCGCGCGGCCACCGGGTCGGCCTCGCCTACCTGGTGGGCGAGGCCGAGTTGCGGCCGGGTGCCGATGTCGAATTGCATGCCCTGGATTTCAGCAAGACGCCGGTCGGGATGCTGCGGGGCTGCTTGCGTCTGCGGCGGCTGTTGCGGCAATGGCGGCCCGACGTGGTGCATAGTCATATGGTCCACGCGAACCTGATCGCCCGGGCCGTCCGCTTGATCGCCCCCATGCGCCGCCTGGTGTGCACGGCGCACAGCACCGTCGAGGGCGGTCGGGCCGTCGCGCTGGCCTATCGGCTGACCGACCGGCTGGCGGATGTGTCGACCCACGTCAGCCGCGAGGCGGTCGAGGCCTACGAGCGCGCCGGGGCGGTGCCGCGGGGCCGGATGCGCGCGGTGCTGAATGGCATCGACCTGCGGCTGTTTTCGGACGCGCGGGAGTGTCGGGCGCAGGCCCGCCGGCGCCTGCTCCCCGGCTCGGACGTCCGCCTGTTGTTGTCCGTGGGGCGCCTGGCCGATGAAAAAAACCACGCGGGCCTGTTGCGCGCGTTCGCGCACGTGGCGGGCCGATATCCGGACGTCCAGCTGTGGCTGGCCGGGGACGGCCCCCGGCGCAAGGACCTGTTGCGGCAACGCGAGGCCCTGGGCCTGGAGGACCGGGTGGTGTTCCTGGGCGCCCGGCATGACGTGCCCGAGCTGATGCGTGCCGCGGATGTGTTCGTGCTGCCCTCCCGCTACGAGGGCTTCGGGCTGGTCGTGGCCGAGGCCATGGCCTCGGGGACCCCGGTGGTGGCGACCGATGCGGGCGGGGTGGCCGAGGTGCTGAACGGCGCCGGCATCCTGGTGCCGGTCGGCGACGATGACGCCCTGGCGCAAGGTCTGGTCGAGGCCTTGTCGATGGATGCCGGTCGGGTGGCGGCGATGACCGCGGCGGCGCGGCGGCAGGTCGAGGATCGCCTGGACATCGAGCGCAGTGTCGACACCTGGCTGGATATCTATCGGGAGGACGACTGATGGAACAACCGATGCTGACCATCCTGACGCCGACCTTTGATCGCCGACATACCTTGCCCAGGCTCTACGACAGCCTGTGCGCGCAGGCGCGGCATGATTTCGAGTGGCTGGTCGTCGACGACGGCAGCACGGACGATACGGCGCAGTGGGTGCGTGCCTGCAGGCCGCGGACTGGCTTTCAGGTTCGTGTCCTGCGGCAGGACAACAGCGGCAAGCACGTGGCCCTCAATACCGGGGTCCGGGCGGCGCGCGGCGAGTGGGTTTTCATCGTCGACAGCGACGATTGGCTGACGCCGGACGCCGTGGAATGCGTGGCGGCCGCGTTGGCCCAGGCTGCGGATAGGCCGCAGCAGGTGGCCGGCGTGTGTTTCCGCAAGGCGGGACCGGACGGCGGCCTGCGCGGCCGGCCGTACGCAGGGCCGGTACCCTTCATCGGTACACCCAGCCAGGTGGGGCGCATGGTGCAGGGCGACCTGGCCTATGTGTTCCGGCGCGACCTCATGGCGGCCCTGCCGTTTCCGGTCATCCCGGGCGAGAAATTCGTGCCTGAACTCTACATCTGGAACCGGATCGCGGATCGAGGCGGGATCCAATTCCATCTGGACCGGGCCGTCTACCATGGCGAGTATCTGGCGGACGGCTACACGCGGAATTTCCGGGCGCAATTGCGGCGCAGCCCCGGTGGGTTCCTGTTGTTCTATGCCGAGCAGATCGGCCGCGAGCCCCATTGGACAGGCCGGATCAAGGCCGCGGTCCGCAGCCTGCAGTGCCTGGCCTATTGCGTGGCCAAGGCCCGGGCGCACCGGCGGGATCCCCGCGCATGAGGCGCATCGCCATCGTGTCGCATCATGCGGTGTCCCTGCTGAACTTCAGGGGGCACCTGATCGGCGAGCTGTGCGCCAACGGTGTACAGGTGCATTGCCTGGCGCCGGACTACGATGCAGGGACGCGCGCCGGGGTGCGCGCCCTGGGGGCGGTCCCCGTCGACTACCGCCTGCAGCGCACCGGCATGAATCCCCTGCGCGACCTGGTGGACGTGGCGCGGCTGGTGCGCATCCTGCGGCGCTTGGCGCCGGACGTCTCGTTCGCGTTTTCCACCAAGCCCATGGTCTACGGGACGTTGGCCGCCTGGGTGGCCCGGGTGCCGCGGCGGGTGGCCCTGGTCGAAGGGGCGGGCTACGTATTCACGGCCACCGGCGATCGTCCCGGCTGGCGCCGCCGTCTCCTGCGGCGCGGGGTCGAGGCACTGTATCGCCGCGCACTGGGCCGGGCCCATCGGCTTGTCTTTCTGAATCCTGATGACCGGCGCGAGTTCATCGAGCGCGGCCTGGCGGCGCCTGCGCGGTCCGTGCTGCTGGGGGGCATCGGTGTCGATCTGCAGGCCTGGCAGCCGGCGCCGCCGGTGACCGAGCCGATGTGCTTTCTGCTGGTCGCCCGCCTGTTGCGCGAGAAAGGCATCGTGGAATACGCGCTGGCGGCACGGCGCCTCAGGGCCGATTATCCGCAAGCACGCTTCGTCCTGCTGGGCGGCCTGGACAGCAATCCGGGCGGCCTGGACCGGGGACAGATTCAAGCCTGGGTGGATGAGGGCTTGTTGGAATGGCCGGGGCACGTGCCGGTGCGGCCCTGGATGGCACAGGCCAGTGTGTTCGTCCTGCCCTCCTACCGCGAGGGTGTGCCGCTGAGCACCCAGGAGGCCATGGCCATGGGCCGGCCGGTGATCACCACCGACGTGCCGGGCTGCCGCGAAACCGTCCGCGACGGCGTCAATGGTGATCTCGTGCCGCCGCGGGACGTGGACGCCCTGGCCGATGCGATGCGCCGTTTCCTGGATCATCCCGACCGGGTGGCCGCGATGGGCGCCGCCAGCCGGCGGATTGCCGAGGATTGTTTCGATGTGAAAGAAATCGACAGGAAATTGATCGGCTGGCTGCTCGATTGGTAGGGGAAATCGGCAGGTTGCGAGGCAATCTGAATCGTTCTAAACCAATCATTACATCCCTTGTTCGGCGACTCACTAGGATGTGGGTGGTCGCAAGCTTGGTGTATGAATGGTTGATCGAGAAACTTTCGCCGCGTGGGTCCTGGCGTGCGGCCTGCTGCTGGCCGCTCTCGGGAGCCTGCGCGATGTCGTGACGCCCCTGGGCTATTGGGTCCTGTGGGCGGCCTGGGCGCTGGCGGCGATCGGCGTCACGCAGCGCTCGGCCGCGCCGGTGGCCGAACGGCCGCTGTTGCCAGCATCGGTCCGGGCGTCGTATGCGGCATTGATCCTGGGCATGCTGCTCTCGGCCTGGGCCAATCACAGTGCCGTCACGCTCTACCAGGCCGTCAAGATCGGCGTCATCGGCTTGTGTTGCTGGGTTGCATGGCGGTTGGCGGCCGCCGTCGGCTGGCGTTTGCGGATTTTGGCGCTGCAGGGCGTCGTGGCCATCGTGGTGCTGGTGTTCCTCGCCTCCAAAGCCGGGCCGGCCGGCTATTACCTCGACCTGGGATCGGCCGGCCGCGAGGGCAGCTTCCTGGCTTGGCCAGGCGTGATCTGGAAAGCGGGGGCGTTCTTCATGCCGTTGTGCCTGGCCGCCACGGTGACGCATCCCGGCCGCTGGATCGCCAATGGCCTGGCGGTGGCGGGCTGCGTATTCCTGGTGGTGGTCGACGGCTCGCGCACAGGGCTGCTGGTGGTGGGCCTGACGGTCCTGGCTTTTGGGGTGTTGCTGGTCTGGCGCCGCGAGTGGCGCCTGTTGTCGGCGGCGCGGCGCGCGCTGATCCTGTGCGTGCCGGCGCTGTTCGGCTTGCTGGTGCTCAGCACCGCCATCGGCTATCTGAGTCACGGGTCCGCGGCGGGCCTGGCGGGCGCGTCGTCGACGGCCGGCGGCACCGCAGAGGCCCTGGTCGAGGCGGCGGTCGATCCTGTTGCCTCGACCAGGCTGGGCCAGGGCGACCCCCAGCGGGTGCGATTGCTGCGCAATGGAATCGCGCAATCGGTGGACTGCCTGCCGCTGGGCTGCGGCTTTGGCTCGACCGCCATGGACCCGGGCTACGGCATTGCCATGCATGTCCATAATGCCTTCCTGGGCGCCCTGGCGGATTTCGGCGTGCTCGGCCTGGCCGGCATGCTGGGTTTCATCGTCGCGGCGGCCCTGCCGTTGCGGGGGGTGCTGCGCGATACGGGGCATCGCGACGCCGGCGAGGTTTATGCCATTGCCGCGTCCGCGGGCGCAGCCCTCGCCTATATGGGCAGCTTGATGCTGCACACCTTTTCGACGGAGATGTCGGAATGGGGCTACCTGATATTGGCGCTGGCCTTTGCCTGGCTGCCCTCGGCGCGGATCGGGCGGACCGCCGGAGCCGGCGCGCACGAGCATCCGGAAACGCTCGGTTGCTACGAGCGGCGCCATTCCCGCTGGTACGAAGTCGTGTTGCTGGGTTGGCCGTTTCAGCTCGTCGCCGGCCTGTTGATGATCGCGGTCCTCCCGGCAATGCTGGGCTGGGGAGCGACGTTCTGGCGCCATATGGACCCGGTCCGCATCAACACCTTGATCGCCGTCGGCCTGTCGTTCGTGGTCATCGTCCTGACCCTGCGCCGTTTGGCGCGCTTTTCGGGCGGCGCCATCATCGCCCACATCGCGCCCGTCGTCACTGCGGTGTTCCTCGTCGCCTTTGCGGCCCTGTTCTTCAGCCGCAGCCCCTACTCCAGGCCGATCCTGCTATTGGCCTATGCCCTGGCCCTCGCCTGGTGCTATGCGGGCTATTTCATCGGCCGGCGATATCGGCGCCTGAAGCTGGCCGTCGTGCCGCTGGGCGAGGCCTGCGCCGTAGTCTCGCAATCCAATCTGGAAGTCCGCCGGCTGGCGGTGCCCGATCTGGAGGGTGTCCGCTACGATGCGGTCGTCGCGGACCTCGATTCCAAAGACCTGGGGCCGGAATGGGAGCGCTTCCTGGCCCAGTGCATCCTGTCCCACATCCCCGTATTCCACGTGCGCCAGATGATGGAAACCTTGACGGGCCGGGTCGAGATCGACCATCTGTCCGAGAACGACGTCGGATCCTTGCTGCCTTCCCCCCTGTATTCCGTATGCAAGCGGGTCATCGACATTGCCGGCGTCCTGGTCGTCGCGCCCATCGCCCTGCCGTTGATGCTGGTCACCGCCATCGCGGTCCGCCTGGACAGCCCCGGTCCGGCCCTGT
Source organism: Castellaniella sp. S9 (assembly GCF_027257175.1). Classification (GTDB taxonomy): domain Bacteria; phylum Pseudomonadota; class Gammaproteobacteria; order Burkholderiales; family Burkholderiaceae_B; genus Castellaniella. The sequence continues at coordinate 101,189 of NZ_JAPFGD010000012.1, read as the reverse complement.
TCGTCCAGAGCCGGGTAGGCTTGGGAGGCCAGGATTTCCGCATCTATAAGTTCCGCAGCATGCGGACCGACGCCGAGTGCGACGGCGCCCAATTGGCCGCCACGGACGACGACCGCATTACCCGCGTCGGCGCCTTCATCCGCCAGACGCGTCTCGATGAATTGCCGCAGCTATGGAACGTCCTCAAGGGGGACATGAGCCTGATCGGCCCGCGCCCCGAGCAGCGCGCCTTCGTGGACCGGTTCGACCGCGAGATTCCGTTCTACATCTACAGGCACGTCGTGCGTCCCGGCATCACCGGCTGGGCCCAGGTCATGCAGGGATACGCCGGCGACACCGACGAAACCAGCATCAAGATCCAGCACGACTTCTATTACATCAAGCATTTCTCGCTGTGGCTGGACATCCTGGTCGTGTTCAAGACCGTGCGGATCATCCTGACGGGGTGGGGGGCGCGATGAGCGATAATGGCCCCTTGCCTCAAGTCAGCACATCGAGACCATGTTTCTGAACGACTTGTAGCAGGCGCGCAGCGATGCCGCTGGGCTGTTTCGCACCGCTTTCCCACTTTTGCACGGTGGAGGTGCTCGTATTCAGGTACCTGGCAAAGACGGGCTGACTGACTTTGGCGTCCGTGCGAATTTTCACGATGGCCTGGGCATCGAAGTGAGGCGCCGCCGTAAGGCACATCTCGTCGAACTCTCGCATAGTCTGCTTGTTCATCGCGCCTGATCGGTGCAGGCTTGAGGCCGCCCTATGAATTGCCTCGAATGCATCGCTCTTGAATTGAGGTTGCGTCGCCATGATTGCCAATCTCCAGAACTTCCTTTGTCGCGAGTAGATCATCAAGCTGCCTTTCATTCATTGCAGCATACTGGGTAGCCAACAGCTTGAAGGCGGCCTCCTCGGCTCGAGTGATATTTTCGCGGTCGTTCTTTGCGTACAGATAAATGAAGAACCACCAATCCGCGGCCTTCTCGATAACGATGCTGCGATGCATGTTCTTGTTGAGCCGCTTCTTCCATACGCCATCACCCAGGCTGATCCCCTTTCCCTGTGTCAGATCAGAGCCAGATCGGAGCAACTCCACATCCTCAATCCGAGACTTGGCAGCTAGTTTGGTGAATGCTTTGGTTTTGAAGAAACGGGGGCATTGCTTGCTCATTGCATCCACCCACCTTGTTAAATTATAGCACTGGGTGCTAGGTTTTCTATTTTCGTGTGTTGCTCAGTGACAGCAGCAAGGGTCTGCACGCGAGAAATGTCAGGGCCAGACGCAGCGGGGATCGAGGACTGTCGATGGGAAAGCGCGGCTGTGCTGCCACTGTAGACAGGTTCCCCTGATGTTTGCGCAGTGAGTGAATGGTTTTGTCGAATGTGGATTCATCACGCCCCGATGACGCGCACTATTTGACCGCAGTCAAGCTTCCTGCGGATCAGGGCGCCGTAAGCCTTGATTTTCCATCCGGGTAAACCCATATTGATCAACACGGCCGGTAGGGTCAACAAAGCCTGATTGCCGGCTTCCATCTTGCATTCTTATTGGATTCAGGAGGTTCGATATGGCAAGCAATCTCACACGATTCAACCCGTTCGGCGATCTGGCCGGTTTCGAAGGCCTGCGCGGCTTCGATGACCTGTTCGGCAGGTTTCCGCTGGGCGCCGCCCTGTCCTCGCGCGGCGGCGACGAGCCGCGCATCAACGTCGACGTGACCGAAACCGACCAGGCTTACGCGGTCAAGGCCGAGGTGCCCGGCGCCCGCAAGGAGGACATCAAGGTCTCGATCGAGGGCAACGTCGTGTCCTTGCGCGTGGAAAAGAGCAGCGAAAACGTGGAAAAGGAAGGCGAAACCGTGCTGCGCCGCGAGCGCTATCACGGCGTGCAGATGCGCCGCTTCAGCCTTGGCCACGAAATCGATGCCGCCCGCGCCAGCGCGCGCTGCGCCGATGGCGTGCTGGAGCTATCCCTGCCCAAGAAAACCGGCGAGCGGGGGGCGAGGATGCTGGATATCCAGTAAGGGCCGTCCGTCAGCCGGCTGGGGCCGCCCTTTGGGGCGGCCCTTTCTTTATCTGGAGCCAGCCATGGGTTTGGCGGCTTGCTGATTTCAGTTCAGACACAACGTTGTCCAATGCGGCTGGAAGGGCGTGCAGGATTTCCTGCGCCAGTTTCATTGGATTCGTAGATGACCGTCCCGGAAAACGCGCGGTCTGGGGGTCATCGAGGCGCCCCGCGTTTGCGGCGGATGACGACTTCGAGGCCCAGCAGATCCACCATGTCCAAGACCTTTTGCAGTTGTACGGTGGGCTTTCCGCGCTCCAGGTCGACGATGAACCGGTTGCCGGTGCCGGACAGGCCCGCCAGATCGCTTTGCCGCAGGGATTGCGCTTGCCGGGCCGCGCGAACCACGGCGCCCAGATCCTCGGCCGAGCGGATGGGGGTGAGGTCGGTTGGATGCGATGTGTTTGTCGTCATGCCAGGGTGGCCGCTGGGCGCTAAGTTACCGGTCGGTAATATATGGATGGCGGGCACGAGCGACGGCAAATTTGCTGGACATCTAGCAAGGAACGCCCGTCAGCCGCGAGGGGGGGCCTCTCGAGGGCGGCCCGCCGCGCTAGAAAATATCAGGCTCTCCGACAGGCGCCCCGAACTCGGTGCGCAGAAAGTCGAAATCGCATCCTTCGTTGGCCTGTTGGATGTGCCGGCTGAACATCCATCCATAGCCTCTTTCAAAACGGGGCGCCGGCGGTGTCCATGCCGCGCGTCGCCGTGCCAATTCCGCATCGTCCAGCTCGATCTGGATCGAGCGCTGGTCGACGTCGATCGAAATCCAGTCGCCGTCCCGTATCAGCGCCAAGGGGCCGCCGATATAGGATTCCGGCGCGACATGCAGCACGCAGGCACCATAGCTGGTGCCGCTCATGCGCGCGTCTGAAATGCGCAGCATGTCGCGCACGCCCGCTTTCAACAATTTCCGGGGGATGGGGATCATTCCCCATTCGGGCATGCCGGGCCCGCCTAGGGGGCCTGCGTTGCGCAGGATCAGCACATGGTCGGGCGTCACGTCCAGGTCCGGATCGTCGATGCGCGCTTTCATGTCGGGGTAGCTGTCGAAGACGATGGCCGGCCCTCGGTGTTTCAGCAGGCGTTTGTCGGCCGCGGCCGGCTTGATGACGCAGCCGTCCGGGGCCAGGTTGCCCTTGAGGACCGCCAGCGAGCCTTCGCGGTAGATGGGGTTGTCCAGGCGGCGGATGACGTCCTCGTCGAATATCCGGGCCGACTCCAGGTTTTCGCCCAGCGTCTTGCCGGTCACGGTCAGCGTGTCCAGGGATAGAAAGGGCTTGAGCTCCGCCAACAGGGCGCGCATGCCGCCGGCGTAGTAGAAATCCTCCATCAGGTATCGGTCGCCGCTGGGCCGGATGTTTGCCAGGACCGGTATCCGGCGGCTGGCGCTTTCGAAGTCCTCCAGGCCGATTGCGCAGCCGGCCCGGCGTGCCTGTGCGATCAGGTGGATGATGGCGTTCGTGGAACAGCCCATGGCCATTGCCGCGACGATGGCGTTCTGGAACGCGGGCGCCGTCTGGATCCGGGATAGTCGCAGATCCTCGTGGACCATGTCCACGATCCGTCGGCCGGCCGCCGCGCACATGCGCGGATGATGGGCATCCGGCGCGGGGATGGACGAGGCCCCCGGCAAGGTCACGCCCAGCGCATCGGCGATGCCGGTCATCGTGCTGGCGGTGCCCATCGTCATGCAGGTGCCGTGGCTGCGCGCAATGCCCCCTTCGATCCCCAGCCACTGCTCGTGGCTGATGCGGCCGGCGCGCCGTTCGTCCCAGAATCGCCAGGTGTCCGACCCCGACCCCAGGACGTGGCCTTCCCAGTTGCCGCGCAGCATGGGGCCGGCGGGGATATAGAGGCTGGGCAAGTCGACGCTGGTGGCGCCCATCAGCAGGGCGGGGGTGGTCTTGTCGCAGCCGCCCATCAGCACCACGCCGTCTATCGGGTGGCAGCGGATGAGCTCCTCGGTATCCATGGCCAGCAGGTTGCGGTACAGCATGGTGCTGGGCTTGACGTATGTTTCGGCCAGGGACAGCGCGGGCAGTTCCACCGGAAAGCCGCCGGCCTGGAAGACCCCGCGCTTGACATCCTGCACACGCTCGCGAAAGTGCGCATGACAGGGCTGGATGTCGGACCAGGTGGAGATGATGCCGATGATGGGCTTGCCTGCCCAGTCTTCGGGGCTGTAGCCCATCTGCATGAATCTGGAGCGGTGGCCGAAGCTGCGTAGATCGTCGACGGCGAACCAGCGGGCGCTGCGCAAAGGCTGGGGACGTTTCATAGCGGCAGGGCCTTGAAATGGGCGGCAAGCGCGTCGCTGGCTTTGATCAATAACGATTGATCCGAGCCCACGGCGACCATCGTCATGCCTGCGGCCAGGTATCCTTCGGCGTCTTGCCTCGACATGGCGAGTATCCCCGCCGCCTTGCCGTGTCGCTTCGCGGCGTCCAGCACCCGGGTGATTGCCGCCTGCACCGCCGGGCTGTGGGGCTGGCCCATGTGACCCAGATTGGCGGATAGGTCCGCCGGTCCGATGAACAGGGCGTCCACCCCGTCGACCTGCGCGATCAGGTCGGCATTGTCGACCCCTTCCGCCGATTCGATCTGCACCGCGATGCATATGCCGCGGCCGGCGTTGCGGTGGTAGTCGGGCACCCGGCCATACCGGTTGGCCCGCGTCGCCATCGAGATGCTGCGGATGCCTTCGGGGGGATACCGGGTCGCGCTGACGACGGTGGCGGCGGTTTGTGCATCGCGCACGTCGGGTATCATCAACGACCTCGCGCCGATATCCAGGTATTGCTGGAGGCGTACCGGGTCGCTCGAGGGCATGCGCACCATGGCTTCGGTCGGGTAGGGTGCCGCCGCCTGCAGCAGAGAGAGCACCGATCGCAGGTCGTTGGGCGCGTGCTCGACATCGATCAATAACCAATCAAAACCCGAACCCGCAATGATTTCCGCGCTAATGGGATTGGCCAGCGAACACCATAATCCTATTTGTCGATTGCCGCCTGCCAGTTCCTGCTTGAATAAGTTTTCCATGGTTTTGTCTCCGGGTTTTGTATATATGTGTTCTTATATTAAAGTGCTTATCGGGAACTCCCCCGGAAAATGTATATGAGGGGGTTCCGTGTATCTGGGGCGGGTTCGAAAATGGATGTATTGTTATTCTTGTTGCCGGTTGACGGACCTTCCCGTATGCTATGTGGTGCGTAAGAAACCATCGTATTGAAGTTCCAACTTTGTAGCTTTTTTCATCATGATATCGACAAAGCAAGCTTCCTCGAATCCGGGCCGGGTAATCAAGACCAGTATGTCCGAGCAGATTTACGATCATTTGCGCACCAGTCTGATGGACGGTGAGTTTCGTCCGGGCGAGCGACTGACGATAGCTGCATTATCCGAGCGATACGGCACCTCGATTACCCCGGTCCGCGAGGCGATTTCCAGGCTCGCCAGCGAACAGGCGCTGCAAATCAAGGCGGCGACCTCGGTCATCGTGCCCGACCCGTCCGCGCGCAACCTGCGCGAGATCGTGGCCATACGCAGGGAACTCGAAGGCATGGCCGCGCAGCGGTTCGCGGAAACCGGAACGCCTGAAATGCTGGCGCGCCTGGAGGAAGCCAATGCGGAGTTCATCCACGCCGCGGCGACCGACCCGCGCGAGGCGGCTCGAAAGAATCGTGATTTTCATTTCCTGATCCTCAGATTTGCCGATATGCCTTATGTCGAGGCAATATGTGAAAACATGTGGGCGGTCATGGGGCCGTTCCTGCGTACCTTTCACGAGGAAATTCCTGTCAGGCGTTTATCGGCGGATAATCATCTCCATTTTAAATTTCTCGCGAGCGTCAAGGCCGGCGACCCGATTGGCGCCAAGCAAGCCATGCAGGCGGATATTTCCTGGAGCGACGAACTCATTACTCGCGTCGAGGAACGTCGCAACCGATCCGGCAAATAAATCAAACAAAAAACTGCTGGCTTGCCTGGCGCCGGATCACGCCACTGAATATCCGCCGTCCGCAACGAGGACGGAGCCATTCACATAACTCGCCTGGTCCGATGTCAAAAAGAAAATCACATTGGCGATTTCCTCGGGGCGGGCCCAGCGGCCCAGCGGGATGCGCGCGATAATGCCCGGGCCGCGTTGCGGGTCGTTTTTGGCGCCCGCGCCCAGGCGCGTGTCCACCCAGCCGGGTGCAACCGCGTTCGCCCGGATCCCGAGCGGTCCCCAAGCGGTTGCCATCGAGCGCGTGAGGGCAATCAGCCCGGCTTTCGAGGCGCCGTAGGCCGGTGCATTGCTGGCGCCGAAGAAGCTCCACATCGAGGCGATATTGACGATCGAGCCCTGCGCCTGTCGCAGCGGCTCGATCGCGGCCGTGGCCATGGCCATGGCTGCCGTCAGGTTGACGTTCAGGACTTGGTTGAAGTCCGTCGGCTGCCACTCCCGCGCCTGGCGGATGATGCCGGCGCAGTTGACCACGGCATCGATCCGGTCGGCGCGCCCGACCAGGGCCGAGAGCTGGGCGGGGTCGGTGACGTCGGTTTCATGGAATTCCAGCCCGTCCACCCCGTCCTCGCAGTCCATTCCGGCGGCGATTACGCGATAGCCGGCTTCGAGGTAGCGCCGCGCGGTCGCCAGTCCGATGCCCGTCCCGCCACCCGTCACAATGGTTGTTTTTTTCATGTTGAATCCTGGTGAGGGGGCTGTTATTGGTTCATGAAGTCTTCGGCGACCGAGGCGATGCCGGGGCCGTCGAGCTTGTAGTGCGCATACAGCGAGGTGGGCGGCGCGATCAGGCTGTACTCGTCATAGATGCCATGGCGCTTCAGGCGGATGCCCCGGCCCTCGTCGGCGATGACCTCGGCGACGGCGGCGCCCAGGCCGCCCAGGACGTTGTGCTCTTCCACGGTCATCAGCTTGCCGCTCTTTGAGGCGTCGGCCGCCGCGAGGATGGCGTCGCGGTCCAGCGGCTTGATGGAGGCCATGTTGATCACGCCGACGGAGCGCCCCTTTTTGCCCAGGGCCTCCGCGGCCTCGAGCGCCGCGTGGACGGTGATGCCGCACGCGATGATCGTCAGGTCCTCGCCGAGTCCGTGGATGCGGGCCTTGCCGAATTCAAAGTGCGTGCCGTCGGCGTACACGACGGGATCCCGGCCGCGGCCGATGCGGATGTAGAGGGGCCGGTCGCGTGTGGCCGATGCGCGGATGACGGCCTCGAGTTCGGCCCCGTCGCAAGGCGACACCAGGTCCAGGTCGGCGATGGAGCGCAGGGTGCCGATGTCTTCGGTGGCATGGTGCGACGTGCCGTAGAACCCCAGCGAGATGCCGGTGTGGTGGCCCACCATGCGCACGGGCTGTGCGCAATAGGCGATGTCCATGCGGATCTGTTCGCAGGCCAGCAGCGCCAGGAACGAGGAAAAGGTGGCGATGAACGGCGTGACACCGGTGGTGGCGATGCCGGCGGCCACCGACACCATGTTTTGCTCGGAGATGCCGAACGAGATGTAGCGGTCGGGATAGGCGTCGGCGAAGCGGTTCAGCCCGTTCGAGTATTTCAGGTCGGCCGAGCCCGCCATGACGTCGTGGCCGTCCTTGACCAGTGCGATCAGGCCGTTCGAGAGGTGATCAAGTCCCGGGTTCTTTGCGTTGAGCGCGCGGTATTGCCAGGAATTGTCGGATGTCGGTCCCATCATGTCAGATCACCTTCGAGTTGATTTCTTGGATGGCGGCTTGTTCGTCGGGCGTGTCCAGCCAGCCCAGGTGCCAGCCGGGTTCGGTCTCCATATAGGAGACGCCCTTGCCCTTGACCGTGCGCGCGATCACGCATACCGGTGCCTCGCGCGCGTCGTCGGCGCGCAGCCGACGCAGCAATGCGGTGACGGCAGCCACGTCGTGGCCGTCCACCGTGTGGACCTCCCATCCGAAGGAGCGCCACTTGTCGGTGAGGGGCTCGATCCCCATCACGTCGTCGACCCGGCCGTCAAGCTGGTAGCCGTTGCGGTCGACGATGGCGATCAGCTTGCCCAGGCGGTACTGCGCGGCGAACAAGGCCGCCTCCCAGACCTGGCCTTCCTGCATTTCGCCGTCGCCCATCATGCAGAACACGCGATAGTCCTTGCCGGTCCAGCGTTGCGCCAGCGTGATTCCGGCCGCGTTCGACAGCGCATGACCGATGGAACCCGATGAAAAATCGACGCCGGGCACCTTGCGCATGTCGGGGTGGTCGCCCAGGGGGCTGCCCAGACGTGTGTAGTCGTCCAGCCAGGCTTTGGGAAAGAAGCCCAGGTCGGCATAGATGGGAAACAGGCCGACGGCGGCGTGGCCTTTGCCGATGGTGAACCGGTCGCGTTCAGCCCAGCCGGGGTTGCCGCGCTGCAGCGTCATGACGTCGTAGTACAGCGCCGCGAATATTTCGGCGGCCGAGAAAACCGAGCTGTAGTGTCCCGTCTTGGCGATGCCGATGAGGCGGATCGCCTCGAGCCGTATCGCCCGCGCGCGTTCCTGCAGGCGGACCACTGTGTCTTGGTCGGGCGTGTAGCGGTCTACCGCGGGCGCCGGCGTGCGGGTTGCGCTGGCTGGTGCTTCGTCCATGAATGTCTCCGTGATGTGTCTAGCGGGCTCGTCCTGGAAAGGGACGGCATGCGCGTTTATATGATGATCCAAAATCCACTTCATATCAAGCATGATGCATCATGCGTGATGCTTGACACATGTTGAAGGGATCCCCTATCATGCGGAAAAACGCCGGCAGAGTCCTCGGCTACTACCGGAAATAAAACAATGCCCTTTGTTTTTCATTGGGTTAAGAGCACAGGAGACACACCGAATGATCGTGTTCGGATCACCGTCACGGTATATCCAGGGGGCAGGCGTCCTGTCCCGCTTGGGCCAGGAGGTCGCGACGTACGGGGACGCGGCGGCGCTGGTCGTCGACCCGATCGTGCTCGAGCGCTACGGCGCCCAGATGGCGGACAGTTGCGCGCAGGCCGGCGTGCGGCTGGCCGCCTTCCCTTTTGCCGGGGAATGCACGGATGCCGAGGTCCAGCGGCTGGCAGGGCAGGTGGGCCACCCCCGCATGATCATTGCGGCTGGCGGCGGCAAGTGCCTGGATATCGGCAAGGCCCTTTCCCATCGGCTTGGCCTGCCCATGATTTCGATACCGACCGCGGCCTCCACCGACGCGCCCGTCAGCCATAACTATGTGATGTACGACAGCAGCCACAAGCTGCTCGAGGTCCGTCACCTGCCGCGCAATCCGGCCCAGGTCATTGTCGACACGCAGGTCATCGCCGAGGCGCCTCGCCATCTGTTCGTGGCCGGGGTCGGCGATGCGATCGGCAAGATCTACGAGGTCGAGGCCTGCGTCAATGCCAGGGGCCGCAATATTTTTTCGGCCAATCCGGCGCTGTCGGCGCTGGCCCTGGCGCGCGCATGCCACGCCATACTGCTGGACAATGCGGACCAGGCGCTGGCCGCGGTCGATCAGCATCGACCCGACGATGCGTTCGAAGCCGTAGTCGAGGCCACGATCCTCATGAGCGGTCTGGCTTTCGAAAGCGGCGGCTTATCCATTTCGCACTCGATGACGCGAGGCCTGTCCAGTGTCCCGCAGTACGCGCGCACGCTGCATGGATTGCAGGTCGCCTACGCCAACCTGGTCCAGCTGCGGCTGGAGCATCGTCCGGACGCCGAGATCCAGGCCCTCATCGATTTCTATGGCCGCTGCGGGTTGCCCCGCAATCTGGTGGAACTCGGCGGGCAGCCCGGGCCCGGCGACATCCGGGCGATCGCCGCCGGCACGATGACATCACCCCATATCAACCACTTTCCGCATGGCTTGAGCATCGAGGATATTTCCGATGCGATGCACTGGCTGGAGTCCACGAGGTTAGCCGCATGAAAAAACATCTTTTCGAGAACATAGAAAAAGGCGAGCAATTCGGGCCGGTCCCGCTCAAGCTCGACGCGCACCTGGTTCGCGGCTTTTCGTTTGCCGTCGAGGATTTCAGCGCACGCTATTTCCATAGCGCGGCCGAGCCGGGTCCTTTCGTGGCCCCTGCCTTGCTGGCGAAAAAGCTCCTGCATATCTTCATGGAGAAATACGATCCGCAGGGGGTCAGCGCCGTTCACCTGAAAGACGATATCGAGTTCGTCGCACCGCCTCGCTTTGGCGACGAGGTCGTCCTGTCGGCCACGTACTCCGACACCTTCGTGCGCAAGGGCCGCACGTGCGTCGTGCTGGACGGCGAGGCCAGGGATTCCAGCGGTGCCCTGCTGGTGCGTCACCGGTCCATTGAGATCGTGCCGACTCAGCAGCAATACCCGGACCGTCCCCAGGCCGATCCTGTCGGCTTGTCCCAGCGCAGGGTGGCCACGGATTGGCCACAGGATCCCGTGGTCGCGGAGGGCGCCGAGGCGGCCCGGCCCGGCATGGTGCTGCCGCCGCGCAGCCGCACCATCCAACAGGACCAGATGTCCATGTTCGTCGGCGCCAACGAGGGCTGGCGCAACCTCCACACCGACATCGATATCGCGCGTGCGGCGGGATTCGAACGCACGATCATGTCGGGCATGATCCAGGCCTGCTGGTTCGCCCACCTGGTGACCGATTTTCTGGGCGACGCCTACCTGCGGGGCGGCCGGCTCGGCATCACGTTCCTGCGCAATGTCGAATCGGGCGACACCATTCAGCTGCGCGCTGTCGTTCGCGCCATCCAGACGGACGGCACGTTCGAAATCGAGTTCTGGTCGCAGAACGACAAGGGCGACGTCACAGCGGTCGGCTGGGCCGTCGGCAAGGCGGGCGCCGACAGCCGGACGTCGGGTTCGCCGGCCGATGCCTCGCATGTTCAATCCATTGCCACCGGAGACCAGTCATGAATCAAGCGGTCGATGCAGCACCCATCCTGTCGGTGCGCGAGATCTCCAAGAGCTACGGCGGACTGCATGCCGTCAGGCAGGCGTCCATTGATATCTTTGCCGGCGAGGTGGTCGCGCTGGTCGGCGACAACGGCGCCGGGAAATCCAGCTTCATCAAGATGCTGTCGGGTGTCATGCAGCCGGATGCGGGTTCGATCCTGGTGGGCGGGCGCGAGATGCAATTCCATTCACCCGCCGATGCCCGCTCGGCCGGCATCGAGACGCTGCACCAGAGCCTCGGCCTGGTCGATGTCTTCGATGTCCGTGAAAACCTCTTTCTGGGGCGCGAGCTCACGACGACCAAGTGGGGCGTCTTGCCCGTCATCGACACCCGCGCGATGCGCCGGCGCACCGAGGAGCTTCTCGCGCGCATCGACCTGAAGCTGCCCTCGATCGATGCCAAGGTGCGGTCCATGTCGGGCGGACAGCGCCAGTCGGTGGCGATCGCCCGCCTCTTGCTGGAGGAGGACGTGCGCCTGCTCATCATGGACGAGCCCATGGCGGCCCTGGGCGTCAATGAAGGCCAGAAGGTGCTGCAGCTGATCGACAGCCTGCGGACCAAGGGCCTGTCCACCCTGATCATCAGCCACAATCTCGAGCACGTGTTCACGGTCGCCGACCGTATCGCCGTCATGAAAAGCGGCCGCCTGATCGATGTCGTGAATACGCGCGAGGTCCAGCACGACGACATCGTCAGCATGATCATGACCGGCCGGCCGCTGCTCGCCAAGACCGCCGCCCCCGCCTGACAACAATGATTGCGGCCGCGGGAACCGGGCCGCGCAAAAAGAGACCAGCCATGACTGAATCCAGCCTGACCCCTGTTCGCGAACACAATACCTTGCGGGCAGCCACTTCCTTCCTGTTGCGCAACAGCCATATCGTGGCGTTGATCGTACTGCTTGCCGTGGCGTCCCTGGCGTCCCCCTACTTTCTCGGTACGCGCAACATCATGAACGTGCTGCGCGGCGCCGCGCCGATGCTGATTGTCTCGGCCGGCATGACGATCGTCATCATCAGCCGGGGCATCGACCTGTCGGTGGGCTCGATCCTGGGCTTTTCGGCCATGCTGATCGGTGTGCTGATGCCGTACGGCGCCGGCATTGCCATTGTCGCCGCGCTGATCGGCGGCACCATCCTGGGCCTGATCAACGGCCTGCTCATCACCAAGCTGCGCCTGCAGCCCTTCATCGCGACCCTGGCCATGCTGATCGCGGCGCGCGGCTTCGTGTATATCGCGACCGACGGGGCCAATATCGTGATGCGGGACTCGCCGGCCTGGTTCAAGGCCATCGGCTCGGGTTATCTGTGGACGGTCCCCATTCCCGTGCTCATCGCCTTTTTCGTCTGGCTGTACGCGGCCTACCTGCTGAGCTGGAGCCGCCTGGGCCGCCACATCTATGCCATCGGCGCCAATGAGGAGGCCGCCCGCCTCTATGGGATTCCCTGCGACCTGGTCAAGATCAAGGTCTATGCGCTGGCGGCGCTGTTCTCGGCGATTGCCGGGATCATCATGGCCTCGCGCCTGAATGTCGCCGAGCCCAACGTCGGGCAGTTGATGGAACTCGATGCGATCTCGGCCACATTGATCGGCGGGACCTCCCTGGATGGCGGCATTGGCGGCGTGCTCGGCACCGTGTTCGGCGTCCTGATCCTGGCCGTGCTCAGCAATATCTTGAATCTGCTGAACATATCACCCTTCGTTCAGATGGTGCTCCAGGGAGTCATCATCGTCATTGCAGTCGTCATGAGCGAGATGCGCTATCGCGCCAAGTCGTAACCACATGGACATCCCTTCCTTCGGGTGTCCGGATAATCAACCAAAGGAGAAACACCATGCAGCGTAGCAATACGAAGTTTCCGAGCCGGCGCGATTTTTTGCGGACTGCGGCGGCCTTGGGTGTGGGGGCTGTCGGAGCCCCGTTCGTGAGTACCGCCGCCTGGGCTCAAGACAGCCTCAAAGGAAAGCGGGTCGGATACTCCATGAGCTTTTCCACCATCGAGTGGCTGGTGGCCCAAAGGCGCGGCGTGACCGAGGCGGCAGCCCGATACGGCTTCGATCTCTCGGTGTCCGACGCGGCGGACAAACCGACGAAGCAGGTGCTGGATCTGGAGGATTTCGTCACCAAGCAGATGGACCTGATCATCATTTCCACCTATTACGCCGATGCGATCGCCCCTGCCGTCAAGGAGATCAACGAAGCCGGCATCCCCGTCGTGGTGCTGTCTTCGTCGTTGTCGGGCGATGCCGACTGGACGTGCCGGTTGGCGGCGGACAACCTCGCCACGGCCCGTTCCGCCGGTGAATACTACGTCAAGCACCTTCCCAAGGGTGCGAATGTGGTCCACATCGAAGGCAAGCCAGGGTCGATGGTGAATCAGGAGCGCACCAAGGGATGGCTGGAAGTCGTCAAAGGGTCGGGATTGAACCTGGTCGGCCATGCGGTCGCCAATTACGAGCGTTCGCAGGCGCTGCAGGCCATGGAGGATTTCCTGCAGGGCAACCCCAAGATCGATGCCGCATACTGCAACAACGACGACATGGCGCTGGGTGTGGCGCAGGCGGCCCGCGAGCGCGGCCGGCTCGAGGGGATGATGATCACGGGCTATGACGGTATTCAGCCCGAAGTCATGCGCGCCATTCATCAGGGCGACATCCACGGTACATGGCAGTATCCGCCGATGGGCGTGGAAGGTGTGGAGGCGGCGGCAGCCATTCTGTCGGGCAAGAAGGTGCCCAAGGAGGTTCTGTTCCCGTCCCCCATGATCAACAAGGAAAACGTGCTGGATTACTGGAATCCCGATACCAACGAGATGAATCCCCTCAAGTCGCTGCTGAAGATCTGACGCGAGGCCATGACTGGCCGGCCCGGCCCTGGCGGACAGCCGGCCGGGCCGGCGACTGCGGACCCACCAAGCCAACAGGAGGCTTACATTGTCTAACTCGATTGCCACCGCAGAGGTGGAACGGCGCTCGAAAGTCGTGTCCTTGCAGCAGGCGGCCGGCCTGGTGGCCAACGGCATGCGCATCGGCCTGGGCGGCTTTGCCATCTATCAGCGGCCGATGGCCTTTGTGCGCGAGCTGATTCGCCAACGGCGCAAGGATCTGACGGTCGTCGGCGTGACCAACAGCATAGAGGCCGACATGCTGATCGCCGCGGGGACTTGCAGCCGCCTCGAGACCAGCTACATGGGCTTCGAGAAATTCGGTCTGGCGCCGGCCTTTCGCCGGGCCTGCGAAAAGCACGGCTTCGATGCGGTGGATTACCCCGAACTGCTGGCCTGGGACCGGTTTCGCGCCGATCAGGAAGGCCTGCAGTTCTGGCCCGCCTCGGGGCTGGGCGGCACCAGCCTGGTCGAGCTCAATCCGGACATCAAGGCGTTCGACTGCCCCCTGACCGGCAAGCCCCTGCACGCCTTGCCGGCGACGCGTCTGGATATCGCGGTGATTCATGCGGCGGCGGCGGACAAATACGGGAACGTGATTGTGCCGGGCTTTCATAATTTGCCGCAAAGCTTCGATGTCACCTTGTCGCGCAGCTGCCGCAAGCTTGTCGTCACGGCGGAGCGCATCGTCAGCGACAACTTCCTGCAGCGTCACGCCCGCCTGGTCCAGATTCCGGCCGCGCGCGTGCATGCCGTGGTCGAGGTGCCCTTTGGCGCGCATCCGACGTCGATGCTGGGCCGCTACCTCGATGACGATACGCATTGGGCCCAGTACATCGGCGCCGCGAAAACAGAGGAAGGGGTCGCCGAATACCTGAAAGCGAACGTGTTCGACCTGGCGTCGCACGATGATTACCTGGACCGTATCGGCGGCGCCAGGCTTGCAAGCCTACTTCAAGTGGATCTCCAGCAATGAATACTCCCGCTACATTGAATGAGCTGCTCGTCGTTACGCTGGCGCGTGAATTCCGCAACGACGAGGTCGGTTTCACCGGGCTCGCCACCGGCGCCGCCGCCGCCCTGTTCGCCACCGCCATTCCGCTGGCGGCGATGCAGCTGGCCCGCCGTACGCATGCCCCGGACCTGACCGTCCTGCTGGCAGGGTGGATCTACAACCCCGACCTGGCGCGCCTGGACGAGCTGCCCGATGCGGAATTCGCCGAAAAGCTGCGCGACCTGCCATGCGAGTCGCAAAGCCTGGACTACCCCGGATCCTGGCCGCATCGCAACGGCGCCATTTCGTTCGGATTCGGCTCGGGCGTACAGGTCGATGCGTGTGGAAACATCAACAGCGTCCTGGTCGGCGATCCGGCGCGGCCGAAGGTCAGGCTGGTGGGCTCCATCCTGCTGCCCGAGCATTTTTCCCAGTTCGGGCGTGAATACATCATGATGCCGCGTCACGACCAGCGCACGTTTGTCGAGCAGGTCGATTATGTCGCCGGCGTGGGCTATCCCGGCGGCCTCGAGGGCCGGGCGCGTCTCGGGCTGGAATCGGGCGGGCCGGAACTGGTCGTCACGCCCAAGTGCATTTTTGATTTCGACAAGGTGGCGGGCCGGATGAAGGTCCGGTCCATCCATCCCGGCGTCACGGCCGACGAGCTGCGGGCAGCCACCGGCTTTGACCTGGGCGACCTGTCGGGCGTGCCCCAGACCGCGCCGCCGACCGAGCGGGAGCTGGAGATCATCCGCCGGGAAATCGATCCGCGCTCGGCACTGCTGGGATACGACATGGCGTCGGCGCAATAGGAGCAGTCATGGACATCAGCGGCCACACACGGGTGGTGTGCATCATCGCCGACCCCATCGGTCACGTAAAGACGCCCGAGCACATGAACGGCTTCTTTCGCGACCACGGTATCGACGCGGTCGTGGTCCCGGCGCACGTTGCGCCGCAGGATCTGGCGGCCGTCCTGCAGGGCCTGCGGCGCATCCACAGCCTTGCCGGCCTGATCGTCACGGTGCCACACAAGATCGATATCCTGGCGCTGTGCGATCACCATGAGGAATCCGCGCGTATCGCCGGCGCTACCAATGTGGTACGGCGTACGCCTGAAGGTTTGTGGGTGGCGGCGAATTTCGATGGCATGGGTTTTGTGCAGTCGCTCGTCGACCGCGTCGGTCCCATCCAGGGCAAGTCCGTCTATATGGCGGGCGCGGGTGGTGTCGCGCGGGCGATTGCATTCAGCCTGGCCGATGCCGGCATATCCCGGCTCGCCATCCACAATCGCAGCGAGGCCAAGGCCGCCGAGCTGGCCCGCGCGGTGCAACGCCAGTATCCGGGTGTCGCGGCCGGCACGACGGGCACCCATCCGACAGACTTCGACATCGCGTTGAATGCGACGACGGTTGGATTGAAGCCCGGGGATGCCGAGCCGTTCTTCATCGATGGGCTCCGGTCCGATTGTCTGGTGGCTGATGTGATCATGCAGCCGCTGATGACGCCGCTGCTTGCGGCGGCGCGCAAGCGCGGCTTGCGGATCTGCATGGGCGACGGGATGCTGAAGCATCAGTTGCGGGCATTCGCGGAATTTCTTGGGTTCACCGTTACGGACGGCGCTTTGGCCGGTGCCGCAGATGGCGTCATCAGATAAATAGGGAAAAGATGAAATCCAATGCAGCCTTGAAAGGCATCAAAGTCGTCGACCTCAGCCGCTTCATTGCGGGGCCTTATTGCGGCGTGATGCTGGGGGACCTGGGGGCGGACGTGATCAAGGTCGAGCGTGTCGGCAGGGGGGACGATACCCGCAGCTTTGTTCCACGGCATGGTGACGAAAGCCTCTATACCATCGCCATGAACCGCAACAAACGCAGTGTCGAGCTCAATCTGCGCAGCCCGCAGGGGCAGGCCACACTGCGTGAGCTCATTGCAGGGGCCGATGTGGTGATTGAGAATTTCGTCCCGGGCACACTCGAAAAAATGGGCTGCGGATGGGATGACATGAGTGCCGTCAATTCGCGTCTCATCATGGCGAGGATCTCCGGCTTCGGGCAGACCGGGCCGTACGCCAAGCGGCCGTGCTTCGACGTGATTGCGCAGGCCATGTCCGGCCTGATGGACATGACGGGCGCGGTCGACGGGCCGCCCACGGCCGCCGGCGTGTTCGTCGTGGATTACAGTACCGCGCTGTATGCGACGATCGGCATCCTGGCTGCTCTGCAGGATCGCCATCGGACGGGCAAGGGGCAACTGGTTGAATGTGCCTTGTTGAACTCCGCCGTGTCGATGCTGCTGACCGCCATCCCGGATTACTTGCTGAATGGCACCGAGGTGACGCGCGCGGGTACGCGCGACCGATTCAACGCGCCCGGGGATGTCTTTCCGACTGCCGACGGCGACTGGATCATTCTGATCACGGTGGGCGACGATAAGTTCCAGCGTCTGGCCGAACTCATGGAGGCCCCCGAACTGGCCACGGATCCGCGGTTTGCGACGAACTTGGGGCGCCTCGAGAATCGCGACGAAATCGAATCCATCGTCAATGCCTGGACTCGGCGTCACAAGACCGCCGACCTGCTGCAGCGCATCGAGTCTGTAGGGATCCCATGCGCCAAAGTGGCCCGGATCTCGGATATCGCCAACAACCCCCACTTGCGCGACACCGGCCATATCATCGAGCTGGATCAACCGAGCGGCCCCGTGCCGATCCAGGGGTTCCCCTACCGCCTGCATGGCTCACCGCTGGCCGTGCATCGCCGGGCCCCCCTGTGTGGCGAGCACACGCAGGAGGTGCTGTCCGAATGGCTGGGCATGCCGGCCGAAAAGATCGACCAGCTCAAGGACGCTGGTGTGGCGTGATCGTGATGAACGTCTCGTGAATGAGTGTGAAAGAACCGGAGCCGTGGAGCCATGTCTGAATTTGCCGTCTATCCAAGCTTGAACAATCGTGTCGTGATCATTACGGGCGGGGCATCGGGCATCGGTGCCTCGATGGTGGCCGGCTTTTGCGAACAGAAGGCCCGTGTTCACTTCCTGGATATCGATGACGCCGCCTCGCAGGCCTTGGTCGAGGACGTGCGCGGCCGCGGCTGGCCGGCGCCGCAGGCTCACCACTGCGACATCCGCGACATCGATCGCCTGAGGGAGATCGTCGAGGCCATCGGCGGGGCCGAGGCCGGCATCGACGTGCTGGTCAATAACGCGGCCAACGACCAACGCCACAAGTTCGAGGATGTCACGCTGGAGTATTGGGACGAACGCATGGCGCTCAATTTGCGTCATCAGTTCTTTGCGGCCCAGGCGGTGTTGCCCGCCATGCGGCAAAAAGGGGGCGGCGCCATCATCAATATGGGCTCGTCCAGCTGGCGCCTGGGCGTGGACGCCATGCCGTGCTATACGACGGCCAAGGCGGGTATTGAAGGCTTGACCCGCAGCCTGGCGCGTTATCTGGGTCCCGACCGGATCCGTGTCAATTGCGTGGTGCCCGGCTGGATCATGACCGAGCGCCAGAAGACACTGTGGCTCACCCCCGAGGCGGATGCTGAACTCATGAGGCGGCAGTGCATCAAGGAACACGTGCAGCCGGACGACATCGCCCGGATCGTGCTGTGGCTCAGTGCCGCGGACAGCGTCCATTGCACGAACCAGAGCTTTGTCGTGGACGGGGGCCGCCTCTAGCTGGATCCATCGACGGGCTGGAGGGCCGCACAACAATTCATGGGCCGCTCTTTTTGAGGGGCGGCCCTTTCGCGTTTTGGGCGGTTCGGGTGGAGGGTGCCGTGAGGGAGATTTTTATCGCGCGAGCATGCTGACGCGGTGAAGTCTAGTCCTTACAATACAAGCATGGACGCGCTAGACACACTTCGTTTTGCTGTCAGCGACCGCATCAATGATGTCGAGGTCGGGCCCAGTCATGTCCCTCTGTCGTTGCTAGGTGATTTCCAAAAGGATGTTAGCGAGTTCTTGAGGGGCTCGTCCCGGGATGTCGATCCCTCTGAGCTGCGGGTTTCGATAGAGGAAGGTTCGTTAGCGTTGGTGGTGTCGGGATTGTTCGCGGCGACGAGTCTATGGGCCGACATGGGCAGGCTGCAGGCGCAGGATGCGCTAGGGCATATCGAACCCAAACGTGCCGCGGTGATTGAGCGTTGGCAGGTGACCGCGCGCCGGAATCCGCAGCGGACCTATCGCGTGGCTGATGCGTCTGCGCGTGTAAACATATTGATCAATGGTTCGACGGATTTCCGCAGAACCGAGGATGTTTGGGTGGCTGTTGAAAAATACGTGTATGGTCGGGTTGTTGACTTGGGTGGAAAACTCAAGGCCAACGTGCATCTGGAATTGGATGACGGCACCCTACTGACGATTGCCGCGACGCAGAGCCTCTTGGCCCAAGAAGAACAAAATCGCCTGTACAGGCCCGCCTTGCTGCATATTACGGCAGAGGAGAATCTGCTGACGGGCGCTCTCCGCAACCCCAACCTACTGGGATTCGAAACACATCAACCCACCTATGATGCGAATGAGTTCCAGTTGATGGTGCAGCGTGGTACCGCGGCTTGGTCCGGCGTGTCCGATGCGGTTGCCTGGTTGGAGGAACTGCGGGGCGGCAACACATGACAGCATCTGTGCTGCTTGACACGAGTTTCTTGATTTCTCTGGTGGACGGACAGCGTCCAAATCATCGTGTGCGTACCGCCAGGCGATGTACGGTAAGGGCTGTTTTGCTGGCAGATGGCTTTGATGCTTGTGCTTTCAATGAGGATGGCCAGACGGGGCTGCCGCTGGAAGGCGATTAAAGCAGACGTTGCAACAAAGCCATAGTGGGCCCTCGAGGCAACACGGATCATCATGGCCGCCGAACAACGGGACACCCTTTGGACCACATCCCTTGGAAAATCTCGGACTCTCCGACAGGCGCCCCTTCTATGCCGGCTTCTTGCTCAGCCGCTCGTAGTTGTCCCGCAACAACAACCCGGCGTAGTACACATGTTCGCGCATGAGCTGCTCGGCGCGGGCGCCGTCGCGTTCGATGACGGCCGCCACGATCCGGTGGTGGTCGTTGTGGGACCGGAGGATGACGCCGTGGTCGTCCCACAGCATGATCCGGTCCGAGGCGAAGGGCATGGTCTGGGATTGAGCGGCAAAGCGCGTGACCCAGGAGTTCTCGGCCGCCTTCAGCAGGGTGTCGTGCAACACGATGTTCATCTGCTGGTAGGGCTGGTGGTCCTCGGGCAGCAGTTCGCCCTTGGCCAGGATGGCGTCGCCCTCGGCCAGGCAGGCCTTCAGTCTGCTGATGGCCAGGTTGGACAGGCCCGCCTGGGCCGCGCGCCGGCAGGCCAGGCCCTCGAGCACGGCGCGCACCTCGTAGGCGCCGATGATGTCCTCGTACTGATAGACCCGGACGGTGTATCCACGCTTGGGCTGGTGCTCGAGCAGGCCCTCGTTGCCCAGGTTCGCCAGGGCGGCGCGGATGGGCGTGCGCGAGACGCCGAGCTTTCCGGCCAGCGGGATTTCCTCGAGGCGTTCGCCGGGCGCCAGGATGCCCTGGAGAACCCAGTTCCGAAGCGTTTCGGTGACGTGATCGGCTAAGGTATTCATCAGAATATTGTATACATAAAAAAGCTGAACTAATAGAGTCGTCGCTTCGCATTCGGGGCTAGGGCAAACACGGATAACCTGGGAAGAAGCGCGTATGCATAATTAATATATATCAAGAATTTCTTGAAGCAGGGCATTGGGTTTGTCCCTTGAAACCCCTCGGACTGTTCCTTATGTATACATGAAAGGCGTGCCGAGTGCTTGTTCAACCACCACGAGGAGTCGAGATGAAATTCAACGCAATCCGGCGGGCGGCGATGTGCATGGCGATCGCAGGCCTGGGGTTGGCTCCGGCCGCGCAGGCGGCGGATCCCGGCATCACCGATACGGCCATCCGCATCGGTCTGTTCTCGCCCCTGTCGGGCAGCGGCATGGCCTACGGCTTCGACGTGGTCAACGCGGCCAAGATGTACTACGACAAAGTCAATAAGGAAGGCGGCATCCACGGCCGCAAGATCGAACTGGTCGTCGAGGACACGCGCTGCAACGCCAACGACCTGGTGGCGGCGGTCAAGAAGCTGGTCGAACAGGATCATGTGTTCCTGCTGAACGGCGGCTCGTGCTCGGCCGCCGTGGTCGCGGCACGCGAATACGTCGAGCGCGCCAAGGTGCCTTTCTTCATGCTGAACGCCTCGGGCGACGGCGCGCTGTATCCGCCGTCCAAGTACATCTACGGCGCCTTCTCGATCTCGCAGTATGCGGTGGGCGGCTCTGTGGTCGAGTTTGCCGTGGATCATTTCAAGGCCAAAAAGATCGGCTACATCAACCACGACGACGCCTACGGCGGCTGGAACCAGACCGCCGCCGAGTTCCAGGCCAAGCGGCACGACGGCGTCTCGCTGAGCGTGCAGTCGATCAATCCGTCGATCAACGACGTGACCGCGCCCATGCTGAAGGTGCGTGCCGCCGATCCGGACGTGCTGCTGCTGACGACGTATGCGCGCCCGGCCGCGCTGATCATCAAGAAAGCGCACGAGCTGGGCTGGAACAAGCCCATCGTCCTGACGGTCACCGGCACGGCGGACCTCACCCAGCTGGTCGAGAACGTGGGCGGCGCGGCCGCGCTCCAGAACTTCTACATCCAGGACGTGGTCCTGGGCCTGCCTTCGGATCCCAAGATGCAGTGGGTCTATGACATGTACAAGGAGTACTACCCCGATCTGGCGGCCAAGCCCGGCCATCCGCAAAGCTACATGCCCTACGGCCTGCCGCCCGCGATGACGGTGGTCAAGGCGCTCGAGGACGCAGGGCCCGAGCCCACCCGCGAGAAAGTGCTGGCCGCGCTGCAGAACTTCAAGCTCGAAACGGGTGTGATGGCCAGCCCGGTCGAGTTCACGCCGACCGACCATGCCGCGCAGAAATCGGCCATCTACATGAAGTTCGACGGCCAGAACAGGGAACTGATCCCCGGCACTTTCAAGAGCGCCTGGACCTATACGCCCAAGCAATGATGCGCCGGTCGCCCGCCGCTCCGCGCGTAGGGGCGGCGGCGCCCGTGGAGTAAACGATGAGTGTTGCGGATATCTGGCTGTTCCTGCAGCAAGGCGTGCTGTCCGGTCTGGTGACCGGCAGCGTGTACGCCTTGCTGGCGGTGGCGGTCGTGATTGTGTTCAAGACGACGGACGTCCCCAATTTCGCGCAGGGCGAGATCTTCATGGTCGGCGGCTATGTGGCGCTGTTCATGATCCTCGTGCTGGATTGGCACTATGCGCTGGTGATCCCGGTCACGCTGATCGCCGTCGCAGCGATCTGCGCACTGTTCCAGCGGGTGGTGATGGAACGGGTGATCGCCTCCAAGGGCGTGGGGGTGCAGCTCGTGATCGCCACGCTGGGCCTGGCCTATGTGCTCAAGGGGGCGGTGCGCCAGACCGGTCTGGGGGATGCGCCGCGTTCGCTGCCCGCGCTGATCGCGCCTGACACCGTGATCATCGGCGACGCGGTGCTGACGCGGCTGGACCTGATGATTCTGTCGACCGCCCTGGTGGTGATGCTGGGCCTGTATGTGCTGTTCAACCACACGCGCACCGGCAAGGCCATGCGGGCGGTGGGCATGAACCCCAAGGCCTCGCAGATCGTCGGCGTCAGCCTGGTGCGCATCCGTATGCTGGTGTGGGCGCTGGCGGGCTTGATATCGGCGGTCGCGGCCATCCTGATCACGCCCAAGATCCTGATCACGCCGGATATCGGCCACATCGCCATCCTGGCGTTCGCCGCCGCGATCGTGGGCGGCATCACCAGCATTCCGGGGGCGATCGTCGGCGGCTTCATCATCGGCGTCGCGGAAAACCTGGTCGGGCTGTTTGTCTCGACCAACGCCATCGTGGTGGCGCCGTTCCTGGCCATCCTGATTGTGCTGGTGGTGCGCCCGCAAGGCATCCTCGGCGGCAAAGCGCAGGTCAAGAAAGTATGAAAATGGATTTCGACAAATGGGCGCTGGCCGCGGCCGCCGTGGTGCTGGCGGTGCTGCCCTTCATCGCCAGCGGCTACATCCTGTACATCGTCAACCTGCTGATGATCTACATCGTGCTGGCGCTGGGCCTGCACATCGTGATCGGCGAGACCGGGCAGTTCGCCCTGTCGCATGCCGCGTTCTACGGAATCGGCATCTATGTGGCCGGCATCATCAACAATGCCTGGCATCCGAACCTGGTGATCTCGGTGCTGGTCGCGGGCGTGGTGGCCGCCGGCCTGGGCTATCTGCTGGGCGCGCTGGCGATCCGCATGCGCGACATCTACCTGGCCCTGTCCACCTTCGCCTTCGGCGAGGCCATGCAGTGGGTGTTCCTGAACTGGAACGAGGTGACCAATGGCTCGAACGGCTACCAGATGTCGCCGGCCTGGTTCTTCGGTTTCGAACTGACCTCGGACCTGCGCGCCTATCCGTTCACGGTGCTGGGCGCCGCCCTGATGCTGTGGGTGACGGTGTGGCTGTCGCGCTCGCAGCTGGGCGCGGCCTTTCGCGCGGTGCGCGAGAGCGACGTCGCCGCGCAGGCCATGGGCGTGAACGCCAATGTCATCAAGCGCGTCGCCTTCATGTGTTCGGCCGCCTATGCGGGGATGGCGGGCGGGCTGTACACGACCTTCGCCTCGTTCATCCACCCCGAGAGCCTGGGTTTCTGGACCACGATCCTGATCCTCATCATGATCGTCGTGGGCGGCATCGGATCGGTGCGCGGCGCGGTGATCGGGGCGGTGATCTTCGGCCTGATCTCCGAGCTGCTGCGCCAGGTGCTGTCGTTCCAGGAAATCATCTATGGCCTGATCCTGATCGGCTTCATGATGTTCGCGCCGCGCGGCTTGTTCAGCGGCCGCAGGCGTGCCCGCAAGGCGGCGGCCGCAACGGGCGCCGGGTCCTCCGGAGAGACGCAGGCATGAACGATCAGACCCAGGCCCTCTTGTCCATCGACGGGCTGACCGTGCGCTTTGGCGGCCTGACCGCCGTGGACGACTTGTCCTTCCAGGTGCTTCCCGGGCGGATACACGCCTTGATCGGGCCCAACGGCGCGGGCAAGTCCACCACCTTCAACTGCATCTCGCGCTATTACGATCCCACCGGCGGCGCCATCTCGTTCGCGGGTGCGGACGTCACGCGGCACCGCGCCGCGGACATGGCGGCGCTGGGGGTCGCACGCACTTTCCAGAACCTGGAACTCTTCAACGACCTGACGGTCGAGGAAAACGTGCTGCTGGGCACGTACTCCTACGGCGCGCGCGGCCTGGCCCGGCTGTTGCGCCGGCCGGTCGCGGCCAACCGCGAATTCGCCCACCATCTGCTGGAACGCGTCGGCCTGATCGATTTCCTGGACGCCAGGGCGGGCGGGCTGGACTTCGGCCGCCAAAAGATGCTCGAGCTGGCGCGCGCGCTGGCGATCAAGCCGCGCCTGCTGCTGCTGGACGAGCCGGCGGCGGGCCTGCGCAACCGCGAGATCGACAAGCTCGACGGCATCCTGACCGACCTGGCCTCGCGCGAGGGCGTGACCGTGCTGCTGGTCGAGCACGTGATGCAGCTCGTCATGTCGATCTCGGACCGCATTACCGTGATGTCCTTCGGACACAAGATCGCCGAGGGCCCGCCGGCGGAGATCCGCAGCGATGCGCGCGTGATCGAGGCCTACCTGGGCAAGGGGAACCTTGATGAGTGAACCGTTCCTGTCGGTCCAGGCGATTTCCGCCTCGTACGGCAATATTTCAGCGCTGCACGAGGTCTCGCTGGAGGTGCCCAAGGGCGGCATCGTGGCTTTGCTGGGCGCCAATGGCGCGGGCAAGTCCACCACCCTGAACGTGATCTCGGGCCTGGTGCGTGCATCGCATGGCGCGGTGCGCTTTGACGGCGAGCCCATCCATCGGCTGCCGGCCGACGACATCGTGCGGCGCGGTATCATCCAGGTGCCCGAGGGCCGCGAGATCTTTCGCGAGATGAGCGTGCGCGAAAACCTCGAGATGGGTGCCTACACGCGCAAGGACCGCGCCGCTGTGGCGGCCGACCTGGATGCGATGTGCGACATTTTTCCGCGCCTGCGCGAACGCATCGGTCAGAAGGCCGCCACCCTGTCGGGCGGCGAGCAGCAGATGCTGGCGACCGCGCGGGCGATGATGGCGCGCCCCCGCATGATTTTGATGGACGAGCCCTCGATGGGCCTCGCGCCGCTGGTGGTCGAACAGATCTTCGAGACGGTCAGGACGCTGAATCGCGAGCAGGGCATCACGATCCTGTTGGTCGAACAGAACGCCCAGTTGGCCCTGTCGGTCTCCAGCCACGCCTACATCCTCGAGAACGGCGAGCTGGTGCTGCAGGGCCCCTCGGCGGACCTGAAGAACGACGAGGCGGTGCGGCGCGCGTATTTAGGCGCGTGAGCGCTTTTATTGAAGCAAGGAACGATATGACAGCAGTAGCATTGGTGACCGGCGCCGCCGGCGGCATGGGGCGGGCCATCGTCCGGCGCTTGGCGCAGGATGGGTTTTCCGTGGTGGCGGTCGATCTGGGCGAGGCGCCCTTGCGCGCCTTGGCCGACGAACTCGCGGGCGAAGGGCTGGAGATCCAGCCGCGCGTGGTGGACCTGACCAGCGAGGCGCAGCTGGTCGAGCTGGTCGACGGCCTGCCGCCGCTTGCGGCACTGGTCAATAGCGCGGGCCTGTTCGACGAGCGCAAGTATTTCGATCTCGGCCAGGATGATTTCCGGCGGATGTACGAGCTGAACCTGATCGCCGCGGCCACCCTCACGCAACGCGCGGCGGCGCGCATGGCGCCCGGGTCCAAGGTGGTGAACATCGCCTCGCGCGCCTACCTGGGCGCGCGCCACCATGCGCACTACGTCGCGTCCAAGGCCGCGCTGGTGGGCTACACCCGCGCCAGCGCGATGGAGCTTGCCGAAAAAGGCATCCTGGTCAACGCCATCGCCCCCGGCCTGATCGACACCCCCATGCTGCGCGCGCTGACGCCCGAGCGCATGGCGGCGCAGCTGGCCCTGCAGCCCACCGGCCGAGCCGGCACGCCCGAGGAAATCGCGCACGCGGTGTCCTTCCTGGCCGGGCCGCAAATGGGTTTCATCACCGGGCAGGTGCTGTTCGTCGACGGCGGCAAGTCCCTGGGCGGGTCGGGGGCCTGAGCCCCGCGCAACAACGTGCATCAGGGCGGCACGTGTGCGCCGACCCGCATGGCCTCACCAGGGCGCCTTGCCGCCCGATTGGGCCTTCTGTTCGAAGGCCGCGCACAGGTTGTAGGTGCCGACGTCCCCGACCACCGAGATCGTGCAGCGCGCCAGCGCAAAGAGATTGAGCTCGAAGATCTTGTGCCGTTTGGCCAGGTACATCTCCATGGGCAGCAGCGCCTGGGTGGGGCCGACTTCGGTGTGGGCCTCGTTGATGGCCTGGCGGATGGCGGCGACGTCGCCCATGTCGTTCAGGTAGCGGTAGTATTCCGAGAACGTCCAGATGGTGCGGTTCGGGCTGTCGAAGCTTTGCCGCAGATAGCCGTCCGCCTTGGCCCGGTTGCCCAGGATGCGATGCGCCATCGCCAGTCGATTGGTGACGGCGACGTTGCCCCGCAGGCTGGGCGGGATGGGCTTGCGCTCCAGCGAGGCCAGCGCGCGGCTCAGTTTGCCGCGATTGTTCGACACCAGGGTGTTCATGTCGAACAGGTAGGTGACCGGCGCGAAACGCGGCGGCGCCTTCCCCTGGGCCAGGCGCCGCTGCGCCGGCTCCAGATCCTTGGCGGCCAGCTGGATGGCCTTGAGGCGCGTGTCGCGATCCTGGTAGATGCTGGTGTTCGCCCCGGTCAGCTGCTTGCTGCAGGCCTTCAGGTTCTGGTCGTTGAGCTGCTTGATCAGCGTCGAGCAGCCGGTGTCGGGCTGCGGCGGCGGCAGCGCCTTGGATCCGTATTCCGCCAGTTTGCGCACCCCCATCTTGAGGCCGTCGATCGAGTAGCCGGCCTTGGCCAGGGTGCGCAGGGCGAACACGTCGGCCTCGCTTTCCTGGGCGACGTTCCAGCGGCTGTAGATCAGGCCCTTCGAGATGTCGTTGATGGTGTCGTCGAGCATGGCGGTATAGCCGCCTTCGCCCAGCGCCCAGCCCGCGGCCTTGACGGCGAAGACCGAGGAATCCTGGAACATGCCCTTGAAGGTGTCCCACGAATAGACGTGCCCCAGTTCATGGGCGATGATCGCCGCCAGTTCGTCCTCCGAGCCGGCCTGGGCGATCACGCCCGACGAGACCACGATCGTTTTCGGAGAAATCGTGTAGGCCTCGTAGCCGCTGAACGAGTCGACCAGGACCACGCAATCGCAGGGCTCGCCGTGCGCCGCCTCCAGCCGCCGGCGGATGCCCTGGATGTATTCGCTCAGCGCCTGATCCTGGACCAGGGTGCGGTCCATCTGGTGCAGATACTGGGTGTCGATGATGTTGACGGGGCGATCGTAGCCCGCGACCTCCTTGCCCGCGCCGGTGCCGGCAATGCCGGCGCAGCCGGCCAGGAGCGCGCAACAGATCATTGCAATCAGGGCTTTCCACCTCATTTCCGGCACGCCTCCCCGGCACCCTTGACGCTGGCCTGGCGGCTGTCCGACTTCAGGGACACCGGCACGGTGCTGCAGGCGTCGACCACCAGCGCCTGTTCGCGGTCCAGGGTGACGTCGCCGCGGTCGACCTCGTAGGTCTTGCCGTGGTGCTTGAATTGCAGCCGGTTGCGCGGCGCGCGTTGGGCGCGGACGGGCGGCTTCAGGCCCTCGAGGTCGGAGGCCCACAGGTATTCCCCGTCGGGCAGCCGCTGCAGTTCGACCAGATCGGGGTTGTTGATCTGCGTGATGCGGACGGTTTCCGCGGCGGCGATGCCGCCGAGCAGGGCGATCGATGCGCCGAAAAGCGCCTGTGCGATGCGTGCGCGCATAGTGGCTCCTTCAGGAACTATGGGTCGGGTCGGTCGGTGGGCTCGTCCTTGCTGAATAGCAGCAGCGAGACCAGGCCGATCATGAACAGCCATCCCTCCAGGGCGATGTCCAGGACGGAATAGCAGAACAAATAGATGAGCGTGATGAGGACGATCATCAGCAGCACCCATCCGGCGCGGCTGCCCAGGGCGCGCAGCCGGCGTCCGGCGATGTCGCGGAACGTGGGCTCGGGCGGCGCGGCCGGCCCCGCGGATGCCGGTGCCGTGCGGCGGCGCGCCCGATGGCGGCGGAGGCACACGAACAGGGCGATCAGCACCCACAGGACGCTGGATACGCCGCGGATGTTTTGTTCGCGCAGGAAGTCGCTGTCCATGCGGTTCAGGTTCTCGACCGCCATGGCGTGCAGGTAGACACCGGCCACTTTTTCATAGAGCGGGGTGTCGTGATAGTCGTTCAGGCTGGGCATCACCGCGCCCACCAGCACGACGTAAGGCGCGCCCTTGGGCAGGTGCGGCGGGCGCAGGCCGCCGGCCGGCATGGCGAACAGATCCTGCAGCCGGACCTGATGAAAGGGCATGCAGTGCGGGTCGGCGGCGCCGGGCGGATCGCCGGCGCCCGCATAGCGCAGCACCGTCTTGATGACGTATCCCGGCAGGTGGGTCCAGCGGTCGCTGCAGGCGGGATCGTCGCGCATTACCCACTGCAGGGACATGGCGCCGCCGTCCTCTAACCAATCACAGTCCTTGCCTTGCGCCGGGCACAGGTGCCGGTACAGCGCCAGCGCCGCGCTGGGGCCGGTGGCAGGCAAAGGGGAGGCGTCGTCATCCGGGCGCAGCGGCGCCCACAGCGGGTAATAATCCCCATGATCCTGCCACGCGGCGGTCGCCAGCATCGATCCCCGTCCGCCCAGCAGATCGAAGGACTCGGCCGACAGGGGCATTTGCACGCCGCCGCCGGCGAGGTAGACAGCCGGGCGGCGCTCGCCCGATCCCGGAGGATCCGAGATGCGCGCCAGGACGCGGCCCAGGGCGGCCATGTCGCCGCTGGCGGCCCGTGGGCGCTCGAAGAAAATATCGTAAAAGACCGCGACGGGCGCGTCGTCGGGATCGCCGGCCGATACCAGTCGCGACAGGATGCGCGCATGGTCCCGGTAGCTCAGCGGCCAGTCGTCGGCCTCCAGGTAGGCGGCGTCGGCCTCATGCAGGGCCTTGATGCTGGGGTAGTCGATGCTGACGACGGTGATCGGCGCCGGGTCGACCGGCGACACATACGCGCGCGAGCGGCTGATGTCCGTGGCCAGCGCCTTTTCGCTGGCGGTGGACAGGCCGAAGGGATCGGCCCAGATGACCCACAGGCCCAGGAACACCAGTCCGATGAACTGCAAGAGCGCTTCGATGCGGCGGTATGGCCGGGAATCGGTCCTGGGCATGGATGGTAGCAGGCCCGGAAAGGCTGCGGCGACGACATGAACCGCTAGATCATAACAAAAAGAATGTTCTGGACAATTTATGAAATATGTCCGGTGTACGGCCCCCCGGATGGCCGCCTTGCGCGGCGGCCGAGAGGGCGGGATGGGACGGGCGGCTTAGGATCCGACGGCCGACACAAGGGCCTGGGTGATGACCCGCGCCTGCTCCTCGCCCAGGTACGGATGCATGGGCAGGCTGAGGACCTCGCGCGCGGCGGCGTCGCCCGCGGGCAGTCGGGCGTCCGGGTCGGCCACGGCGGGCTGCTGGTTCAGGGGGATCGGATAGTGTACGGCGGTCGGCACCCCGGCTGCCTTCAGCGCCGCCTGCACGGCATCGCGATTCGGCACCCGCACCGTGTATTGCGCCCAGGCGCTGACGTTGTGGGGCTCGACGTAGGGTGTGGCGATGCCGGCTGCGCCCAGCAGGCGGTCATAGCGCCCGGCCACCTCCTGGCGCAGCGCCAGTTCCTCGGCGAGGATGTCCAGTTTCGGCAGCAGGATCGCGGCCTGCAGGGTGTCCAGGCGGCTGTTCATGCCCACCCGGATGTGGTGATAGCGGCGGTCCTGGCCGTGGCGCGCGATCTGCCGGATGACGGTGGCCAGCGCGTCGTCGTTGGTGAACAGCGCACCGCCGTCGCCATAGCAGCCCAGCGGCTTGCTGGGAAAGAAGCTGGTACAGGAAATGGTGCTGAGGTTGCCGGAATGGCGGCCCTTGTAGGTGGCGCCGAAGCTCTGTGCGGCGTCCTCGATGACCGGGATGCCATGGGCCTGCGCGATGGCGTTGATGGCGTCCATGTCGGCGCACTGGCCGTACAGGGACACCGGGATGATCGCGCGGGTGCGCGGCGTGATGGCGGCCTCGAGCTTGGCGGGATCCAGGTTGCAGGTGCGCGGGTCGATGTCGACGTAGACCGGGCGGGCGCCCAGCACCGCGCCGGTTTCCACGGTGGCGATGTAGGTGAAACCCGGGGTGATGACCTCGTCGCCCGCGCCGATGCCCAGCGCCATCTGGGCGATCTGCAGCGCGTCGGTGCCGTTGGCGCAGCTGATGCAGTGCCGCGCGCCGATGGCGGCCGCGAGGCGTTCCTCGAGCTCGGCGACCTCGGGGCCCAGGATGTATTGTCCGTGGGCCAGGACGCGGGCAATGTTGGCGTCGATCTGTTGCTTGATGCGGGCCTGCTGGGCCTTGAGGTCGATGAAGTCGATCATGTCGGTCGAGTTTCGGAAAAAGACCTATTGTAGGGCGGCGGGCCGCAGGATTCACGGATGACGAGGGGGATCTCGAGGTCGATGTGGCGCACGGGCGTGTCGCCGTTCATCGCCAGCAGGATCGAATGCGCGGCCTGCTGGCCCATCTGGAGTCCGGGCACGGCGATGGTGGTGAGTTCGGGCGAGGTGAGGGCCGACACCCCTTGGCTGTCGAAGCCGGTGATCGAGAGATCGCGCGGGACGTCGAGGCCCATTTTCTGGGCGGTGTGGATGGCCGCGATGCCATACATGTCGCTGGTGCAGACCAGGGCGGTCACCTCGGGGTGCTCGGTATGCAGGGCGCGCGTCACGCCGGCGGCAAAATCGGTGGACGTATGGTCGGGCGCCTCGAAAATCCGCAGGGGGCTGTCGATCCGGAGCGATGCCATGGCGTCGATGAAGGCCTGCCGCCTGGCCCGCTGCCGGTCGTTGGTCTGGGTGCGGCCGCAAATCATGGCGAATTCCCGATGGCCCAGGCCATGGAGATACGCCACCATGCGTTGCACCGCGTCGTAATTGTCGACGCCCACCGTCAGGAAGGGATTGTCCGGCAGCTTGGAATAGGTGCAGACGACCGGGATGCGCGTGCGCTCCAGATAGGCGACCAGCCTGCGGTCCTCGATCTGGCCGACGATCATGAGGGCCTCCGCCCCGTGCTCCACGAGCCGGCGCACCGGGTCGTGGATGTTCGTATTGTCAAAGCCGACGGTCACCAGCACGGTCAGATAGCCCTCGCGGCTGAGTTCCGTCTGGAACCCATTGAGCATCTGCGCATAGATCCCGTGATTCATCGATGGAAACACGGCGCCCACGATACGCGTGCGCTGCAGGCGCAAGGCCTTGGCCGAAGGGTTGGGGCTGTAGCCGAGATGTTCGGCGGTGGCGAATACGCGCTCGCGCAGTTCGGGGCGTACGGTCTGGGGCAGATTGAAGCTGCGCGAGACCGTGGCCACCGACACGCCGGCGGCCTGCGCAACATCCTTGACGCTGGCGCGCTTGACGGGTGATCCGGGGGTGGGGGCTGGCATGGCGAGGAGTGTACGTCTAGGAAGGATGGCCGTCGATAGGGATTACCCGAGATGTAAACGATACTCAAATCAACAGTATTAAATGTGAAAGGTTTTTTCGTATGGAGAGGCTGTGTGTTTTTACCATATTGTTTTCATTGGAGTAATTTTATTAGGGTTAACATCTATTTTTCAGTAATCGATTACATTTTACAGTGTCCACACCTCAGGCAAACAGACCTGAAGGGCTGCTTCGGCAGGACTGGACAATCAGGAGACTCAGACGATGAAGACGAAACGTTGGGGCGCGTTGGCCCTCGCAGGGGCGCTGGTCGGCCTCGCCATGACGGCGGGTGTCGCGCAGGCCGACACGCTGGACAAGATCATTTCCGAGAAAAAGATGCGCTGCGGGGTGCAGCTGGATTTCCCCCCGCTGGGCTTTCGCGACATGAACAATCAGCCCGAGGGCTATGACGTCGCCTACTGCAAGGACATCGCCAAGGCGCTGGGCGCCGAGCTCGAAATCGTCGAGACGCCCTCGCCGGAACGCATTCCCGCGCTGGTGTCGGGCCGCATCGACGTCCTGGTGGCCGGCACGACCATCACCCCGCAGCGCGCGCTGTCGGTGGCGTTCACCCAGCCCTACATCGTCCATACGGTCATGGTGTTGACCCGCGAGGACGCGGGCATCAGCAATTTCAACGACCTGAAGGGCCGCACAGTGGGTGGCGTGACGGGCACGACGCCGGCGCTGGCCCTGGAAAAGTTCGTTAAGGACTGGAACGACCCCAAGGCCAAGTTCCTGACCTACGGCAACGAGGCTGAAAGCTTCATGGCGCTGAACCAGGGCAAGATCGACGCCCTGCTGCTGGCCAGCGGCACCGCCGGCGCGCTGATCAAGAGCGGCCAGTTCCCGTCGTTCACGATGGCGGGCGAGGCACCGGTCGAACTCGACCTGGGCGGCATCGCGGTGCGCAAGTCCGACACCGAGTTCCTGCGCTGGCTGAAGGTCTTTGTCTGGAACCAGGGCATCACCGGCCGCTACAAGGAACTCTACAACACGTACTTCGCCCCCGGCGACGCGCCTGCTCTGGGCGTTCCGGGCATCTACTAAGAAGTCCTGAGGACAGGCGACGGCCCTTGGTGGGCCCGTCGTCGATACGGACGGGGTGGTGAATGTTCGATTATGACTTCTACTGGTCGATGGTGTGGGCCAAGTTCCCGATGCTGCTCGACGGGGCTTTCCTGACCATCCAGATCACCGTCCTGTCCGTCGTCCTGGGCCTGCTGGCCGCCATCCCGCTGGCGCTGTGGCGGCGCAACGGCAAGGGCACGCTGGCGCTGTTCGCCGGTGCCTGGATCGAGTCGGCGCGCAATACGCCCGCCCTGTTTCAGATCTACATGGCGTATTTCGGGCTGGGCGCCGTCGGCCTGCACTTGTCCAGCTATACCGCCTTGCTGATCGCCATCGTCTTCAACAATGCCGGATACCTGGCCGAGGTCCTGCGCGGCGGCCTCGAGGGCGTCGCGCCGCAGCAGGCGCCTGCTGCGCGGTCCCTGGGAATGAATGCGTTCCAGAGCTTCACCTACGTGATATTCCCGCAATTGTTCCGGATCATTTTCTTTCCGTTCGTCAATCAGGTGAATTGGGCGCTGCTGAATACCTCGCTGGGCATGATGATCGGCCTGCGGGAACTCACGGGCGCCACCCAGATGGCGCAGGCGGAATCTTTCCGGACCTTCGAATTCTTCCTGGTGGCCGCGGGCATGTACTACGTGATTGCCAAGATCATCAGCCTGGGCGCATTGACGGCCGCCTGGCGCATTTTCAGGGATTGAGGCCATGCAGTTCTCGCTGACGCCGTACGCCGGCCTGCAATGGTCCGACCTGTGGTTCATCCTCGAGGGCGGGCTGAGCACCATCCTGCTGTCCGTGGTGTCGGGGGCCGCCGGCACCATCCTCGGCTGCGCGCTGGGCTGGCTGCGCGAGCGCAGCCCGGTGTTCAGCTGGCTCATGGCCTTTCCGGTGGACGTCATCCGCAGCGTGCCGCTGATCATCCAGTTCATCCTGGTCAACAGCCTCTTTTCGGCGCTTGGCGTGCCGCTGGATCCGCTGGAGGTGGGCCTGCTGACCCTCAGCCTCTATATGGGCATGCAGACCTCCGAGCTGGTGCGCGCCGGCATCCGCGCGGTGCCCGTGCAACTGCAAAAGGCCGGCCGCTCGCTGGGCATGACGGGCTGGCAGGTCGAGCGCTGCATCACCGTGCCGCTGGTCCTGCGCACCATGCTGCCCGCCTGGATCGGGACCTTGATCGGCCTGACCAAGGACACCGCCCTGGTCAGCGTGGTGGGCTACATCGAGCTGCTGCGCGCCGCACAGATCGTCATCACCCGGTCCAACGAGGCCCTGTTGATCCTGCTGGGCGTGGGGCTCTTCTACTTTGTCATCTGCTACCCCATTTCAAAATACGGGCGATGGCTCGAACAGAGAATATAGGCATGATCGAGATCAGGAATCTGCACAAGAGCTACGGCGCGCAACCGGTCATTCGCGGCATCGACCTCACCATCACCAAGGGCGAGGTCCTGTGCCTGATCGGCGCCAGCGGCTCGGGCAAGTCCACCTTGCTGCAATGCATTAACGGCCTGGAGCCCATCGACAGCGGCCAGATCCTGGTCGACGGGATCGAGGTGCATGCGCGCGGCACGAACATCAATCAGCTGCGCCAGAAACTCGGGCTGGTCTTCCAGCAGTACAACGCCTTCCCCCATTTGACGGCCCTGGAAAACGTCGCCCTGGCGCCGCGTATCGTCAAGGGCATGAGCCGCGCGCAGGCACGCGAACTGGCGCGCGAGCACCTGGCCTACGTCGGTCTGGGCGACAAGGTCGACGCCAAGCCCGCGCGCCTGTCGGGCGGCCAGCAGCAGCGCCTGGCCATTGCACGCGCCCTGGCCATGGCGCCGGACTACATGCTGTTCGACGAGGTCACGTCCGCGCTGGACCCCGAATTGGTCGGCGAGGTGCTCGACACGATCCGCAAGCTCAAGGCGCGGGGCTTGACGCTGATCATGGTGACGCACGATATTGGCTTTGCGCGCGAAAGCGCCGATCGCGTCGCCTTTTTCGACCAGGGGCACATCTGCGAGATCGGCGCCGCGCGCCAGGTGATCTGCGAGCCGCGCGAAGAACGCACGCGCCAGTTCCTGCAGCGCGTCCTGTCCTGACCGGCGGGCCGGGCGTCCGGTCCCGCCATTCGGCCTACGGGCCTTCCCATCGATGGATCGACTATGACAAAGCGTACGTTTCATTGCATTGACAGCCACACTTGCGGCAATCCGGTGCGCATGGTGATTTCGGGGGCGCCGCAGCTGCGCGGCGACACCATGCTGGCGCGCCGCGACGATTTTCTGCGCAACCATGACTGGATCCGGCGCGCGCTCATGTTCGAGCCGCGGGGACACGATGCCATGTCCGGCACGATCCTGTATCCGCCGACGCGCCCCGATTGCGATGTGGGCGTCCTGTTCATCGAGGTCAGCGGCTGCCTGCCCATGTGCGGGCACGGCACCATCGGCACCGTCACCAGCATCATCGAGGAAGGTCTGATCGAGCCTCGCGAATCGGGCGTCCTCAGGCTGGACACGCCCGCGGGCCTGGTGCGGGCGGAGTATTTCATGAAGGACGGCCACGTCGACCGGGTGCGCCTGACGAACGTCCCGGCCTTCGTGCACGCGGTCGGCCTCGAAGTCGAACTCGAGGGCATGGGCATCGTGCGCTTCGATGTGTCCTACGGCGGGAACTTCTATGCCATCGTCGAGCCCCAGGACAACTACGCCGGCCTGGAATCCTTGACCGCCGCCGACATCCTGCACTACAGCCCCAAGCTGCGCGCGCTGGCCAACGAACGCTATTCGGTCGTGCATCCGGTGCATGAGGAAATCCGGGGCATTTCGCACGTCATGTGGATCGGCAAGCCCACCCAGCCGGAGGCCGACAGCCGCAATGCGGTGTTCTTCGGCGAACGCGGGATCGACCGGTCGCCGTGCGGCACGGGGACCTCGTCGCGTGTGGCCCAGTTGGTGGCGCGCGGCGACCTGGCGATGGGACAGCCCTTCGTCAACGAGAGCATCATCGGCACCTGCTTCACGGGTACCGCGCAGGAGCGCGCGGACGTGCTCGGCCGCCCCGCCATCATCCCGACCGTCGAAGGCTGGGCCCGGGTGACGGGGACCAATCTGATCACCGTGGACACGCGCGACCCGCTTGCCCATGGCTTTCAGTTGGCCTGAGGAGGCTCTTTTCATGGTTTCCGAGGTTTCAACATCGGCGCGCGGTCATGTGCTGATCGTCGGCGCGGGCGTGGTCGGCCTGGCCAGCGCCCGCGATGCGCTGGCCCGCGGCTGGCAAGTCACGCTCCTGGATCCGGACTTCGAGAGCGCCCGGGCGTCCAGCTTCAATGCGGGCGGTATCGGGATCAGCGAGGTCCTGCCGCTGGCCGTGTCGCCATTCAGCCTCAAGGCCATCGGCTGGCTGCTGGATCCGCTGGGCCCGTTGGCGGTCCGCTGGACCGCGCTGCCGCGCATGCTGCCCTGGGCCCTGGCCCTGGCCCGGATGCAGGACCGGGACCGTTATCTGGCCGCGGCACGCGCGCTGGCGGCGCTCATGAGCACCGTCTATGACGATCTAGTGCCCATGCTGCAGGACCTGGGTCTTGCCGGCCACTTGCATCGCGATGGCGCCCTGACCGTGTTCGAAACCGAAAAAGGCTTTCGGGACGAACAGCCGGAATGGGCGCTGCGCCGCGAACTGGGTGTCGCCTGGCGCGAGGTGCCGGCCGACGAGCTGGCCGCGATGGAACCGGGCCTGGCCCGCGTCTTTCATCGGGCGATCATGGCGGACGACTGGGGTACGGTCGAGGATCCCAGATCCATCGTCCAGGCCCTGGGCCGACAGGTGCGCGAGCGCGGCGCGCGGTTCATCCAAGGGCGGGCGGCTGGCCTGTTCATCGATCCCCAGGGCCGGCCCGGCGCCCGGGACGCGGACGGCCGGCGATGGACGGCCGATCGCCTGGTCGTGGCGGCGGGCGCCTGGTCGGACCGTCTGGCCGCCAGCCTCGGCGATCGGGTCCTCCTGACCGCCGAACGCGGCTATACCGTGACCCTGCCGCAATCCCGCGCCTTGTTGAACCGGGAGGTCATTTTTGCCGAACGCAAGTTCGTCGCCTCGCCGCTGGGGCCGGGCTTGCGGGTCGGTGGCACGGCGGAGTTCGCCGCCGCGGACGCGCCGGCGAATCCGGCGCGCCATCGGGCGCTGCTGCGCCTGGCCCAAAAGTTCTTTCCGTCCGCACAGGTGGACGATCCCGTCCTGTGGATGGGGGCGCGGCCCACCACGCCCGATTCGCTGCCGGTGATCGGTGCCTCGCTGCGCAACCCGCGCGTCCTGTACGCGTTCGGGCATGGCCACGTGGGCCTGACCCTGGGCGCGACCACGGCGCGGCACGTCGGCCGCCTGCTGGATGACGAGGCAGGCGCAGCCGGCGACCTGGCCGCTTTTTCGCTACAACGTTTCTCGACCTGAGGGGAGTCACATGCGTTTCAATAGAATGATCAACGTGGTGGGTGTCCACACTGCCGGAGAGCGCAACGACGTCATCGTGGGAGGCGTCCTGGACGTGCCCGGCAAGACCTTGTTCGAAAAGATGACCTACCTGCAGGACCAGGGCGACGACCTGCGCCGCACGCTGCTCTACGAGCCGCGCGGCACCGTGGCCCAGTGCATCAACCTGGTGCTGCCCGCCTGCCATCCCGAGGCGGACGTGGGTTTTGTGATCATGGAATCCGAATACTACGTCCCCATGTCGGGCAGCAACACCATCTGCACGGTGACGGCGCTGCTGGAAACCGGCATGATACCCATGCAGGAACCCGTCACCCGCCTGACGCTGGAGGCGCCCGGCGGGCTGGTCGCCGTCGAGGCGCAATGCGCCAATGGCAAGTGCACCAGCGTGCGTTTTTCCAATGTGCCGTGCTTCGTGTTCGCCCTGGATCGCAAGATCGAGGTACCCGGCATCGGGGAATTGGTCGTCGACGTGGCCTACGGCGGGATGATTTACGTGATCGTGGATGCCCAGGCCCTGGGCTACAAGATCCAGCGCAGCGAGGCGGCCGAATTGGTGGAGGTCGGCGAGCGCATCAAGGCTGCGGCCGCCGAACAAATCCCGGCCGTGCACCCCGAGGAGCCCGGCATCCACACCATCAACCAGACCTTGTTCGCCGGTCCGGTAGAGCACACCGAGCGGGGCAAGACGGCGCGCAACGCGGTGATCGTATCGCCGGGGCGGATCGACCGTTCGCCCTGCGGCACCGGCACCAGCGCGCGGCTGGCCGTCATGCACGCCAAGGGACAGATCGCTGTGGGCGAGCCTTTCATCCACCATTCCATCCTCGGCACCGAGTATGTCGGCCAGATCACCGAGACCCTGTCCGTGGGGCCCTACCAGGGGGTGCGGCCGACCATCGCGGGTCAGGCCTGGATCACGGGCTTTCACCAGTACGTGGTCGATCCCTCGGATCCGTTCCCGACCGGCTATACGCTCAGCGACGTCTGGAAGAAAGACCTGGGCTGACTCATCTTCCCTATCGGAGACACGCTATGAAATCAGTTTCCTGCCGGCGCGCCGCGATCATCACCGGCTCGGGCTCCGGCATCGGCGCGGCCATCGCGCGCCGCCTTTGCGCGCCCGGCATGGGCTTTGTCATCCATGCGCTCGCGAACCGCGAGGGCTGCGAGGCCATGGCGCGCGAGCTCGAGGACGCCGGCGCGGCGACGCGCATCGTCCTGGGCGATCTGGCCGATCCGGCGACGGCCGGCGCCCTCGTCGATGCGGCGGTCGAGGCCTACGGGCGACTGGACGTGCTGGTGGCCAATGCGGGATATCCGGTCCGTGAGCCCATCGGCGAGCTCACCCGCGCACAATTCGACGGCGTCCACGACGTGGTCACCGGCGGGTTCTTCGAGCTCGCCACCCGGGCGCTGCCGCTCCTGGCCCGCTCGGAGGCGGGGCGTGTGATTACGATCAGCACGCACAATGTGCATGTCTTCCGCTCGGATTACGCGTTCTTTCCCGCCTCGGCAGCGGCCAAGGCGGGGCTCGAGGCCCTCACCCGGGCGCTGGCCCTGCAGGTCGCCCCGCAAGGGGTGACGGCCAACTGCGTCGTGCCCGGCCTGATCGCGAAGTTCCATGGCGAGCAGTTCATCTCGGCCGAGGAATGGGAGGACTTTGCGCGCAAGATCCCCATGGGCCGGATCGGCAAGCCCGAGGAAGTCGCGGCCATGGTGGCGTTCCTCGCCTCGGCCGAGGCCAGCTACGTCACCGGGCAGGTCATCCACGTGAACGGCGGCTTTATCTAGTCTAGGGGCGCCTGGATCATCCAGGCGGGGCGTGCGGGCCGTGGCGCCCGAACGCCCCGCCCGCCCGTCACAGCCGCGGAATCAGCAAGCCGCCGTCGATGTCGACGGCGATGCCTGTTGCGAAGGGCAGCAGCCCCAGCACCAAGGTCGCCACTGCGCGCCCGACCTCCTCGGGCTCACCCCAACGGCGCACGGGGGACAGCCCCTCGTCGATCCTGTCGCCGTAGTGCTGCCGGACCTCCGCCGTCATGTCGGTGCGGATGAGGCCGGGGCGGATCTCGAACACCGAGATGCCGGCTTGGGCCAGACGCACCGCGAACAGCTTGACGGCCATCGACAGGCCGCTCTTCGAGACGCAGTATTCCCCTTTTTCGACAGAGACCAGCTCCGCATTGGACGAGGTCAGCGTCACGATGCAGCGGCTGTCGGTCCGTCCGTCGGCCAGCATGCGGCGCGATACGTTCTGTGTGAGAAAGAAATTGCCCCGCAGGTTGATGCCGACGATCTCGTCGAAGCGCTCGGGCGTCACGTCCAGCAGGTCGCCGCGCTGGCGGACCTGGATGCCGGCGTTGTTGACCAGGGCATCCAGCCGGCCGTATGCCCGGTAGGCCCGCTCGGCGATGGCGTCGTGCGTCGACAAGTCGGCGATATCGGCGTGTATGAATTCCGCCCGCGCGCCCAGGGCGGCGACACCGTCCAGGACCTCCCGCACGCCCGCGTCGTCGACCGCGTCGTTGAGCACCAGGTCGTATCCCTGGCGGGCCAGTTCGAATGCGGTGGCGCGCCCGATGCCGCGGCGCGCGCCGGTGATGATCGCGACCCGCCGGTCCTCGCGTGCTGGGTTCATGGCCGCCTCCTGGATTCGGGCGGGGGTACAGCCGGTGCGTGGCAGAACATGTGTTCTTCCTTTGTGTTGCCTGTTGATAGGTAAAGCAAATCTTTGCGCGGTGCTAGGCGGGCGTTGCGGCGCCCGCCATCAGCTTGCGTGCGATGATGATTCTTTGAATCTGATTCGTGCCTTCATAGATCTGGGTGATCCGCGCGTCGCGAAACAGCCGCTCGATCGGAAAGCCGCGAATGTAGCCGCTGCCGCCGAACACCTGCAGGGCGTTGGACACATGCAGGTTGGCCGCATCCGTGGCGAAGCACTTGGCGATCGAGCAGTATTGGGAGGCGTCCTCGCGATGGTCGAGGCGGCGCGCGGCATCCTGCACCAGCAGCCTGGACGCGTGCAGGTCCTTGGCCATGTCGGCCAGCATGAACTGGATGGCCTGGAAGTCCGCGATCGGCCGTCCGAACTGCCTGCGGGCCAGCGCCTGCTCCAGCGCGGCGTCGAGGGCCGCCTGGTGGATGCCGACGGCCAGCGACGCCATGCCGACCCGGCCCTTGTCCAGGGCGCCCAGCATCGTGCGCAGCCCTTTACCGGCCGTCCCCAGCAGGGCGTGCGCGGGCAGCTCGATGCCGTCGAAGTACAGGGCGCCGACCTGCGAGGCCCGCTGTCCCATTTTGTCCTCCGCGGGGCCGCGGCTGAATCCCTTGCGATCGGCATCCACGATGAACACGCCCGTGGCCTTGGGGTCATCCGGGGTGTCGATGCGGGCCAGCACCAGCGCGAAATCGCACACCGGCGCATTCTGGATCCATAGCTTGGAGCCGTTCAGCACCCAGCCCGTCCCGGTGCGCCTTGCGGTCGTGCTGATGCCGGCGAGGTCCGATCCCGCCTGCGGCTCGGTCAGCGCAAAGGCGCACAGGCGCTCGCCGCTCAGCAGAGGGGCCAGATAGTTCGTCCGTTGTTCGGGG
The DNA here is from genome assembly GCF_027257175.1 of Castellaniella sp. S9. GTDB lineage: Bacteria > Pseudomonadota > Gammaproteobacteria > Burkholderiales > Burkholderiaceae_B > Castellaniella. The sequence continues at coordinate 60,410 of NZ_JAPFGD010000012.1, read as the reverse complement.
GTGCCGTGCTGCGCCAGCAGGGAGGACACCAATTCCATCAGGCTGAAGTAATCGCCCACGGCCGCATAGCCGCCGGCCAGGGCCTCCATGACCATGGCGTACGTCCGGCAGTCGGCGCCGACCCCGCCATATTCCTGCGGCACGGTGACCCCGAACAGGCCCAGCCCGCACATCTCGCGATAGAGGTCGCGGGGAAAGCTCGCACTGCGGTCCAGTTCCGCCGCCAGTGGCTGGATTTTCTCGCGCGCGAACCGGGTCGCGGCCTCTTGCAGCAGTTGGCGGTCCGCTGCGGATACTGATTCATTGCTCATGGTCTGTTCGTCATTCACATTCATGTTCGATCTGGGATCGGCGCCTGCGTGCGAAGTCCCTCACCGCAGGCAGGCGCCTCGCTGCTTACTTGGCGGCCTGGATTTCGTCGTAGAGCTTCTGGCCGTCGGGGATCGACTTGAAGAGCTCGGTCTTCACGTCCACGACCGCCTTCTTGATGTCGGCGCGGTCGCTATCGATGATGGTCATGCCCGACTGCTTGAGCTCGGCCATCGCCTGGTCGTAGGTCTGCTTGTAGAAACCGGCGGCGTGGGTCATCGTTTCGGCCGAGGCGTCCTGCAGCAGCTTCTGGGTCTCGGGCGGCAGGGCGTCCCATTTCTTCTTCGAGTACACCAGCAGCGCGGGCAGGTACTGGGTCTTGGTCAGGTTGAAGTAGTCCGCCACCTCGGTGAACTTGTCCAGCGTGACGCTTTCGGGCGAGAAATCGCCGCCGTCCACCACACCCTGCTGCATGGCCAGGTAGACCTCGTTGTAGGCCATGGGCGTGGGCTGCGAGCCCAGCATTTCGTAGGTCTTGACGTAGCCCGGCGCCTGCATGACGCGCAGTTTCAGGCCTTCGAAGTCTTTCGCGTTCTTGATCGGCTTGGTGGACGCGATGTCGCGTTCGATCGCATAGAGAAAATCCAGGCCGACCAGGCCGTACTTGGGCAGCATGTCGAGGTATTTGCGCCCGACGGGGCCCGCCAGCACCTTGTTGGCCTGTTCGATGTCGTCGAACAGGTAGGGCGTGTCGAAGATCATGTATTCCTTGATGGTCGGGCCCAGCACGGCCTGGGCGGTGATGACCATGTCCAGGGACCCCAGGCGGGCCGCCTGGATCATCTTGACTTCCCCGCCCAGCTGCGACTGCGGGAACACGTTGACCTTGATGTCGCCGTTGGATTTCTGGGCGACGATCTCGGCGAACTTGTGCGAGGTCAGGTCGTAGGGGCTGTTGACCGGCTGGGTATGGCCCAGCTGCAGCTCCAGGGTGGCGGCCTGGGCCCCAAGGGCAAGGCCGGCCATGGCCGCCGCGAGGGCGAGCTTGATCGAAGTTGACGGTGTCTTCTTGGACATGTTGAATCCTCCTTGGTTTACTGGATCAGGATGAGGCTGAGCGAGGGCAGGTACGAGATGATCAGAACGTCGACGATCAGCACGCCCAGGAATATCAGCAAGGGGCGCATGAGGCGCTCCATGCTGACCCGCGCAACCTGGCAGACAATGAAGAGATTGATCCCCACCGGCGGCGTGACCATGCCGACGGCGAGGTTGACGATCATGATGACGCCGAAGTGCATCGGATCGATGCCGTACATGACGGCCACCGGTGCGAGAATAGGACCCAGGATCATGATCGAGGCCAGGGTCTCCATGAACATCCCGACGACGAACAGCAGGATGTTGATGAGCAGCAGAAAGACGATCGGATCGTCCGAGAACGCGGCGATTGCCGCGCCGACCTTCTGGGGTACCTGATTGATGGTCAGGATGTAGGCAAAGATCGAGGCGAAGGCCACCAGCAGCAGCACCACCGACGAGATCAGGGCGGACCGGCCGAAGATCTCGAGCAGCTCGCGCCAGCGAAGCTCCTTGTAGACGTAGATGCCCACGATCACGCCGTACACCACCGCGATGACCGAGGCCTCGGTGGGCGTGAACCAGCCGGTATAGATGCCGCCGAGGATCAGCACCGGCATGATGATGGCGAAAACGGAGTCGCGCACGGCGGGTCCCAGTTCGAGGATCCATGTGCGCAGGCCGATGCCATTGCCCCGGTCGTAGCCCATCCGCCGCGAGATGATGTACACGGTGAGGATCAGCGATAGGCCGATGAGGATGCCCGGGAGGATGCCGGCGATGAACAGGTCCCCGATCGAGACGTTCATCGAGGTGGCATAGATGATCATCGGGATCGAGGGCGGGATGATGACGCCCAGTTCGCCAGACGAGGCCGTGATCGCGGCGGCAAAGCGGCGCGGATAGCCTTTTTTCTCCATCTCGGGGATCACCATGGAGCCGATCGCCGCCGCGGTGGCCGACGACGAGCCCGACATGGTCGCAAAGAACATCGAGGTCAGGACGACCACGGCGCCCAGGCCGCCGGTGATCCAGCCGACGATCGCCTGCGCGAGGTTCACCAGGCGGCGTGCGATGCCGCCCTTTTGCATGAGGTTGCCGGCCAGGATGAAGAACGGCACCGCCAGCAGGCTGAACGAATCCAGGGATTCGAAGGCGCTGGAGGCCAGCATCATCGCCGGTTCGCCCCGATGCAGCAGGGCCAGCAGGGAAGAAAAGCCCAGCGCAACGGCAATGGGCATGCTCAATGCCATGAACAGGATCAGGCTGCACGCAAGGACGAGTATCATTTCAGTGAGCCCTGTGGCTGGGTTTCAGTGGCATATTGGTTGACGAGATCATCGATCTCGGTCTCGGCGCTGGCGGCGTGGCGGATGTCCTTGCCACGCGAGCGGGCCTCGAGGATCAGGGCGATGGTGTTGAGCGCCATCAGCAGGCCGCCGACCATCATGGCGGCAAAGACCATGGACATCGGGATGTCCATGACCGGCGACATCTCGATCTGGCCGAATTCCATCCAGCGCCAGCCGATCACCATCAGGGCCACATAAAAGCCGATGGACAGGGCGTGGACGATGTATTTTGCCGACTGGCCGATCCGCGCCGGCAGGTGCGTGACCAGGATGTCGATGCCGATCAATTGCCCGGTGCGTGCGCCGACGCCGCCCGCGATGAACACGGACCAGATCAGCAGGTAGCGGGCGAGTTCGTCCGTCCACGGCGCCGCGATGTGCAGCGCCAGGTGGGAAAAAACGAACCGGATCAGGATCCCGAAGAATATCGAGACCACCATGATGGCGAAGGCCAGGCCGCACAGCTTGATCAGCAGGCCGTTGAGCCCGTCCATGAAGCGGACGAACCGCGGGGGTGGGTTTTTGTCGTCCATGACCGTGCCCGCCGTCATGCAGTCGCAGCCGGGCGCTGGACGGCCCGCCAGTGTTTCTTCCCGTGCGCCGGGGCGTCGGCCGTGCGGACGACGCCCTGCGCGGCCAGTTGCCGGATCTGGTCGGCGGTGCAGCCGATTTCCTCGAGGATCTGGGCGCTGTGCTCGCCGGGCGTCAGCGCCAGCGTGTGCAGCGCCGGCGCCTTGCCGTCGTAGCGTATCGGGTGGTTGACCAGCGTTGCCGGACTGCCGTCGATTTCGATCATGCGGAATACCTCGTTGTGCAATGCCTGGGGATCCCGCAGCAGGTCGTTGTAGTCCTGGACGGGGGCGTACCAGAGCGAGAGCGCGTCGAACGCCTCGCTGATCTGGGCGATGGTGCGGCGCGCGACCTGGGCGGCGACCTCGCGGGCGTAGTCGTCGCGGTCCTCGAAGCGGTTCAGGTGCGCCATGTCCATCAGGGCGTCGCTCTCGAGCGCCTGGGCGAGCTTGACCGGGTCGATGTTGGAGATCGCCACGAAGCCGTCGAGCGCCTCGTAGACGCCGTAGGGCGACTGGTGGAACCACGTGGCCAGATGCTCGTCGCGCTGCAGTTTGGCGGCGGTGAAATTGCCGCTGAGAAAGCCCGTCAGGGCTTCGGCCTGAAGGTCGATGCCGGCGTTGAACAGACTGCCTTCAACCCGGGTGCCCTCGCCGGTGGTCAGGCGCTTGGCGTAGGCGCCCAGGATGCCCATGGCCAGCAGCGCGGCGCCGTGCTGGTCGACCGCCGCGCAGCCCACGGCGGTCGGCCGGGACGGGTGGCCGGTGACCGCCATGAGGCCTGTGCGGGCCTGCAGCAGCAGGTCCTGGCCGGGCTTTTCGGCCATCGGGCCGGTACCGCCAAAACCGGTGGCCGAGGCGTAGATGAGGCCGGGCTTGCGCGCCTTCAGCGCCTCGTAGCCCAGGCCCAGGCGATCCATGACGCCGGGCCTGAAGTTCTCGACCAGCACGTCGATGCGCTCGAGCAGCTTGAAGAACAATTCGCGGCCCTCGGGCGCCTTCAGGTTCAGGGCCAGGCTGCGCTTGTTCTTGTTGGCGCACAGGTAGAACGCGCTGACGTCGCCGACATACACGTCCGCGCCCGACCAGGCCCGTTCGAATGCGCCGCCGACCGGCTCCAGCTTGATGACGTCGGCGCCCATGTCGGCCAGGTATTGGACGGCGCCGGGCCCCTGCAGGTAGTGGCAAAGGCTCAGGATTTTCATCTGGCTCAGCATCGGTCTCCATTCCTCGTGGTATCTGCACCCGCGCCCGCAGCAAAGGCCGCTGGCCCGGAAATTGATGAAATCGTTTTCATTTTTTAGAGTAAACTGGTCCTTCATATCGTGTCAACATAGGGGAAATCCCTTGGTGAGACACAATTGTTCCAAAGAGGGAGTAAATTGAAAACGTTCGCATCAAATCGGCGATCGGCGGGCGGCAAGCCGACTTGCGACAGCCGTTTTCGACCCGCGGCTGCCTCCATGTATCATTTCGAGTGTGTGTGGATATGCCGGGCGCCCGGGAACAAGCTCTATCGATGAATACCAAAAAAACTGTCAAAGGCAATCGCAAGGTGCTGCTGAAGGACGTCGCGGCAGGCGCCCAGGTGTCCATCACGACCGCCTCGCGCGCCTTGTCCCAGCCGGACAAGGTCCAGCCCGAGACCCTGGCCCGGATCAAGGCCGCCGCCCTCAAGCTCGGCTACATGCCCAACGGCGCCGCCCGCGCCCTGCGTTCGCGGCGCACCCGCCTGATCGGCACCGTGCTGCCCACCCTGGAATACGCGATCTATATCCGCAAGGTCGAGGCGCTGCAGCGCATCCTCAGCATGAACGGCTATTCCTTGCTGGTCACGGCATCGGGCTATTCGCTGCAAGAGGAATTCCAGCAGGCCCGCACCCTGGTGGAGCGCGGCGTCGAGGGCCTGGTGCTGGTCGGCGGGGTCCATCACCCCGGCCTGATCACGATGCTCGAGGAAAACGAGATTCCCGTGATCACCACGTACACGTACCATGCCGAGGGCCGCTATCCCTGCGTGGGATTCGACAATGTGGGGGTCGCCAGCAAGGCGGTCGGCCATTTCATGGACCTGGGCCATACGCGCATTGCGATGGTGGCCGGTATCACGCGCGACAATGACCGCGCCGGTGGCCGCGTCGAGGGTTTCAAGGCGGCGCTGGCGGCCGCCGGCCTCGAACTGCCGCCGGGATACCTGATCGAAAAGCCCTACAACGTCGCCGCGGGCCGCGAGGCGCTGCGCAGCCTGATCGCGCTGGATCGTCCGCCCACCGCGGTGTTTTGCGCCTCGGACGTGCTGGCGTTCGGCGTGCTGGTGGAATGCACGGCAAAGGGCATCGACGTGCCCGGGCAGATGTCGGTGATCGGCTTCGATAATCTGGAGCTGTGCGCGCATTTTCCGCCGGGCATCACCACCATCGAGGTGCCGGCCACCGAGATGGGCGAGGGCGCCGCGCACTACCTCATCGGGCGCCTGTCGGGGCAGTCCGTCAGCGAACACGTCGAGCTGCAGGCCGACCTGATCCTGCGCTCGACCACGGCGCCGCCGCCACGCGCCCAGGCGGCGCGCAAGGCACGCGCGGCCTCTGCCGGGGCGCGCGCGCGTTGACTAGCGTCCTTGATAGCGCGGGCGGCGTTTTTCCAGGAAGGCCCGCATGCCTTCGGCGCGATCCTCAGTGCCGAAGACGTCCACGACCCGTGCGCGCTCGAAGAGCAGGCCGTCGGACAGCGGCTGCTCGAACGCCGCCTTGACGGCGCGCTTGGCCAGCTGGACCGACAGCGGCGGGTGCTCGGCGATCTGGGCGCCGATCTGGATCGCGCGGGCGACGGTGTCGGCCGGGTCCGTGACCTCGGACACCAGCCCGGCCTCGAGCGCGCGCTGCGCGTCGATCGGCTGTCCCGTGAGGATCATCTGCATGGCCAGGGATTTGCCCACCGCCCGGGGCAAGCGCTGCGTGCCGCCGTCGCCCGGGATCACGCCGATCCCGATTTCAGCCTGGCAGAAGCGGGCGCTGGTCCCGGCGATGATGATGTCGCACAGCATGGCCAGCTCGCAACCGCCCCCCAGCGCATGGCCGTTGACTGCGGCGATGAGGGGCTTGGGGTAGTCCTGCAGGAAGGCCCAGCGGGCCAGGCGTTCCTCGCCCAGGTACCAGTCGACGCCTTGATGGACCATGCCGGAAATGTCGGCGCCCGCCGAAAACACGCGGTCGGACCCGGTCAGCACCACGCAGGCGACCGTGTCGTCCTGCTGGGCGCCGGCCAGGTGGTCCGACAGCTGGATCAGCAGTTCCGTGCTGAGGGAATTGGCCTTGGCGGGACGGTTCAGCGTCAGGACCAGGATGCCGGGTGCCGGACGGTCGCTGAGGACCAGGGCGCCGCCGTCCGTGGCGTCCGGGCATGCTTGCCCGCCCATCTCAGGCGTCCGCATTGCGGTAGACGGTCTCGGGCGTCAGGCCGGCCTGATCGAGCCAATGGGCCAGCCGCTGCGGGTCGTCGATGGCCTTCAGGGGCGGACGCACGTGGGCTGCGGGCAGGCGGCCCAGCGACACCAGGGCGGCCTTCATGCGCGCCTGCCAGTCGATATAGGGCTGGTCGTAGAAGGCCTGCACCGCGGCATACACCCGGGCGCCGACCGCCTCGCAGCGGGCCTTGTCGCCGTCCTGGTAGGCCTGGAACAGGGCGGACTGCAGGTCGGCGATGACGCTGCCGGCGCCCGAGATGATACCGCGCGCGCCCATCGCCAGCGAGCCCATCAGCCAGGACGAGTGGGTCGTCAGCACCGACACCGGCCGCGGCAGGGCGTGCAGCGTGCGGATGTTTTTTTCGTGCAGCGCGGGCTCGGAGCACAGATCCTTGATCGCCACCAGCGTCGGCACCGCCTCGCAGACGCTGACCAGGGTCTTGAGGGACAGTTGCAGTCCGGTCCATTTCGGGAACTGGAACAGGACGATGGGCAGGTCGGTGGCCTCGCCCAGGGCGCGGTAGTAGTCGACGAACAGCTCGGGGCGGTCCTCGCCCCGGAACATCAGCACGTTGGGCGGAAACGCCAGCAGGCACGAGGCGCCGCCGTCGCGCGCCATGCGGGCCAGGCGCTGCGCCTGCTGCGTGCTTTCGGTATAGACGCCGCAGATCACCCGCGTGCGGTCGCCCACCGCATCCATGGTGAGGTCGAGGGCGCGCTGCTGTTCCTCGAAGGACAGGGCGTGGACCTCGGCCGCATGGCCGTTGATCGTCAGGGCGGTCACGCCGGGGACGCCCGCGAGGTCGGCCAGGTGCCGCTTGTAGGCGCCCTCGTCGATCGATAGATCGTCCTTGAACGGCATGAGGACGGCCGGTATCACCCCGGCTGGAACGTACGGCGAACCTGTGGGACTCATCTTGTGCTCCTCGGAAGTATCAAAGTTCGATGATATCGATTTCATGAAATCTGGTCAATATACAGAAGCCATCCGGGCCGATGGGATACCGGGCTTTCCTCATAGGTAAAACCTTATTATGGCCATGGAGTTGCAGATTACGCCGACAGGTTTGTATCCAAGTGCTTGTATGTTTTGGATGATATCGTTTTCATTTTTGTATAGAATCCAGGAACAGGCCCCTCGTGGCCGGGCGCCGTGCGCCCGGGGCGGACGGTGGGCGGCACGCCTGGCGGACCAGGCACAACAAGGAGGCAGCAATGCAGCAAGCAGCAGGGCAGGATTTTTATCTCAAGGTCGGCGACAAGGTCACGTTTTCGAAGACGATCGGCGAAAGCGACGTCTACATGTTCGCGGGGATCACCGGCGACCTGGCGCCCGTCCATACCAACCAGCAGTACATGCGCGACTCGTATTACGGCGAACGCATCGCGCACGGCGTGCTGATCATGGGATTCATGTCGACGACCTCCAGCCTGATCGTGGCCGGCATCCAGCAGCCCAGCGATTCCGAAGTGCCGGTTTCGCTGGGCTACGATCGCGTGCGCTTTCTGAAGGCGGCGCTGATCGGCGACACCGTGACCGTGAACTACGAGGTCGTGGGGATCGATCCCGAGCGCCGGCGCAGCACCGCGTCGGTCACGGCGGTCAACCAGCGCGGCGAGCAGATCGCCATCGCCACGCACATCCTGAAATGGGTGCCGAAGGACTGATGCCAGGCGTGGGGGCGCCGCGACGGCGCCCCGCGGCCCGGCGCTTCTGGTATGGTGTCGCCATCATGCACACGGCTGTGGGTGAAAGGCGATGTACGAATCCAAACATCATGATTTGCTGCCCCTGCGGGATTTCGTGCGCCGGGTGTTGTCCCACGTCGTCTATGCCCTGGCGCTGATCCTCGGCACCTTGTGCCTGGGGGTGCTGGGCAACATGTGGTTCGAGGACATCACCTGGCATGACGCCGTCCTGAATGCCGCCCTCATCGTGGCGGGCATCGGGCCGTTCATCCTGCCGGCGACGGTGGGCGGCAAGATCTTCTTTTCGGTCTTCGGCATTTTCGTCGGCCTGGTGTTCATGGCCACCCTGGGCGTGGTCCTGGCGCCGGTGGCGCACCGCCTGCTCCATAAATTCCACCTCGACGGCGGGGATGAGGACGGACACAGGGCAGCCCCTGCGGGCTGGCCTGTGCCTGACGAATCCGAGCGGCGTGCAGGCCGCGAGGTGGACGGCGCGCCGCCCAAGGGGGCACCATGAGCACCCCGGGCGCCTGGCGCGGCCTGATCGAGGGCCTGGGGCTGCGGCCCCATCCCGAGGGCGGCTACTACCGCGAGACTTTCCGCTCGGATCTGCAGGTGCCGTTCGGGGGCGGTCCGCGCGCGGCCGCGACCTCGATCTATTACCTGCTGGCCGATGGCGCCTGCTCGGCCTGGCATCGGATCGACGCGGACGAGACCTGGTATTTCCATGCGGGCGGTCCGCTGGACCTGCATGTCCTGGCAGCCGACGGCGGGCTGGCCACCCATCGCCTGGGCGATCCGCTGGCGCATCCCGGCGCCGTGTACCAGGCCACTGTGCCGGCCGGCCGCTGGTTCGCCGCCGAACTGGCGCCCTCCGCGGACCACGCCCTGGTGGGCTGCGCGGTCGCGCCGGGGTTCGATTTCGGCGGTTTCCAGCTGGCGCGCCTGGACGACATCCAGCCGGCGCTCGGCCGGCACGGGGACTGGATCCTGCGCCTGCTGAAGGGCGTGGATTAGCGTGCAGGCACGGATCGGCCGGACGGGATGCTAGGGCCGGTCGTCGTAGGCGCGCCGGACGGTTTCGGGGTCATAGGTGCGCTCGAGCCGCCGGATGATGAAGTGCCCGTGCGCCATGTCCTGGAAATGATCGATGAAGGCCAGGTTGATGGCGGCACCGCCGATGGCGCCGATGGCGGGCACGGCCTGCGCGGCCGCCTTGCTGGTCACGTCCGCGCCGAAGCGCTTGGCGATGCGCGTGATGAGCTGGACCATGACGGGCGCGCCCTCGGCGGCGACGTGGTGCGCGGCAAGGAACTGGGTGGCGTCGGTGACGGATTTGGCCAGCGCCGCACGCACGGCGAAATAGCCGCTTTCGGCGCCGTCGTCGGACCCCGAGCGGCCGCCCAGCGCAAAGACCTCGAGGCAGGCCACGCGGGTGCCGGCGTGGCTGATGGATTCGCCCTCGGCGCGGGCGATGTCGGCGATGGATCGCAGCATCACGGTGGTCGAGACCGGTAATTCCACCGCCAGCGCCGCCAGGCCAAAGAATCCCCCTACGCCGCCGCTGGCGGCGGCCCCGAATTTATGCCACAGCCGCGATGAGGTCTCGCCGGGCCGGTCCTGCATCGTGAACAGCGCGGCATCGGCCGCGCGCGTCAGGGCGGCGCGGGCGATGCTGTCGATGCGGGCATTCCAGTCCTTGGGCAGGGCGCGCAGGCCGCGCTCGATGGGCGCGCCCAGCAGATTGGTCATGCGCGCCGCCAGGCCGGGGTGCTCCAGCAAATGCCGGGCCAGCCGCAGATCCGCGAGATCTGCGGTGGACAGCGATGTCGTCAGTGTGGCGGAACCCATGCGTTCCAGCATACGGCGCACGCGGCCCCCGGTCAACGCGGAGGCTGTGACCGTCTGTCAGGCCGCGGCCAGCGCCTGACCGCGTGCCCGGAACTGTGCGCGGATGTCCTCGGGCACCAGCGAGCCGCCGGTGCTCCAGATCACGTGGGTGGCCTGCTCGGCCAGCGGCGTCAGGTTGTGGCGTTGCAGATAGCGGCGCCCACGCGCCGAGCCCAGCAGCCAGCGCGGCCCGCGCAGGCCTGCCGCGGCCGAGGGCTCGATGGCGATGTCGTCGGCCTGTTCCAGGGCGTAGGCGTCCCGGAACAGCGTGTCGTCCTCGACCGTGAACACGCCGGCCAGCAGGCGGGCCATGAGGGGCGCGACCAGGGGCGAAGCCTCGCCCACCGCGAGGCCGTCGGCCTCGGTGCGGTTGTCCAGGCCCACGGCATGCACGGACACCGGGGTGTGGGTGCCGGCGGCCAGCTGCACCAGCATGCAGGGCGAGGCCGTGGGTTCGGCGAAAAAACAATGAACGTGCGGGCCCAGCAGGCGCTTGAGGCCGTAGGCGATGCCGCCCGGCGCGCCGCCCACCCCGCAGGGCAGGTAGACAAAGAGCGGATGACCCGCATCCACGGGCCGGCCCGCGGCCTGCAACTGGTCCACGAGCTCGCGCGCCGCGGTGGTGTATCCCAGGAACAAATCCTCGGAGCGCTCGTCATCGACGAAATGGGCCAGCGGATCCGCCAGGGCGGCGTCGCGGCCCGCGGCGACGGCGGCCGCGTAGTCTCCGGCGTGCTCGACCACCGTGATGCCGCGGCCGCGCAGCCGGTCTTTCTTCCAGGCCTTGGCGTCCGCCGACATGTGAACGACAGCCTGGAATCCCAGGCCGATGCCGATCAGGCCGATGGCCAGGCCCAGGTTGCCGGTGCTGCCGACCGAGACGCTGTGCCGGCCCAGCCAGGCGCGCGCCTCGGGCTGCGCCAGCAATACCCGGTCGTCCCGCGCATTCAGCAGGCCGGCCTCCAGGGCGAGGCGCTCGGCCAGGGCCAGGGCCTCGTGAAAACCGCCGCGCGCCTTGACCGAGCCGGCAACCGGCAGGGCGTCGTCGCGCTTGAGGAACCAGGTGCCGTCGGCCAGCGCGCCGGGTTCGCCGGCCGGCGACAGCCGCCGCTGCAGGCCGGGGATCGGCGTCAGCGGCGAGGACAGCCGGCCGCCGGCGTCGCGCAGCTCGGGGAACACCCGGGCCAGCAAGCCGGCGCAACGGTCGAAGCGCGCATGCGCCTCGGCGGGATCGAGCGGCAGGTCGCGGCCGTCGTCGGCGGGGTCGTGCCCCGCAGGCAGCCACAGCAGCGCTTGCTTGCGCCGCAGGGCGTCCAGTTCTTCGTGACTCAGGCCTTGGATGTCCATGCCGCGCTCCCCCGTACCGTCCATCAGGCGTTCATGTACCAGATCACCTTGGTCTGGGTGTACTGGTCGAACGCTTCCAGGCCCTTGTCGCGGCCGCCGAAGCCCGAGAGCTTGTAGCCGCCGAAGGGTGCGGTGATGTCGCCCTCGGAGAAGCCGTTGACCGACACCGTGCCCGCGCGGATGCGTCGCGACACGCGTTGTGCGCGGCGCACGTCCAGCGTGTAGAGCGATGCGGCCAGGCCGTACTGGGTGTCGTTGGCCAGCGCCACGGCCTCGTCCTCGGTCTCGAAGGTGGTGATGGCGAGGATGGGGCCGAAGACCTCCTCCTGGAACAGGCGCATGCCCGGCGTGACGTTCTCGAAGATCGTCGGCTCGACGTACCATCCGCTGCCCAGTTCGGCATGGATGCGGCCGCCGTGCGCGAGGTTTGCACCCGCGGCGGGGGCGTCCTCGAGGAATTGGCGCACCTTGTCGAAATGTGCTTCTTCGACCATGGGGCCGATCTGGGTGGCCGGGTCCGTGGGCAGGCCGACCTTCCATTTCGCCAGCCCGCGCTTCAGGCGCTCGAGGACGGCGTCCTTGATGCTGGCCTGCACGATCAGGCGTCCGCCGCAGCTGCAGTTCTCGCCCATGTTCCAGTAGGCGGCGGCCAGCATCTGGTCGACGGCGGCGTCCAGGTCCGCATCCTCGAACACCACTTGCGGGCTCTTGCCGCCGCATTCCAGCACGATTTCCTTCAGGTTGCTCTCGGCGGAGTACTTGAGGAAATAGCGGCCGACCTCGGTGGACCCGGTGAAGGACACCATGTCCACATCCATGTGGCGGCCCAGGGGCTCACCGGTATCCTCGCCCGTGCCGGTAACCAGCGTCAGCGCGCCTTCCGGCACGCCGGCTTGGTGGGCGAGCTGCGTCAGGCGGTAGGCGCTGAGCGAGGTCAGCTCCGCGGGCTTGACGACGACCGAGTTGCCGGCGGCCAGCGCGGGGGCGACCTTCCAGGCGAACATCAGCGCGGGGAAGTTCCACGGCAGCACGGCGCCGACCACGCCGATGGGTTCCTTGATGATCAGACCCAGCGTGTCGTTGCCGGTGGGCGAGATCCGGCCAAAGCACTTGTCGATCGCCTCGGCGTACCAGGCGAAGGTTTCCAGCGTTGCCGGCATGTCGGTGTTCAGGCACTCGGTGATCGGCTTGCCGGCATCCACGCAGTCCAGCGCGGCGATCTCCTCAGTGTGTTCCTGGATCAGCGCCACCCAGTCGAGCAGGATGCGCTTGCGCTCGGCGGGTGCCATGCCCGACCATTCGCCCGACTCGAAGCTGGCGCGCGCGGCGGCGACCGCCGCGTCGACGTCGGCGGCCGTTCCCGCGACCATGGAGCCGATCTCGGTGTTGTCGATGGGGCTGACGACCGGCATGCGGGCGGCGGCGGCCTGGAATCCAGGGATGATGGGACCGGCGAACAGCTTGCCGGCCCGGGCCTGGTCGTAGACGCGTTCAATGGCGGACATGGGACCTCCTGTGAGATGCGCGCTGGGTCAGCGCAGGGGTTGCAGGGCGACTTCCAGATCGCGCAGTTCGTCGGCCGACAGCGGCTGGACCGGCTGGCGGCAGGCGCCCACCTTGTTGACGAGGATGTTCGTCGCGGCCTTCACAGCGGGATTGTAGGGGTGGTTCCAGAAGAACAGGTTGGCCGGCAGCATGCGCTTCCACAGCTCGGCGGCCTTGCTGGCCTGACCGGCCTGGACCAGGTCATACAGTTCCACGGCCTGGCGCGGCATCGCGTTGACGGCGCCCCAGAAGCAGCCCTGCGCACCGGCCACCAGGGCGTGGAAGGCGAAGGGATCGGCGCCGTTGAACACCGGCAGTCCGGCGGCCACGAGTTCCTGCAGGCGCACGAAGCTGCCGCTGGTGTCCTTCAGGTACTGGACGTTGTCGATCTGCTGCAGCCGCTTGAAGAAATCCGGCGTGATGTCGAAGCCCGAATGCACGGGGATGTTGTAGGCCATGATCGGCGTCTTGACGGCCTGGGCCACCTTTTCGTAGTGGCTGTAGACACCGTCGGGGGTGGGGCCTTCGAAATAGGGCGGCAGCACCAGCAGGGCGTCGGCGCCCAGGCCTTCGGCGTGGCGCGAGGCCTCGATGGCGTCTTCGGTGCGGATGGCCGAGGTCTGGACGATGAGCTTGGTGCGGCCGTTGATGTGGCGCGCCGCCGTCTCGGCGATCTGGCGCTTTTCCTCGGTGGACAGGAAGGGGAATTCGCCGGTGCCGCCGCACACGGCGATGATGTGGACGCCGGCGTCGACCAGGGTGTCCAGGTGGGTCTTGAAGCGGTCGTAGTCGACCTTCGAGCCGTCGTCGCTCATGGGGGTGCAAGCCGCTGCACAAATGCCTTTCAGTTGACTCATTGCTGTCTCGCTAGATTGGGATAGTGAAAAAAAAGGAGCCATTTCCAGCCGGAAACGGTTGATGCAGAACGGGTAAACCCCTAGTCTGAAAATTATTGGATACAGGATCCAATGAACTCATAATACTGAAAATTGAATATCCGGTCAACGAAATCCGCCAGCGATCTGACCGATGAATTCCGGCGGGCCTTGCCGTCCGCCACCAACCATCCGAGGCAATCACTCATGCTCGATGAAAGCAATTCCGCTGCGGCGATCGCACACGGGGTGAGGCCCGCAGCGCGCCCCGCAAACCTCCTCATGGCCGCGGTGGACACGATGAACGTGGTCCTGCGCTGGGCCGTCGACCTGATCGCCATGGACACCCTGACCACCGCCCTGTCCCCCAGGAATGGCTGGAAGGTCAAGCTCTTCGCGTACCTGGTCACGATCGGCTTTTTCGTGTTCCTGATCGTTGTCGGCATGCGCTGGCTGGAATTCGGCTTCATGGAATCGTCCACCGTCATGGACGTGCCCATGAGCCTCGTCTACCTGTCCATGCCGGTGGGCGGGGTGCTGGCCGTGATCAATATCGTGGTGCGGGCCATCGAAGGGCACCGCAACGTGCGCCTGCTCGGGCACGACGTGGATACCGCCGCGCAATGAGTGCCGACACGCAAAACCCGGGCTATTACACGGAGACCGAACAGTGCTGACTTTTTCCTCCATGATCTTCCTGCTGGTCACGGCGGTGCCCATTTTTGCCGTCATGGGTCTGTCCTCGCTGGTGCTGCTGCACCAGCAGGGGATCGACACCATCGCCGTTCCGCAAAACGTCTTCGAGGCGCTGGACTCCTTCGCGCTGCTGGCCGTGCCGTTCTACGTGCTGGCCGGCACCATGGTGCCGGCCATGCAGGACAAGGGTTACCCAAAGCCGACGGGGGCCGCCCTGGTGGCCGTCGGCGGCGAACTCGGCGCGATCATTCCGCCCTCGCTGCCCATGGTGATCTATGGGCTGGTCGCCAACGTGTCCATCGGCAGCCTGTTTGAAGATCAATATCTTTCCCGCCGGTCAGCTGGGCGGCGAGGTCAAGATGATCCAGGCGGTGCGCACCGGCACCCAGGACCTGGTCATCACCGGCGGCGGACCCGTCGAGAACACCGCCAAGGAATTCTCGGTGTATTCCTTCCCCTACCTGTTCAAGGATCTGGACCAGGCCAACAGCGTGATGCAAGGTCCCGTGGGCCAGGAAATGCTGGACCTGCTCAGCAAGCATCGCCTGCTGGGGCTGGGCTTCATTTCCCCCATCGAGCGCAATATCTTCACCAACGGCAAGCGCATCACCAACGCCGACGACATGAAGGGCCTGAAGATCCGCGTGATCCAGGGCCAGGGCTTCGTCAAGACCTATGAGGCGCTGGGCGCCCAGCCCACGCCCATGGCCTACGCAGAGCTCTACACCGCGCTGCAGAACGGTGCGGTGGATGCGGCCGAAAACTCCCCGGACGTGTTCGTCCAGGACAAGTTCATCGAGGTGTCCAAGACCTACACCATGGCCCGGGTGATGTACATGCCCGCGCTGATGCTGATGTCGCCGTCGCGCTTCGAGCGTCTCAGCCCCGAACAGCAGCAGGTCATCCGCGAGGCCGCCGCCGCCGCCATCGCGTCCGCCGACAGCCATTACAAAAAGGGCTATGCCGACAGCATGAAGATCATCAAGGATCGCGGCGTCGAGATCATCGAACCCGATATCGAGTCCTTCCGCCAGATCGGCGCCTCGGTGCATGCCGGCCTGCTCGAAAGCCTGCCTGACACCAAGCCCTGGTACGAGAAAATCGTCGCCCAGACCAAGTAATCATGAATGTCCCGGCCGCACAGCGGCCGGATCAGTGGGGCGCGGCGCCGTCTGGCGGCCGCGCCTCTGCGTTTATCGCTTGTGCGCCACCAGGATGCCGCACAATTGTTCTTTGGTCTGGCTGATGTGTTCGGCCAGCAATGCGGTTGCCTCCTGGGTCTTGCCGTCGCGCGACAGGTCGAGTATTCGGTGGTGATCGGTCGACCCGTCGGAGACGGCGTCGGTCATGGCCATCTGCAGCCGTATGTAGCGGTCCACCTGCACATTGATCCGATGGATGAAGGACAGCGTGACGGATCGGTCCGACAATTCGTACAGGCTCAGGTGGAACTTGGCGTTCAGTGCGCCCCAGTGCCCCAGGTTGCCGGCCTCGTAGGACTCGTCCAGCTCTTGCAGGATGGCCTCCGACTTGGCCAGGGACTGGGGGGTCATTCTAGGGATGGCGCGCGCCAGCAGGTCGGGCTCCAGCAACAAGCGCAGATCGAAGATCTCGTCGATTTCCGCCAGCGACAGGTCGGAGATGAGGGCGCCCCGGTTTGCCTGTGTGACGACCAGGCCTTCCGAGTTCAGTTGCTGCAGGGCCTCGCGCACCGGCATCCTCGAGACGCCGTATTCGTTGGCGATCTGTTCCTGACGCAGCATCGTCCCGCCTTCGAATTCGCCGTTGATGATCCGCTTGCGCAAATCCTCCGCCAGTGTCGAGGCGAGGCTTTGCCGCTTCAAAATCCGCTTGACCTTCGTGACTGCCTGATCCACGGGCGCCGTCCTTATTGAGAGCTGTTGGATTATTGTAGCCCGGATCCAAAAGCCTTTTGCGATGAAATTCCCATATCGGGGCGCGGCGCTTGCCCCCCGGTGGCATTCAGGCCTTCGCATCCAGGACGTAGCGCGCGCGCCCGGCCCCCATCCCCATCAGCCAGACCAGCGCACAGATGGCCAGCAGGAAAATCGCGGTCGAGTCCCAGCCGTGGCTGTGCTCGTAGAGCACGCCGACCAGGAACGGCCCGGCGGCGGCGATGGTGTAGCCGACGCCCTGCGCCATGCCCGACAGGGCGGTCGCCTGCAGCGGCGTCCGGGTGCGCAGCACCACCAGCGACAGGCCGAGGCTGAAGGTGCCGCCCATGCCCAGGCCGGCCAGCAGGATCCAGAGCCAGGCCGAGGCGGGCGGCGCGTAGATCATGCCTGTCAGGCCGACCGCGAACAGGACGACGGACAGGGTGGCCGGCAGGCGCTGGTTGCGTCCGCGCGCCGCCATCCAGGGCACGGCGAAGGTCGACAGCAATTGCACCATCAGGGCGGCCGACAGCGCGGCCCCCGCCTCGACAGGATGCATGCCGCGATCGATCAGGATGGCGGGCATCCAGCCGATCGCGCTGTGGCCGAGGCTGGATTGCAAGCCCATGAACAGGGTCACCTGCCAGGCCAGTGGATCGCGCCACAGTGCGCGGGTGAAGCCCGCGTCGGCTCCGCCGGCCGGCGCCGTCAGTGGCGTGGCGGGCGCCCGGTGCCAGCAGAATGCACCCAGCAGCGCGGGCAGCAGCCAGAATGCCAGGCTCCAGCGCCAGTCGCTGTAGGGCAGGCGGGCGATGGGCGCCGACAGGCCGGCGCCCAGGCCCGCGCCCAGGCAAAAGATCATGGTGTAGAGACTCATGATGGGGCCGATGCGCTGGGGGAAGGCCTGCTTGGCGATCGCCGGCACCAGCACCATCATGATGCTGATGCCGGCGCTGGCGATCAGGATCCCCGCGAACAGGCCGAAAGACCCCATGACGCCGCGCAGGCCGATGCCGGCGGCCAGGATCAGCAGCCCCGCGGCGACCAGACGCTGTGCCGACATGAAGCGCAACAGCGACGGCACCGCCACGCTGAAGATCCCGAAACTGAAGGTGGGCACGGCGATGAGCAGGCCGGCAACCGAGGGCGACAGGGACAGCGCGGCGCGCAGGTCGTCCAGCACCGCGGGCATGCTGGTGACCATCGGCCGCATGTTCAGGCCCGCCAGCAGGATGGCGAGCACCAGCACCCACTGGCGGCGGCCGGATGCCGGCCGGCCCTCAGCCACCGGCCCGTCCCAGCGCGGCGCTGATCGCCTTGGCCTCGGCCAGCATCATGCGGGCCACCGCGCTGTCGGCCGATGCCTCGAATCCGCCGGTGGCGCCCAGCACGGTGAGCACCGCGCAGACGTGGCCCGAAAAATCATGCAGGGGCACCGCGATCGCGCTGATGCCCTGCAGGTTGGTGTCCTTGACGACCGCCATGCCCGCGGCGCGAACCTCGCGCTGGATGTGGCCGATGGGATCGCGGGCCGCCAGCATGGCGCGCTGGGCGGCGGAGGCCGCGCGCAGTTCGCCCTGTGCCAGCAGGTGGACGCGGGAATCGTCCAGGAAACTGAGGCACACACGGCCGGTGGCCGACCACAGCAGCGGCAGGACGGAGCCCACGCGCACGTTCAGCGTGACCGGCAGGCCGGGCTCCTCGAAGCGCACGATGGTCGGCCCCTTGTTGCCCATGACGGCGATGAAGCAGGTCATCTCCAGCGTTTCGCGCAGCCGCAACAGCGCGGGTTCGGCGACGCGGATCGGGTCGGCCAGACGCATGGCGGCCAGGCCGATGTGGATGCAGGCGGCGCCCAGGTAGTACTGGGACGAGGCCGGATCCTGGGACACCAGGCCCTCGTCCATCAGGCTGATCAGGTAGCGGTGGACCTTGGCGGGGTTTTCCGAGACGTGGCGCGCAAGCGCCGTCAGGCTGGCGCGGCCGCCCAGTTGCGCGAGGCCCTTGAGGACGATCATGCCGGTGGCGATGGCCTGCACGCGCTGGCGCCTCGGCCGGGGCGCGGGGGGGGCGTTCTGGGCCTTGTGGATGGTCATGATCGGAGGGTGTCGGCGGTCATTGGCGTGGTGACAGTATATAGCGTGGGCAGGCGCGGCTGAAGGGAAAACCCTGTGTTGAATTTACGCAAAGCGATATAGAATTACGCTAATAATTTTGATGTAAATCAATTTTGGAATCTGTCGCCATGGCCCGCAACGCACACGACCCAGGGATCGCGGCCTGCCCGGTGAGTCACGCCGGGGAACATCCGGCGGCGTCCGGGTGCCCCGTCGGCGAACATGCCGCCGCTTTCGACCCTTTCACCGATGCCTACATGGAAAACCCGTCCGAGTTCGTGCGCTGGGCGCGCGAACAGGCGCCGGTGTTCTACAGCCCCAAGCTCGACTACTGGGTGGTGACCCGCCACCAGGCGATCAAGGACATCTTTCGCGATCCATTCACTTTCAGCCCGTCCAACACGCTGGAGTCGCTCGCGCCGCCGTCGGCCGAGGCCGATGCCATCCTGAAGTCCTACGACTACGCCATGAACCGCACGCTGGTGAACGAGGACGAGCCCGTGCACATGGCGCGCCGCCGTGTGCTCATGGCGCCCTTCACGCCCGAGCACCTGCGCGAGCACGAGCCCATGGTGCGGCGGCTGGTCACCGAGGCGATCGACGGCTTCGTCGATGCGGGCGAGGTCGACCTGTTCAAGCGCCTGCTGTGGGCCGTGCCGTTTTCGGTGGCCCTGCACTTTCTCGGCATCGACGATGCCGAGGACCGCGAAAAGATGCACGAATTCTGTATTGCGCACACCAAGAACGCCTTTGGCCGGCCCACGCCGCAGGAACGGGTCGAGGTGGCGCATGCGGTGGGCAAATTCTGGCGGCTATCGGGCGAGATCCTGGAAAAGATGAAGCGCACGCCCGACGGTCCGGGCTGGATGCGCTATTCCATTCGCCAGCAGAAAGACCACCCGGACGTGGTCACCGATTCCTATCTGCATTCCATGATGATGGCCATCATCGTGGCGGCGCACGAGTCCACTTCCTTTGCCTGTGCCAATGCCATTCGCATGCTGCTCGAGCATCGCCAGGTCTGGGACGATCTGTGCGAGGATCCCACGCTGATCTCGCCGGCGGTCGAGGAATGCCTGCGCCACAACGGGCCGATCGGATCGTGGCGGCGGCGCGCCCTGCGCGACGTCGAGATCGAGGGGGTCAGGATCCCGGCCGGCGCGCGGCTGCTGCTGGTGGTCTCGTCGGCCAACCACGACGGCCGGCGCTTCAGCGATCCTGACTTCTTCGACATCCGCCGCGACAACGCCATCGAGCACCTGTCCTTCGGCTTTGGCGCCCACCAGTGCCTGGGCAAGAACATCGGCCGCATGGAAATGCAGATCATCATCGGCGAGCTCACGCGGCGCCTGCCGCACATGGAACTGCTGCCCCAGACGTACCACTATGTGCACAACCTGGCGTTTCGCGGACCGCAGAACCTGCGGGTGCGCTGGGATCCGGCGCGCAACCCCGAGCGGCGCGACCCGGCCGTGCGCGTCCGCCACCACGAGATCCGCCTGGGCGGGCCGCTGGCCAGCGCCATCGTGCGCAAACTGCAAGTGGCGGCGGCCGACGTCGTGGCGCCCGATATCGTGCGCCTGCGGCTGGCCTCGCCGGACGGCGGGGTCCTGCCGCGCTGGGAGCCCGGCGCGCACATCGACGTCGAATGCGGCGATACAGGGCTGTCGCGCCAATATTCACTGTGCGGCGACCCCGAGGATCGCCATCATTGGGACATCGCCGTCCTGCACGACCCGGCCAGCCGCGGCGGTTCACAGTGGATACACCGCTACGCACGGCCCGGTGCCATCCTGCGCGTGCGCGGTCCGCGCAACCATTTCCACATGGACGATGCGGCCGACGGGCCGCTGCTGCTGATCGCCGGCGGCATCGGCATCACGCCCATCATGGCCATGGCCGCGCGGGCGCGCCGGCGCGGCAGCGACTATGCGCTGCACTACAGCTGTGCCAGCCGCGGGCGTGCCGCGTTTCTCGAGGCGCTGCAGGCCCTGCATGGCGAGCGCCTGCACCTGCATCTCAGCGACGAGGGCAGCCGCAACGATTTCGAGGCCCTGCTGGGGCAAACGCCGCCCTCGGCGCGCATCTATGCTTGCGGCCCGACACGGATGCTCGATGCGCTGCAAACCGCGGTCGAGGCGGCCGGCCGTCCCGCCGAGGCCCTGCGTTTCGAGCATTTCAGCAATACCTCGCCGCGGCTGGATCCGGCTCGCGAGCGCGCCTTCCAGGTGCGCTTGCGCCACTCGGATCTCACCCTCGAGGTGCCCGCCGACAAGACGCTGCTGGAGGTGCTGCATGCCAACAACATCGACGTGCAAAGCGATTGCGAGGAAGGGCTGTGCGGGACCTGCGAGGTCGGCGTGGCCGCCGGGCGGATCGATCATCGCGACAGCGTGCTGGATCCGGCCGCGCGCAAGGCGGGCGATCGCATGATGGCCTGCTGCTCGCGCTGCATCGACGGTGACCTGGAGCTCGAACTCTAGCGTCGTATCGCGCAGGCCGGCCCGGCTTTGGCGTGTAGTTTGATTCCATCCCTATGCAGTCCAACGAAAAACAGGAGACACCCATGAAATTCCTCGTTCGCGGCAGCCTGGCCGCTTTTGCGCTCACCGCCTTCGGGCTCGCGGCCCAGGCCGCCGAGCCGCCCATCAAGATCGGCGCCATCCTGTCGGTCACCGGGCCCGGCGCCTTCCTCGGCGATCCCGAGCTCAAGACCCTCAAGCTCTACGTCGACGAGATCAACAAGAAGGGCGGCGTCCTGAACCGCAAGCTGGAACTCGTGGAATACGACGACGGCAGCGATTCCAACAAGGCCAACGGGTTCGCCAAGCGCCTGATCTACGACGACGAGGTGGACGCCTTCCTGGTCGGCACGACGGGCTCGACCATGGCGGCGATCCCGCTGGCGGAAAAGGCCGAGGTGCCGCTGATGTCCCTGGGCGGGGCGATCGCCATCACCGAGCCGGTCAAGAAATGGGTCTTCAAGACCCCGCATACGGATCGCATGGCGGCGGAAAAAGTCTTCGAGGACATGAAAAAGCGCGGCTTCACCAAGATCGCGCTGCTGAGCGAGGCCAGCGGGTTCGGGCAGTCGGGCAAGAAAGAGGCCGAGGCCACCGCGGGCGACTACGGCATCACGATCATCGAGAACGAAACCTACGGCGCCAAGGACACCGACATGAGTCCGCAATTGACCAAGATCCGCGCCAATCCGGAGGTCCAGGCGGTGTTCATTTTCGGCTTCGGCCAAGGCCCGGCGCTGGCGACGCGCAATTATCGGCAATTGGGCATCAAGGTCCCGCTGTACCAGTCGCATGGCGTGGCCTCGGACCAGTTCATCAAGCTTGCCCGCGAGGCCGCCAACGGCGTGCGCCTGCCCTCGCCGGCCTTGATCGTGGCCGATCAGCTCTCGGGCAACGACCAGCAAAAGCCCGTGGTGGACGCCTATGTCAAGGCCTATTCCGCCCGCTGGAACGAGAACGTTTCCACCTTCGGCTCCTACGCCTATGACGGCCTGATGATCATGGTCGAGGCGCTGGAGCGCGCCGGCACGACCGACAAGTACAAGTTCCGCGACGCCATCGAGGCCACGCAAGGCTATGTCGGCACGACCGGCATCTTCAACATGTCGCCCACGGACCATACGGGCCTGGATCTGCGCGCCTTCAAGATGCTCGAGATCGAAGGCGGCAAGTGGAAGCTGATCGAATAAGGCCGCTGGCCGGCGCGCCGGGCGGGCGGCCCGCGTCCCGGCACCTCGCTTTTTGCGAATAGGCGGGCGCCGCCCCGCGGCCTATCCTGCATCCTCCATCGAAGACAAGGAGGCGGCGATGCGGGAACGCTTGGATTGCGCGGTACTGGCCGCGGGGCAGAATGATTGGGTGGATACCTTGGTGGGGGCGCATGCCGGGGGACGGCTGCACCTGCACGCGCCGCCGGGCGCGCGCGGCGGCGGTGTCGCCGCGATGCTGGCCGATCCGGCCCTGTCCCTGGGGCGGTACGACGCCTGCCTGGTGTACATGGACGGCCCGGGCCTGGCGGCCTGGCGCGTGGCGCTGGCCGGTGCGCGCCGGCCCGATGCGCACCTGATCGCCTATGCGGTCGACCTGCGGGCGCGGGCCATCCACGACTTGTACGGGCTGGGCATGGCCGATTTCGTCCGGCCGCCATTTTGCGCCGAGGCCCTCAGGGCGAGGATCGAGCGCCTGCTGGATGGCGCCGCGCCGCCCGCGCCGCCCGCGCCGATACTGGCCGAGGACGATCCGTGCTATGGTCTGGCCTCGCTTCGGCCGACGGCCGACGAGGACGCGCTGTGTGCGACCATCCTCCGGCGCTCCGGTGCCGAGCTCGAGGCGTACGCCGTGGCGGCTGCCTCGCGCCACGCCTCCTCGCGCGAATCGTTTCGCGAGGCCAAGGGGCGCATCATCGAACGTTTCGAGCGCGCCTACATCCATGCGGCATTGGGCCGCCATCGCGGCAACATCGCGATGGCGGCGCGCGCCGCGCAAAAGCATCGGCGGGCCTTCTGGGCGCTGATGCGCAAGCACGACATCGACCCTGCGCCCTATCGGGCGGAGGCTTCCCCGGGGGCCGCGCCGGACGGTTAAAATTGCCGGCATTTCTATGAGGATTGCGCCTGTGCCCGAGCTCAAAAACGACGTCTTCCTGCGTGCGCTGCGGCGCGAACCCGTACCCTACACCCCAATCTGGATGATGCGCCAGGCGGGCCGCTACCTGCCCGAGTACAACCAGACCCGGGCGCAGGCCGGGTCGTTCATGGACCTTGCGCAGAACCCGGACTATGCCTGCGAGGTGACCCTGCAGCCCTTGCGGCGCTTTCCGCTGGACGCCGCCATCCTGTTCTCCGACATCCTGACGGTGCCCGACGCCATGGGCCTGGGGCTCAGCTTCCAGGCGGGCGAGGGGCCGCGGTTCGCCCATCCGGTGCGCAGCGAGGCCGACGTCGGCGCCCTGCGGGTACCCGACATGGAAAAATTGCGCTATGTCTTTGACGCAGTATCCCTGATCCGCCGCGAGCTCGACGGCCAGGTCCCGCTGATCGGCTTTTCGGGCAGCCCCTGGACGCTGGCCTGCTACATGGTCGAGGGCTCCGGCAGCGACGACTACCGCCAGATCAAGACCATGCTCTACCAGCGCCCCGATCTGCTCCACCGCATCCTCGACATCAATGCGCGCGCGGTCCAGGATTATCTCAACGCCCAGATCCGCGCCGGTGCGCAGGCGGTCATGGTGTTCGACAGCTGGGGCGGGGTATTGGCCGATGGCTTGTTCCAGCGTTTCTCCTTGACGTATACCCGCCGGGTGCTCGACGGCCTGCTGCGAGAATACGAGGGCCGGCATGTGCCGTCCATCGTATTCACCAAGGGCGGCGGCCCGTGGATCGAGGACATCGCGGCCTGTGGCTGCGATGCCGTGGGGCTGGACTGGACGGTCAACCTGGCGGCCGCGCGCCGCCGTGTGGGCGACCGGGTGGCCTTGCAGGGCAACCTGGATCCGATGGCGCTGTTTGGCGGTGACCAGGCGATCCGCGAGGAGGCGCGCCGCGTGCTGCGCGATTTCGGGCCCGTGGGACGCGGCGGCCATGTCTTCAATCTGGGCCACGGCATTTCCCGGTTCACGCCGCCCGAGGCGGCCGCCAGCCTGGTCGACGAGGTCCACGCCGCCAGCCGCGAGTATCATGGGGGATGATGGCGGCTGCGGGGCCTGATGTTTATACACAAGTTCGCGCAAGCTAGGGTTTCCACTAGAAATCTTAGCTTTATCTGAAGCATGTGCCGTAATCCATTGATTTATAACTGACTTGTGTCTGCAATATTGCGGCGCAATAGGGGGGTCGCCCTGTTGGGCCCCATTTCCGGTCATCACCGGACCAATTCTCCACAAAGTTATCCACAGGTGCTGCAGATTCTGCTAATCCCTCGTCGTGACAAGGCTTTTTCTCTCCGGCCGGGTGCCAGGGGCCGGGCGGCATGACGATGGCGGCGGGTGGACAGGGCCTCGGGCAGGCCAGGGCAGTGGCCGGTGAAACGCCCGCCGACGCCGCCACGCCGGCCGGCGTGGGCGGGCAATGTATCTACTTGGCGGTGGCGCTCGACGTCCCCTTGCCGGGTTTGTTCGATTATTCGCATGATGTGCCCGTCCCGCCCGGCACCCGCGTGCTGGTGAGCTTCGGGTCGCGCCGGATGGTGGGCATGGTCTGGGCGCGGCGCGAGGCGCCGGCCATCGACGCCGATCGCGTCAAGCCGATCGAGGCCGTGCTGGACGACCTGCCGCCCATGCCCGATGACTGGATGCGCCTGGCGGATTTCGCGGCCGGCTATTATCACCGGCCGCTGGGCGAGGTCCTATTGCCCATACTGCCGGCCAGTCTGCGCAAACCCTCGGCCTATCTCGGGCCGCGCGCCGCGGGCGGTCCGGTGCGGCGCGCCGACCGGCGGCCGGGCCGGGCCGCCCACGGCGGCCTTGCCCACCCTGGATCCGCGGTGGCCGTCGAAGGCGATGCGGCCGTGGACGCCGTTCCCGTCGTCCCGGAATTGACTGACGAGCAATCCGCCGCCTGGCAGGCACTGCGCACGATGACCGCGGCCGATGCTGCACCGGGCGTCGCGCTGTTGCACGGCGTGACCGGCAGCGGCAAGACCGAACTCTACCTGCGCCTGGCGGCCGATGTGCTGGCGACCGGACGCCAGGTGCTGCTGCTGGTGCCCGAGATCAATCTGACGCCGCAGCTCGAGCAGATCGTCCATGGACGCCTGGGCCAGGCGGCGGTCATGCACAGCAAGCTGTCCGAGGGCGAGCGCCTGCGCGCCTGGCTGCGCGCCGCGCGCGGCCAGGCGGCGATCCTGCTGGGGACGCGTCTGGCACTGTTCGTGCCGTTGCCGCGGCTGGGCCTGATCATTGTCGACGAGGAGCACGACACCTCGTACAAGCAGCAGGAAGGCCTGCGGTATTCGGCCCGCGACCTGGCGGTGTGGCGCGGGCACGACCTGGGGGTGCCGGTCGTGCTGGGTTCGGCCACGCCCGCGCTCGAGACCTGGCGCCGCGCCCGGCGCGGCGACTATCGCCACGTGATCCTGTCCCAGCGCGCCTTGGCGCAGCCGTTGCCCGAGGTGCGCCTCATCGACACGCGCCGCGCCCAGCTCGAGCAAGGATTCACGCCGCAGCTCCTGGACGGGCTGGCCGCGTGCCTGGAACGGGGCGAGCAAAGCCTGGTCTTCCTCAATCGTCGCGGGTATGCGCCCGTCCTGCGCTGCGCCTCCTGCGGCTGGGTCAGCCAATGCCCGCGCTGCACCGCCTACACCGTGCTGCACCGCCACCCGGGTGGGCGTCACACCCTGCAATGCCATCATTGCGGCGATTGCACCGCGCCGCCGCGTGCCTGCCCGGACTGCGGCGACCAGGACATCCGGCCCATGGGGCGTGGCACGCAGCGCATCGAGGAATTTCTCGGCGAACGCTTCCCCGGGGCGCGCATCCTGCGCATCGACGCGGATGCTACGCGGCGCAAAGGCAGTGCCGAGGCCCTGTTCTCCAAGGTGCATGCCGGCGAGGCCGACATCCTGGTCGGCACCCAGATGGTGTCCAAAGGACACGACTATGCCCGCCTGGGCCTCGTCGGGGTGCTGGATGCCGACACCATGCTGTTCGCCCAGGATTTCCGGGCGCCCGAGCGCCTGTTCGCCCAACTGATGCAGGTCGCGGGCCGCGCCGGCCGCCGCGTCGGCGGCGCCCAGGTGCTGGTCCAGACCGACTATCCAGAACAACCCGTCTACCAGGCGCTGCGGGCGCATGATTATGCGCGTTTCGCCGAGGCCGCCCTGGCCGAGCGCGAGGAACTTGGCCTGCCGCCGTTCTCCCACCAGGCGTTGCTGACGGCGCAGGCCCGCCATCTGCGCGAGGCCCTGGCCTTCCTTGCCGAGGCGCGCAGCCTGGCGCAGGCTCTGCCCGAGGGGGCGGCGCTGCGGATCTACGACGCGGTGCCGCTGCGCGTGGTGCGCGTGGCCAACATCGAGCGGGCGCAACTGCTGGTCGAGGCGGACGGGCGCGGCGCCCTGCACCGGCTGCTGCGGCCGTGGCTGGCCGAGGTGCATGCCCTGGCGCAAGGCCGGCCCGTACGCTGGGGGATCGAGATCGATCCCCAGGAAATCTGATGGCCGTCCCCGCGCCTCGGGGCGCGACGATCGCCCAGGACCTCAACAGCCGCCAGCGCGAGGCCGTGCTGTACCTGGACGGCCCCTGCCTGGTGCTGGCTGGCGCGGGCAGCGGCAAGACCCGGGTCATCACCCAAAAGATGGCCTACCTGCTGCGCGAATGCGGCTACCAGGCCCGCAACGTGGTGGCGCTGACCTTCACCAACAAGGCCGCCCGCGAAATGAGCGAACGGGTGCGCGGGCTGGTCGACGCCCGCCTGCTGCGCGGCCTGACCGTGGGCACGTTCCACTCGCTGGGCCTGCGCTTTCTGCGCGAGGAGGCCGCCGCCGCGGGATTGAAGCGCGGATTCTCGATCCTCGACGCCAATGACGCGCTGGCCATCGTGCAGGAATTGCTGGCCACCACCGACAAGGCCCGCCTGCGCGCCGTGCAGCAGACCATTTCACTCTGGAAGAACGCGATGTTGACGCCCGATGCCGCGGCGGCGGCGGCGCGCGATGCGGGCGAGGCCGAGGCGGCCAGAATCTATCGCAGCTACGAGGCCACGCTGCGCGCCTACCAGTCGGTGGATTTCGATGACCTGATCCGCCTGCCCGCCTTGTTGCTGGCGGCCGACGAACATCTGCGCGCGCGCTGGCAGGCGCGGGTGCATTACCTCCTGGTGGATGAATACCAGGACACGAATGCCTGCCAGTACCAGCTGGTGCGCCACCTGTGCGGCGACCGGGCCATGTTCACCGCGGTGGGTGACGACGACCAGGCGATCTACGCCTGGCGCGGCGCGACGGTGGAAAACCTGATGCGCCTGGCCGAGGATTATCCGCGCCTGAAGGTCGTCAAGCTCGAGCAGAACTATCGCTCGGTGCAACGCATCCTGCAGGCGGCCAATCGGGTGATCGGGCACAATCCAAAGGTCTTTGAAAAGACCTTGTGGTCCGAGCTGGGCGCGGGCGAGCCGATCCGCGTGACGCCGATGGACTCCGACCTGGCCGAGGCCGAATCCATCGCGATGCGGCTGTCGGCCGCGCGCTTCGAGCGCCAGGCGCAATGGAAGGATTTCGCGGTGCTGTATCGCAGCAACCACCAGGCCCGCGTGATGGAACAAGCCCTGCGCAACCTGCGCATCCCCTACACCATGTCGGGCGGCCAGAGCTTCTTCGACAAGGCCGAGGTGCGCGACGTCCTCGCGTATCTGCGCCTGATCGCGAACGACAGCGACGATCCCGCCTTCATCCGGGCCATGACGACCCCGCGCCGCGGTGTCGGGCAGGCCACCTTGCAGGCCCTGGGCGCGAGCGCGGCGCGGCGCGAGGTCTCGCTGTTCGAGGCCGGCATCGAGGCCGACGAGACCGAGCTGCCGGTGGGCCGCCAGCGCGAGGCGGTGCACGGTTTCGTGCGCATGATCCAGGGCTTCCAGGCGCGCGCCGTCGGGCGCGGCGAGGAGGGCGCCGGCCAAGTCCTGGATGATCTGCTGGCGGCCATCGACTACGAGCGCCACCTGTACGACCTGCTGGACGAGCGCCAGGCCCAGGCCCGCTGGGCCCATGTGCTCGAACTGGCCGAATGGCTGAAGCGCAAGGCCGGCGAAGAAGACATGACCCTGCTCGAGCTCGTGCAGCACGTCGCCCTGGTGACCATGCTGGAACGCGCCGACGACGAGGAGCCCGATGCCGTGAAGCTCTCGACCCTGCATGCCTCCAAGGGGCTGGAATACCCCCACGTCTATCTCATCGGCGTCGAGGAAGGGCTGCTGCCGCATCGCGGCTCGGCCGAGGACGACGACGGCAGCGAGGCGGCCGCGGCCGCGCTGGCCGGACGCATCCAGGAGGAACGCCGCCTCATGTACGTGGGCATTACCCGTGCGCGCCGCAGCCTGCACGTCAGCTGGTGCCGCAAACGGCGCCGCGGCCGCGAGGACCTGTTGCGCGAGCCTTCCCGCTTCATCCAGGAGATGGGTCTCGATGCCGAGGCGCTCCCGGGCGCGGTGCCGGTGGCCGATCCCGAGCAGACGCTGGGGCGGCTGAAGGCGCTGCTGGCCGGCCACAGCCGCTCATCGGACGCATGAAAAAAAAGGGGCGGAACCGATTGTGTCGGTTCCGCCCCTGGGGCGCATGGCGCGCCCACTGTCGTGGGCGCGCTGCCTCAGCCGATTACCATTGCGTGCGCGAGTAGCGCGCGTCGCGGGCGCGGGCCTCGGCCTGCGCGTTGATGACCTCGCCGATGACACGGGCCGCGCGCTTGGCGCCGCGCTTGGCACCGCGGGCGATGCTCTTGGCCATGTCCTTGATCGACAGGGATTCCGATGTGTCCATGACGGCCTGGCTGTAGGCGCGTTCCAGGGCATCGGAAAAGAGGGCGGGGGTATTGCCGTAGTTCATGTGGTGCTCCTGGTATAGAGGGTGTTGCTGGGGTAGACCTCATTATAGGGTAAACCCTAGGTAAAAGCTAGGGTTTACCCTGATCACCAGGAAAGGCACTGAATTGTGGCGAAAAGGCGTCACCGTCGCCGGCCGGGCAGGCGACGGTGATGGATCATTCCGCGTCGGGTTGGCGAGAGGGGTGTGCGGCCTGGAAAGCCGCAAGCGTGTCGCATTGCGCCACGATGCGCTCGATCGTCGGGAAGGGGGTGAGGTCGATGTCGTAGCGCCGGGCATTGAACACCTGGGGCACCAGGCAGCAGTCCGCCAGTCCCGGCTGGTCGCCGTGGCAGTACAGGCCCGTATCCGGCGAACGCGCAAGCTGTTGCTCCACGGACTGGAAACCGGTGAGTATCCAGTGGTGATACCAGGCGTCGCGCTGCGCCTGGTCGGCCTTCAGTTCGCGGGACAGGTAGCGCAGCACCCGCAGGTTGTTCACCGGGTGAATGTCGCAGGCGATCTGCAGCGCCAGGGCGCGCACCCGCGCCCGTCCGATCGGCGATTGCGGCAGCAGGCTGGCCGGCCCATGAGTCTCGTCCAGATACTCGATGATCGCTAGGGACTGGGTGAGGATCCGGCCGTCGTCGGACAGCGCCGGCACCAGGCCTTCCGGATTGATCTCCAGATACCGGGCCGAGAGCTGTTCCCCGCCGTCGCGCAGCAGGTGCACCGGCAGGATCGTGTGGTCCAGACCCTTGAGGCCCAGTGCGATGCGGACCCGGTAGGCCGCCGAGCTGCGGAAATACGAATAGAGCTCCAGCATGGGATTCAGGCTCCGGTGCGACGCTGCACGACCTGGTCGATCGTGCCGAAGATATCCTGGCCGGCCTCGTCCTCCATCCGGATGCGGACCCGGTCGCCGAACCGCATGAACGGCGTCGAGGGCTTGCCTTCCTCGATGGTTTCGTACATCCGGACCTCGGCAATGCAGCAATAGCCGACGCCGCCGTTGCGGATGCTGGACCCGTGCAGGCCGCCTTGCTTGTTGGACACCGTGCCCGAACCGATGATGGAGCCGGCCGCGAGGCGGCGGGTGCGTGCGGCGTGGGCGACCAGTTGGGGCAGGCTGAACGTCATGTCCCGGCCCGCGTTGGGACGGCCGAAGGGTTCGTCGTTCAGCTCGACCAGCAGCGGCAGGTGCACCTTGCCGTCCTTCCAGTGCGTGCCCAGTTCGTCGGGCGTGACCGCGACGGGCGAGAATGCGCTGGCCGGCTTGGATTGAAAGAATCCGAAGCCCTTGGCGAGCTCACCCGGAATCAGGCCGCGCAGCGAGACGTCATTGACCAGCATGACCAGGCGGATGGCCTGCGCCGCATCGGCCGGGCTGGCGCCCATGGGAACGTCGCCGGTGATCACGGCCACCTCGGCCTCCATGTCGATGCCCCAGTCCTCGGTATCGGCGATGATGGGATCGCGCGGTCCGATGAAGGCATCCGAGCCGCCCTGGTACATCAGGGGATCGCTGAAGAACGATTCGGGCACGGTGCTGTTGCGCGCCTTGCGCACCAGCTCGACGTGATTCAGGTAGGCCGAACCGTCGGCCCACTGGTAGGCGCGCGGCAGCGGCGAATGGCAGGCGGCCGGGTCGAAAGGCGTGGCCCCCTGCGCGTCGTCCGCGTTGAGCCAGTCGTAGACTTCGCGCAGGCCGGGGGCGCAGGCCTCCCAGTCGTCCAGCGCAGCCTGCAGGGTGGGAGCGATATCAGGGACGGGAATGCACAGGCTGAGGTCGCGGCTGACCACGACCAGGTGGCCGTCACGCGTCTGATCCTTGAGGGTGGCGAGTTTCATGGGTACTCCAGGCACCCTGTGGCGGGTGCGCCGCAGGGTGGTGTTCGGGGCGCCGCCAGGCACGGCGCCGGGGTTGACGTTACTTGAGTTCTGCCTGGACTTGGTCGAACAGATCCTGTCCGACGCTGGGGATGAACATCTGCCAGACGGGCTGGACGCGTTCGCGCATGCGATCGTGCTCGGCGTCGCTGACTTCGTTGATCTCCATGCCGTGGTCGGCCATGACTTTCTTGGCCGATTCGCCCTGGCTGCGGGCGACTTCGCGCTGGTAGGCGCGCGCCTCGACGGCGGAATCCTTCAGGATCTTTTGCTGCTCGGGGGTGAGCTTGTCCCAGAAAGCCTTGGACGCCAGCGGGATGAAGGCGCCGTAGCTGTGGCGCGTGATCGACAGGTACTTCTGGACCTCGTAGAGCTTGAGGGCGGCGATCACCGCATTGGGCGTGCCCTGGCCGTCAATGGTGCGGGTCTCGAGCGCGGTGTAGAGTTCGGGCACCGCCAGCGGCACCGGATTGGCGCCCAGCGCCTTGATGGTTTCCTGCGTGATCTTGGCCTGGATCGAGCGGAACTTCAGGCCCTCGAAATCCTCGGCCTTGGCGATGGGGTGCTTGCTGTTGGTGGCGTTGAAAAAGCCGTTTTCCCAGTACGCCAGGCCCACCAGCCCGTGCGCGGGCAGGGTTTCCAGGAGCTTGTCGCCCACCGGGCCGTCGAGGACCTTTTCGGCCTGTGCGGAATTTTTGAAGAGGAACGGGAAATCGAGGATCTCGTAGGCCTTGACCATGCCGGTCAGGGTGGTGGTCTGCGGCACCGTGAATTCGATGGTGCCGCCTTGCAGGGCCGAGGTCACCTGCACGTCGTTGCCCAGCGCGCCGCTGTAGTAGGGCTTGATGTCGATCTCGCCGTTGCTCTTGGCCTTGACCAGTTCGACGAACTTGGCCACGCCCTGGCCCTGGTGGGATTTCTCGGGCAGGGTGACGGCGAACTTGGCGGTGACGGCGGCCATCGCGGTGCCCGACAAGGACGCGGCCAGCAGGCCGGTCAGCAGTGCGATACGGATTTTCATTGTGTTGCCTCCTGGGGGTGGTTGGGGGGAAAGGTTAGCGCCACCACTCGGCCGGTACGGTGACCAGAGCGGGGAACAGGATCATCAAGATCATGACCGAGAGCAAGGCGAAAAGGAACGGCAGAATGCCGCGCGTGGCCTGGGACATGGTGACCTTGCCGACGGAACTGACCACGTTGAGCACGACGCCCACCGGCGGCGTGATCATGCCGATCGAGCAGTTCATGATGAAGATCACGCCGAAATAGATCGGGTCGATGTCGGCGGCCTTGATGATCGGCATGAACACCGGGGTGAAGATCAGCACGATGGGGATGAGGTCCAGCACCATGCCGGCAAAGAACACCACCACCATCATTGCCGCCAGCAGCACCGTCGGATGGTCGGACAGGGATTGCAGCCAGCCGCCGACCTGGCCGGAGATGTCCGTGATGGTGATCATGTACGAGGCCACCATGGCCAGCGCCGCCAGCAGCAATACCACGGAGGTGGTGCGCGCAGTGGCCAGCAGGCAGTGGTAGATGGTGCGCCAGTCCAGTTCGCGGTAGACCACGGCGCCGACGAACAAGGCATAGGCCGCGGCCACGACCGCCGCCTCGGTGGGCGTGAAGATCCCGAAGCGCAGGCCGCCGATGATGATGACCGGCAGCATCAGGGCCCAGCCGCCGCGGCCCAGCAGGACCAGACGGCGGGCCCAAGGCATGCGCGGTGTCAGGGCCGAGTTCTGGCGGCGGGCCACGATCCACCAGGCGATGATCAGGGATGCGCCCATCAGGATGCCCGGCACGATGCCTGCGAGGAACAGGCGGGTGATCGACAGGTTGGCGACGACCCCGAAGATCAGGAAGGCGATCGAGGGCGGGATGACCGGTGCGATGATGCCGCCGGCCGCCATCAGGCCGCAGGCGCGCTCCGGGTTGTAGCCGGCCTGCCGCATCATGGGCACCAGGATGGCCGCCAGCGCGGCGGTGTCGGCCACCGCCGAGCCGGACAGGCTGGCCAGCAGGATGGCCGCAAAGATCGCCACGTAGCCCAGACCGCCGCGCAAATGCCCGACGAATGCGCTGGCCATCTCGACGATGCGCTTGGACAGGCCGCCGGCATTCATGAACTCGCCGGCGAGGATGAAGAACGGCACTGCCATCAGCACGAAGTTGTCCGCGCCGGCGATGGCGTTCTGGACGACGATCTGGCTGTCGAATTGGCCGATGAGCAGCATCAGCGCCACCCCGGCAAACATCAGCGCGAAGGCGATGGGCAGGCCCAGGGCGATCAGGCCCAGCAGCGTCCCGATGAACAGGGCGGCGCTCATCGGCGGGGCCCCCCGGTGTGGATCTGGGCGGCTTGTTCCTCGATGCGGTCGGCCAGGTCCTCGGTGAGGTGGTCGTCATGGCCGGCGAGGGCGCGGCGGACGTTGTTGCAGACCGGAAAGAGCAGGGCGATGCCGAAGACCAGCGCAACACCGTAGAGCCAGGCGTATGAAATGCCCAGCACCGGGTAGCTGTTGCCCAGGTTGATGAGGGTCTGCTTCCAGCCGCCCACGATGAAGATCACACTGCCGGTGAGCATGAGCAGGCCGGTGAACACGACCAGCGCGCGCCGCGTCTTTGGGCTCACCCTGCGCTGCAGGGTGTCGAAACCGATGTGGCTGCGCTGGGCCGAGGCGAGGACGGCGCCCATGAAGATCAGCCACACGAACAGCAGCCGGGACAGCTCCTCGGAGACCGCGATGCCGGAATTGAAGGCATAGCGCAGGACGACGTTGCCGAACACCAGGATGCCCATGATGGTCAGGCAGGCGACGATCAGGATTTCGAAACCGCGCATGATCAGGTGCGCCGCGCGCTCAAGCATGGTGGTTTCCCTTTGAATGGAATGCGGGCATGGGGGGATCCTCCCGGGGCTTTCGATGAGCCGTTTCGGTATCCCCGTATTAAAGGTAAATTCCAGCTATCATACAAACGGTATTTTCATATGCATTTATCTGTAAATCTTATGGATTCGCAATGGACGTGACTTTGAGGCAATTGCGCGCCTTCGCCGCGCTGGCGCGCACCGGCAGTTTCACGCGGGCGGCGGAGTCCATGCACGTGACGCAGTCGGCGCTCAGCGGCCTGATCAAAGAGCTCGAGGCCGGGCTGGGCGTCCGCCTCGTCGACCGGAACACGCGCCGCATCCAGCTCTCCGAGATCGGGCGCGAGTTCCATCCGGTCGTCACCAAGATCCTGCAGGACCTGGACAGCGCCCTCGAGGGGATCGACAGTCTCAAGCGCCTGCACAGCGGGATCGTGCGGATCGCCGCGCCGCAACTGATGGCCAGCACGCTCATGCCGGCCCTGATCGCCCGATTCCGCGAGACCTACCCGGACGTGCGCGTCCATCTGGTGGATTGCGCGGTCGAGAACGTCATCACGCGCATCCTGCGCGGCGAAGTCGACATCGGCGTCGGCCCGCAGCGCGACGAGTTGGCGGACCTGGGCGCCGAGCCGCTGTTCGATCTGCCTTTCATGATCGTCTTTCCCCCGGGCCACCCCCTGGAATCGATCGAGCGCATCACCTGGGCCGATGCGATGCGCCACCCGATCATCGCCTTGCAGGGCCAGTTCACCGATCGCCTGATGCTGGACCTGCATGGGGCGATCTCCACGCCGTCCATCCGCCCCAGCCACGAGGTCGCGTTCATGAGCACGGCCCTGAGCATGGTCAGCGCGGGGCTCGGGATCACGCCGTGCCTGCCGTACGCGCGCCCGCTGGTCGACCTGTACGGCATGCGGATGCGTCCGCTGCACGACCCCGAGGTGCGGCGCCGGTTCTTCGTCTACACGCGCCGCCATGCGAGCCTCTCGCCGGCGGCCGAGGTCTTTGCGCAATTCCTGCCGGCGTTCACCGGCGAGATCGAATGGGGGCTCGCGGACGCGCGCTAGGGTGAACAGGCCGTAAACTGGCGCGAACTCAGGAGCCTCCATGACCGAAACGCCTCGTCCTCCCGCCCTGTCCGGTATCCGCGTCCTGGATCTGACGCGCGTGCTGGCGGGTCCTTGGTGCACCCAGAACCTCGCCGATCTGGGCGCCGAAGTCATCAAGATCGAACGCCCCCTCTCCGGCGACGACACGCGCGGCTGGGGGCCGCCCTACGTCAAGGACGCTTACGGCCGGGACACCACCGAGGCGGCCTATTACGCGGCCGCCAACCGCAACAAGTATTCCGTGGCGGTCGACATTGCCAGCGCGCGGGGGGCGGATGTGGTGCGCCGCCTGGCGTGCCAGTGCGACGTGCTGGTCGAGAATTTCAAGGTCGGTGGGCTGCGCAAGTACGGCCTGGACTACGACAGCATCCGCGCGCTCAATCCGGCGCTGGTGTATTGCTCGATCACGGGCTTTGGCCAGACCGGACCCTATGCCAATCGTCCGGGCTATGACTTCATGATCCAGGGGCTGGGCGGCCTGATGAGCGTCACCGGCGAGCGCGATGAACTGC
The DNA here is from genome assembly GCF_027257175.1 of Castellaniella sp. S9. Lineage (GTDB taxonomy): Bacteria > Pseudomonadota > Gammaproteobacteria > Burkholderiales > Burkholderiaceae_B > Castellaniella. The sequence goes on along the minus strand of NZ_JAPFGD010000012.1, from coordinate 24,668 downwards.
CCGGCGGCGGACCGCAGAAGGCCGGCGTCGCCGTGGCCGACCTGATGACGGGCATGTATTCCACCGTGGCGATCCTGGCCGCCCTGCTCGAACGCGGCCGCAGCGGCGAGGGCCAGCACATCGACATGGCGCTGCTGGACTGCCAGGTCGCCATGCTGGCCAACCAGAACATGAACTACCTGACGACGGGCCAGGCGCCGCGCCGCGCCGGCAATGCCCACCAGAATCTCGTTCCCTACCAGGTCTTTGCGGCACAGGACGGGCACCTGATCGTGGCGGTGGGCAACGATACCCAGTTCCGGGCGTATTGCCGGGTGATCGGCCAGCCCGCCTTGGCCGCCGACCGGCGCTTTGCCCGCAACGAGGGGCGCGTCGTGCACCGCGAGATCCTGATTCCCATCCTGGTCGAGGCCATGAAGCGGCGATCACGCGATGAATGGCTTCTGGCGCTCGAGCAGGCCGGCGTGCCCGCCGGCCCCATCAATACGCTGGAGCAGGTCTATCAGAACCCCCAGGTCAAGGCGCGCGGCCTGCTGCAGATGGTGCCGCATCCGGTGGCCGGGCACATGCCCACGGTGTCCAGTCCGATGCGGCTGAGCGCCTCGCCGCTGGCGGCGCATCGCGGCCCGCCCTTGCTGGGCGAGCACACCGCCATGATCCTGCGCGATCGCTTGGGGATGAGCGAGGACGAGATCGCCGATTTCGTTGCCGCGAACGCCTGAATTACTGGGCGGCGTCGACCATGTATTCGATGGCGGCCTTGAGTTCCTCGTCGGTGGCCTGCGAGCCGCCGCGCGGCGGCATGGCGCCCACGCCCTTGATGGCGTTCTTGAGCATTTCGTCCATGCCGGTCTTGATGAACGGGGCCCAGGCATCCTTGTCGCCGAACTTGGGCGCGCCGGCCACCCCGGAGGCATGGCAGGCGAAGCAATAGGTCTTGTAGATTTTTTCACCGAGCGGATTGGCGCTGGCGGCCTCGGCCGGCGCGGCAGCCTGTTGCGGGGCGGCGTCTTGTGCGGCTGCGGGCGCAGCCTGCTCGCTTGCCGCGGGCTGCTCGGCCGCGGCGGCGGGCGCCGCAGCCGCCTGGGCGGGCGCGGCCTCGGCCTTGGCCTCACCGTCGCCGGCAGCCGGTTCCTTGGGCTCGTCGAACGAAGCGCCTGAGTGGTTGACCATGTAGACGACGGCGCGCTCGACCTCGAAATCGTCCAGCGAGGCATTGCCGCCCTTGGGCGGCATGGCGCCGATCCCATGGATGGCGTTCTTGACCAGGCTCTCGTAGCCTTGCTTGATGAAGGGCGCCCAGGCGGCCTCGTCGCCGAACTTGGGCGCGCCTGCCACCCCTGCAGTGTGGCAGGCGCTACAGGTGGATTCGAAGACTTGTTGGCCGGTCTTGAAGACCTTGGGCGCGTCGGCGTCGACGAGCTTGAAGCCGGCGACCGGCTGGATGCGTTTGGCGATGGCTTCGGGCGTTTGGCCGTCGGAGCCCGCGCCGGTCTTGATGCTGGCCCCGACCAGGTTCACCAGCATCATGATGACCACGATAGGGATCAGAAAGGCCAGGATGACGGTGATCAGCAGTTGACGCGGGGTCTTGATGATGCTTTCGTGTCCGTGCGATTCGGCGGCGTTTTCTTCGTGGCTCATGGTTGAATCCTGGGTGTTTTATTCGAATGCTGCAGGGCCGTGCCAAACGCATCGGCGCGATGCTCCAGGCATCAAACAACGATTATAGCGGGACGCGTGTCCTCACGCATGGCCCCCGGGGTCCAGCGCCGGCCTGGCTCGGCGCGCGCCTTCCAAACACTGTACAATAGCGGGCCTTGCGCCTGTGGTTCAATGGATAGAATAGGGGCCTCCGAAGCCTCTGATCCAGGTTCGATTCCTGGCGGGCGCGCCACTGCTGCGTTTCAATGATCGGATGACGCCTGTCGCCGTCACGAGGACTGCGGGTGCGCCAGGGGAAACCCCGGCCAGATACCGGGCCCGGCGCGCCAGTGCGATCGCGGGTAGTCTGCTTTGCCGTCCAGGGCATGCTGCGCATGCAATCCCCAACGGGGATCATCCAGGACCGCGCGCCCGATCCCGGTAAAATCCGCCTGTCCCGATGCCACGATGTGTTCGGCCTGCCCAGGCGTCACGATCAGTCCCGCCGCCAGTGTCGTGATCTGCGCATCCTTGCGCACGCGCTCGGCCAGGCTGACCTGGTAGCCGGGCACCATCGGCGGCAGTTTCTGGGCGTGCGTATTGCCGCCGCTGGACACGCTGATGTAGTCGACGCCCAGGTCCTTCAACGTCCGGGCCACCGCCACCGTCTCGTCGATCACGATCCCGCCTTCGATCCAGTCGGTGCCGTTCAGCCTGAATCCCAATGCCTTGTCGGCGGGCCACACCTGCCGGACCGCGCGGCGATCGTCGTCGCCAGGCGCCGAAGGTAAGGATCGGAATTAGCCAGACAGGACACTAGCCCAGCAGATCATAGAGCGGATCGTCCTTGCCGCGCGTCGCCAGCTGCATGCTGGCTGAAAAAGGCGCGTCGCCCGGCGATTCCTCGAGCAGCAGGGACTCGTAGGCCACGACGCGTTTGGCGATCCGCCAGACGCCGTCGCGTTTTTCCAGCCGGTCCAGATATCGGCAGCGGACCTGCGTCTGCTGGCCGCTGCCGCCCACGGTCAGGCCCACGTCCGAGGTGGACGCCGCGCCGCCGCTCTTGAGCTTCTGGTAGGTCACGCAATACGTTTCCACGAGGGCCACCGTGTCGCTCACCCAATCGATGATGCAGTTGCCCAGCAGGTGCATGGATTGCGCGACCCCTTCATGGCGCCGCGTCATCCATTGGATCAGGCCGTCCACGTCGCCGTTGTACGGGCCGTGATAGTCCATGGCGTCCGTATGGTAGGTCGAGCGCACCAGGTCGAAGTCGCGCCTGTCCACCCCGCGGCAATACTGCTGCAGGACGTTCTTGATCTCGTGTTCGGCAGCCATCCGCTGCAGGAACTTCTCTTGGTCGTTCATGAGGAATCCTTTGTGAAAAAAGAACGGGCGTCATGACCGGCGCGGCCACGACGCCCGGATGATCAGCGGGCTGCCGCGGTATCCATGGCCGCCGACAGGCCGGCAATGCGGCCCATCGTCAGGGCATTGGCGATCGAGTTGCCGCCGCCGACGTAGCGGTTGCCCAGCACGCCGCCGCCGGCTTCGCCGGCCGCGTACAGGCCCTTGATCACCGCGCCGTGGGCATTGCGCACGCGTGCCTCGGTATCGATGGCGAGGCCCGTGTGGGTGCACACCAGTTCGGCGGGGCAGGTCCGGGCGGCATAGAAAGGCGCCTGGGCGATGGGATCGAGGGGCCGGTCGTCGCCCTTGTTGTGCATGGTGGCCTGCCGCAGGAAGTCCGGGTCGGTTCCATTGGGCAGCTGTTCGTTCCAGCGCTCGACGGCCGCCTTCAGGCGGTCGGCCGGCACGTGCATCTTGGCGGCGAGCTCGTCCAGGGTCTGCGCGCTCAGCATGGCGCCGCTTTCGGCATCCTCCGCGACGCGGTCCTTGTTCCAGTGCATATAGCCTTCCGGCAGCGAGGTACGGGCCTTTTCATCGAACACGTTCCACACCAGGCCGCCGTTGTCCCGCACGATGCCCGGGGATACCGCGTACGGGATATCCTCGTTCATGAAGCGGTCGCCCGACTGGTTGATGTAGATCCTGGAGCGCGGCGGAAAGCCCGACTGCCAATGGTGCAGCCGCTGGATATAGGAGGTGACCATCAGCAGGCCCTGTCCATGGCCGGTCAGCGCGGCCTGGGCCGAGTCGGCAAAGCGGATGTGGTCGCCCCGGCTGCCGGGCGCCGCCACGATGAACAGGTCCTCGCCGGCCTCCAGCGTTTCAGGGTAATACAGCCGGCGCAGGTGGCTGTTGTGGGACAGCCCGCCGCTGGCCACGACCACGGCGCTGGCTTCGATCAGCTCGCCGCCGATCTTGATGCCGCGCACCTGCCCGTCCTCGACGACCAGGTCCTCGACCCGATTGTCCAGGAACAGATCGATGCCTTTTTCCAGCCGCTGCTGGTTCAGGGCGCTGACCAGGCCATACCCCTGGTCCTTGGGGACGTGGCCGCGCCAGACGTCTTCGACACCCGCCTGCATCAGACCGGGGTCATGCGCATTGGTCGAGAACTTCGACGGGAAATCCACGCCCAGGCCGATCAGCCATTCCAGCGTCGGCCCCGAGGCCTCGCAGAACCGCTGGATCAAGCCAGGCTGCAGGCGCCATTGGTTCAGGTCCATATAGTGTTGGAAAAAACGCGCGGCCGAATCCTCGATGCCGAGGGCACGCTGCACGCTGGTGTCCGCGGCGGTGAACAGGCCGGCCGACAGCTGCGTGGAGCCGCCGATTTCCTTTTCGGACTCCAGGATCGCCACGCTGGCGCCTTGCTCGGCGGCGGATATCGCCGCGGTCAGTCCGGCGCCGCCGGCGCCGATGACAATCACGTCCCAATTGCTCATAGGTCGCCTCCCTTGGATCGTTGGGCGGCTTCATGGCGGATCCGCCAATAGGTTCCGGCCGCGATCAGGCCGCCGTCGATCGTCAGCTCGCTGCCGTTCAGGTAGGACGATTCCGGAGACATGAGGAAGACCACGGCCGCACTGATTTCGGCGGGTGTTCCCGCCCGCCCGAAGGGGATCGATTCGAGGGAAGACGCGACGAAGGCATCCGCATTGGACACCATGGGCGTGTCGATCAGGCCCGGATGGATGGAGTTGGTCCGGATTCCCCAGGGGGCATATTCCCCGGCAGCGCTCTTCGTCAGGCCGCGGACTCCCCACTTGCTGGCCCCGTAGGCCGCGCCGTGGTAGCCGAGCTGGCCGGAGATGGACGAGATATTGATGATCGAGCCGCCGCCGCTGTCGCGCATGAGCGGCGCCATCGCGCGCATGCCGAAAAATACGCCGTTCAGATTGACGCCGATCACCTTGTGCCAGTTCGCATCATCGGTGTCGCTGATGCCGTGGCGGTATGACACGCCCGCATTGTTCACCAGCCCGGCCAGGCCGCCGAACTCGCTCTTGATGTGAGCCGCCAGGGCGTTCCAGGCTTCGGAATCCACCACATCCAGGCGGTGGCCGCTGGCGGAACCGCCCTGCGTCTGGATCGTGTGCACCGTCGGCGCCGTGTCCTTCACGTCCGCCACGCACACGTGCCAGCCCGCTTTGCCCAACGCCTCGGAATGCGATGCGCCCATGCCCTGGGCGCCGCCTGTGACCAGGACTACACCCTTGTGCTCAGCCATGGCGGGATCCCCCGTCCACGCCCAACGTCTGGCCGGATATGTAGGATGCCGAATCGGACACGAGGAAAAGCAGGGCGTTGAACACTTGTTCGGGCGTGCCGATGCGTCCCAGCGGGACCGTCGACAAGGCCTTGGCCATGGCTTCGGGGTTCTCTTTGACCCAGTTCGTCATTTCCGTGTCGATGAAGCCCGGCGCTACGCCGTTGACGCGGATGCCCTGGTCGCCCAGTTCGACGGCCAGCGATTGCGTCAGGCTGTGGACCGCCGCCTTGGAGGCCGAGTAGACCGGCCGGCCGCGCCGAACACGGAAGGCGGCCACCGAGGCCATGTTGATGATGACCCCGCCGCCCTGCATGGCGCCGGCGGCCGCCTGCGCACCGAAGATCACGCCGTCGACGTTGACGCCGAAGGTGCGCTCGACTTCCTCGGGGGTGACGCCGGCGATGGGCGCCTGGATGAAGACGCCCGCATTGTTGATCCAGATGTCGAGGCGTCCGAAACGCGCCTTGGCCTCGGCGGCGACCTTAAACAGCTCGTCGCGGCGCGACACATCGCAACGCATGGCGGTCAGTGATCCTGTGCCGTTCGAGGCCAGGCGTCCTTCCTGGCGAGCAGTGTCGAAAGACTTTTGCAAAACGTCCTGGTCGAGGTCCACGCCGATGACGTGGACGCCCTGGTTCGCCAGACCCAGCGCAAAACATGCGCCCATGCCGCGGGCTGCACCGGTGACCACGGCCACGCGGCCCGCGAGCTCTGGATACTGTGCGACGCCGGTACCGCTGCCCGGCTGTGTCGATTGATCTTCCACTTTCATACCTTTGAAAAAATATCCATGAATCCGCGCGGCTTCGCGAAGTCGGGGAGCCTGGCGGTGTCGAGCCTATCGGCTCAGTATTCGATCCGCCTGTGGCGGATTCGCCAGCCCTCGGCGGCCCTTTCCAGCTGGTCGATGTTCGTCACGACGCGCAAGATCCGGGTTTCTTTCCGCTCGAGATCGGTGCCGACGATCATGACGTACGCGCGTACCTGCGCGCAGGCCCCTTCGCACTCGACCACCCAGACGTTCTCGATGATGTGGCGATGGCGCTCGCCCGCGTCCTGTGCGGATTGGCTGAAGCGCCGTGAAATGTCCGCGAGCTGGCCGTGCCCGACGGCGGGCGCCCCATAGGTGGGGGAATGGAATTCGCCGTTGGGGGTGAAGCTGCGCGCCCAGCCTTCGTGTTGGCCTGTGTCGATGAGGTGGGCTTGCTGGGCGTAGAAATTCCGCAGCACGGCAATCTGGGTTTCATCCAGGCGGTTCATTGTTGGGTCCTCGATGACGGTTGGGCCCCGGGCCAGTCGGGCCCGGGGGCTGCGCACGGCTTATTGGGAAATCAGTTGGTCCAGGTCGACCTTGCCGTAGATTTCCTTCTCGAGAAGGGCGGCGACCGCGTCCGAGTCCTCGCGATCGACCGTGTTCAGCAGTTCGTGCCATTTGGCTTCGAGCGCCGTGTATTCGGCGATCAGGGCCGACGGATCGGCGATGCCGCGGTCCTTCATGGCCTTGGCGGGCAGCTCCTTGATGTAGCTCGACTGGAATGCGTGCAGCGTATCGACCAGGTCCTGATCCGGCTGGATGACCTTGATTTCCTTCTCGGCCATCGCCAGGGCCTCCTTGGCGCGGGCGGCATAGCCGATCTGCTGGTCGGCCTGGCCCTTGGCCATGTAGGTGATCATGGCCTTTTTGTTCTCGGGCGACAGGCTCGTCCAGAATTCCGGGTTCAGCACATAGATGGCGCCCGGCACCGCGCCCATGTCCAGGCGGGTAATGGAGGATGCGACTTCAATGAATTTGGAGTTGATCAGGTTGGGAATCTCGGCCATGGTGCAGTCGACCGAGCCGCGCGACAGTCCAGTGTAGACATCGCCGATGGGGACCGACACGGGCACGCCGCCGATGCTCGCCACCCAATCGGTCTGGGTGCCGCCCGCGGTGCGGATCTTCTTGCCCTTGGCGTCGGCCAGAGACTGGATGGACTTGGCGCACATGAAGTTATAGGTGGGCGTCGAATAGCCGCCGGCAAACAGGACCTTCTGCTTTTGCCATTCCTGGATCAGGTCCTTGTTGGTGAGGTTGATTTCCGTATAGGCGAAGGCGGCTGCCATCGGGTCCTTGACCAGGAAGCCCAGATCGACCAGCACGTTGTTCAGCGGCAGCTCGGCCGGCGTGTACCCGGGGTACACGATGCCCAGTTGGGCCGTGCCGTCGCGCAGCGCCTGGATGGTGGCTTTGGCGGGCACCAGCGTGCCGCCCGAATAGACTGTGAAGGAGATCTCGCCGTCGGTGGCTTTCTTGAGGGCTTCCGAGAACTTCTGGTAGGGCTCGGCATTCAGCGTGTGGATGGGCTGCAGCCAGTTCGTGGCGCGATACGTCGTGGCCAGGCTGGCGGACGAGAAGGCAAGCCCGGCGATTGCGAACATCAGGACTGATTTTTTCATGGGTTTCCACCTTTGATAAGTGTCGGATCGATTCTGGAGGCGATCTTTCCGGGGAGAATGGGAGCGGCCGCCTACCGCATCAACGACGGCAGCCAAAGCGTCAGGGCGGGGAACGCGATCATGCAGGCCACGACGAAAATGTCGCAGGCGATGAACCACATAACCCCCTTGAAAATCGTTCCCAACTTGACCGATTTTCCGAGGCTGGAGCGAATGACGTAGACATTCAGCCCCAGCGGCGGCGTGATGAGCCCGATTTCCAGCAGCTTCACGACCAGCACGCCGAACCAGATCATGTTGATGTCGTAGCCTGCCAGCAGCGGTGCCAGCACGGGCAGCGTCAGCAGCATGATCGAGATGCTTTCCATGAAGCAGCCCAGTATCAGGTACACGATGCAGATCAGGATGATGACTGTCGCAAAGCTGTAGCCGTCCAGCGAGCTCGTCACCCACACCGGCAGGGTCGACAGCGCGATGAAGCGCGAGAAGATCGCCGCGCCCACCACGATGATGAAGATCGCCGACGTGCTGACCGCCGTGTCGAACAGGGCCTTTTCCGCCACTTTCAGGCTGAACTGGCGTCGTGAGACCGCAATCGCGACCGCGAGGAACGCACCCACGGCGCCCGCCTCGGTGGCGGTGAAGATCCCTGTGAAGATCCCGCCCAGCACGCCGACGATGAGCAGCGGCAGCGGCCAGATGTCGCGGATCGCCTCCTTGCGGTCTTCCGCCGAGAACGTCTCCTGGACCCGGGGCGCGAGCGCGGGGTTGGTCTTGCAGCGGATCGTGATCATGGCGATGTACACGATTGCCGAGAGGATGCCCGGGATCACGGCGGCGACGAACAGGGCGCCGATGGACAGGTCCGTGATCAGGCCGTAGATGATGAGCAGCACGCTGGGCGGGATGAGCGAGCCCAGCGTGCCGGCCGAGGCGACCGAGGCGGTGGCCAGCGACGGGAGATAGCCGGCCTTCAGCATTTCCGGCACTGCGATGCGCGAGAACGCCGCCGCGGTGGCCACGCTCGAGCCGCTCGCCGAGGCGAAGAGCGCGCTGGCCAGCACGGTCGCCGAGGCCAGGCCGCCGGGCACGTGCCCCATGAAAATCCGCGCCGCGCGAAACAGGCCGCGCGTCAGTCCGGCGGCGGATGCGAAATACCCCATCAGCAGGAACATCGGGACGGCGGACAGGTTCCAGTCCCCCACCAGTTCGTAGGGCACCGCCTTGGCAATGCCGATCGCGGGCTGTAGCCCGATGATCGCGAGTATCCCGAGGAAACCGACCAGCCCCATCGCGATCCCGATGGGAAAGCGCGTGGCGATGAATACCAACAGCAGGACGATGCCGAGAATGCCGACAAGCAAGGGATCCATTCAGGGCTCCTCAGATTTGTTCTGGAAATTCGGACGTCTCGCCGGCGACTTGATGTTGCAGCGGGGGGCGTCCTGTCAGGATGCGGACCATCTGGAGCAGCGCAACCAGCGCCCCGAGGGCAAGGCCGATCGGCAGCAGGAATCGGCTGGGCCAGGTAATCACGTCCCAGGTGCCGGCATCGAATTCGCCGATCCCGTAGGCGTGCATGGCGGGCGCCCACAGGAACCAGGCCAGAAAACCGTAGCAGATCACGGTCGCAGCGGCGCCCGCGGCGGCCATGATCATGCGGATGGGTTTGGAGGCGATGCCGTAGATCAGCTCGACCACGATGGCTTCGCCGCACACCTCCACCCAGGCCAGCGGCAGGAACACGATCGCCACCATGTAGTAGCTGGACACGATCGTTTCACTGCCCGGAATCGGTTCATGCAGCAGGTACTTGCCCGCGACGTCGAGGGTGACCTGGACCATCATCAGGACCAGCGCCGCCGAGCAGACCAGCACCAGGGCATGGCTTGCTCTAATGATCAATTTATCCATTGCGTTTTCTCTCGGTCGAGTACATCTTGCGAGCAGCCCGGATTTCGCCTTGTGTATACATGAAGACTGGAAATCGGGGTTTTTGGACGGTTTTATGGCTAAAAACCTTAACGGATATCAATTGTGCATACATGAACCCGTTCTAGTCATTAGTGATAACCCTAGGTTTGTGGTGTTTTATTAGCTCTTCTCATAGGGCTTTCTTCTTAATGTATACATGAATCTAATGAGTGGGATGTCCGGAGGCGGGCCAAGCCTGTCCAAACCTGTCGGTGGCGACAATATGTTTCCGCATCCGGTTTTCCTAACATAGGGTCACTTTATTGCGCCCGCAAACCAGTGATCAGTGACAAGTCATTGATTCGACATGGATTGTTGGCCGGACAACACCACATCAAGAGTTCCAACGCAATGGCTATCCAAGTCGCAACGGTCACACTGGTCATCGGTCAAGCCTGGGTCAAGCAGCCCAACGGCGAACGATTGCCGCTCAAAGTCGGCATGACGGTTGCGCAAGGGGCGGAAATCATCACCGGCGACGGCAGTACGGTCCGGCTCGACCTGGCCGATAGCGATCCCATCTATATCGGCTCGGATCGCGAATTCCTGTTCGGCTCCGACGTGATCCAGAGCGATGTGCACGCCATCGACGCGGCGGTTCACGGCATCGACAGCACGACGACCGGCATCCTGGCACAGCTGTTGGGCACGGGCGAGGACCTCTTCACCGCCATTCAATCCCTGAACGTGCTCTCCGACGGCGATGAAGGCACCAGCGGCCGGACCGACGCGTATGCATCGGACCCGACCGAACGCAGCACCGACAACCTGATCCACCTCCTGAACGTGCTGGAAACCACCGGCACGATCGCCGACCGCTACGCGCGGATCGCCGAGCCCAGCCGCCCCTTGGTCGACGAATTCCCGCACACCGTCCCGAATGACGGCCGCCTGTCCACGGACCGGTTCGATCATCACGGTCCCGAAAATACGGCCGGCGGCAGCACCGGTACTGGTGCTGCCACCAGTGCCCATGCCGGCACCGGCAGTGCGTCGGGCAGCGTTCCCGAACCATCGACGCCCTCCGACAGCGCCGGCGTGGACCCCACTCCGCTCTATGTGGCCATCAAGATCGACTTGATCGAGCGGGTGGACCCCGCCGTCGGGCGGTCTGGTTTTTCGATTGCGGCGGCGCCTGAGCCCCGTTATGTCATCAGCGGCACGGTGGATTATGAGGCGGGCGCGCGGGTCGCGGTGACCGTCCAGGTCAACGGCCAGGATTACGAGGCCGCCTGGGATGGGAGCGGCCATTGGTCGATATTCGTGCCGGCGTCCGAGTTCGGCGACAGCGGTGCGGTCCAAGCCACGGCCATCGCGACCGACGCGGCCGGCAACGAGGTCAAGGCTTCCACGGCACGCGAGTATGCCCTCACCGCAGGTGTCCTGGGCGTCGAGGACACGCCGCGGGTGCTGGCCTGGGATGAGTTCAACATCAAGGGCGATTCGCCGGCAGCGGATCAAAGCATCCTCATCACCGGCCTGCCGGCCGACGGGGTGCTGCAGTTCAACACCGCGGCACCCGGCGAGGCGCCGGCATGGACCACCATCCAGCTCTCGGGCGGGCGCTACGAGGTTTCGCGCGCGGATATCGAGGCCGGGCGGCTACGCTTCATGCCCGACCACAACGAGTCGGGCTGGGATTCCTCGGCGGGCAGCGGCGTGGGCAACAACCAGGCTGATTATGCGCATGTCACATACCGGCCGACGGATGGCCGGTTCGAGGGCCCGGAAGCCACTCTGGTGGTGAACATCGCGCCGGTCGCCGATGCGCCGCAGATGCAATTCGAGGTGGTCTCGAGGAGTACCATCCAGGCTTCGCCCGAGGCCACCTACACCTTGGACGGCGGCGTCGTCATCACGACGAGCGATGGCGCATACACCGTCAGCGGCCTGAATGCCGGTCAACTGTTCCTGCCTCCCTTTCCCGCGAATACTGGCGGCAATATCAATCCGAACAATGCGACTCAGGGTCAGACCGACATCATCGCGCTGATCGGTCATTTCGATACGCTGGTTGCCGGCCGTGATGGCCAAGCCTGGCAGCCATTGCATGGGATCAACGGCGAGAACCGGGACTATATATTCCTCAGCAAACCCCATGATCGCTACGAATTGACGAATGCGACCTATAACCAGGGATTCCTCAACGGCACATTGACCGATCTGGATACCGGCCTGTCGATCAACCTGAACAACGTCAAGGGCCTGATCTACGGGGACGGGCATACCAGCAGCAACATCAGCATCGGCTATCAACTGGTCGGCCAGTCCTACGACGAAGTGGCGCTGGGCCTGCATGTGGGTCTGAGGGACACTGATGGCAGCGAAACCCTGTCCGGTGTGACGCTGACCGGGATCCCCGCGGGTGTAACCGTCGACGGGGCGCTGCGCTTGCCCGATGGCAATTGGTACATCGCCAATCCGGGCGGCCTGCCGTCCATGGACCTGACGCTGGTGCTGCAGGTGCCCGAAGGCACGGCGCCCTTTGCCGTCACCGCGCAGGCAAGCTCCACCGAATACGGCGCGGCGACCGCCGCGACCAGCAGCGCAACCCTCGAACCGGGCGGCGGCTCGGGCATCGATGTGTCCGTCGCGATGGCCCCGATCACCGGGGACGGCATCATCAACGCCGCTGAGGCCAACGCACCGACGATCGCGGTCAAGGGCACGATCACCTCCGAGGGCGGCGTGGCGACCACCGTGATCCTCACCGTCAATGGTCATGACTACACCGCGACGATAGACTCGCAATCCGGCACCTGGACCGCCGACATCGCCACCGCCGACCTGCTGGCCGACACGCTGGTCGTGATCCGTGCGACCTCTGCCGACGCGGCGGGCAACAGCACGACCGCGACGACCTCGCATCCCTATGGCATAGACCTCACCGCGCCGGAATTGACGGTCGCCGTGGATCCGGTCACCGCGGACAACGTCGTCAACGTGTCCGAGTCCGGCGGATCGTTGGCTGTCACCGGCAAGGTGTCCGGTGAGTTCAACGAGGGCGATGTCGTCACTTTGACGGTGAACGGCACCGAGTACAGCGGTACTGCTGCGGCGGATGGTACGTGGACGATAGCGGTTGCGGGTTCTGATCTTGCTGCGGCTACTTCTTTGCATGTGTCGGTTACGACAACCGACGCTGCGGGTAACAGCACAACGCAGGCCATCACACACGGCTACGGCGTAGACACGACGGCCCCTGAGCTGACTATTTCGGTGGATTCGATCACGTCGGATAACGTCATCAATGCTGCCGAGTCTGGTGCGGCGGTGAGCGTCGCTGGCCAAGTGAACGGTGAGTTCAACGACGGTGATACTGTCACGCTGACCGTGAACGGCACCGAGTACACCGGCACGGTAGCTGCGGATGGTACATGGACGATAGCGGTTGCAGGCTCTGATCTGGCTGCCGCCACCACCCTGGACGTGTCGATCACAACGACCGACGCTGCGGACAACAGCACCACGACCACAGCTTCCCATGCCTATGGTGTCGATACAGCCGCGCCTGAGCTGACGGTTTCTGTTGACTCCATCACCTCCGACAATGTGATCAACGTTGCTGAGTCGGGTGCAGAGGCGATTGTGGTGACTGGTTCGGTTTCAGCTGAGTCTGGTACTGAGACAACGATTACTGTCACCGTCAACGGTCAGCAGTACACGGCCACAGTAGATGTCGCCTCTGGGACTTGGATTGCTGATGTTGCGACCAACGATCTGCTGTCGGATAGTTCGGTGGAAGTCAGCGCGACGTCTACGGACGCCGCCGGCAACAGCACAACCACATCCACCACTCACGCCTACTCGATCGACACCACTGCACCTGAGCTGACGATCACGGTAGATTCGATCACTGTCGATAATGTCATCAACGCTGCCGAATCTGGCACCGCCGTGGATGTCACCGGCTCAGTGTCTGGTGAGTTCAACGAGGGTGACGCTGTCACGCTGACGGTGAACGGCACCGAGTACACCGGAGCTGTTGCTGCGGATGGCACGTGGGCGATCGCAGTCGCAGGGGCTGACTTGGCTGCGGCCACTTCGTTAGATGTGTCGGTCACAACGACCGATGCGGCTGGCAACAGCACAACGCAGGCTACCACGCACAGCTATGGCGTGGACACGACGGCGCCAGATCTGTCGGTGTCTGTTGATCCGATTACGTCCGATAACGTGATCAACGCTGCTGAGTCTGGTGCTGAGACGATTACGGTGACGGGCTCAGTTTCGGCTGAGGCTGGTGCCGAGACGACGATCACGGTTACCGTCAATGGTCAGCAGTACGAGGCTACGGTAGATGTCGCTTCTGGCACGTGGACCGTTGATGTCGCAACCGGTGAGCTGCTCGCAGATAGCTCCGTGGGTGTCAGCGTCACGTCTACGGACGCCGCGGGTAATAGCAGGACGACGACCGCTACGCATAGCTACTCGGTTGACACCGAAGCGCCTGAACTGGCGATCACGGTGGATTCGATCACCTCCGACAACGTCATCAACATCGCTGAGTCTGGTGCCGCCGTGGATGTCACAGGCTCGGTGTCTGGCGAGTTCAATGAGGGTGACACCGTCACGCTGACAGTGAACGGCACCGAGTACGCGGGCGCCGTTGCTGCGGACGGCTCGTGGACCATTGCGGTCGCCGGTTCCGACTTGGCGGCGTCCGACTCGCTAAGTGTGTCGGTGACGACCACCGATGCTGCTGGCAATAGTACGACCACAACCACCACTCACGTCTACTCGATTGACACCACTGCGCCTGAGCTGACGGTCGCAGTTGATCCGATCACCTTCGACAACGTCGTCAACGCCGCCGAATCTGGCGCTGCCGTGGATGTGACCGGCACGGTGTCTGGTGAGTTCAACGAGGGTGATGTCGTCAGTTTGGCGGTGAACGGCATTGAGCACACCGGCACTGTTGCTGCAGATGGCTCGTGGACGATTGCTGTGGCGGGTTCCGTTCTGGCTGCTGCCACGTCTTTGGATGTATCGGTTACGACTGCCGATGCGGCAGGCAACAGCACAACGATCACAGCTTCCCATGCCTATGGCGTAGACACCACTGCGCCCGAGCTGACGGTATCTGTCGATTCGATTACCTCCGACAACGTCATCAACGCTGCGGAATCTGGTGCTGAGACGATTGCAGTGACCGGTACGGTTGCTGCGGAAGCGGGCGCATCGACGGCGGTGATGATCACGGTCAATGGCCAGGAATACACGGCGGCTGTAGATGTTGCTGCTGGCTCTTGGACGGTTGATGTTGCGACTAGCGATCTGTTGGCAGATAGCTCCGTGGGTGTCAGTGCGACGTCTACCGATGCGGCTGGCAATGCTACGACTACAACGGCTACGCACAGTTATGGTGTAGATACCGCAGCGCCTGAGCTGACGATCTCGGTTGACTCGATCACCGCTGACAATGTCATCAACGCCGCTGAATCTGGCGCGCCAGTGGCCGTCACGGGCCAGGTGAGCGGTGAGTTCAGTGCGGGAGATACCGTCAAACTGGCGGTGAACAGCACCGAGTACAGCGGCACTGTTGCTGCGGATGGTACGTGGACGATTGCCGTTGCGGGTTCTGATCTAGCGGCGTCCGATGCACTGGCAGTATCGGTGACGACCACCGATGCCGCTGGCAATGCCACGACGACGACCACCACGCACGGCTACTTGGTTGACACTAAGGCGCCTGAACTGACGATCTCAGTTGATTCTATTACGTCCGACAATGTCATCAACGCTGCTGAGTCTGGTGCTGAGACGACTGCAGTGGCCGGAGCGATTACCGCCGAGGCAGGTACTGAAACAACGCTCACGGTGACGGTCAATGGTCAGCAGTACGCGGCCACAGTGGATGCTGCCGCAGGCACGTGGACTGTAGACGTTGCGACCAGCGACTTGCTGGCAGATAGCTCGGTGGCTGTGAGCGCGACGTCTACGGACACGGCAGGCAATGGCACGACGACCACAACCACGCATAGCTATGGCGTAGACACCACTGCGCCTGAACTGACGGTCTTTGTTAACTCGATCACGTCCGATAACGTCATCAATGCTTCCGAGTCTGGTGCTGAGACGATTGCGGTGACTGGTACGGTTGTTGCCGAAGCAGGTACTGAGACGACGATTACTGTGACAGTCAACGGCCAGCAGTACACGGCTACCGTGGACGCTGCGGCAGGTACTTGGACGGTTGATGTTGCTACTAGCGATCTGCTGGCCGATAGCGCGGTGGCTGTGAGTGCGACGTCTACTGACGCCGCTGGCAATGCTACGACGACGACCGCCACCCATGACTACTCGGTTGACACTGACGCGCCTGAGCTGACGGTCGCTGTAGACCCGATCACATCTGACAACGTCATTAACGCCGCTGAGTCTGGCGTGTCGGTGGATGTCACTGGCGCGGTGGCCGGCGAATTTAACGAGGGCGACACTGTCACTCTGACGGTGAACGGCACCGAGTACGTCGGCACTGCCGGTGAGGGTGGCGCGTGGACGATTGCTGTTGCTGGCTCTGATCTGGCTGCTGCCACCGCCGTGGACGTGTCGGTCACGACAACCGACGCGGCGGGCAATAGCACGACGCAGACCACCACGCACAGCTATGGTGTGGGCACGACAGCGCCAGAATTGGCGGTGTCTGTTGACTCTGTCACTGCTGACAACGTGATCAATGCAGCTGAATCTGGTGCTGAGATGATTGCGGTGACCGGTTCCGTTTCGGCTGAGGCTGGTACAGAGACGACGGTCACGGTGACGGTCAACGGTCAGCAGTACACGGCTACCGTAAATGTGGTTGCAGGTACTTGGACGGTTGACGTTGCGACTAGTGATTTACTGGCAGACAGTTCGGTGGATGTCAGTGCGGCCTCCACGGACGCTGCAGGCAACAGCACGACGACCACTACTTCCCATGCTTATGGCGTCGATACTACTGCCCCGGATCTGACGATCTCGGTGGATTCGATCACCTCCGATAACGTGATCAATGTCGCTGAGTCTGGTGCGCCTGTGAACGTCACCGGCCAAGTGAGCGGCGAATTCAACGAAGGTGACGCTGTCACGCTGACGGTGAGCGGCACTGAGTACACCGGCACGGTAGCTGCGGATGGTACGTGGATGATTGCGGTTGCAGGTGCTGACCTGGCAGCTACCGACTCGTTGACCGCCTCTGTGACGACAACGGATGCTGCGGGCAATAGCACGACGCAGACTACGACTCACAGCCATAGTGTGGATACGATCGCACCTGAACTGACGATGTTGGTTGACTCGATCACGTCCGACAATGTGATCAACGCGGCCGAATCTGGAGCAGAGACGATTGCGGTGACTGGAGCGGTTACCGCCGAGGCAGGTGCTGAGACAACGATCACGGTGACGGTCAACGGTCAGCAGTACGCGGCCACGGTGGATGTTGCCTCTGGCACGTGGACGGTTGATGTTGCGACTGGCGATCTGTTGGCAGATAGCTCGGTGGGAGTTAGTGCGACGTCCACGGACGCGGCCGGCAATGCCACGACGCGGACCACCACGCACAGCTACGATGTGGACACGACCGCACCGGAGCTGACAGTGTCTGTTGACCCGATTACGTCTGATAACGTGGTCAACGCTGCTGAATCTGGCACATCTGTGAATGTGACAGGCGCGGTTACCGGCGAATTCAGCGAGGGTGACGCTGTCACCTTGACGGTGAATGGTACTGATTACATCGGAGCTGTTGCTGCGGATGGCTCGTGGGCGATTGCGGTTGCAGGCACCGATCTGGCTGCTGCCACCTCTCTGGATGTGTCAGTGACGACGACCGATGCAGCAGGTAACAGCACGACGCAGGTCGCCACGCACAGCTATGGCGTGGACACGACTGCACCTGAGCTGACTGTATCTGTTGATTCGGTCACGTCGGATAACGTTATCAACGCCGCTGAATCTGGCGCTGAGACGATTGTGGTGGCGGGTGCGATTGCTGCCGAGGCGGGCGCATCGACGACGGTCACGGTGACAGTCAATGGCCAGGAATATACGGCCACCGTAGATGTGACTGCAGGTACTTGGACCGTTGATGTTGCGACCAGCGATCTGCTGGCGGACAGCGTGGTGGGAATCAGTGCGACGTCCACGGACGCGGCTGGCAACAGCACGACGCAGGTCACCACGCACAGCTACGGTGTGGACACGACCGCACCGGAGCTGACAGTGTCTGTTGACCCGATCACGTCCGACAACGTGATCAACGCTGCCGAATCCGGTGCTGAGACGATTGCGGTGACCGGTACTATTGCCGCTGAGGACGGTACGTCGACGACAGTGACAATCACCGTCAATGGTCAGCTGTACGCGGCCACGGTGGATGCTGCCGCAGGCACGTGGACGGTCGCCGTTGCGACCAGCGATCTGCTAGCAGACAGTTCGGTGGCTGTGAGTGCGACTTCTATTGACGCGGCTGGCAATGCCACAACGGCGACCGCGACCCATGGCTACTCGGTTGACGCCATCGCACCTGATTTGACGGTCTCGGTTGATCCGATTACGTCGGATAACGTGATCAACGCTGCCGAGTCCGGTGCGTCGGTAGATGTCACCGGCGCAGTGTCTGGTGAGTTCAACGAAGGCAATGCCGTCACTCTGACAGTTAACGGTGTTAATTACACTGGCGCGGTTGCTGCGGATGGCTCGTGGACCATTACGGTTGCGGGTTCCGACCTGGCTGCGGCCACTTCTGTGGATGTGTCGGTCGCGACAGCCGACGCTGCGGGCAATAGCACGACGACCACCACCACGCATGGCTATGGTGTGGACACGACTGCGCCTGATCTGACGGTGTCTGTTGACTCCATCACCGCCGACAACGTGATCAACGCTTCTGAATCTGGCGCTGAGACGATTGCGGTGACTGGTGTGGTTACCGCCGAGACGGGTGCTGAGACAACGATCACGGTGACGGTCAATGGTCAGCAGTACGCGGCCACGGTGGATGCTGCCTCCGGCACGTGGACGGTTGATGTTGCGACTGGTGATCTGTTGGCAGATAGCTCGGTGGGAGTCAGTGCAACATCTACGGACGCAGCTGGTAATGCAACGACGACCACCACCACACACGGCTACGCCATTGATACGACCGCACCTGAGCTGACGGTTTCAGTTGATTCGATCACGTCTGATAACGTGATCAACGCCGCTGAGTCTGGTGCTGAGACGATTGCAGTGGCCGGAGCGATTACCGCCGAGGCAGGTGCTGAGACGACGATCACGGTGACGATCAATGGCCAGCAGTACGCGGCCACGGTGGATGCGGCCGCAGGTACCTGGACGGTTGATGTTGAGGCCAGCGATTTGCTGGCGCACAGCTCGGTGGCTGTGAGTGCGACGTCCATGGATGCTGCAGGCAATAGCACAACGACCACAGCGTCCTATGCTTATGGCGTCGATACCACTGCACCAGATCTGGCGGTTTCGGTTGATTCGATCACTACCGACAACGTGATCAATGCGGTCGAATCCGGTACAGAGATGATTGCAGTGACGGGCGTGGTTGCTGCCGAAGCCGGCGCTGAGACAACGGTTACTGTCACGGTCAATGGTCAGCAGTACGCAGCTGCTGTGGATGCTGCCGCAGGCACCTGGACGGTTGATGTTGCGACCAGTGATCTGCTGGCAGATAACTCTGTGGCTGTCAGTGCGACGTCCACCGATGCGGCTGGTAACGCTACGACGACGGCTGCCACGCACAGCTACGGTGTGGACACGACTGCACCTGAACTCACGGTGTCGGTTGATTCGGTCACATCGGATAACGTGATTAACGCGGCTGAGTCTGGCGCTGCCGTGGATGTCACTGGCACGATATCTGGTGAGTTCAACGAAGGCGATGTCGTCACCCTGACGTTGAATGGTACTGATTACATCGGCGCTGTTGCTGCGGATGGTACGTGGGTGATCGCAGTTGCTGGCTCTGATCTGGCTGCTACCACCTCTCTGGATGTGTCGGTGACGACGACCGATGCAGCAGGTAACAGCACGACGCAGACCACGACTCACGGCTATGGCGTAGACACGACTGCACCTGAGCTGACTGTATCTGTTGATGCGATCACGTCGGATAACGTGATCAACGCCGCTGAGTCTGATGCAGAGACGATTGCGGTGACGGGCGTAGTTGTTGCTGAGGCGGGTGCATCGACTACGGTCACGGTGACGGTCAATGGTCAAGAATATACGGCCACGGTAGATGTGGCCGCGGGCACTTGGACGGTTGATGTCGCGACCGATGATCTGCTGGCGGATAGTTCGGTGGCGGTGAGTGCGACCTCTACTGACACAGCCGGCAATGCCACGACGACGACCGCCACGCACGGCTACTTGGTTGATGTCGAAGCGCCGGAACTGACGGTGTTGATTGATCCGATCACCTCCGACAATGTCATCAATGCTGCTGAGTCTGGTGCTGCTGTGGATGTCACTGGATCGGTATCTGGTGAGTTCAACGAAGGCGACGCTGTCACTCTGGCGGTGAACGGCACCGAGTACACTGGCACAGTAGCTGCTGATGGCACGTGGACGATAGCGGTTGCGGGTTCTGACCTGGCAGCTACTGACTCGTTGATCGTCTCGGTGACGACGATCGATGCTGCGGGCAATAGCACGACGACCACCACCACGCACAGCTATGGTGTGGACACGACAGCGCCAGAATTGGCGGTGTCTGTTGACTCTGTCACTGCTGACAACGTGATCAACGCGGCCGAATCTGGTGCAGAGACGATTGCGGTGACTGGAGCGGTTGCCGCCGAGGGAGGTGCTGAGACGACGATCACGGTGACGGTCAATGGTCAGCAGTACGCGGCCACGATGGATGCTGCCGCAGGAACTTGGACTGTTGATGTTGCGACCGCCGATCTGCTGGCAGATAGCTCCGTGGGAGTCAGTGCGACGTCCACGGACGCCGCAGGCAACAGCACGACCACATCCACCACTCACACCTACTCGATTGACACCACTGCACCTGAGCTGGCAGTTTCGGTTGATCCGATCACGTCTGACAATGTGATCAATGCCGCTGAGTCCGGCGGATCGGTGGATGTCACCGGTGCGGTGACGGGTGAGTTCAACGAAGGTGATGCCGTCACTCTGACGGTGAATGATACTGATTACATCGGCGCTGTTGCGGCGGATGGTACGTGGACGATAGCGGTTGCAGGCTCTGACCTGGCTGCGGCCGATTCTGTGGATGTGTCGGTTACTACAACGGATGCGGCTGGCAATAGCACGACGACCACCACCACGCATAGCTATGGTGTAGACACGACAGCGCCTGAGCTGACGGTTTCTGTGGATCCGATCACTGCCGACAACGTCATCAACACTGCTGAGTCTGGTGCAGAGGCGATTGCAGTGACCGGCACAGTTGCCGCCGAAGCCGGCGCTGAGACAACGGTTACTGTCACGGTCAATGGTCAGCAGTACGCAGCTACTGTGGATGCTGCGGCAGGCACTTGGACGGTTGATGTAGCGACCAGCGACCTGCTGGCCGATAGCGCGGTGGCTGTGAGTGCGACGTCTGCTGACGCCGCTGGCAATGCCACGACGACGACCGCGACCCATGACTACTCGGTTGACACTGATGCACCTGAACTGACGGTGTTGGTTGATCCGATCACGTCCGACAATGTGGTCAATGCCGCTGAGTCTGGCGCGTCAGTGGATGTCACTGGTGCGGTGGATGGTGAGTTCAACGCGGGCGATACCGTCACGTTGACGGTGAACAACACCGAGTACACCGGCACGATTGCTGCGGATGGTACATGGACGATAGCGGTTGCGGGCTCCGATCTGGCTGCTGCCACCGCTGTGGATGTATCGGTCACGACGACGGATGCAGCAGGCAACAGCACGACGCAGACCACGACTCACGGCTACGGCGTAGACACGACGGCACCTGACCTGACGGTCTCGGTTGATTCGGTCACCAATGACAACGTCATCAACGTTGCTGAGTCTGGCGCAGAGATGATCGCGGTGACGGGTTCAATTGCTGCCGAGGCCGGTGCTGAGACGACGATCACGGTGACGGTCAATGGCCAGCAGTACGCGGCCACGGTAGATGTGACTGCAGGTACTTGGACCGTTGATGTTGCGACCAGCGATCTTCTGGCAGACAGTTCGGTGGCTGTGAGTGCGACGTCTACTGACGCTGCTGGCAATGCCACAACGGCGACCGCGACCCATGGCTACTCGATTGACACCACTGCACCTGAGCTGGCAGTTTCGGTTGATTCGATCACGCCTGACAACGTGATCAACGCTGCCGAGTCCGGTGCGTCGGTAGATGTCACCGGCACTGTGACTGGTGAGTACAACGCAGGCGACGCTGTTACGCTGACGGTCAACGACATCGAGTACACCGGAGCTGTTGCTGCTGATGGCACGTGGGCGATAGCGGTTGCAGGCACCGATCTGGCTGCTGCCACGTCTTTGGATGTGTCGGTTACGACGGCCGACGCTGCGGGCAACAGCACGACAACCGCCATTTCCCATGCCTATGGTGTCGATATCATTGCCCCCGATCTGACTGTGTCGGTTGATCCGATCACGGCTGACAATGTGGTCAATGCCGCTGAATCTGGCACGTCGGTGGACGTCACCGGTGCAGTGACGGGTGAGTTCAACGAAGGTGACGCCGTTACCCTGACGGTGAATGGTACTGATTACACCGGCGCTGTTGCGGCGGATGGTACGTGGGTGATTGCTGTAGCTGGCTCTGGTCTAGCCGCATCCGATTCCCTGGGTGTGTCGGTTACTACAACGGATGCTGCGGGCAATAGCACGACGACCACCACCACGCACAGCTATGGTGTAGACACGACAGCGCCCGAACTGACGGTGTCCGTTGACTCGATCACGTCCGATAACGTCATCAATGCTTCCGAGTCTGGTGCAGAGACGATTGCGGTGACTGGTACGGTTGTTGCCGAAGCAGGTACTGAGACGGCGATTACTGTGACGGTCAACGGCCAGCAGTACACGGCTATCGTGGACGCTGCCGCAGGTACTTGGACGGTTGATGTTGCTACTAGCGATCTGCTGGCCGATAGCGCGGTGGCTATGAGTGCGACGTCTACTGACGCCGCTGGCAATGCTACGACGACGACCGCCGCCCATGACTACTCGGTTGACACTGACGCGCCTGAGCTGACGGTCGCTGTAGACCCGATCACATCTGACAACGTCATCAACACTGCTGAGTCTGGTGCAGAGGCGATTGCAGTGACCGGTACAGTTGCCGCCGAAGCCGGCGCTGAGACAACGGTTACTGTCACGGTCAATGGTCAGCAGTACGCAGCTACTGTGGATGCTGCCGCAGGCACTTGGACGGTTGATGTTGCGACCAGCGACCTGCTGGCCGATAGCGCGGTGGCTGTGAGTGCGACGTCTGCTGACGCCGCTGGCAATGCCACGACGACGACCGCGACCCATGACTACTCGGTTGACACTGATGCACCTGAACTGACGGTGTTGGTTGATCCGATCACGTCCGACAATGTGGTCAATGCCGCTGAGTCTGGCGCATCAGTGGATGTCACTGGTTCGGTGGATGGTGAGTTCAATGAGGGCGACACCATCACCCTGACGGTGAATGATACCGAGTACACCGGCGCCGTTGCTGCGGATGGCTCCTGGACGATAGCCGTTGCAGGTTCCGACCTGGCGGCCACAGACGCTCTGGACGTGTCGGTGACGACGACCGATGCGGCAGGCAACAGCACGACGCAGGCCACCACGCACAACTATGGCGTCGACACCGCTGCGCCTGAATTGACGGTGTCCGTTGATTCGGTCACGTCCGACAATGTCATCAACGCTGCTGAATCTGGTGCAGAGACGATTGCGGTGACTGGTACGGTTGTTGCCGAAGCAGGTACTGAGACGGCGATTACTGTGACAGTCAACGGCCAGCAGTACACGGCTATCGTGGACGCTGCCGCAGGTACTTGGACCGTTGATGTTGCGACCGCCGATCTGCTGGCAGATAGCTCCGTGGGAGTCAGTGCGACGTCCACGGACGCCGCAGGCAACAGCACGACCACATCCACCACTCACACCTACTCGATTGACACCACTGCACCTGAGCTGGCAGTTTCGGTTGATCCGATCACGTCTGACAATGTGATCAATGCCGCTGAGTCCGGCGGATCGGTGGATGTCACCGGCACTGTGATTGGTGAGTACAACGCAGGCGACGCTGTTACGCTGACGGTCAACGACATCGAGTACACCGGTGCGGTTGCTGCGGATGGTACGTGGACGATAGCCGTTGCAGGTTCCGACCTGACGGCCACAGACGCTCTGGACGTGTCGGTGACGACGACCGATGCGGCTGGCAATAGCACGACTGTGACCTCTAGCCACAGCTATGGCGTAGACACGATAGCGCCTGAGCTGACTGTGTCTGTTGATCCGGTCACGGCTGATAACGTCATTAACGCTGCGGAATCTGGTGCAGAGACGATTGCGGTGACGGGGGCGGTTGCCGCCGAGGTTGGTGCTGAGACGACGATCACGGTGACGATCAATGGCCAGCAGTACGCGGCTACGATAGATGCTGCTTCTGGCAAGTGGACCGTTGATGTTGCGACCGATGGTCTGCTGGCGGATAGTTCGGTGGATGTCAGTGCGACCTCTACGGACGCTGCCGGTAACAGCACGACGGCCACAGCTTCCCACGCCTATGGTGTCGATACCACCGCACCGGATCTGGCGATTTCGGTTGATCCGATCACCTCCGACAATGTCATCAATGCTGCTGAGTCTGGTGCTTCGGTGGATGTCACCGGTGCGGTGACGGGTGAGTTCAACGAAGGTGATGCCGTCACTCTGACGGTGAATGGTACTGATTACATCGGCGCCGTTGCTGCGGATGGTACGTGGA
>NZ_JAPFGD010000011.1 GCF_027257175.1 Castellaniella sp. S9 | reverse complement strand
ACAAGGAGATGGTGCTGCCGGGCGACAACGTGTCGATGAAGGTGAGCCTGATTGCGCCGATCGCCATGGAGGAGGGCTTGCGCTTTGCCATCCGCGAGGGTGGCCGCACCGTGGGCGCCGGCGTCGTTGCCAAAATCATCAAGTAATTTTGATGGCCTGGCGGGGGCGCGCCCCCCGCCCGAATTCGTTCTTTAGGGATTCCCATGAAAAACCAGAAAATCCGCATCCGCCTCAAGGCGTTTGACTACAAGCTGATCGACCAGTCGGCTGCCGAGATCGTCGACACCGCCAAGCGCACGGGCGCCGTGGTGCGGGGCCCGGTGCCGCTGCCCACGCGCATTCGCCGCTACGACGTGCTGCGCTCGCCGCACGTCAACAAGACCTCGCGCGACCAGTTCGAAATGCGCACGCACCAGCGCCTGATGGACATCGTCGATCCCACCGACAAGACCGTGGACGCCCTGATGCGCCTCGATCTGCCCGCCGGCGTGGATGTCGAGATCGCGCTGCAGTAAATACCGCGATCTTCACACGAGAATGCCCTGCATCGCAGGGCATTTTTGTTGCCGGCCTGGGGATATCCCTAATTTCCCCGTGTTTCGCCCATTTTGTGCCAATATCCCTTTGTTTTCTCACATATTCAGGACGTACACATGACGACTATCCAGCGCATCGAACCCGGCGCACGCATGAGCCAGGCCGTGGTCCATGGGCAAACGGTTTATCTGGCGGGCCAGACCGGCAATCTCGGCGAGGGCCTTCAGGACCAGGTCCGCAGCGCCCTGGCTGAAGTCGAGCGATTGCTGGCGGCGACGGGCAGCAGCAAGTCGCGGATTCTGGCCGCCACGATCTGGCTGGCCGACATGGCCGACTTTGCCGCGATGAATGCCGTCTGGGAGGCCTGGATCGATCCCGCCAATCCGCCGGCCCGCGCGACGGGCCAGGCTGCCTTGGCCGATCCGGGCTACAAGTTCGAAGTCATCATCACTGCAGCGGTGTGAGCCAGCAGGGCATCGCACCACTCAAAGGGCCGACTGCCCGGCGTCAGCGGTACGCCGGGCACTATTGATCCCCGCAGGTTCGGTCGGCGCAAACCATTGCTTGCCTGTTCCTCCTATGTTATGATCAAGAGCTTTCCCGTATATTTCGGCGAAAAGCGCGCAGTATCGTAGTATTCCTAGCCCCGGCCAATCGTAGTCGGGAATGAAAACTGTGGGGAAACACCCCCCGGAGAAAACAATGTCGAATCCGACACCTACGCCCGCGGCCTGGCGCCTTGGGCTCGTGGGACGCAAGGTTGGCATGACCCGCATCTTTACCGAGGAAGGCGAGTCCATCCCGGTCACTGTGCTGGATGTGTCCAACAATCGCGTCGCCCAGGTCAAGACGCCCGAAATCGACGGCTATGCGGCGATTCAACTCGCCTATGGCGAGCGTCGTGCATCGCGCGTGACCAAGGCCGAGGCCGGGCATTACGCCAAGGCCGGCATCGAGGCCGGCAGCACCCTCAAGGAATTCCGTCTGGACCCCGCCCGCGCGGCCGAGTTCACCGCCGGTTCGGTGGTGGCCGTGGAATCCGTGTTCGAGGTCGGCCAGCTGGTCGACGTCACCGGCACCACGATCGGCAAGGGCTTCGCCGGCACGATCAAGCGCCACCACTTCGGCGCCCAGCGCGCCACGCACGGCAACTCGCGCTCGCACCGCGTGCCGGGCTCCATCGGCCAGGCGCAGGATCCGGGCCGCATCTTCCCCGGCAAGAAAATGTCGGGCCACCTCGGTGACGTGACCCGCACCGTCCAGAACCTGGACGTGGTGCGCGTGGACGCCGAACGCGGCCTGCTGCTGGTCCGCGGCGCCGTGCCCGGCCATAAGAACGCCGACATCGTCGTGCGTCCCGCCGTCAAGGCCACGCCCAAGAAAGGAGCCTAATCATGGAACTCAAGCTCCTGAATGATCAGGGTCAGTCGGCGGCGACCGTCGCCGTCCCGGAGACGGTGTTCGGCCGCGACTTCAACGAGGCGCTGGTCCACCAGGTCGTCGTGGCCTTCCAGGCCAACGCCCGCATGGGCAACCGCGCCCAGAAGGACCGCGGCACCGTCAAGCACTCCACCAAAAAGCCCTGGCGCCAGAAAGGCACCGGGCGTGCCCGTTCGGGCATGACGTCCTCGCCGATCTGGCGTGGGGGCGGCCGCGCCTTCCCGAACTCGCCCGACGAGAACTTCAGCCACAAGGTCAACAAGAAAATGTACCGCGCCGGCTTGCGCGCCATTTTCTCGCAACTCGCCCGCGAGGACCGTATCGCCGTGGTCGAGGCCTTCGCGCTCGAGGCGCCCAAGACCAAGCTGGCCGCGGCCAAGCTCAAGGACCTGGGCGTCAGCGATTCCGTCCTGATCATCACCGATGCCCTGGACGAGAACGTCTATCTCGCCACGCGCAACCTGCCCAATGTGGCGGTCATCGAGACGCGCTACGCCGATCCGCTGTCCCTGATCCACTACAAGAACGTGCTGATCACCAAGCCGGCGATGGCCCAACTCGAGGAGATGCTGGGATGAATGCCGAACGTCTGATGCAAGTCATTCTGGCGCCCGTGGTCACCGAAAAGTCCACGCTGGTCGCCGAAAAGAACAACCAGGTCGCTTTCCGCGTCGTCGCGGACGCCACCAAGCCCGAGATCAAGGCCGCCGTTGAACTGTTGTTCAAGGTCGAGGTCGATTCCGTGCAGGTGGCCAACCGCAAGGGCAAGGAAAAGCGCTTCGGCCGTTATATGGGCCGTCGCCGCAATGAACGTAAAGCCTATGTCAGCCTCAAGGCCGGCCAGGAAATCGACTTTACGGAGGTGAACTAAATGGCACTCGTCAAAGTCAAACCGACGTCCGCCGGCCGCCGGGGCATGATCAAGGTCGTGCACCCCGAGCTGCACAAGGGTCCGGGCTATGCCCCCCTGCTGGAAAGGCAATCGCGCGTCTCCGGCCGCAACAACAACGGCCACATCACGGTCCGCCATCGCGGCGGCGGTCACAAGCAGCACTACCGCGTCATTGATTTCCGCCGCAACAAGGACGGGATCGTAGCCAAGGTCGAGCGCCTGGAATACGACCCCAACCGCACGGCGCACATCGCCTTGCTGTGCTACGCCGATGGCGAGCGCCGCTACATCATCGCCCCGCGCGGCCTCGAGGTCGGCGCCAAGGTGGTGTCGGGCCTCGAAGCCCCCATCCGCACCGGCAATACCCTGCCGATCCGTGCGATCCCGGTTGGTGCCACGATCCACTGCATCGAGATGCTGCCCGGCAAGGGCGCCCAACTGGCCCGTTCGGCCGGCGCTTCCGCCGTGCTGCTGGCCCGTGAAGGCACCTACGCCCAGGTCCGGCTGCGCTCCGGCGAAGTCCGCCGCGTCCACATCGACTGCCGCGCCACGATTGGCGAGGTCGGCAACGGCGACCACAGCCTGCGCCAGATCGGCAAGGCCGGCGCGGTGCGCTGGCGCGGTGTGCGTCCGACGGTTCGTGGCGTGGCCATGAACCCGGTGGATCACCCGCATGGCGGCGGCGAAGGCCGCACCGGCGAAGGCCGCGAACCCGTCAGCCCGTGGGGCACTCCCACCAAGGGCTATCGGACCCGTCGTAACAAGCGCACGGACAATATGATTGTCTCGCGTCGCAAGCGCAAGTAAGGGGCGAACACTATGTCACGTTCGATCAAGAAAGGCCCGTTCGTCGATGCGCATCTGATCGCGAAGGTCGATGCCGCCGTCGGGGGCAAAGAGAAAAAGCCGATCAAGACCTGGTCGCGCCGTTCCACCATCCTGCCCGAGTTCATTGGGCTGACGATTGCCGTGCACAACGGCCGCCAGCACGTTCCCGTCTATATCAACGAGAACATGGTCGGCCACAAGCTCGGCGAGTTCGCCCTGACCCGCACGTTCAAGGGTCACGCGGCCGACAAAAAGTCCAAGAGGTAAGTGATGGAAACTACAGCAGTCATCCGTGGCGTCCACATTTCCGCGCAAAAGACCCGCCTGGTGGCGGACCTGATCCGCGGAAAGTCGGTCGCGCAGGCGCTGAACATCCTGACGTTCAGCCCCAAGAAGGCGGCGGGCATCCTCAAGAAAGCCCTTGAGTCGGCCATCGCCAACGCCGAGCACAACGACGGCGCCGACATCGACGAGCTCAAGGTCACCACGATCTATGTGGACAAGGCCCAGTCGATGAAGCGCTTTTCCGCCCGGGCCAAGGGCCGCGGCAACCGCATCGAAAAGCAGACCTGCCACATCGTGGTCAAGGTCGGGGCGTAAGGAGTCACAATGGGACAGAAAATTCACCCGATTGGGTTCCGCCTCGCGGTCAACCATAACTGGACCTCGCGCTGGTACGCCAACGACAAGACCTACGGCAGCATGCTGGCCGAGGACATCCGCGTGCGCGAGTACCTGAAAAAGAAGCTCAAGAACGCCTCGGTGGGCAAGGTCATCATCGAGCGTCCCGCCAAGAACGCCCGCATCACCGTGTACTCGGCCCGTCCGGGTGTGGTGATCGGCAAGCGCGGCGAGGACATCGAGAACCTCAAGGGCGACCTGCAGCGCCTGATGGGCGTGCCGGTGCACGTCAACATCGAGGAAATCCGCAAGCCCGAGACCGACGCGCAGCTGATCGCCGACTCGATCGCCCAGCAGCTCGAAAAGCGCATCATGTTCCGCCGCGCGATGAAACGCGCCATGCAGAACGCCATGCGCCTGGGCGCTCAGGGCATCAAGATCATGAGCTCCGGCCGCCTGAACGGCATCGAGATCGCCCGTACCGAGTGGTATCGCGAAGGCCGTGTGCCCCTGCACACCCTGCGCGCCAACATCGACTACGGCACGTCCGAGGCGCAGACGACCTACGGGATCATCGGGATCAAGGTCTGGGTCTACAAGGGCGACATGCTGCCCAACGGCGAGATGCCGCCCGAGACGGCCGCCCCGCGCGACGAGGAACGTCGTCCGCGCCGCGCGCCGCGCAGCGATCGTCCCGGCCGCCCCGGTGGCCGTGGGCGCGGCCCGCGCAAGGATGCCGCCTCGGCGGCACCCGCGCCTGAAGGAGAATAAACATGTTGTCACCCTCTCGCAGGAAATACCGCAAAGAGCAGAAAGGCCGCAATACCGGCCTGGCTACGCGCGGCGTTCAGGTCTCCTTCGGCGAGTTCGGTCTGAAGGCCACCGGTCGTGGCCGTCTGACCGCCCGCCAGATCGAGGCCGCGCGTCGTGCCATCAACCGCCACATCAAGCGCGGCGGCCGTATCTGGATCCGCATCTTCCCGGACAAGCCCATTTCGCAGAAACCTGCCGAAGTCCGTATGGGCAAGGGCAAGGGCAATCCGGAGTACTGGGTCGCCGAGATCCAGCCCGGCAAGGTGCTCTACGAGATGGAGGGCGTCAGCGAGGAACTCGCGCGCGAGGCCTTCCGCCTGGCCGCCGCCAAGCTGCCGATCTCCACGACCTTCGTGTCGCGTCGCGTCGGCGCCTAAGGAAACCACCATGAAAGCCAGTGAACTTCGTACCAAGGACGCCGCCGGGCTGCAGGCTGAACTCGAAAGCCTGCTGAAGGCGCAGTTCAATCTGCGCATGCAGCGCGCCACCCAGCAGCTTTCCAATACCAGCCAATTGGGCAAGGTGCGCCGCGACATCGCGCGCATCCGCACCATCATGGCCCAGAACGCAGGAAAGTAAAATGACCGAAACTCAAAAAGACACGAGCAAGCGTCAGCGCACGCTGGTCGGCAAGGTCGTCAGCAACAAGATGGACAAGACCGTCGTGGTCAGCGTCCAGACCCGCGTCAAGCACCCCGTGCTGGGCAAGTTCGTCAACCGTTCCGCCAAGTACAAGGCGCATGACGAAACCAACCAGTACAACGAGGGCGACACCGTGGAAATCGCCGAAGGCCGCCCCATCAGCAAGTCCAAATCCTGGACCGTGGTGCGCCTGCTGGAGGCCGCGCGCGTCATCTGACGTTCCACGCCCCAGCACACGACCCCGCCGGCTTTGCCCGCGGGGTTGTTTTTTGCCTGATACACTGTCCCCATCCCCCGCGGCATCGAGGACGACAGGATGGACATCACTTGCTTTGACGACTTGCTGGCGGCTGCACGCCGGCAGCCCAACCCCCAGCGGCTGCTGTTCGTGTTCGTGGCCAGTGCCGTGTCCGGCGACTCGACGGCCGCCCAGAAGGCGGCGCATGCACGCGGCGAGGGCGGCGAGCTCGCGCCGGTGCTGTGCGTCGACAAACGCCCGGACGAGCTGGACGGTTTTGCCGTGCTGACGGCGGAATCCGTCCATACCGGCCAGGACTGGCATCTGGTCTTCGTGGCCGCCATGGACGAGGTCGAGGCGCCCGGATCGGCCCAGGGGCGGCAGCGCGTGGACGCCGCCCTGCAGCGCATGGTCCAGATGGTCAAGTTCGGGGCCATCGGCGGCCTGCTGGCGTTCGACCGCGAGGGCGAGCCGGTGACGCTCACGGCCGCCTGACGATCGCCGCGCCGGCCATGACGGCGCGTGCCGCCGGCCAGGCTGGAACTGGTAGCTGATACCGATCCGGAACATGTCCACCTTGGGCCGGTAGCTGTCGGTGTGATAGTTCACGTCGCCGTCGTCCTCGACGTAGGTGAAGTCGAAGTTCTTGGTCTTGAAGCCCACGTGCAGGTATTCCCCGCGCAGGTGCCAGTTCCGGCTCATGGCGTATTCGAAACCCGCACCGGCCACCCAGCCCTTCAGCGTGTCCGAACGGCTATGAAAAGGCATGTCGGGTCTCCTGGATGAATCGGGGCCGAGGACATGATAGGTGGGATGCGCGCCGGCGCCTCGTGCGGGCGTCTCGGGACATGCGTGAGTCCGTGTCAGGGGGACTTGCCGGCGACGACCTGCGCCCGATAATCGCGGGGGCTGCAGCCGTAGCGCCGGCGAAGCAGCGCACCGAGGTTCGAGGGATCGTAGAGGCCGCAGCCCTGCGCCATGGCCCAGATGGGGCGGCGGTCATCGGGATCGGCAAGCAGGCGCCGGAAGCGCTCGAGGCGCAGTTCCCGGATATAGGCCGCCACGCTGAGGCCGCGGCTGCGCAACAGGGCGGTCAGCGGGCTGTTGCGCAGGGCGTCGTACAGAATCCACGGTGCGGGCGGCCTTACTGCGATGGGGAACGCGAGTGCATCGTACCGATTTGCTGGAATACCAGGTCCGAGGGGCGCCCCCGCGAAAATGCATGCGGCCGCGCGCCGGGGTCCTCAGGATTCATGAGTGTCCTCCTTGAGCGCGCGCCGCAGGATCTTGCCCACGTTGCTGCGGGGCAGGCTGTCGCGGAACTCGACGTGCCGGGGCACCTTGTAGCCGGTCAACAGGCGGTGGCAGTGGGCGATGACCTCGGCCTCGGTCAGTGCGGGGTCCTTGCGCACGACGTAGAGCTTGACCGCCTCGCCGGACGTGGTGCTGGGCACGCCGATGGCGGCCGCCTCGAGGATGCCGGGATGCTCCATGGCGGCGGCTTCGATCTCGTTGGGATATACGTTGAAGCCGGACACCAGGATCATGTCCTTTTTGCGATCGAGAATGAACACGTAGCCCTGCGCGTCCATGGAACCGATGTCGCCCGTCATGAGGAAGCCGTCGGCGTCGAAGGCCGCGGCGGTTTCCTCGGGCCGGTTCCAGTATCCCGCGGTGACTTGGGGACCCTTGACGCAGATCTCGCCCGCCTGGCCGATGGGCATGTCGCGGCCGTTCTCGCGTATCCTCAGGTCGGTCGACGGGATGGGCAGGCCGATCGATCCATTGAAGTCGATCCGATCCAGCGGGTTGATCGTCACCGCCGGCGAGGTTTCGGTCAGGCCGTAGGCCTGGGCGATGGGCTGTCCGGTGACCTCGAGCCAGCGCCGCGCGACGGCCTCCTGGACCGCCATGCCGCCGCCCAGCGAAATGTGCAGGCCGCTGAAGTCCAGGCGCGCGAAATCCGGGTGATTGACCAGGGCATTGAACAGGGTGTTGACCCCGGTGATGGCGGTAAAGCGCAGCGTGCCCATGGCCTTGATCAGCGCCCGGATGTCGCGCGCATCGACGATCAGCAGGTTGCTGGCGCCCAGCTTGAAGAACGTCAGGCAGTTCGCGGTCAGCGCAAAGATATGGTAGAGGGGGAGCGCCGTGACGATGCACTCGCGTTCCCCATCGCAGTAAGGCCGCACCCAGGCGTGCGCCTGGCAGACGTTGGAGACCAGGTTGCCGTGGCTGAGCATGGCGCCCTTGGCCACCCCGGTGGTCCCGCCGGTGTATTGCAGCGCCGCCAGGTCCTCGTGGCCCAGCTGCGGGCGGGTGTATTCGGCGCGCGCGCCGTCGGCGAGCACCTCGGGCAGGCGCCGGGCGCCCGGGATGTCCCAGGCCGGCACCAGGCGCTTGACGTGGCGGGTGACGATGTTGGTGATCGGGCCTCGCAACCAGCCCAGCATGTCGCCCACGGCGGTGACCACCACGCGCCGGACCGCCGTGCCCGCCATGGCGGCCTGCAGCGTATGGGCGAAATTCTCGGCCACCACGACGGTCTGTGCCCCGGAATCGACCAACTGGTGGTTCAGCTCGCGCGCCGTGTACATCGGATTGGTGTTGACGACCGCCGCGCCCGCCATCAGGGTGCCGAACAGGCAAACGGGATACTGCAGCAGGTTGGGCATCATGAGGGCGACGCGCTCGCCCTTGCCCACCCCCTCCGATTGCAGCCAGGCGGCAAAGCGCCGCGCGAGCTCGTGCGTCTGGGCGTAGCTCAGCGAGGCGCCCAGGCTGAGGTAGGCCGTGTTGCCGGCAAAGCGCTGGCAGCAGTCCTCGAACAGATGCGCCAGCGATTCATGGGCCTGGGCCTGGTCCGTGATGTCGGCCGGGACGCCCTCGGGATATTGCGGCAGCCAGATGTGGTCCATGCGGTCCTCGTCAGTGTGCAGGGCCCCGCAGGTCCCCGGGGAAGTCGTCGACGGCGATGACCCGGTCGCGCAGCGCGTTGCGATCCGTGATGCGGCGGTGGTCTTCGTCGGAAATCCCCCCGGCCGCATGGACCGCGTCGGCGATGTCGCGCACGTTGGCGCGTGGATCGGCCGGGTCGATGCGGCCGGATTTTTCGAATTCGCGGATGCGCTTGTCGATCTCCAGTGTATCCCGCGTGGCGAGGAAGGCCGCCTCGAGCACGCCCAGGGGTTCGTCGAGGTCGCGGGGCGCATAGACGCCGCCGGTCAGGCGGTCCCGCGCGCCGCCGGGCACCGTGAGCACGTCGGCCGCGGCCCGCGCCAGCGCGTCGGAGGGCGCCCGGCAGGGCCGGCCCCAGGGAAAGAGGGCGATGCGCAGCGCGCAGCCGAGGATGCGATTGGGGAAATTGTCGAGCAGGGCGAAGCAGGCTTCCTGCATGCGGTGGAAGGCATCCTCGATCGCCCAGTGCGCAAGCGGCGCGTCGGCCGCCTGGCGCCCCTCGTCCTGGTAGCGCTTGAGCGTGGCCGAGACCAGAACCATCTGGGACAGGACGTCGCCCAGCCGCGCCGACAGGCTTTCGCGGCGCTTGAGCGCGCCGCCCAGCGTCAGCATGGCGACGTCGGCCAGGGTGGCGAAGGCCGCCGAGAACCGCATCAGCTGACGGTAGTGACGCGCCATCTCGGGGGCCACCGAGGTGTCCGGCCGCGCCAGCCATGCCCCCGTGAGGCCGTGGCCGACGGCGCGCAGCGCATTGAACACCGCATGGCGCACGTGCGCCCAGAACGCAATGTCGAAGTCACGCAGGCCTTGTTCGGCGTCCTCGGCCTGTGCGGCGCGCATTTCGGCCAGCACGTAGGGGTGGCAGCGGATCGCGCCCTGGCCGAAGATGATCAGGCTGCGCGTCAGGATATTGGCGCCCTCGACCGTGATGCCCACCGGCAATTGCTGGTAGGCGCGTCCGAGGAAATTCGACGGCCCGAGGCAGATGCCCTTGCCGCCGATCACATCCATGCCGTCGTTGACCACGAGTCGGCCGCGCTCGGTCACGTGGTATTTGACGATGGCCGACAGGACGGCGGGCCGCTCGCCCAGATCGACCGCGCCGGCGGTCATGACGCGCGCCGCATCCATCATGTAGGCGTGGCCGCCGATGCGCGCCAGCGCCTCGGTCACCCCTTCGAAATGATGGATGCGCGTGCGGAACTGGTCGCGCACCACGCTGTAGGCGCCCACCGCGCGGGCGGTGAGCTGGGCCATGCCGGCATAGGACGAGGGCAGCGAGATCGAGCGTCCGGCGGCCAGGCATTCCATCAGCATGCGCCAGCCCTGGCCGGCCATGGCCGGGCCGCCGATGATGAAATCCAGCGGCATGAAGACGTCGCGTCCGCGCGTCGGGCCGTTCATGAACATCGCGTCCAGCGGAAAATGCCGGCGGCCGGTCTCGACCCCCGGATGGTCGGCGGGCACCAGCGCGCAGGTGATGCCGATGTCGCGGGCCTCGCCCAGCAGGCCGTCCGGGTCCGTCAGGCGGAAGGCCAGGCCCAGGATCGTGCAGACCGGGCCGAGCGTGATGTAGCGCTTGTCCCAGGTGACGCGCATGCCGATGACTTCGCGGCCTTGCCATTCGCCCTTGCAGACGACGCCGTGATCCGGGATGGCGGCGGCGTCCGAGCCCGCCCACGGGCTGGTCAGCGCAAAGGCCGGGACCTCGTCGCCGGCGGCCAGGCGCGGCAGATAGTGGTTCTTTTGCTCGTCGGTGCCGTAGCGCAGCAGGAGCTCCGCCGGGCCCAGGGAATTGGGCACCATCACGCTGACCGACAGCGCCGAGCTACGCGTCGACAGCTTCATCACCACCGCCGAGTGCGCCAGGGCCGAGAACTCGAGGCCGCCGTAGGCCTTGGGGATGATCATGCCGAGGAAGCCATGGCGCTTGATGTAGTCCCAGGCGGCGGGCGGCAGATCGTGATCCTCGCGGCTGACGCGCCAATCGTCCACCATGGCGCACAGCGTCTCGACCTCCTGGTCCAGGAAGGATTGTTCCGCGTCGCTCAGCCGCGGGGCGGGAATGGCGTGCAGCGCCCGCGCGCTGGGGCGGCCGCGAAACAGTTCGCCCTCCCACCACACCGTCCCCGCCTCCAGCGCCTCGCGTTCCGTGTCCGACATGCGCGGCAGGATCTTGCGAAAGACGCGATAGAGGGGGCGGCTGAGGTGGCGGATGCGCAAGTCCTCGCGGCCGATGAGGAACGCGGCCGCGACCAGGACCAGCAGCAACAGGATCAGCAAGGTGGTCATGATCGTGTCTCCTTGGCGTCATGGGGGCCGCGACGCCCCCTGGATTGCGGGGCCGGCCTCAAGTCTGCGTGACGAACTTGGTGACCAGGTAGCCGTCGAAGGTCTCGGTGCCGCCCTCGCTGCCGATGCCGCTGTCCTTGACGCCGCCGAAGGGGGTCTCGGGCAGGGCGCTGCCGAAATGGTTGATGTTCACCAGGCCCGATTCCAGCGCCTGCGAAGCATGGTGCGCCGTCTGCAGGCTGCGGGTGAATACGTAGGCCGACAGGCCGAAGGGCAGGGAATTGGCGCGGCGCAGGGCGTCCTCGGGATCGCTGAAGCGGCTGATGGGAGCGATCGGGCCGAAGGGCTCCTCGGTCATCAGCAGCGCATCGTCGGGCAGCCCGCCGACCACCGTGGGCTCGAAGAAGAATCCCGGCCGATCCAGGCGCCCGCCGCCCAGCAGCACCTCGCCGCCGCGCGCCCGCGCATCCTCGACGAAGCGTTCCATTGCGGGCAGCCTCCGTTCGTGGGCCAGCGGACCCATCTCGGTGTCCGGTGCCAGGCCGTCGCCCACGCGGACACTGCGCAGCTCGTCGAGGAAGGTCTCGAGGAATGCGTCGTAGGCACCGTCCTGGATGTAGAAGCGGGTGGGCGAGATGCACACCTGGCCGGCGTTGCGGACCTTGAAGCGGGCCAGCAGGCGCGCCGCGCGCGGCACGTCGGCGTCGTCGAACACCAGCACCGGCGAATGGCCGCCCAGCTCCATGGTGACGCGCTTCATGTGCGCGCCGGCCAGCGCGGCCAGCTGCTTGCCCACCGGCACCGAGCCGGTGAACGAGACCTTGCGCACGATGGGCGAGCGGATCAGCGTATCCGACACCTCGGCGGGCACGCCCCAGACCACATTGAGCACCCCCGGCGGCAGGCCCGCGTCGTGGAACATGCGGGCAATGGCCATGACCGCGCTGGGCGCGTCCTCCGGCCCCTTGAGAATGATGGTGCAGCCCGCGCCGATGGCCGCGCAGACCTTCCGGATCGCCTGGTTGTACGGGAAA
The DNA here is from genome assembly GCF_027257175.1 of Castellaniella sp. S9. Classification (GTDB taxonomy): domain Bacteria; phylum Pseudomonadota; class Gammaproteobacteria; order Burkholderiales; family Burkholderiaceae_B; genus Castellaniella. The sequence continues at coordinate 111,123 of NZ_JAPFGD010000011.1, read as the reverse complement.
TTCCACGGCGTGAAGGCCGCGCACACGCCCACCGGTTCGCGCAGCACCATCTGGCGCACCTCGGGCTTGCGCGCCGGGATGATGCGCCCGTAGATGCGCCGGCACTCCTCGGCGTGCCAGTCGGCGTGGTCGGCGCAGGCGATGATCTCGCCGCGCGACTCGGCCAGCGGCTTGCCCTGGTCCAGGGTCAGGGCGCGGGCGATGTCCTCGGCGCGCTCGCGCGAGAGCTGCGCGACCTGGCGCAGGATGGCCGAGCGCTCCATGGGCGAACTGTGGCGCCACTGGCCAAAGGCGCGCTGGGCGGCCGCCAGGGCGCGCTGCAGGTCCTCGGGCCGGGCGTGGGGCAGCTGGCCCAGGACCTCGCCGGTGGCCGGGTTGATGACGTCCTGCTCGGGGCGGCCCTCGCCGCCCAGGAATTCGCCGTCGATATAGAGCGCTAATGGGGTGTACATGGGGTGGTTTCTCCTGAATGTCCGGATGATAGCCCGCGGCCTGGATAGGCGGGCCGGTTTCTGGAACCACAGGTAACGCGTCGGCGTGGGCGCTGTCAAGTCCGCAAGTCGGGTTGTTCTTGGGGTTTTGTGCCGCAGGCTATAAACTGCTGGGCAATTCATTTCGGCTCGGCATCTGGACCAGTATGGCTTCCGTGCGGCAACTCCTGGTGATTTCCTCGATCGTCATCGCCTGTATCCTGGTGGGCATGCTGGCCATGGGCCTGAGCATGATGGGGCGCAGCCTGCAGACCCAATCGCAGGCCGATAGCGAAAACGCGGTCGCGACCCTGGCCCTGGCGCTGCAGGGCCGGCCCGACGATGCGCGCGCCCGGGTACTGGACGCGGTCTTTCAGCAGGGCCGCTACCAGTCGCTGCGCCTGGTAGCGGCCGACGGCCGCCCGGTCTACGAGGGCGCCCATGGCGACCAGGCGGTCGGCGATGCGCCGGCCTGGTTTTCCGGCCTGGTTTCGACCGGCACGCACCTGGCCCAGCGACGCATGGCCGACGGCGCCACCCTGAGCCTGGTCATCGATCCCCGCCCGGGGCGCGACACACTGTGGGCCCATGCGCTCCAGTGGTCGCTGCTGGCGCTGGGCATCGCGGCCTTCTGGGGGCTGTTCGCCGCGGCCCTGGTCGCGCGCCTGCGCCGCGAGTTCGGCGGCGCGTCCGACGACGCGCCCGAGGTCAAGGTCACCGACTCGGCGCCCGCTGATGCGGAACTCATCGACGAGGTGGCCGACCGCGTCCCGCCCACCGTCGACGAGCAGATGGCGCGCATCGAATTCCTGGAGATCGAACTCAACCGCGATCCGGTCACCGGCCTGGCCAATCGGGCGTACTTCCTCAACGAACTCAAGCGCCTGCTGCGCGACGACACGCACCAGGGCGCCGTCAGCGGCTACGTCCTGCTGATGCGCCAGCGCGACATGGCCCGCATCCAGAACCAGACGCCCCGCGCCGAGGTGGACGACTGGCTGCGCCTGCTGGGGCAGCGCCTGACCGGGACCATGGACGAGTATCCCGCCACGCAATCGCTGGTCGCGCGCCTGAACGGGGCCGACTTCGTGGTGTTGTTCCCGGTGGGCGGCGGCCCCGAGGTCATGCGTCCCATCCAGCGCCTGCGCCAGGTGCTCGACACCCTGCGCGTGCCCCTCGACAGCCACAACCTGTCCCGCTGGGCGCTGGCGCTGACCGACTACACGGCCCAGTGCACCACCAAGGAAGTCCTGACGCGCCTGGATCTGGCCCTGATGTGCGCCGAGAGCGCCGGCCACGCCGAGGTCGAATTCATGTCCCATGCCGATCGGCAGGACGGCGCGCCCCAATTCGGCGAGGCGTCCTGGCGTGCCCTGATCGGCCAGGCGCTGGCGCACGACCGATTCAGGCTGGACGTCCGGCCCGTCGCCTATGAGGGCGACGAACTCGAGGCGCGCCATGAGGCCACCCTCAGCCTGCACGAGGACGATCCCGACCAGCCCTCGATTTCGGGCTTCCTGTTCATGCCGGCGGCCCAGCGCCTGGGCCTGTCGGCCGCCTGCGACCTGCGCGCCATCGCATTGGGGCTCGGGTGGCTGGGCGCGAACGAGGGCGTCCTGGTGGTGCGGGTGTCGGTCGCTTCTTTGCTCGATGGCCATTTCTGCGGCGAAACCGGTGACTTGCTGCGGCGCGCGGGCGACGATCTTGCGCAGCGTCTGGCGATCGAGCTCGACGCCTATGGCCTGGTCCATCATGCCGAGGCCTTCAAGGCCTTTGCCGACGCGGTGATGGCGGCGGACGGCCACATCGGCCTGCGCGGCCTGGACATGCAGACCGAGGCCCTGCAGCACATCCACGAGGTCGATTTCACCTACGTCAAGCTGGGCGGCAGCCTGGTGCGCAACCTCGTGTCCAGCCCCGGCGGCGTCCAGATCCTGGTCGCCGTCACCGAGACCGCCATCGGGATGGGGATGAAGGTCTACGTGGACGACGTCGAGGACGAGCGTGTGCGCCGCATGGTCGAGGAGTACGGGGCGCTGCCGCGGGCCTCGGCGCGGCTCCGGTCGATCTAGGGTCCGGTCCGGGTCGTTGGGCTTGCATGCCTTTTATCTTTATCCTATAATTTCGGTCTTGTCCGCGTTTGGGTGCGGTCCTTGCCTTTGAGGGCGGGGGTTTTGCGGCCCGTATGGTGGATAAGGCAGTGACATAAGGCAGTAACCTTCATTTTTCGTGGCGCATCGCGAATCCGCGCGCGTCACGGATGGCAAGATTTCAACCCAGGGCCGACGCGGCTTTTCGTGCCGGCTTGACGGGACCAAAACTGGCTGCGTTGCCTGATACGGGCTTCGTTGTTAAGTTGGAACAGGAAAAATCATGATCCAAATGCAGACCACGCTGGACGTGGCCGACAACACCGGTGCGCGGACCCTCATGTGCATCAAGGTGCTGGGCGGCTCCAAGCGCCGTTATGCCGCTATCGGGGACATCATCAAGGTCACCGTCAAGGAAGCGGCCCCCCGCGGGCGCGTCAAGAAAGGCGAAATTTACAATGCCGTGGTGGTGCGTACCGCCAAGGGCGTGCGCCGCAAGGACGGTTCGCTGATCCGTTTCGGCGGCAACGCCGCCGTGTTGCTCAACGCCAAGCTCGAACCCATCGGCACGCGTATCTTCGGACCGGTCACGCGCGAGCTGCGGACCGAAAAGTTCATGAAGATCGTGTCCCTGGCGCCCGAAGTGCTGTAAGGAGCAGATCATGCAAAACATTCGCAAAGGCGACGAAGTCATCGTCCTCAGCGGCCGCGATCGCCGCCGCCGCGGCACCGTGCTGCGCCGCGTGGGACCCGACCACGTCCTGGTCGAGGGCATCAACGTCGTCAAGAAGCACACGCGCGGCAACCCCATGGCCGGCACCCAGGGCGGCATCATCGACAAGACCATGCCCATCCACGTCTCGAACGTGGCGATCTACAACCCCGAGACCGGCAAGGCCGACCGCGTGGGCGTGAAGGTCGTGGACGGGGCCAAGGTCCGCATTTTCCGTTCCAGCGGCGCTGTCGTTGGCGCGAAGGCTTAAGAGGCAATCATGGCTCGTTTACAAGACTTCTACCGCAGCAAGGTGGCGGCCGACTTGCAGGCCAAGTTCGGCTACAAGTCCCCCATGCAAGTGCCGCGCATCACCAAGATCACCCTGAACATGGGTGTGTCCGAGGCCGTGGCCGACAAGAAAATCATCGAGAACGCGGTCTCCGACCTGACCAAGATCTCCGGCCAGAAGCCCGTGGTCACCAAGACCCGCAAGGCCATCGCCGGCTTCAAGATCCGCGAGGACTACCCGATCGGCTGCATGGTCACCCTGCGCGGCCGCCGCATGTATGAATTCCTGGATCGCCTGGTCGCCGTGGCCCTGCCGCGCGTGCGCGACTTCCGGGGCGTCTCGGGCCGGGCCTTCGACGGCCGCGGCAACTACAACATCGGTGTCAAGGAACAGATCATCTTCCCTGAAATCGAATATGACAAGATCGACGCGGTGCGCGGGATGAACATCAGCATCACCACCTCCGCCAAGACCGACGAGGAAGCCAAGGCGCTGCTGAGCGCGTTCAGCTTCCCCTTCCGTAACTAAGGGGCTGACGTGGCAAAACTTTCCCTCATCAACCGCGATATCAAGCGCGCCAAGCAAGTCGAGAAATTCGCTGCCAAGCGTGCCGCCCTCAAGGCGATCATCGACGATCAGAGCCGGTCCGACGAGGACCGCTACCAGGCTCGTCTGCAGCTGCAGAAGCTGCCGCGCAATTCCAGCCCGTCGCGCCAGCGCAACCGCTGCATCGTGACCGGCCGTGCCCGTGGCGTCTTCAGCAAATTCGGCCTGACGCGCCATAAACTGCGCGAAATGGCCATGCGCGGCGAAATCCCCGGCATGACCAAGGCCAGCTGGTAAGAGGAACAACACCATGAGCATGAGCGATCCCATCGCCGATATGCTGACCCGCGTGCGCAACGCGCAGCAGGTCAACAAGACGTCGGTTTCCATGCCCTCCTCCAAGCTGAAGGCGGCTATTGCCGCCGTGCTCAAGGACGAAGGCTACATCGAGGATTTCCGCATCGGCGGCGAGTCAGCCAAGCCGCAGCTGGAAATCACTCTGAAATACTACGCCGGCCGTCCGGTGATCGAGCGCATCGACCGCGTCTCGCGCCCCGGCCTGCGCATCTACAAGAGCAGCGCCACGATTCCCCAGGTCATGAACGGCCTGGGCGTGGCGATCGTCTCGACTCCGCGTGGCGTCATGACGGACCGCAAGGCCCGCGCCTCCGGCGTGGGCGGCGAAGTCCTCTGCTACGTGGCATAAGGAGGCCGACATGTCACGTATCGCCAAATACCCCGTTGCGCTGCCCAAGGGCGTCGATGCCACGATCAGCGCCGGACAGATCGTCGTCAAGGGCCCGCTGGGCACCCTGAGCCAGGCGCTGACCGGCGAGGTCCGCATCAACCAGGAAGACGGCCAATTGACGTTCGTCGCCGCCGACGAGTCCCGCCAGGCCAATGCCATGTCGGGCACGGTGCGTGCCCTGGTGGCCAACATGGTCACCGGCGTCAGCACCGGCTTCGAGCGCAAGCTGAACCTGGTCGGCGTGGGTTTCCGCGCCCAGGTCCAGGGCTCCGCCCTGAAGCTCCAGCTTGGTTTCTCGCACGACATCCTCCACGAGATCCCTGACGGGATCAAGATCGAGTGCCCGACCCAGACCGAAGTCCTGGTCAAGGGCGCCGACAAGCAGGTCGTCGGGCAGGTGGCCGCCGAGATCCGCGCCTATCGCGAACCCGAACCCTACAAGGGCAAGGGCGTGCGCTATGCGAATGAGCGGGTCATCATGAAAGAAACCAAGAAGAAATAAGCACGCAGGCAAGGACGAATCATGGACAAGAAACTCTCGCGTTTGCGTCGTGCCGTGGCGACCCGCCGCAAGATTCACGAATTGCGCGTGCATCGCCTGTCGGTGCATCGCACGAATCTGCACATCTACGCCAACATCATTTCGCCGGAAGGCGACCGCGTGCTCGTCAGCGCCTCGACGCTCGAGCCCGAGGTCCGCAAGGAACTCGCCAGCCAGAATGTCAACGGCGGCAATACCGCCGCGGCCGGCCTGGTCGGCAAGCGCGTGGCCGAAAAGGCCAAGGCCGCCGGCATCGAACTCGTTGCCTTCGACCGCTCCGGCTTCCGTTACCATGGCCGCGTCAAGGCGCTGGCCGAAGCCGCGCGTGAAGCCGGCTTGAAGTTCTAAGGGAATCAAATGGCTAAAGCACAAGGCAAGCACGCCCCGGAGCAGGAACGCGACGACGGCATGCGTGAAAAGATGATTGCGGTCAACCGCGTCAGCAAGGTCGTCAAGGGCGGCCGCACGATGAGCTTCGCCGCCCTGACCGTGGTCGGCGACGGCGATGGCCGCATCGGCATGGGCAAGGGCAAGGCCCGCGAAGTCCCGGTTGCCGTCCAGAAGGCCATGGAACAGGCCCGTCGCGGCCTGGTCAAGGTTGCCCTCAAGAACGGCACGCTGCACCATACCGTGGTCGGCAAGCACGGCGCCTCGACGGTGCTGATCTCGCCGGCCGCCGAAGGGACGGGCGTGATCGCCGGCGGCCCGATGCGCGCGATCTTCGAGGTCATGGGCGTGCGCAACGTGGTGGCCAAGAGCCTGGGCTCCAGCAATCCGTACAACATGGTCCGCGCGACCCTCAACGGCCTGCGCGCGTGCTCCACCCCGGCGGAGATCGCCGCCAAGCGCGGCAAGTCCGTCGAAGACATCCTGGGGTAAGTCATGGCTGAAAAGCAAATCAAGGTTACGCTCGTGCGCTCCGTCATCGGCACCCACAAGTCCCATCGCGCCACCGTGCGCGGGCTGGGCCTGGGCCGCGTGAACAGCAGCCGCGTGCTGGTCGATACGCCCGAGGTGCGTGGGATGATCCGCAAGGTGGATTATCTGGTCACCGTCTCGGACGTCTGATAAGGAATCGAGATGTCTGTCACTCAATTGAATACGCTCAAGCCCGCCGAAGGCGCCAAGCGCGACCGCCGCCGGGTGGGACGCGGCATCGGCTCCGGCCTGGGCAAGACCGGCGGCCGCGGCCACAAGGGGCAGAAGTCCCGCGCGGGCGGCTTCCACAAGGTCGGCTTCGAAGGCGGTCAGATGCCGCTGCAGCGCCGCCTGCCCAAGCGCGGCTTCACGCCGCTGGGCCGCCACCTGTACGCCGAGGTCCGCCTGTCCGACCTGCAGGCCCTGCCCGTCGACGAGATCGACGTCCAGGTCCTGAAGGCCGCCGGCGTGGTCGGCGAGCTCGTGCGCTACGCCAAGGTCATCAAGACCGGCGAGCTCACCCGCAAGGTCGCCCTCAAGGGCATCGCAGCCACGGCCGGCGCTCGCGCCGCGATCGAGGCGGCCGGCGGCACGCTGGCGTAAAGGGGCTGCAGTGGCCAAAGCGCAGGCACAAAAGACCAGTGCGGGATACGGCGACCTCAAGCGCCGCATCCTGTTCCTCGTCCTCGCCCTGATCGTCTATCGCTTCGGGACGCACATCCCCGTGCCCGGCATCAACCCGGACGCGCTGGCGGACATGTTCCAGCAGAACTCGGGCGGGATCCTGGGGTTGTTCAACATGTTCTCGGGCGGCGCGCTCGAGCGCTTCTCGGTGCTCGCGCTGGGGATCATGCCGTACATCTCGGCGGCCATCATCATGCAGCTGCTGGCGGTGGTCGTGCCCACGCTCGAAGCCATCAAGAAGGAAGGCCAGTCGGGCCAGCGCAAGATCACCCAGTACACCCGCTACGGCACGGTGTTCCTCGCGCTGTTCCAGGCCGTCGGCATCTCGGTCGCGCTGGAATCGCAGCCGGGGCTGGTGATCGAACCGGGGCTGCTGTTCCGCTTCACCACCATCGTCTCCCTGGTGACCGGCGCCATGTTCCTCATGTGGCTGGGCGAACAGATCACCGAGCGGGGGCTGGGCAACGGCATCTCGCTGCTGATTTTCGCCGGGATCGTGGCCGGCCTGCCCGGCGCGCTGGGCGGCATGCTGGACCTGGTGCGCACCGACTCGATGTCGATCCTCTCGGCGCTGTTCATCCTGGCCCTGGTGGTCGCGGTCACGTATTTCGTGGTCTTCGTCGAGCGCGGCCAACGCCGCATCACGGTGAATTACGCCAAGCGCCAGGTGGGCAACAAGCTCTACGGCGGGCAAAGCTCGCACCTGCCGCTCAAGCTCAACATGTCGGGCGTGATTCCGCCGATCTTCGCTTCGTCGATCATCCTGCTGCCGGCGACGGTGACCAGCTGGTTCTCGAACAGCCCCAACATGCGGTGGCTGGGCGACCTGGCGGCCGCGCTTTCGCCGCAGCAGCCGCTGTACGTGACGCTGTACTCGGGCTTGATCATTTTCTTCTGCTTCTTCTACACGGCCTTGGTATTCAACAGCCGCGAGACGGCGGACAACCTGAAAAAAAGCGGTGCATTCGTCCCCGGGATCCGTCCCGGCGAGCAAACGGCCCGCTACATCGACAAGATCCTCATGCGCCTGACACTGGCCGGTGCGGTCTATGTCACGCTGGTTTGCCTGCTGCCCGAACTGATGCAGATGCGCTGGAACGTGCCGTTCTATTTCGGCGGAACGTCCTTGCTGATCATCGTCGTGGTCGCCATGGATTTCATGGCCCAGGCGCAGGCCTACATGATGTCCCAACAGTACGATTCGCTCCTCAAGAAAGCCAATTTCAAGGGTGCGGGTCTGCCCATGCGCTAGAGATCATGTCCAAGGACGACGTCATACAGATGCAGGGGGAAGTCCTCGAGAACCTTCCCAACGCAACATTTCGTGTCAAGCTCGAAAACGGCCACGTGGTTCTGGGCCATATTTCCGGCAAGATGCGCATGCATTACATCCGGATCCTGCCGGGTGACAAGGTCACGGTGGAGCTCACGCCCTACGACCTGTCGCGTGCCAGGATAGTTTTCCGCTCCAAATAAGCGGCCGGTCACAGAAACCAGGAGATCACCATGAAGGTAATGGCATCGGTAAAGCGGATCTGCCGCAACTGCAAGATCATCAAACGTCACGGCGTGGTGCGCGTCATCTGCACCGACCCGCGTCACAAGCAACGCCAAGGCTAAGGCCGGGCGTAACGGAATCAACAAGGAACAGTCATGGCCCGTATCGCTGGCATCAACATTCCGCCGCATCAGCATACCGAAATCGGCTTGACCGCCATTTTCGGCATTGGTCGCACTCGTGCCCGCAAGATCTGCGACGCTTCCGGCATCGAGTACTCCAAAAAGGTCAAGGACCTGACCGATGCGGAACTCGAGCGTATTCGCGAGCAGGTCGGCGCGTTCACCGTCGAGGGTGACCTGCGTCGCGAGGTTCAGCTCTCCATCAAGCGCCTGATCGACCTGGGCACCTATCGCGGCATGCGCCACAAGCGCGGCCTGCCCGTGCGCGGGCAGCGCACGCGCACGAATGCGCGCACCCGCAAGGGCCCGCGTCGCGCCGCAGCGTCCCTGAAGAAATAATCGAGGAACCAGAACATGGCGAAAGCTCAGAGCGGCGCCGCGCGCGTCCGCAAGAAAGTCAAGAAGAACGTCTCGGACGGCATTGCGCACGTCCACGCGTCCTTCAACAACACCATCATCACCATCACCGACCGCCAGGGCAATGCCTTGTCGTGGGCGACCTCGGGCGGCGCCGGCTTCAAGGGCTCGCGCAAGTCCACGCCGTTCGCCGCGCAGGTGGCCGCCGAATCGGCCGGCCGCGTTGCGCAGGAATACGGCATCAAGACCCTGGAAGTCCGCATCAAGGGCCCCGGCCCGGGACGCGAATCCTCCGTGCGCGCCCTCAATGCCCTGGGGATCAAGATCTCCAGCATTTCGGACATCACGCCCGTGCCGCACAACGGCTGCCGTCCGCCCAAGCGTCGTCGTATCTAAGGGGATCACTGTGGCACGTTACATTGGACCTAAATGCAAGCTTTCGCGCCGCGAAGGCACGGACCTGTTCCTCAAGAGCGCGCGCCGCTCGCTGGACTCCAAGTGCAAGCTCGAATCCAAGCCCGGCCAGCACGGCCGCATCTCGGGTTCGCGGACCTCGGACTTCGGCCAGCAGCTGCGTGAAAAGCAAAAACTCAAGCGCATGTACGGCGTCCTGGAAAAGCAGTTCCGCAAGTACTTCGCCGAGGCCGATCGCCGTCGCGGCAACACGGGTGAAACCCTGATCCAGTTGCTGGAATCGCGGCTGGACAACGTCGTCTATCGCATGGGCTTCGGCTCGACGCGCGCCGAGGCTCGCCAGCTGGTGAACCATCGCGCCATCGAGCTGAACGGCCGCACGGCCGACATCGCCTCCATGCTGGTCAAGGCCGGGGACGTGATTTCGGTGCGCGAGAAGGCCAAGAGCCAGTCCCGCATCAAGGAATCCCTGGATCTGGCGACCGGCAACGGCTTGCCCCAGTGGGTCGAGGTCGACGCCGGCAAGCTCTCGGGCGTGTTCAAGCAGGTCCCGGATCGCCAGGACGTCGCCCGCGACGTCAACGAATCCATGGTCGTGGAACTGTATTCCCGTTGATCGATCGGCTTTACGCATTTTTGCAGCCCACTGCGCCGCGGACGGTGCGGTGGGCTGTGTGGTTGTCTTCACCGGTCCATCCGGTCCTGTCATCAGCCTTATCGGTGTAACGAGCCGAGGGTATTGAAAAGGGAACACATATGTCTTCACAAGGTTTTCTCAAGCCGCGCAACATCACCGTCGAATCGCTGGGCGCCAATCACGCCAAGGTGGTGATGGAGCCCTTCGAGCGCGGCTACGGCCACACGCTGGGCAACGCCCTGCGCCGCATCCTGCTGTCCTCCATGACGGGCTATGCGCCCACCGAGGTCCAGATCACCGGCGTGGTGCACGAGTACTCCACGATCGCCGGCGTGCGCGAGGACGTGGTCGACATCCTGCTGAACCTCAAGGGCGTGGTGTTCAAGCTGCACAACCGCGACGAAGTCACCCTGCAGCTGAACAAGCAGGGCGCAGGCCCCGTGCGCGCCAGCGACATCGAGCTGCCGCATGACGTCGAGATCGTCAATCCCGATCACCTCATCGCCACCCTGACCGACGACGGCAAGCTGGAAATGCAGATCAAGGTCGAGCAGGGCCGCGGCTATGTGCCGGGCAACGTGCGCGCCCTGGTCGACGACCGCTCCGCCACCATCGGCCAGATCGTGCTGGATGCCTCCTTCAGCCCGGTGCGGCGCGTCAGCTACGCGGTCGAGAACGCCCGCGTCGAACAACGCACCGACCTCGACAAGCTCGTCCTGGACGTGCAGACCAACGGCGTGATCTCGCCCGAGGAAGCCGTGCGCCAGTCGGCCCGCATCCTGATGGACCAGATCTCGGTGTTCGTCTCGCTGGCCGACAAGGACGCCGGCCAGACCTCCCTGGGCGCCGGCCTGGGCCAGGTCGGCGGCGGCGCACAGATCGATCCGGTGCTGCTGCGTCCGGTCGACGACCTCGAGCTGACCGTGCGTTCGGCCAACTGCCTCAAGGCCGAGAACATCTACTACATCGGCGACCTGATCCAGCGCAGCGAAAACGAGCTCCTGAAGACCCCCAACCTGGGCCGCAAGTCGCTCAACGAGATCAAGGAAGTCCTGGCCGCGCGCGGCTTGACCCTGGGCATGAAGCTCGAAAACTGGCCGCCCGTCGGCCTCGAGCGCCCCTGATCCGTATCACACCCCGGCGCGGCCCTGGCCGCCCGGGGATTCACACTCCCGGACCGCGGCGCAGCCGATAGAAGATCCGGACAACGCGGGACATCCCGCCCATAGATTCAAAAGGAAACTGAAATGCGTCATCGTAGCGGCCTTCGCAAGCTCAATCGCACCAGCAGCCACCGCCTCGCCATGTTCCGCAACATGGCCGTGTCCCTGCTGACCCACGAAGCCATCAAGACCACCCTGCCCAAGGCCAAGGAACTGCGCCGCGTGGTCGAGCCCCTGATCACCCTGGGCAAGAATCCCACCCTGGCCAACCGTCGCCTGGCCTTCGCCCGCCTGCGCGATCGCGACGCCGTCACCAAGCTCTTCAACGAGATCGGTCCGCGCTACCAGGCCCGCAACGGCGGCTACACCCGCGTGCTCAAGATGGGTTTCCGCCAGGGCGACAATGCGCCCATGGCCTACATGGAACTGGTTGATCGCCCCGAGGTCGAGGCGCCCGCCGACGCCGAATGATCACTGACCCCGCGCGCGGCCTTGCCGCGGGCGGGGTGTCAGGACCCGCCGACACCTCGGCGCAGGCTCTGTCTTGCGCCGGGGTGTTTGTATTTGCGCGGTTGGCGCCGCGTGAAGTCTTCGCCTGGCGGGCGAGCTGTCTCACGCCTTCGTTTGGGCACCGTGTCGTCGACTCGGGTTTTCCCGTGTCCGGGTACAATAAAAGGCGGATACACAAGGGTTTGCGACATGACGGATGATCGGGATGAGGCGACCGGCGCGGCGGGCTTGCGCACCCAGCAGGGTGGCGCGGCGGATGCGGTGGTGGTGCTCAGTACCGCGCCGGACACCCTGCTGGCCAAGCGCATCGCGCACATCCTCGTCGAGGAATCGCTGGCCGCTTGCGTCCACGTGGGCGCGCCCGGGGTGTCCATGTATCTCTGGCAGGGCAAGCTCGAGGGCGGCGACGAGGTCCCCATGACCCTCAAGACCACGGCGGCGCGCCTGCCCGCGCTGTATGCCCGCCTATGCCAGCTGCATCCCTACGAAGTGCCTGAATTCCTGGTCCTCGCCGTGCACGCGGGCAACGCCGGCTACCTCGATTGGGTCGCCCAGATGGCGTCGGCGCCGGCCGACGCCGGCCGCGGGGTTGACCTGCCATGAATCCACACGCATCCCCCAAGGCCGCCCCCTTGAAAACACTGGACGTGATCGCGCCGGCGCCGTCTCACGCCGGCCGCCGCATCTGGACGCTGCTGGCCGTGGTCCTGCTGGGCTTGGCGGCCTGGCTGTCCTTGCCGCGGCCGGCGCAGGCCGAGGCCGATTTCCTGGATCCGGCGATCGCCTTCGTGCCCGCCGCCGCCATGCACGACCCCCTGACCCTGGACGTGCATTACCGGATCGCGCCGGCCTATTACATGTATCGCGAGCGCTTCGAGGTGCGCATCCGTGCAGCCGACGGCCGCACGCTGATGTTCATGCCCTCGGCGCTGACGCTGCCCGAGGATGTGGCCGCCGCCGGCAAGCCGGCCTGGGCGGCAGGTCCCGCGCTGCCCGGGGGTACCGTCAAATACGATCCGACTTTCGACCGCGACATGGAGGTCTATCACGGCGGGGTTACCCTGCGCCTGCCCCTGCAGGCGGGCGAGGCGGGCCCGCTGGCGGTGGAAATCACCGGCCAGGGTTGCGCGGATGCCGGTCTGTGCTATCCGCCCATGACCCAGGATCTGGTCCTGGAGGCCACGGACGGCGGTTACCGCGCCGTGGGCGCACAGGTGACGGACCGGGTGCCGCCGCCGCGTGACGAAGTCTCTGGCGGTCCCGATGCCGGTGTCGCTGCGGGCGCCGCGTCCGTCCCGGCTGCGAACAGCGTCTTCGACCTCGGCGACACCGGCATGGCGGCCTGGCTGGCGCAGGCGGGGCTGGGCAGCATCCTGCTGTTCAGCCTGCTCTTTGGTGTCCTGCTGTCTTTCACGCCCTGCGTGCTGCCGATGGTGCCTATCCTGCTGGCCATGATCGCCGGTACGGGGCAATCGCCCTCGCGTCTGCGCGGGCTGGGCCTGGCGGCCTGCTATGTGCTGGGCATGTCGCTGGTCTATACCGCGCTGGGCGTGGCGGCCGGCCTGCTGGGCGCCGGCCTGGCCGCCTGGCTGCAATCCCCCTGGGTGCTGGGCACCTTCGCCGTGCTGCTGGCGCTGTTCGGGCTGGCGATGCTCGATGTCTTTACCCTGCAGGCGCCCGTCGGCCTGCAGTCGGCGCTGCAGGCGCGCGCCGCGCGCATGCCGGGCGGGCAGGCCGGCGGGGTGTTCCTCACCGGCATGGTCTCGGCCCTGATCGTCGGACCTTGCGTGGCGGCCCCCCTGGCCGGCATTTTGCTGTTCATTTCCCAGACGGGCGACGTGGTGGTGGGTGGCGCGTCCCTGTTCGCCATGGCGTGGGGCGAGGGCCTGTTGCTGCTGGCGGTGGGTGCCGGCGCCGGGGCGTTGCTGCCGCGCGCGGGCGCCTGGATGGACCAGATCAAGGCGGGTTTCGGGGTGCTGCTGCTGGCGACCGCCTGGTGGATGGCGCGGCCTCTGGTGCCCGGTGCCTTGTACATGGCCGGCTGGTCCCTGCTGGCCCTCTGGGCCGCGATGATGCTGTGGCGCGCGGGCCGCGGCGACGGCGCGGGCCTGCGCCTTGCCGTGCGCGCGCTGGCGGCCCTGCTGGCCCTCTGGGCGGCCGCCCAGTTCATGGGCCTGCTGGCTGGCGGGCGCGATATGCTGCGGCCCTTGGCGCCTTTCGCCGCGGGATCGGGCGCGGCCGGCGGCGGCGCCGTGGACTTGGACGCGATTCGCGCGCGCTTTACACGGATCGCATCGGCCGCGGATCTGGAGGCGCGCCTGGCGGCGGCCGACCGGCCCGTGATGCTGGATTTCTACGCCGACTGGTGCGTGTCCTGCATCGAGATGGAAAAATTCACCTTCAGCGACCCTGAGGTCGCGCGCCGCATGTCCGGCGTCCTGCTGCTGCAGGCCGATGTGACCCGCATGACGGCGCAGGACCGCGAACTGCTCGCGCGTTTTGACTTGTTTGGCCCGCCGGGGATTATTTTCTTTGATGCGCATGGCCGCGTGCTGCCGGATGCGCGGGTGATCGGATTCAAGAAGGCCGCGGAATTCAGCGCCGTGCTGGACCGCGTATTGGTCACGGCGCCAGATCGCTGATCAGGAATCCGCCGGGTCGTCCGTCGCCCGGGACGGCAGGTCGCCCTCGGCGTCCGCCAGCTGGGCTTTTTTACGTTCGAGGCTGGCGGCCACCAGGACGCCCACCTCGTATAGCAGGCACAGGGGCGCGGCCAGCAGGATCTGGCTGAGGGCATCGGGTGGCGTCACGATGGCTGCGACCACGAAGGCCCCGACGATGACGTAGCCGCGGATCTCGCGCAGTTTGCGGACCGTGACGACGCCGGTCTTGACCAGCAGGACCACCGCGATCGGCACCTCGAAGGTGACGCCGAAGGCAATGAACATGGTCAGCACGAAGCCCACGTAGGCCTCGATGTCGGGCGCCGGGGTGATCGACTGCGGCGCGAAATTCGCGATGAAGCTGAACACGGTGTGGAACACCACGAAATAGCAGAACGCCATGCCCAGCAGGAACAGCAGCGTGCTGGACAGGATCAGCGGCAGGGCCAGGCGCTGTTCGTGGCGATACAGGCCCGGGGCGACGAAGGCCCAGGCCTGGTACAGGACCACGGGCAGGGCCAGCACGAAGGCCGCCAGCAGCGTGACCTTGATCGGCACCATGAAGGGCGTGATCACCCCGGTGGCGATCATGCGCGTGCCCTGGGGCAGGGACGCCAGCATGGGCTGGGCCAGCACGTCGTAGATGGCCGACGGGCCGGGGAAGATGAACAACACGACAAAGACGCCCAGCACTGCCGCGACCGCGCGTACCAGTCGTGTGCGCAGTTCGACCAGGTGCGAGATGAAAGTGTCCTGGGAGGAGTCGTCGCTGGCGTCGCTCATGCCTGTTTTTCGCTGCTGGGGGCCGTTTCAGCGGCCTGGTCTGTCACCGGTGCCGCAGGCACCTCGGGCGCCTGGGGTGCGGGGATGCGGGCTGTGTCGTCCGCCGCCGCATCGCCGGGCGCGGTCGACGGCGCGGCGGTGGGCGTGACCGCCGTGCGGGCCTCGTCCAGGGCCTGGCGCAGGCTGTCGGTGGGCTCGTTGACCGCGGCCTTGAGATCGCTGACCGAGCTTTGCATGGATGTCTCCACCGAGCGCGCGGCATCCTGCATCTGGTTCTTGATGTCGCCGATTTCCTTGAGGTCGATCTCGCGCTGGATGTCGGATTTGACCTCGCTGACGTAGCGCTGGGCGCGGCCCAGCAGGTGCCCGACGGTGCGGGCGACCTTGGGCAGGCGCTCGGGGCCGATCACGATCAGCGCAATCACGCCGATCAGCATCAGCTCGCTGAAACTGACATCAAACATGGCGGGTCCGGTTCAGGATGGGGCGGCGGCCACCCTCAGGCGTCCGATTTTTCCTTGGCCTGCACGTCGATCGTGGAGGAGTCCTGGACCTGCTGGGTGACCGAGGGCTGGGACTCGTCCTTGGCCTCGTTCATGCCTTTTTTGAAGCCCTTGACCGCGCCGCCGAGGTCTTCGCCGATATTGCGCAGTTTTTTCGTGCCGAATATCAGCGCCACGATCACCAGCACGATCAGCCAGTGCCAAATGCTGAAACTACCCATGATTGCTCCTAGGCGGCTGGTGCCGCGCGTTTGTCCCAGGGGCGTGCGCCCCCGAGGATGTGGAAATGCAGGTGGGCGATTTCCTGCCCACCCTCGATGCCGGTGTTGGCCACCAGCCGGAAACCGCCCGCGGAACCCGGGTTGCAGCCGTTGTCATACGCGATCTGCGGCGCCAGACGCAGCATGCGGCCCAGCCAGTCGGTGTCGCCCGCCTCGACCCCGGCGAGCGATTCGACGTGGTGCTTGGGCACCAGCAACAGGTGTACCGGCGCGGCCGGGTTGATGTCCTTGAAGGCCATGAACTCATCGTCCTCATAGACGATGGTCGATGGGATCTGGTGCTGGGCGATCTTGCAGAACAGGCAGTCGTGACTCATAGGGATACGAACGAACATCGCGGGGTCCGGATGGACCCGTTCAACACGCTATGTTGCCACATTTCAAGGCCCTGCTGTGGCGTGCGACCCGCTTTTCGGCCTGCCTTCGGGTATGCCCCGATGAGGCCCGGCGCGCTAGGATGATGTCCGCGAGGCCTTTTCCTCGAGGCCGGACAGGCCCTCGCGCCGGGCCAGCTCGTCCAGCACGGCCTCGGGGCGCAGCCCATGGTAGGTGAGGGCGACCAGGCAGTGATACCAGAGATCGGCGGTTTCGGCCACGATGCGCTCGGGCACGCCGTCCTTGGAGGCCATGACGAGCTCGGTGGCCTCCTCGCCGATTTTTTTGAGGAAGGCGTCCGGGCCCTTGGCCAGCAGTTTGGCGGTATACGAGGTGGTGGGGTCGCCGCCCTGGTCGGGTCGGCGGCTGGCCAGCGTGTCGGCCAGGCGGGCCAGCACGTCGGCGGCGGGGTGGTTGGATTGGGTCATGCGTGTGCCGGTTGCGATCAAGAGGCGTCGGATTGGCCGTAGATCCGGCCCGGGTCCTTGAGGACCGGATCCTCGACGATCCAGGCGGGTTCGGCGGCGTCGGTGTCGAGGCGGCGGTAGAAGCAGCGCTCGCGGCCCGTATGGCAGGCGATGCCGCCTTGCTGGGTGACGCGCAGCAGGATGACGTCGCCGTCGCAGTCCAGGCGCATGTCGTGCACCCGCTGGACGTGGCCCGATTCCTCGCCCTTGCGCCACAGGCGCCCGCGCGAGCGCGAGAAATAGACGGCCCGGCCGCTGCGCGCGGTTTCGGCCACGGCCTCGGCGTTCATCCAGGCCATCATCAATACCGTGCCGCTGAGCGCGTCCTGCGCGATGGCGGGAATCAGGCCGTCGCGGTCGAAGACCAGTTCGTTCAGCCAGGCGGGTGTGCTCATGATGATTCCTTGGCGCGGGGCGGGCCGTTGCGTGTCATGCGCGAACCTGGATGCCCTGCGCCGCCATGAAAGCCTTGGCCTCGGCCAGGGTATGCTGGCCGAAATGGAAGATGCTGGCGGCCAGCACGGCGCTGGCGCGGCCGATCTTGACGCCGTCGACCAGGTGCTGGAGCGTGCCCACGCCGCCCGAGGCGATGACCGGCACCGGAACGGCGTCGGACACGGCGCGCGTCAGTTCGAGGTCGAAGCCGGCCTTGGTGCCGTCGCGGTCCATGCTGGTCAGCAGCAGTTCGCCGGCGCCGTACTTGGCCATGCGCCGCGCCCATTCGATGGCGTCCAGGCCGGTGGCCTTGCGTCCGCCGTGGGTGTAAATCTCCCAGCGCGGCGCCTCGCCGGGGGCGGATGTGCGGCGCGCGTCCAGGGCCACCACGATGCACTGCGAGCCGTGATGCTGCGCGGCCTCGCGCACCAGTTCCGGCCGGGCCACCGCCGCGCTGTTGATCGAGACCTTGTCGGCACCCGCGTCGAGCAGGCGCTGGATGTCGGCGACCTCGCGCACGCCGCCGCCCACCGTCAGGGGGATGAAGACCTGGCGCGCCACGGCCTCGATGATCGGCAGGATCAGGCCGCGTTCGTCGCTGGTGGCGGTGATGTCGAGAAAGGTGAGTTCGTCGGCGCCCTGCTCGTCGTAGCGGCGGGCGATCTCGACCGGATCGCCGGCATCGGCCAGGTTGACGAAGTTCACGCCCTTGACCACGCGTCCGGCGTTGACGTCCAGGCAGGGGATGATCCGGCAGGCGAGGCCGGTGTCGTGATCGGCGGCCTGGGGCGTGCCGGGGGCCTTGGTGGCGTCCATCGTCATGCCGGTGCGCCGTCCGTGTCGCCGGCCGCCGCATCGGCCAGGGCCTGGGCGGCGGCGAAATCCAGGGTGCCCTCGTAGAGGCTGCGGCCCAGGATGGCGCCCTCGACCCCGTCGTCCTCGACGGCGCACAGGGCGCGGATGTCGTCCAGGGTGGCCACGCCGCCGGAGGCGATCACCGGGATGCGGACCTGGCGCGCCAGGCGCACCGTGGCCTCGATGTTGACGCCGCTCAGCATGCCGTCGCGCCCGATGTCGGTGTAGATGATGGATTCGCAGCCGTAGTCCTCGAATTTTTGCGCCAGGTCGAGGACGTCGTGGCGGGTGAGCTTGGACCAGCCGTCGGTGGCGACCTTGCCGTCGCGCGCGTCCAGGCCGACGATGATGTGGCCCGGGAAGGCGCTGCAGGCGTCGCTGAGGAAACCCGGATCCTTGACGGCGGCGGTGCCGATGATGACGTAGGACACGCCGTTGTCCAGATAGTATTCGACGGTGTCGAGGTCGCGGATGCCGCCGCCGATCTGGATGGGGATGTCCTCGTCGACGGCGGCGACGATGGATTCGATGGCGGCGCGGTTGCGGGGCTTGCCGGCCACGGCGCCGTTCAGGTCCACTAAATGCAGGCGGCGTGCGCCCTGTTCGAGCCACTGGGTGGCCATGGCCGCGGGGTCGTCCGAGAACACGGTGGCGTCGTCCAGGTCGCCTTGGCGCAGGCGCACGCAGCGCCCGTCTTGGAGGTCAATGGCGGGAATGAGGAGCATGGTGGTCGTCGTCGGTCAGTGCTAGGAGATGAAAGTAGCGTTAACAGGCCCCGCGCGGTCAGGGCCGCCAGCGGGCGAAGTTGCGGTACATCCGCAGGCCCGGCTCCGCGCTTTTCTCTGGATGGAACTGTACGGCAAAAATATTGCCGGCCGCAATCGCACAGCAGAATTCCACCCCGTGGCGGCTGGTGCCGGCCACCAGCGCGGGATCGTCGGGCAGCGCATAGTAACTATGCACGAAATAGAACGGCGTGTCCTGGGCGATGCCCTCCCACAGGGGGTGGGCCTGCGTCTGGTGGACCGGATTCCAGCCCATGTGCGGCACCTTGAGGCGCGCCTCGCCGCCTTCCGCGGCATCGAAGGCCGGCCCGGCGAAGCGTCGCACCGTACCCGGGAAAATGCCCAGGCCGGGCGTGTCGCCCTCGTCGCTGCGGGTGAACAGCATTTGCTCGCCGACGCATACGCCCAGCAGGGGCTTGTCGCGCGCGGCGCGCAGCACCGCCGCGCGCAACCCCGAGGCCTCCAGGGTGTGCATGCAGTCCGGCATCGCGCCTTGCCCGGGGAACACCACGCGTTCGGCCGCGTCGATGGCGGTGGCGTCGCGCGCGATGCAGATGTCGTGCCCGGGCGCGGCCGCCTGCAGGGCGCGCGCCACGGAATGGAAGTTGCCCATCCCGTAGTCGACGATGGCAATGGTGTTCACGAGGACCGCCGGGAAAGGTTCAGAGGGAGCCCTTGGTCGAGGGGATGGCGCCGCCGGCGCGGGGGTCGACCTCGACGGCCATGCGCAGCGCGCGGCCGAAGGCCTTGAACACGGTCTCGCACTGGTGGTGGGCGTTGTCGCCGCGCAGATTGTCGATATGCACGGTGGCCTGGGCATGGTTGACGAAGCCCTGGAAGAATTCCCGGGCCAGGTCGACGTCGAAGGTGCCGATGCGCGCGCGGGTATAGGGCACGAAGTAATGCAGGCCCGGGCGCCCCGACAGGTCGATCACCACGCGCGTCAGCGCCTCGTCCAGGGGCACGTAGGCGTGGCCGTAGCGGCGCAGTCCGGCCTTGTCGCCCACGGCCTGGGCGAAGGCCTGGCCCAGGGTGATGCCGACGTCCTCGACGGTGTGGTGGTCGTCGATGTGGGTGTCGCCGTCGCAGTGGACGTCCAGGTCGAACAGGCCGTGGCGGGCGATCTGGTCCAGCATGTGGTCCAGGAACGGGACGCCGGTCTGCAGGGTGCGTTGTCCGGTGCCGTCGAGGTTCACGGCGACGCGGATGCGGGTTTCATTGGTATTGCGTTGGATGTCTGCGGTGCGCATGGGGCTTCCGTAGGCGAGGGTCGGTGGAGGACGCTAGGGCTGGCCGGTTTCCAGGCGCAGGCTGGCGCTGGCGGCATGCGCATGCAGGCCCTCGCCGGTGGCCAGCGTTGCCGCGATGCGCCCGAGGGTCCGGGCGCCGGCGGGCGACACCTGGATCAGGCTGCTGCGTTTCTGGAAATCATACACGCCCAGCGGCGACGAGAAGCGCGCGGTGCGCGCGGTGGGCAGCACGTGGTTCGGGCCGGCGCAGTAGTCGCCCAGGGATTCCGAACTGTAGGCGCCCAGGAAAATTGCGCCGGCATGGCGGATCAGGGGCAGCAGCGCCTGTGGATCGCGGGTCGAGACCTCGAGGTGCTCGGGCGCGATCCGGTTGGCGATCCGACAGGCGTGATCCAGGTCCCGGACCTGGATCAGCGCGCCGCGGCCCCCAAGGCTGGCGCGCAGGATGTCGGCGCGGGGTTGCGCGGGCAGCAGCCGGCCGATGGCCGCCTCGACGGCGTCCAGGTAGGCCGCATCGGGGGACAGCAGGATGGCCTGCGCCAGCTCGTCGTGCTCCGCCTGCGAGAACAGGTCCATCGCGATCCAGTCGGCCGGCGTCGAGCCGTCACCGATGATCAGGATTTCTGAGGGGCCCGCGATCATGTCGATGCCCACGATGCCGAACACACGCCGCTTGGCCGCGGCGACGTAGGCGTTGCCGGGGCCCACGATCTTGTCGACCGCGGGCATGGTGGCGGTGCCGTAGGCCAGGGCGCCCACGGCCTGCGCGCCGCCGACGGCGAACACGCGGTCGACGCCGCCCAGGGCGGCGGCCGCCAGCACCATGGGATTGCGCGAGCCGCCAGGGGTGGGCGTGACCATCACGACCTCGGGCACGCCCGCGACCTTGGCGGGGATCGCGTTCATCAGCACCGACGACGGGTAGGCGGCCTTGCCGCCGGGCACGTACAGGCCCACGCGGTCCAGGGGCGTGATCTGTTGGCCCAGCATCGTGCCGTCGGCCTCGGTGTAGGTCCAGGTTTCGGCGCGTTGGCGCAGGTGGTAGGCGCGTACGCGTTCGGCCGCGGCCTCGAGCGCCGCGCGCTGGTCGGCCGGCAGGGATTCCAGCGCCGCGATCCAGTCGTCGCGCGGGATCTCCAGGGCGGCGACCGAGTCGGCCTCGACGTGGTCGAAGCGTCGCGTGTAGTCCAGCACGGCGTCGTCGCCGCGGTCGCGCACGTCCTGCAGGATGGCGCGCACGGCATCCTCGATGGCCTCGTCCTGCGAGGCCTCGTAGGCGAGCAGCCGGTCGAGGGCGGCGTCGAAATCCGGGGAGCGGGCGTCTAGGCGCTGGATCAATGGCATGGCGGGCAGTGACGGCGGAAAGAACCTATGTTAGCGCGCATTCAGCCCATGTCGGCCGATGCGCGCGCGAAGGCGTCGATGAAGGGGCGCAGCCGCGTGCCGCGCATTTTCAGCGAGGCCTGGTTGACGATCAGGCGCGAGGAGATCTGGCGGATCTCCTCGACTTCGACCAGGCGGTTGGCGCGCAGCGTGCCGCCCGAGGACACCAGGTCGACGATGGCGTCGGCCAGGCCCACCAGAGGGGCGAGCTCCATCGAGCCGTAGAGCTTGATGATGTCCACGTGCACGCCCTTGGCGGCAAAGTGCTCGCGCGCCGCACGCACGTACTTGGTGGCGATGCGCAGGCGCGAACCCTGGCGCACCGCGGCCTGGTAGTCGAAGCCCTCGGGCGCGGCCACGCACAGGCGGCAGCGGGCGATGTTCAGGTCGACGGGCTGGTACAGGCTGCCGGGGTGCTGGGCCATGTGCTCGTGCAGCACATCCTTGCCGGCGATGCCGAAGTCGGCGGCGCCGTACTGGACGTAGGTGGGGACGTCCGAGGCGCGCACGATGATGATCCGCAATCCGGGCGAGTCCGTCGGCAGGATCAGCTTGCGCGAGGTCTCGGGGTTTTCGGGCACGCCCACGCCGGCGGCCGCCAGCAGCGGCATGGTTTCGTCGAAGATGCGGCCCTTGGAGAGGGCCAGCGTCAGGGGATCTTGGTGGGTGCTCATGAGCGGATGCGTTCGATGCGGGCGCCCAGGGCCTGGAGCTTGGTCTCCATGCGCTCGTAGCCGCGGTCCAGGTGGTAAATGCGCTCGACGGTGGTGGTGCCGCGGGCCGCCAGCCCGGCGATGACCAGGCTGGCCGAGGCGCGCAAGTCGGTGGCCATCACGGTGGCGCCCGAGAGCGCCGGCACGCCGCTGACCACGGCGGTATGGCCGTCGATGTCGATGTCCGCCCCCATGCGGCAGAGTTCCTGCACGTGCATGTAGCGGTTCTCGAAGATGTTCTCGGTGATCACCGCGGTGCCCTCGGCCAGGGTGTTCAGGGCCATCACCTGGGCCTGCATGTCGGTCGGGAAGCCCGGGTATTCGCTGGTGCGAAAGCCCGTCGCGCGCGGCCGGCCGTCCATGGCGGCGCGGATCCAGTCCTTGCCGCATTCGATGGCCAGGCCCGCGTCGGCGAGCTTGTCGAGGATGGCGCCCATGGTGGCCGGCGCCGCGTTGCGCAGTGTGATTTGGCCGCCGGCGGCCGCCACGGCGCACAGGAAGGTGCCGGCCTCGATGCGGTCGGGCACGATGCGGTGGGTCGCGCCGTGCAGGGCGTCGACGCCCTCGATCACGATGCGGTCCGTGCCCTGCCCCTCGATGTGGGCGCCCATGGCGATCAGGACCTCGGCCAGGTCGACGACCTCGGGCTCGCAGGCGGCGTTCTCGAGGACGGTGCGGCCCTCGGCGAGGGTCGCGGCCATCATGAGGTTTTCAGTGCCGGTGACCGTGACCATGTCGGTCAGGATCGAGGCGCCGCGCAGGCGCGGGGCCTCGGCCACGACGAAGCCGTGCTCGATCCGGATCCGGGCGCCCATCGCTGCCAGGCCCTTGATGTGCTGGTCGACGGGGCGCTGGCCGATGGCGCAGCCGCCGGGCAGGCTGACGCGCGCCTGGCCGAAGCGCGCGAGCAACGGCCCCAGCACCAGGATCGAGGCGCGCATGGTCTTGACCAGTTCGTAGGGCGCCTCCCGGCTGTGGATCTGGTCGGCGCGCAGCCGCACCCGGCCACCCGCCTCGCGTTCGGCGTGCATGCCCATGCGCTGCAGCAGGGCGAGCGTCGTGCCGATGTCGCGCAGGTCGGGGACATTGTCGAGGGTGAGCGTATCGGCCGTCAGCAGGCCGGCGCACAGGATGGGCAGTGCGGCGTTCTTGGCGCCGGAGATCACGATTTCGCCGTCGAGCGCGACCCCGCCCTCGATGCGCAGTTTATCCATTCAAGGTGGCCTCGTATTCGGCCGGCGTCAGGGTGCGCATCGACAAGGCATGGATCTCGGCCTTCATGCGGTCGCCCAGCGCGCGGTAGACCGTCTGGTGGCGCGCCAGCGTGCGTTGCCCCTCGAAGACGCTGCTGACGATCAGGGCCTCGAAGTGCGCGCCGTCCCCGTAGACTTCGAGGTGGTGGCAGTCGAGGTTGTCGGCGATGTACTGGCGGACGAGTTCGGGGGTGGGCGACATGGTCAGCTCCGTAGTTTGTAGCCGCGCGCCAGCAGGCGCAGGGCGAACAGGCTCAGGGCCAGGGCGACGGCCAGCACCACGGCAAGGCTGTGCCAGGGCGAGACGTCGGACGCTGCGAAGAACCCGTGCCGAAAGCCGTCGATCATGTAGAAGACCGGGTTCCAGCGCGAGACCGCCTGCCAGAACGGCGGCAGGCTGTGGATGGAGTAGAACACCCCCGACAGGAAGGTCGCGGGGACGATGAGGAAATTCTGGAAGGCGGCGAGCTGGTCGAATTTTTCCGACCACAGGCCGGCGATCAGGCCCAGCGTGCCCAGGATCCAGCACGACAGCACGCCGAAGGCCAGCAGCCACAGCGGCTGGTGGATCGGCAGGGCGATGAAGAACAGCGCCACCAGCCAGACGCAGAACCCCACGATCATCCCGCGTGCGACGGCCGCCAGCAGGTAGGCCAGGAAGATCTGGCGGTGCGAGAACGGCGGCAGCAGCACGAAGATCAGGTTGCCCGTGATGCGGCTTTGGATGAGCGACGATGAGGGATTGGCGAAGGCGTTCTGCAGCATGCTCATCATCATCAGCCCGGGAATCAGGAAGGCCGTGTACGAGATCGTGCCGTAGACCTGCACGCGATCCTCGAGCACGTGCGAGAAGATCAACAGGTACAGCAGCGCCGTCACCACCGGCGCCGCGATGGTCTGCAGGCCGACCTTCCAGAAGCGCATCAGTTCCTTGTGCAGCAGCGTCGGAAAGCCCGAGCCCATCGCCGGGCGTTCCTGGGTCAGGGGGCGGATCATAGTTCGGCCTCCATGGCGACGTCCTCGTGCATGATGCGCACGAACGCGTCCTCGAGATCGGCGCCGCCCACCCGCGCCAACAGGGCCGGGGTCGTGTCCAGCGCCACCACGCGGCCGGCCTTCAGCATGGCGATGCGCCCGCACAGGGCCTCGGCCTCTTCGAGGTAGTGGGTGGTCAGCAGGATGGTGTGGCCGGCGCGGTTCAGGCGCGCGATGAATTCCCACAGCGTGCGCCGCAGGTCGACGTCCACCCCCGCGGTGGGCTCGTCCAGGATGATCACGGGCGGGCGGTGCACCAGGGCCTGGGCGACCAGCACCCGGCGCTTCATGCCGCCCGAGAGCGCGCGCATGTTGGTGTCGGCCTTGTCGAGCAGGCCCAGGTTGTCGAGGATCTCGTCGATCCAGTCATCATTGCGCCGCAGGCCGAAATAGCCCGACTGGATGCGCAAGGTCTCGCGCACGGTGAAGAACGGGTCGTAGACGATTTCCTGGGGCACCACGCCCAGCGACCGGCGCGCCTGGCGGAAATCGTCGACCACATCGTAGCCGCAGACCTGGGCGCGGCCGCCGGTGGCGTGCGCCAGGCCCGCTAGGATCGAGATCAGGGTGGTCTTGCCGGCGCCGTTGGGACCGAGCAGGCCGAAGAATTCGCCGTGCTCGACGCTGAGGCTGACGTCGCGCAGGGCCTGGAAACCGGCCGGCCGGCCGCGGCCGGAGACCATGTCCCGCAGGCTGCGGCGCGCAGGGGAGTAGATTTTCGAGACGTGTTGCAGATCAAGCGCGGGCATGGGCATGGGACCGGCCCCGTAAATGGAGCCGCAATCCACTATTATAGCCGCCCGGCGCCTTGCGCCCGGGGCCGCGGAGTCAGCGCGTGTTTCGCGAGGACAGCGCCTGGATCAGGCCGTCGATGCCGCTGCTGTTGATCTGCTGCGCGAACTGGTTGCGGTAGTTCTGGATCAGCCAGATGCCCTCGACGCCCAGGTCGTAGATTTTCCAGCCCGCGTCGGTGCGCTCGAGGCGGTAGTCCACCCCCACGGAGGGCGCATTGGGCTGGGTCACCGTCGAGCGCACCACCGCGTCATCCGCCGCCGGATCACCGCGAAACGGCTGGAAGTCGATGCGCGAACTGCTGTCGACCTTGGTGAAGGCGCCGCTGTAGGTGCGGATCAGGGTGCCCTTGAAGGCCTCGACCAAGGCGGTCTTTTGCTGGGGCGAGGCCTGGCGCCAATAGCGCCCGGCGCTCAGGCGGGTGGTCTTGTCCATGTCGACGTAGGGCATCGCGTATTGCTCGACCAGGGCGGTGATCGCCGCCACGTCGCCCTGGCGGGCGCGCTCGTCGGCCTTGACCGCATCGAGCATGTTGTTGGCGATGGCCTCCATGAAGGCGTTGGGCTCGGCCTTGGGGTCGACGGGGCGCTGCGCCTGGGCGGGTCCAGCGGCGGCCAGCGCCAGCGCGGTCCCCAGCAGGATCCCGAGGCCGAGGGTGCGCAAGCGATGTGAAAAGGCGGAAACAAAGGTGTGCATGGTCATGTCCATCATTCGTCATCCGGATCAGCATAATCCGGTAGCGTGGGGTCTGCATACCCCGGCCCCTGTTCGCCCGCGGCCTCGCCGCCACTGCGCCGGGACTGCACCATGACGTTGCGCCGCTGCAGGTAGGCGTCGCGGATGAAGCTGTACCGGTCGAGGGCGACCTGCTCGACGAGGCGGTCGGCCTCGAGCAGGTTGGCGCGCGTATCGACGATGTACAGGCCGACCAGGGCATTGCGCACCGGGATGTCGTCCAGCGTCAGGATCGCGGCGGTCGGCGAGGACGGGGCGACCAGGGCGACCCCCGTGCCGACCCCGTCGCGCACGGTGCTGGATCCGAGGAAGGGCAGCACCAGGTAGGGGCCGCTGTCGAAGCCCCACACCCCCAGCGTCACGCCGAAGTCGTTGGGGATCTTGCGCGCGCCGTTCATCGAGGCCACGTCGATGCAGCCGCCCAGCCCCATGGTGCTGTTGAACAGCACGCGGCCCAGGGTGTTGGCGAAATCGTGGCCGCGGCCCTGGATGAAGCTGTTGACCGCCGACCAGACATCGCCCAGGTTGCTGAAGACATTGTGGATACAGGTGCGCACGGGCCGTGGCGTGACGGTTTCGTAGCCGGTGGCGATGGGCTTGAGGAAGGCCCGATCGACCGTGTCGTTGAACGCGTACATGCTGCGGTTGTAGGATTCCCACGGATCGTTGGGAGCGGGATTGGGCACGTTCGCACATCCGGCCACCAAGGCGGCCGCAGCCAGCGCCAGGCCGGCGCGTGCGGCGCGGCGGCGAACGGGCAACGGTTGGGCGGATGGATTCGAGGTGTTCATGGCGGCGCCTTTGCGAACAGTTCGTGAAATGAAACTACGCATTGTATAAGGTCAAGGGATAAACCAGAACACCGGGCGCGCGGCGGAGCCGCGCCCGCACCGGCCAGCCGATGCGGCGCACCGCCGACATCCTCACTGCATGGCCGGCGCGGCGGCGCCGCCCTGGGCGCCGCCTTCTTTTTCGGCGGAACTGTAGAGGAACTTGCTGATCAGTTCCTCGAGGACCACGGCGCTTTGCGTGAACTGGATCTCGCCGCCCTGGGCCAGCATCTTGTCCTCGCCGCCCGGGGTCAGGCCGATGTACTGTTCACCCAGCAGGCCCGAGGTCAGGATCGACGCCGAGGAGTCCGTGGGGAACTCGTAGGCCTGCTCCATGTCCAGCGTGACCGCCGCCTGGTAGCGCTGGTTGTCGAAGCCGATGGCCGCGACCCGGCCGACCACCACGCCGCTGCTCTTGACGGGTGCGCGCACCTTGAGGCCGCCGATATTGTCGAAATGCGCCGTCACCTGGTAGGTGGGCGCGAAGGAGAATGAACTCATGTTGCCGGCGCGCAGCGCCAGGAATACGAGGGCGATCAGGCCCAGCAGGATGAACAGGCCTACCCAGAAATCGGTTTTTTCACGCGTCATGTCGTTTCCATCGAATCTTCAGTTGGCGAACATCAGCGCCGTCATGAGGAAATCCAGTCCCAGCACCGCCAGGGCGCCGTCGACCACCGTGCGCGTGGTCGCCCGCGACACGCCCTCGGGCGTGGCCCGCGCCGTCCAGCCCTGATAGAGCGCGATCAGCGTGACCACCACGCCGAAGACGAGGCTTTTGAAGACCCCGTTGGCGACGTCCTTGACGACGTCCACGCCGCTTTGCATTTGCGACCAGAAGGCGCCCGGGTCGATGCCGATCAGCACCACGCCCACGAACCAGCCGCCCAGCACGCCGACCATCGAGAACACGGCGGCCAGCACCGGCATGGCGATCACCCCGCCCCAGAACCGCGGCGCCAGCACGCGCCGCACGGGGTCGACGGCCATGACCTCCATGGCTGCGATCTGTTCGCCGGCCTTCATCAGGCCGATCTCGGCGGTCAGCGACGTGCCGGCGCGCCCGGCAAAGAGCAGCGCCGTCACCACCGGACCCAGTTCGCGCGTGAGCGACAGCGCCACCAGCAGGCCCAGGGCCTCCTCGGAGCCGTAGCGGTTCAGGGTGTAGTAGCCCTGCAGGCCCAGGACGAAGCCCACGAACAGGCCCGAGACGCCGATGATCAGCAGCGAGTGGTTGCCGATGAAATGGATTTGTTGCGACACCAGCCTGGGGCGGCGCAAGGCCACGCCGCTGCGCGCCAGAATGGCCACGAGCAGCCGCGCGAATGCGCCCAGGCCGGTGACGGCGGACAGGAATCCACGGCCCAGGGCGGTGATGCGTGACGTCAGGCCGTTCATGGCCGCCCCTTGGATGCCAGCCATTGCTGGAAGGCGGGCGTATCGGGATAGCGGAAGGCGATCGGACCGTCGGGCTGGCCGTCGAGGAACTGGCGCACGTAGGCGTCGGTCGAGGCTGACAGCGCCTCGGGCGTGCCGCGGGCGATCAGCGTGCGCTGGCCGATGAGATAGACCTGGTCGGCGATGGCGAAGGACTCGGCCACGTCGTGGGTGATCAGGATCGTGGCGCAGCCCAGCTGGTCGGTCATGTTGCGGATGAGCTGGGCGGTGACGCCCAGCGAGATCGGGTCCAGGCCGGCGAAAGGCTCGTCGTAGAGCATGAGCTCGGGCTCCAGCACGACGGCGCGCGCCAGTGCGACCCGCCGGGCCATGCCGCCGGAAATCTCCGAGATCCGCAGGTGCGCCGCCTGCCGCAGGCCGACGGCCTGCAGCTTGTCCAGGACGCGTTCGAGGATCTGGTGTTCGGAGATGCAGGTGTGTTCGCGCAGCGGAAAGGCGACGTTCTCGAACACATCGAGATCGGTGAACAGGGCGCCGGCCTGGAACAGCACTCCCATGCGCTGGCGGGCCTCGCGCAGCGCCTCGCCGTGCAGCGTCGCCATGTCGCGGCCGAAGACTTCGACGCGTCCGGCGCTGGCCGCGAGCTGTCCCGTGGTGGCGCGCAGCAGCGTGGTCTTGCCCGAGCCGGATCCGCCCATCACGGCGACGACCTGGCCCGGCAGGATCTCGAGGTCCACGTCGTGCAGCACGGTGAAATCGCCGTATCCCAGTGAAACACCGTCGAATTTCACGATGGGCGAGGAAGGAGCGGCTTGATTCATTTCGGGCCAAGTCTATCTCGATTTGCTATTGTACCCGTGGACGCAGCTAAGGTTGTGCCGGCTCGTGCCCACTGCCCGTGGGCCGGCTTAGGGAACTTTTTGCGGGCTCGTTCGTTGAACTGGATGTGAAGACGGATTCCGACCTCGAAGAGGCCCAGTACGCGGCACGCGCTTGCGCGGGAGACGCGCGCGCCTACGCTTGGCTGGTGACCCGGCACCAGGCTTCGGTCCATCGCTACCTGGTGCGACTGACGGGTGCGCCGGATACCGCGCGCGACTTGGCTCAGGATACCTTTCTGCGCGCGTTTCAGGCGATCGGGGCGTGGCGCCCCGAGGCCAGGTTCCGCACCTGGCTGTTCCGGATCGCCCATAACTTGGCGATGGATCACCTGCGCCGGGCCAGGCGCGAGCGTCTTTTCGTGCCGATCGACGGTGGGCTGGATGTGGCGGACCCGGCCCCCGGCCCGGACGCGCGCCTCGAGACCACGCAGAAAGCGCGCCGGCTGGAGGCGGCGCTGGCCGCCCTGCCGTCCGCCCATCGCGAGGTCCTTCTGTTGCGTGAAATCGAGGGGATGTCGTATGAGGACATTGCCCGCGCGCTCGATTTGAACCTTGGCACCGTGCGCTCGCGCATTGCGCGCGCACGGGCCGCGCTGCTCGCCGTTTTGCGAAGTTGACGGAGGAAACCATGCCCTGCCCCAGAACCGTCCTGCTGTCAGCCTATCTGGACCGCGCCTGCACCGAGCGGCGCGCGATGTTGATCGGCGTCCACGTCCGGTCTTGCCCGGCCTGCGCCGCCGAGCTGTCCGCCTTGCAGCGACTGTCCGACGAACTGCGCGAGCTGCCGGACCCGCCGCTGGACCTGGATCTTGCGGTCCGATACTCGTCGCGGCCGGCTTCGCGGCGCGCCCCCGCGTGGCGCCTATGGTTGGGCTGGAGCCCCGCCGGCCTGGCGATCGCCGCCGCGCTGGCGATGGGCGTCGGACTGGGCGTGCTGCCGCCGCCGGGTTCGCCGTCCGATCCCGGCGTGCGAACCGCGTCGCTTCGCGTTTTTGATCCTGTGCCGCCGGGCGGCCTATGCGCAGCCGCGGGGCTGTGCAATCCTTCGAAGGAGCAAACATGAATGCCCGTGTCCTGAAATCCGTGCTGGCGGCGTCACTGGCCTTGAATGTCGGCTTTGTCGGCGCGGTCGGCTATCGTCAGTGGCTGGGATCCGGGATGGCACGGACTCAACCGGCCTCGGCCCTGGCCGACCGGCTTTCGTTGTCGCCGTCGCAGCGTGCGGCCTGGCACGCGCTCGAACAGCCGTTCCTGGATGACCTGGCCACGAACTGGACGGATATCCGCGCCCAGCGCCAGGCCCTGCTCGACGAGATATTTTCGGGGCATCCGGATACCGCGCGCCTTGCCTCGATCCAGGCGCGCATCGCCAGCCTGCAGGATGCCCAGCAAAAGCGCGTGATCGCCCAGCTCCTGGCCGAGCAGGCGGTACTGGACGAAGGGCAGCGTGCGCTGCTCAAAACCCTTTTGCTCGACGAGTACGGCCGCCAGGCGAGCACGCGAGAGGGGCATTTGCACCAGGTGCCGCCACAGCCCTGAGCGAGCCCGGGGGCGGATGGAACTTTTCCGGACCTGGCACGTTTATATCAAGGTCGGGAACGACATTGACCGAACGCCTACAGGAGCCGCAATATGAAAACTTCCACTCGCCACCTCATCATTGCTTTGAGCCTTGCCATGCCCTTGGCCGGCAGTCCGGCCATCGCGGCCGAGACGCATGATCACGGACATGCCGAAACCACTGCGTTGACGCTGGATCATGGCCGCAAGTGGGCCACCGACGATCCCTTGCGCCTGGCGATGGGCAATCTGCGCCAAGCTGTGTCCGAGGCGCTGCCTCAGGCCCATGCGGGCACATTGACCGACGCCCAATATGATGGGCTGGGCGCACAAACCAACCGCGAGCTGTCCTATATCGTCCAAAACTGCAAATTGCCTCCGGACGCCGACGCCGCGCTGCATGTCATTCTGGGTGATGTGGTGGCCGGCGCCGACGTCGCCGCTGGCAAGCAGGCCGGGCAGCCTCGCGCGGACGGGGTGGTCGCGCTGGCGCGCGCCCTGAACCGTTATGGCGAATACTTCGACCATCCCGGTTGGGAAAACGTCAGTATTCCCCATTGATGGATGCACACGTCTGGCCGAACCGTCCCAGGCCCAGCGCGGCCAGTGCGCCTTGGCGACGCAGTATCCACAGTGCCTCCAGCCCCATGCGGCGGGCCAGCGCCGGCCCTTCGGTGGGTCCGGCGACCAGCAGCGCGGTGGCCCAGGCGTCGGCGTGCATGCAGCGGCGCGCCAGCACCGTGACGGAGGCGACCTCGTTGCGTACGGGGGCAGCGCGGCGCGCATCCATAGTGTGTGCCAGGCGTGCGCCGCCTATGTCCAGATAACGGCGGTAATCGCCGGAGGTGGCCACAGCCAGGTCCCGCAGCTCGAGGACGCTATGGACGCTGCGGCGCCCGGGGACGGGATTTTCCACCGCCACCGTCCAGGGGCGGTCGTCGGCTTGGCCGCCCAGGGCGCGCAATTCGCCGTCCAGCGCGATCAGGGCGTGCCGTATGCCGAGTTGCCGAAGCGTGCCGGCCATACGGTCCACCGCATAACCCTTGGCGATGCCGCACAGGTCCAGCTGTAGCGGTGCGTGTTTGCGGGCGCGGCCTGTGGCCCGGTCCAATTCCAATGCCTCATGTGTCGGCGGGTGCGTCGCTTGACTGGCAGCGCGAATCGCAGCCGCATCGGGCGCATTGCGGGCTGCGCCGAAGCCCCACGCATCGACCAGCGCGCCGACGGCCGGATCGAACGCGCCTTGGCTATGACGGCAGACGTCCAGAGCATGGGCCAGCACCTCGAGGGTTTCGGCGGGCAGGGCCACCCATGTCCCAGGCGGCGTATGGTTCAGGCGGTTGAGGTCGCTATCCGGCAGCCAGGGTGACATCTGCGTGTCCACCTGCGCCACGCTTGCAGCCATGGCGCCGCGCAGGACATGCGAGTCCGCGTCCAGCGGGGCATCGCAGATCACGGACCAGCGCGTGCCCATGGTGGGGCCGTGCAGCAGCAAACGCCTCGCGGCGGAACGGTTCGGGGGCATCGCGTCCATCCGAGCGACGCTGCTACTGCAGCTGAACCATGAACGACTGGATGAACTGCGTGCCGGCCTGTGGCTGGCCCGCCTGTGCGGAAGACAGGGGCACGCGGATCTCCGAAGGGCTGTCGTCCATGTCCTCCGCGGACACATCGACGCGGATTTCATAGCCCGCGTCGATCAGTGCGTCAGCCAGGTCGGTGGTCACCTTCAGGATCCGTCCCGCTCCGGCGCTGGCCCCGGTTATGCCTTGCAGACGGCGGCCGTCGCCAGCGGAGAGGCGGTTCCAGTCCGTCAGGTGTTTGTAGTACTTGGCTTTGCGGCCAGCCACCCACAGGGTACTGGCGTAGGCGCCGTTGGCATCGGTCAGGTAGATGGCCAGATAGGCGCCGTCGCCTTCAGGGTTCTTGAGCGTGGTTGAAAGCGTGACCTGGCGGCTATGCGCCAGCGCGGGCAGGAGCACGCATAAGGCGAGTAATGAAGTGAGGCGTTTCATGGGATACTCCTTATCGGAATCAACGCAGGGCAAAGGATTCACGGTGCAGGCGCCAAGGGCGCGGGCCGCCGGTGTATGCGTCCAGGGTGTCGCCCAGGCCTTGGGGACCGCAGAACCAGATGTCCAGCGGTTCGCCGAGGGACTCCAGGTCCCTGGGACGCAGGCGCTGGCCATGGGCGTCGCTGTGCACGGTGAGCGTGACCGGCGGCTGGGCCTGTTCGCACAATGTGCGCAGGCGCGGCAGCAGCGGATCGGTGGCGGCGTCGCGGGTGCAGTAGTGCATCTGTACGGCTTGCAAGGTGTGGGGCGCCGGGGCGGCGCCCGGTTGGCGGGCCTCCAGCAGCGCCAGGAAGGGCGTAACGCCTACGCCGCCGGCCACCCAGACCTGCTGGCGTTGATGGCGGCCCTTGCCGTTGAAGCGGCCATACGGGCCTTCGACGTCCACGCGCTGCCCGGCCTGCAGCCGACGGCCCAGAGTGCGGGTGTAGTCGCCCAGGGGCTTGATCACCAAGCGCAGCAGCCGCTCACCCTGTTCGTTGACGCCCAGGCTGCCGGGTGCGCTGGCAATGGTAAAGGGGTGGGCGCCCTCGGCGCCGTCGAATCGCACGAAGGCGAACTGCCCCGCGCGGTGGCCGGGCCAGCTTGGCGGCAGGGCGCAGATCACCTCGATGGGCGCAGCCGTGTCGCCCTCGCCCAGGATGTATACGGCATGGATATGGCCCGTGTGGCTGCGCGAGCGGCCGATCCGTCCCGCCAGCGACCAGATGGCCGCCACGCTGCCCAGTGCCAGCAGCGCGCCCATCAGCAGGCCCAGCGGCGCCGTCCAGAAGGCCAGTGGCATCAGCGCGATGCTGTGGAACACCAGCGCCAGGAACACGAGCGGCATGGCGCGATGCAGGAAGCGCCAGGGACGGTAGGGCAGCAGCCGGGTCAGCAGCGTGATGGCCACCATGGCCAGCAGCAGATAAAACGCCATCTCGCCCAGGTCTTTGGCAACGCCCCGGGTGCCGGTCAGCCACGGGAGGACCGCCTCGCGTGCGGGTCGGCCCTCGCGTCCCCATAGGAACTTGATCCAGTCGCTGGACTGATCGGCCCCCCAATGCAGGAGGGCGAACAATGCCGCGCCGATGCCCGCCCACTTGTGCAGGCGATAGACCTGATCCATGCCGCCCAGGGGACGCTCCAGCCAGGGCGGGCGCAGGGCCAGTAGCATCACCAGCCCCATCAGGCCGATGCTCCACAGGCCGGAAAGGTACAGAATATGCTGGCGCAGCTGCCACCAGCCCGTGGCGGCGCCCTGCGCGTCCACCAGTGGCGATACACCCAGCTGCGGCGAGGCCACGGCCAGCCAGGCCAGGGCGATGGCGGCCAGCCAGGCTCCCAAGGCAATTTTGATACGCATGATGTTTCCCCTGTTTGCGGATTTGAGGCCCATTCTGTGGGACTCGCCATGAACGCCTGGTGAAGGCGCCGTTCATCTCCCGTTCATCGCGGCCCCTGTATAAAATTGCCCATGAAGACATTGCATCGTTTCCTCATCCCGCCGGCCCTGGCTTTGGGCATCGCCATGACGGGCGGCGCTTTGCATGCCGGTGAGCATGAGGATCATGAATTGGCGCGCCAGGCGCTCGAACGCGGCCAGGTGTTGCCGTTGCGCGTCGTGCTCGACAAGGTCGAGCACGAATACCAGGGGCAGGTGCTGAAAGTGGAGTTCGAGCGTGAGGATGGCCGCTTCATCTACGAGATCCGCATGCTGCAGGATGACGGCCGCATGGCCAAGCTCCAGGTCGATGCGGTGGATGGGCGCGTGTTGAAGGTCAAACGCAAGGAAGACCGAAAGGACAGGGATGCGGATTCTCGTCGTTGAGGACGAACCCGTGCTGTGCACCCAGCTGGTGCAGGCCATTACCGCGGCGGGCCATACGGTCGAGACCGCCGGCGACGGGGTCCAGGCGCACTATCTGGGCGAGGTCGAGGATTTCGACGCGGTGGTGCTGGACCTGGGCCTGCCCGCGCTCGATGGCCTGTCGGTGCTGCGACGCTGGCGCGCGGCAGGACGCAACATGCCGGTGCTGATCCTCACCGCGCGCAGTGCCTGGCACGAAAAGGTGGCCGGCATGGACGCGGGCGCCGACGACTATCTGGCCAAGCCCTTCCACATGGAGGAACTGCTGGCCCGCCTGCGCGCCCTGCTGCGACGCTTGGGCGAGCATGCCACGGCCCAGTGGCAGTGCGGCGCCATCTGGCTGGACACACGCCAGGCGCGCGTGCTGGTGGACGGCCGGCCGCTGACGCTGACCAGCCACGAGTTCAAGCTGCTGTCGCTGCTCATGCAACGCAAGGGCGAGGTGCTGTCCCGCACGGAACTGTCCGAGCACATCTACCCGCATGACAGCGACCGAGATTCCAATACGATCGAGGTCTTCGTGGGCCGCCTGCGCAAAAAGCTGCCCCCGGGCAGCATAGAAACCGTGCGTGGTCTGGGCTACCGGCTGGTCGAGGCGGGCGCGCCTGCATGAGGGGCGGTTCGTTGCGCCTGCGGCTGCTGGCGGGCACCCTGGCGTGGATGGTGCTCAGCATCGCGCTGGCGGGCTGGGCGCTGCGCGCCCTGTTTCAGGACCACATCACGCAGCAGCTGCAGGCGCAATTGGTGGTGCAGCTGGACCAGCTGAGCGCCGCCGTGGACTGGACGCCCCGGGACGGCGCCACCGTGGCGGCCATGGTGGCCGACCCGCGCCTGGCGCAGCCGCTGTCCGGCCTGTATTGGCAGATCGACCGGCTGGGTGCGGCACCGCTGTCGGCCGTTGTGCGTTCGCGTTCGCTATGGGACCAAGTGCTGACGCTGCCGCCCGCCCTCGAAGACTACCCCGCCCGTGGGTACCGCGTGCTGCACCTGCGCGATGCGCAAGGCCATGAATTGCTGGCCGTGGCACGTACCCTGCAGCTTGCCGAGGACGACGCCCCGCTGTTGCGCCTGGCCGTGGCCGGCGACACGGCGCTGCTGGCCGAACCCCTGCAGCGGTTCACCCGCATGCTGCTGATCGCGCTCGGCATGTTGGCGCTGGCCATGGCCGTGGCCATGGCGGTCCAGTTGCATTTGGCCCTGCGTCCCTTCAGGCTGCTGCGCGCGCGTCTGGCGGCGGTGCGTGACGGCCATGCCGTCCAAATCGAAGGACGCTTCCCGCAAGAGCTGCAACCCTTGGTCAACGAGTTCAATCACGTGCTGGCAGCGAACGCCGACATGGTGGGGCGCGCCCGTACCCAGGCCGGCAATCTGGCGCATGCGGTGCACACGCCCTTGTCCATCCTCGCCAATGCGGCCGAGCAGGACAGCAGCCCTCTGGCGCGGCTGGTGCTCGAGCAGGTGGCTGGCGCGCGTCGCCAGGTGGACTACCACCTTGCGCGCGCCCGCGCCGCTGCGGCCGTGCGCGCCACGGGATTGCGCACGCCAGTGCTGGCGCCCGTGCAGGCGCTGCTGCGCACCATGCAGCGCCTGCACGCCCAGCGACAGCTGGCGTTCGAGCTGGCGCCCCAGGCACAGGATGGCGCGTTTCGCGGCGAGGAGCAGGACCTGTACGAGCTGCTGGGCAACCTGATCGACAATGCGGGCAAGTGGGCGCGCACGCGCGTCGTCGTCGATGTGCAGCATGAGGACGGACGGATCTGCTTCACCGTGGATGACGATGGGCCGGGCATTCCGGAGGCGCTGCGTGCGCGCATGTTCGAGCGTGGCGTGCAGCTGGACGAACAGCATCCGGGCTCCGGCCTTGGGCTGGATATCGTGCGTGTGCTGGCGCAGACCTACGGCGGCAGTGTGCAGGCATTGGCATCGCCGCTAGGCGGCGCGCGGCTGCGCCTGTGCCTGCCGGCGGCCGACGGCGGCGCGCAGCCCTATACCTGATAGGTTGTTGCGGCCTTGCCTTGGCCTGCCGGCGAGACCGGCCAAGGCAAGGCCGCGTATTAGCGCGGCAGCACCGACGAACCCATCAGGTACTCGTCCACCGAGCGCGCGCACTGGCGCCCCTCGCGGATCGCCCACACCACCAGGGACTGGCCGCGGCGCATGTCGCCGGCGGCGAACACCTTGGCGCGGCTGCTGCAATAGTCCTCGGTGTTGGCCTGCGCATTGCCGCGCCCGTCCACCGCGATGTCGAAGGCATCCAGCACGGCGCGCACTGGCGACACGAAGCCCATCGCCAGCAGCACCAGGTCGGCCGGCATCTCGAAGCGCGAATCCTTCACCTCGCGCATCTTCAACTGGCCGGTCGCCTTGTCGCGCAGCCATTCCAGCCGGGCGGCGACCAGCTTGTCCACTTTGCCGCCCTTGCCCTCGAAGGCCTGCGTGCCCACCGCCCAGTCGCGCTGGCAGCCTTCCTCGTGCGAACTCGAGGTGCGCAGCTTGATCGGCCAATAGGGCCAGGTGAGCATTTTGTCCTCGGCCTCGGGCGGCTTGAACATCAGTTCGAACTGCGTCACCGAGGCCGCGCCCTGGCGATTGCTGGTGCCCACGCAATCCGAACCCGTGTCGCCGCCGCCGATGACGATGACGTGCTTGTCCTTGGCGCTGATCGGCCGGGCGATGCGGTCGCCGTGGTTGAGCTTGTTCTGCTGGCGCAGGAAATCCATCGCGAAGTGCACGCCGCGCAGCTCGCGCCCGGGCACCGGCAGGTCGCGCGGCTGTTCGGCGCCGCCGGCCAGCACCACCGCGTCGTGGTGCTCCAGCAGATCCTCCGGTGTGACCACGGTGAGGCCGTCCTCGGCGTCCTCGGGGCGGCCCACGTAGGTCGAAGGGAAAAATTCCACGCCCTCGGCCTCCATCTGCGCCACGCGGCGGTCGATGTGGGCCTTTTCCAGCTTGAAGTCCGGAATGCCGTAGCGCAGCAGGCCGCCGATGCGGTTGCTTTTTTCATAGACGGATACGCTATGGCCGGCCCGCGCCAGCTGCTGCGCGCAGGCCAGGCCCGAGGGGCCGGAGCCGATGACGGCGACCCTTTTGCCGGTCTTGCGCGTGGGCGGCATGGGCAAGACCCAGCCCTCGGCCCAGCCGCGCTCGATGATGGCATGCTCGATCGACTTGATGCCCACCGCCTCGAAGTTCAGGTTCAGGGTACAGGCGGCCTCGCAGGGCGCGGGGCAGACGCGGCCGGTGAACTCGGGGAAATTGTTCGTCGACAGCAGCACGTCCAGCGCGCGGCGCCAGTCCTGCCGGTAGACCAGGTCGTTCCAGTCGGGAATGATGTTGTTGACCGGGCAGGCGTGGGTGCAGAATGGAATGCCGCAGTCCATGCAGCGTGCGCCCTGGACCTTGGCTTCCTCGTCGGTCAGGACGGGGACGAATTCCTTCCAGTGGCGCATGCGCGAGGCGGGCGCCTCGTAGGCGGGCGAGACCCGCTGGAATTCCATGAATCCGGTGATTTTTCCCATGTTCTCGTGTCCTCAGGCGGCTATCGTCTGGGCCTGGGCGCTGGTCCACAGCTCGCCCAGTGCGCGGCGGTATTCGATCGGCGTGACCTTGACGAAGGCGCGGCGCGCCTGCGGCCAGTCGTCCAGGATCTCGCGGGCGCGGAAGCTGCCCGTATGGCGGAAATGATTCTCCACCAGGCGGCGCACGATGGTCTCGTCGGTCTCGCGCTCGTGGGCGCGCGTCATGCTGTGCCAGGCATGGCGCTCGTCGGCGCGCGACTGGACGTCGTGCGCCTCGAGCGGCTCGAGGTGGACCATGCTCGGGTTGCAGCGGCGCGCGAAGGATTGCTTGGGATCCCAGACGTAGGCCACGCCGCCCGACATGCCGGCGGCGAAGTTGCGGCCGGTCTCGCCCAGCACCACCACGGTGCCGCCGGTCATGTATTCGCAGCCGTGGTCACCGGTGCCCTCGACCACCGCGACGGCCCCCGAATTGCGCACGGCGAAGCGCTCGCCGGCCACGCCGTTGAAGTAGGCCTCGCCGCCGGTGGCGCCGTACAGCACCGTATTGCCGACGATGATGTGGTCCGGGCCGAAGCCGCGGAAATCATTGGGCGAGCGCACGATGATGCGGCCGCCCGACAGACCCTTGCCCACGTAGTCGTTGGCCTCGCCCACCAGGTCCAGCGTGATGCCGTGGGCGAGGAAGGCGCCGAAGCTCTGTCCGGCCGAGCCGTTGCACTGGATGTGGATGGTGTCCTCGGGCAGGCCTTCGTGGCCGTAGCGCGCAGCCACCTGGCCCGAGAGCATGGCGCCGATGGTGCGGTTGCGGTTGCGCACCGGCGTGATGAAGGATACTTTTTCGCCGCGCTCCAGGGCCGCCTTGCTGCGCTCGATCAGCTGGTGGTCCAGGGCATGGGCCAGGCCGTGGTCCTGCGTGATCGTCTGGTGCACCGGTTCGTCGCTGGGCACGGCGTGGAAGATGCGGCTGAAGTCCAGGCCGCGCGCTTTCCAGTGTTCGATGCCCTTGCGCGTATCGAGCAGGTCCACGCGGCCGATCAGCTCATCGAACTGGCGGATGCCCAGCTGCGCCATGATCTCGCGGACCTCTTCGGCGACGAAGAAGAAATAATTCACCACGTATTCGGGCTTGCCGCGGAATTTCCTGCGCAGCTCGGGATCCTGCGTGGCCACGCCCGTCGGACAGGTGTTCAGGTGGCACTTGCGCATCATGATGCAGCCTTCGACCACCAGCGGAGCGGTGGCGAAGCCGAACTCGTCGGCGCCCAGCAAGGCGGCGATGGCCACGTCGCGCCCGGTCTTCATCTGGCCGTCGGCCTGCACGCGGATGCGCGTGCGCAGGCCGTTCAACACCAGCGTCTGCTGCGTTTCCGACAGGCCCAGCTCCCAGGGGATGCCGGCATGCTTGATCGACGAGACCGGCGAGGCGCCGGTGCCGCCGTCGTGCCCGGCGATCACCACGTGGTCGGCCTTGGCCTTGGCCACGCCCGTGGCCACCGTGCCCACGCCCACTTCGGCGACCAGCTTGACCGAGATCGATGCCTGTTCGTTGACGTTCTTGAGGTCGTGGATCAGTTGCGCCAGGTCCTCGATGGAATAGATGTCGTGGTGCGGCGGCGGCGAGATCAGGCCCACGCCCGGCACCGAATAGCGCAGCTGGGCGATGTAATCGGTGACCTTGTGGCCCGGCAGCTGGCCACCCTCGCCCGGCTTGGCGCCTTGGGCCATCTTGATCTGGATCTGGTCGGCGCTGCACAGGTACTCGGCGGTCACACCGAAGCGGCCGGAGGCCACCTGCTTGATGCGCGAGCGCAGCGAGTCGCCCGCAGCCAGCGGCACGTCCGCGGCGATGCGCTCGGTCCCCAGCACCGAGGCGAGGCTGTCGCCCTTCCGGACGGTGGGCTTGCCGGCGCGCATTTCGGCGCGATAGCGCAGCGCGTCCTCGCCGCCCTCGCCGGTGTTGGACTTGCCGCCGATGCGGTTCATGGCCACCGCCAGCGTGGCGTGGGCCTCGGTCGAGATCGAGCCCAGCGACATCGCCCCGGTGGCAAAGCGCTTGACGATCTCCTTGGCGGGCTCGACTTCCGAGAGCGGGATCGCCTTGGCGGGGTCGACGCGGAATTCGAACAGCCCGCGCAGCGTCATGTGGCGGCGCGACTGGTCGTTGATGAGCTGCGCGTATTCCTTGAAGGTTGAATAATTATTGGCGCGCGTCGCGTGCTGCAGCTTGGCGATCGAGTCCGGCGTCCACATGTGCTGTTCGCCGCGGATGCGGAAGGCGTATTCGCCGCCGTCCTCCAGCGCGTCGGCCAGCACCGGGTCGGTGCTGAAGGCGGCATGATGCGTGCGTAGCGCCTCCTCGGCCACCTGGAATATGTCGATGCCCTCGATGTTGCTGGGGGTGCCGGTGAAATATTTCTGCACCAGGCTGCCGTGCAGGCCGACCGCCTCGAAGATCTGCGCGCCGGTGTAGGACATGTAGGTCGAGATGCCCATCTTGGACATGACCTTCTTCAAGCCCTTGCCGATCGCCTTGATGTAATTTTCGGTCGCGGTGGCGGGGTCGGGCAGCGTACCGCCCGGCGAGGCGTGCGGGCTGGCCGGCTGCGCCAGGGATTCCAGCGCCAGGTAAGGGTGCACGGCCTCGGCGCCGTAGCCGCCCAGCAGCGCGAAATGATGCACCTCGCGCGCGGAGCCCGTTTCGACGATCAGTCCGGTCTTGGTGCGCAGGCCGGCGCGGATCAGGTGCAGGTGGATCGCCGAAGTGGCCAGCAGGGCGGGGATGGCGACGTGCTCGGCGTCGACCTTGCGGTCGCTCACCAGCAGGATGTTGTAGCCGCTGCGCACCGCGTCGGCCGCGCTGGCGCACAGCGAGGCCAGGCAGGCCTCGATGCCCTCGGGCCCCCAGGCCACCGGATAGGTGATGTCCAGTTCCTGGCAGCGGAACTTGTCCCCGGTCAGGCTGCCGATGTGGCGCAGCCGCGCCATCGCCGCCTGGTCCAGCACCGGCTGGTTGATCTCCAGGCGCAGCGGCGGATTGACGTTGTTGATGTCCAGCAGGTTGGGCTTGGGTCCGATGAAGGACACCAGCGACATCACCATCTGCTCGCGGATCGGATCGATCGGCGGATTGGTGACCTGCGCGAACATCTGGCGGAAGTAGTTGTAGAAGGGCTTGGGCCGGTCCGACAGCACGGTCAGAGGCGCGTCGTTGCCCATCGAGCCGGTGGTTTCCTCGCCGTTGCGCGCCATGGGCTCGAGGATGAACTTGAAGTCCTCCTGGGTCCAGCCGAAGGCCTGCTGGCGGTCCAGCAGCGTCGCGCCCGAGGCCGGCGCATCGTCGGCCTTGAGGGCCGGCAGGGTGTCGAGCTTCATGCGCAGGCGCTCGATCCATTGCTGGTACGGATGGGCATTGGCCAGCTGCGACTTGATCTCGGCATCCTCGATGATGCGCCCTTGCTGCAGATCGATCAGCAGCATCTTGCCGGGTTGCAGGCGCCATTTCTTGATGATGCGATGTTCGGGGATCGACAAGGTGCCGGCCTCCGAGGCCAGGATCACCATGTCGTCGTCGGTGATCAGGTAGCGCGCCGGGCGCAGGCCGTTGCGGTCCAGGGTCGCGCCGATCTGCCGGCCGTCGGTGAAGGCGACCGCCGCCGGGCCGTCCCAGGGCTCCATCATCGCCGCGTGGTACTCGTAGAACGCGCGGCGCGTCTCGTCCATGTCGGCGTGCTGTTCCCAGGCCTCGGGGATCATGATCATCATGGCGTGGGCCAGCGAATAGCCCGACATGACCAGCAGTTCCAGGCAATTGTCGAAGGTCGCCGTATCCGACTGGCCCTCGTAGACGATGGGGTAGAGCTTGGCGAGGTCCTCGCCCAGCACGGCCGAGCTCATCACGCCCTCGCGCGCCCGCAGCCAGTTGAAATTGCCCTTGACGGTGTTGATCTCGCCGTTGTGGGCGATCATCCGGTAGGGGTGCGCCAGCGGCCAGGCCGGGAAGGTGTTGGTGGAAAAACGCTGGTGCACCAGCGCCAGGGCGGACACGGTGCGGGTGTCGGCCAGGTCGCGGTAATAGACGCCGACCTGGCTGGCCAGCAGCAGCCCCTTGTAGACCACCGTGCGCACCGAGATCGAGGGCACGAAATATTCCTGTCCATGTGCGAGCTGCATGCGCTGGATCGCGTGGCTGGCGGTCTTGCGGATCACGTACAGTTTGCGCTCGAGGGCGTCGGGCACCATGATGTCCTGCCCGCGGCCGATGAACAGTTGGCGGATCACCGGCTCGCAGGCGTGCACCGTGGGCGACATCCGCATGTCGTGATCGACGGGCACGTCGCGCCATCCCAGCACCACTTGGCCCTCGTCGCGCACGGCGCGCTCCAGTTCGCGCTCGCAGGCCAGGCGCGAGGCCGTTTCCTTGGGCAGGAACACCATGGCCACGCCGTACTCGTCGGGTGGCGGCAGGGTGACGCCCTGGCTGGCCATGTCCTCGCGATACAGCTGGTCGGGAATCTGCAGCAGGATGCCCGCGCCGTCGCCCATCAATTCGTCGGCGCCGACCGCGCCGCGGTGGTCGAGGTTTTCCAGGATCTTCAGCGCCTGCTGGATGATGGCGTGGCTCTTGCGCCCCTGGATGTGCGCCACGAAGCCCACGCCGCAGGCGTCGTGCTCGTGCATGGGGTGGTAGAGGCCCTGGGGGGCGGGCAGTCCGGGCGGACAGGAGGCGGGACGGGTCATGGCGGAGCTCGGCAGGCGGATGCGAAGGCCGCGCCGTGCGCGCGGCGGAGTTCGAAACCTTACGCCTTGCGGCGGCGTCCAACAATAGTCTTCTGGGATGTACCGTCCCTATTTTTGGATGGATATGATTCTAGTCGTGAAAAACAGGGACGGTACAAAGCCGATGAAAAATAAAACCTGGCTTGAGCCGTGCGACCCGAGCCAGGCGGGAAAACCCCTATGGAAGGGGTCAAAAAAATTATTCAGCCCTGGTCCAGCGTGGCGCCGCCGTCGACGCGCAGGTCGTGCAGGGTGATGTGGCTCGCGCGTGTCGACAGCAGGAACAGCACCGAATCGGCGATCTCGTCCGGGGTGGCGATTTTGCCCAGCGGGATGCCCAGGCGCCAGCGCCCCGGATCGCCGGCGATGACGGCTTCGCGCGAGCTGCCCAGCGCCCACATGGCACGCTGCATGGCGGTGTCCGTCGAGCCGGGCGAGACGATGTTGACGCGGATGCCATGCGGCGCCAGTTCCAGTGCCAGGCAGCGGCTGAACTGCGTGACGGCCGCCTTCGAGGCGGCATAGGCGGACATCCCGGCCCGCGGCGTGCCGGCGGCGTTCGAGCTGACGTTCACGATGGCGCCCGCGCCGCGGTCCCGCATGCCGCGCGCGACGGCGCGG
Organism: Castellaniella sp. S9; assembly: GCF_027257175.1. Classification (GTDB taxonomy): domain Bacteria; phylum Pseudomonadota; class Gammaproteobacteria; order Burkholderiales; family Burkholderiaceae_B; genus Castellaniella. The sequence continues at coordinate 67,545 of NZ_JAPFGD010000011.1, read as the reverse complement.
CAGACCTGGAACACGCCCGTGGTGTTGACTGCGAAGCAATGCGCCCACTGTTCGTCGCTCAGATCCACCGCGTCGCCCATCTCGAGCACGCCGGCCGCGCAGGCCAGGCCGTCCAAGGGGCCCAGCGCATCCTCGGCCTGGGCCACGGCGCGCGCGACCTGGCCGGCGTCGCGCACATCCAGCGGCGCGGTCCACAGGCGCCCCGCGTCTTGCGAGTGCGCGCCGGCCGACTCCTGCAGCGCCGCCAGGCCCGCCTCGTCGCGGTCGACCGCCGCGACGGCGGCGCCCTGAGCCAGCAGGCGCCGGGCCACGGCGGCGCCGATGCCGCTGGCCGCGCCCGTCACGAGGATACGGCGGCCGCTGAATTCGAGTTCGGGGGAAGGGGAAAGCGTCATGATGTCAGCGCCTCGCAGATGTCGTCGGTGGTCAGGCTCATGCCGCAGCAGCGCGCCACGTGCGTCACGGCCATGTGGTGGTCGGCCAGGCTGAAGTCCGCGCAGGCATCGATGACGAGGAACGGCTGCACGTCCTGCATGAAAGCCTCCAGGGCCGTGCTCAGGCAGCCGATGTGCGCATACACGCCGGTGATGATGAGCTGGTCGCGGCCTTGCGCGCGCAGGCGCTCGCGCAGGTCCGAGCGCTGGAAGGCGCTGTAGCGCCATTTGGTGAGGACCACGTCGCCCGTGCGCGGGGCCAGCGCCGCGACGATGCCCGCCCCGGCCTGCTGGTCGGGGGCGGTCAGCCCCGGACCCCAGAAATCGTTCAGCAAGGCGCGGTCGGCGTCGGGCTGCACGGGCGGCTGCGCGGTGTAGAACACCGGGACGCCCTGCGCGTCGCAGCAGTCCCGCAGGCGGCCGATGGCGGCGACCAGCGCCGGGATGGGCGCGCGCGCGACATCGTACTTGCCCAGGAAATAGTTCTGCATGTCGTGGATCAGCAGCGCCGCGCGGCGGGCGTCGGGGCGCCATTGCACGCGGTTGCGCACCGGGGCGTCGGGCATCTCGTAGGACGCCAGGGAAGGAATGCTCATGGGGTGGAATCCAGGTCCAGCGCATCCAGGATGGTGCGCAGCTTGTTGCCGGTCTCGATGCGCTCCTGTTCCGGGACCGAGCCCGGGACGATGCCGGCGCCGGCGTACAGGGTCAGTTCGCGTCCCGCGGCGTGGGCGCAGCGGATGGCCACGGACCAGGCTCCGTCGCCTTGTGCATCGCACCAGCCCACGGCCCCCGCGAAATAGCCGCGCTCGAAGGGTTCGGTCTGGGCGATGGCCTGCCGCGCGGCCGCGGCGGGCAGGCCGCAGACGGCCGGGGTGGGGTGCAGGGCGAGGGCGAGATCCAGTGCGCCGATGGCCGGATCGGCCAGCTCGCCCGAGATCGGCGTGCCCAGGTGCCAGAGGCGGGCCGTGGCGGTCAGCGAGGGCCGCGCGGGAATGTCCAGCGTACGGCACAGGGGGCGCAGGACGGTTTCGATGGCTTCGATCACGACGGCGTGCTCGCGCAGGTCCTTCGGCGAATCCAGCAGCGCGCGCGCCCCGTGCGCATCGATGCCGGGGTCCGGATGGCGCGCGGCGGTGCCGGCCAGCGGATGAAGGGTGACCCGCCGGCCCTCGCGGCGCACCAGCAGCTCGGGGCTGGCGCCCACGAAGCACTCGCCGCCATCCAGCGGCACGGCGTAGGTGTAGCCGGCCGGATTGTGCAGCCACAGACGCCCGAGGATGCGGCGCAGGTCGGCCGGCTGCTCGAGCGCGATCCGCAGGGTGCGCGCCAGCACCACCTTGCGCAGCGTCGGATCCAGGGCCATGCGCGCCAGGACGTCGCGCACGCCTTGCTCGTAGGCGGCGCCGGACGGATGCTCGGTGCAGCCCAGCACGCTCGTCGGGCCCGATGGGGGCAGCGCCCGCGGCGCGCTCATGCGGTGCAGCACGTCGGGCACCAGCAACTGCGCGGGGCGGCCGGGATCGAAGGGCAGCAGGCCCAGCAGCACCGGCGCGGCCGGCCTGTCCGAGGCCTCGGACAGCAGCTCCGCCGCCCGGCGGGCGACCCCGCCCACGGGCGCGGCGCGCAGCCCGGCGCCGCGCCCATGATAGACCTCGCGGGGCGTGGCGAACAGGCTGTCGCCGGGTTGGAAATCAGCCAGGGTGCTTGGCGCGACATCCAGGTGGGTCAGCATGTCCATGTCACTTCGCATGGGCCTCGATGCGGATCAGGCGGTCGCCGTTCGGATCGTTCTTGCCTTTGGTCTTGACCAGCAGCCAGGCGATGCCCTGCGGATCGATGATGATATGGTTCGGGGCCGAGCCGCTGGCGATTTGCGCCTGGATCACGCCCGCATCGTTCAGGACCGTGACCGTGCCGGCGCCCCGGTTGGCGACGTAGGCGAGGCGATGCAGGGGATCGAACGCCACGTTCAGGGCGCCGGCACCGGTCGGCACGCGTTGCAGCACGCGACCATCGCGCGCATCGAGCACGGTGACGTCCCCCGATTTCTGCGAGGCCACGTAGAGCCGCTGCGCCTGGCTGTCCACGGCGATGCCCGAGGCGCCCTGCACGCCGGAGACGGCATAGCGGGCGATCTGGCGGCCGGTGGCGGTATCGATGGCAAAAACCTCCGCCGTGTTCAGGCTGACCGTGTACAGGCGCTTGCGGGCGGCGTCCAGGGCCAGGCTCATGGGCTTGGGCGCCTCGCCGGCCCCGCTCAGGGTGATGCCGGGCAAGGGCTGCAGCGTGGCCGTGTCAAATACGTGGATGACGTTGCTGGCGGGCGAGGACACATAGGCGCGATCATGCGCTGCGTCGATCGCCACGTCGCGTGCATGCGGCACGGCATTGTCGGCGAACTGTTTGACCAGCGCCAGGTCCGATTGCCGGTAGACCGCGACCGAACCGCTGCGGGTGTTGGTGGCCCACACCTGGCCGTGGGCGTCGTCGGCTGCGACCCCGTAGATGGCCTGGACCTGGCCGTCCTGGCGGCTGGCCTGCGGCGCCGGTGTGACGACGGCCTCGACGCGCAGCGAGGCGGGATCGATCTTTAGCAGCCGCGATTCGCGCACGGGCGGACGGCCCACCGCGCTGGCGACGTAGAGCCGCTGCAAGCGGGCGCTGTAGGCGCTTTGGTACACCCCGGGGACCAAGCCGATGCCATGCGCCTCGAAAGACCATGAGGGCGCGGCGGGCGCGACGGCGGCGGGCGCCGGCGGGACGGGGTCGGTGGCGGCGCAGCCGGCCGCCAGGCCGAGGACGGCTCCGGCGAGCAAAAGCCGGGCGCTGCGGGCGAGGGGACGCCGGGTGGTGGTCAGGATCATGCGGGTTCCTTGTGCGAGGGAATCGTTGGGGTTGCGCGCCGTGCCGGGCTCCGCGCATCGTCGCGGTGCGCCCGGTCGGCCGCGGCCAGACAGGCGTCCAGGATCGGGGCGATGCGGCCGGTGGCCTCGGCCGCCGGCAGGGCCGCATGCGTGGCGGGCACGGCGTGGACCGCCAGTGCGCCGACGTGCGCGTGCCAGGACTGCGGGCTGAGGCCGGAGTCCACGTGGTCCAGGGCGGCCTGGAAATGCAGGGCCTCGCCGGCGTAGGGCGTGTGCCGATGGGCGCGGGCGAGGCGGTTGGTGTGGGCCACCGTGTCGAAGACCGCATCCAGCCGTGCATCCGAGAGCTCGCCCAGGGGATGGCCCCCGGTGCGCAGGAAGTCGACCACACCCGCGCGGTTCAGGCGCTCGGGCGGCAGCGCCTGGGGATCGGCCCCGGCGATATGCAGCAAGGCCTTGTATAGGTCCTCGGGCGCCGGTTCGGGCCGATCGCGCCAGGCGTCGCAAGGATAGGCATCCAGCAGGGCGACCACGCCGATCGCCTGGCCGCGCGCCTGCAGTTCGGCCGCCACGGCGTGTGCGAGTATGCCGCCCACCGACCAGCCGGCCAGATGGTAAGGCCCGGCGCTTTGCAGCGCCTGCACCCGGTCGGCATAGTCGCGCGCCATCTCCGCGAGGCTGGCCGGGGGCGCAGTGCCGTCCAGGGCCAGCGCCGCCGCCTGCAGGCCATGCACGGTGCGCGGCGTGGCCAGGGCCCGGGCCAAGGTCCCATAGCACCACGACAGGCCGCCGGCCGGATGGATGCAGAACAGGGCGGGCCGGCCCTCGGCCTCGCGCAGCGTCACCACCGGGCCGAAGCCCGCCTGCGGCGTGCCCGCCGGCTCGAGCGCCCGCGCCTCCAGGTGCGCGGCCAGCCGCGCCACCGTCGGATACTGAAAGACCGTGCCCAATGAAAGATCCCGTTCCCCGTCGCGCAGCCACAGCGCCAGCCGCGCCGCCAGCAGGGAATGTCCGCCCAGGGCGAAGAAATCGTCGTCGGCGCCTGGTGTCCCCGGCAAGTCGAGGATGGCGCGGAAGCCCTCGGCCACGCGGCGCTCGGCCGCGGTGTGCGGCGGCCGTCCGCCCCGGGGGCGGTCCTGGGCTGGTGCGGGCAGCGCGCGACGGTCGAGCTTGCCGTTGGCCGTGACCGGCAGGCTGGGCAGGACCACCCAGGCCGTGGGCACCATGTAGTCTGGCAGGTGGGCCGCCGCGTGGGCGGCCAGGATGTCCGGATCGGCCTCGTATCCGGATTCTGTCACGACGTAGGCGGCGAGCAGGGCGTGTCCCGGCCGGTCCTCGCGCGCCAGCACGGCGACTTGCGCAACCTCCGGGCGGGCGGCCAGGATCGCCTCGATTTCGCCCAGCTCGATGCGCTGGCCGCGCAGTTTCACCTGATGGTCCAGGCGGCCCAGGTAGGCCACCGCGCCGTCCCTGCGGCGCGTGGCGAGGTCGCCCGTCGCGTACAGGCGGTCGCCGGCTTCCAGGCCCGGCGGGGCGGCGATGAAGCGCTCGGCGGTCAGATCGGGCCGGCCCAGGTAGCCGATGGCCAGTTGCCGTCCGCTGAGGTAGAGCTGCCCCGGGGTGCCGGGCGGCACCGGACGCAGTCGCTCATCGAGCACGTGCAGTCCGGTGTTCCAGACCGGCCAGCCGATGGGGACGGGCCGGCTGTCGTCCGCGGCGTCGGCGGCCCAATACGAGACGTCGACCGCGGCCTCGGTGGGGCCGTACAGATTGTGCAGCCCGGCCTGGATGGTTCGATGGAACCGATCGCGCAGCGCCGCCGGCAGGGCCTCGCCGCTGCAGAACACCAGCCGTGCCCGCAGGCCTTGCGCCGAGGGTTCCTCCAGGATGGCGGCGAGCATCGACGGCACGAAGTGCATCACGGTGATGCGGTGGCTGCGCACCAGGCGGCACAGCCAGGCCGGATCGCGATGCGCGTCGGGCGGCGCCACGACCAGCCGGGCGCCGCTGAGGAAGGGCAGGAACAGTTCCCAGACCGAGACGTCGAAGGTGGCCGGGGTCTTTTGCAGGATGCGGTCCGCCGGGCCGATGGCGTAGTGCGCGCGCATCCACTCGAGGCGGTTGACGATGGCGGCATGCGGGACGATGACGCCCTTGGGCGCGCCCGTCGAACCCGAGGTATAGATGACATAGGCCGGATCCTCCGGGCCGGCGGCCGGCCCCTGCGGCGGGCCCGGCGCCCCGGCGTCCTCGGCCGCGAGCGCGGCCAGCGACAGCGGCCGTGCCGCCAGGCCCTCGCATAACGCGGCCGGCCCCACCAGGGCGCAGGCCTGCGAGTCCTCCAGGATCCCGCGCAGGCGGGCCGGCGGCTGGCGTGGATCCAGCGGCAGGTACGCGGCGCCGCTGCGCAGGATGGCCAGCAGGCACAGGACCCGCCGGGCCGAGCGCGGCAGGGCCACCGCCACGCGGGCGCCCGGCCCAGCGCCGGCGGCGCGCAGCCGGCGGCCGGCGGCTGCGGTCCAGGCGTCGATGTCCGCATAGGTCCAGGTGCCCTCGGCGTCCTCCAGGCCCACGTGGTCCGGCCGCGCCCGCAATTGCGCCTGGATGCGCGACCAGAGCGTGCCCTCGGGCACGGGATGGGCCGTCCGGTTGGGCGCCAGCGCCCAGCGCTCGTGCTCCCGGGGCGTCAGGGTCGGTGCGTCGGCCAGCCGCGGCGCCCGCAGAGCGGTGCCCAGAAACACCGTCAGGCGCGCCAGATGGGCCCGCGCCTGGGCCGCGGTGTATAGATGCGGATTGGCTTCGACCTCGATGCGCAGGCCGGCGCCGTCCGGCGCGGCGCGAAAACTGAAGGTCAGGTCCTCCACCGGGCCGGTGCACAGCACGGCCTGCGAGGCGTCCAGCCCCGCCGCGGCATAGGGGGCGTCGAAGGGCAGGACATTGAGGATGGGGCCGTGCAGGCGCGGCAGGCCGCCGGGCAGCGCCAGGTCGCGGCGCAAGTGCTCGGCCCGGTAGCGGCTGTGGCGGCGCAGGCCGCGCAGGTCGCGCGCGGCGGCCATCAGCAGGTCGGCCATGGGGGAGGACTCGTCCAGCTCGCAGACCCATGGCACCACATTCATGATGGTGGCCACGGCGCGCGCGCTGCGGCTGCCCAGGCGGCCCATGGCCGGCACGCCCACCACGCAAGCCTCCGGGCCGAGGTGGCGCGCCACATAGGCCGCGCCCAGCGTCGTCAGGATATCCGGCCAGCTGACGTCGGCGGCGATTTCCAGTGCCCGCAGCGCATCCACCAGGTCGGCGGGCGCGGGATGTTCTTCGCGCAGGCACGTGTGGGCGCTCAGGGCGGTGCCCGCGGCCAGGCTGGCGGCGGGCATGCGTCCCGCGCATTGCGCCAGCCAGAATTCGCGTGCGCGGCTGCGCGCCTCGCCGCTGCGCCACGCCTGGTCCTCGGCCCAGACCGGGGCGAGCGGCGCCAGCGCAGGCTCCGCTGCCGCGCCGTCCGGCGTGCCGTACAGGCGCATCGCGCGCCCCTCGATCAGGGCCATGCCGTAGCCGTCCGCGGCGAGGTGATGGACGCGCTGGTACCACAAGGCCAGCGCGGGGCCGCACAGGAACAGGACCTGGCGCGCCAGCGGTTCGGCGACGGGGTCGACCGGCCGCGCCAGGTCGGCGCGTATCCAGGCCCAGGCGTGTTCCTCGGCCTGGGGATCCGCGCGCAGGTCGCGGACCTCCAGGCGCGGCGTTCGGGCGGGATCCAGGGCCTGGACGGGGCCGTCGGGCCGGTCCTCGAAACGCAGCGACAGGGCTTGCGCCTCGTCCAGGGCCTGGTTCACGGCCTGCACGAAGCGCGGCACGTCCAGCGCGCTGCGCAGTGTCGTGCAGTGCGCCGGATTGAAGATCGGATTGGCGGGGTCCAGGCGCTGGGCGTACCACAGGCCTTCCTGGGCCTCGGTCAGCGGCGCCCAGGACAGCGCCCGCGTTGCGGCCGCGGGTTCGGGAGGGATCATGCCGCCTGGCCCGAGGCTCGTGCGGCGATGGACCACCAGTGCGCCAGGGTGGCCTCGGCCGCCAGGTCCGCAAAGTCCAGGTTGGCGCCGGCCTCGCGCCAGCCCGAGGCCAGTTTCATGATGCGCATGGAGTCCAGCCCGAGGTCCATGAGATTGTCATCGTCACGGATGTCCTGCGGGTCTTCGTGCAGCATGCGGGCGACGTCCGCGCGCATGCGCTCCAGGGTCAGCGGGCTCGTGTCGGACATGGTCAGTTTCCTTGTGCGTCTTGTTGCGCCAGCAGTTGGGCCCGCAGGTCGGCGCGCAGCGCCTTGCGGCTGATCTTGAGTGCGGCGGTCGAGGCGAAGCGCTCGACGAACACGATCTGGTCGGGCACCTTGAAGTCGGCCACGCCGCGCCCCCGGATCCATTGCTTCAGTTCGACCGGGCGCGGCTTGCCGTCCTTGGGAATGATGAAGGCGCAGCTGCGCTCGCCCAGGTATTCGTCGGGCACCGAGACCACCGCGGCGTCGAAGACCTGGGGGTGCGACAGCAAGTGATCCTCGATTTCCTCGGCCGAAATCTTCTCGCCGGCGCGGTTGATGTGGTCGCCCGCGCGGCCCTGGACCTCGAGGTAGCCTTCGGGGGTCATGCGCACCACGTCGCCGGTGCGGTAATAGCCGTCCTCGGTGAACGAGCGCGCGTTGGCGGACGGATTGTCATGGTAGGCGCGGATCGTGTAGGGGCCGCGCGTGAGCAGGTGCCCGGCTTGGCCCGGTTCGACCGGCCGGCCCTCGTCGTCCAGGATCAGGATCTCGTCGGCCGGGCTGATCGGCCGGCCCTGCGTGTGGATGATGATCTCGTCGGGGTCGTCCAGACGCGTGTAGTTGACCAGCCCCTCGGCCATGCCGAACACCTGCTGCAGCGTCGCGCCCAGGACCGGACGCACGCGCCGCGCCACCTCGGCCGAGAGCTTGGCCCCGCCCACCTGGATGGTCCGCAGGCTGCCCAGGTCCTGGCGCGCCTTGGGCGCCAGGTCGAGCCACTGCAGCAGCAGCGGGGGCACCAGGCTGGTGACGGTCACGCTTTCGCGCTCGATCAGCGCAAAGGCCGTCTCCGGGTCGGGCGCGGGGCTGAGCACGACCCGGCCGCCGGCGTACAGCGTCCCCAGGAATCCGGGCGAGCTCATGGGGAAATTGTGTGCGATCGGCAGCGCGCCGAGGAACACCGAGTCCGGGCCCAGGCCGCAGATCCGCGCCGATTCGCGCAGCGTGTAGATATAGTCGTCGTGCGTGCGCGGGATCAGCTTGGACAGGCCCGTGCTGCCGCCCGAAATCTGCAGGAAGGCGACGTCGGAGCCTTGCGAGACGGTGGCCGGCAATGCGGCGCCGTCGGTTGCGTACAGGGTGTCCAGCGCGGCGAATTCCTCGGCCTCGCCGGATATCCAGACGTGCTCGACCCATGGGCAACGTCCGCGCAGCTCGCGCGCCAGCGTGCGGTAGTCGAAGCCCGCGTGCGTGGCGGCGCCCACGTAGGCGCGCGCGCCCGAGCCCTTGGCGAAATGCTCGATTTCCGTGATGCGGTGGGCGGGCAGGGCATACACCGGGATCAGCCCGGCACGAAACAGCCCCATGACCACGCCGATGAAGTCCGGGATGTTCGGCAGGTGCACCAGGACGCGGTCGCCGCGTTGCAGGCCGGCTTGCAGAAAGCCGGCCGCCAGGGCGGATGCCCGGCGGTCCAGCTCGGCATAGCTCCAGCGCTGGTCGCCGCCGACGACCGCGATCCGGTCCGGATGCGCGGTGGCGCGCTCGCGCAGCCAGGCGCCGAAGGTCTCGTTGCGCCAGTAGCCGGCGGCGCGGTAGCGCTCGGCGAACTCGGCGGGCCAGACCTGTTGCGGAAGAGGGTTTGAATTGATTGTGCTCATGATAATGAGAATGATTATAATCCAAGAGTATAGGAAATTTCCCTGATATCGGTCCAGCCGGGACCGGGTTCAGCTTCCGTTCAGGCCCGTATTCCGGGGCTCTCCGGGATCGATCGGATCGAGCGCCAGCGCGATGGCGCGTCGGGCGGAGGCGGACAAGGCGTCGCCGTGGCCCACGTCCTCCAGCAGTTCCAGCCGGCAATCCAGCATGGGGATGCCCGCCAGGCGGGCAGCCAGCGCACGCAAGGCCGGCAGAGTCGGCACGCCCCCGCGGCGGGCGTGCGGCGCGGCGGGATCGCGGGGCTGTGTGTGCCAGCGTTCCAACGTGCCCGCCATCAGCGTCAGGCGCAGCGGACGCGGTGGGGGCGCGTCCCGCAGGCGGTCGAGCACGTCCGCGGCCAGGCCGTCGCGCCACCACAGCGAGGGGCTGGCGCAGATCGTGTGGGTGAAGGCTCCCGGCCGTGTCGCCAGGGCGTACAGGGCGCACAGGCCGCCGTAGGAATGGCCGTACAGGGCCAGGCGCCGGCCGTCGATCGCAGCCTGCGTGCGCGCCCAATCCATCATCGGGCCCAGCAAGGCGTCCAGGAAGGCGTCGGCGCCGCCGCATTGCCAGCGGGGCACGCGCGGGTCGGGCCAGCGACCGCCGCTCGGGGCCGGCGGCGTGTAGTCCAGGGCGCGGCGCGCAAGCGCCTGCGCCTCGTCCGCATCATGGCCGGGGATCAGCACGGCGCAGTGCGCCAGGGCGCCGGGCGCCGGGCGCGGCGGCCAGACCCAATCGCCGTCCAGCAGCACCAGCAAGGGCCAGCCGGCCGGCGGCGCCATGCCGGCCGGGACGTGCAGGCGCAGGCGCCGCGCCGGCTGCGTGCCGGCGGGATACGCGGGCAGCTCGGTTTCCCGGACGGTCATGGCGCCGGGCGCAGGCCGGCCGTGGTGTCGCGTTCCACGGTATCAGGGCTCGAGATCCACCAGGTAGGTGCCCTCGAGCGGCACGGCAAGGAAGCGGGTGTTGATCGCCTCCAGCGTCGCGGCCGGGTCGATGTCGGCGAAACGCTCAGGATGGATCCAGTGCGCCAGCGCCTCGATGAACACCACGTGCAGCGGCGAGTCGTTGAAGGCATGCCAGATGCCATGGCTGTTGCCCGAGCGCACCGCCGGCAGGGCGTCGAGGTGATTGCCCTCGATCACGCGCCACAGGCTGGCGCGCGCATCGGCCGGGTCCACGCCAGCCCCGATGGCCAGGCCCTTGGCGGCGTCCGAGCCGGTGCCCGTCGCCACATAGACCTGCGGCGCGCGCGAATTGATGTATTCGAAATTCAGCTTGCCGGTCGCGGTCTTCAGCACGTCGGCGCCGATGTTGTGGCCCCCCGCGTAGCGGACCATTTCATTGAAGGTCCCCACTCCCGGCGAGTTGCAGCAGTCGGTGATGCCCGCGTGGGCGTGGACGAAGACCGGTGGGCGGTCCGCGTCGGCCAGGCCCTCCAGCCGTTTCGCGATGGCCGCCAGGTGCGCCTCGTAAAAGCGGATGAACGCCTCCGCCCGGTCCGCGTGGCCGATGGCCGCGCCCAGCGCCCGCAGGCTGGGGACGGTGTTCTCCATGGGCCGGATGAAGAAATCGATCACGATCACCGGGACGCCGGCTGCTTCCAGCCGGCCGATCAGTGGGGATTCGCCGGCCGGTTGGCCCGGCGCCAGGCCGGCGAACGATGCGGTCATGACCACCAGGTCGGGGCGCAGCCCCAGCGTGCCTTCTACCGAAAACGTGTCCGGCCGGTGGCGTCCCACGACCGGGACCCCGGCCAGACTGGGAAAGCGCTGGAGCGCGACCTGGTAGTCCGGCGCGAAAGAGGTCTTGAACTCGTCGGACCAGCCCGCCAGGATCGCCGCCGGATCCGGCGTCAGCAGCGACAGCACCTGGAAATGTCGTGCCTGGGCGAGGACCACCCGCTGTGCGGGCCCCGGCAGCGTGACCTGCCGTCCGAGGATGTCGGTGACCTGGATGGGTGCCGCCAGGGCCGGCCGCGGGGCCAGCGCCGCCAGGCCGGCCAGCAGCGCGGACAGCATCAGCGCCGCGAATGCGGCGCGCAGGCGCGCCGCGCCCGGTCTGGTGCGCGGGGAGGATCCGATGGCTGCGGCGGGGCGGGCGGTCGAGGGGTAGAGTCGCATGGGCTGTGCCGGGTGGTCGATGGAGGGTTCGGGGAGGGGCGGCTCAGGACGCGGGCGCGCACAGCCCGTCGATGAGGATGTGCGCCAGTCCGCGCGAGCAGGTCTCGACCCGGGCCGAGACCTCGTAGACTTGGGCCAGCGACTCGGCGGTGATGACCTCGTCCGGCCGGCCGTGGCCCGCGAGCTCGCCCGCGCGGATCAGCAGGGCCTCGTCGCTGCGCTGCAGGGCGATGTTCAGGTCGTGCAGCACGATCAGCGTGGTCAGGCCGTGGTCTCGCGTTTCCTGGGTCAGCAGATCCATCACGTGGCATTGGTAGTTCAGGTCCAGGGCCGAGAGCGGTTCGTCGAGCAGCAGCAGCCGCGGCTTGCGAATCAAGGCCTGCGCCAGGCCCACCAACTGCTTCTGCCCGCCCGAGAGCTGGTCCAGGTAATGCATGGCCAGGTGCTCGATGCCGAGGCGGCCGAGGACCTCCAGGATGCGCTGCGGGTCGACGGCCTGGGCCTGCGGGTCCAGGTCCGAGGCGCGCGCGGCCACCATGACGGATTCGAACACCCGCAGGTGGACGGCCGCCGGCAGGGACTGCGGCAGGTAGACCACGTGCTGCGCCCGGCGCTCGAAGGTGAGGCGCGTCAGGTCCTGCCCGTCCAGCATGACCTGGCCGTGCGAGGCCTTCAGCAGACCGGCCATGGCCTTGAGCAGCGTCGATTTGCCGCTGCCGTTGGGGCCCAGCAGCGACACCACCCGGCCGGGCATCAGCGGGCCGGCCGACAACTGGTGGATGATGGGGCGGCGGCCGTAGGCCACCGACAGGTCCTGGATCTGCAGCATGGCCCTACCTCATCTGCCGGCGCAGCACCACCGCCAGGAAGAACGGCACGCCCACCAGCGAGGTCACGATGCCGACCGGGATGATGATGCCGGGCACGATGTTTTTCGAGGCGATCGAGGCCAGCGACAGGATGGTGCCGCCCACCAGGGCGCTGCCCGGCAGGTAGAAGCGATGGTCCTCGCCGAACAGGCGGCGGGCGATGTGCGGCGCGATCAGGCCGATGAAGCCGATCGTGCCGACGAAGGACACCGCCAGCGCCGCCAGCAGGCTGATGCGCACCAGGGCCGTCAGGCGCAGGCGCGGCACGTCGATGCCGAAACTGGCGGCCCGGTCCTCGCCCAGGCGCAGTGCCGTGAGCTTCCAGGTGTCGCGCAGCGACAGCGGCAGCAGGATGGCGAAGGCCAGCAGCATGATGCCGACTTTGGGCCAGGACGAGCGCGCCAGGCTGCCCATGGTCCAGAACACCAGGCCCTGCAGGGCCTCGGCGCTGGCGACGAACTGCACCAGGGACACGGCCGCGTTGAACGAGAACACCAGCGCGATGCCGAACAGCACCAGTCCCGCCGTGCTCATCGAGCCCCAGCGCGCCACCGCGTCCAACAGCAGGGCGGACACCAGGGCGAAGACAAAGGCGTTGGCGGCGATCGACCAGGATTGCGGCACGCCCGGCAGCGACAGCCCCAGGACGATGGCCAGCGAGGCGCCGAAGGCGGCCGCCGAGGAAATCCCCAGCGTGAAGGGGCTGGCCAGCGGATTGTTCAGGATGGTCTGCATCTCGGCGCCGGCCAGGCCCAGGGCCAGCCCGACGGCGACGGCCATCAGCGCATACGGCAGGCGGATGTCCCAGACGATCACGCGCGTGGTCGGGTCGGCCTGCGCCGGATGGAACAAGGCGTGACTGAGTTCGGCCCAGCCCAGGCCTGCGGGGCCCAGCATGAAATCCGCCAGGATGGACAGCAGGATCACGGCCATCAGCGCCCCCACCAGCAGCCAGCGGCGGCGCAGCATGTGCCGATAGTGGACCAAGGCGGGGGCAGCGGGCGTCAGGGAGGATTCCATGCCTAGGGAAGGACCGGGCCGCGTGCGGGCGCGCGCTTGAAACCCGAAAAGAATGAGAACCGTTTACAGCACGGAAAGTATAGTGGATCATGAGGTGCTTCGTCCCGGCCCCCGTCCATGATCACCTCGAGTCCCTCCTTCGCCCTGGCCCTGGCCGATGGCCGCGCCTGCGCCGTGCGGATCGCCGTGCCGCCCGGGCCCGCGCCGGCGGCCGGCTGGCCGGTGGCCTATGTATTGGATGCGCATCAGTTCGACCTCATGCGCGCCGACCCCTCCGGCCTGCCGGGGCTGCTGGTGGGCCTCGCCCCGGGCGAACCCGCGGACCGGGTGTGGGACTACACGCCCCGGCGGCACGACCGCCCCTCGCCGCCGCCCGGCAATGCGGGCCACGCCGGCCGCTGGCTGCGCACCCTGGATCGCGTGAGCGCGCGCGTGGCCGCCGACCACCCCCTCGACGGCCGGCGCCGGGTCTTTTGCGGCCACTCCCTGGGCGCCCTGTTCGGGCTGTACGTCCTGACGCATCGGCCCGGCGCCTTTGACGGCTACGTCCTCTCCAGCCCCTCGGTATGGTGGGGAAATCGCCATGCCTTGCGCCTGCTGCGCCGGCGGCGGGCCTGGCTGTGCGTGCGCGGCCTGCCGGCACTGGGCATCCAGCTGACGGTGGGCGAGCACGAGCAGGGGCTGGGCCCGGACGACGCGGATGCGGACCCCGATGAGCAGGCGCGGCGCCTGGCCATGCGGCAGGCGCGCGGCATGGTGGACGGCATGCACGCGCTGGCGGCGGAATTCGCGCGCTGCCCCGGCCTGCGCCTGCGCAGCGCCGTCCTGCCGGGCCGCGGCCACCGGACGGCGCCGCGCGACGCCCTGATGCCGGGCTGGCACTGGCTGCTGCAGGGCCTGCGCGACTGACGGCGGACGCGTGCTCAGTTCGCGTAGGCCGCCGTGTCGGAACCCACATCCTCCAGGGGATACAGCGGCCGCGCCCGCTGCTTGAAGGGGAACAGCCGCCAGTCGGCGCTGGTGGCCCCGGGGCTGTCGCACTCGACCAGTCCGGCCGAGATCGGCACGAACACCGGCCGGCAGTACATGCGCGACTTCAGCAGCAGGAACCGCGCCTGGCGCGGATCCTGGCCCAGGCTCTCGAAGACGCCGAGGTCCCAGGGTTCGTGCGTGCGTTCGGTCAGCACCAGGCGCGCCGCGCCGACGTCCAGCACGGCGCTGCGTCCCATGCAGACGCGCTGGCCGGTGTAGGTGGGGCCGGTGATGGTGTACCAGCCGTCGCTCATCGCCAGCACGGTGCCCTGCAAGGTCACGGGCTGCGCGTCGCGTCCCAGGTGGGCCAGGGATTGTTTGTTGCCCACAGGCAGCGAGACAGCCGCGCCCACGCCGGCCGCATGCAGTTCGGCGACCGCCCCCGGGTCGCAGTACAGCCCCGCCAGGATGCCGTCCAGCCCCCGCTCCAGCGCGGCCGACAGCACGTCCATGGTGTCGCAGGTGCCGCCCGACATGCAGTTGTCGCCGTGGTCCAGCAGCAGCACCGGGCGGTCCGCGGTGCGCGCCATGGCCTGGGCGCGCGCCAGGGATCGCTCCAGCGGCTCGCGCTCGTAGCGGAACCCCTCGCGCGCGTCCCAGATCCTTTCGGCCAGATCCTGCGCCGCGCGCTGCGCCGCCTCGCGATCGCCGTCCGCCACGGCCACCACGCTCAGGCAGGGGTGGGGGATGTCCGCCAGGCCGAATCCGGCCAGCACCGAGACGGCCAGCAGGCCGCCGGCCTCGGCGGCGCGCGCGGCCTCGACCGCGTCGCGCATGGCGGGCGAGTCCGTCGCGCTGCACAGCGTGTGGCTGAGCAGCGGCAGCCGCCGCCAAGCCAGGACCGGGCGCTTGCGCCCGGCCAGCATGTCGAACAGCAGCCGCCCGGCGTGCTCGCCGGTTTCGTACATGTCGATGTGCGGATAGGTCTTGAAGCTGACGATCACGTTGGCGTTGTCGATCATCTTTTGCGTGACGTTGCCGTGCAGGTCCAGCGCCACCGCGATGGGCACGCCGGGCAGGCAGGCGCGCAGGCGTTCCAGGAGGTCGCCCTCGCCGTC
The DNA here is from genome assembly GCF_027257175.1 of Castellaniella sp. S9. GTDB lineage: Bacteria > Pseudomonadota > Gammaproteobacteria > Burkholderiales > Burkholderiaceae_B > Castellaniella. The sequence continues at coordinate 52,192 of NZ_JAPFGD010000011.1, read as the reverse complement.
CGGGGTGGTCTCGGCCACCATGGCGCCGTGCAGGTCCAGCAGCAGGGCGCCGCAGCCGGGCGCGGCGGCGACGATGTGGTCGCAGATGTGCTGGTAGGCGCCCCCGTCCACCGGGCCGCTGGGATAGGCCGAGGCATCGATGGGGGTGACCATCTCGGCGCCGTGCCGCCGCGCCAGGTCGATGAAGGCCGCCATCGCGGTGCGCTTGCCCAGGTTCGCCGCCAGAGCCTCGGCGCCGTAGACCGGCCCTTGCGGGCCGAAGGCGGACAGGGGCGTGGGCACGGGCGAGAACGTATTGGTCTCGTGATTCATGCGGGCAATCAGGACTTTCATGCGGCGTCCCCCTCGATGGCGCCCACGCCGGCCACGCGCAGCATGGCCTGCAGCAGCACATTGCAGCCGGCCTCCAGGTGGTCGGGCCGGGCGTCCTCGACCTCGTTGTGGCTGATGCCGTCCTTGCACGGCACGAAGATCATGGCGGTGGGCGCCACGCGCGCCAGGTACACGGCATCGTGCCCCGCGCCGCTGACGACCGGCATGACGCTGTAGGACAGGCGTCCGGCGAATTCGTCCACCAGGCCGACCAGTTCGGGATCGAAGGCCTGCGGCGGAAAATACACGACCGGCTCCAGCGACACGCTCAGCCCGCCGCCGTCCTCCAGTGCGCTGCAGGCCTGCGCCAGCGCCCGGTCCATGGCGTCCAGGACCGGGTCATCGGCGGCACGCAGGTCCACCGTCAGGCGCACGCGGCCGGGGATGACATTGCGCGAATTGGGAAAATTATCGATCCAGCCGACGGTGCCGCGGCCGTGCGGCGCATGCCGCAGGGCGATGGCGTTGACCGACTCGATGAGACGTGCGGCCGCCAGCAGGGCGTCCCGGCGCATCTCCATGGGCGTGGGCCCGGCGTGGGCTTCCTGGCCCTGGATCGTCACGTCGTACCAGCGCTGGCCCAGCGCGCCTTGCACGGCGCCGATCACCGTATCGTGGGCTTCCAGGACCGGGCCTTGTTCGATGTGCGCCTCGAAATAGGCGCGCACCCGCACGGGGTCGTCGGGTTGATGGCCGGCATAGCCGATGCGCGCCAGGGCCTCGGCCACCGAGACGCCCTCGCGGTCGCGCTGCGCCAGGGCATGCTCGAGCGTGAAGGCGCCCGCAAAGACGCCGGAGCCCATCATGACGGGCACGAAGCGCGAGCCTTCCTCATTGGTCCAGGCCACGACCTCGACCGGCGCCTCGGTACGGATGCCGTGGTCGCGCAGCGTGCGCAGGACCTCGATGCCCGCCAGCACGCCGTAGTTGCCGTCGAACTTGCCGCCGGTCGGCTGGGTGTCGATGTGGCTGCCCGCCATGACGGCCGGCAGGTCGTCGCGGGTGCCGGCGCGGCGCATGAACAGATTGCCGATGGCGTCGACGCGGACCTCGCAGCCCAGCTCCAGCGCCCATTCGCGGACCAGGTCGCGGCCCTGGCCGTCCAGGTCCGTCAGGGCCAGGCGGCAGACCCCGCCCTTGTCGGTCGCGCCGATGCGGGCCAGGCGCATCAGTGAATCCCACAGGCGTCCGCCGTCGATGCGCAGTCCCGAGACATCCAGTCCCGAATGTCCATTCGCTATTGCAGTCATACGTTTACTCCCAGGTAGCGGTCCTTGACCGCATGGTCGGCCCGGAATTCCTCGTTCGAGCCCGAATAGACAATCTGGCCCTGCTCGAGGATGAAGTGGCGGTCGGCGAGCTGGGTGCAGACCTCGAGGTTCTGCTCGACCAGCAGGATCGAGACGCCTGCCTGCCGGATCTGCCCGATTTGCGCCACGATCTCCTCGACGATGACCGGCGCCAGGCCTTCGACCGGCTCGTCGAGCATCAGCAGGCGCGGGTGGTTCATCAGCGCGCGTCCGATCGCCAGCATTTGCTGTTCGCCGCCCGAGAGCTGGCCGCCGCCGTTGCCGCGGCGTTCCTTCAGGCGCGGAAAGATGCGGTAGACGTCCTCCAGCTGCCAGGGCGAATCGCGCCGCAGGCCGAGGTTGAGGTTCTCTTCGACGCTCAGCAGCTTGAAGATGCCGCGGTTCTCGGGCACCAGGCAGATCCCCCGTCCCGCCACGCGGTGCGCCGGCAGGCCGGCGATGTCCTCGCCGCGGAAGGTGATGGCGCCCGGGCGCGGCGCGATCAGGCCGGCGATGGTCTTGAGCGTGGTCGACTTGCCGGCGCCGTTGCGGCCCAGCAGGGTGACCACGCCGCCCTCGGGGACCTCCAGCGAGACGCCCTGCAGGATGTGGCTCTTGTCGTAGTAGCTGTGGATTTCCTTGACGGACAGGCTCATGCCGCGCCTCCGGTGATCATGTTGCCCAGGTAGGCGGTGCGCACCCGCGCGTCGTTGCGAATGTCCTCGGGCTTGCCCTCGACCAGCACCCGGCCCTGCTGCATGACCGTGATCGTGTCCGAGATGTCCATGACGATGCCCATGTTGTGTTCGATCAGCACGACCGTGTGGTCGCCGCGCAGGCCATGGATCAGGGCCTTCATGCCGCCGATGTCGTCGACGCCCATGCCCGAGGTCGGCTCGTCCAGGAAGATCGCCTTGGGCCGCGCGGCCAGCGCCATCCCGACCTCGAGGCGGCGCTGCTGGCCGTGCGACAGCGTGCCTGCCGGCAGGCCGCCCACGCGGGTGAGGCCCATGCGCTCCAGGATCTCGTCGACGAGCTCGCGGCGCGCGCGCGGGCCCGTGGGCGGCAGCCAGCCGTCCGCCGCCGCCAGCCGGTGCACGCCCTGCACCGCCAGCCGCAGGTTCTCGCGCACGTCCAGCGAGGGAAACAGGCTGGTGACCTGGAACGAGCGCGCGATCCCATGGCGCACGCGCTGGTGGTCGGCCAGCGCCGTGACGTCCACGCCGTCGAACTCGATGGTGCCGGCGGTCGCCGGCAGGGTGCCCGTCAGGGTATGGAACAGCGTGGTCTTGCCGGCGCCGTTGGGGCCGATGACCGAATGGATGGTGTTGGGCGCGACCGAGAGGTTCACGTCCTGCACGGCGGTGAACTTGCCGAAGCGCTTGACGATGCCCTGCGCGCGCAGGATCGGACGGACTGGCGTGGCGGTCATGGGCGCTGCTCCGGTTGGGTGGCGTCGGGCGCTGCGCCGCGGCGGCCGCGCAGCAGGCGCCAGAGGCTTTCCAGCACGCCCCACAGGCCGCGCTGCATGTACAGGCTGACCAGCATGAGCAGCACGCCCAGCAGCAACAGCCAGCGCGGCCAGATGAACGAGAGCCAGTCCGCCGACAGCACATAGAATCCCGCGCCCAGCAGCGAGGCGAACAGATTGGAGGTGCCGCCGATGATGGTCATGACCAGGATCATTTCGCTGCTGTGGTATTCGATGCTGGACAGCGGCGCGATGCCGGCCATCATCGCCAGCAGTCCGCCGGCCAGCGCCGTGACGCCGCCGGACAAGGCAAAGACGGCCAGCTTCAGCCCGTGCACGTCATAGCCCACGGCGGCCGCGCGCGCCTCGTTGTCGCGGATGGCCAGCAGGGTGCGGCCGAACACCGAGGTCGTGACCCGCTGCAGCAGCCAGAACGCCACCAGGAAACACAGCGCCACGAAGCGGTAGAACTGCCAGGGCGATTCCAGCGACAGCAATTCCACCCCCAGGATCGACAGCGGCGGGCGCGGCACGCCCAGCAGGCCATTGTCGCCGCCGGTCAGATCGGTCATGGTGTAGGCCAGAAAGTAGAACATCTGCGCCATCGCCAGCGTCAGCAGGGCGAAATACACGTTGCGCTGCCGGATGGCGAGCCAGCCCACCAAGACCGCGCTGACCACCCCGGCCAGGACCGTCAGCGGCAGCGCCGCGGCCAGCGGCAGGTCCAGGCGCACCAGCAGATTGCCCAGCGTGTAGCTGCCCACGCCGAAGAAGATCCCCTGGCCGAACGAGAGCAGGCCGGTGAAGCCCAGCAGCAGGTTGCAGCCCAGCACGGCCAGCGCATAGATCAGCACCTCCGAGGCCAGCGACCCCGAGTCGATGAGCAGGGGCATGGCCAGCACGACGGCCAGGGCCATCAGCCATTGGTGATTGTCCTTGATCGCCTGCATCATCCTCTCCCGAGCAGTCCGTGCGGACGCAGCAGCAGCACCGCGCCCATGGCCACGTAGATCATGAGTTGCGCGCCTTGCGGCCAGAGCGTGCTCATCAGGCTTTGCACGATGCCGATCAGCAGGCCGCCCACCAGGGCGCCCGAGAACCGGCCCATGCCGCCCACCACCACGACGACGAAGGCAATGCCCAGGGCCTCCAGGCCCATGAACGGCTCGGCCCCGCGTATGGGTGCGGCCAGTACGCCGGCCAGCGCGGCGGTGGCCACGCCCAACCCGAAGGTCAGGCTGAAGATCTGCGTCACGTTGAGGCCCAGCAGCGAGACCATGTCGGTGGATTCGCTGCCCGCGCGCACCGCGCTGCCCAGCCGGGTGCCTTCCAGCAGCCACCACAGTCCGGCGGCGATCACCGCGGTGAACAGGATCACGAACAGCCGGTACTTGGGATAGATGAAGGCGCCCCACATGACCACGCCCTTCAGGACGTCGGGCGGGGCCACGTTCTCGCCGATCGGGCCCCAGACCATGATCACGCCTTCCTGGATGATCAGGGCCAGGCCGACGGTCAGCAGGATGTGGAATTCATGCGCCTTGTCGTAGACGTGGCGCAGCACGGCGCGCTCCAGGGCCCAGCCCACGAAGCCCACCGCCAGCGGCACGATGGCCAGCGCCAGCCAGAAGTCCAGGCCCCATTCGACGGCCTGGTAGCAGAAATAGGCGCCCAGCAGGTAGAACGCGCCGTGGGCGAAGTTGACGAATCGCAGCAGGCCAAAAATGATCGACATCCCCACCGCCAGCAGGAAGTAGAGCATGCCGATGCCGATGCCGTTGACGACTTGCAGCAGATAGACGTTCATGAGGACCTTTGTCCGACGGGACGCAAGAGGCGGGCGGGGCGCGGTCGGGCCCCCGCCGGCCGGTTGAGGCCGCCGCGCGGATGCAGGCGCGCGCGCGCGGCGATGTCGAACTAGAGCTTGCAGCCCGCCTGTTCGGGCGACAGGAAGGACTGGCCGCTGCTGATGATGTCGGCGTAGTCGTCCTTGTCCTTCATGGCGGATTTGGCTTTGGCCTTGAGCAGGTAGTAGTTCTTGAGCACTTGGTGGTCCGCGGCGCGGATGGTTTCGGACCCGGTCAGGCCCTCGTACTGCATGCCTTCCATGGCCTTGATGACCTGCGCGGGATCCGCGCTGCCCGCCTTGGCGATGGCGTCCAGCATGATGCGGGTGCAGGTGTACGAGCCCGCCAGGCTGTAGTTGGGGTTGTAGCCGAGCTTGTCGCCGCACAGCTTGACCAGGGCGGCGTTCGCCGGGCTGTCGATGCCGTGCCAGTACTGTGCGCCGAAATAGACGCCCTCGCAGGTATCGGCGCCCAGGCCCTCGAATTGCTCCAGGCCCGAGGCCCAGGCCACCAGGATGACCATGTTCTGCTTCATGCCGAAGCTGACCGCCTGGCGCAGCGTATCGGAGGATTGCGAGCCGAAATTCAGCAGCAGCAGCACGTCGGGCTTGGCCGCCATGGCATTGGTCAGGTAGCCGCTGAATTCTTTTTCGGTCAGGGAATGGTAGCTGTTGCCGACGTGCTCGAGCCCTTTTTCCTTGAAGATCGCCTTGGCCGCGTCCAGCAGGCCGTCGCCGAACACGTATTGCGGCGTGATGGTGTACCACCGCTTGGCGTCGGGGTGCAGGTCGATCAGCGGGCGCACCGTCTGGTTGATGGCGCCGAAGGTGGGCACGGACCAGCGGAACGTGGCGTGGTTGCAGTCCTTGCCGGTGATTTCGTCGGCGCCGGCCGTGGTGATGAACACGCCGCCCAGGCGTTCGATTTCCTTGCCCATGGCCAGGGACTCGGACGACAGGATGCCGCCCGCGAAGAACCGGGCGTTGCGCTGCTGCACCGCCTCCTGCACCTTGCGCACCGCGGTGGCGGGCTTGCCCTCGGTGTCCAGGGCGGTATAGGCGAGCGGTTTGTCCAGGACCTTGCCGTATTCCTCCAGCGCCAGCTTCATGCCGATGTCGGCGAACTTGCCGTTGGCGGCGAACGCGCCGGAAATCGGGACCGGACAGCCGAACTGGATGGCGTCGGTCTGGGCCATGGCGGAACGCGCCGAAAGCAGGGATCCGGGGAGGGTGCTCAGCGCTGTCAATTTGAGTAGGTCGCGGCGATTCACGTGATGTCTCCTGGCCGCCGGAGGCGGCATGACGATGGATGGGGGCCTTGTCTGCGGTGTTCCGGTCTGTGCCGGCGGCCCTTGAGAGATCATCCTATTTATCATGATAAATAGGATTGTGGGTATAATGAATTTTCGGGATTTTCGTGTCAAGCGAATTCATCTCAGGTGAAACCCGAAGACACCGTTCGCCGCCTGCGCACGGGACGGAAAAGGCCTTGGATGGGGTCGAGGAGCAAGGAATTGTTGAACGTCACACGAGGCAAACAGCGGGCCGTGACGCGCAGCGTGGCGCAACCCAAGCGCAGCGATCTGGTCGCCGAGGAAATCAAGCGCCTCATGACGGCGAAAAACCTGCTGCCCGGCGATCGCCTGCCGCGCGAAACCGAGCTGCAGGAAATGTTCAACGTCAGCAAGAGCACCGTGCGCGAGGCCTTGAAATCCCTGGAGGTCCAGGGCCTGATCCGCGTGACCACCGGACCCAGCGGCGGCGGCATGGCGGTCGAGGTGCCGCTGGACCGGGCGTTCCAGCTCATGCAGAACTATTTGTTCTTCAAGGAAGTCTCGATCGACGACATCTATCAGGCGCGCAAGCTGCTCGAGCCCGAGCTCGCCGCCAGCGCCGTGCCGCACTTGACCGACGCGCAATTCGAGGCGCTGGAGCGCAACATCAAGGAATGCGATCCCCTGCGCGACCCGCAGGCCGACCAGTTCTCGCAGCGCCAGGAGGACATGACCTTTCATGACATCCTGGCCGCCGCCAGCCCCAATCCCTTCCTGCGCTTCATGTGCGAGATGATCAACCAGATGCTGCGCCAGCTGACGGTCTACGACAACCAGATGCCGATGCGCGAACAACAGCATTTCGGCGCCAGCAACGTCGAATATCACCGGCGGCTGCTGGCCGCCGCCCGCGCGCGCGATGCCGATACCGTGCGCACCCTCATGCACGAGCACATGCAGGACGCCCAGGCGTCGGTGCGGCGCCTGCACGGCCGGCTGCACGGGCGCCTGATCCTCGACTCGGAAATGTCGCGCCGCGCCATCGCCTCGCGGGCCCGCCGGCTGGCGCGCAAGGCGGAGCGCGACTGAGACCGCCGCGGCGGCGCCCGGCGGCGGGCTCCGCCGCTGGCGCGTGTGCGTCCTGTGGGTCTTGCTGGCGCTGGCGGCGGCCGCCACGGCCGTCTGGGCCGGGCGCCCGTCGGCGCCCGCGTACGAGGTGGCGCGCGTCGAGCGCGGCGCGGTGCGCGCCACCGTCCATGCACTGGGCACCTTGCAGCCGCGGCACTATGTGGACGTGGGCCCGCAGGTGTCCGGGCAGATCCAGCAGATCCACGTCCAGGCGGGCGACACGGTCGTCCCCGGCCAGCTGCTGGTGGAGATCGACGCCTCCGTGCAGCAGGCGACCGTGGACGCCGGCCGGGCCTCGCTGGAGGCCCTGCGCGCCCAGTTGGACGGGGCCCGGGCGGCCGCCGTCCTGGCGCGCGCGGATGCCGGGCGCCACCAGCGTCTGTTGCGCACCGGTGCCACACCGATCCAGATGGCCGACGCCACGCGGGCGGAGCTGCTGGGCGCCGAGGCCACCGTGCGCCGCATCGAGGCCGACATCCGGCGCACCCAGGCCGCGCTGCAGGGCGACGAGGCGCTGCTGGGCTACAGCCGGATCTATGCGCCGATCGCCGGCACCGTGGTCTCGCTGGAGGCGCGGCCCGGTCAGACCCTGAATGCCACCTACCAGACACCCAAGCTGCTGCGCATCGCCGATCTGTCGGCCATGACCGTGTGGACGCAGGTGTCCGAAGCCGACATCCCGCGCTTGCGCGTGGGCATGGAGGCCGTATTCACGACCCTGGCCCAAGACGGGCGGCAGTGGCGCGGAACGGTGCGGCAGGTGCTGCCTATGCCGCAGCCCGATCCCGCAGCGGCCGAGGGCGGCACCGCCACGCAGCCCGCGGTCGGTGCCAAGGCCTGGCGAGCCGCGTGGCGGGCGATGGCGCTCAATCGCGTGCGCACCGCCCTGACCCATGACCCTGATGCTGGGGCTGATCGCCGCCGTGTCCCTGCTGGTCGGCGGGATCGGCGTCATGAACGTCATGTTGATGACCGTGCGCGAACGCACGCGCGAGATCGGCATCCGCATGGCGGTCGGCGCGCGCCGGCGCGACATCCGGCGCCAGTTCCTCGCCGAAGCCGCCCTGGTGTCCCTGTGCGGCGGTGTGGCAGGCGTGGCGCTGGGCCTGGGCATCGGTTTCGTCCTGCTGGCGGCGGGCGTCGAACTGGTGTTCTCGCTGACCGCCATCCTGGGCGCTTTCGGCTGCGCCGTCGCCACAGGCCTGGTCTCGGGCCTGATGCCGGCGCGCGCGGCCGCGCGCCTGGACCCGGTGGCTGCGTTGAGTGGCTAGAGAGGCGATGCCGGGACGATGCGCCCGGCGCACGGATACCTGGCCTCGATGCGCATCCATTTCGCAATTTTCTGATCTGTATCAAATGTGAGTTTGATTGTGAGAATCATTATCGTTTATATTCATGAGGATTTTTAATCCCGAATCCATACCGCAACACGAGGAACCCATGATCGTCTTCAAGCCCAAGGGCCGCGCCCTGCCGCCCGTCGGCCTTCTCATTGCCCTGGGCCTCGCCGCCGCCCCCGCCGGCGCCCAATCGCAATCCGCCGGCGACGTGACCCAGCTGGAACGCGTGGTCGTCAAGGCCGAACAGGAACTCAAGCAGACGCCGGGCGCCTCGACCATCACGGCGACCGACATCGAGAAGGCGCCGCCCGCCAACGACGTGTCGGAAATCATCCGCACCATGCCCGGCGTGAACCTCACCGGCAATTCCTCCAGCGGCCAGCGCGGCAATAACCGCCAGATCGACATCCGCGGCATGGGCCCGGAAAACACCCTGATCCTGATCGACGGCAAGCCCGTGTCCTCGCGCGGTTCGGTGCGCTTTGGCTGGCGCGGCGAACGCGACACGCGCGGCGACACCAACTGGGTGCCGCCCGAAATGATCGAGCGCATCGAGGTCCTGCGCGGCCCCGCCGCCGCGCGCTATGGCAATGGCGCGGCCGGCGGCGTGGTCAACATCATCACCAAGCCCGCCGCCGATACCCTCACCGGATCGGTCTCGACCTATCTCAATGCGCCGCAGCACAGTGACGAGGGCTCCACCGCGCGCACGACCTTCAGCCTCGCCGGCCCGCTGACGGACAGCCTGGACTTCCGCCTGTACGGCAGCGCGGCGAACTTCCAGGGCGATGCCTACGACATCAACAAGGACCACGCCTCGGCGCGCGGCGGCGCCAACAAGGACACGTTCCCCGCCGGCCGCGAGGGATTCAAGAACCGCGACATCGGCGGCGTGCTGAGCTGGAAGCCCGCGGCCGGCCACAAGATCGACTTCGGCGCGAGCTACGGCCGCGAAGGCAACATCTATGTCGGCGACACGCAGAATACGAACAGCAATGCCGTCGTCAAGTCGCAGGTGGGTAACGAAACCAACCGGATCTACCGGCAGGCCTACTCGATCACGCACACCGGCGACTGGAACGCCGATACGCACACCCTCAGCTATCTGCAGTACGAGCAGACCCGCAACACGCGCCTGCTGGAGGGCCTGGCGGGGGGCACGGAAGGCCTCTTCAACGACCCGGCCGCGGCGGGCCTGGGGGGCTACGGGGACATCAACCTGCGCACCCTGACGGCGCACACTGAATTGAACCGGCGCCTGAACTGGGGCGGCGTGGACCAGATGGGCACCCTCGGCCTCGAATGGGTGCGCCAGGACCTGGAGGACAATGCCTCGGACCTGGCCTCGCGCAATACGCCGAACGCCAAGATGCCGAAAGTGCCTTTCGCCTATACGCCCAAGGTTCACGCCAACATCTATTCGCTGTTCGCCGAGGACAACCTGTACATCGGCGACCATTGGACCGTCACGCCGGGCCTGCGCTTCGATCACCACACCCAGCAGGGCAACAACTGGAGCCCCTCGCTGAACCTGTCCTACCTCGTCGATGACCAGTGGACGGTCAAGGCCGGCATCGCGCGGGCCTATAAGGCGGCCAACCTGTATCAGAGCAATGCCGGCTATGCCCTCTACAGCGCGGGCAACGGCTGCTGGGGCAATACCTCCGGCAGCACCACCGGCTGCTTCCTGGTGGGGAACCCGGACCTGAAGGCCGAAACCAGCCTCAACAAGGAACTGGGCCTCGAGTACCGCAGCAGCGGGGGCCTGGGCGCCAGCCTGACCTATTTCCACAACGACTACCGGAACAAGATCGAGGCCGGACGCACGCCCGTGGGCAGCTTCGTCAACAGCATCGGCCTGCCGACCAATGTCTTCCAGTGGGAAAACATCCCGCGCGCCGTCGTCCAGGGCCTGGAAGGCAACCTGACCTGGCCCTTCGCCCGGGACTGGCTGTGGTCGACCAATGCCACCTACATGATCGAGTCCAAGAACAAGGACACCGGCGAACACCTGTCGACCATTCCCGAATATACGGTCAACAGCACCCTGGACTGGTCGGTGACCCCGGCCTGGTCTCTGCGCGCCAAGGCAACGGTCTATGGCGAGCAGGAAGGGCCGAAGTACGACTACTACGGCAATCCATTGACCGGCAGCGCCACGGACAAGATCCCGCCCTACGCGATCTTCGGGCTCAGCACCCAGTACAAGGTCAGCAAGCACCTGCGGGTGACGATGGGCGTGGACAATGTGTTCGACAAGCGCCTGTTTCGGGCGGGGAACGCCATCGGCGTCAATATGGAAACCCCCAACTACATCAACGGCGCCGGCGCCTACACCTACAACCAGCCCGGCCGCACGTTCTTCCTCGAGGCCACGACCTCGTTCTGAGGATCGCGCGTGCCGGCTGGCCGCGATGCGCAGGCCTAGGCGGCCGCCGCCTTGCGCGGCCGCCCGCGCGAGGCGGGCGCCACGCGCCGCGAGGCCAGGCGGCCCAGGTGGGCGAGGAATATGCGCTCGCCCAGGGCCCACTGGCCCAGGATGGCGGCCTCGACTTGCGCGCCCTGCCGGGGATCGACGCCCGCTTCGAGCCGCCGGCGATAGGCGGCCTGGCGCGAAAACGGCGTGTTGCCTTCGTTCCAGTAATCCATGTGATCGGACACCGGCAGAGGGTCGGCGCCCAGGCCGATGTGCGCCGCGGCCGAGGACCAGGGCCAGCGCGCCGGCGCGTCCACATAGCCCAGCGCCGCGGGCAGGGATTCCAGCCACACCATGGTCGGCAGCACCCAGCGGCCGGGCTCCAGCAAGGCATTGTGATAGCGGCCCTGGTAGGCCCGGCCGCGCGGCATGCCGGCCCCCATGCGCCGGCCCAGGCCCTGGATCACGCGCGATAGGCCGTGCGCGTCGGCGGGCGTGCCCAGCAGGCACAGGCGATCGGGCGTGATGACCCAGGCATGCAGCGCCAGGCCGTGGCGGGCGACCTCCAGGCCCAGCCAGCCGCGCAGGCGTTCCATGTCGGCCGCCGGGGCGGGCTCGGAGGCCTGTGCGAAAGCCCGGGCGAAATACGCCTGGGCCAGTTGCGGGATGCGCGGCGCGTAGAGGCGGGGTAGTCGGGCCATGAATCGTCGGTGTCCCGGGTGAAGATGCGTCGACGGGGGATCGGCCCTATTATAGGAACATGGCATGCAGGGCCCATGCGTCGCGGGTCACACACAGGCAAGGATACGACACTATGCACACCAGCCAGCCGATTTCCTCCACCATTCGCCGGGTCGCGGTTTGCGGCGCCGGCGTCATGGGCGCCCAGATCGCCGCGCATTGCGTCAATGCCGGCGTGCCGGTGGTCCTCTATGACCTTCCCGCGGGCGACGGCGACAAGAACGCCGCCGTCGCCCGCGCCATCCAGCAGCTGCGCAAGCTCAACCCCGCGCCGCTGGCGCGCGACGACCTGGCCGATCTCATCCAGCCGGCGAACTACGACGACGGCCTGGGGCTGCTGGCGGACTGCGACCTGGTGATCGAGGCCATCGCGGAACGCCTCGACTGGAAGCGCGACCTCTACCACAAGATCGCCCCGGCGCTGGGCCCGCACGCCATCATCGCCAGCAACACCTCGGGGCTGTCCATCGCCGCCCTGTCCGAGGCGCTGCCCGAGGCGGTGCGCCACCGGTTCTGCGGGGTGCATTTCTTCAACCCGCCGCGCTACATGCCACTGGTGGAATTGATTCCCACGGAGGCCACCGAACCGGCCTTGCTCGATGCGCTGGAAACCTTCCTGGTGTCGCGCCTGGGCAAGGGCGTGGTTCGCGCCAAGGACACGCCGAACTTCATCGGCAACCGCATCGGCGTGTTCGGCATCCTGTCGGTCTTCCATCACACCCGCGCGTTCGGCCTGCCCTACGAGCTCGTCGACGACCTGACCGGCACCCGCCTGGGCCGTGCCAAATCCGGCACTTTCCGCACGGCCGACGTGGTCGGCCTGGACGTCCTGGCCCACGTCATCGGCACCATGCGCGACCAGTTGCCCGACGATCCCTTCCATGCGCATTTCCAGGTGCCGCCCGTCGTGGCCGCGCTGATCGACAAGGGCGCCCTGGGCCAGAAAACCGGCGCCGGATTTTTTCGCAAGGACGGCAAGACCATCCTGCGGCTGGACCCGGAGGCCGGCGAATACGTGCCCACGGGCCAGGCCGCCGACGAGGCGGTCAAGCAGATCCTCGCCGAACGCGACCCCGCCCGGCGCCTGCAGGCCCTGCATGATTCCGATCATCCGCAGGCGCGATTCGTCTGGGCGGTCCTGCGCGATACCTTCCACTACAGCGCGACGCGCCTGGCCGACATCGCCGACAATGCGCGCCAGCTCGACGAGGCGATGAAATGGGGTTTCGGCCACCGGCAGGGGCCGTTCGAGATCTGGCAGGCCGCGGGTTGGCGCCGGGTCGCCGACTGGATCGGCGAGGACATCGCCGCCGGCCGGACCCTGTCATCGGAACCGCTGCCCGACTGGGCCACCAGCGGCCCGGTCTGGGACCAGCAGGCCGTGCATACGCCGGCGGGCTCATTCAGCCCGGCAGCCGGCGATTACCGGCCGCGCAGCGCGCTGCCCGTGTACCAGCGCCAGATCGGCGCGCCGCGCCTGGTCGGCGAGGGGCCGGTCACCGCGCCGGACATCGTGCACGAGGACGATGCGGTGCGCTGCTGGACCTTGCCGGATCCTCACCCCCGCGACGTGCTCATCGTCTCGTTCAAGACGCGGATGCACACCCTCGCGCCCGAGGTCGTGCGCGGTGTCGTACAGGCCCTCGATCGGGCCGAATCCGACTACAAGGCCCTGGTCATCGGCCAGCTCGAGGATCCGTTCTCGGCCGGCGCCGACCTCAAGGCCATGATGCCGGCCTTCATGGCGGGCGGCGTCCAGGCGATCGAGCCCCTCCAACGTCAGATGCAGGACATGTCCATGCGCCTGCGCTACGCCCGCGTCCCGGTGGTGGCGGCCCTGGCGGGCATGGCCTTGGGCGGTGGCTGCGAACTCGCCGTGCATTGCGCGCGCCGCGTCGCCCACATCGAAACCTACATCGGCCTGGTCGAGGCCGGCCTGGGCCTGGTGCCGGGCGCGGGCGGCATCGCCCACGGCGCGCGCCGCGCCGCGGAGCTCCAGGCCGGCCATGCGCCCGACGTCCCCCTGCAGGCACTGCTCAAGCCCTTCCTCATGGCGGCCGCCACCGCGCAGGTCTCGAAATCCGCGCTGGATGCGCGGCGCATCGGCTACCTGCGCGAGTCCGATCCCATCGTCATGAACCGCCATGAACTGCTGTACGTCGCCGTGCGCGAGGCCGCGAACCTGGCCGAGCAGGGCTGGCATGCGCCGCTGCCGGCCCGCTTTCCCGTGGCGGGGCGCGATGCCTACGCCACCTTCAAGGCGCAACTGGTCAACATGCGCGTGGGCGGCTTCATCTCGGAACACGACTTCCACGTGGCTGAACGGCTGGCCCACGCCATGTGCGGCGGCGACGTGGACCCGGGCTCGCTGGTCGACGAACACTGGATGCTGGGTCTCGAGCGCGAGGCCTTTCTCGGCCTGCTCGCCAGCCCCAAGACCCAGGAACGCGTCGCCGGCATGCTGCAAACCGGCAAGCCGACCCGCAACTAGGAGACCCCGATGAGCGCATTGCAAACCGCCTACATCGCCGCCGCGATCCGCACGCCGATCGGCAAGGCGCCTCGCGGCATGTATTCGCACACTCGTCCCGACGACCTGCTGGCCACGGCCATCCGCGGTGTCATGGCCCAGGCGCCGGGCCTCGATCCGGCCGCGGTCGAGGACGCCATCATCGGCTGCGCCATTCCCGAGGGGCCGCAGGGCCTGAACGTCGCACGCATCGGGGCGCTGCTCTCGGGCCTGCCCAGCAGCGTGGCGGGCGTGACGGTGAATCGCTTCTGCGCCTCGGGCCTGACGGCGATCGCCATGGCCGCCGACCGCATCCGCGTGGGCGAGGCCGACGTCATCCTGGCCGGCGGCGTGGAATCCATGAGCCTGGTGCCGACCTTGGGGGTCAGCACGTCGTTCAGTCCCGACATCTATCAGGACGAGGACAACATCGGCATCGCCTATGGCATGGGCGCGACGGCCGAGCAGGTCGCCGCGCGCTGGCAAGTCTCGCGCGAGGACCAGGACGCCTTCGCCCTGCGCTCGCATCAGCGGGCGCTGGCCGCCCAGCAGTCCGGCGAGTTCGCCGACGAGATGCTGCCGGTCGAGATCGTGCGCCGCACGCCGAACCTGTCCACCGGCGAGGTGCGCGAGGATCGCCGCACCGTGGCCCTGGACGAGGGCCCGCGTCCCGATACCAGCCTCGAGGCGTTGGCCCGCCTGCGGCCCGCCTTCGCCGCGCGCGGCAGCGTCACCGCCGGCAACAGCTCGCAGACCTCGGACGGCGCCGGCGCGCTGCTGGTCGTGTCCGAGCGCGCCCTGAAAACCCATGGTCTGACCCCGCTGGCGCGCTTTGTGTGCTTTGCCGTCAAGGGCGTGCCGCCCGAGATCATGGGCATCGGCCCCAAGGAGGCCATCCCGGCCGCCCTGAAACAGGCGGGACTGACGCTGGACCAGATGGGCTGGATCGAGCTGAACGAGGCCTTCGCCGCCCAGGCCCTCGCCGTGATCCGCGACCTGGGCCTGAACGAGGCGGTCGTCAATCCCATGGGCGGGGCCATCGCCCTGGGCCATCCGCTGGGCGCCACCGGCGCGATCCGCTCGGCCACCGCCATCCACGCCATGCGCCGCCATGACCTGCAGTACGGCATGGTCACCATGTGCGTGGGCACCGGCATGGGCGCGGCCGGCATCTTCGAACGCTGCTGAGGCCGCCCATGACACGCATGCCCGATGTCGCCATGACCGCCGCGGCCCAGGCGCCGTCCCTGACGGAACTTCCGGAATGGGACCGATTCGTCTCGGCGGTGCGGGCCAGCGCCCCGCGCACCGAGGACGTCCTCGACCTGGTCGAGGCGCCGGGGCTGACCGTGGATTTCAGCGGCCAGCGCCATTCCGATGCCCTGGACGCGGCCGGCCGCGCATTGCTGGAGGTCCGTGGATTCGACGAGCAGCGCGCCCGCCTGCTGGCCGGCGAGGCCGTCAACCTCACCGAAGCGCGGCCCGCCTGGCACACCGCCTTGCGCGCGCCCGACGCGCCGGCCGAGGTCCTGGCCGAGCGCGCGCGCATGGACGCCTGGGTGCGCAGCGCCGATGCCGAGCGGCGCTGGCGCAACATCCTGCACATCGGCATCGGCGGCAGCGACTGGGGCGTGCGCCTGGCCGTCTCGGCCTTCGGCTACACCGGCCTGTGGCGCCAGGTGCGCTTCGTCGCCAGCATCGACGGCCATGCGGCCCAGGGCGGGCTGGCCGGGCTGGATCCCCGCGACACCCTCGTCGTGCTGGCCTCCAAGTCCTTCACCACCGCCGAGACCCTGCAAAACGGCGAGCGCGCCCGCGAATGGCTGGCCGCCGCGGGCGTCGACCCCCGCGCGAACTTTGCCGCCATCACCGCCAACCCCGAGCGCGCCGTCGCCTGGGGCGTGCCCGAAGGCAACGTCTTTCGCCTGTGGGACTGGGTCGGCGGGCGGTTTTCCCTGTGGTCCGCCGTCAGCCTGACCACCGCGTTGGCGGTCAGCGCCGACGTGCTGGCGGGCATGCGGGCGGGCGCCGCCGCCATGGACCAGCATTTCGCCGAGGCGCCGATCGAGGCCAATGCGCCGGTGCGCATGGCGCTGGCCGGGGTCGTCAACCGCAGCGTGCTGGGGCACGGTTCGCTGAACATCGCCCCCTACGATTCGCGCCTCGCCCAGCTCGTTCCCTACGTCCAGCAGCTCGACATGGAGTCCCTGGGCAAATCGGTCGACCTGGCCGGCCGCCCTGTGGGCGTGCCCACCGGACCCGCCGTCTGGGGCATGCCGGGCACCGACGCCCAGCATACGTTTTTCCAATGGCTGCACCAGGGCAGCGACGGCGCGCCGGTGGACTTCATCCTGTGCCGCGCGGCCGACCATCATTGGCCGGCGCACCACCGCGCGCTGCTGGCCAACTGCCTGGCCCAGCGCGAGGCCCTGATGCGCGGCAAGACCCAGGAACAGGCGCGCGCCGAATGCCTGGCCGAAGGCCTCGACCCAGAACGCGCCGGCTGGCTGGCGCGCCACCGCATGCATCCGGGCGGGCGGCCCAACCACCTCATCGTGCTGCCGCGCCTGTCGCCCTACACATTGGGGGCGCTGCTGGCGCTCTACGAGCACCGGGTCTTCACCCAGGGCGTGATCTGGGGCATCGATCCCTTCGACCAATGGGGCGTGGAATACGGCAAGGTCCTCGCGCGCGGCATCGTGGACTTGCTCGCGCCCGATGCGCCCGCGACGGATGGCGCCGGGCGGGATTCCGTCGACGCGCACGACGCCTCGACGCGCCACTGGATCGGACAACTGAAGGGCTGAAGGCCGCTGCCCGGCCGGCGCATAGGGACTTACCCGGCCTTTGGGTTTTCGGACGGCGGCTTTCGGCCGAAAACCCAAGGGTTATCCCGGAATTATGCCGGCCGGCGCAAAAGCCTTATATCGCTCTTCCTATGGTCGCGCGCCAGCCTCTCCGGTAGAGTCATCGAACCAGTTCCATCGGACGGCGCGCGGGCCTGGCGCGCGGACGCGGCGGAACGAACGAGACACCATTGGAGACACACATGAGCCATTCCAATGCTCCAGTCGACGAGATCCTGCCGCTGGGGAAACTGACCGCCCTGGGCCTGCAGCACGTGCTGGTGATGTACGCGGGCGCGGTGGCCGTGCCCCTGATCATCGGCCGGGCCTTGAACCTGGATGCGCACGAGGTGTCGCTGCTGATCGCGGCCGACCTGTTCGCCTGTGGCATCGTCACCATCATCCAATCCCTGGGCGCAACCCCATGGTTCGGGATCAAGCTCCCCGTCATGATGGGCGTGAGCTTCGCCCCGGTCGGGCCCATGATCCACATCGCCACCAGCAACCCGGGGCACGAGGGGGCGCAACTGCTGTTTGGCACCATCATCGCGGCCGGCATCATCACCATCATCATCGCCCCCTGGATCAGCCGCCTGCTGCGGTTCTTTCCGCCCGTGGTGACCGGCACCATCATCGCCATCATCGGCATCACGCTGATGCGCGTGGGCATCAACTGGATCTTCGGCAATCCCTTCGGCCCCACCGCGCCCAACCTGGTCAACCCCGAATACGCCTCGTGGCTGCAGCAGGCGCAGGCCGCCGCCGGCGCGCCCGGATCGGCCCTCCCGGCGGTGCCCAAGGGCCTGTCGATCCTGCCGACCATGCCCAATCCGCGCTACGCCGACCTGACGGGCGTGGGCATCGCCGCCATCGTTCTGGTGTCCATCCTGCTGATCGCCAAGTTCAGCAAGGGGTTCTTCGGCAACATCGCCGTGCTGCTGGGCATCGTCGTGGGCGCGATCATCACCACGGCCATGGGCATCATGACCTACGAGAAAGTCGCCAAGGCGGCCTGGGTCGACATCGTCCTGCCCTTCCATTTCGGCATGCCCAAGTTCGACGTCTTCATGATCATCACCATGGTCCTGGTGATGATCGTCATCCTCATCGAATCCACCGGCATGTTCCTCGCCCTGTCCGACATGACGGGCAAGCCGATCACCCAGAAGGACCTGGCGCGCGGCCTGCGCACCGACGGCCTGGGCACGCTGGTGGGCGGGATCTTCAACACCTTCCCGTATTCCAGCTTTTCCCAGAACGTCGGCCTGGTCGCCGTCACCGGCGTGCGCAGCCGCTTCGTCTGCGTCATGGGCGGCGTGATCCTGGTCGTCCTCGGCCTGCTGCCCAAACTGGCCGCGCTGGTCGAATCCCTGCCCACCGTCGTCCTGGGCGGCGCCGGGCTGGTGATGTTCGGCATGGTCACCGCCACCGGCATCCGCATCCTGGGCGGCGTGGACTTCAAGACCAACCGCCACAACGCCATGATCGTCGCGATCTCGATCGGCGTCGGCATGATCCCGGTGGTGGCGCCGAACTTCCGCCAGTGGATGCCGCACGCCATCCATCCCCTGATCGAATCCGGCATCCTGCTGACCTCGCTGTCCGCCGTGCTGTTGAACCTGTTCTTCAACGGTGCGCCGCACGACACCGAGGCGGCCGTCGAGGCGGCCAAGCACGCCGAGGCCTGATCGCCCCAGCCCGTTTGTCGGTATGATTGAGCCGCCCCTCAACAGAGGGGCGGTCCTCTTTCAACCATGATGGTGGTGCGATGCCCTCGGAAACGCTGCTCCTGTTTGTGCCCGCCTGTTTCGCGCTGAACATGGCCTTCGGGCCGAACAACCTGCTCTCGATCACCATTGGCGCCCAGCATGGCTTGCGGGCCTCCCTGCTGGCGGCGATCGGCCGTCTCGTCGCCTTCGCCATCATGATTGCCGTGGCCGCATTCGGCATGGGCGCGCTCCTCATGGCTTCCGAGTTCGCGTTCACGGTCGTGAAGTTCCTGGGCGCCGCCTACCTGGTCTGGCTGGGCGTCAAGATCTTCCGCTCCAAGGCGCAGCTGCCTTCGAAACAACCCGAGCTTGGCAGGCACGGCGTCCGTGGGTTCATCCGGCGGGAATTCCTGGTCGCCATCGGAAACCCGAAGGCCATCCTGATTTTCACGGCGTTTTTTCCGCAGTTTGTGACGCCGGGGAATTACTGGGGCAGCTTCACGATTCTGGGCGCCATTTTCCTGGCCCTCGAAGTGCTGGCCATCGCACTCTATGCCTACGCCGGAACCCGGCTGTCCGGCCTGATGCGCAGCGAACGCTGCCTGCGCTGGATCAATCGCATCAGCGGCAGCACCATGATCACCTTCGGGGTGCTGCTTGCCGTCGCCAGGCGTCCGGCCGCCTAGGGGGACTGCCCCCATGTCCTCCCGCCTCTGGCCGCGCCTGGCGATTGCCGCCTATGCCCTGCTGTGGCTGGCCCTGGCCATCGATCCTTCCGACCGCCACACATGGATCCTGGAAAACGTCCTGGTGGCGGCGCTGTGGTTGGCCCTGACCATCCTGTATCGACGGTTTCGGTTGTCGGATGGATCGATGGCCCTGATCCTGGCCTTTCTGGCCCTGCATGCCGTGGGCTCGCACTACACCTATTCCGAGGTGCCGTACGACGCCTGGTTCCGGTCGTTGACCGGACATGGGCTGGATGCGCTGATGGGCTGGGACCGCAACCAGTTCGACCGCCTGGTGCATTTTGCCTACGGCCTGCTGCTGGCGGTGCCGGTGCGCGAGTTCCTGCTGCGTGTGATCCAGGCGCGCGGCTTCTGGTCATATTTCCTGCCCCTGGACATCATCCTCGGCACCTCGGCCCTGTACGAGTTGATCGAGTGGGCCGCCGCCGCCTGGTTCGGCGGCGACCTGGGGATGCATTACCTGGGCACCCAGGGCGACGTCTGGGACGCGCACAAGGACATGGCCCTGGCTGCGCTGGGCGGCCTGGTCGCCATGCTGTGCTGTGCCGCGGTGGATGCGCGTCGCGGGCGCTTATCGGGGATGGATCGATAAATCCAGCTCGCGGCCGCCACGCCCCGCCAATCACCAGGACCAGCGGGGCGCGAAACGAGGCCATAATGCCTCGGGAGGAGACAACATTCATATAAGGTTAATGAGTTGAAGTCTTGTATAACCTTATATTTAATCTTATAATAACCTCATGAACTCGATAAACTGGTCAACCAAAGCAATCAAGCAGCTTCTGAAGATCAACCGCCCTGAGCAGGTCGTGATCAAGAACGCTGCTGGTGAGCTAGCAACGATGCCGCAGACCCGCAACGTGAAGGCACTGACCAATCACAAATACCAATACCGCCTGCGTGTTGGCAACTATCGAGTGTTTTTTAACTTCGATGGCGCTGTGCACATTGTTTACATCGAAGAAGTGAGGAAACGCGATGAACGCACCTACTAACATCCAGATCATCAACGGGGCGGACGGAAAGCCTGCCTTCGTGGTGATCCCTTACGACGAATATGTGAAGCCTCGCGAAGGCTCAGAGACCTATGTGCCTCATGAAGTTGTATCCATGATGGTCGATAACGAGTGGAGCATTGCGCGGGCCTGGCGTGAGCACCTGGGGGTGACCCAACAAGAAATGGCTCAGCGCCTGGGTGTGTCTCAGTCCGCATACTCTCAGCAAGAGTCCAGAGGGAATCTACGCAAAGCAAGCCGCGAAAAGATTGCCGCCGCGCTCGGGATCAGTCCTGATCAACTGGACGCTTAGCGCAAAAGCCCGGCGCTCCATAAATGCGAAACCCGCCTCGATGGGCGGGTCTGTTTCTTCCGGGCGCAGCTATGAGAATCGTAAGAAACCATGGGGTTCATGGCGCACTTACGGTCCTCCTGCGGCGTCTCAGCCGTGGCGGGCAGTGACGGTCTTGACCCGAGTGAATCCGTACAGCGCCTCGAAGCCTTTTTCGCGGCCGTGTCCCGATTGGCCCACGCCGCCGAAAGGCAGCTCGATGCCGCCGCCGGCGCCGTAGTTGTTCAGGAACACCTGACCCACGTTCAGGCGCCGCGCCAGGCGCATCTGGCGGCCGCCGTCGCGCGTCCAGACGCCGGCCACCAGCCCGTACGGCGTGCCGTTGGCGATGCGCAGGGCTTCGGCCTCGTCCTCGAAAGGCATCAGCACCTGCACCGGACCGAAGATTTCCTCCTGGGCCAGGCGATGATCGGGCGGGACCTCGGAAAACAGTGTCGCGCGCACGAAATGGCCGTCGGCCGACGCATCCTCGCGGATCGTGCCCTCGGCCGCGACGTTCAAGTCGGCCTTGCCCAGCTCGATGTAGCGGCTGACGATGGTTTTCTGCTTGGCCGATACCAGCGGACCCAGGTCGCAGGCATCGACTGCCGGCCCTGCGACCAGTCCGCGATAGATGTCGATCATGCGGCGCTTGACCTCGTCATAGAGGCCGCGCTGCACCAGCACGCGCGAGGCTGCCGAGCACGTCTGGCCGGCGTTCTGCATGCAGGCGCCCACCAGCGTCGGCATGGCCTGATCCAGATCGCAATCGTCGAACACGATATGCGGCGATTTCCCGCCCAGCTCCAGCGTGACCGGGATCACGTTGCCGGCGGCCGCGGCCTGGATATGCCGGCCGGTGCCCACCGAGCCGGTGAAGGACATATGATCGATGCCCGCGTGCTCGGACAGCGCGCTGCCCGCCTCGGCGCCCAGGCCGGTGACGACGTTCAGCGCTCCGGCCGGCAGCCCCGCCTCGAGGGCGATCGCGGCGACCGCCAGCGTCGAGACCGAGGCGTCCTCGGCGGGCTTGACCACGCAGCTGTTGCCGGCCGCCAGGGCGGCGCCCACCGCGCGCCCGACGATCTGCATCGGATAGTTCCAGGGAATGATGATGCCGCACACCCCGTGCGGCTCGCGCAGCGTATAGACCGTAAAGCCGTCCTGGTAGGGGATGGTCTGGCCCATGAGCTTGTCGGCGGCGCCGGCATAGAACTCGAGGTAGCGTGCCAGCGCCTTGGAATCGTTTAGCGACTGGTGCAGGGGCTTGCCCACGTCCAGCGCCTCGATCATGGCCAGGGCCTCGGCGCGCTGCAGCACCAGTTCCGACATCCGCATGAGGATGCGGCCGCGCTCGGT
Organism: Castellaniella sp. S9; assembly: GCF_027257175.1. Lineage (GTDB taxonomy): Bacteria > Pseudomonadota > Gammaproteobacteria > Burkholderiales > Burkholderiaceae_B > Castellaniella. The sequence continues at coordinate 29,817 of NZ_JAPFGD010000011.1, read as the reverse complement.
CGCCGTCATGCGGCCCCAGTCGCCGTCGAAGGCGCCACGGGCGGCAGTCACCGCTGTATCCACGTCCGCCGCGCCGCCGCGCGCAATGGCGCCGATCGTCAGACCCGTGGAGGGGTCCTCGATCGACAGCGTTTCGCCGGATGCCGCATCGCGCCATTGGCCGCCGATCATGAGCTTCGAGGGGTCGAACCAGACCACCGACTGCAGGGAGGAGTGGGTGTGGGCCGTTGTTTCAGCTGCCAAGGTGTTGCTAGAGGCCATTGTCTTTCCTTCGATGATTGGGTCCTGCAGATTGAATAGTTGCTGCTGCGCGCGGCTGTCATCCGGCCAGTTGCTGGAAGCACGGCTTCATGCGTTCGTGCGACGCGGCGATATGGGTGGCCATCGCCGCCCGGGCAGCATCTGGATCGCGTTTCGTGATGCCCTCTAGAATGGCGAGATGCTCTTTGACGGCCTCTTCGGCGACGGATGCGTGGTAGCGCAAGCGGAAAAGGTGCATATGGGCGTGTAGCGTGTCGAGAGTATGCTTGAGCAGTTCATTGTCGCCGACCAGCGCGATGTGGGCATGAAACTGGCCGTCCAGCATTGCAAAGCGGCCATAGTTGCCTTCGGTGTCGTCGGTAACCAGTTGCTCCATCTTGTCGCATAGGGCCTGTAGTTTGCGGACATCGTCGCGGCGCGCGTTGTCGGCTGCCAGCGCGGCTGCCTCCGGCTCCAGCAGGCTGCGCAATACATAGACTTCCTGGAAACGCTTGCCCGCGGGCAAGGGCGCGACACTGAAGCCCGTGTTGTGCTTTTTGACAACCAGTCCTTCGGTCTCCAGGCGGATCAGAGCGGCGCGGATCGGCGTCTGGGAAACGCCCAGCTGCCGGGCCAAGGCATCTACAGAGAGTCGTTCCCCAGGGGGCAGTCTGAGCGAGATTAACTCTGTCACCAGCGTTTCATAGACTTCATCGCTCAAGGGACGGCGCTCGTGGGGTGGCGTTTGCGAGGCAGGCTGCTCGCTTGCCGTAATCAGCGGGTTCATGGCTTTCCCTTGAATCTGAAATGAATACCCTTTAATTTGCCATCACTTGCGAAAATGGGCAAATACCATATCGGATACGATAATATAAATCATATTCGAAAATAGGATGTACGTATTGGAGGAACACTGCCATGCCCCCGCGCGGCGCCTGGGCTCGCTATAGTGAACCCCAGCGCACAGAAGGTTTGCTGAAAAATTTCCTTAGCGGCTATCGTCCGATGCTGCGGAGACCGTGGTGACCTGGGTGCTATCCAAGGAACCCCACAGCCGATCCTCATCCTTGACGGCGTGGCGTCGAGCTGCGTCTTCATTCAGCGTGTAGCCCAGCCCCGGCCGCTCAGAAGGCATCACATAGCCTTCCCGCCATATGATGGGCTCCTGCAGCAATTCGGCGTGAAAGCCTGAAAAATCGCCCAGTCCTTCGACGATCAGCAGGTTGGGGCAGGCAAGCCCAAGCTGAAAGGAGGCTGCCGCGGTGAAAGGGCCGCCGTAAACGTGCGGGGCAATCTGCACATAGTTGGCCTCAGCCATGGAAGCGATCTTTTTGGCTTCCCATAGGCCCCCGACCTGGCTCACGTCCAAATTGAAAATCGAGGCAGCCTGCAGGCGGATGAGGCGGGCGAATTCCCACTTATTGGACAAGCGTTCTCCGGTCGTGATGGGAATGGAGGTTCCACGCGCCACCAAGGCCATTTCGTCGGCCAGCTCGGGCGGTACCGGTTCCTCCAGCCAGAGCGGATCAAATTTCTCCAATCGCTTAGCCAACCGCAGGGCGGAGCTGGCGGTCATCTGGCCATGTGTGCCCACGATCACGTCGCACCGACTACCTACGGCTTGCCGGATGCTGGCGATGGTCGCTTCAGCGCGATCCAGGGCTTCCAGGGACCATTGCAGAGGTACCACTTGGGATTGCTGCTGCTCGCTGCCAGTCATGAGGGGGAAAGGATCTAGCTTGAGGCCTGTAAACCCTTGGGCGGCCAGTTCGCCGGCGCGAGCGCCGACGGCGTCGGGTTGCAGCCAGAAGTCGAAACCCAGCGCATCCCCCGACGGCGCGCTAATGTAAGTATAGGTGCGTATGCGATCACGGAAGCGCCCGCCCAGCATGGTATGGACAGGGCGCCCCAGATGCTTGCCCAGGGCATCCCAGCAAGCCATTTCCAGGCCGCTGTAAATCGCGGTTTTCAGCAGATCGCTGGCATGGCTGTAGAAGCTGTTGTAGTAAGCATGGAAGGTCGTCTCGAAGTCGCCGACCTCGCGGCCAACGAAGAAATCCTCTGCCACTTGCTCAACGACCATAGCCAAAGTGCGGGGCCGCAGATAGGACTGGACCGCCAGAATCTCGCCGTAGCCGCTGACCCCCGCATCGGTGTCGATACGTACGAACATCCATATGGGTCCGCCGATATAGGCCGCGGGATTGGCGACCGGGAAGACTTCAACACCCTTGATTTTCATGTGACGCTATCCTCATATCGTGCGTGTTCGTCCGAGTGATTGGATGGGGTCAGGTAATCCGGCGGATGCTTTCGTCGACCTCGGCTTTATCGAAGATACCTTTCCAATCATCGCGCATGAGGCGTGCCTTGCCGAACTGGATGGCCTTGTTGCAGGCGTCCGAGAAGGCGCCCGGAATATGGCCGAAGGTCACTGCGCCCAGGATGTTCATGTGGCCCAGCAGGAAATCGCGCGCGGCGGCCTCCGGGACTCCGCGGCGAGCGACTTCTTCGATGCCCTCCTGCATGACGGCCAGCAGCGATGCTGTGAGGGTTTCCGACAGGGCTGGCTCGAGCAGGGCCATTTGTTCGACAGTCACTCGGTGTGTGCGCAGCACCGGAGCCCAGATGATCTCGGCGACTTCGGCGCCGATTGGGTACTGGGATTCGTCGCCCTGCATCAAGGCGTTGATGATGGCCTGCTTAGCTGCGATGCCACCGAAACGATCCAGGCGGGCCGCCTCGTCGGGGTCTTCGTTGAAGATGGACGGATGGCAGGGGTGTGTCACGAAATAGACGACATCGGCACGCTCGGGCAGGTGGCCCGCGCAAGGCGCGGCCGGGTCCAGCAGCATCATCATGGCGCCGCTGCGCATGTGAGGAACGATGGTTGCGGAAATTTTCCCGATCAGGGTGTCGGGCACTGCCATGATGACCACGTCGGCGCCGTCGACTGCGTCGTCCTGAGTAGTGACCTCGAGCTGGGCTTCTTGGCGGAGGCGATCAATGCCGACGGGGCTGACCTCCACATATGAGACTTCGTGATGGCTGCGGGATAGATTCTTGGCAAGGCGCACACCCATTTTGCCGCCTGCGCCGATCAACGCTATTTTCATGGCTCCTCCTTTGTTTTATCGTATATGGTTGATGATATCATATCGTATCTGAATCTGGGAGGGTGTCATGAGCCGGTTTTCCGTAACATATTTCGCCGAATCCCCTAAAGGTCTCCAGCACGCGGCGCAAGTGATCGCCGGCGAGCAGTCCACAGGAACGTTTGTACGGCTACCCCAGGAAACAGACGAGTTGCGGGCGCGTTCGGGCGCGCGGATCGAATCCATTGAGGTCACTGATCGGGTATCAACGCCCAGCTTGCCCAGCCGCACGCGCGGTGAAACTTACGAACAGGGACATATCCGCATCAGCTGGCCATTGGACAATACGGGTCCCTCGATCCCCAACCTGCTGACGACCATCGCCGGCAATTTGTTCGAGCTGGCCGACTTGTCGGCCTTGCGCCTGGAGGACGTGGATCTGCCGCAGGTGTTCGCAAAGGCTTGCCCGGGCCCGCAATTCGGTGCGGCGGGCACCCGTCGGCTGGTCGGTATCGACGGTCCGCTGATTGGAACCATCATCAAGCCGAGCATCGGCTTGTCTGCAGACGGTACCGCCGACTTGGTCGACCAGTTGGCACAGGCCGGGATTGATTTCATCAAGGACGACGAACTCCAGGCCAACGGCGCCTATTGTCCATTGAGGGACCGCGTCGCGGCTGTGATGCCGGTTATCGAGCGGCATGCCCAACGCAATGGCAAGAAAGTCATGTATGCCTTCAACATCACGGATGAACTCGATGTCATGTTGCGCAACGCCGAGATGGTCGAAAAGGCCGGCGGGACTTGCATCATGGTGTCGCTGTTTTCCGTGGGCCTGACTGGCCTGCGCGCCTTGCGCGAGCGTGTGGCGCTGCCTATCCATGGCCACCGCGCCGGCTGGGGACTGTATTCTCGCTCGCCTCATATCGGCATTTCATTTGCGGTGTGGCAAAAGCTGTGGCGCTTGGCCGGGGCGGATCATCTGCATGTCAACGGCTTGGCCAACAAGTTCACCGAGGCCGACGCCGTGGTGGCTGCGGCCGCTCGCGCGGTGCAGCAGCCGGTGTGCGCCGAGGGTGGGCCGCCCCATTTGGCCATGCCGGTCTATTCCTCAGGCCAGACGGCCTGGCAGCTGGGTCCGGCCCGAGACATCCTCGGCAACGATGATTTCATTTTCTGCGCCGGTGGCGGCATCATCAGCCATCCGGATGGCGCGGGCGGCGGCGTGCGGGCGCTGCGCCAGGCGGCTGCAGCAGCGCGCGACGGGGTGCCGGTACAGGAGGCTGCCAAGGATGCCCCGGAACTGGCGGCTGCGCTGCGGACCTTTGCACAACCTGATATTCAGCTCTGATCGGGCCGGCCATGAGCATTGGATCGTGTCCTCATGACGCCGGCGTGCCTGCCGGATTGCTGTTGGGTTGGTGCGGCGACGATTTCACAGGGTCGGCGGCCGTCATGGAGGTGCTGGGCTTTTCCGGTCTCCCGGCGCGGTTGTTCCTGCGGATGCCGACACCCGGGGACTTGGCGGCCGCGCCGCACTTGCGCGCCTTCGGCGTGGCGACCACCGCACGCACCTACGCGCCCTGGCAGATGCAGGCCGAATTCCCGGCGCTGTTCCATGCATTTCGGGACATAGGCGCCCCGCTGTTTCATTACAAGGTGTGCTCGACGCTGGATTCCTCCGAGCGGACCGGGTCGATCGGCTGCGCGGCCGATATCGGCCTGGAGGTCTTCCCCGCCTCATGGGCGCCGGTGCTGGTGGCTGCGCCTCCCATGGGCCGCTACCAAGCATTTGGCACCTTGTTCGCCGAGGCTTTCGGCAGCATCCATCGGCTGGATCGCCACCCGGTCATGCGTCGCCATCCCGTGACCCCCATGGATGAGGCGGACGTCGCATGCCACTTAGCGCGCCAAACGGCACATGCGGTGGCCTGCTTGGACTTGGCGGGTTTTGCGGATGCGGCGGACCGCTTGGCGCGGCTCAGGCAAGGCGGTGCGCGCCTGATAACGCTCGATGCCATAGACCAGGACACGCTGGCAGTATGCGGCGAGCTGCTGTGGACGCATCGCCGGGATGCGCCGTTCGTCATCGGCAGCCAAGGGGTCGAATATGCCTTGATTGCCTATTGGATTCGCCAAGGCTGGCTACCGCCTGCGCAGCCAGTGCCTTCGGCGGGGCGCGCCGAGGCCATGGTGGTAGTGTCCGGTTCGGTTTCGCCCGTCACACAGCGGCAGATCGATTGGGCGCAGGCCCATGGCTTCGAGGGTATTCCCCTTGATCCTGTGGCGCTCATGGACCCAGCCAGTAGCCAGTTGGCCGAGCGCCATGCGGTGTCCGCGGCACTGGAGGCTCTGGGCCGTGGCCTGGATCCGTTGATCCACACTGCCAGAGGCCCGGACGATCCTCGGGTGCAACGGTTCCAGGGCTGGATCGGGCGTGCCGGGACGCCGATCGCCGATGCCAACGTTCGGATCGGGTCGGCCCTGGGCCGCGTGCTGGACCGTATTCTGGAAGATACCGGCGTGCGCCGCGCCGTCATTTCAGGCGGGGACACTTCCGGCCACGCTGTGCGTGAACTGGACATTTTGGCGCTGGAGCCGCTGGCACCGACAATCCCCGGCGCCTCCGTTTGCACAGTGATCGCGAACAACCACCTGGACGGCCTGCAGCTGGCCCTCAAGGGCGGCCAGATGGGCAGCGAGGACTACTTTGGCTGGGTGCGGGAGGGTGGAGGCGCTCGGTAGTAAGAACGAGCATCCGCCATCTCATGGATACCCCCTATTCCGATCAATATGACTTGATGGGAGAATTTCGTATCGTATAGGATAAATAGAATCGTATACGAATAAGACGACGTCTGTCGCGAGCCTGATGACAGACTCACATCCATATCGATGGACTACGCGGAGACAAGCAATGAAGATACGCATTTCCAGACTTCTATGTGTAGCGGCCCTTGGAGGCGCCGTCATGTTTGCCGGCTCGGTGACGGCGCGCACCCTCAACTGGGCCATGGTGACGACCGAAGACTCTCACTATGGTGCGGCGGCCAAGGCCTTCAAGTCCAAGCTCGAAGAAGTCTCGGGCGGCAAGTTCGACGTTGCCATCAAGGCCAATGGCGTGCTGGGCGGCGAACGCGAGATCATTGAGGGCATGCAGATCGGCTCCATCGAGGTAGGCATCACCGCGTCCGGCCCGGTCGGCGGATTCGTGCCGGATACTTACGTGATGGACTTGCCCTTCTTGTTTCATGACTATGCGACCGCGCGCCGCGTGATGGCCGGGCCGATCGGCCAGGAACTCCTGTCCAAGCTCGATGACGTTGGCGTCAAGGGTTTGGCTTGGGGGGAAAACGGCTTTCGCTATATCACGAACTCCAAGCATCCGATCAAGGAACCCAAGGACCTGGACGGCATGAAGATCCGCACCATGGAAAATGACATCCACCTGGCGGCCTTCAAGTCCGCCGGCGCATCGCCGACCCCCATGAGCTGGCCCGAGGTCATCCCCGCCTTGCAGCAAGGCACCATCGACGGACAGGAAAACCCGCTGTCGATCCTGGTGTCGAATCGCATCTGGGAGGTCCAGAAATACCTCACCCTGACCGGGCATTTCTATTCGCCTGCCGTCATCATGATGTCCAAGACGGTATGGGACGGCCTCAGCGACGAGGAAAAGGGCTGGGTGGGCCAAGCCACTGAGGCGGCCGTGGCAGCCAACCACGCATTCGTCGACCGGGACGAGGCCAATGGCATTGAGTTGCTGCGTTCCAACGGGATGGATATCGTCGCGGGCGACGCGTTGGACAAAGACAAGTTCACTGAGGCCATGAACGGCGCCTACGAGTTCTACACCAAGCGCTATGGCTCCAGCGCCCTTGATCGTGTGCGTGCTGCGATAAAGAACTGATCCGCGCTGTGCTGCAGACATGGGCGGGCCTGTGTATGACGATGGCCCGCCTGCTTCCCTTGTGGCGGCGTCTACTCTTGGCGCCGGCCTTCCAAGCACACCTCCAAGGAAACACGCATGCGCGAAAAAATCGTGGAAGCCGGAGAGTGCATCGTCCGATTTACCCATAATCTGGCGGCGCTGCTCTTGGCTATTGCATCGATCATGGTTTTCCTGCAAGTGGTCACCCGCTTCGTCTTCAACGACCCTGCCGCCTGGACTGAAATCATCGCTCGCAGTGCAGTGATCTGGCTGGTCTTTCTGGTCTCGGCGGCGGGTTTCCGGTATGCCGTCATGATTCCGCTGGAGTTCATCCGGAATGTCCTGCCGGATGCTATTCGACGACAGGTGATGGTGCTCGTTACCGTGCTGGTGCTGATGTTTCTGGGCATCCTGATCTGGTACGGCATCCAGATGACCCTCCGGGTACGGGCACAGCAGGTGGCTCTCCTGGATATTTCGATGGCTTGGTTCTACGCAGCCATCCCGGTCGGGGCGCTGTGCGCCGTTCCGGGCGTCCTGCTGGGGCATTTCCGTCCCAGGCAGTATGACGGGGGGAGCATCGAATGAATACCGTGCTCCTTTCCTCGCTGGTTTTTCTGTTTGCCCTATCAGTGCCGGTCGCGGTGGCGATCGCCCTGGCGGGGGTATTTGGCATCGTCACGGCCAGCCACCTACCCCTGTTGGTGGTGCCGCAGAAAATGTTCAATGGACTGGACAGCTTTCCGCTGCTCGCCGTTCCGTTCTTCATCTTGGCCGGCAACATCATGACCCATGGCGGCGTGTCGCGCCGACTCGTCGATTTTGCCAAGGCCATGGTCGGCGGCATGCAGGGCGGCCTGGCCAGTGCCTGCGTGATCACTTGCATGATTTTCGCCGCTATCTCTGGATCTTCCGTGGCCACCACCTTCGCCGTGGGTGCCATCCTGATTCCCGCCATGCGGCGCCATGGCTACCCCGTACCCGTCGCAGCCACCATACAGGTCGCCTCGGCCGAACTGGGCGTGATCATCCCGCCTTCGGTCCCCATGATTCTGTTCGGCGTGGCTACGGAAACATCCGTGCGCGACATGTTCATCGCTGGCGTGGGGCCGGGCCTGTTGATCGGCGGCAGCCTGATCCTGATGGTCCAGATCTGGTGTCGTATCAAGGGCTATGGCCTGGAGGATGGACGCGATCGCAGCCCTCTGCTCAAGGGTTTGCGGGAAGCCCTGTGGGCGCTGCTGCTGCCGGTGATCGTGCTGGGCGGCATTTACGGTGGCGTGTTCACGCCGACCGAGGCGGCAGCCGTATCGGTGGTGTACGCCTTGTTCATCGGCATGTTCGTTTATCGCGAGATCCGGATCACGGATCTGCCGATGATTTTCCGGTCCTCTGCGCTGTCCACCGGGGTGATCATGCTGATCATTTCCGCGGCCGCCTTGTTTTCTTTCCTGATTAGCCTGTCGGGATTGCCGCATCTGATCGGAGAATGGACCCGAGCCACCTTCGAGACGCACCTCAGCTTCCTGCTGTTCATCAATGCGCTGTTGTTCGTGGTGGGGATGTTTCTGGAGACGTCGGCCGCCATCCTCGTCCTCGCACCTATCCTGACCCCGCTGGCTATCGCCTTTGGCGTGGATCCGGTGCATTTCGGCATCATTATGATCGTCAATCTGGCCATGGGAATGATCACTCCCCCATTGGGTGTCAATCTGTTTGCTGCCGCCCAGGTGGCTAGGATACCCATTGAGTCGATGTTCAGGTCACTGGTTTGGCCGGTGCTGACTGTGGTATCGGCCCTGATGATCATTACTTATATACCGGAGGTTTCGCTGTGGCTTCGGGATATTTCGTTCTCGTGATGCGAGTAGCCAATATCACGTGTCTGTATCCGTACAGCATCATCAGGGAGGAGCATGCCCACAGTCGATGAAATCACCCGCAAGAGCCTGGCCGCGCTGCGTGCGGCCGGCGTGCCGGAGCCTGCAGCGAGGACTCAGCTGTCGCTGCTGTTGGAAGCCGAATTGCGCGGTGTCCCCTCGCATGGCTTGCTGCGCTTGCCGCGTGTCATTCAGCGGATTCGCAACGGCGTATGCAAGCCGAACGCCACAGGGCGGGGACTGTGGCGCCGCGAGGCCTTCTATGAGGTGGATGGCGAAAATGGCTTGGGGCCTGTCGTCGCACTCAGCGCATTGGAACATGTGTGTGTTCGTGCGGCGGACACCGGGGTGGCTGTGGCCGCCATCCGGAATTGCGATCACCTGGGCATGCTGGCCTGGTATGCGGAACAGGTGGCGCGCAAGGGCCAGATACTGGTTGCATTGACCATCAGCGAGGCTCTGGTGCATCCCTGGGGCGGCCGGCGCGCCATGCTGGGTACCAATCCGATCACTATCGGCATCCCGGCTCAACCCGACCCCTTCGTATTCGATATGGCCACCAGCCTGGTCTCCATGGGCAAGATTCACGACCATGCCAATCGCGGTGTAGCAATACCGGAAGGGTGGGCACTGAATTCCGAGGGTTATCCCACTACAGATGCTGCGGCGGCCAAGCAAGGCGCCATCGCGCCTTTCGGCGGCGCGAAAGGCTATGGCCTAGCATTGGGCTTCGAATTATTGGTTGCCGCCTTGTCGGGCAGTGCGATCGGACGCGAGGTGGCGGGCACTCTGGACTCCGAACAGCCCTGCAACAAGGGGGACGTCTTTATTGTGCTGGAGCCGACGACCGGCGCCGCCGGGATGGTCAGCACCTTCATGCAGGAATTGCGGGCTTCGCCCGCAGCCGATCCCCGGCAGCCGGTGCGCATCCCGGGAGATCGCGCTCGGCAAGCTCGACGGGATCACTTGGAGGTTGGCATCGACTTGGCGCCGGAAGTCTGGGAGCAGATCGTAGAGATGGCGGGGTGATCCATGGAGACTCTCACGCCAGTAAAAGGGCGACGTGGATGCACCAGCAAGGCGGCGCCCGACGGATTTTGTTGGAGGAAATGCGAATGCGACATGAGTATGGCGTGACACGGGCGCCCGCCCGCCTGATTTTCGGACCCGGACAGCGTGCGGCGCTTGGACCTGCGGCGGCGTCCCTTGGGCGGCGTGCGCTGATCTGCACGGACGCCCGCGTGGCCGGGCTGCCATTGATGCGCGAACTGCTCGCCGACCTCGCGGCACACGGGGTGGCCACCGAGGTGTTCGATGGGACGGAGGCGGAGCTTCCCTTGAGCGGGATCCGAACGTGCGTCGAACGATATCGCGCCTACGATCCCGATGTGCTGATCGGCATCGGGGGTGGCAGTTGCATCGACCTGGCCAAGGTCGTGAGCCTGTTGCTGACCCATCCGGAACCGGTTTCGGAATACTACGGCGAATTCAAGGTGCCGGGCCCCGTCAAGCCAGTCATCGCGATTCCGACCACCGCGGGTACCGGGTCCGAGGTGACGCCGGTCGCGGTCATCGCCGATCCCGATCGCGCCATGAAGGTCGGCATTTCGAGCCCCGAACTGATTCCCCACACAGCGATCTGCGATCCGGAATTGACGGTGAGCTGCCCCCAGGGGCTGACCGCGCTCTCGGGGGCCGACGCCATGGCGCATGCGCTGGAGGCTTTTTCGGCCATCCGTCGCGCGCCCGATCCGTCCATGGCGATGCAACGGGTCTTCGTCGGCAAAAACATCCTCAGCGATCAATACGCGCTGGCCGCCATCCGCTTGATCTCGGGTCATCTGGCCACGGCGGTCGAGGACGGTTCCAACCTCGAGGCCCGCAGCGCCGTGATGCTGGGATCGACATATGCAGGCCTGGCCTTCGGCACGGCCGGCACCTGCGCCGCCCATGCCATCCAGTATCCCGTCGGGGCGCAGACCCATACCCCGCACGGCCTGGGGATCGGGGTCTTGCTCCCTTACACCATGGAGTTCAATATTGAAGTGTCCGCGGGCGTGTATGCGGAGGTCGCGCGCGCGATGGGTCTGTCGACTGCCGGCACCGAGCGCGAGGCGGCGATGGCCGCGATTTCGACCATCCGGTCCCTGTTTCGACGCATCGGCATTCCCCAAAACCTGCGCGACCTGGGCCTGGAGCCCGCGCATCTGGACGCCATGGCCGAACAATCCATGGGGGCGGCACGCCTGGTCGAAAACAATCCGAGAACGCTCGATGTGCAGTCCATCCGGTCGATTCTCGATCACGCGATGAATGGAGCTTGAAAAATGTCGAAGGCAGTACAACGCAATAGTGAAGACGTAGACCGGCATCCCGGTTTGTTCATCAGCGGCCAGTGGCGCACGGGCTCCCGCAAGGGTCGGATCGACGTGATCGATCCGGCCACGGGCTCCGCCTTGGGTTCCGTGGCCGATGCCGGCGCCGACGATGCGATTGCCGCCGTCGAGGCCGCCCACAATGCTGGCGCGCCCTGGGCGGCAACCCCCGCGCGCCAGCGTTCCGAGATCTTGCGCAAGTGTTTCGAGCTGATGATGCGCGATGCCGATGCCCTGGCCCGCATCATTGCGCTGGAAAACGGCAAGGCGCTGAAGGACGCGCGCGGCGAGGTCGCCTACGCGGCCGAGTTTTTCCGCTGGTTCTCCGAGGAGGGCGTGCGCGTGCGCGGCGATCTGGGCACGGCGCCTTCCGGCAACAACCAGATCCTGGTGCAGTATCAGCCCATCGGCGTGTCAGTGCTGATCACGCCTTGGAATTTCCCGGCCGCCATGGCGACGCGCAAGATCGCGCCGGCGCTGGCGGCCGGCTGCACCTGCGTGCTCAAGCCCGCGACGGCGACGCCGCTGACCGCCTATGCGGTTGCGCGCATTCTGGCCGAGGCGGGGGTGCCCGATGGCGTGGTCAATGTCCTCACCTCGTCCACGACCTCCGAGGTCGTCAACGCCATGCTGGAGGATCCCCGGGTTCGCAAGCTGTCCTTCACCGGATCCACCGAGGTCGGTCGCGTGCTGCTGCGCAAGGCCGCCGACCAGGTCATCCACAGCTCGATGGAACTCGGCGGCAACGCCCCTTTCCTGGTGTTCGAGGACGCCGACATCGAGCAGGCCGTGCAGGGCGCCATGATCGCCAAGATGCGCAATGGCGGCGAGGCCTGCACCGCCGCCAATCGTTTCCTGGTCCAGCGCCCCGTCGCCGAGGCGTTCACCCGGCGCCTGACCGAGGCCATGTCCGCCCTGAAGGTCGGGCCGGGCATCGAGGCCGACACGGATTGCGGCCCCCTGGTGGACCGGGCCGCCGTCGACAAGGTCGTGGAACTGGTCGAGGATGCCAAGGCCCGCGGCGCGCAGGTGCGCTGCGGCGGTCGGCAGCCGGACGATGCGGGCTGCTATTACCTGCCTACGGTCCTGGACAATGTGCCGACCGATGCCAAGATGTTCTCGGAGGAAATCTTCGGGCCGGTGGCGCCGGTCTATGTGTTCGATACCGAGGAGGAAGGCGTCCGCATGGCCAACGACACCGAGTATGGGCTGATCGCCTATCTGTACACCGGGGACGTGGGCCGCGGCATGCGCGTCTCGACCGCCCTGGAGGCCGGCATGATCGCCCTCAACCGCGGCTTGGTCTCGGACCCCGCCGCACCGTTTGGCGGCGTCAAGCAAAGCGGACTGGGGCGCGAGGGCGCACAGCACGGCATCCTGGAGTTCATGGAGGCCAAGTACATCGCCACGAGCTGGTAATCCGGCCTGGCACGAGAGGGAACTTAAAAATGTCGAAATACCAGATCGCCACCATCGAGGGCGACGGCATCGGGCCCGAGGTTGCGCAAGCGGCCGTGCGGGTGCTGAAAGAGGCGTGCGGGGCGGATACCCTGCATTTCGAGATGCTGCCCGGCGGGGCCGACCATTATGTCCAGACCGGCCAGGTGCTGCCCGATGATACCTATGCGGCGTGCCGGCAAATGGATGCGATCCTGCATGGTGCGGCGGGCGTGCCGGGGGTCGTGTACCCGGATGGCACCGAGGTCGGCAACGATCTGCATTTGCGCTTGCGGTTCGAACTGGACCTGTATGCGAACGTGCGGCCCATCAAGCTGTTGCCCGGGGTATTGTCGCCCCTGCGCGCCTTCGACGAGGGCGGCATCGACTACGTCATCATCCGCGAGAACACCGAGGGCTTGTACGCCAGTCGTGGCGCAGGCGTGCTGCTGCGCGACGAATTTGCATCGGACAGCCTGGTCATCACCCGAAAGGGGACCGAGCGGGTGGCGAGGTTCGCATTCGACTTGGCTCGACGGCGCCGAGGCGCGCCACGCGATGGTAAATCCAGGGTGACCGTGTGCGACAAGGCCAACATCCTGCGCACCTACGCATTCTTTCGTTCGGTTTGTGATGATGTGCACCGTGATTACGACGATATCGAGATCGACTACGCCTATGCCGACGCGATTACGGTTCATATGCTCAAACGGCCGGATTTCTACGATGTCATCGTCGCCGAGAACATGTTCGGGGATATTATCTCGGACCTCGGGGCCGCGACGGTAGGCGGCATGGGCATCTCGCCCTCCGGCGAGATCGGTGACCGGTACGCGCTCTTTCAAGGTGCCCATGGTTCGGCACCCGATATCGCTGGACAGAATGTCGCCAGCCCCATCGCCACGATTTTGTCCGGGGCCATGATGCTTCGATGGCTGGGCGACACGCATGGCGATACCCAGGCGTCCCGGCATGGCGACCGCATCGAGGCGGCGGTCGGTCGGGTGCTGGCCGATCGGATCGCGGTGCCGCGCGACTTGGGCGGCGAGGCGACGTGCACAGAGGTTACCGATGCAATCTGCAAGATCCTCGCTAACGGCGAGTCCCACGCATAAGGAAAGAGCAGGAGCTACGAATGAACAAGAAAATCGGCTTCATCGGTGTCGGCCTCATGGGGCATGGCATCGCGCGCAATATCGTCGGCAAGGGCTGGCCGCTGCAGTTCCTCGAACACCCCGGCAACCAGCCGACGCAAGACTTGGTCGATCAAGGCGCTGTGGCATTCAAGGATCCGCGCGATCTGGCTCGGGCGAGCGACATTATCATCCTGTGCGTCAGCGGGACACCGCAAGTCGAGGCGATCATATCGGGCGATGGCGGGATCCTGTCCGCCATCACGCCCGGTACCACCCTCATCGATTGCTCGACGGCAATCCCAGCCTCGACCGTGGCGCTGGCGAGCGCGGTCGAGGCGGCGGGAGGGCGCTTTGTCGATGCGGCAATGACGCGAACGCCGCTGGAGGCCGAGCAGGGCCGGTTGAATCTGCTGGTGGGGGGCGATAGGGCGGTCTTCGACGAGATCCGGCCGCTGCTGGACACTTTCGCTGAGAATCTGTTCTACGCTGGGCCGGCTGGGTCAGGACACAAGCTGAAGCTGCTGCATAATTTCGTGTCGCTGGGTTTTGTCACCTTGCTGGGCGAGGCCGCCGCCTGTGCAAAAAAAGGCGGTATCTCTGCCGAGGTCCTGGTGGATGCCTTAACCAGGGGCGGCGGCTATGGCGCCGCACTCGAGCGTGTGGCGCCCTTCCTCCTGGAAGGCGACCCCTCGCGCATGAAGTTCGCGATCAGCAATGCCCTCAAGGACCTGAGCTATTACAACACCATGGCTGAGGACCAGGATTGCCAGCGCCATATTGCCGCCGGCGTCAAGGATGCCCTGGATAGCCTGGTCAAGGCCGGCCTGGGCGGCGAATACCTATCCTCGACCGCCGAGCAGTTCGGCAAGCTGCGAGCCGGCTGAACAAGCCCGTATGCAGTTCAAGTGAGCGGTGGCTGAACACCGCCGCTCGCCTCCGCCTGCCGCATCGCGGCCCACAGAATCGCCAGGGACAGCACAAAGAACATCACGCCGTTGTTGCGGCCCAGGATCACCTGGGTCAGCCCGAAGGCGGCGAAGGCCGCGGGCAGGCTGGCGCCGCAGCAGGCCAGTACCCGCACCGTCAGGTCGGGCGACTGCAGGCGGCGGCAGAAATACCAGCAGCTGGTGATCAGCAGGGCCAGGAACGCGAACAATCCCAGCGTGCCCTGGTGCAGCCAGATCTCGATGAAGTTGTTGTGGGTGTTGGACAGCGTCCCCACGAACGGGTGGATGCGCCCAGTTTCGATCAGGCCTTGCAGATGGCTGTCGTATTCCTCATGCCCCCAGCCCAGCAGCGGGCGCTCGGGGATGCTGATCAATGCGGATTTCCAGGCCTCCAGGCGCGAGCCGACGTTGTTCGCGGCATTCCCGTCTCGAGTATAGGCCTGCCATTCCGCCACTGCGCTGGCGTATCGACCCTCGGCGATCTGGCCGGCGGGCAGTGCGGTCATGACGATCGCCGCGCCCGCCACCATCACGGCGCAACCCCCCAGCAGCGGCCGCAGGTACTGCCGGCGCAGCAACGCCACGGCCGCCAGCACGGCAAAGATCGGCACGGCCACCAGCCCGCCCCGCGTGGCCGAGGCGATGAACGCATAGATGCCGGCCAAAGCACCGGCCAGCAGGAATACGGCCCACGCGGGACGTCGATGTACCGCAGGCAGGATCGCCCCCATCAGGCACCAGAAGGCCATCACCAGCGCGATGTCGCCAAAGGGAATGGCGCTGGTCAGGAAGCCCTCAGCCCGCGGCACGCCGATATGGCCGATCTGCCACCAGGCGACCGCCGCGGCGCCCGCCAGCCCCAAGGCCAGGCCCGCCCACATCCAGTCCAACCGCAGGCGCGCCCGGCGCAGGCCCAGCAGGACGGGGATCGCCAGCGCATAGCGTATGCCCTGGTCCAGGTATTTGCCGGAATCGGCGTGCCACAGCACCGCCGCCGCGTTCGTCAGGAAAAACGCCAGCAGCAGCCAGCACAGCGTCCGGTCCTCGCCAGACCAGGCGGCGGCCGGTGGCGCCGACGCGTCGGCCGCGCCGCTGCGCCGGCCTGTGCCGGCCAGCCATATCGCGACGCCGCCCAGGAACAGCAGCCCGCCGCCCACGGAATATCCCGAGGGCGCCGAGAGCATCAGCAGAAAAAAAATCGCCACGCTGGCCGCCATCCAGGTGGACAGCCAGGCCGGCGTTCGTGCCGGTGTCGGATGCATAAGGAGTGATTCGCTTGGGACGGGAAGTGTTGCCGGATTGTAGCTTGTCGCCCCGCTGTGCAAACGGGCCGGCCCGCCTCACGTCGGCCGTGCGCCGGCGTGTGCGCGGCCTACAATATTCCGATCGTTTCCGAGGCGCTTATCCGCATGACTGCCACCGCCGATTCCGACATCCCCGCCAGCCCGCCCGGCACCGCGCCCGACGGCACATTCTGGTTCGTCGTGCACACCAAGCCGCGCCAGGAAGCCCTCGCGCGCGAACATCTGCTGCGCCAGTCCTTCGAGGTCTACCTGCCGATGTTCAAGATCTTCAAGACGCCTCGCCGCAGCCGCGCCGGTTCGCCGGCCACGCCGGGCGGATCGGCGCCGCCGGCGCAGGGCCTGACCACGCACGAGCCCATGTTCCCGCGCTATCTGTTCCTGCGCCCCGGGCGCCCCACCCAGTCCATGTCCACCATTCGGTCGACGCAAGGGGTCAGTCGCCTGGTGCTGTTCGGCAGCCAGCCCGCCCGCATCGCCCAGGAACTGGTCGACGGCATCCGCCAGGCCGAGGCCGCGCGCGAGGGGGCGGATCTGGCCCAGCTCAGTCCCTATCGGCCCGGCATGGCGGTGCGCCTGCAGGATCCGGCCCTGGGTGGACTGCAGGCCCTGGTGCAGGCCGTCTCGCACGATCGCGTGACCCTGTTGCTGGAAATCCTCGGCCGACCCCAGCTCGTCAGCGTCGATTTCCAGCGGATCGCGCCCCTGTAATTGATCCGTCTTAACGAAATCCAAGCTGAGGCTAGGTAGGACAACAATCTCCTGGTAGAACTACGAATGTCACATTCAGTGACATTCTTGACTATCGAGGAGACAACATGAAAATCCGCCATCTGCTCATCCTGGCATTGGGCCTTGGCCTGCCCGGCCTGTCCCATGCCCAACTGATGAAGCACGGTCCCCACCATATCCTGGGCGCGCCGCCCCCGGCGCCGGCCGTTTTCGCCGCACCCCCGCCTGAGGCGCCTTGGGACCCGTCCCCGGCGCCTTTTCTGTCCACGGGCGATCCGATCGTCGTCGACCAGGATCGCGTCATTACCCGCAGGCTGCTCCTCCAGTCCACCACGCCCTTCGATGTCGCCCAGGGGCACACCCTGCGTGTCGAGGGCGCCGTGGAGAACGCCCCCGCGTCGGCCGGCGGCCTCTATAAGCTGGGCGCCGGCCATATGGTCCTGATCGGCCCCAACACCTATCGCGGCCATTCCGCGTTGCTGCAAGGCAGCCTGGCACTGCTGGACGACCACGCCCTGGGCGCGCCCCTCAATGCGCTGGACGTCAACGTGGGCACGCGCCTGGAATTCGCCGACGGCGTCACGATCGCCCAGGCCTTCACCCTCAGGCCCATCGATCTGGCCGCCGCGCTGCCGCCTCATTGGTGGACGCCCGTGCCGCCGCCGGCCGCGCCCATGGCCGTCCAATGGGTGGTCCAGCGCGGCGAGGCCACGCATCGCGGGGATCTGTTTGGCCACGCGCCCCTGATCAAGCAGGGCGGCGGCACCCTGCGCCTGGCCGGCTGGGGCGCCGCCTATACCGGCGACATGACGGTCCGCGAGGGCGGCTTGCGCATTGACGGCACCTTCGGCGGGCTGGTACGCGTCGAACCAGGCGGCGTCCTGTCGGGCACCGGCCTGGCCGCCCGCATCGAGGTGGGCGGCGTGCTGGCGCCCGGTGCGGCGCACGCGCCAGGCACCCTCATAGTCGTCCATGAGGCGCGTCTGCTGCCGGGCTCGTCGATGCGCATCCGCATTGATGCGGCGGGCGAGGCCGACCGCCTTTGGACACTGGGGCCGGCCGCGGTGGACGGCGACCTGCGCATCGACGCCCAGCCGGGCGCCTGGGACGAGGACAGCCGCTGGACCATCGTGCAGGCCGACGGCGGCCTGGAGGCCGGGCGGTTCGCCTCGGCCGCCGTCAACCTGCCGTATTTCTCGCCCGTCCTCGAATACGGGCCGAACGGCGTCGTGCTGGCGCTGCGGCGCAACCAGGCCGCCCTGGAAACCTGCGCCGAGGAACCCGCCGTGCAGGCGGCGGCGCGCGCCATCGAGCGCGGCGTCGCCCCCTTGGCGCAGCGCGTCGTCCGCCAGGACTGCGCGGGGGCCGCGGCCTTGCTGGCCGCCTTTGCACATTCCGGGGCCGCGTCCTGGCGCGGCGCCCTGCTGGAGGACAGCCGCTACGTGCGCGAGGCTGCGCTGGCACAGGCGGGCAGCGGCCGTGCCTGGGTGCGCCAGTGGATGGTCTCGGCCGAGCGCGACGCACGCAACGGCGGCGACCTGGTCCGCGGCGATGCGCGCGACGTGGCCGGCATGCTGGCCGGGTTGGACCGCGCCGTGTCCGCCGACTGGCACCTGGGCGTATTCGCCGGTGCCCAGCACGTGGACTACAGCAGCGTCCGGCATGCCCGCGCGCCCGGCGGCCTGGCGGTGCGCGACGCCAGCCTGCATCTGGGCCTGGGCCTTGCCTACCGGCCCGGGACGGGACACCAGATCAGCCTGGGCGCCGCCCAGGCCTGGCACCGCGGCGAGGGCCGCCGCTGGACGGTGGACGGCGACGATCCGCTGCGCGCCACCCAGCATGCGCGCAGCCTGCAGGCCTGGGCGGAATGGCGCTTTGACGCGGCACCCGCGGATCACTGGACCGTTGCGCCCCTGGTGCAGCTGGCCTGGGTGCGCCTGGACAGCCGGGACTATGCCGAATCGGGCGGCCCGGCCGCCCTGCGGGTGCAGGGCGCGGTCGACCAGCGGGTCTTTGCCCACGCCGCCCTGCGCGCCCATCGCGCCTGGCCGGTCCCGCATGGCCACGCCGTGCTGCGAGCCGCCCTGGGCTGGGATGCCCTGTTGGGATCCCCGGATCTCAGCAGCACCCAGTCCTTTCGTGATGATGCGGCCAGGCGGACGTTCGAGGCGGGCGGGCAGCCCCTCGCGCGCCACGCCCTGCGCCTGGATCTGGGCGTCGAGGCGCCCCTGGCGCCCGGCGTGCGTGCCGGCATCGGCTACACCGGCCAGTACCGCGGCGATGGCCGGCAGCACGGGGTGCTGTTGAGTCTGGCGGCGGCGCTGTAGAGCTAGCCCAGGCCTGGGGAACCTCTGAACAAGTCACCGCGCTTCAGGTCCATTCGCCGCCGAAAGACTCGAGATCCTCATCGAGTTCCTGCATGACGGCGTGTTCGTCCGTGCCCGGCCGACCCGCGGCCGCAGCCGCAGCGATGGACTGCCGTCGTGCCTCGCGCTCGAAAGACAAACGGCGAGCCTGCCTGATCCGGTCGCGAGCCAGTTCCCGCAGAAACTCGCCCAGCGATTTCCCTTCGCGCTCAGCCAGATCGCTGAGCGCAGCCTTGAGGGCGGGATCGAGCCGAAACGTAATCGGACAGCCTATCAGCGTGCCCGCTGAACCGCTATTCGTGGAACACGAGACTGCTAGTTCGTGCGGGCCGCCGGTGCATCTGTGTGCGTCTCGCTCAATATCAAAACATTTAGGTCGGATGCGTACGGAGGGTATAAGACATGTGCGATACAGCAACGGCGGCCTCTCGAGTTTTATTGGCTTGAGATGGGTAGCCCAGTGAACTATAGTGGCCCGTATGCTGGCCCATTAAGCTTTCAGTGGGATCGGACGAAAAGCGATGTGTGCCTACAGGATCGCGGATTCGATTTTGCCTATGCTGCCAAGGCTTTCTTCGACCCCTGCCGCATCATCCGGGCTGACGAACGACACAGCTACGGTGAGGACCGTTACCAATTGATGGGCAAGATCGGCCCGCGCCTATTCGTCGTGGTGTATACCCCAAGGTGTGGAGTCATACGCATCATCTCGGCGCGCAAGGCCAATCAGCGAGAGGTCGCATACTATGAAAACAGCGCATGTCATCATTGATCCCGCCGATCCGGCGTTTTCAAAGATCGGACGCGTCGACGAGGACCGTTTGGATGCAACCACGGAGGGGGACATCGCTCGCCAGAGTGCCCTCGACGATGCCGCTGCCATGCAGGATGCGGCGGTATACGCACGGCGCGTGCGCCGGCGGTTGGGCCTGAGCCAGGCGGAATTCTCGCAGCGGATCGATGTTTCCTTGCAGACTATTCGAAATTGGGAGCAAGGCAAACGCCGGCCGACAGGCGCGGCAAAGGCATTGTTGAAGGTACTGGATAGCATCCCCGAAGCTGCCTTAGAGGCACTGCAAAGTGGCCAGGACGGGTCCGTGCATAGTGGAGTCGATCGTCATTGAGCGGCTTAGGGTCGGCGGCGATCTGCATCGACGGGCCGCACAAGAGGCGCGACGTCGCGGCGTCGCCTTGAATGAACTGGTTATCCGGGCGCTTAGGCGAGAGCTGCATGTTTGAGTGACGCCATGCAGGCCCTAACGAAAGACCTCGTCCAGTGTTTGCGCATCGAGCACGTTCAGGGACCATGCTCGGATCTGTTCGGTATCTGAGCTATGCAGGCGTTCGATGACCCGGGTGGGTAGCGGGCCGAACTTGTGAGACAACAGACTTTCCAGCATGCTGGAGAGCCCTTCCTGGTGGCCCTCCTGAAGTCCCTGTTGCCGTCCCTCTTGAAGCCCTTGTTGAAGCCCCTCTTGCCGTCCTTCCCGAAACCCTTCATGGCGCGCGTAGTCCCTGATGTCTTCGGCGTCGATCAGGGCCTGTTCGCGGCGCTCGGCCATCAGGCGGAGTTCTTCGTCGGAATACAGATGTTCCAGTTTTTGAAGCGCGTCTTTGACGGGAGGATGGGTGATGGTGCTCATGGCGGCCTCGTCGAGGTTATGCAGCAGGCAGGTCATCCAGGCGCGCAGCGACTCGGGGTGGTGGGGGTGCCGCTGCGCCTTTCTTAACTCGATTATATGCAGTTGTAGGGCCAGACCCAACTGCACATCGCCGCGGCCCGTATCGCGCAGGGTGAAATGCCAGTTGGCTTGATCTGGATGTTCGGGAAACAGGTCATGCACCAGCAGGTTGATGCCGATGCAGGGCTTGAGCTGACGGTAGTCCTGGCCGCTGTTCAGTTGCCCGGCCAGACTGCGGGCGATGCCGTATACGCTGCGCTCGGGCCAATGAAGAAAACGCTGCAATTGCATCTCGATGGCCAGGCGCTGGCCATCGGTGTCCTCGGCCAGGATATCGAGCACGATTTCCTTGCCTATGAGGTCCGCGGGCAGGACATGTGGGTTCAGAACCCGTTGCACGATGAGCGGTGGCAACGGGTGACGCACGGCGTTGATCAGGTCGCTCAGCAGGTTCAGGTGTCTGCTGAACAGGGTTTTGAAGACGATGTCGTTACAGAGGGAAAGGCGCCGGGGCTGCGCCGACGGGATTATGTGGTTGCTGGCGGGCGCGGTTTGGTGACAAGTGTGCGAGGCGCTTGCCGTTGAGGGGTCGGAACCAGATTTCCCGGGCATGGTGGTGTTCCCATATGACAGTATCAGGCACATCTACTGTAGAGATGCATCCAGGTATCGGGAATGAGTGCAACGAATGAATGTCTGTGCGAGGAAATACGGTGGTCGCGGCGAGCGTATCCATGGCGACAGGCCGGCAGGCGGCGCCGCGCCGCAGCCATGTACTTGGCCGCCGCGCTCTTGGACACGCCCAGGGCCTAGGCAAGCCGCAACCCCTGATGTACTATCGCGTTCACGCATTGAACATGCGCGAGCGCTTGCTGACCGTGTCACAGCACGGCGGTAGCGTGTCCGCTGGAACCAGTCCACGCCATGTCCACCGATACCGCCCCACACGACGAAAACCACCTCAAGGTCCTGCGCCTGCTGGAATCCGACCCCAGCCTCAGCCAGCGTGAGCTGGCCGAGGCCCTGGGCGTGAGCCTGGGCAAGACCAACTACTGCGTCCGCGCCTTGCTCGACAAGGGCCTGATCAAGATGCAGAACTTTCGCAACAGCCAAAACAAGCTGGGCTATGCCTACCTGCTGACTCCGGCGGGGATCGCCGCCAAGGCGGACCTGACCGCCAGTTTCCTGAAGATCAAGTTGCGGGAGTACGAGGCATTGCGGCGCGAGATCGAGGAATTGCGGCGCGAGGCCTCGGCAGAGGACCCGGTTCAGTAACAAATCCCCTCAACCCTTTCCTTCAACTCACTCGTCCAACAATATGAAGAACTTCGCCCTGATCGGCGCGGGCGGCTATATCGCACCGCGCCATATGAAAGCCATCAAGGACACCGGCAATCGCCTGGTGGCCGCCCTGGACCCGAACGATTCCGTAGGCATCATCGACAGCCATTTCCCGGATGCGGAGTTCTTCACCGAGTTCGAACGCTTCGACCGGCATATCGACAAAATGCGCCGGTCGGAAAAGTCGGACAACATCGACTATGTGTCGATCTGTTCACCAAACTACCTGCATGACTCGCACATGCGGTTCGCCTTGCGCTCGGACGCCGATGCGATCTGTGAGAAACCCCTGGTGCTGAACCCCTGGAACATCGACGGCCTGCTGGACATCGAGCGCGACACGGGCCGCAAGGTCAACACCATCCTGCAATTGCGCGTGCATCCGGCCATCGTCGCCCTGCGCGACAAGGTGCGGGCGCAGGCCAAGGACACCAAGCACGAAGTCGACTTGACCTACATCACCTCGCGTGGCCACTGGTACCTGCAGTCCTGGAAGGGCAACCTGAAGAAATCCGGCGGCATCGCCACCAACATCGGCGTGCATTTCTTTGACATGCTGCACTATATCTTTGGCGGGCTGCAGGACAACATCGTGCACCACAGCGAGGACACCAAGGCCGCGGGCTACCTGGAATACGAGCATGCCCGGGTGCGCTGGTTCCTGTCGGTGGACTACCAGGACGTCCCCCAGGCGCAGCGCGACCAAGGCCAGCGCACGTACCGGTCGATCACCGTGGACGGCGAGGAAATCGAATTTTCCGGCGGCTTTACCGACCTGCACACGCGCAGCTACGAGGAAATCCTGGCGGGCCGCGGCTTTGGCCTGGAGGAAAACCGCGTGGCCATCGAAACCGTGTCCACGATCCGCAATGCGCCCATCGCACCGCTGACGGGCGACTACCATCCCTTCCTGAAAAAATGAGCCATTATCAGCACGAGACCGCCATCGTCGACGCGGGCGCCCAGATCGGCGAGGGCAGCCGCATCTGGCATTTCGTCCACGTCTGCGGCGGGGCACGCATCGGCGCCGGCGTGTCCCTGGGCCAGAACGTGTTCGTCGGCAACAAGGTCGTGATCGGCGACCATTGCAAGATCCAGAACAACGTGTCCGTCTACGACAACGTGACCCTGGAGGAGGGCGTGTTCTGCGGTCCCAGCATGGTGTTCACCAACGTCTACAATCCGCGCTCGCTGATCGAGCGCAAGGACGAATACCGCAACACCCTGGTGCAGAAAGGCGCGACGTTGGGCGCGAACTGCACCATCGTGTGCGGCGTGACTATTGGCGAGTACGCATTCATTGGCGCCGGGGCCGTCGTCAACAAGGACGTCAAGCCCTACGCGCTGATGGTGGGGGTGCCGGCGCGGCAGATCGGGTGGATGAGCGAGCATGGGGAGCAGCTGGATTTGCCGCTGACGGGTGATGGCGAAGCGGTTTGCGCAGCTACAGGCGTTGTATACAAGTTAAGTGACGGCGTTATCGCTCTTAATCAAAATAGCTGACATGGCCGATGAATAGCGCCTCATATCGTCCGGATGTCCAGGGCCTGCGCGCTATCGCTGTCTTAGCGGTAGTTCTCTTTCATTATGAAAATAATATACTACCCGGCGGCTATGTTGGTGTAGACATATTCTTGGTGATTTCCGGTTATCTAATCACTCAACAATTGTACACAAGGAAAGTTTCGAATCGCCACTCTTCAGCGTCCTATCTCCTTAAATTTTATGCTGGCCGCATAAAAAGGATAATTCCCGCGTACTTTGTAATGCTGGCCACGATTACGACCGTTGCCAAGATCTTATTCACAAGTGTAGATTATCGATACTTCGCCGACAGTCTCAAGGCAACAGCATTGTTCGTAAGCAATCAATACTTTTCGAGCGTCGGAGATTACTTTGCTCCAGAGCTCGCAGAGCAGCCGCTACTACATACTTGGTCTCTGTCGGTCGAAATGCAATTCTATCTGCTGTTGCCGGTCCTTGTTCTTTTAATGGCAAAGAGGCGTTTCGAAAAAATAATTCCCTTCATATGTCTAAGCCTGGTTTTAGTGGCAGAATGGCGCATGAGGGTCGACGGCTATGTTCAAGAGACATATTTCGCCCTATATTCCAGAGCGCCAGAGTTTCTAGCAGGTTCGTGGCTTGCCGTAAGTAAGAATGGAGATTTATGGCGTGTACGCAAGGCCAATGTTATGTTTCTAATAGGTATATTCCTAGTTTTGGTGTCCCTATTTAGTATTGATAACACGACATTGTTCCCGGGCCTTTCGTCCGTTATGCCGGTTGTTGGTGCAATTCTGATTATATCAGCAAAAAATTCGACGCTTAATTTCATCTTGAGTAATCGCCCAATGGTATGGGTCGGATTTTTGTCTTATTCGATCTATCTATGGCACTGGTCGGTTTTGGCAATCATTCGATATTATTCCGGTACTAGCCAGCTAGATCAAAAAACAACAATAATATTCATACTCTCCACGCTGATTTTCTCGTGCTTGTCTTTCTACCTTATAGAGGAGCCCGCCAGAAAGTCGCGCTGGTTATCGCTTCAACCTCTTCATGCGATAGTAGGCCTAGTGCTGCTGGCCTTCATTTCACTGATCGCATATCGGATCGTAATTATATCGAGAGAGCTTGATGCAACAGAGGCCCGGCCTATTGAATACACTCGATATGCAGATCCAGCCACCATCTGTCATGGCGAAGATAATGGGCATTGCATAAAGGGGGATGCTTCCAGTTCGTTGAATGTCGCGGTTATTGGAGACTCACACGCCGCTATGTTGAACCAGTTTTTTGATTATCTTGGAAAGTCAATAGGTTTCAAAGCCACCATCATGACAGCAAGCAGTTGTGTGCCATTCCCTGGCTTTAATGTAAGTAAGTTGCCAGAGTGGGCTCGTGAAGGATGCCATGATCAAATAGAACGCGTAAGCTCCATAATTTCCCAGAGCCATCTAATTTTCATAGGTGGTATGTGGAGCTATCAGCTTGAAGATCCCTCATTCAAAATAGATTTCGAAAGGTTCTTGGCCTCTATAAGCGGGGAGGCAGAAGTATTTTTACTATCTCAAGTACCGGAACTATCATTTAATCCCCTTCGTATCGAAAGATTCGCGGCCTTAGGTTTAGCTCGTCGCGACCCTAAAACTCATGAGTATAAATTAGCGAATGATGTCATAAGGCGGATTTCCAAATCGGTTGGGGCTAAATACGTAGAGCTGGATGAACTTTCCATGTTCGGTGACGCCCCTTATTTGGATAAAAAACTAATCTACATGGATAAAAATCATCTGAATGAAATAGGTGTTCGAGAATATGCAAAAGCATCAAAGACGGTCATTAGGAATTTAATAACCAATGGGGGCTAAACGATGCTCATTAGTTGAGCGTAGCAAGCGGCTTTCGAACTTGTTGGCAATGATACGGTCTGGGAAAGATAGCAAATTCATAAGAAACATAATCACGCTCGCCGGAGGGACTGCAGTTGCTCAAGTGATTCCATTGCTAGCGACGCCAATAATATCCAGAATATATAATCCATCAGAAATGGGAGTTTTAGGGGTATATTTGGCCGTCATTAGTATCGTGGGGATCATATCAACTTTGAGGTATGAGAACGCAATTCTAATACCCAAAGAAGATATGGATGCGCTGTCACTAACCTTTGGGGCAATGGCATTGGTAGTGGCTTGCACGCTGCTCACAACGGCTTTCATTGGTGTTTTGCCGGAAGATAGGTGGCGATTACTTAATACGGCGAACATAGCCTACGACTGGATCCTCGTACCCGTAGGCGTGCTTGGCATAGGCACGATACAGGTTTTAAGTATGTGGATCGTGCGAAGAAACCGATTCAAAGTCCTAGCAGGTTCTAGGATACTGCAAGCGGCATCCTCCGCGACCACACAGGTTTTATTTGGAATATTTGGTGGTGGATATATTGGGTTGATTATCGGTCAAGTAATAGGGCAACTCGCTGGTTGTTTAGTGCTGATGACTACCACGGCGAAGTGGATGTTAGAGAAAGGTGCGAGGATGTCTACCTCAAGAGCAAAAGAAAATATAGTCACCTATAAAAGATTTCCGGCTTATTCGTTGCCAGCTGATGTGGCAAATGTTGTCTCAAACTACATTCCTCATATATTGCTAGGTTTTTATTTCGGGCCGGTCGTGGTTGGCCTATACGCAATGGCACAAAGGCTTCTAGCAGCGCCATTGGCTCTTGTAGGAAATGCCACTCTAGATGTATTCAAGGAAAGAGCTGCAATCGAGTATCGTGACAATGGCAGCTGCCGTCAGCTATGTGTCAGGACAATGATGGCACTGTTTCTAATTGGAGCCTTGCCCTTCATGGGTGTGGCAATTTATGGTCCCGTGCTTTTCGAGTTTATTCTGGGGAAGCAGTGGGTAGAGGCTGGTGTTTACGCGCAATTACTGTCGCCGTTACTGATGGCCAGGTTTATTATTGGCCCGGTGTCCTACGTTCTATTGATTGCCCAACGGCAGGATGTGGATTTAGTTTGGCAAGTATCCCTTCTAGTAGTGAGTGCCATCGCGATCTGGTTCGGCGGAACTATAGGGGAAGAGACCTATGCAATACTGTTTTTTTCTCTTGTGTACACCATAATGTACATCGTGTATGGGGTAGTCACATACATATATGCTAAGAACCCTATAGGATCGGGGAAGACCGATGATTACCATCATTGATCTGGGAATCGGAAATGTCGGATCTCTCGAGAATATGTTGTTGAGGTCCAAGATACCCTCTGTTCGGACCAAAGACGCAGATGTAATATCTAGATCAACAAGTTTAATTTTGCCTGGCGTCGGATCATTTGATGCTGGTATGCATCGGCTGGAAAATCTTGGCATTTCGACTGCAATAAGAAACGCTCTTGTAGAATATAATGCCTCAATCCTTGGTATATGTCTCGGGATGCAGATGTTGTGCGAAGGAAGTGAGGAAGGTAAATATCCGGGGCTAGGTCTAATAGGGGCTTCTTCAAGACGTCTACCATTTAGTAGTAACACCGATGTTAGGATTCCGCACATGGGGTGGAATACCGTTCAAGTAGTGGACACGGAACATCAGCTATTTCGTGATCTTACATGCAAAAATAGATTTTATTTTGTACATTCTTATGGTGTAGTCTGCAATGATCCCGTGAATGTGCTCGGCGTCACCGATTATGGGGGAGATTTCTGCTCTTCAATATACTCAGGAAGAATATTTGGAGTTCAGTTTCATCCTGAGAAGAGCCACAAATTTGGTAAGCAACTATTGGAAAATTTCGCAAAGATCGAATGAGAAGACCACGCATAATACCCGTACTACTGCTAAACGAGGGGGGCCTTGTAAAAACAAGAAAATTTAAAGACCCGTCCTATGTGGGGGACCCTATAAACGCCGTAAGAATCTTGAATGAGAAGGAGGTGGACGAACTTGTGCTTCTGGACATCAGCGCCAGTAAATATGGTACGCCTCCCGATTTTGATCTCATCCAGTCAATAGCGGTTGAGTGTTTCATGCCTTTAGCTTACGGTGGCGGAATAACTAAAATAAGTGAAATCTATAGACTTTTTTCCATCGGGGTAGAGAAGATAATAATAAATAGTGCCGTAATGTACGAACAGGAACTGATAAAGGAAGCAGCGGAGATATTTGGCTCTCAAAGCATCGTGGCGTCCATGGATTGTAAAAGAAAATTGACGGGGGGATATCAGATTTTTAGTCACTCAGGCAGAAAGATATCGGAGGGGACACCTATAAAGATGGCTAAACTTTTGGAGCAAGCAGGTGCCGGTGAGTTGATTCTAACGAGCGTTGACAGGGATGGTGAGCGCGACGGTTTTGATACTCGCTTGTGTCAGGAGATCAGTCGTGCGTTACGAATACCCGTAATAGCTTGTGGTGGAGGCGGTGAATTACGACATTTTAGGGATGTCCTAAAAAATACAGAGTGCTCCGCAGCGGCGGGAGGAAGTTTTTTTGTTCATCATGGGAAACATAGAGCTGTGCTGATTACCTATCCCAAATCTATCGATATAGAAAATTTATTAAGTGAGTGAAGCGTGAGTTCAAAATATCAGATATGTACCCGATGTGTTATGGATACAACTGACCCCTGGATTAATTTCGACACGGAAGGGGTATGTAGTCATTGTAGAAATTTCGATAGTGTTATTAGACCGCTATGGAAAACAGGAGCTGAGGGACAGAGGTATCTAGACAATATATCTAATGAGATCAAACATTACGGCTCCACGAGAGATTATGATTGCATCATAGGTGTTAGTGGAGGGATCGATAGCTCATATTTGCTTCACTTCGCAAAAGAAAAACTTGGCCTGAACCCCCTGGCAATGCATGTGGATGCTGGATGGAATTCCGAGATAGCTGTACGAAATATTCAAAATGTTACTGAATCGTTAAACATCGATTTGATGACTTACGTGGTTAACTGGAATGAAATGAGAGATTTGCAGGTGGCTTATCTTCGCTCGTCACTAGCGAATCAAGACGTGCCACAAGATCATGCGTTTTTTGCAAAGCTTTATGAGGTGGCGATAGAAAAGAAGATCAAATATGTTCTGACGGGATCAAATTTTTCAACTGAATCGATTCTTCCTCGAGCATGGGGTTATAACGCGAAGGACTCGAGGCAGATAAAGGCGATACATAGACGGTTTGGGCGCACAAAGTTAAGATCCTTTCCTATTTCCGGACTTTTTAAATCTTATATTTATTACCCGTATATTAAGGGTATGCGAGTTATAACACCTCTTAATTATATAAACTACAATAAAGATGAGGCTATGGCGTACTTGACCGAGAATCTGGGGTGGGAATATTATGGCGGGAAACATTTTGAGTCTAGATGGACAAAATACTTCCAAGCCTATTTTTTACCGATGAAATTTGGCTATGATAAGCGTCGAGCGCATCTTTCCAGCCTTATTGTATCTGATCAGATGAGTCGAGATGATGCGTTAGAGGAGCTTCACCGTCCACCGTTTAATGAAGATGATATAAAAGAAGATGAAAAATATATTGCGAAAAAACTTGGCTTATCTTTAACCGAGTTGCAAGACATGATAAAACTTCCGAACAAAGAGTTCATCGACTATCCGAATAGCAAGAATTTTGAACAATTTTTAAGGCTTGGAAAGCGTGCTATGGGTAGGATTGGGATATTAAAGTAAATGAAGTGGGAATCTACATAGTCGACCCTGAATAATGCGCGAAGCCAATGGTGGCGCGGGTTTCAGGGTAATTTTGGTGGTTTGGATTTGCAGGATTTGAGATAATGTGGGCACGTTTTCCTGCAAATTTCTACGGTGTTTTTAT
>NZ_JAPFGD010000010.1 GCF_027257175.1 Castellaniella sp. S9 | reverse complement strand
CTGGATAAGCCCGCGATGATCGTCTGCACGCCTGATCCCTCAAGCGCCCACACTTATCGGCTGTTAAGTTGTTAAAGAGCAGTTGTGCCGCAATCAGCACAGAAGCGAAATTATGAACTATCCAGATTACCCTGTCAAGTGCCCAATCCGCCCGGCTTGCGCCGCCTTCGCCATCCGCCCCAAAAGATCAATCAAATCAATCCCTTGGATCGTGCACCCAACCCGTCTTACCGGGTTAACCCGGGTGCCCCGGCTGCGAAGAAGCGTGACTATAGCACACCATTTTGAAAAGGGGCAAATCAGGGACGAAAAACCCGAAATCAGGGCCGCCCCCGAAGCTCGGCGCAGCGCCCGCCCGGCGCATCACCCGCGCCGGGCGGTTCAGGAGGCCCCTCAGCCCAGGGCCTGGATGGCTGCGGCCACCCCCGCGCCGTAGGCCGGATCGGCCTGCCGGCAGTGCTCGACATGCTTGTCCTGCACATCCTTGCTGACCCCCGCAATGGCGCGCGCCGTGTTGTCGAACAGCGCCTGCTGCTGCTCGGGCGACATCAGGCGAAACAGCGCGCCGGGTTGCGAGAAGTAATCCGTGTCCTCGCGATGGTTCCAGTGATCGGCCGCCCCCTCGATGCTCAAAGGCGGTTCGCGGTACTCGGGCTGTTCGGCCCACTCGCCGGCCTTGTTGGGCTCGTTGCCGGTGATGCCGCCATGATTGCCGTCCACCCGCATCGCGCCGTCGCGATGGTAGCTGTGGAAAGGGCAGCGCGGTGCGTTCACCGGGATCTGATGGTGGTTCACCCCCAGGCGATAGCGCTGCGCATCCCCGTACGAGAACAGGCGCGCCTGCAGCATGCGGTCCGGCGAGAAGCCGATGCCTGGCACCACGTTCGCCGGCGTGAAAGCCGCCTGCTCGACTTCGGCAAAGAAATTGTCGGGATTGCGGTTGAGCTCCAGGACGCCGACCTCGATCAGCGGATAGTCGCCGTGCGGCCAGACCTTGGTCAGGTCGAAGGGGTTGAGACGATACGAGCCCGCGTCCTTCTCAGGCATGATCTGCACGTACATCGTCCAGCGCGGACATTCCCCGCGGGCAATCGAATCATACAAGTCACGCTGCGAGCTTTCGCGGTCGCGGCCGATCAGCCCGGCGGCCTGGGCGTCGGTGAGATTGCGGATGCCTTGCTGGCTCTTGAAGGTGAACTTCACCCAGAAGCGCTCGTTGTCCGCATTGATGAAGCTATAGGTGTGGCTGCCGAACAGATGCATGTGGCGATAGTCCGAGGGAATGCCCCGATCGCTCATGACGATGGTCACCTGGTGCAGCGCCTCGGGCAGGCCCGTCCAGAACTCCCAGTTGTTCTGGGCGCTGCGCATGCCGGTGCCCGGATCACGCTTGACGGCGTGGTTCAGGTCCGGGAACTTCAGCGGGTCCCGGAAAAAGAATACCGGCGTGTTGTTGCCCACCAAGTCCCAGTTGCCCTGCTCAGTGTAGAACTTCATGGCGATGCCGCGGATGTCGCGCTCGGCATCCGCGGCGCCGCGCTCGCCGGCCACGGTGGAGAAACGCGCGAACATCGGCGTTTGTTTGCCGATCTCGGAAAAGATCGCCGCGCGGGTGTACCGGGTCATATCGCGGGTCACCGTGAAGGTGCCGTAGGCGCCGGCGCCCTTGGCGTGCATGCGGCGCTCGGGGATGACCTCGCGATCGAAGTGGGCGAGCTTTTCGATCAGCCACACATCCTGCAGCAAGGCCGGTCCGCAAGGCCCCGCGGTCATGATGTTCTGGTTATCGGCGACCGGAGCCCCCGCGGCCGTGGTGAGTTTCTTCATGGTTCTTTCTCCTGGTGAGTCCAAGCCGGTCCGATCGCGCCGGTGCCGGGCTGGCTGCGCGCATCCCGCGATGCGCATGGAAGCAGTCTAGGAGAAGACGGAGATTAAATAAATTTGAATATTTATTGATTGGCGATAGTTTTACTCTATATCAATCGAAACGGCATCCCGCGCCGCCATCCGGCCTGCGACTACAATCGCCGGAACTTCAGCTCGCCGCGCGGGTCGCGCCATGATGTCCATCCTGAATTACCTGCACACCATCCGGCGGCGCAGCCTGCGCATGTTCCTGACCATCGCGCGCATCATGGTGCCCGTGATGATCATCGTCTACGTGGCGGAACGTCTGGGGTTGATCGCCTGGGTGGGGCATGCGATCGGGCCGGCCATGGCGCTGCTGG
The DNA here is from genome assembly GCF_027257175.1 of Castellaniella sp. S9. GTDB lineage: Bacteria > Pseudomonadota > Gammaproteobacteria > Burkholderiales > Burkholderiaceae_B > Castellaniella. The sequence continues at coordinate 146,016 of NZ_JAPFGD010000010.1, read as the reverse complement.
GCCTGCCGCCCGAAGCCGGCATCGTGTGGGCCACGACGGTCCTGACGAACATCTATGGCGGCATGGCCACGCTGGCCGCCCTCTCGGGCGGCGTGCAGATGAACGTGGCGGAGATCAGCGCGCTGGGGGCCATGATGCTGTTCGCCCACAATATGCCCACGGAGCAGTCCGTGGTCCGGCGCGCCGGGGCCAGTGCGCTGTTCACCGGCGCCCTGCGGGTGACCATCGGCGCCGTGTACGGGGCCGGGGTGGCCTGGACCTGCAACGCCTTGGATTGGCTGCAGCAGCCGGTCTCCCTGGATTGGATGCAGCGCGACGCCGGACTGGCCGCCGGCACGCCCGACTTCTGGAACTGGCTGCTGTCTTCCATCACATCGCTCGCCATGATCCTGGCGGTCATCGTCTTTCTGGTGTGCCTGCTGGATGTCTTCGAACGGCTCGGAATCACGCGGCTGGTGACGCGCCTGCTGACGCCGGTGCTGCGCTTGTCGGGGCTCGAGGAGCGCGCCGCGCCCCTGACCACCGTCGGCGTGCTGCTGGGGCTGGCCTACGGCGGCGCCCTCATCATCGAAGCCACGGAGCGCGAGGGCTACAGCCCGCGCACACGCCTGCTGGCGCTGTCCTGGCTATCGCTATGCCACGCCCTGATCGAGGACACCTTGCTGATCCTCACGCTGGGCGCGGACATCTGGGTGATCCTGGTGATCCGCTCGGTCTTTACCCTGGCCGTCCTCGCCGGGGTGGCGCGCCTGACGCTGCCCGGCGCCCCGCTGGCGAGGCTGCTGAGGCTCTAGCTCTAGCGGGGCGGCTAATCCCGCAGCAAGGCGGCGTAGCGCTTGCGAAACTTGGCGAGCTTCGGCGCGATGACCACCTGGCAGTAGCCCTGCTGGGGATTGCGGCGATAGTAATCCTTGTGCAAGGCCTCGGCCGGCCAGAATGGACCGGCCGGCTCGATGCGGGTGCAGACGGGCACACCCAGCGCCTGCTGAACCTCGTCCTTGACCGCCTGTGCCTCCTTGCGCTGCGCCTCGCCGGTGAAAAACACCACCGAGGCGTATTGGGGGCCGACGTCGCCGCCCTGGCGATCCGGCGTGGTGGGATCGTGCGTGCCGAAGAAGACCTCGAGCAGGCTGCGGTACCGGACCCGCGCCGGATCGAAGGTGACGCGCACCACCTCGACGTGGCCGGTGTCCTGGTTGCAGACCTGCTCATACGTGGGATGCTCGACGTGTCCGCCGCAGTACCCCGGCTGCACCTCATCGACGCCGTCGAGCGCCTGGAAGACGGGCTCCATGCACCAGAAGCAGCCGCCACCGAATATTGCCGTTTCCATCTTTCCTCCGAAGATCATGCCGCGCGCACGCGCGGCGACATCCTCACCGGCCGTCGCCGAGGGACAGAATCCACGCCGCCAGGCGCTGTGCGTCGGTGGCGCTGACCTGGGGCTGGGCCGGCATGGGGATCGCTCCCCATTGGCCGGTGCTGCCCCTGCGTATGACGTCGGCCAGATGATCCCGCGCACCCGGCTGGCCGCCAAAACGGGCGGCGATGGCGGTGAACGGCGGGCCCACCCGGCGGGCGTCCACCTGGTGACAGCCCAGGCATTGGCGCGCGCGCGCCAGATCCCGGCCTTGATGGGTCGTGGTCTCGGCATGGGCCGTTGAACAGAACGCAGCCAGCATGAGCGCGCACACCCGGAGCTTCGACATCGACATCCTCATGACTCGATTCCAATCCATCCCGCGGCGCGGAGCCGCGGGCCGATCGCGTTATTATCCATGATAATTTTTTCGCCGCCGGGACGGACATGCCATTCCCCCAGATCGACCCCATTGCCCTGCAGCTCGGCCCGCTGGCCATCCATTGGTACGGCCTGATGTATCTGGCGGGCTTCGGCCTGGCCTGGCTGCTGGGACGCTGGCGCATCCGGCACCATCCCTGCGGCCTGGACCTGCGCGACCTCGAGGACATCATCTTCTATTGCGTGCTGGGGGTGATACTGGGCGGGCGCCTGGGCTATGTGCTGTTCTACAAATTCTCGGACTACCTGGCCAACCCGCTGGCGATCCTGCGGGTCTGGGAAGGCGGCATGTCTTTCCACGGCGGCCTGCTGGGCGTCATTGTCGCCCTGCTGCTGTTTGCGCGCCGGCGGCAGCGCTCGCTGCTCGAGCTGGGGGATTTCATCGCGCCGCTGATTCCGCTGGGCCTGGCGGCGGGCCGCCTGGGCAACTTCATCAACGGCGAATTATGGGGCAGGCCCACGGACCTGCCCTGGGGCATGATTTTTCCGCACGCGCAGGACGGCCTCGCACGCCACCCTTCGCAGCTCTACGAAATGGGACTGGAAGGCCTGGCGCTGTTCGCACTGGTCTGGTGGTTCGCGCGCAAGCCCCGTCCCGCCGGCCAGGTCAGCGCGGTATTCCTGATGGGCTATGGCACGGCCCGGTTCCTGGTCGAATTCACTCGGGAACCGGACGCTTTCCTGGGCCTGCTGGCCGGCGGATTGTCGATGGGGCAGCTGCTGTCGCTGCCCATGATCGTCATTGGCCTGCTGCTGTACTGGCGGGCTGCAGCCGGATCGTCCCGCTGACCGCCACGCTGATGGTTTCGGTGCCGCCTTCGAGGGGCGCGGCCACCGCGTCCGCAGCCTTGGCCATCATCATGCGCGGCATGGGGCTGGGCACGGATTCACCGCTGCCGCCCAGGTCGATCGAGTCGTAGCGGTAGGACGCGAAGCCCAGCGCATCGGTCAAGGCCTGCGCGCGTGTCTTGAAGGCATCCACGGCCTGGACCAGCAGTTTCTGCTCTGTGGCGGCGCGCGTCTCGGACGACACCGAGAACGAGATTCCTGAAATCGGCATGCGGTCACCCAGATCGGCGGCCAGCTGCGAGGCCGCCGCAAAATCCTTGGACGTCAGGATGATCTCGGCGCGCCCGCGCCATTCGGCGATCTTGCCGTCCTGCCCCGTCGACGGCCAGATGCGATAGCCGCCGCTGCGCACCTCGATGCCCTCGTGGCCCTTGGCCTGCTGCATGACGGTATCCAGGCGGGTATTGAGCGCCTCGGCGGCGTCGGTCTGTGTGTCGGCCCGCAGGTCGGCGGCCAGCATAATCCGCACTGTGTCCTGGGCGACCTCGGAGGACGCCTGGGCATGCAGGCTGGCCCGCGGACCGTGGTCACGCCGTCCATCAGGCCCATCGCCATGGGCGGCCGCCGGCGCCGCGGCGCCCAGTGCGGCGCCGGCCAGGATGAGGGCGGGCAGCAGCGACAGCAGACCCTTACGTTTGTCCTTGCTTGGATACATTCATAACTCCTGAAAAGACGAAAGCCCGTCGTTGTCGACGAGCTCTCGAGAAACGCCCCGCCTGTGCCGTCTAGGCCGGCATCCCGGAACCTGAGGTTCACGGTGGTCGCCTTCAGTCAGACTTCGGGCTATCCAGTGAAGGTAGCTCGCCCATCTGTCAATCCAGCAACCTATGCCAATTAGCATTGGTTCAAGGAATGTATGGCCAAGTCACGAACACGGCAGGGACTAACCTGTCGGACGCGGCGCGGCGTCCGGAAACATCCATATCAAGCGGCAGGCCCGAGCACCTGGTCGAGCATGTCGTTCATGGCATCAATTTTACCCTTGAAATCGCCCAAGGCAATATTGCTGAGCGGACCGTCGGGCGCGCGCATGTTCAAAAGCTCGCCGGCGATCTGGATGGCCGCCATGACGGCGATGCGTTCGTTGCTGGCGACCTTGCCCGTGCCCTTGATGGCCAGCATGCGCTGATCCACGTGCCGCACGGCCGCCAGCAGCGCGTCCTTTTCGGACGGTGAGCAGGCCAGCGAATAATCGCGGCCCAGAATCGAGACGTCTACGCGTTCCATGACGGTTACTCCGCGCCCGGCAGGCGCTCTAGGATCAGGTCGATCTGCTCTTGGGCGCCCCGGGCCACCCGGCGCAGTTTGTCGCGGTCGGCCTCGGCGTGTTCGAGGCGTTCGCGCATGGCATCGGATTGCCCCTGCTGCAGGCGCACCTGGTCCTCGAGGCTCGCGCGGGCCGCCTGCGCCTCGTCGCGCACGGATTGCAATTCATGGTCATGGCGCGCGACGCGCTCGGACATGCGGGTGAATTCGTCCTGCTCGCGGACCTGTTGGTCCTTGAGGGCGTTGCATTCCTGCTCGAGTTGGCGGATGCGGGCCTGCAAGGTGCCGCGCTCGGCCTGAAGCTGGCGGGCCGCCTGAACCAGTTTTCCGATGCGCTCGGCCAGCGAGTCGAGGTCTTGGAGCATGCGTTCAAACCTTATGTGAGCGTATGTGAGGGCGTATCCGAAAGCCCAATCATAACCCCGCCCTCAGGCCTCGCGCGCGGTCGTCTTGGCCGGCGAGCGCGCGCCCCGGTGCCGCAGGTAGCGGTTCTCGGTGGTGCGGCGAAACAGCAGGCCCGAGAGTTCGTGCAGGGCCAGCGTATAGACCTCGCGCTTGAACTCGATCACCGCCTCCAGCGGCACCCAGTACGCATTCCAGCGCCAGGCGTCGAATTCCGGCGAGTCGGAGGCGCGCAGGCTGACGTCGCAGTCGCGCCCCACCATGCGCAGCAGGAACCAGATCTGCTTTTGTCCTTTGTAGTGTCCTCGCAATTCCCGGCGCACGAAATGATCCGGTACGTCATAGCGCAGCCAGTCGCGCGTCCGCCCTAATATCCGTACGTGCTCGGGACGCAAGCCGACTTCCTCGTGCAGCTCGCGGTACATCGCCTGCACGGGGGTTTCGCCGTGCTTGATGCCGCCTTGCGGGAACTGCCAGGCATGCTCCCGGATGCGTTTACCCCAAAAAACCTCGTTTTTCTGGTTTACGAGGATAATGCCGACATTAGGACGGTAGCCTTCTCGATCCAGCATGGGGCCACCTCGATAATGAATTCAATACAATTACCGTCGATTATACGTATCAACCGGAAACCCTACCATGCACGCCAGCAAGTACCACCTCAACACCCTCAAGGAAGCGCCCGCGGATGCCGAGATCGTCAGCCACCAGTTGATGACGCGCGCGGGGCTCATCCGCAAGGTCGCCGGGGGCATCTACACCTACATGCCGATGGGCCTCAAGGTGCTGCGCAAGATCGAAACCATCGTGCGCGAGGAAATGGACCGCGCCGGCGCCCTGGAACTGCTGATGCCGGTGGTCCAGCCCGCCGAGCTCTGGGAGGAATCGGGCCGCTGGGAACAATACGGCGCCGAGCTGCTGCGCATCAAGGACCGCCATCAGCGCGACTTCGTGCTGCAGCCCACCTCCGAGGAGGTCGTGACCGACATCGCGCGCAACGAAATCCATAGCTGGCGCCAGCTGCCGGTCAATTTCTATCACATCCAGACCAAGTTCCGCGACGAGCGCCGCCCGCGCTTCGGCCTGATGCGCGGACGCGAATTCACGATGAAGGACGCCTATTCCTTCGATCGCGACGAGGCCAGCGCACAAACCAGCTACGACGCCATGTACGCGGCCTACCAGCGCATTTTCTCGCGTCTGGGCCTGGCCTTCCGCGCGGTGGCGGCCGACACCGGCTCGATCGGCGGTTCACGCAGCCACGAGTTCCAGGTCATCGCCGAGACCGGCGAGGATCTGCTCGTGTACAACCCGGACTCGGACTACGCGGCCAACATCGAGCTGGCGCCGGCGCCCTGCCTGATCCCCGAGCGCGAGGCCGCCCGCGAACCCCTGGAAAAGCGCGCCACCCCACAGGCGCCGAAATGCGAGATCGTGGCCGAGCAGCTGGGCCTGCCGCTGACGCGCACCGTCAAATCCATCGTGCTGGCCACCGACCCCGCCGAAGGGCCGGCGCGGGTGTGGCTGCTGCTGATCCGCGGCGACCACGAGCTCAACGAGGTCAAGGTCGGCAAGCTGCCGGGCTTGCGGGACGGCTACCGCTTCGCCACCGAGGCCGAGATCCTGGAGGCCTTCGGCAGCCCGCCCGGATACCTGGGGCCGATCGGGCTGCGCGACGGCGCGGTCACGGTGATCGCCGACCTCACGGTGGCCCACATGGGCGATTTCGTCTGCGGCGCCAACGAGGAAGGCTACCACTACACCGGGGTGAACTGGGGGCGCGACCTGCCCGAGGCGGCCACCGCCGACCTGCGCAACGTGGTGGCGGGTGATCCGGATCCCCAGGGGGGCGCGCTGTCGATCCAGCACGGCATCGAAGTCGGCCACGTATTCTTCCTGGGCGACAAGTACTCGCGCGCGCTGAACGCCACCTTCCTCGAGACCGACGGCAAGCCGGCCCTCCTGCAGATGGGATGCTACGGCATCGGAATCACCCGGATATCGGCGGCCGCGGTCGAGCAGAACCACGACGAGCGCGGCATCATCTGGCCGCGCGCCATGGCGCCCTTCGAGGTGGTGCTGTGCCCGATCGGCATCGGCAAAAATGAAACCGTGCGCAACACGGCCGAGGCCCTGTACCGTGACCTGGGCGCCGCCGGTGTGGACGTGATCCTCGACGACCGCGACGCCCGGCCGGGCATCATGTTCGCCGACTGGGAGCTGATCGGCGTGCCCCTGCGCGTCACCTTGGGCGAGCGCGGCCTCAAGGACGGGGTCGTCGAAATCCAGGCGCGCCGCGGGGGCGACGCCCACCGGGTGGCGCCCGGCGAGGCTGTCGCATTCATACTGGATACTCTAAAATCCCTCTGAGCCGCGGCCGCCCTTCGTGGGCATTTCGCACGGATGGGCATAGTCACACGGCTTAACGAAAAAATGGATTCCCAGTTCCCCAACAGGCCCGCCATCCTGCCCATTCGCGTATATTACGAGGACACCGACACAGGCGGTGTCGTCTACTACGCAAACTACCTCAAGTTCTTTGAACGCGGGCGCACGGAATGGTTGCGGGCGCTCGGGCTGGATCAGCGCGTGCTCGCCGAACGCGAAGGTGTGATGTTCGTGGTCCGGCGCGCAGAGGTGGCCTATCATCGCCCGGCGCGCCTGGACGACAGGATCGACATCCATACCGTGGTGGCCGACATCCGCGCCTCGGCCCTCCTGTTCACCCAGGAGGCCCGGCGCGGCGAGGAACTACTCGCTGTGGGCGACGTCCAAGTCTGTGCCGTACACGCCGAAACTTTCAAACCCGTGCGGATGACCTCATCCATCAGGAACTTACTGGAAAAGGCCAGAAACTAACCATGCAAGCCCAAAGCGATTTGTCGCTGCTGTCCCTCATCGCAAACGCCAGCATTCCGGTTCAGATCGTCATGCTGATCCTGCTGGCCGTCTCCATCCTGTCCTGGACGTATATCTTCAGCAAGCGCGCGGCGCTCAAGCGCGCCGATGCGCAGACCCGCCGCTTCGAGGACGACTTCTGGGCCGGCGGCGACCTCACCGTCCTGCAACAGGCGATCGCCTCGCGCCGCGACGAGCACGGGGCGCTGGCACGGATCTTCGATGCGGGGATGACGGAGTTCATCAAGGCACGCCGCTCGGCGGCCCGAGGCGACACCTTGCTGGATGCGCCGCGCCGCGCCATGCGGGCCGCCTACCAGCGCGAAATGGACAGCCTCGAATCACACCTGAATTTCCTCGCCTCGACCGGGTCGGTCAGCCCGTATGTCGGGCTGCTGGGCACCGTCTGGGGCATCATGCATGCCTTCATGGGCTTGTCCACCATGCAGCAGGCCACGCTCGCGGCGGTGGCTCCCGGCATCGCCGAGGCGCTCATCGCCACCGCCATCGGCCTGTTCGCCGCCATCCCGGCCGTCGTCGCCTACAACCGCTACACGAACGAGATCGACCGCCTCTCGCTGCGCTTCGACAGTTTCGTCGACGAGTTCCTGAACATCCTCCAGCGCCAGGTGCACTGACATGGGAACGCTGCGCGACCGCAGGCCACGGCGACTCAAGAACGACATCAATGTCGTGCCCTACATCGACGTGATGCTGGTGCTGCTGGTGATTTTCATGGTGACCGCACCGATGATCACGCCGGGCCAGATCGAGCTGCCCTCGGTCGGCACCGCCTCGGAAGTACCCGTCACACCCCTCGAGGTCCAGATCGACGAACATGGCGCGCTCAGCATGCGCCTGCGCGATTCGGGCGCATCGTTCCGGCCCGTCGACAAGGGCAACCTGGTGCCCGAGGTCCAGGCGATGGCCACGGCCGATACGCCGGTGGTGATTTCCGCGGACGGCAAGGTGCCCTACGAGTCCGTGATGCAGGTGATGGACCAGTTGCGCGCCGGCGGCATCACCCGCCTGGGCTTGCTCGTGAACCAGACCGCCACCGGACAAACGCGCTGACGCGGCGCCGGCGTCCCCGAGACGGAACGCTGCCGCGACAGAAACCCACAGGCTCATGAAACTCTTTGAACGCTTTTCCAGACAGGCAGACGGATCGGACGACGGGCGGCGCGAAGAACGCCGCGGCCTGACGTACTCGCTGCTCGCGCATGGCCTGGTCATCGCCCTGATGATCGTGGGCTTCAACTCGGCACCCGACAATCCCGGGCCGGTCCAGATCGAGCTCTGGGCGGAAGGGACCGTGGCCGAAGCCGCGCCGCCGGTCGAACAAGCCACGCCTGAACCCGAGCCGGAGCCAGAGCCGGAACCCACGCCAGAGCCGGAACCAGAACCCGAGCCTGAGCCACAACCCACGCCCCCGGACAACAGCGCACAGGAAGCGGCCTTGGCCGAAGCACGCGCCGTGGCCGAGCAGCAGGCGCAGGCCCTCGCCCAGGCCCAGGCCCGCGCCGAAGCAGCCGCCAAGGCACAGGCCGAGGCCGAGATCGCCCTGGAAAAAGAACGCAAGCTGCGCGAAGAACAAGAACGACTGGCCGCGGAACAGGCTGCCCAGGCAAAGGCCGAGGCGGAGCGGCAGGCCGCCGAAAAAGCAGCGGCTGAGAAGGCTGCGGCCGAAAAAGCCGCCGCTGAAAAAGCCGCTGCTGAGAAGGCTGCTGCCGAAAAAGCTGCCGCGGAAAAGGCCGCGGCCGAGAAAGCCGCTGCAGAAAAGGCTACCGCTGAGAAAGCCGCCGCAGAAAAGGCCGCCGCTGAGAAAGCCGCTGCCGAAAAAGCCGCCGCTGAGAAAGCCGCCGCGGAAAAGGCCGCGGCCGAGAAGGCGGCCGCAGAGAAAGCTGCTGCTGAGAAAGCCGCCAAGGAAAAAGCCGCCGCTGAAAAGGCTGCGGCAGAGAAAGCGGCCGCCGAGAAGGCGGCCAAGGAAAAAGCCGCCAAGGAAGCCGCTGCAAAAAAAGCGGCTGCCGAGAAAGCCGCCAAGGAAAAGGCTGCCAAGGAGGCGGCCGCCAAGCGCGAGGCGCTACGCGAAGCCATGCGCGGCTCCGCCCTCGAGGCTGCCGGCATCCCCAGCGGCACCGCCGATCGCAACCAGCAAGGCGGCGGAGGCGGCAGCGACGGCTATGCCGCAGCCGTACGCCGCTGCGTCAAACCGGGCGTCATCTATGACGTGCCCGCGCGTAACGGCACCGTCAACCCCACGGTGCAATACCGTACCTACCTGGATGCCCACGGAGGCGTCCTGAAAGTGGACATCCGGCGTTCGTCCGGCAACCAGCGCTTCGACATCGCCGTCCGTCAGGGCATTCTCGCATGCTCGCCCTTCCCCAAACCTCCGAGCGGTAAGTATCCGTCGTATATTGATGTTGATTACCGCATGTACGACTAGGAGATCGCACTCATGACCTTATCCATTGCCTCGGGCTTCGCGACACGCCTCTGGCGGCGCGCCGCGGTCGCGGGCCTGTCCTTCCTGTTCGTGGCGGCCGTAGGAACACCAGCCGCCCAAGCCCAATTGCGCGTCGATATCTCGGGCGTCGGTGCCACGCAATACCCCATTGCGATCGCCGATTTCTCGGGTTCGGGCAACACCCAGGTGCCCGAGATCATACGCGCGGACCTGACGCGCTCGGGCCAGTTCCGGCTGATCAGCGCGGCCGGCGCCACACTGGACCTGGAAAGCACCGTGTCCCACGACGAGTGGCAGGCCCGCGGAGCCGACTATCTGGCCTTCGGCTCGGTCACCCAGGACGGCGGCCAATACACGGTCAGCTATCGCCTGGTGGACAATGCGCGCAAGGCCGAACTCGACAAGGTCGCCTTCAGCGGCACCGAGGCCGAGCTGCGCCGGATCTCGCACCGGATCGCCGACAGGATCTATGAAAAGATCACCGGGGTGCGGGGGGTGTTTTCCACGCGCATCGCCTATGTGTTGCAGACCGGCAACGGCTATGAGTTACAAATTGCTGACGCCGACGGCCAGAATCCCCAGGTGATGCTGCGGTCGCGCCAGTCGATCATTTCCCCGGCCTGGTCGCCCGACGGCAGCCGCCTGGCCTACGTCAGCTTCGAATCCGGCAAGCCGGTCATCTACATCCAGACCCTGGCCACCGGCCAGCGTGCGCCAGTGGCCAACTACAAGGGCAATAACAGCGCACCGGCCTGGTCGCCCGACGGTAACCGCCTGGCCATCGTCCTTTCACGCGATGGGATCTCGCAGATCTACACCATCAACGCCGACGGCTCGGACCTGCGCCGCGTCATGCGTTCGCCGCTGATCGACACCGAACCGCGCTTCACGCCCGACGGCGATTCGCTGGTGTTTACCAGCGACCGTGGCGGCAACCCCCAGATCTACAAGGTCCCCGCCGCGGGCGGAGACGCCCAGCGCTTGACGTTCTCCGGCAGTTACAATATTTCACCCCGCGTCTCTCCCGACGGCAGCCAACTGGTGTACGTTACACGAAGAAACGGTGCTTTCAGGATAGCGACCATGGCCTTGAGTACGGGATCGGAACAGCTGTTGACCGCCGGACCGGACGATCAATCCCCCAGCTACGCGCCCAATGGCATGCAGATACTGTACAGCTCGATCCAGGGTGGCCAGAGCGTGCTGGCGGTCACATCGACCGACGGACGTGTCAAGCAGAAACTCTCCTCCCTGAGCGGCAAAGTCCGCGAACCCACCTGGGGCCCGTTTACTGACTAAGCGATTTTCGTGTGACTCTTCTTGAAAGGAAATTAAATGAGCTCGCGCATCACCAGGACCCTGACAATAGCCGCGTTCGCCGCCTCCCTGGCGGCTTGCAGCTCCGTACCGCTGGACCAGTCCGGCACCGGAGCTGCAGGCTCGGATTCGGCGTCCACGGGACAAGTCATGGATCCGTTCAATCCGCAAAGTCCCTTAGCGCAACAACGCTCGGTCTACTTTGAATTCGACAGCTACTCCATCCCCGAGCAATATCGCAGCGTCGTCGAGATGCACTCCAACTACCTGACCAGCCATCCCGGCCAGAAGGTGCGCATCGAAGGCAATGCTGACGCCCGCGGCGGCACCGAATACAATCTGGCTCTCGGCCAACGCCGTTCGGATGCCGTGGCGCGCATGATGACCCTCCTGGGCGTCAATGCCAACCAGCTCGAGGCCATCAGCTTCGGGAAGGAGCGTCCCAAGGCGCTGGGCAACACCGAAGCCGACTACGCCGAGAACCGCCGCGCCGACATCAACTATCAGCGCTGATTCCGGCTTTGCCGCAGCAACGCCGTGGCGGTTCCCGCCGCGGCGTTTTTTATTTGGACGGAATTCGACATGCAAGCATTCATCCCGCGCCTGGGCACGGCATTCACCGCCGGCCTGACGATCGCACTGGCACTGGCGACCGCACCGGCACATGCGTTCTCCGATGATGAGGCCCGGTGGGCCATCCTCGAGCTACGGACGCAGATCAAGCAAATCAACGAGCAGAACCAGCAGGCACGGCTGCAGCTGGCCGATCAGATCGACATGCTGCGCCACGAGCTCGCTTCCATGCGCGGCCAGCTCGAGCATCTGACGCGCCGCCCGCCCACCGGCAACCAGCCCGAGAACGCGCCGCAGGACCGCCAGACCGCCGACCCGCAGGAACAAGCAGCCTACCAGGCGGCGGCCGACCAGTACCGCAGCGGCAAGTACAAGGAGGCCGCAACGGCCTTTGCCGCCTTCACCCAGGCCTATCCGGACAGCGAACTGTCGGGCGACGCCCGGTTCTACCTGGGCAGCAGCCAATATGCGACCCGTGACTTCAAGGGTTCGGTCCAGACCATGCAGGATCTGGTCAAGACCCGGCCGCAGGATCCACGCGCACCCGACGCCTTGCTGGTCGCCGCCGCCAGCCAGATCGAAATCAATGACCTCGCCGGCGCCAAGGCCAGCCTGCAGCGCATCATCAAGGATTATCCCAATACCTCTGCCGCTGAAACCGCCAAGAGCCGCATGAAGCTGCTGTAATGGTCCGCGCCCCCACGCTTGCACAGGCCACGCTGCAGAGTCCGTTCCCGATCGACTACACCGAGGCGGGCGCGGGCGAGGTCGTCCTGTTGATCCACGGCTCGCTGTGCGACTACCGCTATTGGCGCTGGCAGATTCCGCAACTGGGGGAATCCTACCGCGTGGCGGCGGCGAGCCTGCGAGGCTGCTGGCCGCGTGCCGGCACGCATCCCGATCCCGGCTATGGCATCGCCACCCACGCCGAGGACATGATCGCGCTGGCGCGCGCCCTGGGCGAAGGCCGGCCGGTGCACGTGCTGGGCCACTCGCGCGGCGCGCAGGTCGCCGTGGAGCTCGCGCTGCGGGCGCCGGAATACTGCAAGACGCTGACGCTGGCCGATCCGGGCTTCAGATTCGCCCATGAGGCGCCCACGCCGGTCTTCTACACCCCCGCCGTCGCCTTGCTGGAAAAAGGAGAGGTGGACGCCGCGGCCGAACAGTTCATCGACACCGTCAACGGCGCCGGCACCTGGCGCAAGATGGTGGGCTGGTTCAAGCAGATGGTGCGCGACAACGCGGCGACCCTGCTGTCACAGGTCCTCGAGGCGAACCGGCCGGTGCACCTCGAGGAGATCCGCCGCATTCAGTGCCCCGTCCTGCTGCTGGGCGGATCAGACAGCCCGGCGCGCTACGGAACGCGCCAGGATCAATTGCAGGCCGCCCTGCCGCACGCGCGCCGGGAGGTCATCCGCCTGGCGGCGCACGGCATGAATCTCGCCAATCCGCGCGCCTTCAATCGCGCCTGCCTGGCGTTCTTCGGGGCGACCGGCTGAGCCCTCAGTGGCTCATGGCCTTGGCGGGCTTGACCTCGCAGGTCGCGGCGAAGCCTTCGCCGTTGCCAAGGGCGAAATCCACGCGCACGTGGTCGCCGATCTTCAGCCCATCCCGCGGCTGCTCGAGCATGATGTGATAGCTGCCGGGGCGCAGATCCAGGTCCTGTCCCGCCGGGATCGAGACCTCGTGGACCATGGACATCTTGCTCAGGCCGTTTTCCTCGGTGGTCTGGTGCAGCATGACCATGCCGTAATCCGGCGAGGAAACGCCCTTGAGGACGGCCGGCTGATCGCCGCCGTTATGCACCACCAGGAATCCGCCCGACGGAGTCGGCGCCGGCAGCTGGCGAATCCAGCAATCGCGCGCGCTGACCGTTGCCGAGGCGGGCAGGCCCGCCGCGGATTCCATGGCGCCATGCGCGCCACCGTGGGAGGCGCCATGGGCATCGCCGTGGCTGTGGGCCCAGGCCGCCGACCCGGCCAGCAAGAGCGCCGAAGCGGCCGCGACGCCCAGGGTTCGAGAAAATGAGGGTTTCATTCGATAGTCCACCAAAAACGTGTTTTTCCATGCTTGGCCAGGCATGGCAACTGGCCCCTGCGAAGGCACGCGTCGGCCTCCGCCCCAGTGGGGGCGGCATCGCCCCCCGGTCGCCAGTGTACTATCCCGGGAGCATCCCGGGACTTTGCGGGACGCCCCGTGCCGCCCGGGCGTTCAGCGCCTGGGCGGTTCCGGCACGAGCGCGGCTCAGTTCTTGCCGAGCTTGCCGACCACGCCCTCGACGTAGTAGTCCATGGCGTTCAGGCCCTTGTCGTCCAGCGCGCCGTCAGCCAGGCGCACCTTGCCTTCGTTGTCCTTGATCGGCGCGGCGAACGGGTTCAGGGTGCCGGCCGCGATGGCGTCCTCTTGCTGCTTGAGGAACGTCTTGAGCTCGTCGTCGACAGCGGGGCCGAATCCCTCGAGGGCGACCATGCCTTCCTTGAAGCCGCCCCAGACCTGGTTGGACTTCCAGGTGCCGTCCAGCACGGACTGGACTTCCTTGGTGAAGTAGGGGCCCCAGTGATGGGTCACCGCACCCAACTGCGCCTTGGGCCCGAACTTCGACATGTCGGAGTGGTAGGCGATGGCGTACTTGCCGCGTTCCTCGGCGGCCTGCACCGTGGCGGTGGAATCGGTGTGGTGGGTCACGATGTCCGCGCCCTGGTCCAGCAGCGCCAGCGCGGCGTCGCGTTCCTTGCCCGGGTCGAACCAGCTGTTGACCATGATGACGCGCACCTGCGCGTCGGGCTGGATGCTGCGCAGGCCGCGGGTGAAGGCATTGATGCCTTGCAGCACCTCGGGGATCGGATAGGCGCCGACGTAGCCCACGACCTTGGTCTGGGTCATTTTGCCGGCCAGCATGCCGGCCACGTAGCGGGCTTCGTAGAAGCGTGCATTGGTGGTGGCGACGTTGGGCGCGGTCTTGTAGCCGGTCGAGTGCACGAACTTGACGTCCGGGAATTGCTTGGCGACCTTGATCGTCGGGTTCATGTACCCGAAGGACGTGGTGAAAATCAGCTGATTGCCCTGTTGGGCAAGGTCGCGGATGACGCGCTCGGCGTCGGCGCCCTCGGGGACGTCCTCGACGTATTGGGTCTTGACCTTGTCGCCCAGGGCGGCCTCCATTTCGCGGCGGCCGATGTCCTGCTGCCAGGTCCAGCCGGCCTCGCCGATCGGACTGACATAGACAAAACCGACCTTCAGCGGTTCGGCGGCCGCCGGGCTTGCCAGCGCGACGGCCGAGGCGGCCGTCAGGGCATAGAGGGTCTTGCGGAGCATGGTTCCCTTCATGATCGTTCCTTCAGGAATTGGGGTTGAAGTTCTTGCCCAGCGATGCGGGCATGTTGATGCGGATCCAGTTGACGTTCCGCGAGATGAGCACTAACACCAGGATGGTAGCCAGGTACGGCAGCATGGAGAGCAGTTGCGAGGCGATCGGCACCCCCAGCGCCTGCATGTGGAAAGTCAGGATGGTGATGCCGCCGAACAGGTAGGCGCCCACCAGCACGCGAGCGGGGCGCCAGGTCGCGAACGGGGTGAGCGCCAGCGCGATCCAGCCGCGGCCGGCCACCATGCCCTCGACCCACATGGGCGTGTAGACCAGCGACATGAATGCGCCCGCCAGGCCGCAGCACGCGCCGCCGAACAGCAGCGCCGCCAGGCGGATGCGGCGCACCTTGTAGCCCAGCGCGTGGGCCGATTCGGGCGACTCGCCCACGGCGCGCAGCACCAGCCCGGCGCGTGTGCGATAGAGGAAATAGCCCAGGGCCGCGCACAGGAGGAGCGCCCCGTACACCATCGGGTGGTGCTGGAACAGGGCCGGGCCGAAAAACGGAATATGCTCGAGGCCCGGAATGCCCCAACTGGAGGCCTGGATCGTGGCGCCCACGTAGGGGATCCCGATATAGGCCGAGGCCCCGACGCCGAACAGCGACAAGGCCAGGCCGCAGGCCACCTGGTTGGCACCCAGCCACACCGTCAGCCAGGCGAATACGCCGGCCAGCAGGGCGCCGGCCACGGCGCCGGCGAGGAAGCCCGTGGCGGGGCTGCCGGAATGCACGGTGACGGCGAAGCCCAGCGCCGCGGCCACCAGCATCATGCCTTCCGAACCCAGGTTGATCACCCCGGCCTTTTCATTGATCAACAGGCCCAGGGCCGCCAGCATCAAGGGGGTTCCCGCGTTCATCGACGCGGCGATCAGGGGAGCGAGTGCGTCCATGGTCTAGGGCCTGCCTCCACGAATCATAGCGGCCGCGCCGCGCCTCCAGCGGAATTGCTTGTAGATCAGCACGTCGCAGGCCAGCAGCGCGAACAACAAGATGCCCTGGAAGATGCCGGTGATGGCGCTGGGCATGCCCAGGCGAGTCTGGGAGAGTTCGCCGCCGATGTAGAACAGCGCCATGACGAAACTGGCGAACACCACGCCCAGCGGATGCAGGCGCCCGACGAAAGCGACGATGATCGCGGCAAAACCGTAGCCGGGCGACACCGAGGGGGTGAGCTGGCCGATCGGCCCCATGATCTCGCACGCGCCCGCCACCCCGGCGAGCGCGCCTGAAAACAGCAGGCAGCCCCACAGTGCGCGCCGCGAGGAAAAGCCCGCGTAGCGGGCCGCGAGCGGCGCCAGGCCGCCGACGGTGAGGCGAAAGCCCGCGAACATCCGCGACAACAGGAGCCAGGCCAGCAGCGAGGCGGCCAAGGCCAGCAGCACCCCCAGGTGCAGCCGCGTGCCCGGCCAGACCGGCAGCAGGAAGCCGTCGTCGAACAGCCGCGACTGGGGAAAGCCGAAACCATCCGGATCGCGCATGACGCCGTGCACCAGGTAGCTGAGCAGGAGCTCGGCCACATACACCAGCATCAGGGACACCAGGATCTCGTTGGCGTTGTAGCGATCGCGCAGCCACGCCACGATGGCCGCCCAGAAGGCCCCGCCCACGGCGCCGGCCAACAGGGCAAGCGCAATCATCCCGGCCCCGCCGCCGCCCGTGCCGTCATCGAAATGCAGGATGACGGCACCGGACACGATGGCCCCGAGCACGAGTTGGCCTTCGGCGCCGATATTGAAGATATTGGCGCGAAAGCACAACGCCAGGCCGACCGAGGCGAGCAGCAGCGGCGCCACCTTGACGCCGATCTCGGACCAGCCCCGCAGGCTGCTGATCGGTTCGAGGAAAAACACCGCCAGGCCTTCGACGGGGGATTTGCCGACCGCCGCGAACATGATGGCCCCGCAAACGGCGGTCAGGATCACGGCCAGGACCGGCGACAGCCAGGACATCAGGCGCGAGGGTTCCGCGCGGGGAATCAGTTCAAGCATGGACCGCCTCCAGGTCGGCGGTCTCGACGTCGGTTCCGGCCTCGGCGCCGGGCCACAGCCCGCTCATCCACTGGCCGATCTGCTCGCGCTGGGCCTCGCCGATCGGCACCGAGGGCGATATGCGCCCCTTGGCGATGACGACCAGGCGGTCCGAGATTTCAAACAGTTCGTCGAGTTCCTCGGAAATCAGCAGGATGGCGCAGCCCGCGTCGCGCAGGGCGAGAAGCTCGCCGCGGATCTGCGCGGCCGCGCCGACATCCACCCCCCAGGTGGGCTGCGCGACCAGCAGCAGGCGCGGGCGCCGGACGACCTCGCGCCCGACGATGTATTTTTGCAGGTTGCCGCCCGACAGGCTGCCGGCCAGCGCCTGAGGGCCCGGCGCCTTGACGCGAAAACGCTGGATGATGCCCGCGGCCAGTGCGCGCACCGCGCCTTCGCGCACGAAGCCGCGCCACACCGTGGCGCCGTCCTGGTGCGACAACAGGATGTTGCGTGCCAGCGAAAGCTCGGGAACGGCGCCGCGCCCCAGGCGTTCCTCGGGCACGAAAGCCAGCCCGCGCCCCCGGCGCCAGGCCGCCGTGCGCTGGCCGGCCGCCTCGCCATCGATCCGGACGCTGTCCGCGGCTGCACGCACGTCCTCGCCCGAGAGCGCCGTCATCAGTTCCTGTTGGCCGTTGCCCGAGACGCCGGCAATGCCGAGGATCTCGCCCGCGCGCAGTTCGAAGGAGACGTCCCGCAGCGGCGTGGCGAAGGGATGGGCACGCGGCAGATTCAGGCCCCGGACCTGCAGCACCACCTCACCGGCCTCGCGCGGCGTGCGCGCAATAGTGGGCAATTCGGTGCCGATCATCAAGCGCGACAGGCCGGCCTCTGTTTCCAGGCGCGGATCGCACTGGCCGGTCACGCGTCCGGCGCGCATGACCGTACAGGTGTGGCAAAGGCTGCGGATCTCGTCGAGCTTGTGGCTGATATACAGGATGCTGCAGCCCTCGTCGGCCAATTGCCGCAGGATGTCGAACAGGCGCCGCACCGCCTGCGGCGTCAGCACCGAGGTCGGCTCGTCGAGGATCAGCAGGCGGGGCCCGCCCAGCAGCGCGCGCACGATCTCGACGCGCTGGCGCTCGCCCACTGAGAGCGTATGCACGTGGCGTCCCGGTTCGAGTTCCAGCCCGTATTGGTCGACCGTATCCGCGATGCGCTGCTCCAGCGCATGGATGTCGGTATCGCCCGACAAGCCCAGGGCGATGTTCTCGGCCACGGTCAGCGTGTCGAACAGCGAGAAATGCTGGAACACCATGCCCAGGCCCAGCGCCCGCGCCTCGGCCGGACTGCTGATCTGCACCGGCCGCCCGTCCCACTGGACCGTGCCCGAGTCCGGCCGCACCACGCCGTAGATGATTTTCATCAGCGTGGACTTGCCCGCGCCGTTTTCCCCCAGCACGGCATGGATCTCGCCGGGCTGCACGGCCAGGCTGACACCATCGTTGGCCCGCACAGTGGGATAGGACTTGCTGATGTTGTCTAGGGCAAGGCGGGGCGGCATGGCGTCATCCTGGTCGAATCATCCGTAAAGCACCTGAGATGCGAAAAATTCTACTCAGTAAGCGCAGCGGCACCTAAAGGGATAAACCCTTAAGGCGTCCAGGAGAAAAAACCCGCGAAAAGGCCCATCGGGCCGGTCAACGCGCGCGCGTGCCTTGTTTTGCGCGCCTGGCCATCATTGCGCGCGAATGCGCAATATTACCGCAGCGTGATGCCGATCGCAGGCTCAGTCCTCGAAAGCCAGGCGGCCGGCGAACCAGAGGAACAGGCCGCCGGTTGCCGCGCATCCCAGGCGCGCCATCCCGGGGCGGCGCCGGAAGGCGTCCGCCAGGCGCGCGCCGCCGAAGATCAGCAGCGACAGGTAGAGGACGCTGAGGCATTGCAGGATCGCCGCCAGGATGAGGAAGGACAGGGCCGGATGCGGATAGGCCGGATCGACGAACTGTACGAAGAACGACAGCAGGAAGAGGATGGCCTTGGGATTGAGCAGGCTCAGCAGCAAGGCCTTGCGGAACCGGCTGCCGCTGCCCACCGCGACCGCGCGGGCCTGCTGGGGGGCGGCCGGCCGCCAGGCCGACGCCAACAGCCTCAAACCCAGGTAGCACAGATACAAGGCCCCCAGGGTCTTGAGCGCCATGAACAGCATCGGCAGCACACGCAGCACCGAGGCCGCGCCGGCTGCCGTCAATGCCATCAGGATCGAATCCCCGATAAAGACGCCCAGCGCCGCCTGATAGCCGACGCGCACGCCCTGGCTGGCGCCGGTGGCCAGCACGAACAGCGAGTTCGGCCCCGGCAGGAGGATGATGAACACCGTGCCCGCCACGTAGGTCCAGAGGTCCAGGACGCCATACTGGGACAGCATGGACGCATTGCCCGTGTCAGAGCAGATCGCGACGCAATTGCGCCGGGTCGCGGGGCGACAACAGCCCCGGCGCCACGTCGAAGGCGGTGCGCGCACCGCGCGCGCCCTGCGTGCGCATCCTGTGCGCAGCGCGCGCATAGGCCACCAGGACACTTGCGGTGAACGCGGGATTGCTGTCGAGCTTCAGCGAGAATTCCAGGTGCTGGCGAGTGCCGTCGCCCGTCTGGCCGCTACGGATCACGAAACCGCCATGCGGCATGGCGGCGTGGTCGCGCGCCAACGCCTCGGCGGTGATGAAATGCACGGTCGTGTCGTAGTCGGCAAAATAATCCGGCATGGTGACGATCGCCTCGCGCACGGTATCCGCGTCGGCGCCTGCGGCGAGCACGACATGGCATTCCCGCGTATGTTTTTCGCGCGTGGAAAGCTGGGGTTGCTCGCCCTCGCGCACCCGGCGGATCGCCTCGGGCGAGGGGATGGTGTATTGCACCCCCGCCTGCACGCCGGGCACCCGGCGCAGCGCGTCCGAGTGGCCCTGGCTCAAGCCCTTGCCCCAGAACGTGTAGGTCGCGCCCCGGGGCAGGATGGCCTCGCCAAGGAGCCGATTGATGGAGAACAGGCCCGGATCCCAGCCGATGGAGATCATGGCGACCGTGCCCGCCGCGCGCGCGGCCTCGTCCATGGTGGCGAAATACTCGGGAATGCGCGCGTGCGTATCGTAACTGTCGACCGTGGTGAACAGCGAGGCCATCCGCGGGCCTTGCTCGGGCAGGTCCTGGCGCGAGCCGCCGCACAGCAGCATCACGTCGATGCGGTCGCGCCAGTGTCCGGCCTCGTCGAGGGCCAGCACCGGCACGCCGGGATCCACGCAGGCCACCCCGGCGGGGTCCCGGCGCGTGAATACCGCCGCAAGATGCATGTCCTGCGTCAGCGCGACGGCCTGCTCGGCCCCACGCCCCAGATTGCCGTAGCCGACGATACCCACCCTGATCTTGCCGCTCATCGCATCCCCTGATCCATTCAAACGATCCCAGGGCGCTATTGTAGCGGTCCGGCCGCCGGGTCGCGGCGGCCGGGCAATCAGGCCACGGCCTTGACGGCTTCCCCGTCTTCGCCGACCGAGCTGCGGATCAGGTGATCGAAGGCGCTGAGCGCGGCCTTCGCGCCATCGCCGGCGGCGATGATGATCTGCTTGTACGGCACCGTGGTCGCATCCCCTGCGGCAAACACGCCGGGCACGGAGGTCTGGCCGCGCGCGTCCACGACGATTTCGCCGTACGGGGTCAGTTCCACGATGCCCTTGAGCCATTCGGTATTGGGCACCAGGCCGATCTGCACGAAAACGCCCTCGAGCTCGACGCGATGCTCGGCGCCCGTGCCGCGATCCTTGTACGTCAGGCCCACGACGCGCTTGCCGTCGCCATGGATCTCGGTGGTCTGCGCCGAGGTCAGGATGGTGACGTTGGACAGGCTGCGCAGCTTGCGCTGCAGCACATCGTCGGCGCGCAGCGCGTCGCCGAATTCGATCAAGGTCACGTGGGCCACCAGGCCCGCCAGGTCGATCGCCGCCTCGACGCCGGAATTCCCGCCGCCGATGACCGCAACGTGCTTGCCCTTGAACAAGGGGCCGTCGCAATGGGGGCAGTAGGCCACGCCGCGGTTGCGGTATTCGTGTTCGCCGGGCACGTTGATCTCGCGCCAGCGCGCGCCGGTCGACAGCACGACGGTCTTGGCCTTGAGGGTCGCGCCGCTGGCCAATTCGACTTGCACCGACTTGCCGGGCACCAGCCCGGTGGCGCGCTGCAGGTTCATGATGTCGACCTCGTAGGCCTTGACGTGCTGTTCCAGCGCAACGCCGAATTTGGGGCCCTCGGTCTCCAGCACCGAGATGTAGTTCTCGATCGCCATCGTATCGAGCACCTGCCCGCCGAAGCGTTCGGCCACCACGCCGGTGCGGATGCCCTTGCGGGCCGCGTACACGGCCGCCGCGGCGCCCGCCGGCCCGCCGCCGACCACCAGCACGTCGAATTCGTCGCGCGCATTCAGGGCCTCGACCTTGGCCGCGTCGTCGCCGACGTCGAGCTTGGCCAGGATTTCCTCGACACCCGCGCGGCCCTGGTGAAAGAGCTCGCCATTCAGGAACACGGCCGGCACGGACAGGATCTCGCGATCCTGGACCTCGCCCTGGAAGAAGGCGCCGTCGATCGCCACGTGGCGGATGTCGGGATTGATCACCGACATCGCGTTCAGGGCCTGGACCACGTCCGGGCAGTTCTGGCAGGACAGCGAAAAATACGTTTCGAAGGTGTGCACGCCCTGCAAGGCGCGGATCTGCTCCACCACCGCATCGTCGAGCTTGGGCGGATGGCCGCCGACCTGCAGCAGCGCCAGCACCAGCGACGTGAATTCGTGGCCCAGCGGGATCCCGGCAAAGGCCACCGAAATGTCGGAGCCCGTGCGCGCGATGGCGAACGAGGGCACGCGGCCTGCGCCCGAATCACCCTCGACCAGGGTGATCTTGTCGGACAGGCTGGCGATGTCTTCGAGAAAGGCGCGCAATTCCTGGGACTTGACGCCGGCATCCAGCGAGGCGCGCAACTCGATGGCGTGCGTCACCCGTTCGAGATAGGTTCCCAATTGACCTTTGAGACTTGCATCCAGCATTGTGATCACCTCTTGTTTGGACGAACATCCCCGGACCGTGCCGCCCGGCACCGCCTGGTCCAATGAAACGTGGGGAGGGAAATGACCCGCCGCGGACGCGGCGGACCTTCGAGCCGGGCGGCCCTGGGATTAGATCTTGCCGACCAGGTCCAGCGAAGGGGTCAGGGTCTTGGCGCCTTCCTCCCACTTGGCCGGGCAGACTTCACCCGGGTGGGCGGCAATGTACAGCGCGGCCCGCACCTTGCGCAGGAGCTCGGACGCGTCGCGGCCGATGCCGTTGTCGTGGATCTCGAGCACCTTGATCTCGCCCTCGGGGTTGACCACGAACGTGCCGCGCAGCGCAACGCCTTCTTCCTCGATGAGCACATCGAAGTTCTTGGACAGCACGTGGGTGGGGTCGCCGATCATCGGATAGGTGACCTTCTTGATGGCTTCGGACGTATCGTGCCAGGCCTTGTGGGCAAAGTGGGTATCGGTCGACACGCTGTAGACCTCGACGCCCAGCTTCTGGAATTCGGCGTAATGGTCGGCCAGGTCCTCGAGTTCGGTGGGGCACACGAAAGTGAAGTCGGCCGGATAGAACACGAACACGGACCACTTGCCCGCGACGGTCGCATCGCTGACCTCGACGAACTTGCCGTTGTGGTAGGCGGTGGCCTTGAAGGGCTTGATTTTGGTGTTGATCAGAGACATTGCTACTCCTTGTTCAGTGGTTGGCCAATTCGGCAACAGAACTAGTTTAGGCGCCCTGACTATATAAGTAAAATTGATTGTTTTTATTGATGCGATTGTTTAAGGCTATCGTCAGGCCCTTTCCGTCCTGCCTGCAGAAATATGCCCTATTCGCATAATACAAGATCATCCGTTTTTCACATAATCGCGCTATGATCCGCCGGGCAGGCCCACGGAAACACGCATAACCATTTGAATACATTGATATTTAAAACCTAAAACACCCCCCCACAGCACACGGAGAGCGCCATGCGCAAAAACCTTCCGGTCACACAACGGGAATACGACTTCCCGGAACATGAAACGCTATTGTCGGCCACCGACACCAAGGGACGCATCACGTATGCGAATGCCGCATTCGTCCAGGTCAGCGGATTCGACTACCAGGAACTCCTCGGCAAGGCGCACAACATCGTGCGCCATCCAGACGTGCCGCCCCAGGCTTACCAGGATCTCTGGGATACCCTCCGCCAGGGGAGATCCTGGACTGCGGTGATCAAGAACCGCCGCAAGAACGGCGACCACTATTGGGTGCGCGCCAATGCCGCGCCGATCTTCCAGGACGAGGAGCTGCGCGGCTTCGCGGTGGTGGCGGCCGAGGTTCGCGCACTCGCACAGCGCAGCGCCACCTCGGCGCGTGAGATCGCCGCATTGATCAAAGACGTGGTGCACATCGCCCAAAGCAGCGCCGCCCACGCTCACGAGGCCGCCGCGGCCATGTCCAGGATCCTCGAACAAAGCCGGCAGGTACGGGCGCTGATCACGCAGATCAGCGAAGCCAGCGTCGCGCAGTCCGAAGGCGTGTCCCACATTGCC
Source organism: Castellaniella sp. S9 (assembly GCF_027257175.1). GTDB lineage: Bacteria > Pseudomonadota > Gammaproteobacteria > Burkholderiales > Burkholderiaceae_B > Castellaniella. The sequence goes on along the minus strand of NZ_JAPFGD010000010.1, from coordinate 122,468 downwards.
CAGGCATTCGGCCTGCTCGACGACCTGACCCAGAGCAACGCCGCCATGGCCGAACAGTCCGCCCAGGCGGTATCCTCCATGGACGACCAGACGCGCAACCTTGCCCAGGCCGCCCTGGTCTTTCGCCGCGACACCGGTCAGCAGATGGCGGCCTAGCGTGTGCCGCCGGGCCTACGCGGCCCCCGGCTTCCGGCCGAGCGGTCCGGCTGCAATATTCCCATAGGGCCGTCCAACACTTTAGACTGGTGTCCTCATCGGTACCCTGCCAGGAAGATGCCATGATCGGTCGCCGCCGGCACCTGCCGTCCTGCGCCTTGCTGATGCTGTGCTGCGCCCTGCCGGCCCGGGCGGCGCATATCCTGGTGGACGTGGGCCATACGCCGGGACAGTCGGGCGCGCGCGCCGCAAGCGGACGGGCCGAGTACCTGTACAACCGGGACCTGGCCGCCGCGCTGGCCCGCGCCCTGGCGGCCCTCGGCGATCGGGTGACGCGGATCGTCCCGGGGGAGGATGGCATCGCGCTGGCCGCACGCCCGGCGGTTGCGCCGGACGCCGACCTGTTCGTGTCCATCCACCATGACTCCATCCAGCCGCGGTACATCGACGCCGGCCGCCAGGGCGAATTCGCCGGCTATTCGGTCTTTGTCTCCATGCGCAATCCGCAGCCCGTGCGCAGCCTGCGCTGCGCGCAAGCCATCGGCGAGGCGCTGCGAGAGGCCGGAGAGCACCCCTCCGCCTATCACGCCGAGCCGATTGCCGGCGAGAACCGGCCGTTTCTGGACCGCCGCCGTGGCGTGCACCGATACGACGGCCTGGTGGTGCTGCATAGCGCGCGCATGCCGGCCGTCCTGATCGAGGCGGGGGTCATCGTCAACCCCGCCGAGGAGGCTCGCCTCGCGCAGCCCAAAACCATTCGAGGCCTGGCAACGGCGATCGCCCGCGGGGCGCATGCCTGTCTCGATTGACCGCCGCCCTCGGCTTGGCGCCGTGTCGCCGCAGGATGCCGTCAACCCCGCTTCCGGCGCCGATACGCCAGCGCCGCCAGCTCCAGGCGGCCGCCATTGAGGATTACGAGCGGGTCCACGTACAGGCGCCGGCCGCTCTCTTTGCCGCCGCGCGCCGCCGCGGCATCCGCGTCATCCAGTTCTCCGCGCTGGGCGCGGACTCGGGGGCGCGCACGGACTTTCACCTGAGCAAGAGAGCGGCCGACGATGTGCTGCGAGAAGCCGGCATGCCGGCCTTCATCGTCCAGCCCTCCCTGGTCTACGGCAAGGACGGGGCCAGCGCGAGGCTGTTCGATCGGCTCGCCGTGCTGCCGGCGCTGGCCCTGCCGGACGGAGGCACGCAAGCCATCCAGCCAGTGCATGTCGATGACGTCGTGGATGGCATCGTCGCGCTGCTGGATGCGCCCACGCGCGGCACCCGGACCGTGGCCTTCTGCGGTCCCCGGCCGATCATGCTGCGCGATTACCTGGCCGCGTTGCGCACCGGGCTCGGCATGGCCGGCTCCCAATGGATCGTGGCGATGCCGCGGGCGGCGGCGCGCGCCGCGGTCTGGCTGGCGGGCGCATCCGGCAGCCGCCTGTTCAACCGCGACAGCCTGGCCATGCTGGCGCGCGGCAACACCGCCGATCCGGCGGCCTTTGCGCGCCTGCTGGGCCGCGCACCGATGCCGCCCCGCGATTTCGTGCGGCGCGAGGACCGGGCGGGCGCCCGGGCGCTCGCCATATCGCAGAACATCACGCCGGTCCTGCGCCTCAGCCTCGCGCTGGTCTGGCTATGGACGGCGGCCGTGTCGTTCGGCCTCTATCCCGTCCATGACAGCCTGGCGCTGCTGCTGCAGGCGGGCATGCCGGCGGCACTGGCACCGGCCGCGCTCTATGGCGCCGCAAGCCTGGACCTGGCCTTCGGTATCCTGACGCTGGCCTGGCGAGGACGCCGCGCCCGCCTGCTATGGCTCGCGCAGGCATGCCTCGTGCTGGTCTACATGTTGATCATCACCATTCAGTTGCCCGAGCACTGGCTGCACCCTTTTGGTCCCATCACCAAAAACCTGCCTATCCTCGCCGTGCTGGGCCTGCTCTACCTTCATGATTCCCGGACAGGAGACTGATGGAATACCTGGTCCTCAAGCTTCTGCACATTCTGTCTTCGACCCTGCTGTTCGGCACCGGAGTCGGCACTGCCTTCTATCTGCTGTGCGTGGTGCGAAGCGGCGACACGCGCATCGTGGCGACCGTCGCCCGCCATGTCGTGACGGCCGACTGGTTGTTCACCGCCACCACCGCGATCGCCCAGCCGCTCACGGGGTGGTACCTCGTACGCCTGTTGCGGATTCCCCTCGACACGCCATGGCTGGCCTGGTCGATCGCACTGTATGCCGTGGCGATCGCCTGCTGGGTGCCGGTCGTGCGCCTGCAAATCCTGATGCGTGACAGCGCCGCGGCAAGCCTGCGAGCCGGGCAGGGCCTGTCGGCTGAGTTCAGGCGCTACTTTCGCGCCTGGTTCATCCTCGGATTCCCGGCCCTCGGGGCCTTTCTCGCCATCTTTTACCTGATGGTGTTCAAGCCGGCGTGAGCCGAAGCGTCATGCATCCTCGAGAATCAGCGCCGGCCACACAAAATGTTTCAATTAGATACATATAAATCCCCCTCCGCTGAACCCCCCACCCCCTTGAAACTCCGCACATCGTCCCTATAATTAGCACTCGACGGGGATGAGTGCTAACAAGCGCCTCGCGCGGCTCGGCATCCCCCGCGCTTTTTCGTTTTTCCTTCAATTCTTTCTAGGAGTTCCTCCATGGCACTGCGTCCTTTGCACGATCGCGTGATCGTCAAGCGTCTGGACAACGAGCGCACCACGGCCTCGGGTATCGTCATCCCTGACAGCGCGGCCGAGAAGCCCGACCAAGGTGAAGTCCTGGCCGTCGGCCCCGGCAAGCGCACCGAGGACGGCAAGGTCCTGCCCGTCGACGTGAAGGTCGGCGACAAGGTGCTGTTCGGCAAGTATGCCGGTCAGTCCGTCAAGGTCGATGGCGACGAAGTCCTCGTCATCCGCGAGGACGAAATCCTCGCCGTGATCCAGTAAGTCTCGCCCACCGCACTCAATTCAAGGAATTTCAACATGGCTGCAAAGCAAGTCTACTTTGGTGACGATGCCCGTTCGCGCATCGTCCGTGGCGTCAACATCCTGGCCAGCGCCGTCAAGACCACCATGGGCCCCAAGGGCCGCAACGTGGTGCTGGACCGCTCGTTCGGCGCCCCCACCGTGACCAAGGACGGTGTGTCCGTCGCCAAGGAAATCGAACTGAAGGACAAGTTCGAGAACATCGGCGCCCAACTGGTCAAGGAAGTCGCCTCCAAGACCTCCGACAATGCCGGTGACGGCACCACCACCGCCACCGTGCTGGCCCAATCGATCGTCGAGGAAGGTCTGAAGTACGTGGCCGCCGGCATCAGCCCGATGGACCTCAAGCGCGGCATCGACAAGGCCGTCGCCGTCGCCGTCGACGAACTGCACAAGCTCTCCAAGCCCTGCACCACCAGCAAGGCCATCGCCCAGGTCGGCTCGATCTCGGCCAACAGCGACGCCTCGGTGGGCGAGATCATCGCCAACGCCATGGACAAGGTCGGCAAGGAAGGCGTGATCACCGTCGAAGACGGCAAGTCCCTGGAAAACGAACTGGACGTGGTCGAGGGCATGCAATTCGACCGCGGCTACCTGTCGCCCTACTTCATCAACAACCCCGACAAGCAAGTCGCCGTTCTGGATGACCCGTACATCCTGATCTTCGACAAGAAGATCAGCAACATCCGCGACCTGCTGCCCGTGCTCGAGCAAGTCGCCAAGTCCAGCCGTCCGCTGCTGATCGTGGCCGAGGACGTCGAGGGCGAGGCCCTGGCCACCCTGGTCGTCAACAACATCCGCGGCATCCTCAAGACCACCGCCGTCAAGGCGCCGGGCTTCGGCGACCGCCGCAAGGCCATGCTCGAGGACATCGCCATCCTGACCGGCGGCACGGTGATCTCCGAGGAAACCGGTCTGTCGCTGGAAAAGGCCAGCCTCGAACTGCTGGGCCAGGCCAAGCGCATCGAAGTTGCCAAGGAAAACACCACCATCATCGACGGTGCCGGCGACGGCAAGAACATCGAGGCCCGCGTCAAGCAGATCCGCGCGCAGATCGAGGAAGCCACCTCGGACTACGACCGTGAAAAACTGCAAGAGCGCGTCGCCAAGCTGGCCGGCGGTGTGGCGGTGATCCGCGTCGGCGCCGCGACCGAAGTCGAAATGAAGGAAAAGAAGGCCCGCGTCGAGGACGCCCTGCACGCCACGCGCGCCGCGGTCGAGGAAGGCATCGTCCCCGGCGGCGGTGTGGCCCTGATCCGCGCCAAGGCGGCCGTTGCCAAGCTGAAGGGCGACAATGCCGACCAGGACGCCGGCATCAAGCTGGTCCTGCGCGCCATTGAATCGCCGCTGCGCACCATCGTCAGCAACGCCGGCGACGAAGCCAGCGTGATCGTCAATGCGGTCGAGCAAGGCGAAGGCAACTACGGCTACAACGCCGCCACCGGCGAGTACGGCGATCTGGTCGAGCAAGGCGTGATCGACCCGACCAAGGTCACCCGCACGGCGCTGCAAAACGCCGCTTCCGTCGCCAGCCTGCTGCTGACGACCGAGGCCGCCGTGGCCGAACTGCCCGAGGACAAGCCGGCCCCGGCCATGCCCGACATGGGCGGCATGGGTGGCATGGGCGGCATGGGCGGCTTCTAAGCCTTTCCCGCCGCGGCCGATGCCTGTGCATCGGCCGCAACCCGGCAGTACCCAGGCAAACCCCCGACGCGATCACCGCGCCGGGGGTTTTTTTTTCATTGCGCCGCCGGCCCCACGCACGCCCGTTGTGGCATGGCTGTCACGAATGCTACGATCTATACACTTTTCATTTCAAACCTCAAACAGGAGGTCTCATGGCCGCCGACGACAGTCCACGCGTTCATGACCTCGCAGCCCCGGCCTCGCCGCGACGCCGCGGCGTCCTGCAAGCCGCACTGGCAGGATCGATGCTGGGGCCGCTGGCGGCCTGCGACAATTCCGATTCCGGCGCCGGCCAGGTCGACTATTCGGCCACCATCCGGGACGGCCAGGCCGCGATCGTCCAGGCCATGGGCGACACGGACACCTCGTCGGTTTCGGTGGCCTTGATCGACGGCCCGCGCCTCGTCTGGCAACAGGCCTTCGGCACGATCGACGACACCAGCCGCCAGCCCGCCGGAGTCAACACCCTATATAACATCGGCTCGGTCAGCAAAGTCTTCGTCGCCCTGGCAGTGATGATCCTGGTGGATCGCGGCCAGGTCGACCTGGACAAGCCGGTCGATACCTACGTGCACGATTTCCTGATGCTGTCGCCGGAGTACGCGAACGTGACGGTCCGCATGCTGCTGAGCCACACGTCGGGATTCCCGGGGGCGAACTACAACGATATATTCTCGTTCCAACCCTTGCCGGGCTACGCCCGCCGTACGCAGACCGTACTGGCCGGCGAGCATCTGAAGCACACACCGGGCGAGCTGGCCGTGTATTGCAACGACGGCTTCACCATGGCCGAACGCGTCGTCGAGGCCGTCAGCGGAAAATCCTACGCGGTCTTTGTCTCCCAGGAAATCCTGCAGCCGCTGGGCATGGACCTCAGCCGCTTTCCCCTGGCCCATTATCCCGCCGGCAGCGTTGCGCACGCGCGCTTCATGGGCGTCGATCAAGGACAGGAATACGTCAATGCCTACGGCACCGGCGGCCTGAGCAGCACGCCCACCGAGATGATGAACCTGGCCTTGATGTTCCTGCAGCAGGGCGAGTTCAAGGGCCGGCGGATTCTATCGGCCCCGGCCGTGGCGGAAATGGGCCGCGACCAGACGACCGGCGTCACGCTGAATCCGACCCCGCAATGGAAATGGGGCCTGGGGTGGGACAATGCCGACCACCCCGGCCTGCGCGCAGTCGGCTTTGCGTGTTGGGAAAAAAACGGCGGCACGACATTTTTCGGCAGCGACTTTTTCGTGATGCCCGAGGCCGGGCTGGCCGTGATGATCACCGGCACCAGCCTGGCCTACGGCGCAGGCGCCCTGGCCGAACGCATCCTGCTGCACGCCCTGGTCGACAAGCGGCTGCTGCCGCAATTGCCGCAAGCCCTGCCAACGACGCTTTCTCCGGCGGTGACGGCCAGCGACGCGGCGCTCGACGCCATTGCAGGGTACTACGGCAGCTTCGAGGGTGTCAGCCGGGCGGTCAAGAACGGGGATGGCTCGGTCACGCTGGCGCGCTACGAGTCCGGCGGCTGGACGACGGTTGCCGCCGGGCTGCGCCTGCGCGAGGACGGCTGGTTTTCCGCCGAGGGCTCGCCCCGGTCTTTTCGTATCGCCGACAGCGGCCCCTACCGCTATCTGATCATGCGCTTTGCAAACAAGGGCAGCCATTACTGGAATTCCATGCCATACGGCCAGCAGATTGCCGCTGCACCAGCCCTCCCGGCGGCTTGGCAGGGTCGGGTGGGCAAACGCTGGGTACTGGTCAACGAGCATGAATCCTCGACCATGCTCAGTACCGACTCGCCCGGGGTGGTCCTGAGCGACATCACCGAACTGCCGGGATATGTGCAAATCGACGGACGCCAACCGCTGCTGCCGGATACTGACGAACGCACCCGCCAGTTCATGAAGATCCCGGTGAACTTCGGCCGCGACCTGTACGAGTTGATCGTAGAGTCGCAAGGGGGCGAAGAATGGCTGGTCTTCGGCGGCTATCGCTATCGGCCCGTGGGCACCATTCCCACGGTGCCGACAGGCACGACGACAGCCATCGTCATGGGAGCCGAGGGCTACTCCGAGCCTCGCAAACTGAGCACCACCGCCACCGCACTGACCGTGGCAGGCGCACGCGCCTGGCGGCTGTACGATGACCAGTGGCAGGCGCTGAAGTTCGTGGAAGGCAACGGCAGCGCAAGCCTGCCGGGAGGCAGCGATGCATTCGTCATGATCTACGGCGAACCGGCCAGCACCGCCGACATCACGCTGAGCTGACGTCGCGAGCATTCGCGACGATCCGCGCAACGCAACGAAGCCTTCACAGCAGCGCCCTAGAATCTGGGCGCCGTGCCACCGCCCCCCTTCCATTACAATGCCGACACGTCCCCCATCGGCGCCATCATGACCCAATCCTCACCCTACAAGAGCACCGGCGGCCTGATCCGCATCGTGCGCGCCTTCGGCTATTCGCTGCAGGGGCTGGGTGCGGCGTGGCGCCATGAGGCGGCGTTCCGCCAGGAGGTCGCGCTGTCCGCCATACTGATCCCGCTGGGCCTGTGGCTGGGCAATTCCACCACCGAACGCCTGCTGCTGGCCGGCATGCTGGTGCTGGTGCTGGTGGTCGAGCTGGTCAATTCAGCCATCGAGGCCTTGGCCGATGCCGTCAGCGCGGACCATCATCCGCTGCTGGGCCGGGCCAAGGACCTGGGCAGCGCGGCGGTGCTGTTGACGCTGCTGCTGACGGGGGCGGTCTGGATGTCCATCCTGGTCCCGCGCTGGTGGCCGGCCTGAACGGCACGGCGCGCATCCCTCATCAACCGCCAACCGATCGATACCGATCACCGCCCGACATGAACTTCATCGAAAAACTGAATCGCGCCTGGGAAACCCAGGATTCATTGCTGATGGTGGGCCTGGACCCCGATCCACAACGATTGCCGGCGGAACTTGCGGGGCGGCCGGACGCGGTGTTCGAGTTCTGCCGCGCGATCGTGGACGCCACGGCGCCCTACGCCTGCGGCTTCAAGCCGCAAATCGCCTATTTCGCCGCGCAAGGGGCCGAAGACCAGCTGCTGGACCTGTGCCGCCACATCCGCGAGCATCATCCGGCACTGCCCATCGTGCTGGACGCCAAGCGCGGCGACATCGGCAGCACGGCGGCCCAATATGCGCGCGAGGCCTACGAGCGCTACGGTGCCGACGCGGTGACCGTGAACCCCTACATGGGGCGGGACTCGATCCAGCCCTACCTGGACTACGGCGACCGGGGCGTCATCATCCTGTGCCGCACTTCCAACGTCGGCGGCGCCGACCTGCAGGACATGCGGCTGGCCAATGGCACCCCCCTGTACCTGCACCTGGCCGACCAGGTGGCGCGGGTGTGGAACACGACGGGCCAGTGCGCCCTGGTGGTGGGCGCCACCTATCCTGAGGAGATCGGCCTGGTGCGCCAGCGCGTGGGCGACATGCCGCTGCTGGTGCCGGGCATCGGCGCCCAGGGCGGCGATATCCGCGCCACGGTCCGTGCGGGCCGCACGCCGGCGGGCCGGGGCATGATGATCAATTCGTCGCGCGCCATCCTGTATGCCGGCCGGGGCGAGGACTGGACCGAGGCGGCGGCCAAGGCGGCCCGCGCCACGCGCAGCGCCATCCGGCTGGCGCTGATCGACGGGCACTGAGGCCGGCAGGACGGCGCGGCGCCTCAAGCCTGCTTGATGTCCTGCAGGGCCAGCCGCAAGGCGAAGGTCACGGCACCCTGGCGAACGGCCTCGCGGTCGCCTTCGAAGACATGGGTGACGGCGCGCGTGACGATTCCAGGCCCGGCGCGCCGCGCGACGCCGAAGCACACCATGCCGACGGGCTTGCCCGGCGTGGCGCCGTCCGGCCCGGCGATCCCGGTGGTGGACAGCGCCAGGTGGGCGCCGCGCGCGGTGGCCAGCACGCCCGCTGCCATTTCCATCGCGGTTTCCTCGCTGACGGCGCCGAAACGCTCCAGCGTATCGTTGCCGACGCGCAATTGCTCGACCTTGGCGGCATTGCTGTAGGTCACGAAGCCGCGATCGAACCAGGCGCTGGAGCCCGGCCGCGCGGTGAGGGCCGCCGCCAGCAGCCCGCCGGTGCAGGATTCCGCGCAGGCGCAGACCCAGCCTGCGGCCCGCAATGCCGCGCCGACCTCGCCCGCGAGAGTTTCGAGTTCCCTGTTGCCCATCATCCGCCTCCCATGCGCACGATCACCGCCACGACCAGCAGCGTATAGGCCGCCGCCAGTATATCGTCCAGCATCACGCCGAAACCGTTCTTGAGCCGCCGGTCGAAGGTCCGAACGGGCGGCGGCTTGAGGATGTCGAAGAGCCGGAACAGGACGAAGGCCAGCGCCTGCATCCAGATGCCGCCCGGCGTCAGCCACAGGACCAGCCAGAAGGCGACGACCTCGTCCCAGACCATGCCGCCGTGATCCGGCGCGCCAAGCGCGCGGCCGCAGCGCTGGCAGGCCCAGCATCCCAGCGCGAAGGCCAGGACGAGGACGCCGGCAATCCAGGCATCGGGCAGGCGGCCCAGCACGGCGACCCAGAGCAGCCAGCCCATGAGGGTGCCCCAGGTGCCGGGCGCCGGACGCAACAGGCCCGCCCCCAGGCCGAATGCCAGCAGGCGGTCGGGACGTGAAAACACCCAGGCCGCGGTCGGCGCTGCGGGCGAATCGCGCGGATCCCGATGCGCCATGATCGTCAGGGGGTGCCGGCGGCCCGGAAGTGGTCGTAGCCGCCCGGCCCGTGAGGCAGCGGGTTGTCGTCGGCATCCAGCACCCGCAGGGCGTCGCCGCGCACCACCACGCCGATGCGCGACACCGGCACGTCCAGCAGGCGCGCCGTGGCCTGGATTTGCTCGCGCCGCTTGGGCGAGGCGGTGAAGCACAGTTCATAGCAATCGCCGCCCGCCAGGATCATGTCGCGCCGCAGCGCCTCGTCGAGTCCGTCCAGGACGGGGGCGGCGGGAATGCGATCGAACGTGAGGTCGGCGCCGCATTGGCTGGCGCGCAGGATGTGGCCCAGGTCCTGCAACAGCCCGTCGGAAATGTCCAAAGCGGCATGCGCCATGCCCGCCAGCCGTTGGCCAAAGCGCAGCCGCGGCCAGGGCCGCTCGAGCACCGGGCGGGCGGCGGCCAGACGCGCCGCGTCGGCGGGCAGCCGGCCCTGCAGCATGCGCAAGGCCAGTTCCGCGGAGCCCAGGTGGCCGGTCACCCAGATGTCGTCGCCGACCTTGGCCGCGTCGCGGCGCAGGGCATGGTTGCGGCGGACCTCGCCCATCACGGTGACGCTGATCACCACGCCCGCCGGATTGCGCGTGGTATCGCCGCCCACCAAGGGGCATTGCGCCTGGCGCGACAGCGTCTGGAAGCCTTCCGAGAAGGCCTTCAGCCAGTCATGGTCGATGCGCGGAATCGACAGCGCCAGCGTGCAGGCCACGGGACGCGCGCCCATGGCCGCCAGGTCGGAGAGATTGACGGCCAGGGCCTTGTATCCCAGGTCGGCCGGGTCGACGTCGGCAAAGAAATGCTGGCCCTCGACCAGCATGTCGCTGCTGACGGCCATCTGGAAGCCATGCGACACCGGCAGCAGGGCGCAGTCATCGCCCACGCCCAGCATGCCCGCGGGCGCCGGCCATGAGAAGTACCGGGCGATCAGGTCGAATTCACTGTCGGACCGCATGGGTGTGCCCCAGCCGCTTCAGCGCCGCGTCCCAGCCCCGACCTCGGCCGCGCGCGCATCGGCGGCGAGCTTGTCGAGCACCCCGTTGACGAAGCGGAATCCGTCGGTGCCGCCGAACGATTTGGCGAGTTCGACGGCCTCGTTGATGGCCACCCGGTACGGAACCTCGACGTGGTGGACGAGCTCGAAGCTGCCGATCAGCAGGATCGCGTGCTCGATGGGCGAAAGCTCGGCGATCGTGCGGTCGATGTAGGGCTTGAAGCGCTCGCGCAGCGCGTCGGCCTGCGATACCGTGCCCTGCAGCAGCGTCTGGTACCACTGGATGTCGGCATCGCCGAAATTCTCGCCGTCGCGCACGTGGGCATCGATCTCGCCGAGCTCGCCCAGGTCTTCGCCGCCGCGCAGCAGCCAGGCGTAGATGCCCTGCAGGGCGAATTCGCGCGCCATGCGGCGCGCGCTACGCGCATTGCCGCGGCCCGCGCGCGCCGCCCGGGGATCAGTCATCGGCGTCCTCGACGTCCTCGTCATCATCCTCGTCGTCGTCATCATCCTCATCGTAGTCGTCATCCTCGGACTCGGGCTCGAGGGCCGCGACCAGGTTGGCCATCTCGACGGCGGCACGCGCGCAATCGCGGCCCTTGTCGGCGGCGCGCGCCTGGGCCTGCTCGTCCGTGTCGGTGGTGAGTACGCCGTTGGCCACCGGGATGCCGGTCTCGAGGGCGATACGGCTGATGGCCGCGGCGCTTTCATTGCTGACGAGCTCGAAGTGGTAGGTCTCGCCGCGGATCACCGCGCCCAGTGCGATCAGCGCATCGAATTCGAAGGTCTCGGCCATCTGGGCCAGGGCGACGCCGAGTTCGAGTGCCCCGGGCACGCTCACGACCATGACGTCGCGCTCGTCCACGCCGAGCGCGGCCAGTTCGTTCAGGCAGGTTGCGAGCTCGGCCTCGCCGATCTCGGCGTTGAAACGGGCGCGCACGATGCCGATGTGCAGGCCTTCCCCATTCATGTCGGGAGTCATCACGTAAGGATTCATAGTCGCGCATCCATCATCAAGTGTTGGCGCAAGAGTCGCCGGGTTCACTATGGTAACCCGTAATGGTCAGCGCAAAACCCGCCATGCTGGGCATTTTGCGCGGCCGGGCCAGCAGACGCGCGCGGCCCACGCCGAGGTCGCGCAGGATCTGGGCGCCGATGCCGAAAGTGCGCAGGCCGCTGCGCCCGCCGTCGCCCTGGCGGCCTGGGACTTGCGCATCCAGGCCCCGGTTCCAGGCATCGAGCTGGCCGAACATCAGGCCTTCGATGCCTTCGCAGTTCATCATGACCAGCACGCCGCTGGGCGCCTCGCGTATTGTGTTCAGAGCGGCCGGAATGGTCCAGCTGTGGCGCGTAGGCCCCTCGCACAAGAGGTCGAGCACGCTGGTGGGCTCGTGGACGCGCACCAGTGTCTCGTCGTCGGGATCGATCCGCCCGTGGACCAGGGCCAGGTGCGGCGCGTGGGAGGCGAGGTCCTTGTAGGCAACCAGACGGAACTCGCCCCAGGGCGTGCGCACGTCGCGCTCGGCCAGCCGTTCGATCATGGACTCGTGCTCGCCGCGGTACTGGATCAGATCGGCGATGGTGCCGATCTTCAGTCCATGCCGGCGGGCGAAGACCTTGAGGTCCGGCAGGCGCGCCATGCTGCCGTCGGGCTTGAGGATTTCGCAAATGACGGCCGCCGGCGTCAAGCCCGCCATGGCCGTCAGGTCGCAGCCCGCCTCGGTGTGGCCCGCGCGCACCAGGACGCCGCCCTGCACCGCGCGCACCGGAAAGATATGGCCCGGCTGGACCAGGTCGGACGGACGCGCGTCGCGCGCCACCGCCGCCTGGATGGTGCGCGCCCGGTCGGCGGCGGAAATCCCCGTCTGCACCCCTTCGGCGGCCTCGATCGATACCGTGAAGTTGGTGCCGTAGCGCGTGCCGTTCTGGTTGGCCATGAGCGGCAGCTGCAACTGCCGGCAGCGGTCCTGGGTCAAGGTCAGGCAGACCAGGCCGCGGGCGTGCGTGACCATGAAATTGATCGCATCCGGCGTGACGAAGTCGGCGGCCATGACGAGGTCGCCTTCGTTTTCGCGGTCCTCCTCGTCGACCAGGATCACCATGTGCCCGGCGCGCAATTCGGCGACGATCTCGGGGACGGGGGAAATTTCGAAGGATTGCGCCGCCTCGAATTCGGCGTCGGTGCTTGCGCTCATAAGAGACCTTAAAGGGAATCGAACATTTTAACCGCCCCGCGACGGGGCTTTCAGGCCCGGCCGCCCAGCAAGGCGTCGGCGAACTCGGTGGCGACGAAAGGCTGAAGGTCATGCATGCCCTCGCCCACGCCGATCCAGTAGACGGGAATCGGCCGCACGCCCTGGCTGCCGGCGGCGACCGCCGCCAGCGTGCCGCCCTTGGCGGTACCGTCCAGTTTGGTCACCACCAGGCCGGTGAGCTGCAAGGCGGCGTCGAAGGCGCGAATCTGGGATATCGCATTCTGGCCCGTATTGCCATCGACCACCAGCAAGACCTCATGCGGCGCGGCGTCATCGGCCTTGCCGATCACGCGCTTGATCTTTTTGAGTTCCTCCATCAGGTGCAACTGCGTGGGCAGGCGGCCGGCGGTATCGATCAGCACCACGTCGGCCCGCCGGGCGCGCCCGGCGTTGACCGCGTCGAACGCGACCGCTGCCGGGTCGCCGCCCTCCTGGGCGATCACGGTCACGTTGTTGCGCGCACCCCAGGCGACGAGCTGCTCGCGCGCCGCGGCGCGGAACGTGTCGCCCGCGGCCAGCAGCACGCTGGCCTTGCGCGCCTGCAGCGCGTGCGCGAGCTTGCCGATGGAGGTGGTCTTGCCGGCGCCGTTGACCCCGGCGATCATCACGACCATGGGCGCGGCCTCGCCCACCACGAAGGGCTTTTCCAGGACCCGCAGGTGCTCGGCCAGGATGTCGCGCAGGGCCGCCTTGACCGCCGCCGGATCCTCGAGCCGATCCTTGCGCACCCGCGCCCGCAAGGCGGTGATGAGCGTTTGCGTGGCCTCGACGCCGGCATCGGCCATGATGAGTGCGGTCTCGAGCTCGTCGAACAGGGACTCGTCGACCTTGACGCCCACGAACAGCCCGCCGATGCTTTGACCGGTGCGCGACAGGCCGCGCCGCAGGCGCGACAGCCAGGAACCCGCCTCGGCCGCGGCCAGGTCCGCAGGGGCCGCCGCATCGGGCCGGTCGGACCACGCGTCGGGCGGCTGGACGGGTTCGGCGGGCGCCTCGGCCGCGACGCCGGGTTCGGCGATAGCCTCGCCGGGCGGCGGCGCGTCTGCGGCAGCCTGCATCGACGCCAGGGCCTGCGCGAGGCGCGCCTCGTCGGGCGGCGCCTCGGGAGCGGCAATCACCTCGTCGAGCGCGTCTTCCGCGGGTTTCTTGCGTTTAAAAAAGCTGAACATACGATTTACACTAGTCGATCCAGCAATTGTACGAAGCCCGGCCGAGCGCCGGGCGCTGCATGAAAAAACACCATGTCCGTATTGTAGGCGGTGAATACCGCCGCACGCCGATTCCGGTGGCGCAGGTCGAGCACCTGCGGCCCACGCCCGACCGCGTGCGCGAGACGCTCTTCAACTGGCTGGCCCATTTCTGGGGCGGCGAGTTCGCCGACAAGCGCGTGCTGGACCTGTTCGCCGGCACGGGCGCGCTGGGCTTCGAGGCGGCTTCGCGCGGGGTTGCCCGTGCACAGCTCGTCGAGAGCGCGCCCGCCGCACTGGCGGCCCTGCGCGCGCTGCAGGCCCGCCTCGAGGCCGAACGGATCGGCATCCATGCGGGCGATGCGCTGTCTTTCCTGCGGGCACAGCGCATGCCGGACTATGATCTGCTGCTGCTGGATCCGCCGTTTCACCACGGCTGGCTCGAGCGGCTCTGGCCGCTGCTGGGCCGTGCGCTGCGCCCGGACGGGCTGGTGTACATCGAATCCGGGCAGGCCGTGGCGGACGTTCCCCCGGCTTTACGCCCGCTGCGGCAGGCCCGTGCGGGCCAGGTCCACTTCGGCCTCTTCCAGTTTGCTGCAATGCAAAAAACATTGAATAATCCTGAAATACGGCGCCCGCCATCCCGCGGCGGGCCGCCCGCCAACGACAACGATACGGAGACCGAATGATCACCGCCGTCTATCCTGGAACTTTCGATCCGCTGACCCGAGGCCATGAGGATCTCGTACGGCGCGCCGCAAGCCTGTTCGACCGGGTGGTGGTCGGCGTGGCCCACAGCCCGAACAAGCGTCCGTTCTTCACCGTCCAGGAGCGTGTCGAGATCGCCCGCGAGGTGCTGGGCCACTACCCCAACGTCGAAGTGCACAGCTTCGCGGGCCTGCTCAAGGACTTCGTCCGCGAACAGGACGGCCGCGTGATCGTGCGCGGGTTGCGGGCCGTGTCGGATTTCGAGTACGAATTCCAGATGGCCGGCATGAACCGCCACCTCCTGCCCGAGGTCGAGACCTTGTTCATGACTCCGTCGGATCAATACCAGTTCATCTCGGGCACGATCGTGCGCGAAATCGCCATTCTGGGCGGCGACGTCAGCAAGTTCGTCTTTCCCTCGGTCGAGCGCTGGCTGCACGGCAAGGCCAAGGCCTTGCGCGAAAGCCGGGACGCCACCGACGCCTGAACGGCGCCGCCCGAGGACCCACGCCGGCCCGACCGCCGAGGCTCAGGGCCAGGCGACCGGATCCGCCTCGGGATGGACCTTGACCAGGCGCGCGGGCCTGCCCAGCAGTTCCGTCAGCCAGGCGGCCGCCAGCTCACCCTCGTCGACCACGCGCACCGCCTGCGCGTCCACCCGGGCTTCGCCCACGACGCTGTCGTCATCCTCGATCACGTCCATCGGGATGTCCAGGCGCAACATGCCCGGCGCGCGCAGCACCAGGTAGCCGAAGCGGATGCCGAGCTCGATGCGCGACAGGCCATCGGCGCGCGCCGCATCCAGCCACTGGCCGTTCTCGTCGACCACGAGCCAGCGCCTATCGTAGGCGAGTGCGTCGGGATCATTCAACGCCTGGCAGGCGGCGATGGGGGTGCTGGCTCGAGTGGTCATCGGAAAACAGTCTCTTCGGGTTCAAGGGAATACGGAAATCATGCCGCCTATTGGCCGAGCAGCCCCTTCAGGGCCTCGCCGATGCGCTTGACGGGATCGGGCGCCTTGGCCGGCTCGGCCGGCGGCGGGGGCGCGGCCTGTCCGCCCGAGGGCGCCCCCGGTGGGACGATGCCGCTGGGGAGCAGATCCATCAGCCCCGTCTTGAGGGCGTCCTTGATGGCCTGGTTGCGCACGCTCGACCACTGCACGCCATAGGCCAGGTGTTCGAATGGCCCCGAGATCCGCACCGGCACGGTGGCGCCCAGCAAAGGCCCGATGACGCCGGCCAGCGCCTTGGGCGGCCGGCTGGTGACCTGGGCCTTGAGCATGAGATCCAGCCGCCGCCCCGGCAGGTCGATGAGGGCCGGCTTGTCCTCGCTGACCCGCACCAGATCGGAGACCAGCGAGAGCTTGGACACCTTTCCTTGCCCCCGCTGGAAATCGATTCGGCCGTCAAACGCGCTGAAGGCCGTGCGGCGGCCCGCCTCGAAAGGGTTGTGCATCGAGCCGGGCTGGCCCTTCAGGACGTTGAGCAGGACCGCCGAGGCGTCCTCCAGCGACTGCGAGGCGCTGATGCCGTGCACGGCGCCGTCGCGAACCTGCCAGGTCACGCGTCCCTCGAACGAGCGCAGGAGGTCATCGACCGTGGCGCCGCGGGCACGCACGTCGGCGCGCGCGCCCGCGGTGCCCGACAGGTGGCCCTGGCCGATCAGGGCCCGCATGAAGGGCTCGACCGCCACTTTGTCGAGCGCCAGCTGCGCGGCGAACGCCTGGTCGGCGGTCGCGCTGAATCCACCGGTCAGGGTGCCCTCGTAAAGCTTGGCCGCGAGCTTGGAGACCTCGAGCGCGTCGTTCTGGACGCTCAGGTTCGCCGACAAGTCGCGCAACTGGACGTCACGGACGCGCAAGTCGTTGATCGCGATGGTGCCCGCAATGTCCTGGTCCTCGAGGAAGGACAGGTCGATCCGTTCGCTGTCCGCGGCCTGCTGGGCCGGCTGCGGCGCGGACGGCGCCGGGGATGCCTCAGCGGCCGATTCGCCGTCGGAGGCCGCTTTTGCGGCGCCCTTTTCCGCCTTGGCGGGACTGGGCGGGGGCGCCAGCCAGCGGTTCAGGTCGAGCCGATCGGCCGTCAGCGCGAACCGGGTCTGCGGGTCGGCCAGTCGCTGCGTCTGGGACTTGAAGCCGAACTGGCCGCCCTCGATCACCGCGTTGATGTCGGCATCCAGAGTGTCCTTGACCTGGTCCAGATGGACGCTGCCGATCAAGGGGAACTCGAACACGGGCGCCTCGGAGGCCGCATCCCGGATGCTCAGGTCGCCCTTGATCGCCGACAGCGATCCCTTGCGCAGCGACCGGTCCCAGGTCAGGGGCGAGGTGAGCTGCAGCTGCGTCAGCCGATCCCCCTGAGTGATGCCGCCGTCCAGCGTCATCGTCCGCAGGCGCAGCTCGTTGGCATTGCCCGACAGGCCCTCGAGCTTGAAGGCGAGCGCAAGCGTGTTCCTGCCGGATACCTTGACCGTGCCCGTCACCGGGTCGCCCTGCGCGGACTCAGGCGAAATCGACAGCGCGGGCGCATCGAACGCCAGCTCTACGTCGCCCAGCTCGTCCTTGCCGGATGCGCGCAGCGCGAGCTTGTCGATCTGCAGCTCGGCGTTGCGCTGGTCCAGCCGGATCCGGGGCGCGGACAGGGTGGCCTTGAGGCCACTGACGGGATGGGCGCCTAGCACGTCGCCGGACACCGTCAGCTCCAGGTTTCCGGCGGAGAACGTGCGCTCGGTCCCGTTGTAGGCCAGGTTGCCCCTGAGCGCCGCCGCGGCCTTGTCCAGGTTGCCGGCGCGCCCCGTGAACTGGACGTTGATCTTTTGGGCCCCGTAGCCGCTCACGGCGGGATTCAGCCGCAGCAGCGCCTGCGCCTCGAAATGCGCATCCAGCGCCGGATCGTGGCCCGCCAGGTCGCCTTTGACCGAGACGTCGAAGGGCTGGTCGTAGGTCACCCGGCCGGTCGCCGCCTCGATACCGGTGATCGTGGCCGACATGCCGTCGCGCTGGTCCAGGTAGTGGACCTGGCCATCCTTGAGCTCCAGGCCCGCGATATCGATGTCCAGCTCGGCACGCTGGGCGCCGGCCGCCAACGCCACCGGCGCCACGGCCACCCCCGCCGCGGACGGCGCGCCGGCCGCCGCCTCGGAGCCGATCAGATCGCTGAAGTTGAACCGGCCCTCGGCATCGCGGGTGACCCAGGCCTTCAGGCCATTGACCGCCACGTGGTCGACCACCAGCCGGTTGGACAGCAAGGGCCAGATCGCCACGGCAAAGCGCGCGCTCTCGATGGAGACGAAGACATCCTTGCCGTCGCGGTTGGACAGGGCCACGTCGCCCACCGACAGGCCGATACGCGGAAACAGGGACAGGCTGATGTCGCCGTCGATCGTCAGGGTGCGCTGATAATGGGCGTAGACGAGGCTCTGGAGCTTGTCCTTGTAGGCGTTCGGATTGAAGGTCAACAGGAAAATGGCCAGCCCGACGGTCGCGGCGATCACGACGACGACCAGACCGAATACGATCCGCTTCAACCAAACATTCATATGAATCCTGCGCTCACCCAATGGCTACGGCCCGCCGTCCAGCAGGCAATACTCCAGCATGCTAACCCATGGCGCGGCTGCGTACGACGCCCAGGCGGCTCGCATACACCTTGTTTCGCCTTCCACTGCTATCGACAGCAGTGTCTGGACTGTTGTATATAACCCGTAGGAATAAAGACATTCAAGAAATTTCTGCCCATGAGGGTTCGTAGCCGTTACGATTGAACGTTCGCCCTCACGGCGCCAGACCCGGAACACGACAGGACACCCCAATGAGCCACAAATTCGACACCCTCGCCATTCACGCCGGATATACGCCCGACCCCACGACCAAGGCGGTGGCGGTGCCCATCTACCAGACCACCTCCTATGCCTTCGATGACACGCAACACGGCGCCGACCTGTTCGACCTGAAGGTCGCAGGCAATATCTATACCCGGATCATGAACCCGACGACTGACGTCCTCGAAAAGCG
The DNA here is from genome assembly GCF_027257175.1 of Castellaniella sp. S9. GTDB lineage: Bacteria > Pseudomonadota > Gammaproteobacteria > Burkholderiales > Burkholderiaceae_B > Castellaniella. The sequence continues at coordinate 103,763 of NZ_JAPFGD010000010.1, read as the reverse complement.
CGTGGCCGCGCTGGCCGTCGCCTCGGGCATGACCGCTGTGACCTACGCCATCCAGACGATCGCCCAGGCCGGCGACAATATCGTCGCGACCAGCAAGCTCTACGGCGGCACCTACAATCTGTTCGCCCATACCTTCCCGCGCCAGGGGCTCGAGGTGCGCTTCGCGCCGCACGACGACGTGGCCGCGATCGAGGCGCTGATCGATGGCAAGACCAAGGCGGTGTTCTGCGAGACCATCGGCAATCCGGCCGGCAACATCGTCGACATCGAGGCCATCGCCCAGGCCGCCCACCGCCACGGCGTTCCCCTGATCGTCGACAACACCGTGGCCTCGCCGGCGCTGTGCCGGCCCTTCGAATGGGGCGCGGACATCGTGGTGCATGCGCTCACCAAGTACATGGGCGGACACGGCAACAGCATCGCCGGCGCCATCGTCGACGGCGGCACCTTCCCCTGGACCGAGCACAAGGACCGCTTCCCCATGCTCAACGAGCCCGACCCGTCCTACCACGGCGTGGTCTACACCGAGGCCTTCGGTCCGGCGGCCTTCATCGGGCGCTGCCGCGTGGTGCCCCTGCGCAACACCGGTGGGGCCCTGTCGCCCTTCAATGCCTTCCTGATCCTGCAGGGCATCGAGACCCTGGCCCTGCGCATGGAGCGCCACAACAGCAACGCACTGGCGGTGGCGCGCTTCCTCGATGCGCACCCGAACGTCGCCTGGGTGAACTACGCGGGCCTCGAAAGCCACCCCGAGCACGCCCTCGCGCGCAAATACATGGGCGGCCCGCCGGCCAGCATCCTGTCCTTCGGCATCAAGGGCGGGATCGAGGCCGGCGCCAAGTTCATCGACGCGCTGCAGCTCATCCTGCGGCTGGTGAACATCGGCGACGCCAAGTCCCTGGCCTGCCACCCGGCCTCGACCACGCACCGCCAGCTCAGCCCCGAGGAACTGGCCAGCGCCGGCGTGGGCGAGGATATGATCCGGCTGTCGATCGGCATCGAGCACATCGACGATATCCTGGCCGACCTGGACCAGGCACTGGCCGCCAGCCGATAATTCATCACAGGAGGAACCGTCCAATGAACAGCGCAGCGGCGGGGGGACCATGCAGATAGGGATCCCACGCGAGACAACACCCGGCGAAACCCGTGTCGCCACCACGCCCGAGACCGTCAAAAAGCTCGTCAAATCCGGCCACGACGTCCGCATCGAACGGGGCGCCGGCGAGGCCGCGCACTATCCGGACGCGGACTACGAGCAGGCCGGCGCCCAGCTCGTCGATGCGGCCACGGCGCTGTCCAGCGAACTGGTCTTCAAGGTGCGCGCGCCCGATGCGGCCGAGCGCGCGCAGATGCGGCGCGGCACCCTGCTCGTGGGCATGCTCGATCCGTTCGACCGCGACAACCTGCAGGCCATGGCCGAGGCGGGACTGACGGCCTTCGCGCTGGAGGCCGCCCCCCGCATCACCCGCGCCCAGAGCCTGGACGTGCTGTCCTCGCAGGCGAACCTGGCCGGCTACAAGGCGGTGCTGCTGGCCACGCAATACTACGGCCGCATCTTCCCGATGATGATGACGGCAGCCGGCACGCTCAAGGCCGCGCGCGCCGTGATCCTGGGCGCCGGCGTGGCCGGCCTGCAGGCCATCGCCACGGCGCGCCGCCTGGGTGCGGTGGTCGAGGCCTCGGACGTGCGTCCGGCCGCCCGCGAGCAGGTCGAGTCCCTGGGGGCCAAGTTCATCGACGTGCCCTACGAAACCGACGAGGAACGCGAGATCGCCGAGGGCGTGGGCGGCTACGCGCGCCCCATGCCCGCGGCCTGGATGACGCGCCAGGCGGCCCTGGTGGCCGAGCGCTGCAAGCAGGCCGACATCGTCATCACCACCGCCCTGATCCCGGGGCGGCCGGCGCCGACCCTCATCCAGCCGGAAACGGTCGAGGCCATGAAGCCGGGCTCGGTCATCGTCGACCTTGCGGTCGAGCGCGGCGGCAATTGCCCGCTCTCGGTGCGCGACCAGATCGTGCGGCACGGCGGCGTCACGCTGGTCGGGCTCGCCAACCTGCCGGCCCTGCTGCCCACGGATGCATCCGCGCTGTATGCCCGCAACATCCTCGATTTCATGAAGCTGGTCGCCGACGCCGAGGGCCGCCCGGCCCTGGCCGAGGACGACGAGATCATCAAAGCCTGCATGGTCTGCAAGGACGGCCAGGTTCTCAGGAGCGCCTAATGGAAGCCGTCAATCCGACACTCGTCAACATCATCATCTTCGTGCTGGCCGTCTACGTGGGCTTCCACGTGGTGTGGAACGTCACCCCCGCCTTGCATACCCCGCTGATGGCGGTCACCAACGCCATCTCGGCCATCGTCATCGTCGGCGCCATGCTGGCCACCGGCCTGACCGAAGGCTCGCTCGCCCAATCCATGGGCGTGTTCGCCGTGGCACTGGCCGCCGTCAACGTATTCGGCGGCTTCCTGGTCACCCAGCGCATGCTCGAGATGTTCAAGAAAAAGGAACGCAAGGGAGGCCAGCGATGATCTCGATGGACCTCGTCACCCTGCTTTACCTGGTCGCCTCGGTCTGCTTCATCCAGGCGCTCAAGGGCCTCTCGCATCCAACGACCTCGCGGCGCGGCAACGTGTTCGGCATGGTCGGGATGGCCATCGCCATCCTCACCACGGCGGCATTGATCATCAGCCTCGCGCGCGACGGCGCGGGCGCGCTGGGCCTGGGACGCGTCGTTCTCGGCCTGCTGATCGGCGGCACCGTCGGCACGCTGCTCGCGCGCAAGGTCGAAATGACCAAGATGCCCGAGCTCATCGCCTTCATGCACAGCATGATCGGCCTGGCGGCCGTGGCCATCGCCATCGCCGTGGTCGCCGAACCGCACGCCTTCGGCATCGCGGCGGCCGGCGCGCCCATCCCCACCGGCAACCGGCTCGAACTGTTCATCGGCACCTTCGTGGGCGCGATCACGTTCTCGGGATCGGTGATCGCCTTCGGCAAGCTATCGGGGAAATACAAGTTCCGCCTGTTCCAGGGCGCTCCGGTGGTTTTCCCCGGCCAGCACATGCTCAACCTGGCCCTGGCCGTCGCCATGCTGGCCTGCGGCTTCTGGTTCATGGCCACGCAGTCCTGGCTGCCCTTCGTGCTGATGACGGCGATCGCCTTCGTCCTGGGGGTGCTGATCATCATCCCGATCGGCGGTGCGGACATGCCCGTGGTGATCTCGATGCTCAACAGCTACTCGGGCTGGGCGGCGGCGGGCATCGGGTTTTCGCTCAACAACCCCATGCTGATCATCGCCGGTTCGCTGGTGGGTTCGTCGGGTGCCATCCTGTCCTACATCATGTGCAAGGCGATGAACCGGTCGTTCTTCAACGTGATCCTGGGCGGCTTCGGCGCCGAGCCCTCCGCGGCGGCCGGGGCCGGCGACGGCGCCCAGCGCAGCGTCAAGTCGGGCAGCCCCGACGATGCCGCCTTCCTCATGAGCAACGCCGAATCGGTCACCATCGTCCCGGGCTACGGCCTGGCGGTGGCCCGGGCGCAGCACGCCCTCAAGGAACTGGCGGCCAAGCTCTCGGACCAGGGCGTCACGGTCAAGTACGCCATTCATCCGGTGGCCGGCCGCATGCCCGGCCACATGAACGTGCTGCTGGCCGAGGCCGAGGTCCCCTACGACCAGGTGTTCGAAATGGACGACATCAACAGCGAGTTCAGCCAGACGGACGTGGTGCTGGTGCTGGGCGCCAACGACGTGGTCAACCCGGCGGCCAAGAACGATCCCAATTCGCCGATCGCCGGCATGCCCATCCTCGAGGCCTACAAGGCGCGCACCGTCATCGTCAACAAGCGCTCGATGGCGGCCGGCTACGCGGGCCTGGACAACGAGCTGTTCTACATGGACAAGACCATGATGGTCTTTGGCGACGCCAAGAAAGTCCTGGAGGACATGGTCAAGACCCTCGAATGAGCCCACGGGCGCCGTCGCCGCCATGCGGCGGCGGCGCCCGTGGACGCGTCGAGTAGAATAAGCCGCCCCGATCCACGCCCGATGCCGCCATGCACAGACGCGACGACCAGTACCTGGTCTCTCAGCCCCTCGAAATCCAGTCGATCCTGAACGCCCTGCGGCGCAAGCGCACCCTGGTGCGCCTGGACGTGCCCGACCACGCCACGGCGGTGATCTCGACCATCCTCGACATCGAGGGGGCCTCGGGCGATCTGTACCTGGACAATGCCGCGGCCGCCGACGTCAACACCCGGCTGCTGGCGGCACCGTCCGTGCGCTTCCAGGCCACACTGGACCGCATCCTGATCGAGTTCCACGGCACCCTGTCGCCCACACAATGGGAGGACAGCCCGGCGTTCCTCATGGCACGGCCCCAAAGCCTGTACCGCCTGCAACGGCGCGAGTTCTTTCGCGTCGAGGTGCCCACCAAGAATCCGGCCGTCTTCACGGTCCTGGATCCGCCCATGGAGGGCGCCAAGGCCGTCTTCCCCGTGCACGACATCAGTGCGGGCGGCCTGCGCCTGGTCGACAAAGACCACCTGCTGGGCGAGACCGTCGGTAAAATCTACATGGGCCGCCTGGACATGCCCGGCGTCCAGACCATCGAAGTCGGCCTGCGCGTCCTGCGCACCGCCGAGATCACGCCCGAGAGCGGCAAGGCCACGCAGACCGTGGCCTGCAAATACTTCAACCTCGGGACCAACAAGCAGATCGCCATCCAGCAATACATCGGCCAGCTGGAACGCGCCATGATGGCACGCCGCTGGGCCCTGGAATAAAGGCGCCCCTGAACTGACCCCCACACGTCAGCCCACGGCGTGATTCCGCCAGGCTGCTCGCAGCCTCACACCGCCATCCCGCCGCAACTCAGGGATATCCAGGAGAGCGGCTTCGTTTTTAATATATTGCTTGCATATTGCGAGCATATATGTAAATATCGACCTACTTGCGCATCAGAAAAAGGAAGCAAGCTCAGGGAGACGTGAATTGACGCATACGGACTACAGTGTCGCCATCATCGGCGCGGGCATCGTCGGACTGACGACGGCGCTGAGCCTGGCCGAAGCCGGTCAGCGCGTGGTGGTGATCGACCGCAGGGGCCAGGCGCTGGAAGCGAGCTTCGGCAATGCCGGGGCGCTGGGTTTCGCCGAGATCATGCCCCTGGCGTCGCCGGGTTTGATCCGCAAGGCGATCAAATGGCTTTTCGATCCGCTGGGCCCCTTGTCCATCCCACCGGGCTACCTGCCTCAGATTGCGCCCTGGCTGCTGCGCCTATGGCGCGCCAGCCGCGCCGACCGTTTTCACGCCGCCGTCGCGGCACAGGTCCAGCTCATGGCCTTGGCGCGCGAGGAAATGTCCGCCATGCTGCTGCGCACTGGGCTCGCACCCCAGGTGCACTCGGACGGCGCGCTGGAACTCTACGAGGGCGAACGCGAATTCCAGGCTTCGCTGGCCGGGGCCCGCTGGCGCGAGCAAAACGGCATCGAGATCCGCCATGTCCAGGGCGACGCCCTGGCCGAACTGCAGCCCGGCCTCGCGCCCCGGTTCACCCACGGCACCTTCATCCCCGGCTGGCAGACCGTGGATGACCCCCATGAATTCGCCGTATCGGTGGGTCAAAGCGCCCTGGACCGGGGCGCCGTCTACCTGCAACGGGAGGTGGTCGCCATCGGCGGCGGCCCGGCCGGCACGCGCCTCACATTCGACGACGGGCAGACGCTGGACGCCCAGCAGACGGTCATCGCCGCGGGCGCGTGGTCACACCACCTCGCGCGCCAGATCGGCGACCGCATTCCGCTGGAGACCGAGCGCGGCTACAACACGACGCTGCCGGCCGGCGCGTTCGACGTGCGCCGCCAGCTGACCTTCAGCCAGCACGGTTTCGTCGTCACGCCGCTCAGCTGCGGCCTGCGCATCGGGGGCGCGGTGGAGTTCGGCGGCCTCTCGCGGGCGCCCGACTTTCGCCGCTCGGCGACCATGCTACGGAAAGCCCAGGCATTCCTGCCAGGCCTCAAGGCCGAAGGCGGCAAACAATGGATGGGCTTTCGGCCCAGCCTGCCGGATACGCTGCCCGCCATTGGACGGTCGGCGCGCCAGCCTGCCTTCATCTATGCCTTTGGCCATGGCCACCTGGGCCTGACCCAGGCGGCGGCCACGGCGCGGATGGTACGCGATATCGCCCTGGACCAGCCGCCGGCCATCCCGCTCGCGCCCTATCGGCCAGGGCGCTTTCGCGGACACTGACGCGCCCAGGCCTTGATTCACGCTCTTTTTCAACTGGGTTACACCAGGTTTTCGCCTCCCTGATCCAAGCATTCACAGGTGAGAAATACTTTCCACAACAAGGAAGCCATACCATGAAACTCGAAGGTGTTTTCGTCCCCATGATCACCCCCAGCACCCGCGATGGCGGTGTCGATACCCAGGCCTTGGCCAAACTCGCCGAGCACTTCATTGCTCAGGGCGTGACCAGCCTCATCGCCTGCGGCACGACCGGGGAATACTATGCGTTCACCGAAGAAGAACGCCGCCAGGTCATGGAAACCATCGCCGCCGTCGGCAAGGGCCGCGTCAGCCTGGTGGCGGGCATCAGCGCCTTTTCGACCCAGGGTTCCATCGAGCGCGCCAAGCAGGCCGAGGAACTGGGCTATGACGGCCTGATGCTGACCGCCCCGCCCTACTGCCTGCCCAGCCAGGATGGCGTCATCACGCACTTCCGCGAGGTCGCCGCGGCGACGCCGCTGCCCATCATCATGTACAACTTCCCCGACCGAGTGGGCGTGGACCTGGAGTTCGACACCGTCGTCGAGCTCGCCAAAGTCCCCAATATCGTCGGCATCAAGGAAAGCAGCGGCGATTTCGGCCGGGCCCTGGCCCTGATCCAGGCCAAGCTCCCCGACTTCGAAGTCGTGTGCGGCTGCGACGAGCAGGCGGCCGACTTCCTGTTCTGGGGCGTACGCGCCTGGATCAGCGGCAGCGCCAACGTCTTCCCCGCCGAGCAAGTGGCCATGATCGAGGCGGCGAAGGCCGGCAGGCTGGACGAGGTCCGCGATCTCCTGTCCGCCATGTATCCGGTCATCCACGACATGGAATCCAGCGATTTCAACCAGAAAGCCAAACTGGCCGCCAAGCGCCATGGCATCGAACCCGGTGAAATCCGCCGGCCCCTGGCCCCCCTGACCGCCGGGCAAGCCCAAGCCTTCCAGCAGCTCCTGGACGCCTACAAACACTAAGGAGTCGACATGTCCCCCATTGTGCAAACCATCTTTGAACAGGCACGCGCAGGCTCCCTGTGGGCCGGCCACCTGATTCCAGGACATGCGGCGGGCACGGCACGCATCGTCAACACGACACCCATCGACAACAGCACGATCGGGCACATCGCCGATGGCGCCCGCGCGGATGTCGACGCGGCGGTCCTCGCGGCGCGCAAGAGCTTCGAATCCGGCGAGTGGTCGCGCCTGGCCCCGGCCGAGCGCAAGCAGATCATGCTGCGCTGGACCGACCTGCTCACCGAGCACGCCGAAGAACTCGCCGCGCTGGATTGCGTGGACGCCGGCAAGCCGATCAGCGAATGCCTGAACACGGACCTGCCCGCCACGCTGGATACCTTGCGCTGGTACGCCGAAGCCATCGACAAATGCTTTGGGCGCATCTCCCCAACCGGGTCCGATGCCCTGGGTCTGATCGTCAAGGAGGCTATCGGCGTGGTCGGCGTGGTCCTGCCGTGGAACTTCCCCGCGCTGATGTACGCCTGGAAAGTCGGCCCCGCACTGGCCGCGGGCAACGCCGTCATCGTCAAGCCCGCCGAGCTGACCTCGCTGAGCGCCTACCGGATGACGCAGCTGGCCCACGAGGCCGGCATCCCGCCGGGCACATTGACCCTGGTCACCGGACTGGGCGAATCCGCCGGCGAACCCCTGGGCCGCCACATGGACGTCGACATGGTGTCCTTCACCGGCTCGACGGAGGTGGGGCGCTACTTCCTCAAGTACTCGGCCGAGAGCAACCTGAAGGAGATCGTCCTGGAATGCGGCGGCAAGAGCCCCCAGGTGATTTTCGAGGACGCGGCCCTGGACGACATCCTCGACCACGTGCTGGCCGCGGCGTTCTGGAACATGAGCGAGAACTGCAGCTGCGGCTCGCGCCTGATCGCCCACAGCAGCATCAAGGATGCGCTGCTCGCCAAGCTCAAGGACCGGCTCGGCCAATGGAAGGTGGGCCTGCCCACGGACGCAGCGACCCACATCGGCCCCATGGTCGAACGCGCCCATTTCGACAAGGTGCGCAGCTTCATGGACGAGGCGGTCAGCGAAGGCGCGCGCCTGGCCCATGGCGGACGCGTCCACAGCGAGCTGGGCAGCGGCTGGTATATCGAACCGACGATCTTCGATGATGTGAAACCCGAATCCCGCCTGTTCCGCGAGGAGGTCTTCGGTCCGATCCTGGCCGTCACGACCTTCGAGACCGAAGAAGAAGCCATCCGCCTGGCGAACGACAGTGCTTACGGCTTGGCCGCATCGCTCTATACCCTGGATGTCCGGCGGGCGCAGCGCGTCGCCTCGGCGATCCGCGCGGGCACCGTGTCCGTCAACGGCTTTTCCGAAGGCGACATCACGACGCCCTTTGGCGGATACAAGCAATCGGGCTTCGGCGGGCGCGACAAGGGCATGGAGGCACTCGACCAGTACCAGCAGATCAAGACCATCTGGTACGTCAATAGCTGATCCAACTTTCCGCACCAGGGGCCGAACATGGCATGCATCTCCATTCTCGATTCCCACACCGGCGGCGAGCCTACGCGGCTCGTCCTGGATGGCTTCCCCTCACTGGGCCAAGGCAGCATGGCCCAGCGCAAGGCCATCCTGTCCGAACGCTACGACGCATGGCGCAGGGCCACGGTGCTGGAGCCGCGCGGCAGCGATGTCATGGTCGGCGCCCTGCTGTGCGAGCCGGTCGACCCCGCACACGCGGCAGGGGTCATCTTTTTCAACAACACCGGCTACCTGGGCATGTGCGGCCACGGCACCATCGGCGTGATCGCGTCCCTGGCCTACCTGGGACGCATCGCAACGGGCCGCCATGTCATTGAAACACCGGTCGGCAATGTCGCCGCCAGCCTGCTCGGCGACGGATCCGTCAGTATCGAAAATGTCCCCTCCTACCGGCTGCATCACGCCGTCGAGGTGGACCTGCCGGGACATGGCCGCATCACGGGCGACGTCGCCTGGGGCGGGAACTGGTTCTTCCTCGTGAGCGATCACGGCCAACGCATCGCCAGCGACAATATCGAGGCGCTCACCGAATTCACCTGGGCATTGCGCCAGGCGCTGGAAGACCAAGGCGTCTGCGGCCGGGACGGCGCGCTGATCGATCACATCGAATTGTTCGCCGCTGATGATCGGGCCGACAGCCGCAATTTCGTGCTGTGTCCCGGCAAGGCCTATGACCGCTCGCCCTGCGGCACCGGCACCAGCGCAAAGCTGGCCTGCCTGGCTGCCGACGGCACGCTCGAACCCGGCCAGATCTGGCGGCAGGCCAGCATCATCGGCAGCGAATTCGAGGCCAGCTACAGGATCGACGGCGAGACCATCATCCCGACAGTGCGCGGGCGTGCGCACATCAGCGCGCAAGGCAGCCTGATTCTGCACGAGGACGACCCGTTCCAATGGGGCATCCAGCCATGACCGGGGCCCCGAACCCCTGGCATGGCGTAAAATCGAAGGGATGACATGGATATCCAGGAAAAATATCCGGCACATACAGATAACAAGATATCCCACGCAGGAAAACCAATGCCTCACGGAGCACCGGCCGTCAAGACTCGCGCAACCGAAACCGCCTACGACGCCATCGAAACCATGATCGCCACGCTCAAGCTCGAGCCGAACCAACCCATCGTCGAGAGTGAGCTGATCCAGATTACCGGACTGGGGCGCACACCCATCCGCGAGGCGCTGATGCAGCTCGTGGCCAGCGGCCTGATCGAACAGCAGCCCCGCAGGGGCCTGCGGGTCAGCGAGATCCGCATCGCCGAGCACCTGACGCTGATCGAAACCCGCCGCGTCCTTGAGCGCCTCATCGCCGTCGCGTCGGCCAAGCGCGCCACCCGAGGCCAGCGCGACGCCCTGCTGAACTGCGCACGCGACATGGTGGAAAGCGCCCGCCAGGGCGACCTGGCGGGCTACATGGACGCCGACCAAGCCCTGGACCGCGTGAACCACGAGGCCTGTCGCAATCCATATGCCGTGCAGGCCATCGTGCCCATGATCATCCAATGCCGGCGTTTCTGGTATGCCTTCCAGCATGAGGGCGACCTGGAGCGCGGCGCCGCCTGTCACCTGATGCTGGCCGAAGGCATCTTCAACGGCGACGCGACCGCCGCCTCGGACGGTGCCGATGCCCTGATGGACAGCCTGGCCGCGTTCACCCATCGGGTCATAGAAATCTAATCGGTCCTGCAAACACAGAGGCCCGCACGTCTTGGCGTGCGGGCCTCTGTGTTTGCAAGCGCCGGGCCATGGGCCCGGCTATTTATTTCGGCTACTGCCCGTACAGCATCCATGGCAGCCACAGCCCCATGACCGGAAAGAGGATGATCAAGGCCACACCGACCATCTGCATGGCGACAAATGGGAGGGACGCCGTATAAATATCCGCAAGGCGAATGTCCGGCGGCGTGACGCCCTTGAGATAGAACAGCGACAGGCCGAATGGCGGCGTCAGATAGGCCGCCTGCAGCAGTGTCATGAAAATGATGGCCCACCACAGAGGATCGAACCCAAGCTGCACAATAATGGGAGACACGATGGGCGCCGCCAGCAGGATGATCGCCATGGTTTCCAGGAACATGCCCAGCACGAATATAAAGGCCACAAAGAGCAGCAAGACACCCCATTTGCCGCCCGGCATGTTCATGGCCATATTGGTGATGACCTGATTGCCGCCGATGCCCGCGAACACGGAACTGAAGCTGGCGGCGCCCCCCACCATCCAGGCGATCATGCTGGACACCTTGAGCGTCTCGAACATGGTGTCCCTGAGCATGCGAAACTTGAAGCGCCCGGTGATGATGCTGAACAAGACGGCGCCGAACGCCCCGAAGCCCGCCCCTTCCGTCGGGGTCGCCATGCCGGACAGAATGGAGCCCACGGTTCCCACGATCAGGATGCCCGGCAGGATCAGGACACGCAGCGAGATGAATTTTTCCTTCCAGCTCACCGTCTTGTCAGCGGGCAGCGCGGGGCAAAAGTCCTTTTGTATATAGGCGCGAACCAGGATATAGATGCTGAACAAGGCCACCAGCAGCAGGCCGGCGCTGACGCCCGCGGCAAACAGCTTGCCCACCGACACGTTGCTGACGGCGCAATAGATGATCATGACCAGCGACGGCGGTATGATCTGGCCCAACGTGCCGCCCGCCAGGATCGAGCCCATGTTGACGCCGCGGTCGTAGCCGTATTTGGCCATCTGCGGCAAGGCAATGACACCCAGGCCGATCACGCCGGCGGCGACGACACCCGATACCGCGCCGATCAGGGCGCCGGCAAAGATCGTCGCAATCGCCAAGCCCCCCCTGAATGCGGATCCCGACCACTTGTAAAAACAATCGTACATGTCGGCGACGAGGTCGGATTTCTCCATGATCATTGCCATGAATATGAACAGCGGCACGGCGACGAGCGGGAAGTTATTCATCATCCCCCATATCGACATGATCGTCGTATTCAGGGCCGGAGTGCCCCACAGAAAATAGGTGAAGCCTATCGCCACCGCATACAGGCCGAAAGAAATATGCATGCCCAGAACCAGCACCCCGAGCAGTGCCACGAACATGAACAATGAAATCGTATTGCCATCCATAGCTGAAAATTCCCCCAGGTGCCTTATTGGTCTTTACTCTTGATCGTCCGCATGCACTCGACCAGCGCCTGCAGGGCCAGCAAGCTGGCGGAGAATGGAATGAACCACTTGTACCACCAGATCTGGGGGTTGAATGGGGTTTGCAGGGACGAGTATTCAAGCCTGAGGGTCGAGGCCCAGGCCGCCTTGCCGCCAAAATAGGTCAGCACGAGGCAGACGGCGATGATGATGACGAAACTGAGGATGTCCAGGCGCCGGTTCATGGCCGGCCCCAGATAATGCGTGATCACGTCGACCCTCACGTGCGCCTTGTACTTCAAAGTGTACGCGCCGCCCACCATGACCATGATGCCGTTCATGAACATGGACATTTCAAACGCCCAGTCCACCACGATATTGAAAAAAAACCTGATCAGGGTTGAATAGACGATCGTCAGGATCAGGGGGATGATCAGATACGCGACAATCCGCCCGGAATATTCCGACAGACCGTCGACCGCTTGGATGAATTTATTCATTTGGATGCCTGTCTTTAGAAAGTGCGCCTAAAGCACGCGCGTCGAAACTTCGTGACGAATTTGAACCGGAAAGGCTGTCTGCGGGCCGTTGCGCAGACCCGTTTACTCAGGCGTGATCTTGTTGTTTGCAAGCAAGCGATTGAAAATGTTCTGGAGGTTGTCCCTCACATGACCCTCGCAGCCAGTGTCCTTTAGATACTGGTAGGTCATGGCATTCAAGCCGCCCGGGGTCGACACGTGCTCGATGCCATGGTCGATCCCATCCGCGGTCGCCCCGTAAACCTCCGAGAATAGTATTCTGGCGTAGCTATCCGCCCGTTTCGGATCGATGCCGGCGGCGGCCATCCAGTCTGCGGCAACCTTCCCGACCATCATGACGGCGGACAAGATCCCGGTGGTCGACCAGAGCGTCAGGAACTCTTTTTCGCTTGAGGTTGGAAACAGATGGTTGTGTTGTCCGAACAGCAACTCCGCCGATGCGCTGTGGGGATACATGGGCAAGGTTTGTTGTCCGCCCGCGATAGCCGGCAGGGCCAGCAAGCGGCACACACTACCGGCGCCTTGGGTCAGCGCCTGGAGTTCCGTGTGGCTGATTTCGGCGATGGCGCTGATGATGTGATGCCGCGCCTCGAATTTGAGGGTCGGCAGCAGTTGGCGCGCCACATCGGGCAGCAAGGCAAGGATCACATAATCGCACTCGTCGATCATCTGTTCCGGATCGGTCGGCTGGACGCGCGAGTCCTGCTTGACCAGATTTTCCACTCGCCCGGCATTTCGCCGGCTGACGCGAAGGGAGCTTATCCCCGGGTGCAGGAGGACCGCCTTTGCCAGCGCCTCCCCCAGCCGGCCGATTCCCAGTATGCCTACCGTGATTTCAGTCATATAAGCTCCCTTGCGCTACCCAAAAGATCCAACCTTACTTGGCGGTCAAGGTTTCCGCCAGTTCCGTATAGCCAAGATCAGTCAGGACTTGGGCATAGGTCTTGAGGTATTCGGCCGCCTCGGGGCTCTTTTGAGCGAACTCAAGCATGACCTTGGCGCCGATCTTGCGCGCTTCCAGCACGTCGGCCTCGGGCAGCTGGATGATCTGTACACCACCCGCAAGCCATTCGTTCTTGGCCTTTTGATTGCCGATGTCATAATTGATCGCAGACAGGTACCGTGCCTGGTCCCTGCAGGCGTAGACCACGCCCCTGAGATCATCGGGCAGCTTCTCCCAGGCATCGGGATTGACGATCAGCTCTTTGTCATCGGTGGCACCGGTATGCAGGACGGGCTCGATGACGTACTTGCTGACCTCATGGAAGCCCATCTCTTTGTTGACGAGCCAGTCATTGTATTCGGCCATGTCGACGGTGCCGAGCTGCAGCGCCTGGTAAATCTCGGTCCCCGTGAGGGTGACCGCCGAGGCGCCCAGCGCCGTGTAGTAGCTGGCGCCGATGCCACCCGCGCGAACCTTCTTGCCCTTGAAGTCCTCCAGGCTGCGCACTTCGACCACGGAGTTCAGTATTTCAGCCGGACCGAAGTCGAACGCACCCAGGCTCTTGACGCCTTCCTTTTCATAGGCGGCTGCGACGATGGGCTCGAGCTTTTCGGCGCGATAGAAGTTTTCGCTGAACGAATTGATGGGATCGCCCGGGCGGCTGCCGGCCAGGGCAAAGACGGGGTTCTTGCCCGCCCAGTATCCGGACCAGATCATCCCCATTTGCACGACCCCATTGCGCACGGCGTCCAGGCTTTCGCTGACCGGATGCAGCACGCCGCCGCCGAAGACCTGGATGTTCATCCGGCCGCCGGATGCCGCGCTGACGCATTCGGCAAACGGCTTGACCGTGCCATCGAAGCGGGCGGTCCCCGGCAGTTGGTGGCTCACGGCGCGCCAGTTCACTTCCTGGGACACCGCGCTGCCAGAGTACAGGCCCGTCGCCAGAAACAAGGTGGCCGCAATGCCGGTCAAACGAAACGACTGCTTGATTTTCATCGTTTTCTCCCTTTCGGATTTTTCAATTCTTCAAAAATTCTTTTATGACTGAGAACGCCCTACTGCACCGAGCACAGACCATGGCCGGCGTCGATTCAGACTAGCATATTGGAAATATATGTACAACATATTAGGTATAAACACCTAGCCCGCGTCGCGAGCGTCATCCGTGTTTTGAAAACGGGCAGGCGCGCCCTAAAAGCCGAGGCCGTCCCAGCACAGCTTGATGCCGGTCAGGAACAGGAAGGCATACAGGACGCGGAAGAAAACCTGGGGATCCATGCGCTCATGCAGCCAGGCGCCGAGCTTGACCCCCACCACAGCCAGCGGCGCGAGCACCAGCGAGGTGGACAGGTTGCGCACGTCCAGTTCACCCAGCAGGGCGTAGGGCAGCAGCTTGGCGTAATTGACCACCGCGAAGTAGATCGTCGCGGTGCCCACCAGCACGGCGCGATCGAGCCCGCGCGGCAACAGGTAGATCATGATGGGCGGCCCGCCCGCATGGGCCATGAAGCTCGTGAACCCGGACAGCCCGGACCAGATCGTCGCGCTGGCCGCATCGGGCAGGCGCAGCGGCGCCCGCAGGCGGCCCTTGAGCCAATGGTTCAGGGTGAATGCCAGGGCCAGCCCGCCCACCATCAGCTTGAGCATGGCCTCGCTGACGAAATGAAAGCTCAGCGAACCGAGCAGGATCCCGATGAGCGCGCCGGGCAGCAGGCGCAGCAGCAAGGCGCGATCACAGCGATGGGCCCAGATGCGAAATCCCGTGACATCCATGACGCACAGAATGGGCAGCATGATGCCGGCCGCCTGCATCGGCGAGATCACCAGGGCCATCAACGGCACGGCCAGCATGCCCAGGCCGCCGGCAAAGCCGCCCTTGGATATGCCCGCCAGCAGCACAGCCGGCACGGCCAGCAGATAAAACAGAGGGTCCAGGACGGGCAGCATCGGACAGGCGGCACGAGTCGATCAAGCCGCCATCGTAGCCCGAAATCCCCGGGGTGCCCGCCCCCGGGGCGGGCGACCTACTGGTTGACCAGGTATTCGACCTTCTTGCGCAGTTCCGGATCGCGCTGGACGGCGCGGCTGATTCCGTTGTATTCGTCGACACTCATGCCGTCGGCCTCGACCTGAGCCACCATGTGCCGGTCCGCCTCGGCACGCACCGCCTGGCGTTCCGGCTCGGTCGTAGCGGCCTGCAACTGCGGTTGATACTCGGCGGCCACGGCGCTGACCTTCTTGACCGCGCCCGCATAGCGACGCAGCTGGTCGTCGGTCGGCCGGTCGATGACATCCTGGGTCGCGGCGGTGCTCGCGCCGACCCCATCCTGCGCCACGGCGATCGGGCCGGCCAGACCCAACGCAATCACCGAAGCGCCCAGAAATGCTTTCATGCCCTGGTTCATGACACCTCCTGAGGCAGATTGACAATGCTTCCATGATGGTTCAGGCACACCCCCGTCTCAAGTTTCGCTGTGTGTGATCCTGTATCGGCATGCCACGGCCGCAGGCTCGGGACAAGGCCGCGGCCGAGGGCTACACTGCATGGATCGACACTTCCGGACGGGGCATGGGATGGACAAGGAGTTCTGGCAGCAGCGCTGGCACCAAGGCCAGATCGGCTTTCACCAGTCCCGGGTCATGCCGCTGCTGCAAAAGCACTGGCCCGCGCTGGGCCTGCCGGCGGACAGCCGCGTACTGGTCCCGCTGGCCGGAAAATCCCTGGACGTGGCCTGGCTGGCCCAGCAAGGCCATCACGTGCTGGCCATCGAAATCTCGGCGATCGCCGTCGAACAATTCTTTGCCGAACAGAGGCTGGCGCCCTCGATTCGCGATTCCGTGCTGGGGCGCCACTACAGCGCCGGACGCATCGAGTTCATCTGCGGCGATGTCTTCGACCTGGATGCCGCGACCCTGGCCGAATGCGGCGGCTGCTACGACCGGGCGGCGCTGATTGCGCTGCCCTCCGACATGCGGCGGCACTACGCCGACCATGTCTATGGCGGCCTGCCGAACGGCTGCCGCGGGCTGCTGCTGACGCTGGATTACGCGCAGGCCCGGATGGACGGCCCGCCGTTTGCCGTCGGCGAGGACGAAGTCCATCGACTGTACACGCCGGACTGGCGCATCGACAGGCTCGAGACCCGCAGCATTCTCGAACAAGAACCGCGCTTTGCCGAACGGGGGCTCGATCGCCTGGATACGTCGGTCTATCGGCTGACCGCCCAGCGCACACCATCGGCCGGCCGCGCGGCCGGGTCCCACGCCGCCCACACGGCGGTCCCTCCCTTTCCTTGATATCCCCATGGCATTGCTCATCACTGGCGGCGCCGGCTACATCGGCTCGCACACCGTCGTCGAACTCCTGGAGGCGGGGCACGAAACCATCGTGCTGGACAACCTCGCCAACAGTTCACGGGCCTCCCTGCGGCGCGTGGCCCGGATCACCGGCCGCACGCCGCAACTGGTCGAGGGCGACGTGCGCGACGCGCGCCTGCTGGACCGCATCTTCGCCCAGCACCCGATCGAGGCGGTCGTGCATTTCGCCGGCCTCAAGGCCGTGGGCGAGAGCGTCCGCCGTCCCCTGGACTACTATGACAACAACGTCGGCGGCAGCATCGCGCTGTGCCAGGCCATGGCGCGCGCCGGGGTTTACCGCCTCGCATTCAGTTCGTCGGCGACCGTCTACGGCGATCCCGCCCGGATGCCGATCTCCGAGGCCTGCCCGATCGGCGTCCCGACCAATCCCTATGGCCAATCCAAGCGCATGGTCGAGGACCTGCTGCGCGACCTGGCGGCCTCCGACCCACGCTGGTCGATCGCGCTGCTGCGCTACTTCAATCCGGTGGGCGCCCATCCCAGCGGCCTGATCGGCGAGGATCCCGAAGGTATTCCCAACAACCTGCTGCCCTACATCGCCCAGGTCGCCGTCGGCCGGCTCGAGCGCCTCGCCGTGTTCGGCGACGACTACCCCACGCCCGACGGCACGGGCGTGCGCGACTACATCCATGTGGTCGACCTGGCGCGCGGCCACGTCGCCGCCCTGGACTTCCTCGCCGCGCATCCCGGCATCCACGCCTGGAACCTCGGAACCGGCACGGGTTATTCGGTGCTGCAGATGATCGAGGCCTTCGAGCGCGCCTCGGGGCGGCCCGTGCCCTACGAGATCGCCCCGCGCCGGCCCGGCGACGTGGCCCAGTGCTGGTCGGATCCCGCCAAGGCCGGGCGCGAACTGGGCTGGCGGGCGGGGCTCGGCCTGGACCGGATGATGGAGGACGCCTGGCGCTGGCAATCCCGTCATCCGACCGGCTATCCCAAGGACGACGAACCCACATCCACAAGCCAGGAGCCATCATGAGCCTGTTGCAAGGAAGAATCGCAATCGTCACCGGCGCCGGCAGCGGCTTCGGCGAAGGCATCGCCCGCGCCTTTGCGCGCGAAGGCGCGCACGTGGTGCTGGCCGACATACGCCCCGAGGGCATCCGGCGCATCGCCGACGAACTCGAGGAACAAGCCCTGCCCCTGTTGTGCGACGTCAGCCGGGCCGACGAGGTCGACCGCATGATCGAGGATGCCGTGCGATCCTTCGGCACGCCCGACATCCTGGTCAACAATGCGGGCATCACCCATCGCAACCAGCCCATGCTGGACGTGGACGAGGACACCTTCGACCGGATCTACGCCGTGAACGTCAAATCGATCTACCTGACGGCACGCGCGCTGGTTCCGCGCCTGCGGGCGCGCGGCACGGGCGGCTGCATCATCAACGTCAGCTCGACGGCCGGCATCCGCCCGCGGCCGGGCCTCACCTGGTACAACGGCACCAAAGGCGCGGTCAACACCTTGACCCGGTCCATGGCCCTGGAACTGGGCCCGGATCGCATCCGGGTCAACGCCATCCTGCCCGTGCTGGGCGCCACAGGCCTCACCGAGGCCTTCATGGGCATGCCCGACACCCCCGAAAACCGTGAACGCTTCCTGGCGACGATTCCGCTGGGGCGCCTGTCCACCGCCGCGGACATCGCCGGCGCGGCGGTCTACCTGGCCTCGGACGCGGCCTCGATGGTGACCGGCGTCGAATTGCCGGTGGACGGCGGGCGCACCGCGTGAGGCCTCGCCTTAAAAAGGATACTCGCGCGGCGAGGTCTGGACCGTGACCCAGCGCAATTCGGTAAAGGCCTCGATGCCGGCCTTGCCGCCAAAGCGGCCATACCCGCTGTCCTTGACGCCGCCGAACGGCATCTGCGGCTCGTCGTGGACCGTGGGGCCATTGACGTGGCAGATGCCCGACTGCACCCGGCCGGCCACGCGCAGGGCCCGCGCCACGTCCGCGCCGATCACCGCGGCCGACAGGCCATAGGCGCTGTCGTTGGCGCAGGCGACCGCCGCGTCCTCGTCCGCCACGCGCACGATGGCCTTGACCGGGGCGAAGGTCTCCTCGCCATAGATCCGCATGTCCGCCGTGACACGGTCCAGCAGCGTCGCCGGCATCAGCGTGTCGTCGGACTTGCCGCCGCACAACAGCGTGGCGCCCTTGGCCAGTGCATCGTCGATCATCTCGTTGCAGCGATGCACGGTGGCCATGTCCACCACTGATCCCAGCACGACCGGCCCCTGACGCGGATCCCCCACCGGCAGTGCGCTGGCCTTTTCGGCCAGGCGCGCCACGAAGGCATCGGCGATGCGTTCGTCGACGATGATGCGCTCGGTCGACATGCAGATCTGCCCCGAGTTGGCGAAGGCCCCGAAGGCGGCGGCATTGACGGCGACGTCCAGGTCGGCATCATCCAGCACCACCAGCGGCGCCTTGCCGCCCAGTTCGAGCACGACGGGCTTGAGATGCTCGGCGCACAGCTTGGCGATGATCCGCCCGACCCGGGTCGAGCCGGTGAAATTCACGCGGCGCGTCGCCGGATGCGCGACCAGGGCTTCGACCACCGCCGCCGCATCCGAGGGCGCATTGGTGATGAAGTTCACCACTCCGTCGGGCAGGCCGGCCTCTTGCAGGGCCTCGATGATCAGGCCATGCGTGGCCGGGCACATTTCCGAGCCTTTCAGCACCACGGTATTGCCGCAAGCCAGCGGCGCCGCGACGGCGCGCACGCCCAGGATGACGGGCGCGTTCCACGGCGCCATGCCGACCACCACGCCGGCGGGCACGCGCAGCCCCATGGCCAGATTGCCGGGCACGTCCGAAGGAATCACCTCGCCGCCGACCTGCGTGGTCAGGCCCGCGGCCTCGCGCAGCATGCCGGCGGCCAGCTGGACGTTGAAACCCGCCCACATGGCCGAGGCGCCGGTCTCGGCCGCCATGGCATCGGCAAAAGCCGACGACTTGGCCTCGAGGGCGTCGGCGGCGCGGGCGAGCAGGTCGCGCCGCCGCCCCGGCCCGGTGCGGGACCACTCGACAAAGGCGGCGGCCGCGGCCTCGACCGCGGCGCGGGCATCCGCTGGCGTGGCGGCCGGCGCCGTGGTGGCCACGGCGCCATCGAGGGGATTGCGCCGCTCGAAGGTCCCGCCTCCGGCGGCCTGGCGGCCTTGGCCGCCGATCAATAATGAAATCGTACCCATGGCGTACTCCTGGACAATGAAGGGAAACCCGGCACCAGCCTACATCAATTCCGACCCGCGCCGCTCGTCCGTGCCCGGAGCGCCACCCGAGGCGTTCGCGGAAAGTTCATCGTTCATGCATAAAGAACGGCCGCGGGGTGCCGTTGACCCGTGGAGGCAACAGGCCGACCCACTCCACGAGGATGACATGAGGAACATCAAGATCGGTACCCGGCTCGCGCTGGGCTTCGGATTCATCATCATTTTGCTCGTCATCATGTCCGGCATCGGATTGTGGCGCATGATGGACGGCACCGCATCCAACGTGAACCTGGAGGGCCGCCAGAAGGCCAACGCACTGATCCTGCAATGGGCGCGCCAGGTCGAGGTCAACGCCAACCAGGCCCTGGCCGCGGCCAACCTGACCAACCCCGACGTGCTGGCCGTGTTCAAGCAAGGCCTGCAGACGTCCGACGAACGGGGCGCGCAAATCCGCAAAGAACTCGAACCCCTGCTCCAGCAGCCCGAGGCGGCCGCCCTCTACCAGCAGGTCCTCCAGACCCAGAATACCTATGTCGAGGGGCGGACACAGGCCTTCGAAAATCTCGACCACGGGGAATACGCCAAGGCGGACACTTTCTTCAACAAGGAAATGCCCCTGCTCACCCAGCAGTACATCACCGAGATCGACAAGCTCAGCGCGTTCCAGAACCGATACGTCCACGAATTGTTCCTCACCTCGCAGGAAGCCAACCGCCTGGGCATGATCATCCTGGGCGCCGCCACGCTGCTGGCGCTGCTGCTGGGGCCGCTGTTCGCCTGGCGCGTGACACGCTCGATCACCCGGCCCCTGCACCATGCCGTGGGCGTGGCCGAGGCCGTGGCCAAGCGCAACCTCGACCAGCACGTCGACCCCCGGGGCAAGGATGAATTGGCCAGCCTCGAACACGCCCTGCGCAGCATGGTGCGCGGTCTCAACGACACCGTCGGCGAGGTGCGCAGCGGCGCCAACTCCATCGCCTCGGCCGCCGCCCAGATCACCTCCGGCAACCTGGATCTGTCCTCGCGCACCGAGCAGCAGGCCAGCTCCCTGGCCCAGACCGCCGCCACCATGGAGGAACTCACCGCCACCGTGCGCCAGAACGCCGACAACGCCCAGCAGGCCAACACCCTGGCCAGCTCGGCCTCGCACATCGCCACCGAGGGCGGCAGCGTCGTCGCCCAGGTCGTCAAGACCATGGCCCAGATCAACACCACCTCCCAGCAGGTCGCCGACATCATCGGCGTGATCGACAGCATCGCCTTCCAGACCAACATCCTGGCATTGAATGCCGCTGTCGAGGCCGCGCGCGCCGGCGAGCAAGGCCGCGGCTTCGCCGTGGTGGCCTCCGAGGTGCGGGCGCTGGCCCAGCGCAGCGCCTCGGCGGCCAAGGAAATCAAGGCGCTGATCGACGCTTCGGTCTCGGCCACCGCCGCGGGCAACGAGCAGGCCGCCCAGGCCGGCAAGACCATGGAGGAGGTGGTGGCGGGCATCAACCGCGTCACCGATATCATGGGCGAGATCAGCGCGGCCAACCGCGAGCAGACCACCGGCATCGAGGAGGTCAACGCGGCCGTCACCCAAATGGACGACGTCACGCGCCAGAACGCGAGCCTGGTCGAGCAATCCGCCGCGGCGGCCACCAGCCTGCAGGAGCAGGCCGACGCGCTGGCGCGGCTGGTGGCCACCTTCCATCTCAGCGGCCAGGCCGCGGGGCCGACCGCCCAGGCCGAACCCGCCGACCCGGCCGCCGCCGCCCAGCCCGCGCGCCTGCCCACCCCACCCGAGAAAGTCGTCAGCCCGCCGCCGCAGCGCCCCAAGCCCGCGCCCGCCGCACCTGCCAAGGCGCAGCCGCCGGTCGCCCTGCGCGCCCCGGCGCCTTCGACGGAAGAATGGACGGAATTCTGATTACAATCCAGTCACGTGCCCTTTCCCGGAGAACACCGTGGCTGCTCGACACCTCGTCATCGCCCTCGCCCTGCTGGGCGCCCTCGGCATCCAGCCGGCCCTCGCACAGGTCAAGGTCGGCGTGGTCGCCTCGGCCACCGGGCCCACCGCCCTGGTCGGCATCCCCCAAAAGAACACCGTGCCGCTGCTGCCCACCAAGGCCGGCGACCTGGATATCCAGTACATCGCCCTGGACGATGCCAGCGATCCGACGCAAACGGTCACGGCGTTCAAGAAACTCATCAACGAGGACAAGGTCGACGCCTTGATCGGGCCGACCGGTTCGCCCAACTCCATGAGCGTGCTGCAGTTCGCCGCGGAATCCGGCACGCCGATGCTGGCGCCCGTGGGCGCCGCCTCCATCGTGCTGCCGATGGACGATCAAAAGAAATGGGCGTTCAAGACCACGCAGAACACCGACATCATCGCCCGGGCGCTGGTCGAGGACATGGTCCGCCGCGGCATCAAGACCGTCGGTTTCATCGGTTTCGGCGATGCCTACGGCGACGACTGGCATCGGGTGTTCAGCGCGCTCGCCGCCCGGAACCACCTGGATCTGATCGCCTCCGAGCGCTATCAGCGCTCGGACAGCTCGGTCACGGGACAGGCGCTGAAGCTGCTCGCCGCCCGGCCCGACGCCATCCTCGTCGCGGGCACGGGGGCGGCGGCCGCGCTGCCGCAGACCACACTCAAGCAACAGGGCTACCAGGGCCTGTTCTACCAGACGCACGGCGCCGCGCTGCCGGCCTTCCTGAAACTCGGCGGCCAGGCGGTCGAAGGCACCATCCTCGCTGCCGGCCTGATGCTGGTGCTGCCCGAGGTGCCCGACAGCAACCCGTCCAAGGCCATCGCGCAGGACTACATCCAGCGCTACGAGGCGATGTACGGCGAACGCCCCGCGACCTTCGGCGCCAACGTGTATGACGCCGGCCTGCTGCTGCAGCACGCTCTCCCGATCGCGGCCCGGTCCGCTCAACCGGGCACCCCGGAATTCCGCGCCGCCCTGCGCGATGCGCTGGAGCACACCCGCGAACTGGTGGCCACGCAGGGCGTCTACAACATGAGCCCCGAGGATCACAGCGGATTCGACGAGCGCGGCCGCGAGCTCATCACCGTCAAGAACGGGGCCTGGACGCTGCTGAAATGATGGCGGGCCGGGCGGTGCCGCCCGGTCGCCGTGCGGGCGGCCTCAGCCGCCCAGCGCGTCGAGTTTCTTTTGCAGGGCCGCCAGCGGCAGCGCACCGTTGATCCGCGACCCGTCCGCAAAGAACAAGGCGGGTGTGCCCTGGACATTGAGTTTGCGGCCCAGGGCGAGGGTTTCCCGGATGGGCGTCTCGCACTGCGCCGTGGCCGGGACCTTGCCATCCAGCATCCAATCCTTCCAGGCCTGCGCCGGATCGTCGGCGCACCAGATGTCGCGCGCCTTGGTCGTCGAGTCGGGCGCGAGGATCGGGAACAGGAAGGTATAGACCGTCACATCGTCCACGTCGCGCAATGTCCGGTGCAGCTGCTTGCAATAGCCGCAATTCGGATCCTCGAACACCGCGACCTGCCGCGAACCGTCGCCCTTGACCTGCTTGATCGCCTTGTCCAGCGGCAGGCTGTCGAAAGCCACCTGCTGCAGCACCTCGACACGCTCGGCCGTCAGGTCCCTGCGCGCCCGGGCATCGATCAGCGAGCCCTGCAGCACATAGTTGGCATCGGCATCGGTATAGAGCAGGTCCATGCCCACCTGGACCTCGTATATTCCGGCCAGGGGGGTGGCGCGCACCAGGGTCACCTGGATGCCCGGGAACCGCGCCTCGAAATGCTGACGGACCGACTGCGCCTCGGCGGGTTCGAGAGCGGCCGTGCTCAGGACCTTGTCCCCCGAACGCTGTGATGCCGCCTCGGTCGATGCCTGCGCATCCTGGGTGCGGGTCACCTGGTCGGCCGACTGCGCCGCGGCCTGCGCGCTGAACGCCAGCAGCACGGCCGGCAACAAGAAAGAAACTCGCATGATGAACCTCAGTGAAAACGATGGGGGGCGACGCTAAACGATGGAGGGCGGCCCTACCGGCCCGCGGCTGCGCGGATCAGGCGGCGCTTGATGAAGGGAAGGCGGTCGACCAGTCGCATGCCTTCGTTGCGCGCCCACGCAACCGGCGTGCATTCGGCGCCGAACAGGCGATGCAGGCCGTCGGTCACCAGCCCCATTGCCAGGACCGGCTCGGCGCGCACGCGCCGGTAGCGGGCCAGCACCCGCGGCTCGCCCACCGCGCGGAAAGGCTCGCGCGCGCGCAGGATCTCGATCAGCGCCTCGACGTCGCCCAGGCCCAGGTTCAGCCCCTGGCCCGCCAGGGGGTGTACACGATGGGCGGCATCGCCTACCAGGGCGACCGCCGACCCGACCATACCCGTGCGTTCGAGGCTGAGCGGAAATCCGTGGGGCTGGCTGCGCATGCGCAAGCGGCCCAGGCGCGCGCCGGTGATGGCCAGCAGCCGGCCGGCGAGAAAGGCCTGCCGGGCCTCGGCGTCCAGCGCAAGGAACTCGCGCGCGCGGCCCTCGGGCAGCGACCAGACCATGGACACCTGCGGGCCGTCGGCCGTATCGGGCATGGGCAGCAGGGCCAGCACGCTGTCGCCGGTGAACCATTGCAGGGCCTTGCCCTGATGGGGGATCTCGGCATCGAGGTGGGCGACCACGCCCATGTCGCCGTACGGCGTGTAGCGATGATGGATGCCGGCGGCCTCGCGCACGCGCGAACGCGCGCCGTCGGCACCCACCAGCAGCCCGGCCTGCATCACCTTGCCGCCGCTCGTGCGGATGCGCACCCCAGCCTGCAGGGCCTCCAAGCCTTCGAACCCATCCTCGAACCAGGGCACGCCGATGACGTGGACGAGCTGCTGCAAGGCGCGCTCGATCTCGCCGGACTCGACGATCCACGCCAGGGTGTCGCGGGCGTCCTGCCAGGCGGACAGATCCAGCGCGCCGCCGCCGTCGCCATAGACCTCCATGGCCTCGACCGGCGTGATCCGCGCGGCATCCATCAGGCGCCAGGCGCCCAGGCGCTGCAGCAGCGCCTGGCTGGCGGGCGACAAGGCATAGACCCGGGGATGGTAGGTATCGGGATCCTGGCGCGGCGGCTCATGGCGCGGGCCCAGCAGGCTGGCCGAATGGCCTTCGCGCGCAAGACCCAGGGCGCAGGCGAGCCCCGCGATCCCGGTTCCGCAGACGATGATGGATTCCTTTTTCATGATCAGGCTATATTAACGCGCCGCGCCGTCGGCGGGCACGGGCCGCGCGCCGTCCCCGCCGACGGATTCAGCGCGCAGTCGGCGCGCCCGCCGCCGCGGGCCACAGGACCCACATCTGGCCGGCCTGCTTCATGCGACCGGCTTGCTGCCCCGCCTCGTCGCCGAATCCCCAGTAAAAGTCCGCGCGCGCCGCACCGCGGATCGCAGCGCCCGTATCCTGGGCAAACACCAGCCGGCGCAAGGGTCCCGCGCCCCCAGGCAACTGAGTGGCGAGGTAGGCCGGCGATCCCAAGGGCACGAAGCCGGCATCGACCGCGATCGCCCGCTGCGCCATCAGGGGGATGCCATAGGCCCCCTTGGGTCCGAGTTCCGGATCGACGACCGGCTCTTCCTTGAAGAACACCATCGCCGGGTTGACGTTGAGCATCTGCTGGACGCGATCCGGATGCGTGCGCGCCCAGCGCTTGATGTTCTGCATGGAGGCCTGGGCCAGCGGCATTTCGCCCTGGCGCGCGAGCCATTGCCCGATCGAGGCATAGGGCCTGCCGTTGTGGTCGGCATAGGCCAGCCGAATCACCGTGCCGTCGGGCAGGAGCGCGCGCCCGGAGCCCTGGATTTGCAGGAAAAAGGCCTCGACCGGGTCATCAGCCCAGACGATCGCCGGCGGCTGGCGCGACGGATCGGCGGCGATTTGCGCACGGGTGTCGTAAGGCACCACGCGACGCCCGACGAGCTTGCCGCGGATGCGCTTGCCGGCGAGCTCGGGATAGACCGACCCCAGGTCGATGGTGAGCAGATCCGCGGGCGGCGCATACAGGGGCCATTGATAGGCGTCCCCCTGCCGGCGCGAGGCCCGGATGAGGGGTTCGTAATAGCCGGTGACGGTGCCGCTGGCCGGCCGCCCGGCCCCATCCAGCACCCGCCAGGGCCGCAGATGCGCCTGCAGAAACGCGCGCACGGATTCGCCCCCCGACTCGGGCGCAAGCCCCGTGCGGGACGCGGCCTCGCAGACGGGCTGCCAGACGCGGGGCGCCGCGCGGGCGGGCTGGGACAAGGTGCCCGCCACCGGCCGCATCAGGCCCTTGCAGTTGTTGAGAAAGGCCTTCCAGACATGCCGCAGGTCGTCCTCGCGCCAGCCCGGCAGACCAGACCAATCGGCCGCCGCGAACCGGCCCTGCAAGGCGCGGGCGGGCGTCTCGGGCAGCGCCGACAGCGGCGGCACCACCAGGGGCCGCAGGGCGATGTCCTCGGCAGGGGCGCCGGGCGCGGGCGCGCCGGGTTCTTCGAGGGGGACCGAGGAACACGCGGCCAGCAGGGCCAGGATGCCAAGGGCGGGCAGGATTTTCTTCATCGGCAGACGGGTGCTCTAAAATGGCCGCACGACACGGCACAAGCCACAATCATGACATATCCGGACGCCATTTAACCATGACCGAACTGCCTCCCGCCCGTCTCTCGCCCAGCCTGCTCTCGGCGGACTTCGCCCGCCTGGGCGAAGAGGTCCGCGCCGTCGTCGCCGCGGGCGCCGACTGGATCCACCTGGACGTGATGGACAACCATTACGTCCCCAACCTGACGGTGGGCCCCATGGTCTGTGCCGCCCTGCGCCCCCACACGACCGCGCCCATCGACGTCCACCTGATGGTCGAACCCGTCGACGAACTCGTCCCCGCCTTCGCCAAGGCGGGGGCCGACATCATCAGCTTCCACCCCGAGGCCTCGCGCCACGTCGACCGCACGTTGTCCCTGATCCGCGACCAGGGCTGCCGGGCCGGCCTCGTCTTCAACCCGGCCACGCCGCTGGCCTGGATGGATCACGTGATGGAAAAGCTCGACCTGGTGCTGTTGATGTCGGTCAACCCGGGATACGGGGGCCAGGCCTTCATCCCCCGCACGCTGGCCAAGCTCTCCGAGGCGCGGCAGCGCATCGACCGCTGGCGCGAAGACGGCGGCCAGGCGATCGCGCTCGAGGTGGACGGCGGTGTCAAGGTCGACAACATCGCCGCGATCCGCGCAGCCGGCGCGGATGCCTTCGTAGCGGGCTCGGCGATCTTCGGCCAGCCCGACTACGCCCGGGTGATCAGCGACCTGCGGGCCGGCATCGCCCAGGGCGATGCACTGCGGCACGGCTGACACCATGCCGCCCAGGCGTCATCCCGCCATGCCGTGCCAGTACTGCCTCGCGCTGCAACAAATGCTACGATGACGTTTGCAGATCAAACCTCCATGCCGTGGCTGGCTCAGCCCGCGGCCGGAACACTTCGTCTCCAACCCTCGCCATGCAATTCACCGCAATCCTGTTCGATCTCGACGGCACCATCCTGGACACCATCCCCGACCTGGCCGACTCTGCCAATGCAATGCGCCAGGACATGGGCCTGCCCCCCATCGCCGAGGACATTCTCGCCACCTACGTGGGCCAGGGCTTCGAGCATCTGGTGATTCGCGCGCTGTCCCACGAAGGCCAGCCCGCCGACGTCCAGACCGTCATGCGGGGCATGGCGCGCTACCGCGATCACTACCGCGCCTTCAATGGCCGGCGCGCGCGGCTTTTCCCCGAGGCCCTGGAAGGCCTGCAGGCCTTTCGCGACAGTGGCGCCAAACTCGCCGTCGTCACCAACAAGCTCACCGAGTTCACTGGCCCTCTCCTGGAACAATACGGCATCGCGCATTTCTTCGATGCCGTCGTCTGCGGCGACACCTGCGAACGGCGCAAGCCCGACCCCATGCCCGTCCAGCACGCCTGCCGGCTCCTCGACGTCAAACCCGGCGAGGCCCTGTTCATCGGCGACTCGATCAACGACGCCGAGGCCGCCAACGCCGCCGGCGTCCGCGTGCTGGCCCTGCCCTACGGCTACAACGAGGGCCGCCCCGTGCAGACTTTACCGGTGGATGCTATAGTGGATTCCCTCGTGTCGGCCGCCCAATGGGCCGCCGATGCCACGCCCCTGACCGAAAACGCATGAACACGATCCGCTATTACCCGATCACCACCGGCGCCGCATGGCGCTGGTGGCGTCCGTATTCCGGGTAATGCGATCACCCGGCGCACGCTTGCAACATTGCGCCGCCCATCCCAGACAGCCCGGATCCGAACGACGGCCGGGCTTTTTTGATTCCTGTCCCGGCCTGTATGCAAACCCTACAGAGAGTCCCATGACAGAAATCGAATTCAATGCGCTGGCCGCCCAGGGCTACAACCGGATCCCCCTGATCGCCGAGACCTACGCGGACCTGGACACGCCGTTGGCCATCTATCTGAAGCTGGCGCACGCGGGCCCCGAGGGCGGGCGCAACAGCTGCCTGCTGGAATCCGTGGTGGGCGGCGAGCGCTTCGGCCGTTATTCCTTCATCGGCCTGCCCGCCAAGACCATCCTGCGCGCGACCGGCAACATCACGGAGGTCGTCACCCAAGGCCAGGTCGTCGAGACCCACGAGGGCGACCCGCTGGCCTTCATCGAATCCTACCAGGCGCGCTTTCGCGTCGCCCTGCGGCCCGGCATGCCCCGCTTCGCGGGGGGGCTGGCGGGCTATTTCGGCTACGAGGCCGTGCGCCACATCGAGCCGCGCCTGGGACCCAGCGTCAAGCCGGGGCCGGCCGGCCAGGACGACCGCACGCCGGACATCATGCTGATGCAGGTCGACGAGCTCGTCATCGTCGACAACCTGGCCGGCCGCACCTACCTGATCGTATACGCCGATCCGCAACAGGCCGAGGCCTTCGCGCTGGCCAAGCGCCGCCTCAAGACCCTGCGCGAAAAGCTGCGCACCCCCGTGGTCATTCCCTATGCCTACGCCAGCATGCAGACCACGGCCCAGCGCGACTTCAAGAAGGACGACTACCTGGCCGCTGTGCGCAAGGCCAAGGACTACATCGCCGCGGGCGACCTCATGCAGGTCCAGGTCGGCCAGGTCATCGCCAAGCCCTTCCGCGACGCGCCGCTGTCGCTGTACCGTGCGCTGCGCTCGCTGAATCCCTCGCCCTACATGTACTACTGGAACTTCGACAAGTTCCACGTCGTGGGCGCCTCGCCCGAGATCCTGGTGCGCCAGGAAAAGGACGTCGACCAAGGCCGCGAGCGCGAACTGGTCACCATCCGCCCCCTGGCGGGCACCCGCAAGCGCGGCGCCACCACCGAAGAAGACCAGCACCTCGAACAGGAGCTGCTGGCCGACCCGAAAGAGCGCGCCGAGCATGTCATGCTGATCGACCTGGCCCGCAACGACATCGGACGGGTCTCCAAGGTCGGCAGCGTCGAAGTCACCGACACCATGACGATCGAGCGCTATTCACACGTCATGCACCTGGTCTCGAACGTGCGCGGCGAGCTCAACGAAGGCATGAGCAACATGGACGTGCTGCGCGCCACCTTCCCCGCGGGCACCCTCACCGGGGCGCCCAAGGTCCGCGCCATGGAACTGATCGACGAACTCGAACCCGTGCGCCGGGGCATCTATGGCGGCGCGGCGGGCTATCTGAGCTATGGCGGCGAGATGGACCTGGCGATCGCCATCCGGACCGGCGTGATCCAGGACGGCATGCTGTACGTCCAGGCCGCCGCCGGCATCGTCGCGGATTCCGATCCCGAGAAAGAATGGCAGGAGACCGAGGCCAAGGCGCGCGCCATGCTGCGCGCCGCCGAACAGGTGCAATTCGGCCTGGACGAGCCAATCTGAAGACAGCCCCCACGCTGCGCCTGCGGCTTGCTGCCCCCCACGGGGGCGCTCAGGCGCGCGCCAGCAATTCGGGGGTGATGTCGGCGATCGTGCGCGCGCCGGTCAGCGTCATGGCGACGCGCATTTCCTTTTCGACCAGGTCCAGCAGGTTGGCGACGCCCGCCTCGCCGTTCGTCGCCAGCGCATAGAGCCAGGCCCGGCCCAGCAACACGGCATCGGCCCCCAGCGCCAGCATGCGCACCACGTCCAGTCCGGTGCGCACGCCCGAATCGGCCAGGATGCTCAGTTGCCCCTTGACCGCATCGGCGATCGCGGGCAATGCGCGGGCCGTGGACAGCACGCCGTCCAGCTGCCGGCCGCCGTGATTGGACACCACGATGCCATCGGCGCCGAAGCGCACGGCATCGCGCGCATCGTCCGGGTCCAGGATGCCCTTGATGACCATCGGCCCCTTCCAGAACTCCCGGATCCACTCCAGATCCTTCCAGGAAATCGAGGGATCGAAGTTCGCGCCCAGCCAGCCGATGTAATCCTCGAGCCCGGTGGGCTTGCCCAGATACTTGGACACATTGCCCAGGTCGTGCGGACGGCCCCGCAGGCCCACGTCCCAGGCCCAGCGCGGGTGCATGACGGCCTGGACATAGCGGCGCAAGGCCGCGCGCGGGCCGCTCATCCCCGCATGGGCATCGCGATAGCGGGCCCCCGGCACCGGCATGTCGACGGTGAACACCAGCGTCGAAACGCCCGCGGCCTGCGCGCGCTCGAGCACGCTGCGCATGAAGCCGCGATCCTTCAGCACATAGAGCTGGAACCACATCGGCCGCCCGATGGCGGCGGCGACTTCCTCGATCGGGCACACCGACACGGTGGACAGGGTGTAGGGGATGCCCTTGCGATCCGCGGCCCGCGCCGCCTGCACCTCGCCGCGGCGGGCATACATCCCTGTCAGGCCCACGGGCGCCAGGGCCACCGGCATGGACAGGGTTTCATCGAACAGGCGTGTGGACAGATCCAGCTGCGACATGTCGTTCAGCACGCGCTGGCGCAAGGCCACGCCGGCCAGGTCGCTGACATTGTGCTGCAAGGTGTATTCGGCATACGCCCCGCCATCCGCATAATGGAACAGGAAAGGCGGCACACGGCGCTGGGCGGCGCGGCGGTAGTCGGTGGACGCGGAAATGATCATGGTCGCTCCGGGAAGGGTGGCAGGCGGGAAGAGCGCGCACGGCGCGCCTCGTCCTCGTCGAGGGTGCGCACGCTGTGGTGCACGTATTCGAGGTGCTGCCAGACCGTCGCCCGGGCGGCCTCGGCATCCCCTCGCAAGATCGCGTCCATCAAGTCGCGGTGCTGCGCCGTGAGTTGCCGGCTGGTATGCCGCAGGGTATACAGGCGCTGGCGGCTTTCCGTCACCGTCGCGCGCAGCAACTCGAACATGCTGCGCATCATCTGCAACAGCACCGCATTGTGCGAGGCCTCGGCAATCGCCAGGTGGAACTGGGCATCGGCCTGCGCGGACAAGTCCGGATCCCCGCTGCCCTGGAACCGCAGCATGTCCTGGAAACGGGCCTCGATCCGGGCCTTGTCCTCGGCCGTGGCGCGCAAGGCCGCGTGCCACGCCGTCCCACCCTCGAGGGCGTGGCGCGCCTCGAGGACGTCATACCGGTACTCGGGATCGACCGACACCAGCTCATCGAGCGCACCCGCCAGGGGATGATGAGCACCGGTCCCCGCGGCCGGCGGCAGCGCCTGCACATAGGTTCCGCCGCCATGGCGGCTGCGCAACACGCCCTGGCTGGCCAACTGCTGGATGGCCTCGCGCACCGACGGGCGCGAGGCGCCCAGATCCTGCGCCAAGCGGCGCTCCGCCGGCAGGCGGTCGCCCGGCGCCAGGCCCTGTTCGTCGATCAGGGCCAGCAACTGTTCGGCAAGACGGTCCGAGAGGCGCATGGCGGCTCGAACCCTCAAGCTTGAACCCTCGGCAAGCCGCTCATTCATTTTGAAAAAGGCCTGACCATTTGACTCTTTCATTAAAAATTCTGCCGATTATAGAAGGCTGATATTTATACGGTCAATCCTTTATCATAGGGAGCCGGGTAGCCTGCGAGTCGAAAATTGGTAATACCACAAATGATGGCTTGCCCTACGTTCCGCATCCCGCCATATCGACAGATGTGTCTTCCCACGGTAAAATCGCGGCATGAACTCCCACGCGACCATGCATGCATCGACTTGGTGGCGCCTCCCCTAGGAGGCGGCATCTCCGTGCGTGATTCATCGCAACCTTGCCGCCGTTCTGGCAGGCAAAGGTCTCTACGAATCTGTCTCCCGGTGCGGCGGCTCCTGAACCAAGGAAGACCATGACCGTATCGCCCTTCCCCCGCATCATCCAGCTTCCGCGACCGGCGTCGGCGCGCGTGCCCGTTTGCCGACACTGACCAGGACGACCCGACCATGAAGCTGCTGATGCTCGACAACTACGATTCCTTTACCTACAACCTGGTGCAGTACTTCGGCGAACTGGGCGCGCAGGTCGACACCGTGCGCAACGACCAGGTCACGCTCGACGAGATCGAGGCCATGGACCCCGACCGGATCTGCGTCTCGCCAGGCCCCTGCACGCCCAGCGAGGCGGGCATCTCGGTCGACCTCATTCGCCATTTCGCGGGCCGCAAGCCCATCCTGGGCGTCTGCCTGGGCCACCAGGCCATCGGCGCCGCCTATGGCGGCACCATCGTGCGTGCGCGTGAAATCATGCATGGCAAGGTCTCGCCCGTGACCCACACGGGAACGGACGTCTTTGCCGGCCTGCCCTCGCCCTACACGGTCACCCGCTATCATTCGCTGGCGATCGAACGCGCGACGCTGCCCGACTGCCTGGCGGTCACCGCCGAGACCGCGGATGGCGAGATCATGGGCGTGGCCCACAAGACCCTGCCCGTATACGGCGTGCAGTTCCATCCCGAATCCATCCTCAGCGAGCATGGCCACGCCCTGCTGCGGAACTTCCTGGAACTCTGACCCCTTCCTCCAAGACCAAGAACAAGGACATCCCCATGCCCATCATCACTCCCACAGAAGCCCTGGTCCGCTGCATCGAGCACCGGGAAATCTTTCACGACGAAATGCTGGAGCTCATGCGCATGCTCATGCGCGGCGAACTCAGCCCGCAGATCGCCAGCGCGCTGATCATGGGCTTGCGCGTCAAGAAGGAAACCGTGGGCGAGATCACGGCGGCGGCCCAGGTCATGCGCGAATTCGCCCTGACCGTGCAGGTGCCCGACCCCGACGACCTGCTGGACATGTGCGGCACCGGGGGGGACGGCTCGCGCACCTTCAATATCTCCACGGCCGCCATGTTCGTGGCCGCGGCCGGCGGCGCCCGGATCGCCAAGCACGGCGGGCGCAGTGCGTCCTCCTCCTCAGGCAGCGCCGACGTCCTCGAGGCCCTGGGCATTCGCATCACCGCGACCCCTGAACAAGTCGCCGAATCCATCGAGGCGACCGGCATCGGCTTCATGTTCGCACCGGCCCATCATGGCGCAATGAAGAACGTCGCCGCGGTGCGCAAGGAACTCGGCGTGCGCACGATCTTCAACATCCTCGGCCCGCTGACCAATCCCGCCGGCGCGGGCAATCAGCTCATGGGCGTCTTTCACGCCGACCTGGTCGGCATCCAGGTCCGGGTGCTGCAGCGGCTGGGCTCGCGCCACGTGCTGATCGTCCACGGCAAGGACGGCATGGACGAAGCCTCCCTGGGGGCCTCCACCCTGGTGGGCGAACTCAAGGACGGCAAGGTCAGCGAGTACGAAATCCACCCCGAGGATTTCGGCATGTCCATGGTCTCCAACCGCAACCTCAAGGTCGACGATCGCGAGGCGTCCGCAGGAATCGTGCGCGAGGTGCTGGACAACACCCCGGGGGCCGCGCGTGATATCGTGGGCCTGAACGCCGGCCTCGCCCTGTACGCTGGCAATCGCGCGCCTTCGATCCACGAGGGCATCCGGCAGGCCTTCGAACTCATCGCCAGCGGCGCCGCCCGCGACAAGCTCGAGCAATTCCGCCGCCATACCGAACGATTCGCATCATGACCGACATCCTTGCCCGCATCCTCGAGACCAAGAAGACGGAAGTCGCCACCGCGCGCCAGATGCGCAGCGAGTCCGAACTCATGCGCGAAGCCAAGAGCCGCAAAGACTTGCGCGGCTTCGCACGCGCCATCGAGGACAAGATCGCCCAGGGCAAGCCCGCGGTGATCGCCGAGATCAAAAAAGCCTCGCCCTCCAAGGGCGTCATCCGCGAGGACTTCAGGCCGGCCGACATCGCCGCCAGCTATTCCGCGCATGGGGCCGCATGCCTGTCCGTGCTCACCGATGTGCAGTACTTCCAGGGCGGCTATGACTACCTGCGCCAGGCGCGGGCGGCCTGCACGCTGCCCGTGCTGCGCAAGGACTTTCTGATCGATCCCTATCAGGTCATCCATGCGCGCGCCCTCGGCGCCGATTGTGTCCTGCTGATCGTCGCCGCCCTGGAACCCGACCAGTTGCGCGAACTCGAGGCCGTGGCCCTGGAGCTGGGCATGGACGTCCTGGTCGAGGTCCACGACCGCGCGGAACTCGATCTGGCCCTTGCGCTGCACACCCCGCTGCTGGGCATCAACAACCGCAACCTGCGCAGCTTCGACACCTCCCTGGACACGACCCTGGCCATGCTGGCCGACATCCCCGAGGGCAAGCGCGTCATCACCGAAAGCGGCATCCTCTCGCCGGCCGACGTCGCCCTCATGCGCGAACACGGCGTCGAGGCTTTCCTGGTGGGTGAGGCCTTCATGCGCGCCGAGGATCCGGGCGCGGCACTGTTCGAATTGTTCTTCGCCCAATGAGCCGCCCCGCCCAGCCCGATTCCGGGGCTTGCGGGGCTGCCGGCACGGCGGATGCCGTCAGGACCGATGCGGCCTGCCCCCTGTGCGCGGCGGATCTGCCCGGCACCCTCTGGCGCAACGACACCCTGCGCGTCTTGCGGGTGGACGACACGCCGATCCCCGGCTTTACCCGCGTCGTCTGGAGCGCCCACACCGCCGAGATGTCCGATCTGGACGCCGCCGCCCGCGCGCAGCTGATGCGCGCCGTCTGGCTGGTCGAGGACGCGCTGCGCGGCTGCCTGCATCCCGACAAGATCAATCTCGCCAGCCTGGGCAACCAGGTCCCGCACCTGCACTGGCACATCGTCCCGCGCTGGCGCGAGGATCCCTTCTTTCCAGCGTCGCCATGGTCCGCACCCACGTCCGACCCAGCCCGGCTGGCGGCCTGGGAGGCCCGACGCGCCCGCCTGCAGGGCCGGCTGGCGTCGTTTCACCAGGCGCTGACGGGGGCGCTGGAGGCGGGGATGTCTCGGTAGCTGGCGCCGTGCGCGGGGCGCACGTCGTGGGTCAGCCAGGGGGCTGGGCCGTCGTGGTCAAACGCCTCGGACACTGCGATGATGTGCTGCGAGCAGGCGCAGCTGCTCGGCGCCCGAGATCCTGCCCGCCCGCGCCAATGCGACGAGACGATTGTCGGTCGCGTCGCTGCGGATCTCATCACCGGCCAGGCGTGTGACCGCCTCGGCCCACCGGTCGACGTACAACGGTCGGAAAACGACTCCCGCGCGTCGCGCGAGCGCGCGCTGCACAAAAACCGATGTGACCGACGTGCGTCGACGCCGCGCAGCACGCCTCGAGGACCGTATCGCGTAGAGTGCCAGCGCGGCCGCGGCGCCGCCGAAGTGTGCGCGTTTGTCCATCCTTTGATTATACATTTTCCGACAAACACCTTCAATATCAATGCATTACGCGTCGTGTGGGGTATGCGGCCCTGCTGCCCGGATCCGTCAGGAGCGCGCCATGCAGTTCAAGCTGTTTCAACCATCTCCCTTTCTCAACGTCGAAAACGAACCGTCAGCAGGCACTTTGCTGGCACGCCAAGCCGACGGCCAGCTGGTTGAGGCACCCTTTCAGGCACAAAACGAGGGTTCCCCAGGTAAGAACGCACTCCTGGGCGCACATAAAAAACGAAGGCCCCAGTGAAGGGGCCCCGTAGTCTGGAATCCGTTACCTCCGCTTTTGGCGGAACCGAAGCTCGACGGCAAGCACTATTGTCACTTGGACTCACCAGCTATTGCGCTTGCCTCTATTCTACTTGGCAATTCCAAGAAACACGGCCAAACACCGCTCAACCTCCACCATGACATCGGCATCGATGCGTCCAATGGGCGGACCTAATTTCTCCCGCTTGACTGTCACCGCTTTGTCGATCATGACCTGAGAGCGCTTCTGCAGTCCGTTCTCCGTGGTCGGCTCGATGGTGATGCGCAGCAATGGAGCTGCGACCAGCGTGCTGGATACGGGCAGGACCGTGACACTGGTGTGTTCACTGAATTGAGCAGCTTGAATGACCAGCGCTGGTCTCGGCTTGCCGAAGTCCCCCTGCACGGCAATTGCCACGAAATCACCGCGTGCATGCCTGCCCACCATCATTCAGTCCAACCGTCAACGTCGGACAGGGCATCATCCATGAATTCCTGTAGATCGACGTCCGCCTGGTCTGCTTGAGCGGCCAGAAGGCACTGGCGGCGACATTCTTCATCAAAGCCAGGGCGCCGGGTATCGGGCACCCAGATCTGCACCGGCCGCAGTCCGGCCATGCGCAGCGCGGCGCGATGCTTTTGAACGCGAGTGTTCACGTGTGTGGCGGCCATAGTAGCTCCCGATTTCGTTACATGCAACATTGTATATGGTCGCCACGTTACATGCAACTTTTATGGGAGGGTGGTCTACTGGCTGTGAGGTTTCCCAAGATTGTCTCGCCGTCATGCCCACATTCCCAGATCGCTGTGTCGATCTGGTCCTCACCGATCCTCCGTACCTGGTCAACTACACCGACCGGTCGGGCCGCAGCATCGCAAACGACAGCCGGGGCGAATGGCTGGCGCCGGCGCAGCGTATGCGACATCGCTAAACGAGGAGTGAAGGGCCGAACGAAGGGTGAGGGGCTGAACGCATTGGGGGAATTGCCCACCGCCCGGCAGGACTACGCCGTCACCCCCGACGACACGCCGGCAAACTGTCTATGAAAACGCCCCGGGATTGGCTGGGTCCAATCCGCGGGGCGTTTTTCCTGGCCCGACGAAACGGCGGGCACGATCGGATCAACCGTATCAGTGCGAGCTGCGCTTGTGGCTGAGCTTGCGTGCCGCGGCGGCCTGGGCCGCCAGCATGGCGAGTTCGGCCTCGACGACTGCGATGTCGGCCTTGTCCTTGGTGTTGCGCAGGGCTTCCTCGGCGCGCTGGCGCGCCTCGACCGCCTTGGCCTCGTCCAGGTCGGCCGCGCGGATGGCGGTGTCGGACAGGACGGTCACCGAACCCGGCTGGACCTCGAGGATGCCGCCGGCGACAAAGATGTTTTCCTCGCCGCCGCCGGCCAGCTTGACCTTCAGCGTGCCGGGGCGGATGCGCGAGATCAGGGGAGTATGGCCCGGCAGGATGCCCAGGTCGCCCGATTCTCCCGGCAGGGCGACGAAAGTCGCCTCGCCGGAGAAGATCGATTCCTCCGCACTGACCACATCAACGTGGAGAGTAGCCATTTGCAATCCTTATTGGAGGGTCTTGGCTTTCTCGAATGCCTCGTCGATCGAGCCAACCATGTAGAACGCCTGCTCGGGCAGCGCGTCGCACTCGCCCTCGACGATCATCTTGAAGCCGCGCAGCGTCTCGGACAGCGGCACGTACTTGCCAGGCGAGCCGGTGAACACCTCGGCCACGTGGAAGGGCTGGGACAGGAAGCGCTGGATCTTGCGGGCGCGAGCCACGGCCTGCTTGTCCTCGGGCGACAGTTCGTCCATGCCCAGAATCGCGATGATGTCGCGCAGTTCCTTGTAGCGTTGCAGCGTCTGCTGGACGCCGCGCGCGACGTTGTAGTGCTCCTCGCCGACGACCTGGGGATCCAGCTGGCGACTGGTCGAATCCAGGGGGTCGACGGCCGGGTAGATCCCCAGCGCGGCGATGTCGCGCGACAGCACCACGGTCGAGTCCAAGTGCAGGAAGGTCGTGGCGGGCGACGGGTCGGTCAAGTCGTCCGCCGGCACGTACACGGCCTGGATCGAGGTGATGGAACCGGTCTTGGTCGAGGTGATGCGCTCCTGGAGCTTGCCCATTTCCTCGGCCAGCGTCGGCTGGTAGCCCACGGCGGAGGGCATGCGGCCCAGCAGCGCGGACACCTCGGTGCCGGCCAGGGTATAGCGGTAGATGTTGTCGACGAAGAACAGCACGTCGCGGCCCTCGTCGCGGAATTTTTCCGCCATGGTCAGGCCGGACAGGGCCACGCGCAGGCGGTTGCCGGGGGGCTCGTTCATCTGGCCGAAGACCATCGAGACTTTGGATTCGGGCAGGTCGTCGAGCTTGATGACGCCGGCATCCGACATTTCATGATAGAAGTCGTTGCCCTCGCGGGTGCGCTCGCCCACGCCGGCGAACACGGACAGGCCGCTGTGCGCCTTGGCGATGTTGTTGATCAGTTCCAGCATGTTGACGGTCTTGCCCACACCGGCGCCGCCGAACAGGCCGACCTTGCCGCCCTTGGCAAACGGGCACACCAGGTCGATCACCTTGATGCCGGTTTCCAGCAGCTCGACGGACGGCGAGAGTTCGTCGAATTTCGGGGCGTCCTGGTGGATGGCGCGCTTTTCGTCCGAGGCGATCGGACCGCGCTCGTCGATGGGGCGGCCCAGCACGTCCATGATGCGGCCCAGGGTGCCGGCGCCCACGGGCACCGAGATCGGCGCGCCGGTGGAGGAGACCGCCATGCCGCGGCGCAGGCCGTCGCTGGAGCCCATGGCGATGGTGCGCACGACACCGTCGCCAAGCTGCTGCTGGACCTCGAACGTCAGGCCTTTTTCCGCATAGTCGGAAGACTCGTCGGTCAGGGTGAGTGCGTCGTACACCTTGGGAATGTTGTCGCGGGGGAACTGAATATCCACCACTGCGCCGATGCACTGAACGATGGTACCGTTGCTCATGTCTAGTCCTTGCTAAATATCCTTGGGTTGCCCGGGTGTCCGAAGATCAGACAGCGGCGGCGCCGCCCACGATTTCCGAAATTTCCTTGGTGATGGCCGCCTGGCGGGTCTTGTTGTAGACCAGCTGGAGGTCGCCGATGACTTTCTTGGCGTTGTCCGAGGCCGCCTTCATGGCCACCATCCGCGCGGATTGCTCCGAGGCCATGTTCTCGGCCACCGCCTGGTAGATCAGGCCCTCGACGTAGCGCATCAGCAGATCGTCGATGACGGTCTTGGAATCGGGCTCGTAGAGATAATCCCAGCCGTACTTGGTCTCGAGGCGCTCCTCGCCCTCGGAGTCGGACTGGAAGGGATCCTCGAGGCCGGTCGGCAAGGGCAGCAGGCGGATGAAGCTGGGTTCCTGCCGCATCGTGTTGACGAACCGGGTGTTCGCCAGGTACACCGCATCGATCTTTCCGGCGATGAAATCGTCGATCTGGACCTTGATGGCGCCGATCAGACGTTCGAGGTTGGGCGCATCGCCCAGCTGCACCTCGGAGGACACCACGTTGGCCCTGATGCGATTGAGCAGGCCGGCGCCCTTGCTGCCCAGCGCCGTCGCCTGCACACGCACGCCCTGTTGCTCGAATTCCTTGATCCGCGCCAGCACCAGCCGCGAGATGTTGGTATTCAGGCCACCGCACAAGCCCTTGTCGGTGGTCACCAGCACGATGCCCACGGCATTGAGCTTGGCGCGTTCGACCATGTAAGGGTGGGTGTAATCAGGGTTCGCCTGCATCAGGTGGGACGCGATCGCCCGCACCTTGCGCGCATAGGGGCGCCCGGCCCGCATCCGTTCCTGCGCCTTGCGCATCTTGGATGCGGCGACCATCTCCATCGCCTTGGTGATCTTGCTCGTGTTTTGCACGCTCTTGATCTTGGTTCGAATTTCCTTGATTCCGGCCATTACACTTTCCTGTCTGGGCAGACCGGGGCGGGCGCGAGCCCGGGCCCCTCGGACCGCTGCTTAAAACGTGCCGTGCTTCTTGAATTCCTGAATCGCGGCGCCCAGCGCTTCGTCGTCTTCCTTGGAGAGTTCCTTGACGTCTTCGATGCGCTGGATCAGGGCTTCGTGCTTGGACTTGAGGTAATCCTTCAGGGCCTTCTCGAAGGACAGCACCTGGCCGACCTCGAGGTCGTCGAGGTGGCCGTTGTTGACCGAATACAGCGCGACGGCCAGTTCCCAGACCTGCTGCGGCTGGTACTGAGGCTGCTTGAGCAGTTCCACCACGCGCTTGCCGCGCTCGAGCTGGCGGCGGGTGGCGTCGTCCAGGTCGGAGGCGAATTGCGCGAAGGCCGCCAGTTCACGGTACTGGGCCAGGTCGGTCCGGATGCCGCCGGAAAGCTTCTTGATCACCTTGGTCTGGGCCGAGCCGCCCACCCGCGACACCGAGATCCCGGCGTTGATGGCGGGACGGATGCCGGCGTTGAACAGGTCGCTTTCCAGGAAGATCTGGCCGTCGGTGATGGAAATCACGTTGGTCGGCACGAAGGCGGACACGTCGCCCGCCTGCGTCTCGATGATGGGCAGGGCGGTCAGGGAGCCGGTCTGGCCCTTGACGGCGCCGTTGGTGAACTTTTCCACGTATTCCGCGTTGACGCGGGCGGCACGCTCGAGCAGGCGCGAGTGCAGGTAGAACACGTCGCCGGGGTAGGCTTCGCGGCCGGGCGGGCGGCGCAACAGCAGGGACACCTGGCGATAGGCCCAGGCCTGCTTGGTCAGGTCGTCATACACGATCAGGGCGTCCTCGCCGCGGTCGCGGAAGTATTCGCCCATGGTGCAGCCCGAATAGGCGGCCAGGTATTGCATGGCGGCGGATTCGGAGGCGGCGGCAGCCACCACGATGGTGTATTCCAGCGCGCCGTGTTCCTCGAGCTTGCGCACCACGTTGTTGATCGTGGAGGCCTTCTGCCCGATGGCGACATACACGCAGGTGACGCCCTTGCCCTTCTGGTTGATGATGGTGTCGACCGCGACGGCGGTCTTGCCGGTCTGGCGGTCGCCGATGATGAGTTCGCGCTGGCCGCGGCCGATGGGCACCATCGAGTCGATGGCCTTCTGGCCGGTCTGCAGCGGCTGCGACACGGACTGGCGCGCGATCACGCCCGGCGCGACCTTTTCGATCACGTCGGTTTCCTTGGCCTCGATCGGACCCTTGCCGTCGATCGGGTTGCCCAGCGCGTCGACCACGCGGCCGCGCAGCTCGGGGCCGACCGGCACGGCCAGAATGCGGCCGGTGGTCTTGACCGAGTCGCCCTCGGACACGCCGATGTAGTCGCCCAGAATCACGGCGCCGACGGAGTCGCGCTCGAGGTTGAGGGCCAGGCCGTAGACATTGTTGGGGAATTCGAGCATTTCGCCCTGCATCACGTCGGACAGGCCGTGGATGCGGGTGATGCCGTCGGTGACGGAAACGACCGTGCCCTGCGTGCGGACGTCGGTCGACGCGCCCAGGCCTTCGATGCGGGATTTCAGCAGTTCGCTGATCTCGGACGGGTTAAGTTGCATGGTAAGACTCCTGGAATCCTGTTATGTGGCCCGCCATCACGCGGCCAGCGAATCGCGCAGGCTGGCCAGCCTGGCCTGCACGGAAGTGTCGAGCACGTGGTCGCCCACCGCGACACGCACGCCGCCGATCAGGTCCGGATCGACCGTGACCACGGACTTGAGCTTGAGGCCGAATTTCTTTTCCAGACCGGCGACCAGCGAGGCCACCTGCGCCTCGTCCATCGGGAAGGCGCTGGAGATGCGAGCGAGTGCCGTACCCTCGTGGCGGTTGCGCAGCAGCTCGAATTGTTCGGCGATCTGCGGCAGAACCTCGACGCGGCCGTTCTGGACCACCAGGGCGACGAGATTCGCCGCCTGCTCGGGCAGCGCCTGCGGCACCAGGCCGGTGAGCAGGTCGATGCGCTGGGCGTCCTCGAGGCGGGGATCGCCCAGGGCCTCGCGCACGTCCTCCATGCCGGAGACCTGCGCCAGCAGCGACATCACCTCGGACCAGTATTCCAGCCCGCGCGCGTCGTCGCGCACCGATTCGAACAAGGCCTCGGCGTAAGGCCGCGCAATTGTAGAGTGTTCAGCCATGACTCGCCCTGATTCAGAGTTGCGCCTTGAGCTGGTCGAGCAGCTCGGCGTGCGCCTTCGCATCGACTTCGCGGCGAAGAATCTGTTCGGCGCCCTTGACCGCCAGCACGGCCACTTCGCCCCGCAGGCCCTCGCGCACGCGCTGGGCCTCCTGGAGGGCATCCTGGCGGGCTTGCGCCACGATACGCGCCTTTTCAGCCTCGCCTTCGCGACGGGCCTGGTCGATCAGCGCCGCGGCCTGCTTTTCGGCCTCGGCCAGACGCGCGTGGTTTTCCGTCTTCGAGGCGGCCTCCATCAGGCTGACGCGTGCCTGAGCCTGCGCCAGGTCGGCCTTGCCTTTTTCGGCGGCGGCCAGCCCATCGGCGATTTTCTGGCGACGATCATCCATTGCCTTCGTCAGGGGCGGCCACACGAATTTCATCGTGAACCAGCCCAGAACGAAAAACACGATCATCTGGAAGAAGAGAGTCGCGTTTAAATTCACGGTCGTATCCCTTATTTACCCTGTGTGTCCCGCGGCGATTCCGCGAGACACCGAACCAAGCCGTCCGCCAGGCGCAAGCGCCGTCCGGACGACAGCCTGGCCCGCACGCTGCGGGCCATCGCCGGACCTCAGCCCACGAAGGGGTTGGCGAAGGCGAACAGCATGGCCAGGCCGACGCCGATCAGGAAGGCGGCGTCGATCAGGCCGACCAGCAGGAACATCTTGGTTTGCAGGGTGTTCATCAGTTCGGGCTGGCGCGCGGAGGCTTCGAGGTACTTGCCACCCATCATACCGATGCCGATGCAAGCGCCGATGGCACCCAGACCGATGATCAGACCGCAAGCAAGAGCAACGAATGCAACGTTGGTCATAACAACTCCTTGGTAAGTAAACGTTGTGTATTAATCAGGAAATCAAGAACCAGAGTGCAGGGCGAGCCCCGCGAGCCCGCCCGGGCGGACCCGGGCGAATTACTAGTGGCCTTCGTGGGCCTGCCCCACGTAGACCAGCGTCAGCATCATGAAGATGAACGCCTGCAGCAGCACGATCAGAATGTGGAAGATCGCCCATGCCGCACCAGCCAGCACGTGTCCGAACCCAAGACTGAGGCTGTAAGCATTCATTCCGGTCCAGGCGCCGCCCAGCAGGGCGATCAGCATGAACAGCAGTTCGCCCGCATACATGTTGCCGAACAGCCGCATGCCCAGCGAAACGCACTTCGCGGCATACTCGATCAGGTTCAGCAGGAAATTGAAAGGGGCCAGGATCAGCGCGGCGACGCCGTGCGCATGGAAGGGCGCGGTGAACAGTTCCTTGACGAAACCGCCCGGGTGCTTGATCTTGATCCCGTAGTACAGCATCAGCACGAGCACGCCCAGGGACATGCCCATCGGGATGTTCAGGTCGGCGGTCGGCAGGATGCGGTGGTAGTACAGCGGGTCGCCATGATGCGCCCCCAGGCCGGTCATCTTGAGGATCCAGGGGATGAAATCGACGGGGATGAGATCCAGGGCGTTCATCAGGGTGATCCAGAGGAACACCGTCAAGGCCAGCGGCGCGGCGAATTTGCGCGTGGTCTCGTTGGGGATGATGCCCTTGGCTTCCTCGTGGACCATGCCGGCGAGCATCTCGACCGACATCTGGAAACGGCCCGGCACGTCGGTGGTGGCCCGGCTCGCGGCGCGCCAGAGGAAATAGACGACGATCGCACCCATCAGGATGGACCAGAACAGGGAGTCGTAGTTGATGACGTCGAAGTTCGCAATGACGGCTTGCTTTTCGCCGATGTTGTTCAGGTGCACCAGGTGGTGCTGAATATATTCGGACTGAGGCGTCGAAACTACGTCGGTCATCTGAATGCCCTTAAACGAAAACCAATGTCATGGCATGCGGCGCATCGCCAGCAACACCACGTACCCCTTCATGACGCCCAGCAGGCCCAGCAGGAACGCCGGCCACACCAGCCGATCCCCCGCCTGCCACGCCACCAGGACCACCACGCCCGCCGCTGCCAGGAGCTTGAGCGCCTCGCCCCAGAAGAAGGCGAGGGATCCCGGGCGCCGGGGCCCGAAGTACCCGAGCAGCAGCCGCAAGGCGAACAGCGCGTTGGGTACAAAATAGGCCGCCGCCCCAGCGAAGGCGGAAGCCCCTGCGTCAAAACCTGCAACGCCCCAGGACACCAGGACCACCAGCATCCCCGTGAATGCCTGCGCGCCCAATGCCCGGAGCAATCCGACCCGTGCCCGCCTGGCGATGATCGCGCGTTCCTGGTCCGTCAGGACCAGGGCCTCGGGTGCATCCGGCCCCTGGCCGTCGCCCCCTGTTGTGCTGTGTGCGTCCATTCCCTGGCCGTACCGGCGCACGTTCTTTAAAGCCCAAAGGACCGTAAAAAGATCGCGCGCCGCGCAATGGTCAAACTATTGAATTATAGCTGTGTTTTCAGGTTGCGTTCAAACTTGCCCCTGAAAAGGCCAGCTATTTTAACCCAGTTCGATCAGCCGTGCTTGAAGTCGGGCTTGCGCTTTTCCACGAAGGCGCGCATGCCTTCCTTTTGATCCTCGGTGGCGAACAGCGCATGGAAAGTGCGGCGTTCGAAGAGCAGCGACTCGGCAAGCGTACCCTCGAAGGCGCGATTGACGCATTCCTTGGCCATCATCACCGAGGGCAGCGACATGGAGGCGATCACGGTGGCCGCCTCGACGGCCTCGTCCAGCAGGCGCTCGGGCGGCACGATGCGCGACACCAGGCCGGCGCGCTCGG
The DNA here is from genome assembly GCF_027257175.1 of Castellaniella sp. S9. Lineage (GTDB taxonomy): Bacteria > Pseudomonadota > Gammaproteobacteria > Burkholderiales > Burkholderiaceae_B > Castellaniella. The sequence goes on along the minus strand of NZ_JAPFGD010000010.1, from coordinate 59,027 downwards.
CCTCGGCGGCGTCCATCATGCGCGCCGTCAGCACCAGGTCCATCGCCTTGGCCTTGCCGACCGCGCGCGGCAGGCGCTGCGTGCCGCCATAGCCCGGGATCGCGCCGAGCTTGATCTCGGGCTGGCCGAAGCGCGCATTGTCCGCCGCGATGATGAAGTCGCACAGCATGGCGAGCTCGCAGCCGCCGCCCAGCGCATAGCCGGCGACCGCCGCGATGATGGGCTTGCGGATATGGCGCAACGCGTCCCAGTTGCCCGCAAGGTAATTGGCCTTGTAGACATCCATGTACGACCATTCGGCCATGGCGCCGATATCGGCGCCGGCGGCAAAAACCTTTTCGTTGCCGGTCAGCACCATGGCGCCGATGCCATCGTCGGCGTCGAAGGCCCGCGCCGCGTCGGCGAGCTCGTCGATCACCGCGTTGTTCAGCGCATTCAGGACCTTGGGACGGTTCAGGGTGAGGATGCCCACCCGGCCCCGGACTTCAACTTTCACCAGCGACTCGCTCATAATGCCTCCAAATGTAAACTATCGGGATGGAAAACGATCTGATCCGCTACCGCGTGCGCCTGGCCGACCCCGCCGGGCACCGATACGCCATACGCCTCACGATACCGCAAGCCGCGCCCGAAGGTCAGGCCCTGAGCCTCCCGGCCTGGATCCCCGGCAGCTACCTGATCCGTGATTTTGCCCGACAGATCGAAACCTTGCACGTACGCGGCCCGCAGGGTCCGGTCGAGGTCAGCAAGACCGACAGCCACACCTGGCGCTGCGCGCCGTCCGCGGGCCCGCTGGAGGTCGAGTACGTCGTCTACGCCTGGGACTTGTCGGTGCGCGGCGCCCATTTCGACGAAAGCCATGCGTTCTTCAACGGCACCAGCCTGTTCCTCGCCGTCCACGGCCAGGAGGACCGCCCCTGCCTGCTCGAGCTCACACCGCCCGCCCACGCGCGCGGCTGGCGCGTCCACACCAGCCTGCCGCCCGCGCATGGCCATCCGGGCTGCGCCCGGCCGCGCGGCTTCGGCCTGTACCTGGCGCCCGACTACGACGCGCTGATCGACCATCCGGTCGAGATCGGCACGCCGCAGTGCGTGAGCTTCGAGGTGCACGGGGCGATCCACGACATGGTGTTCACCGGCGTCCTGCCCAACCTGGACCTGGCGCGCATCGCCGCCGACGTGCGGCGCATCTGCGCCGCGCAGATCGAGTTCTTCGAACCCCTGACGCGGCGCGTGCCTTTCCTCGACAGCGCCGAACGCTATGTCTTCATGGTCATGGCCACAGGAGACGGCTACGGCGGGCTCGAGCACCGCGCATCGACGGCGCTGATGACGCGCCGCGCCGACCTGCCGACCCTGGGTGGCCCCAAGGCGCCGACCGAGGGCTACCAGTCCTTCCTGGGCCTGGTCAGCCATGAGTATTTCCACACCTGGAACGTCAAGCGCATCAAGCCCGCGGCCTTTGCGCCCTACGACCTCGCCCGCCCCAGCCATACCCGGCTGCTCTGGGTCTTCGAGGGCTTCACGTCCTACTACGACGACCTGATGCTGCTGCGCGCGGGCGTCATCACCGAGGCGGATTACCTGCGCCTGCTGGGCAAGACCATCAGCGCAGTGCATCGTGGCGGGGGCCGCCTGAAGCAATCCGTGGCCGAGAGCTCCTTCGATGCCTGGACGCGCTACTACAAGCAGGACGAGAACTCGCCCAATGCCCTGGTCAGCTACTACACCAAGGGCGCCCTGGTGGCCCTCGGACTGGACCTCGAGATCCGCCGCCAGAGCGGCGGCGCCCGCTCGCTGGACGATGTCATGCGCCTGCTGTGGGACCGCTACGGCCGCGACTTCTACCGCGGCCGCCCGCGGGGCGTGGCAGAGGACGCACTGCCGGCGCTGATCCTCGAGGCCACGGGGACCGATACGGCCGCGTTCATCGCGCGTCATGCCGAGGGCCTCGAGGACGTGCCCCTGGCCGGCCTGATGGCCGACCACGGCATCGCGCTGCGCTGGCGCGCCGCGCACCCCCGTCCCACCCTCGAGGCGCGCTGGCGCGCGGCCGACGGCGGGCTGCTGCTGACCACCGTGTTCGAGGGCGGGCCCGCGCATCGCGGCGGCCTGTCCGCCGGCGACGTCCTGGTGGCCCTCGACGGGCTGCGGGTCGCCGACACCGCCGGCCTCGAGCGCCTGCTGGACGCGCATCGCCCCGGCGACACGGTGACGGCGCACGTCTTCCGTCGCGACGAACTGCGCCAGTACCGCATCCGCCTGGGCCGGCCGCCGGCCCTCGAATGCACGCTGAGCCGCAAGGCCTGAGCCACGATGGACGACACGGAAACCCGACGCATCCTGCTGGAGGGCCTGCGGGTCCAGGCGCGCATCGGCATGCTGGACCACGAACGCCTGGCCCCCCAGACCATCGTGTTCCACGCGGCCTTCGACACTGACGCAGGCCGCCCGGTGGACGACCGCGACATCGGCACGGTGCTGGACTACCGCGGCCTGCGCGAGGCGCTGATCGACGAGGCCACCCGCGGCCACGTCGACCTGCTCGAATCCCTGGTCGACCGCTGCCTGGACCGCATCCTGCGCCAGTTCCCAGGCGTGCTGCGCGCTAAAATCCGCATCAGCAAGCCCGAGGCCTTTGCCGACTGCGACGCTGTCGCCATCGAGCGCGCCCGCGGCCGCTGAGGCGACCACCCGTTCCGATACCGCCATGCCCACCGCATCCCCGCCCACCGACGCCGCCCGCCCACGCCCCGACACTGCCGCGCCCGGGCCGGCCCGCCGCCAGAGCGTCAACGAGAACAAGCTGGAAAAACGCCTGCTGCGCGAAACCGGCCGGGCCATCGCCGACTACGGCATGATCGAGGACGGCGACAAGGTGATGGTGTGCCTGTCCGGCGGCAAGGATTCCTACGGGCTGCTGGACATCCTCATGCGGCTGCGCAGCCGCGCGCCCATCGACTTCGAGATCGTGGCGGTCAACCTGGACCAGAAGCAGCCCGGCTTTCCCGAGCACGTGCTGCCGGACTACCTGGGGCGCATCGGCGTGCCGTTCCACATCGAGACGCAGGACACCTATTCGGTGGTCAAGCGCCTGGTGCCCGAGGGCAAGACCACCTGCTCGCTGTGCTCGCGCCTGCGGCGCGGCATTCTTTATCGCGTGGCGCGCGAACTGGGCGCCACGAAAATCGCCCTGGGCCACCACCGCAACGACATCCTGGCGACGTTCTTCCTCAACCTGTTCTACGGCGGCCGGATGAAGGCGATGCCGCCCAAGCTGGTGTCGGACAACGGCGAGCACGTGGTCATCCGGCCCCTGGCCTACGCGCGCGAGCGCGACCTGATCGCCTACGCGCGCTTGCGCGAATTCCCCATCATTCCCTGCAATCTGTGCGGCTCGCAGGAAAACCTCAAGCGCAAACAGATCAACCGCATGCTCGAGGAATGGGACCGCCTGTTTCCCAACCGGACGTGGAATGTGTTCCGGTCCCTGTCGCACGTCGTGCCTTCGCACCTGATGGATCCGGCGCTGTTCGGCTTCGCCGCCCTGCACGCCACCGGCCAGGCCGATCCCGACGGCGACAAGGCCTTCGATGCCGAGGATTTTCCGCTGCCCGCCTTCGGCGAGGACGAGGACGAGAGCGTCGAGGGCCACGCCGACGGCCTGCTGGAAGCGCGCATCGCACGCCCGCGCGTGCGGCCTGCTGCGCACCCGAGTCCGACGGATTAAGGCCAGGCGCGCAGGAAAGCCAGCAGCACCCGCGCGGCGTTGTCCGCGGCCAGGCTCATGAAAGTGTGCATCTCGTTTTCCCCGGGCCCGCCGCCCGCCAAGTCGCTGAGGGAGCGAAAGGCAATGAAGGGCACGCCGTTGCCGTAGGCCACCATCGCACAGGCGGCGCTTTCCATGTCGAGCACATGGGCCTCGAAAGTCTGGAACACATAGCGGCGGAAATCCGCATTGTCCACGAAGGCGGTGCCCGAGACCCCGTTGCCGCCGACCTGCAGGCGCGGCTGGTGCGCCAGGCAGCGATCCTGGACATCGCAGGCGCGCAGCGACACCGTGTCGATGCGCCGCGCCACCTCCAGCATGCGGGGGTCCGCCTCGAACCAGAATTTTTCCTGGAAGTCCGGCTGCCCTGCCCGCCGCACACGCACGGCCCGCGGCTGCAACATGCCATAGGGCGCGAATTCGAAATCGCCCTTGGACTGCGGCGCCTGGAACCGGTCGGGCGCGACCTCGCGCATCATCACCACCTCGAGGTACTGTCCCCAGCGCTCGGGCACGCTCACGTCGCCGATATGCAGGGCCGGATCGACCCCGCCCGCAATGCCGCTGAACACCAGGTGGGTCACGTTGAAGCGATCGAAGACCAACTGAGTGTTCATCGCCGCATTCACCATGCTGATCCCGCTGAGCAGCAGCACCACGGGCTTGCCCTCCAGGCTGCCGGTGGTGAAGCGCACGCCGTTGGCCTCGTGCTCGTGCGGGTCGGACAGGTGTTCCTTCAGCAGGGCCAGTTCAGGGGCGAAGGCCGACATCACCGCGATGCGCGGCCTGTCGTCCAGGCGCTCGGCGGCCTGGGGGGCGGCCGAAGCCACCAGCAGCAGCAAGACGAACACGGCATGTGCGAGGCGCGGCAGGGGCAGGATCATCGCGGGTCTCCTATCGCAACGTTATACCGCGGAATGCTACTCGTCGCCCTTGATCCCCTCGAGGCGCTCGACCTCCAGATCGGCGTGCACCGGCTCGATCGCGGGGAGGCTCCGGTTGGCCTTGGCGGACAATTCGCCGAACCGCGCCACCTTGCCGTAGAGGCCTTGCTGGCCGGCGACGGCCACCACCGTCTGGTTGTACTGGTTGCTGACGGTGCCCAGCGTATTGCCCAGTTTCTGCAGCCGTTCGGCCACCAGCGCGACCTGGTTGTACAGGCCGCCGGCCTGGTCGCTGAGCACGCGCGCCTGCTCGTTGCTGCGGGCGATCATCCACAGGTTGGCCACCGTGCGCAGGATCGGCATGAGGGTCGTATGCGAGACCATGACGACGTTGCGCTGGTAACCGTAGTCGAAGAGTTCGCGATTGTGTTTCATGGCCTCGATGTAGGCGGGCTCGATCGGCATGAACATGAGCACGAAGCTGGGGCTGCGCATGCCGATCAGGTTGCTGTAGTCCTTGCGGCAGAGATCGTCGATGTGATGACGCACCGCGCGCACATGGTCGTCGAGCGCCGCGATGCGCTCGGCCTCGGTGTCGGCGCCGATGGCGCGGTCATAGTCCACCAGCGAGACCTTGCTGTCGATGACCATGTGCTTGTGATCGGGCAGCTTGATGACGAAGTCGGGCTGGCGGCGGTTGCCGTCCTCATCGCGGAAACTCGCCTGCGCCTCGTAGTGCGCGCCGGCTTCCAGCCCCGCAAGCTGCAGGGTGCGCTCCAGCTGGATCTCGCCCCAGTTGCCGGTGGTTTTCTTTTCGCCCTTGAGGGCGCTGGCCAGGCTGTTGGCCTCTGCGCTCATCTTGAGGCCGATGTCCAGGACGCGGCGGATCTCGGCGCCCAGTTCGACATGGCCCCGCTGCGAGGCATCATGCACTTCGTTGACGCGCTTCTGGAATCCCTCGATCTGCTCGCGAAAGGGCCGCAGCAGGCTGTCGAGCGACGCCTGGCTGGTCTGTGTGAAGGTCTTGCCCTTTTCCTCGAGGATCTGGTTGGCGAGGTTCTGGAACTCGGTGCGCATGGCGGCCTTGGACTGCTCGAAGGTCTGGCGCAGCTCATCGAAGGCCGCCAATTTTTCCTGATGCACGGCGCGCAGCTGGGTCAGCTCGCGATCCAGGTCCCGCAAGGCGTCGCGCTGCGCGGCCAGTTCGCGGTCGCGCCCGGCCAACTGGGCGGAGAGATCCGCCAGACGCGCCTCCAGCGCCCCGTGTTCCGCCTCGAGACGGACCCGGTCACGGTCCAGCATATCGCGCTCGCCCTGCAGGGCATCACGCCGCGCGGCGATCGCGTCGCGCTCGGCCACGCGCGCGGCCAGCGGCCTGCGCATCAGCAGCCAGCCCGCGAGCCCGCCCAGCAAGACGAGCAACAGGCCGACGGCCATCATCGATGGTTCAAGTACCACGGGACTATCCTCGAAAATCAAGCAACGTGCGGATTGCGCGTCGGGTTGCTGGGCAAGCCGTCGGTGCCGGTCTCGATGAAACGCGGGATGAATTCCTGCACGTAGGCGCGCAAGCCGTCGATCAGCCGCAAGGCCTCGTCGGGCAGGTGGCGGCTTTGGTGCGACACCACGCCGATCATATAGGGGATATGGACGTCGATGGGCCGAACCACCACCCGATCCAGGCGCGCGTCATGGGCGGTGAACGGGTCGATCAGGGCCACGCCCAGGCCGGCGCGGACCATCGAGATCGCCGCCAATGGGCTGCTGGCCTCGATGTGGCGCCTGGCATGGCCCTCTGTGGCGCGCACCAGGGCATTGGTCAGGTGATACCGCATGCGATAGCGGCTGAGGAGGGTGATGACGTCCGTATCGCCGAGGGCCTCGAGGCGGATCAACTGCTGGCCGGCCAGGGGATGATCCATGGGCAGGGCCAGCTGGCAGGGCGCTTGCCCGCACCAGTGCGTGCGGCATTGATCGTAATTGATCGGCAGGTTGATCAGGCCGATGTCGGCATACCCCTCGACCAGCGCGGCCCCCACCGCCTCGTGGAGGACCTCCTCGATGACCAGTTTCTGCTGGAAAACCGGCCGGGCGGCATCGATCCGCGCCAGGGCGCCGGGCAGCACGCCATGGGCCAGGTCGGCGGTGACCATGATGCGCAGCGGACGGCTTTGGCCGGCGGCGATGTCCTGGGCCCGCGACGCCAGTTGCTGAAGGTCGGCCAGGACGCTGCGGACTTCCTGGTAGAACGCCTCGCCCTGCGGCGTCAGCGTGATGGTGGGCCGGGTCCGCGCGAAGAGAATGAAGCCGAGCTCGTGCTCGAGATCGCTGATCTGCCGGCTGACCACCGGCTGGGAGCGCCCGAGCAGGCGGCCGGCCGCCGTCACACTGCCGGAGGTGACGATGGCCATCAAGGCTTCGAGCTGGCGTATTTCCATGGTACCTGCGACTTCTGTGCCACATGCATCGAATGCGCGGCGTTCAAGTGCCGCCTGCCTTTATCGATGCCAAGCGACTTCATCTATAAAATGTTACTACGTTTTGCGAACACCAAAGCAGTGATCTAAGGAAGGAAACGTGCCCTCCCTGACCTCTTTGGCGTAATCCTCGGCCGCCTGCCGGATGAGCGCCCCGGCGTCGGCGAAACGGCGCGCGAATTTCGGGATGCGATCGCCGCTGAGGCCGAGGATGTCCTCGGTGACCAGGATCTGGCCATCGCAGTGAGGCGAGGCCCCGATGCCGATGGTCGGAATGTCGATGGACGCCGTGATCTGGCGCGCCAGCGGCTCGCCGATCCCCTCGAGCACGACCCCGAAGGCGCCGGCATGGGCATGGGCCTCGGCGTCCTCGATGATGCGCCGCGCCGTCGCCTCGTTCATGCCTTGCGCCTTGAATCCGCCCATGGTGTTGACGTACTGGGGCATCAGGCCGACGTGCGCGAGGACCGGGATGCCGCGATCCACCAGGAAACGCGTCGTGTCGGCCATGGCCTGGCCGCCCTCGAGCTTCACGCCCGACACGCCGCTGGCCGCCAGCATCTCGGCCGCGCACGCGAAGGCCTGCTGCGGCGACTGCTGGTAGCTGCCGAAGGGCATGTCGACGATGATGCAGGCATGATGCGTGGCGCGCACGACGGCCGCGGCGTGCGCGGCCAGCGTGGCCGGCGTGATTGACAGGGTGTCGGGCAAGCCGTAGCCGACCATCGCGGTCGAATCGCCCACCAATATCATGTCCAGCGCCTCATCCAGCAAACGGGCGATCGGCGCGGTGTAAGCCGTCAGGGCGGCGATCTTGGACGCGCCCTTGTGGGCCATCAATTCCGGCACCGTGACGCGCCGCCCCTGACTATGTACACTCATATCCTCTCCTAATCCGAACCATCATCCGGCATCATATGCCGCCGCAGCCTGCGCTGCGCCATGACGGAGGACCCTCATGTCCAAAAATCAACCCCATGTCTCGCTCCATGACGGGCGCCGCGCGCCCCAATTGGGTTTCGGGACCTGGCAAATTCCCGAGGCGGACGTCCCCGCCGCCATCCATGCGGCCCTCGAGGCCGGTTACCGTTCCATCGATACCGCCTATATCTACTATAACGAGGCCGGCGTAGGCCGTGGCATTGCGCAGTCCGGCATCGCCCGGGACGAGCTTTTCATCGCCACCAAGGTCTGGAACAACCGTCACGGGCACGATAGCACCAAGGCCGCGCTGCGGGAAAGCCTCGACCGCCTGCAGCTCGACTACGTGGACTTGTACCTGATCCATTGGCCGGTTCCCCAGGAAAAGCGCTATATCGACGCCTGGGAGGCCTTGATCCAGCTGCGCGACGAGGGCCTGGCGAAGTCCATCGGCGTCTGCAACTTCCAGGTGCCCCATTTACAAAAGCTGCTCGACAAGACCGGCGTCCTGCCGGTGGTCAACCAGATCGAACTGCACCCCTATTTCCAGCAGGCCGAACTGCGCGCCTACCACGCCGACCACGACATCGCGACCGAGGCCTGGAGCCCCCTGGGCCAAGGCAGCGTGCTCGAGGACCCGGCGCTGGCGGCGATCGCGCACAAGCATCAGGCCAGCACCGCGCAGGTGATCCTGCGCTGGCACCTGCAGATGGGCCACATGGCCATCCCCAAGTCGGTCACGCCCGCCCGGATCCAGGAAAATTTCAACTTGTTCAACCTGCGCCTGGACGACGAGGACATGGCTGCGATCGGGGCGCTGGACCGGGCCGAGGGGCGCATCGGCCCCGACCCCGATCAGTTCCACCTCATGAAGGGCTGACCGCCGCAGGTGAACCGGGCGGCCGATCGTCACGGCGCGCCCGGTTGCCCAGCCAGGCAGCCAGGGCCGGCGCACATACGAACACCCCATAGACGCCCCAGGCGGCGCGCCGGGCGCCCTCGAGGCCGCCCGGATCGGTAAAACCGGCCGCATTGGCCGCCATCCCCGCCACGCTGGCGCCCAGCGCCATGGCATACAGCTGCAAGGTGGTGATTGCCGCCGAGGCGATGTTGCGCTGGCCCTCGGGCGCCGCCCGGAACACGCCGGTCAGCAAGTGCGGCCAGCACAGACCCACCCCCAGTCCGACGCCCAGCAACAGCACGCTCAGCACCCGGAGCCCGGCATCCTGCGCCGGCATCAACAGGCACAGCGCACCCAGCGCGATCGCCGACAGCAGCGGTCCCACCACCAGCAGGCGGCCGATGGCGACCGGCCCGCGGCTGGAGCTGAACAAGGTGCCCAGCGTCCAGCCGGCCGACATCAGGGCCGACAAGTAGCCTGCCGCCAAGGGCGAGGCGCCATGGATGACCTGGAGGAAATACGGCACGAAGACCTCGGTCGTGACGCCGATGCTCATCAAGCCGATCATGGCGTAGCGCCGCCCCAAGGGGCTGGACAGGGACCAGGCCCCCTCGGGCAGAAAGCGCTGGGCGGCACGCCGGTCCACGCCCGCAAGCAGCGCCACCAGCGCCAGGCCGCCCGCCACGCCCGCCAACTGCCAGCCCCAGCCGGCCGCGAGGCTGGCGGCGGACACCGTCAGCACCGAGCCCACCAGCAGGCCCATGCGCCCCAGCGGGGCGCCATGCCGGGTCCCCGGATTGCGGCCGACCGGCCCCAGCTGGGTCACCAGCAGCAGGCCCAGGACGGCGCATACCGGCAAAACAGCCCAGAACGCCCAGCGCCACAGGCCCGCCTGCGCAAAGATCCCGCCGATGGCCGGCCCCGCCAGGGTCGCCACGCCCCACATGCCCGAGATCAGGGCCATGGCGCGCGACCACAGGCCTTCGTGGAACACCAGCGGCACCGTCGCGTAGCTGAGGCTCAGCAGCATGCCGCCGCCCAGGCCCTGCCAGGTCCGGCCAAACAGCAGCCACGGCATCGACGGCGCGAGCGCGCACGCGATGGTGCCCAGGACGAACATGCACAGGGCATACAGGAAGATCCGACGCAAGCCATAGCGGTGGATGCCCAGGGGCGCCCCCGAGGAGCCCAGGATGGAAGCGGCCACGAACAGCGTGGTGTTCCAGGCGTAGTACGCCAGACCGCCGATGTCCTGGACCACGGACGGCAGGATGGTGGTGGCGATGAAGACATTGATCGCATGCACGGCCACGCCGCCGGCCAGGGCGAGGGAGCGCAGGCCGTTGCGGCCCCACAGCAGGTCGAGCCAGGACGCGGAGGAAGGATCGGATTTCATCAAACGAAAAAGCGGGCCGCAGCCCGCATTGTAAACAGGCCCGGAGCCGTCAGCGCAGCAGATTGCGCAGGACGTACTGCATGATGCCGCCATGGCGGAAGTAGGCCGCCTCGCTGGGCGTGTCGATCCGCAGCAGGGCGTCGAACTCGACCGCGCCGGCCCGCACGTGCACCGTCGGAGGCGTCCTGCCCTCGTTGAGCACCGTCACGCCCGTGATCTCGAAGGATTCCTCGCCGTTCAGGCCCAGGCCGGCCGCCGTCTGGCCGTCGGGGAACTGCAGGGGCAGCACGCCCATGCCGATCAGGTTGGAACGGTGGATGCGCTCGTAGGATTCGGCGATCACGGCCTTGACTCCCAGCAGCGCCGTGCCCTTGGCGGCCCAGTCGCGCGAGGAGCCGGAACCGTACTCCTTGCCCGCGAGGATCACCAGGGGAATGCCCGCCTGGATGTAGTTGCGCGAGGCGTCGAAGATCGTCGCGACGGGGCTGCCCGGTTGGGTAAAGTCGCGCGTCCAGCCGCCCTCGGTGCCCGGTGCGATCTGGTTGCGCAGCCGCACGTTGGCAAACGTCCCCCGGATCATGACCTCGTGGTTGCCGCGGCGCGAGCCGTAGGAGTTGAAGTCGCGCGGCTCGACCCCTTGCGATTGCAGGTAGCGGGCGGCGGGGGAATCCTTGGCGATCGATCCGGCGGGGCTGATATGGTCGGTGGTGACCGAATCGCCCAGCAGGGCCAGCACGCGGGCACCCTGGATGTCGGCGACCGGGTCGGGATCGCGCCGCATTCCCTCGAAGTACGGCGGACGGCGCACATAGGTGGAGTCGGGTTCCCAGTGGAAGATCCCGCCCTCGGGCGTGGTCAGCGAGCGCCAGCGCTCGTCGCCCGCGTACACGTCGGCATAGCCGCGCGTGTACATGTCGGCGGCGATCGAGGCCTGGATCACCTCCTGGACCTCGGCGGCCGTCGGCCAGATGTCGCGCAGGGTGACCTCGCGGCCCTGCGGGTCGCGGCCCAGCGGCGCATGGAACAAATCGATGTCCATGGTGCCCGCCAAGGCATAGGCGACCACCAGCGGCGGCGACATCAGGTAGTTCATCTTGACTTCGCTGTGGATGCGGCCTTCGAAGTTGCGATTGCCCGACAGCACCGAGACCACCGCCAGGTCGTTGGCGCGCACCGCGGCGCTGACCTCGGGGATCAGGGGACCGGAATTGCCGATACAGGTCGTGCAGCCGTAACCGACGAGGTTGAAGCCCAGGGCCTCCAGGTAGGGCGTCAGCCCGGCCTTTTCGTAATAGTCAGTGACCACGCGGGAGCCCGGCGCCAGGCTGGTCTTGACCCAGGGCTTGCGGGTGAGGCCGCGTTCGACGGCCTTTTTCGCCAGCAGGCCGGCCGCCATCATGACGGCGGGGTTGGAAGTGTTGGTGCACGAGGTGATGGCGGCGATCACCACCGAACCGTGGTCGATCCGGTGCTGCGCGCCGTCCAGCGAGACATCCGCCGGATTGGCGGCCGGCGCGCCAGGCAGGGCCGCAAGGGCCTTGCGGAAGGCGGGCTGGGCGTCGGACAGCGACACGCGGTCCTGCGGGCGCTTGGGGCCGGCGATCGAGGGCACCACGGTGCCCAGGTCGAGTTCCAGCGTCTCGGAATACGCCGGCTCGTGGGCCGGATCGTGCCACAGGCCCTGGGCCTTGGCATAGGCCTCGACCAGGGCGACCTGCTCGGCCGAGCGCCCGGTGAAGCGCAGATAGCCCAGGGTGACCTCGTCGATCGGGAAAATCGAGATCGTCGAACCGTATTCGGGGCTCATGTTGCCGATCGTGGCCCGGTTGGCCAGCGGCACCGCGGCCACGCCGGGGCCATAGAATTCGACGAACTTGCCCACCACCCCGTGCTTGCGCAGCATCTCGGTGATGGTCAGCACCAGGTCGGTGGCGGTCGAGCCCTCGGGCAGGCTGCCGCTGAGCTTGAAGCCGACCACCCGTGGAATCAGCATGGAGATCGGCTGGCCCAGCATCGCGGCCTCGGCCTCGATGCCGCCCACGCCCCAAGCCACCACCCCCAGGCCGTTGACCATGGGCGTATGCGAGTCGGTGCCCACACAGGTGTCGGGATAGGCCTCGGCCACCCCGTCGACTTCGCGCGTGAACACGCCGCGCGCCAGATGCTCGAGGTTGACCTGGTGGACAATGCCGGTATCGGGCGGCACGACCTTGAAATTGTCGAAGGCGGTCTGGCCCCAGCGCAGGAATTTGTAGCGCTCGGCGTTGCGCTGGAATTCGATCTCGGCGTTGCGGCGGAATGCGTCGTTGCTGCCGAACTCGTCGACGATGACCGAATGGTCGATCACCAGTTCGACCGGGGCCAGCGGATTGATGCGCTCGGGATTGCCGCCCAGCGCCTGCATCGCCTCGCGCATCGCCGCCAGGTCGACCACGGCCGGCACCCCGGTGAAATCCTGGAGGATGACGCGGGCCGGCGTGAAGGCGATCTCGCGGCTGGGCTGCGCATCCGGATCCCACGAGGCCAGCGCGCGGATGTCGTCGGCGGTGACGTCGCCGCCGTCCTCGGTACGCAGCAGGTTCTCGAGCAGGATCTTGAGCCCGTAAGGCAGGCGCCCCACATCCAGACCCTTTTCCGCAAGCGCATCGAGCCGGTAGATACGGTAGGCCTTGCCGGCCACATCCAGCGTGCCTTGCGCGCCGAAGCTATTGGGATGATCCATCGCATATCCTCCAGAAAAGATTCGTGCCTCGAGCCAAACCGGGCCTTGGTCCATCTTACACGCATTGCATCCCTTCCCTCCATCAACCCCGCGCCGGCCGCAGGGCGGGCCGCCCCACAACCTGCCATGCCGCAGGGTTAAGCCCTGTACGCGCCGCGCGCGCCGCTACACTGGGGCATTCGATTCGACCGGAGCTTTCATGGCCCATCCCGCATTCTTTGACAACGCCCCGACAATCACCCTGTACGATCCCTTGGCGGATCTGCTCGGCGCATCGGACGACGGCACCCTCGAATACGGCTACGCCGACGCGGTCCGCCTGGCCGGCCACTCCTGTCCGACAGTGGCCGGCGCCTACCTGATGGCCGTCAAGGCCCTGGCCGCACTCTACCCCGACAGCCTGCCGCAACGCGGCGACATCCTGGTCGAGTTCGCGGACGACGCCCGCAACGGGGTGACGGGGGTCATCGCCAATGTGGTTGCCCTGCTGACCGGCGCCGCCGCCGACACCGGCTTCAAAGGCCTGGCGGGCCAGTACGACCGCCGCGACCTGCTGCGCTTCGAGGCCGACATTCCCGGGGAAATCGCTTTCACCCGCCGCGACACCGGCGCCTGCGTGGTCGCCAGCTACAGCGCCCGCGAAATTCCACCCGCACCCATGACCATGCCCCTGCTGCAGCGCATCCTCGCCGGACAGGCCAGCGACGAACAGCGCCGTGAGTTCGCGCAGGCCTGGCAGGACCGCGTACGGCGGATCCTGGAATCGGCCGACATGCCGGGGCTGGTCACGCTGCAGGCGCGCTAGCGCGTTCGCCCGGGGCCGGCGCGCGGTCAGGCGTCGGGTTTCGAGGGCGGCACGTCGTCGGCCCGCCGGTAGGCGTGATGCATGCGCTTGTCGCGGTACATGTCCAGATCGGCGACGTGCAGGGCCTGGCTCAAACCTTCGTAGTGGCGTGCCGTCGCCACGCCGACCGAGACGCTCAGGTTCGTGCCGCCGTAGAACTGGTTGTTCAGCTCGATGAGGCGATGGAGGTTCGTCAGGACGGTGCGCGCGCCGTCCTCGTCCACCCGGGGCAGCAGGATCATGAATTCGTCGCCGCCGATCCGCGCCGCCGACGCCGGCCGGTCGATGACCTTGTTGAGCACCTCGCCCATGCGCCGCAGCAAGGCGTCGCCCGCCGCATGGCCCTCCAGGTCGTTGGTGGCCTTCAGATTGTTCAAGTCCAATGAAATGAACGACACCGGCATGACCCGCTTGCGCTCGAGGCGGCTGAGTTCGTCCACATAGAACGAGCGGTTCTTCAACTGGGTGAGCACGTCGTGCTTGCCGAGGTATTCGAGGTAGGCCTCGGCCTTTTTGCGGGCCGTGATGTCGGTCAGGGCCACCAGCACCATGCTCCAATCGTCCTCATGGCCCTCGAACACCGAGAACTGCATGTGGATGTATAGATTGTCCCCGGACAGCGTGCGGTTCTGGACCTCGCGCTGCTGGAACAGGCGGCCGTCCCACAGGTCGATGAGCTGCTCGGCGAAGGACGTCAGCATTTCCTCCTGGAACACGTCCGCGAGCCGCGACAGCAGCTCGGCGCGGCTGTTGGCCTTGAACATCCGCAAGGTGTGGCTGTTGACGTCCAGCACGCGTATCTCGGACAGGCAGCGTTCGACGAATTCCGGATGCACGTCGATGAACGTGCGGAAATCGTCGATGCCCTGCTCGCGCACCTCGTCGATCAGGACCTTGATGCGGCTGAAGTCCTCGACCCATAGCGACACCGGCGCCTGCCCGAAGAGCTCGCGCGCGAGGCGCTCGTTGCTCAGCGCCAGGCGGCGGGACTCGTGCAGTTCGGTCACGTCCTCGACGGCGACCAGCACCTGGTCCCACGGCCGCTCGCGGTCGGGCAGCACGACACCCTTGAGCGAGATATCGAGGCGGCGGCCATCCAGCGTGTAGTTCACGCTGGCGCTCTGGAAGGAGCGCGCGCCGCTCCAGAGCGCCAGCATTTCGGCGGCAAAGCCTTCGAGCATGTCGTCGCGCATCACCTCGCCCAGCCGCGCCATGAGCGCCTCGCTGGAGCTGGCGCCATACAGCTCGAGGGTCTGGCGATTGACGCGCACGAGGCGGATGGCACCGGCGCACTGCAGCAGGCGCGCGTGATCCTCGGCCAGCCAGGCCTGGAAGTTCACCACCCCCTCGGCGCGCCACCGCTCGAAGAGCTCGTACAGGGCACTGTAGTCCTCGAGCCACAAGGACATCGGCATGACGTCGAAGAAATCGTCCAACCGGAATCCCTGCATCTCGGGGGACGAACCTGCTGACACGCCTGATTTCATGAATACCCCAAAAAAAGCCCGCCTGCGCTATTCAGCAGGCGCCCGGTTCACCTCTCGATCCCCAGGGCCCGCGCATGAAATCGCAAATGATCATCGATCCACGAAGCAATGAAATAATAACCGTGGTCGTAGCCTTCGTGGCGCCTGAGTGTCAAGGGCTGGCCGGCATCCCGGCAAGCCTGCTCGAACACCTCGGGCAGCAATTGTCCATCATGCAGGAAACCGTCGGCCAGTCCCTGGTCGATCAGGATGCCCTCGGGGTAGGGGCACCTCGTGTCCCGCATCAGCGACGAGGCATCGTAGCCCGCCCAGCGCGATTCGTCGACGCCCAGGTAGGCCGTGAATGCCTTGCGCCCCCAGGGACAGCGGCTGGGGGCGGCGATCGGCGCGAAGGCCGACACGCTGTGGAAACGGCCCGGATGGCGCAGCGCCAGCACCAGGGCGCCATGGCCGCCCATCGAGTGGCCGAAAATCCCCAGGCGCGCGCCATCGGCGCCCAACTGGCCGACGGCCAGGTCCGCGAGTTCCCTCGCGACATAGCTTTCCATGCGATAGGCGCGCGCCCACTCGCCCTCGGTCGCGTCCAGGTAGAACCCGGCACCGGTGCCCAGGTCCCAGTCCGCGTCCTCGCCCGGCACGCCCGCGCCGCGCGGGCTGGTGTCGGGGGCGATCAGCATCAGGCCCAGATCGGCGGCCAGGCGCTGCGCGCCCGCCTTGATCGGAAAGGTCTCCTCGGTGCAGGTCAGGCCGGCGAGGTAGAACAGCGTCGGCACCGGGCCGCCGCAAGCCGCCTGCGGCGGGACGAATGCGGAAAAGCGCATTGGCAGGCCGATGGCGGTCGAATCATGGCGATAGAAGCGCTGCTCGCCGCCGAAGGCGCGGTGCGCACCGGTCAATTCAAGCATGCGGCCCCCTAATACATGACCACGGAACGGATGGACTCGCCGCGCTTCATGAGATCGAAGCCCTCGTTGATCCGATCCAGCGGCAAGGTATGAGTGATCAGGTCGTCGATGTTGACCCGGCCTTCCATGTACCAGTCCACGATGCGGGGCACATCGGTGCGCCCGCGCGCCCCGCCGAAAGCGGTGCCCTTCCAGACCCGGCCCGTGACGAGCTGGAACGGCCGCGTCGAGATTTCCGCGCCCGCCTCGGCCACGCCGATGATGATGGACTGGCCCCAGCCGCGATGGCAGCATTCCAGCGCCTGGCGCATGACCTGCGTGTTGCCGATGCACTCGAAGGAATAATCGGCGCCCCCGTCGGTCAGGGCGATGATCGCCTCGACGACGTTGTCCACCTCGGCGGGATTGACGAAGTCCGTCATGCCGAACTGGCGCGCCATGGCCTCGCGCGCGGGATTGAGATCCACACCGATGATCTTGCCCGCGCCCACCATCCGCGCGCCCTGGATGACGTTCAATCCGATCCCGCCCAGGCCGAACACCACCACATTGGCGCCGGCCTCGACCTGGGCGGTGAACAGCACGGCGCCCAGGCCGGTGGTCACGCCGCAGCCGATGTAGCAGATCTTGTCGAACGGCGCGTCCTCGCGCACCTTGGCCAGCGCGATCTCGGGGACCACGATGTGATTGGCGAAGGTCGACGTGCCCATGTAATGGTGCAAGGGGCGGCCGTCGATGCTGAAGCGCGAGGTGCCGTCGGGCATCAGGCCCTTGCCCTGGGTCGCCCGGATGGCCGTGCAGAGATTGGTCTTGCGCGACAGGCAGGACTTGCACTGCCGGCACTCGGGGGTATAGAGCGGGATCACATGGTCGCCGGGCTTGAGGGTGGTCACGCCCGGCCCCACCTCGAGGACGACGCCCGCCCCCTCGTGTCCCAGGATGGCGGGAAACAGGCCCTCGGGGTCGGCGCCCGACAGCGTGTAGTAGTCGGTATGGCAGATCCCCGTGGCCTTGACCTCGACGAGAACCTCGAAGGCCTTGGGGCCCTGGAGGTCGACGTCTTCGATGGTGAGGGGTTCGCCGGCCTTCCAGGCGACGGCTGCTTTGGTTTTCATGGATAGGGCTCCTGACGACGCGCGGTCGCGCGAATCCTGGCGCGAGGCCGCTCAAGCGGCCTACCGTAGCAGGTTCGCGCGGAATGCGCCAGCGCGCCCGCCAGCCGGGCCGTGCGGCGCCGGACGGCCCGGATCGCCCCTGCCGGCGGTGCTATGCTAGGCCACTGCCCGCACCGCACCAGGAGACGCCATGGCCGAGCCCGCCCCCTTCCTGCGCATCGCCGCCCGTACCGCCGAGATCGGCGGCGCCCTCATGGTCAACCGCCTGCTGCCGTCGCGCCATCGCCGCATGATAGGCGCCTGGTGCTTCCTCGATCACGCCGGCCCGGCCTCGTTTGCGCCCGGCGGCGGCATGCGCGTCGGCCCGCACCCGCACATCGGCCTGCAGACCTTCACCTGGATGATCGAGGGCGAGGTCCTGCACCGCGACAGCCTCGGCAACGTCCAGACGATACGCCCCGGCCAGGTCAACCTGATGACGGCCGGGCGCGGTATCGCCCATACCGAGGAGTCGCCGGCCGGGGAAACGGTCCTGCACGCGGCACAATTGTGGATCGCCCTGCCCGAGGACCACTGGGACTGTCCGCCCGCCTTCGACCACTACCCGGACCTGCCACGCTGGTCCGAGGCCGGCTGCGACTGCACCCTGCTCGCCGGGTCGTGGGGAAAGCACCAGGCGCCGACCCGGCTGTACTCGCCGCTGGTGGGCCTGGACCTGCACAGCGTGTCGGGCGCAACCTTGAAGCCCGCCCTGGAGCCGGACTTCGAATACGGTCTCATGGTGCTCGAAGGCGCGGTCTCGATCGACGGCCAGACCTTCGCGGCCGACGAGCTCGCATACCTCGGCGGCGGCCGCGAGCGCTGCACACTGGTACTGGCGCCCGCCGCGCGCGCCATCCTGGTGGGCGGCGAACCTTTCCCGCACAACGTGCACATGTGGTGGAATTTCGTGGCCCATGATCGCGCCCACATCATCCAGGCCCAGCGCGACTGGGAAAGCGGCGACCCGCGGTTCGGCGACGTCCCGGGCTTCGATGGCGCGCGGCTGACGGCGCCGGCGCTGCCGCCGGGCTACTGAGGCGCCGACCCCAAGCGCCGCTCGAGCGCGTGCAGGGCCATCACCAACAGCATGCCCACCCCCATCACCAGCACGGCAATGACCAGGGCGCCCCGATAGCTGCCGGTGGCCGCGGCGATGCCTCCGGCGATGGCGGGGGCGACGATCTGGGCGATCCCGTAGCTGATGGTGAGCTTGGCCATGGCCTTTGAGGAGTTCCCCGGGAAGCGCCGGCCGATCAAGGTCAGCGTCAGGCTGACCAGGCCGATGCACGTGCCCCCATACAGCAAGGCGCTGAGCAGGTTCAGCCAGGGATCCTGCGTCAGCACCGGCAACAGGATCGAGACCGTCTGCAGGCCGAATCCCAGGATCAGCGCCCGCAGGGTGCCGGTCCGCTGGGCGATGCGGTCCCACAATAGACTGGAGGGCACCGCTGCCAGGCCGACGGCCACCCACAGCCAGACGCCCCGCCCGGCAAGCAAGGGCATTTTCTCGACAATGGCGACGATGAAGGTCGCGCTGACGACGTAGCCGAAGCCGGCGCAGAAGTACGCGCCCAGCAACAAAGCCATCCAGCGCCTCGACGGCGGCGACGCCGATGCCGGCTTGGCGTCCACGGCCGCCGGTTGCGTGTCCATGCCGGTCGGCGCGGGCACCCACAGCCATGCCGGCACGAGGAACGCCGCCCCCAGCACGCCCAAGGCCACCCATTGCTGCGCCCAATCGAGCCGGTCCAGCATCAGGTTGACGGCGATGCCCGAGACCATGATGCCCAGCCCCAGGCCCGTGAAATGCAGGCCGAGCTCGGCGCGATGGCCATTGCGCATCAACCAGTCCAGGACCAGGCCCGAGGCGAGCAGCATGCCCGCGGCACCGGACATCCCCCCAAGCAGCCGCAGCAGGGCCCAGGTGCCGACGTCACTGGTCCAGCCCATGGCGGCGGTGCTGAGCGCCGCCACGATCAGCCCCAGGCGATACAGAACGTACTTGCGGCGCATGTCGGTCACGCCGGCGGCGATCAGCACCCCCGCCAGATAGCCCACATAATTGAACGTCGCCAGCCAGCCGCCCGCCAGGTAGGACAGGCCCGCCTCGGCACGCATGACCGGCAGCAGCGGCGTATAGGCAAAGCGGGCCAGCCCGACGGTGAGGATCAGGGCACAAATGCCGGCGCACAGGACCCGGTGGGGCGAGGCGCCGTCGCCGTCCGCAAAGGCGGCATCCGTCATGGACATGGGAAAGTGGGCTCGAATGGACGACACCGCCATACTAGTGGCGCTCCTCATCGACCCGCAAGACTGCCTGGCTCTGGTAAAACGCCAATTGACGCATCCGCGCCCCTAAGGTTAAACCTGAGGGCCGGGCCGCCCACATCGGCGCGTGCATAAGAACGAATTGCGCCAACCGGCGCGATATCACCACAAGGAGACCACCGTGAACCCTGTGAAGCTGTTTGCCCTAGGCCTGAGCCTGTCGCTCGCCGCCCTGCAGCCTGCCGTGGCGGAAAACATTTCCATCGCCACAGGCGGCACCGGCGGCGTCTATTACCCGGTCGGCGGCGGCCTCGCCTCCCTGCTGTCCAAGAAAGTCGCCGGCATGGAGGCCACCGCCGAGGTCACGGGCGGCTCCGTCGACAACCTGAAGCTCCTCAGCAACGACGCGACCTACATCGGTTTTTCCATGGCCGACGCGGCGCAGGATGCCTACAAGGGGGAAAACAAGTTCAAGGGCAAGGAGGAACCCGTACGCACCCTGGCATCGCTGTATCCCAACCACCTGCACCTGGTGACCGTCGAAGGCCGCGACATCAATACGATCGCCGATCTCAAGGGCCGCCGGATCTCCTCGGGCTCGCCGGGCAGCGCCACCGAGGTCATGGCGCTGCGCATGCTCGAGGCCGCCGGCCTGTCCAAGGACGTCACGCGCGAGCGCCTGAGCGTCGCCGAGTCGGTTAACGCCCTCAAGGACAACAAGATCGATGCGTTCTTCTGGGTGGGCGGCCTGCCCACGGGCGCGGTGACCGACCTGGCCAACACCCCGGGCACCACGATCAAGATGATCGACAATGCCGACCTGGTCACGGCGATGAACGAAAAGTACGGCAAGCTGTACGTCAAGGACGTCATCCCGAAATCCGTCTATCACGGCATGGACAAGGACAACCAGCAGGCCAGCGTGATGAACATCCTGGTGGCGAACGCCTCCATGAGCGACCAGACCGCCTATGACATCGTCAAGACGCTCTTCGAGAGCCGCGACGAATTGATCGCCGTGCACAAGGCCACGGCCGAGTTCAAGCTGGACAAGCAATCGCCCGAATCGTCTCCCATCCCCTTCCATCCCGGCGCCATCAAATACTACAAGGAACACGGCATCAAGGCCTTTGATTGACGCCGCCGCCCTCGCTCCCCCGGCCCCATGACGGCGGCCGGGAGGCGTCTTTTTCGGCTCGCATCCACGACGCGACAAGGGCCCGCAGCGGCCCGGCCCCATCGGAAGACATCGGATGAACGAACCAGCAGCACACAGCAAGCCCGCCACCGATCAGGACGTCACCGTCAGCGAAGAGGCCCTGCGCAAGGCCGAACACTACATCGAGGAGGAAGAAGGCGCCGCCAACCGCCTGACCGGCTGGCTCGGCGCCGCCCTGGGCACCGTCGCGGTGGTCATGTCCCTGTTTCACCTGTATGCCGCCTACTCCATCGTGCCCACGCAGACGCTGCGCCCGATACACGTGGGCTTCGTGCTGTTCCTGACCTTCCTGATGTTTCCCGCCGCCCGCCGTTTCCGGCACCGCGTCATGTGGTGGGACTGGATCATCGCCCTGCTGTCGGTCGCCATCGTCGTCTACCTGATCCAGGGCGGCGACGACTTCACCGACCGCAACACGCTGCCCAACGGCTGGGACATATTCTTCGGCACGGCGCTGATCCTGCTGGTGCTCGAGGGCATGCGCCGCACCATCGGCTGGATACTGCCCGTCATCTCGATCTGCTTCCTGCTGTACGCCTTTCTGGGTCCGTACCTGCCCCATCCCTGGACGCACCGGGGCTACGACCTCGGCCGCATCGTGGGTTTCATGTACATGACGCTCGAAGGCATCTACGGGGTGGCCGTCGACGTCTCGTCCTCGCTGATCATCCTGTTCACCATATTCGGCGCCTTCCTGCAGTACTCGGGCGCGGGCAAGTTCTACATCGACTTTTCGTTCTCGGCCATGGGCGGCAAGCCCGCGGGGGCGGGACGCACCGTGGTGCTGGCCTCCTTCCTGCTGGGCGGCCCGTCGGGCTCGGGCGTGGCGACCACGGTGACCCTGGGCACGGTGGCCTGGCCCATGCTGGCCAAGGTCGGCTACGACCGCAACGCGGCCGGCGGCCTGCTGGCCGCCGGAGGCCTGGGCGCCATCATCTCGCCGCCCGTCATGGGTGCGGCGGCCTTCATCATCGCCGAGTTCCTGCAGATCTCGTACCTCGACGTCCTCATGATGGCGATCCTGCCGACGGCGCTGTTCTACCTGGCGCTGTTCTTCATGGTCGAAATCGATGTGCGCAAGTACGGCATGAGCAGCACGATCTTCAAAAAGGTCGACACCGTCTGGAACCTCACCCGCCACTACTGGTTCCACTTCCTGTCGCTGATCTCGATCGTGGCGTTCATGCTGTGGGGATTCTCGCCGGTCCTGTCGGTGTTCTGGGCCACCGTCGTGTCCTTCCTCACCAGTCTGCTGCGCCCCGACACCTCGATGATTCCCTACGACCTGTTCCGCGGCCGGGGTTCGATCAAGGAACACCTGCTGGGCTCGCCGCTGATCCAGGCGCTGAAGGCCGGTTCGGTAGGCATGCTGGGCGTGGGCACCACCTGCGCCGGGGCGGGGATCATCGTGGGGGTGGTGACCCTGACCGGCCTGGGCCTGAAATTCAGCGGGATCGTCATCGACTACGCGGGCGGCTCGCTGCTGCTGACCGCCGTCTACACCGCCCTGGTGGTCTGGATCATCGGCCTGGCGGTGCCCGTGACCGCCTCGTACATCATCTGCGCGGTCATCACCGCGCCGGCCCTGATCAAGCTCGGGGTGCCGGACTTCGCCGCGCACATGTTCATTTTTTATTACGCGGTGCTCTCGGAGGTCTCGCCGCCGACGGCGCTGTCGCCCTTCGCGGCCTCGGCCATCACCGGCGGCGACCCCTACAAGACCACCATGCAGTGCTGGAAATACACCATCCCGGCCTTTCTGGTGCCGTTCATTTTCGTGCTGGATCCGGGCGGCCAAAGCCTGCTGCTGATGGGCTCGACCAAGGCCCTGGCGCACGCCAACGTCTGGGAGATCCTGCGCACCACCGCCACGGCCGCCACCGGGATATTCGCCCTGGCGGTGGGATTCCAGGGCTGGCTGCTGACGCGCACCTCGAGGTTCGAGCGCTGGATATTCATTGTCTCGGGCTTCATCCTGGTCTATCCGGGGCCGATCGCCAACGGCATCGGCTTCGGCCTGGCCGCCGCCGCCCTGGCCCTGCATTGGGCGGGGTCTCGGCGCGCGGCGCGCGGTACGTCCGGCTCGGGCAACGCCTCCTAGCGCTGGATGCGCCCATCATTCAAACGAATGACCTCTGCGTATCAGATACTCCCGGTAGCGTAGATATTCCTGTCGGGAGCAGACCCGCACATTGCGGATCAGCCATTCGTCACACGCTTGCAGGTCACGCTGCGAAACGGGAGCCTCCTGACACCTGGGCCGGTCCGCCCTAAAAGCCTGATCGTCGTTCGTACCGTCTACCATGCGCATGGATCCACTTCATTACACAATCGTAAGCATTATTCCATCGGCATCCGGGCTGGACTATTCAAGAATTGCAAAAACCATTGCATCGCTCTTCATGGACAGGGCGACCGCACCATAGAATTATTAAATATTGTCATTGAACAGTATGACTTGGGAGCACTCTGATAAATTCGATTACGAGCTATTCATCCCCACCCGATCTGAGACATGCATCCGGCATTCCGCCGCTGGCCTCGCCGCGGACAGCACACAGCCCTGGCAGTCGTGGTTACGGCCGTCGCTTTTTTGCTGGCCATCCTCGGTCTTGCCTCGCGTACCGGCGACAGCCTGGCCATCCTGTGGCCCGCCAATGCACTGCTGGCCGCTCTGCTGCTGCGTTATCCGGCCTTGGCCATCCCGTCGGCCTGGGCCGGCATTCTGTCCGGCCTGACGCTCGCCAACATCCTCTGGGGCGAACCCCTGTCCCTGGCACTGTCGCACGGCTTGGCCGACCTGTCCGGCACCTTGGTCGCCTGGCACATCCTGGCACCCTTCGGAGCGCCGGAGGACCTGCGCACCCCGCGGGCCATCGCGCGTCTGTTGTCGGCCGGAATCGTCGCGGCCGCCACGAACGCGGCCATTGCCCTGACCCTCCTGCCTCACGGCGCCGGGTGGGCGCCAACGGCCGCCAACTGGTTCTTTGGGCAACTGCTGAGCTATAGCGCCTTCCTGCCCCCGATCCTGCTGCTCCCCCGGCGCGCCGCCGGCACAAAGGCCAAGCCCAATGGCCCGGCGGCCTCACCCGGACGGCTCGCCAGCGAACTGCCACCGATCATCGCGCTGATCGGCAGCCTGGCGCTATGCGTGCTGATTGGCGGCCCCGGCGCAGTGATCTTTCCGGTTCCCGCCCTCCTGTACGCCGCGCTCATCCTGCGCCCATGGGCCACGGCGTGGCTGGCATCGGCCACGGCCGTCATCGTCACCCTGGGCATTGCCCACGGCTGGATACCCGTCGGCGCCGAAGCCCTGCTCGCCCAGGGCCGGCCGTGGGACTTCGCCTCGCTGAGGCTGGGCGTCCTGTTGCTGGTGGGCGCGCCGCTGCTGGTCTCCGGCGTCCTGGCCGCCCGCAGCGACACCATCGAGGCCCAGCGCAGGGCGCTGGACCACGATGCATTGACGAAGACACTGTCGCGCCAGGCCTTCATGCGCGATGCGCAGACACACCTGCACGGCATCCAGCCGGGCTCGAAAGGCTGCGGCCTGCTGGTGCTGGACATCGACGACTTCAAACGCGTGAACGACACCCACGGGCATCCAGCGGGCGACCGGGTATTGCGCGAGTTCGCACGCACCATCCGCGAGGCCGCCCGGCCACACGACTTATGCGGCCGGATGGGAGGCGAGGAGTTCGCCCTGCTGTTGCCCGAGGCCACGCGGCAGGACACCGTGGAGATCGCCGAGCGGCTGCGCACCCGCGTGGCGGCGGCCGAGATCCTGCCCGCCCGCAGCGGCCCCTTGCGCATCACCGTCAGCATCGGCAGCATTCATGTGTCCCAGGCGCTGGCCGCGCCCCTGGATGCGCTTTTGGCGTATGCTGACCAGGCGATGTACCGGGCAAAGCACGCAGGAGGCAATCGAGTACGCGATTACGAGACCGAGGCCGAACCGCCGTCCGAAGCCCTTCCACGTCCTTCGGCGGCACCGCCGCACCCGCACAATAAGGCACAAGAGGCACCATGAACGGCCCCACCCATGACCACAGCGCCGGCCCGCCAGGGCTTGCAAACGCCCCTGCATCCTCGGCTGAGGCCATCGCTGTGCTCGAGGACGACATCATCATGGCCGAGCGGATACGGCAGATTCTGTCCAACGCCGGCTTCGCCTGCCAACACTTCGCTGAAGGCAATGCACTGCTCGCCGCCTTGCGCGGCCATGCGCCCTTCCGGCTGGTCCTGCTGGATTGGGAGCTGCCGGGAATCGACGGCATCGAGGTGCTGCACTGGATCCGCGCAAATCGCGGCCAATCCCTTCCGGTCATGTTCGTCACCAACCGCACGCATGAAAACGACATCGTCCAGGGCTTGAACGCCGGCGCCGACGACTATATCGGCAAGCCCCTGCGGCCGGCCGAGCTGCTGGCGCGCATCGGCGCCCTGCTGCGCCGAAACCGGCACGCGACGCCGCTCGAGTCGGACTTCGCGCTGGGGGACTTCACCGTCGAGGTGGCGTCCCGGCAGATCCGCCTGCGGGGCGAACCCATCCCCCTGACCCCCAAGGAATTCGATCTGGCCGCATTGTTCCTGCGCCATCCGTGGCGGCTGTTCTCGCGCGACGACCTCAGCGCCCTGGTGTGGAACCGTGAAGTACCCAGCACCTCGCGCACACTGGATACGCACCTGTCCAACATCCGCAAAAAGCTTCAGCTCGGCCCGAGCCGCGGCGCGCTATTGAGCGCGTCCTACGCGCTGGGCTACCGACTCGAACTCCTGTCCCCTCTCCAGTCCGAATCATGATCCCCACCGAGCATCCCCTGCCTCTCCGGTTCCCGTGCCTGCATGGCTTGCGGCTGGGCCTGCTGTGCGCGGCCCTGGCCCTGCCCCTCGCGGCGCCGGCCCAGCCCCTGGGCGCCCGCGGCGAGGATTTCCTCTACCAGGTGCAGGCCGGCGACACGCTCGAGCAGCTCGCCCGCCGCTACACGTCGCAATCCGCCCACTGGACGACCTTGCAGAACCTGAATCAGGTCCAGGATCCGTACGCCTTGCCGATCGGCGCCGTGCTGCGCATCCCCTTCGCCCTCATCCCTGAACGGCCCGCGGACATGCGCGTGATCCACCTCACCGGCACGGTCACGCTGGACGGCCGTCCCGTACACGAGGGCCAAACACTGGCGGACGGCCAGGTCTTGCGCAGCACCGGCAGGGGCACGGCCACCCTGCAACTAGAGGACGGCAGCCTGCTGACGCTGGCACCGGGCACCGAGCTGAAGGTCGGCCATGCCCGGGCCTTCCGGGACACCGGTCTGACGGACACCCGGCTCGATATCCGCCAGGGCTCCATCGAAACCATCGTCGCGCCCGAGGACACCGGGGTCGGGCGGTTCGAGGTCCGCACGCCGGCCACCGTCACGGGGGTGCGGGGCACGCGCCTGCGGGTCCACGCGGATGCCGGCGGATCGCGCCACGAGACCCTGCACGGCCGCGCCGCCGTGAGCGGCGGCGCGGGGCAGGCCGAGCAACGCATCGAGGCCAACCAAGGCATGGCCTACGACGAAGACGGCACCTTTCGGGGCGCCCGCCCCCTGCTGCCCGCCCCTCGCTTGCCGGCGGCACAGGACGCGGGCCCCGACAGGATGCTGGACTTCCCCGAGATCCCCGGAGCGGTCCGCTACCACATCCGGGCGTCCAAGGATGCCGACGGCGCCTTGCTGGCGCACAGCCAGCGCTTCGCCGGACCGCCGATACGGCTGCCGGCCCTGGGCGGCCTGTACCACGTATTCGTGCGCGCCATAGACGATCTCGGGATCGAAGGCCGGGACGCATCCATCGCCCTGCGCCTGCAGGCCGGCCTGACCAGCGCCGATGGTCTGGCGGTGTTGAGTACCGACGGCACACCCGTCGCCCTGCAGGCCTTCTGAACCAGCGACCGTGCCCAGCCGCCTCAGCCACCCTGGCCTGCATCGGCGCCTATGGGCTGAGTGGCTGGGCTTTACCATCAGCCTGGCCCTGCTGGCCATCCTGCTGTCCCTCTGGAGCAAGCTGCCCGTCATTCGCGAGATCAACCGCCTCAGCTACGACCTCAGCATGCAGGCGACGGCGCCACCGGCCGCCAGCCGCGACATCGTCATCATTGCCATCGACGATGCCAGCATCGAATCCTTGGGGTATTGGCCCTGGCGACGTTCGATCCATGCGGCGCTGCTCGAGCGCCTGGGGCCTGCGCGGGTCGTCGGGCTGGACCTCATCCTGTCCGATCCGCATCCTGCCCGTCCGGATGACGACGACATCCTCGCGCAGGCCATTGCCCGGCACGGCCGCGTGGTCCTGCCCGAGGTCCTGGACCCCTCCGGACAGCATCTGATCAAGCCATTGCCCATCCTGGCACAGGCCGCTGCGGCCATCGGCCGCATCGACGCCGAGCCCGATCCGGACGGCACCCTGCGCTGGATCGAGCTGCGCCGGACTCTCTCGCAAGGCCCCCCGCTGCCACATTTCGCCTTGGCGCTGGCACATGTGGCCGGCGACGCCGACGCCATGCGGCGGGCCGAGGCCATCGCCCCGGACACCCCCTCGCATATCCGGTTCGCGGATCCCGGCCGTGGCTATGTGCTCTACCCCTACACTGCCGTACTGAGCGGCCAGGTCCCCGAAGAAGTCTTCCGTGACCGTATTGTGCTGGTCGGCGCCTGGGCATCCGGACTCGGCGACCGACTGCCCACCGCCATCGGCGGCGGCCT
This sequence comes from Castellaniella sp. S9, assembly GCF_027257175.1. Classification (GTDB taxonomy): domain Bacteria; phylum Pseudomonadota; class Gammaproteobacteria; order Burkholderiales; family Burkholderiaceae_B; genus Castellaniella. The sequence continues at coordinate 31,337 of NZ_JAPFGD010000010.1, read as the reverse complement.
GATGGCCGGCGTCGAGATCCTCGCCAACAGCCTGCAAAACCTGCGGACCTCCTCGTGGATCCGCCTGCCTACGCCCTTGATCCTGGCGCTGGCCTCGCTCCTGCCCGTCCTGCCGGTCTGCCTGGGCTTGCGTGTCCTGTCGCCGCGGTGGGGCCTGGCCTGCGCCTTGGGGGCATTGGCCGTCTTCCTCGCCCTCGACGCCCTGCTGATGCAATCGGCACGATACTGGCTGCCGCCGGCGGGTCCCCTAATCGCGCTCCTGCTCGCCTACCCGCTGTGGAGCTGGCGATGCCAGGAAGCCTCGCTCAGGCACATCGACGCGGAACTCGCACGGCTGCGGATCCCTCTGCGCGACGAGCCGCAAGCCGGCGGCCACGCCGGTCCCAACACGCTGCCCGAGCGAGCGGTCCGCCTGCATCGGGCGATCTCGCGCCTGGAACAGGCCGCCCAGACCCAGGAGGAAACCCTGGGTTTCATCTCGCATGACATGCGCTCCCCCCAGAGCACCATTCTGGCGGCCATCGAATTGCGCCGCGACGCGCCGCAGCAATGGTCCGAGGCTGACACCATGGCGCACATCGAACGGCAGGCGCACGCGACGCTGCGGTTGGTGGACCAGTTCGTCCAATTGGCCCGCGCCGAGTCCGCCACCCTGGACATCCATGCCTGCGACTTGCGGGATCTGATCCAGGACTGCTGCGACCGGCGCTGGCCCCGGGCGGCGCAACGCGCCATCGATCTGCAGTTCGACGGCGGCGAGCGCGAGGCCTTCCTGTCGATCGACAGGGACCTGATGGCCCGCGCCATCGGCAACCTCCTTGACAACGCCATCCTGTACAGCCCCGCCGGTGGCGCCATCCAATGCACCCTGACATCCGACGACCGGGCCTGGCACATCCACGTCCAGGATACGGGGCCCGGCATCGCCCCGGAACAGATCCGGCACCTGTTCACACCCTTCTGGCGGGCCTCCGCCACGGGAAACAAGCCCGCGGGCAGCGGCCTGGGACTGGCTTTCGTCCAGACCGTGGCGGCGCGCCACGGCGGGTCCGTCGGCTGCGAGAGCCGTCCGGGCGCGGGCGCGCGATTCACGATCAGCCTGCCGGCGTAGCCTCGAGACTCGTCCCTTTTCTGGTTCGTCCATTGGGACAACCCGTCGTGAGGCTTTCCAGCCTTCAAGCTGATTGGCACCCCGATCTGGAGTGAGGCGCCGGCGGGGCCATGGCAACCCTGCGTGAAGGGAGGAAATAAAGACTGTCGAGTTTCTCATAGGGCACACATTTCTGAAATTTCGAAGTAAGGTCTGTCGAAGAAGCGTTTTGCACCTCACTCTGCCAGCGACACTGAACAAAAGTCTGTCGAACACCGCCCATAACACTGAACAGTAGAGTCACACCAGTTCGTACTAATCCAAAGTCGCTAATCCATGATCGCGGTTGATGGTGCTCTGCGGGTAGGACTAAGGATAATCACCGACTGCCATGATTTGCCACTTTTAGGCCCATCGCGACGAGGCGGGCACGAATTATCCCCGTCTCCTGATCACCAAAGCATTTGTTCCTTCGCGCTGGGGGCGCTGCTGGGCGATGAACGCTATCAGCCTCTGCGTCTGCGGATTTCACGGAACAGTGCATTCACTGCATCGATGTCCTGCAACAACTCGTCTGGTTGCGTCACCGCACGCTGCTGACCCGCAGCGTGAGAATGCGCCCGGACGTTTCGGCAACACTTATCGTGCAGGCGTTGAACCTCGCGGTACTCCATATCCTGCACGATCATCACGCCATCGAGTCGACCAACAGAGATGTTGTCCCGGAACCGTACTACAGTTTCATTGAGAATCGTGTCCTCGATTCCGACCTCAATCGTCACCCGAAGGTCATCGTAGGCATTGCGGATCGCAAGCTGTTCTTCGCCCCCCGGTGGGTTGTTGAAGTTGGCGGCAATCCGCTGGTGATCGGCGCGATGTTGCTCGATACGATCACGGTGTCGTCGCATGTCATAGGGCAATCCTGCGTCGATGTATCCGGGGCCTTCAGCGCGATAGCTGATCGATTTCACACTGGGGGCCTGCCCGGCATCATCGCAAAGCGTAGTCAGATCCCCGAAGAACACTGCATCGTGGGTGAAGACGATGACTTGCCTGACGGCGGACTCCTCGACAATTCTTCGGGCCACGGCTGTTCGATGGTTGTGGTCGAGGCTCGAAACTGGATCGTCGAACACAATACCGGAAGAGGATTCCGATTGGTGGAGTTCCGCGAAAAAATATGCAAGCGAGCACATACGCTGCTCAGCCTCGCTGAGCACAAGGTGTGGGTCGAGCTGACTGTCCGGAAGGAGAATGCCGAGACGTACTGATCCCGCCTCACCGATCGAGCGGACCCCGACTCGAATATGGTAAAGATTAAGCTTCCTGAGTTCACCGTTCATCCTGTCGGCCAGCGTTTCACTGATGTAGGTCTTCGCGAGCTGTCCCGCAAATAGGCTGATCAGGCGCGTGTTACTGATATCGTCAAAGCAATTCTGAAGCTTCACCCGGCGGCCGAGATTACCGACCACCAGGGCAATGCTGTCTATGTTTTCGCACAGCAGGCGCCGCGCATCCAGTTCCTTCAGGCGAAGTCGCTTCGCCGCCAGAACCTCTGCGTCGAGGTTTGCGCGCAAGGAGGACGCCTCAGCACGCAAGTTGTCCGCGACCAAACCGATTGAAGTGGCCGGATTCGTGCTGCGGTACGCTGATCTATCTTTCCATTCCCCGCTCTCCACCGCAGTTCTGAGCCATTGAAGGCGAGAGAGCAGATCTTCCTGAAAGGTCAGGATATCGTCTGGCAGCGTCTCTATGCGCCCGCGCAGGCTGTCTAACACTACCTGGGGAACGGTAAACGTGACCGTTGCTTGTTTAACGTCGCGCACGATCTGTTGCCAAGCGTTGCGCGCAGTCTGAGCGACTTCGGACGCCGTGTCCCGGATATAGTGATCAAAGCGCTGCAAACGATCTTTCGCTTCCGGTGCCAGCTCCTGCTGGCAAAGCACGCATTGTGCACCTTCTCCAGTAGCCGGAAAGGCTTGGCCCGGATACGCTGCCCCAGTTGAATACTGGCGTGCGGCGTTAAACAGGAGCGCCCAGGGGCCTTGGCCCGTTCCAGGAAGCAGCGATGTAGCATCTTCGGTTTGCAGAAAGGCCGACGCCGCTCGCTCGGCGGCCTCAGCGTCCAGTAACCCTTGATGCGCCAACTGCATGGTATTGATCGCTTCATCGGAAACAACGCTAGCAGCGGAGCCGATGGCGTTGACCAACTTGTCGACCTCTGTCGCGACGTTGTCCAGCAGCATCGCCTTGGCCGTGGGATCAGCTTCGCTGATTTCCTGAGGCAGGTGCTCAAGCTCTGCCTGCTCGTCTACTGTGAGCACAGCAAATGCGTGCGCACGCACCAGATCCGTTGTGGCGCTGATCGGATGCACGGCCCGGCCCACTTCGGTATCAGCGGAAATAACGTTGAACGGCGTCACATCCACCATGAGCCCATCGATCTCCGCCTGAAGCTGCGGACGCAGTGCCTGACTGAGGCCGTTGGCCAACTGCTGAAGATAGGTCAAGGCGAGTGGCTGGAAGGTGGCAGCTTCCCGCTCCTGCAGGTAGTGGCGGGCGCAGTCGCCATCAAAGACAGAAATACCCCTGAGTTCGGGCCGAGAGACCTGGCCGCGTTGAGCGCTCCAGAGCGCATGATCCGGGGCACCATCCAGTTCGAAAACAATGGTGGCGCTCGATGTGAGCTGCGGAAAGTTCGGGTCATAGGCATTGGCATAGACTGTGCCAGGGCTCCTGGCGCGGCAGGCCTGCTTCAACACGCGTGCATAGCCTGACTTGCCGGTGCCGTTGCCTCCGTACGCTATGTTGAGGCCATGCGATTGGAACTGCAAGTTCTGATCACTCGGAATTTTCCCAACGTTGACCAGCGTATGCAGGGACGTAAGCACCACGGTTGCGCCCTGGTTCGCCTCAGCGGGAAAATGATCCCTGGCGAACGGGATCGGTTGCGGCGCAGGGTCTAGTTTGCTGCTAATTCCGTGATGTTGCTTGGCAAGGTCGAGAATTTCACCAAGATCTGCTTCGTCCCATTCTCCTTGAACACACAAGCGCCGCAGTGCGTCCTGACGCCACAGCGGGAGCCTATCTGCCCAGGCCAACACTTCCTCATAAATTGCCATGCCTCGCCCCCGAATTCCCAGATGAACTAAGCATACAGGCTAGTGCCACGCCTAGGGAACTGTCGCGGTCGACCACTGGAGGACCGAAAAAAGCGGCTGCCCGGCCTCTGTATCGGTAAAGTTCCCGCGTCTTTGTACCAAGCCACCAGCGTTCCGATTCCGGCGTACTGATGACATCTGCGACGCTGTGGCCCACAACACCGCGAGCTTTAGGGCCGCATGATTAGGCAATGAGGCGGCGCTGGTTTGTGATGAGGAAATTCCACTTCAGCCCACAACAAATTTATGTGCGGAATACCATGAGCCTACTGCTTTGGACACTTCAGAGCACCACTTGTGCTATCTTTATATCCACTTAAACTCCCAGCACACTGTCAATATATATATCAACTTAACCCTGCGATAAAGAAATTTCTAGGCGAATAAAAAGGTAGATTAATTTTGACATCGATATGTCAATGTCATATTAATAATATGTACCTGAACTCGGTCGCGCATTAACCTACTTCTGTACAGGCAATGCCATGCAGCCGCACAGGAATGAGTTCAGGCCTCAAGAAACCCCATGAGTGATGTGCTTCTACCTATGTTCTATAGCCGCCAAGACAATGCCGAAGAGCGGGCACGTCAGATTTTAGAAACGTATCGTTGGCCGGATGGACAGCCCTGCTGCCCAGAATGTAACTCCAGGCGTCCAATATATCGACAAACAAGGGATGGCGCAGTTGGTTATTACCGATGCCCAAACTTGCATAGCCCTGAAAATGGAACCGATCCAGGTAAGCCCTTAGTGTTCACGGTAAGGACTCGTACGATCTTAGCTCGCTCACACGTGCCTCTGGACAAATGGCTCTATTGTTTCCAGCTTCTATCCCAGCCCTCCGGCGCACGAGGGCCACTTATTTCGGCGACTGATCTGGCAAATCGCATCAATGTAAATCGAAAAACTGCGTCATCTCTGCTTGAACAGATTGACCAACTGCGATACGGCCACGTCCTAGATGAAGATAAAAACGAATTTCTGTTGAGGATGATGGCCCAGATGACTAGACAGCACATCTTCCCTACGCTATAGATCCAGCGTAAACTTATTGCAAGTCAACTGGACATATCTCTGTTTTCTAATCTGCCTGTCTGATTAATATAAAAAGTGTAAGCAGTCGGGGATTCATTCGCTTCACCAACTCAAGCTCTACCAGCCTACTGCACATAACGCGCTATTTTTGAGCTTGTTGTACGACACTGCCTCGATTTGCTGCGGAGCTTCGCCTAGCAACGCGCGTAACCATGCTTATTTTTGATTGATATATGAGGAGAGCACACATGCAATAGAGTTAATAAACTCACGGGAATTGCACAAAAGCCAGCCTCTTCTTCCGAAGAGAGCTGACCTCTAGTAGACGTATGTAGGCGGGAACCTATTTACATGATGCTAGAGTCAGACGGTGTTGTCAAGCATCGGAGGGATGGTTTTTTTCAAAAATTCATCCCTAATAATTCCCCGTTTCCATTTTTAAGAAAAGCTACACAACATATGTGAGCAGGGAGAGTGATATGGCGCGCAATGCGTTAATTAGCGAAAAGCGGCTTCAAACGATTGAATCAAGACAGCTGGAATTGCGCTGGGGCTCTGAGTACCGGCCTGCAATGCTTGCTACGCGTGACGAGGCGCCCACCAAAAGCCGTCCATCGACGATGTACTCAAAGAAGCTTGGCCGGGATCTGCACTTCATGTCACAGCCTGAACGACATGTATGCTTACTTGGACTCTATAACCCTAATGTCTTCGATATCCATGAACAGCATATGCTTCATACGCTCGAAGCTCCACATCCACTGGCGGGTCGCGGTGATACAAAACTGATGGCCTTGCGGCCTTTTAAAGGCACTATCGACGTCGCCGAGCGACTGAACATCTTATCTAAGCACCCTGTGATTTGGCTTAAAACTGATGAGGGCGACTCAGTTCGATTGCCATTTCCCTATCTGGGCGACCTATTGTTGTTCCTAAACGACGACCGAGGTCCATACTGTGTGAATTGGAGCGTAAAGCCCACGCATGAAAGCTTTATTGACCGTAAAGTGCCTCCAACCCGAACCGCCGTGACTGGTGCATTCCATACCAATGGGCAACCCTTAGCCTTACGACATCACCTCGAAAAACTGTATTTTTCTGATGCAGAGATTACCACTCACTTTGTAGCGTCCGAGAGTCTGGACACACAAGTGATCTCCAATCTACAAACGTTATACCTACGGGCACAACGTCCCACCGCCTTATCTTCAATAGTAAGAGAACGAGTCATTAGCCGTGTTCAAAAAATTATTGATACACCAGAGACACTCCTCTCACTACTACCCAGCCTAACCAAAGAACTGCAATGCAGTAGAGAAGGTTGTCTGACGGCGTTTTACCAAGCGATCTGGTTTCGACAATTGCGGATTGATCTGCACAGGCCGATTTTGCCGGATAAGCCGCTGAATCCAGAACGCTCCGACGTCTTGCTGGACTATTCCTACTTATTTGTGAGGTGAACGATGCAAGTTGGTACTCCTCTTACTGCTCCCAAAGGCTTTCAGCTCCTTGAAGCTGGCCTCACATACTATCTGCTGTGCAGCGACCGAGCAACGAAAATTGTTCATCTTGTTCTGTTTACAGCCGCCGATGGGCGGCCGCTGGCATATCTATATTCATTACCGCGTGACTTATTTGAAACTGGCCTCACGGACGGCATCATCACGAACTCTTCAGCCCGCATTGGCGTGCCACCGTTTCTCAAAAAAAGGCAAGGCCAAGACCTAAGCATGATTGATCTACAGTGTAAAAATAGGAAAAAAAAGAAAAGTGATCTAGAGCGAGCAGAAGAACGCCTATTCCTAATCGCTCCATTGCTTGAGCGCAGACAACAGATCATGAGTTCTCCCAATCCGGAAAAAGAGATCAATAGCTACGCCACTGCAAATAAACTAAATGCACAACGTATACGATTATGGTTTTTTTCATATCTATGTTTTGGCCAAAGCTTATGGACACTAACTCCACGCTATTTCAACTGTGGTCATTGGGATCGCCTCAAGCATCCTGGCCGTGCAAAACTTGGGCGCCCATCGATCGCACGCGGCGCTCTTGCAGGCCTTCGCTTAACTGCCGAGGATATAGAAAGAATTAAAACCTCTTACAAAAAACGTCGTGCAGACGGGAGAACACTGACCTCCATCTATCAAGAAGCCATGGCTAGGGACTTCAACGCGCATAGCGTTACTGACGAGTATGGTATCAAGCGAATTGTATCCAGTGGCACCATCGTGATTCCGACCATAGATCAATACAGGTATCAGATTAAAAAGGCTTTTGGACTTACCGAAGTTCAACGTGCGCGCTGGGGCGAAACTAAACATCGACGGCGTAACGCGCAACACCGGGGAAAATTCTCAAGCTCTGTCAGCAATCTACTAGAGCGCGTAGAGGCTGACGCGTACTTTTGCGAAGATCGGCCCAAGAGTTATATCGATGACCAGCCTCTACCACCACTATGTGTTGCTCGCGTAGTAGACACCGCCTCTGCATTGCGCCTCGGCATCGGATTTTCTTTCGGATCTGAAACAAATGAGGCGTATAACGCTGCACAATTTTGTGCAGCAATATCGAAGAAAAAATTCTGTGCCCTATTCAATATCAATATCGAAGAACATCAATGGCCATCAAGCGGGCTATCACCGTATTTAATCACTGACCGGGGGCCAGGCATCAAACGCGAACCAGGCACACAAAACCTCAATGAGGCAGGGGTGCTCATTATTCGCGAATTCACACCGTCCGGGCAGGGGCAAAGTAAAGGCATCGTTGAGTCTTCGCAAAGGCGCGTCACGAAGCAAGAAGGCTTGCCTCGATATAAAACCAGCAATTTGACACCTTACACAATGGCTGTTCGTGAGATCAGAAGGCTCCTCGCGGAAAATCAAAGCGCCAACGCTATTGGTCACATGACTCCGGAAATGAAGCGACATGGGGTTGCGCCCAACCCTACCGGTATTTATAACTTTCTGAACGATCGAGCACGCAACGATGGCCTGACGATCACCTTCGATGAAGCTGCTCGTCGATTTTTAACAAAAGTCACCGTATCTGTAGGGCGCGACGGTGTCACACTACTATCGCAGAGATACAACTCAGACGCTTTGCTAAAGACTGGCATTCTGCAACGCACAGGCAGATCAGGAATACGACGCCTTGAGGCCTTCCTCCTTCCTCTTTGTGTGCGCCATATCTGGATCAGCGTGGACTCTCGACTAATTGAGGTGGACGCGCAGCTAAACCTTCGCGATGACCCACAAATGCTATTCCGTAGCTACGCAGAGTTACAGAATGAAGATGGCATCCTGAAGAAAAGGAAAGCGGAGCAGCGTACCCATACTCATGCGGCAATTATCGAACAATTGGGAAAATTCGAAACAGACAATGGGAAGCAATGGCATTCGCGGCAAACTACGCGACGCCTTCCTTCTGCTCACGCTCAGCAGCGACGTACCAGCGTCAAAGGTACCAAAGCCCTTCTGACAGGTAAATCCTATGAATCCTAATTTTGCAAAGGTGTTGAACAGCAGATTCGACGAACTGAACGATTTAAGCGTAATAAAACAGCGTGTAACCAAAATACCGCCATCACCAAATTCCCTCATGAACACACAAAGTGACATGATCAGGAATCAAATCACCCACTTGCTCAATGAGCTGTATATCCCTACGACAGCAGATCTAAAAATTCTGCACCAGCTCATTGGAGACATGAGGGCTCATTGCAAAAGCGTATATCAAACTGAGCAACAGTTTTTAAGTCACATCTATACACCACTCGATGATTTCCTAGTTAATTGGCACGCACCTATTTGCCTAACCGGGCCAGCAGGTGTTGGAAAAACCTCTATGCTGCGAGCGTTAAAGCGTTTACTACCGGTGGCTTCGGAGATCGAAATCGGGCGAGGCCATGACAACATACCAACGCAATCGTACTGGCACATACAGGTTCAAAGTCTCTCGACTTCTACTGCTCTACTGAGTCCTTTCGTTCACACCCAGTTAGGGGATAACAACGGGAGGCCTCGTCAAATAGTACCTCTATGCGCCAAAATCGCCTACAAATCCGGAGTTTCACTTTTAGTCTTAGATGAACTCCAGTTTCTAACACAAAGCAGCACCGCCAACACCTCGGTGACAAAATGTTTATACCAAATGGCATACATTGGTCTACCGTTTATTTTTGCCGCGAACTATAGCCTTTGTCGATTACTTCAAAGGCGTCCAGAGCAAGACAGACAACGCTTACTCTCTAGGCCGCAAATCTTGCTCCCAGCAACACCTGATTCGCCCGACTGGTCTGAATATCTTTCTGCGATCCAAGCAGTTTTAGGTGACAGTCTTCATATTGACTTGGTGCGCGAGCGTTACGTAATTTATCAATTTACCGCCGGGCTAAAACGCTTAACTGTGCAGTTAATAACGCTGGCCTACCACTTGGTATGGGAAAAGGGACTGCGACAAGTCACAGAAGCCGATCTGCGCAATGCTTTTGATCATACTGAATACGCGACAGCTCGCGAACAAGCTTCCGACATGCTGTCTCCTTACACTCAAGCCAATAAACAATACGAATGTCCATTTCCATTGCCCAAAGTGACCGCTGCCGTTCTTGCCGATCATCAGAAATTATTGCAGCAGCAATTATTGGCCAAGAAAGTTCAAACAGATGCACTCCCTTCGGCAGAACGTGAAGCTCTGGGTGTCGTCAAGCAGCCCAAAGCTCCAAAGGCATCAAGGAAAAGAAAGGTCACTGCCGACGAGCTACGTCAGGCTGCTTATAGACGTCAAAGTCGCCGCCCAATCAATTAGCGTGCAAGAGGCTACAGCATGGATAGCTTTGAGAAATTGCTTGAATTAAATCTACGACTACCAATCACATGTTGGTTCGAGGACGAGACGCTATATAGCCTCTGTTGCCGCTATCACTACGTAACGGGCAACACATTGGCAAGCATCAGCAATTCACAATTATTCGGTCATCCTCGCCATGGGAGCCAACACGACTTTGCATCCAGAATCAACGTCTTCGTCGAACGAACACAAGGCCATTTTGGTGTGACCTCAGAAGAAATCATATACAAGCACACGATTCTTCCATTTTTCCTTCGTTGGAAATCTGCACAAGAAGCGCAAGATCTTGTACACACCTTGAGCCAGGGTCACGCCAGTGCTATAAAAAGTCGCCTCGGGCTGCCGTCTAGCGGATTGCGAGCGCATCATCCGCTTAAAGCATGCCCATCGTGCATGAGCAACGATCAACTACTGTTTGGTACGTCATACTGGCATCTAACGCATCAGCTACCTGGCGTATGGGTTTGTCCAACTCACGGATGCATGCTCCTAGAAAGCACTAAAAAATCCACTGGTATCGGGCAATTTTTATGGTACCTACCGCATAAGGGATCATTCTACGAAACCCCAAGCAATCCGCTCGCGTTCTGTGCAAAATCGCTATTACAACGACTGGCGAATATTGTTGTTGGCGCCAACAGCCTCTCTTGGGACACATATATTGATTCGATCAAACTGTGCGCTATCTATAGAGATGCTCTGTACTCACATGGCCTATTGCGAGGCAACACTCAGATCGCACTGAAAGAAGCCGCAGATAGCTATTTCCGATTCTTGCTTCCGCTGCAAGAATCTAGCCTTGACCTCCCTTTACCGTTAAGCCCCGACAGAGCAAAACTGCAACTATCGCGATTACTAAGCCATCCTCAACGGTCTACTCATCCGCTCAGACATCTTTTGATCATTCTTTGGCTCTATGGGCAGTGGGATACGTTCTGGTTTGCATACACACATCCTCCCTACAAACGCGTTAACTATGGCTTATCAAAAGCAGCGAGCACAATCCCATCATCGACCAAAAGCCTACGCGTCGAGGAACTCCTAAATTTGGTTAACAAAATGGGGCTAACAATTTCAAAAGCAGCCGCTCAAGTCGGGGTGTCGGTATCGACCGCACAAGCATGGGCCAGTAGCCAAGGGGTACAAGTAGATAGACGATCAAAACTGCCAAAGCCAACCATACAAAGTATCGTCTGTGAGCTGCGCACAGGTGCAGACAAAGCGATCCTGGCAGCTAGGCATCAGGTTTCCATCCAAACTATCACGAGGCTTCTTCGGACTGAATCGGGCCTACATCAAGATTGGAGAGATGCACGGATCGAAGGCCAGCGCATGATAGCTAAGCGCACCTGGATGGAAACTATAGCCAGGCACCCAGACGCTATACTTACAGAGTTGCGCACCTTACAGCCTGCGTACTATTCTTGGCTGTATCGACATGACAAACAGTGGCTCATTCAAAGTCTGACATCTATACCCAAATATCTGCCTACAAGCCAAGCTCGTGTTGACTGGGGCAAACGCGATGAGCAATTAGCGTGCTTAATTGAAAAAATTGGGCAAGAAATTATTAGCCAGCAAAGCCCTATCAAACCAGTCCGGCTACAGCAACTATACCAAGTTATCCCGAAGCTTAAGCCCTATCTAGGGAAGCTAGATCGTTTGCCACAAACGAGAAATGTGATCGAACAAATTCGCCAAAATCACATAATGCACTCGAATCACCGTTATAAAGCATAGCCATGCTCTTTTCCAAACCACTGCCAAACGAGCTTGCCGTCGGACATCTATACCGTATCTGGGTACTAAACGAGTATGGAGGTTCTGATCACTATAATCAGTCGCTAGTTTTTTCCAGGGCAACCAAGATGCTACGCCCTGCAGGCTGTGCCCATCCATGGACTGCCAAACATACTCATGCAATCTTAGCGTATTTCTCTGGGCTCAGTGAAACAGAGTATCGTACGCGACATACTTTACTTGCGCTGACAAAGCATTGGCGCAGCATATCAGATCAAACACCAGTAAAAGAGACAAAAGTTCCCGTCTACTCCTTTGCGAATTTTTACTCTGAAAGCACGTCGGCCTCATATCCATTTAAATTCTGTCAATACTGTCGAGAGCAAGACTTACTCGCGTACGGAATGTCCTATTGGCACAGAGAGCACCACCTTCCTGGGGTCGATATATGTCCCATCCACGAAGTGGCGCTCTGCCAAGTGTCTTGGAGGCAGGCATATACAACTCCTAATCCAGCTACTTTAGAAGGCGAGCAATTGGATGAAGCCCTTATGCAGGCTAATATGCATCCCATCTTGTCCCGATATCGAGCCCTCGTTCTGCGAGCCACAAATGAGGCGACACATATACAGTATGGTAATGCCCACAAGCACCTTCTGGAACGTCTAGTAAAATTGGGATTGTATAAAAAAAACCCATCGCACCATTGCATATATACCTACCTAAAAAACGATCTTCCCAAGTATATTTATACTCACACCCCTAGCATATGGCTCGACCGCCATTTCTCACCCGATTACAGAGAACTGACAACACCGACTGCGCAGGTAGACAAATTTAACTACCATATGGAGCTAAATCAAATCGAATTTCTCGGCAATATAAAACCACCGCTTTTACTTCTGATGCTAGCAGCTATATTTGATTCTACGGAAGATATCTACAAATTACTGTTTACATCAAATCCACCAAACGGAGACCATGCCACTAAGCTCGCATAAAGCATACTGAGCGCGATTCCGATATGGCAATTATTGTGTTAGACCACAACCACGAAGGTGATGCTAGACATCTACGCCGACTGATATCACCATCTAGAAACAGCGCAGGATCTGAGATTGAAGCAGATGATTAAGCTGATTGATCATGCCATACTTTGCTACGCTCAAAACTGACAATTTGCCATCAGCTTGATTACATTTTTGTCATCCCGTGTGTATCGACTGATCACCGATCGAAGCTTGAGCTTTGCCACCTTGGCGATCTAATTAGCAACCTAAGCCAGACATTAGGGTCGAATCATATTGCGGTCCAGAAGCACGCAATACTGTACCATCCGCGCTTGATCACCGCATCTAATACAGTACAATGGCTGCCACTCTTTGGGGAGTAGCCAACTTCTGAGCGATTCAGAAGAGTTCGTGTCAACATCCTCGACTTCCGTCGTGGCACGAATAGCCGAAAGGTAGGCAAGACCATTGACATTTCTGCGTATCTGGTCGGGCGCGCAGATATGCCATGGCCGCCTGACCAGGATCCCATCATGAGCTTTACCTCTCTCGTTCTCTTGGCCCTTGCTATGTCCACTGACGCGTTTGCCGCAGCGATTGGCAAAGGCGCAGCCATGCAAAGACCCCGCTTTTTCCAGGCACTGCGCATCGGCCTGCTGTTTGGCATCATTGAAGCGATCACACCCGTCATTGGCTGGGCCATCGGCTCGGTAGCTGCTGCGTGGATAGAGGAATGGGACCACTGGATTGCTTTTGTTCTGCTGCTGGCGTTGGGCGGGCGAATGACCTGGGAGGGAACCAAAACAGAGGATGAGGCTGCCTGTATAGAGGAGCCCAAAGATCAATCCTTCGTAACGCTTACCCTGACAGCTGTCGCAACCAGCATCGACGCGATGGCCGTCGGCGTGGGTCTTGCCTTCATCGATGTCAGCATTGTTGAAGCAGCGCTTCTTATCGGGCTGGCGACAACGGTCATGGTGACTATCGGCATCATGGTTGGACGATTCCTAGGGAACGTCATCGGGAAAAAAGCCGAAATGCTCGGTGGACTCGTACTAATTGGGGTCGGTACTATGATTCTCTACGAGCATTTATCGACCGCGCTGGTCAATTGAAATCAGCTCTTGCGGCAATAGCAGTAAACAAACCTTTGCAAGGCTCCTGATGGCGTATGGTGATCTTCCTTTACATGCTGCATGAGCGTGAACGAGGCGCCAAACTCGCCGTGAAGCTCCTCAAAACTGTACCGCGCGACTGGCAGCCCACTGCACCGCGTCGGGCCATCCTCGGCAAAGGTGGCGACAATCACGTGTCCGCCCGGCCGGACTGAACGCAGAACCTGATCAACATAGGCATGGCGCTCCTGCTCCGAGATAAGGAAGTGGAAGACTGCACGATCATGCCAGACGTCGTAGGCATTTTTGGGAAGTTGTACTTCGGTAATGTTTGCTTCCTTCCACTGGACAGCACGCGCGCGGCTACCGAGTCGCTGCTGAGCTGCTGCCATGGCTGTCGCAGACAGGTCGAGAACCGTAATATTGGAAAAACTGCTATCTAGAAGATCATCAACCAACGTGGAAGCTCCACCTCCCACATCGATAATAGATGCGTCGGCAGGTACTCCAGCTTCCTTGATTAGCCTCAGCGACAACTTGGCGTGTGGTTGAAACCAGCTCACGTGATCACTCGACTTGGAGGCGTAAACGGTATCCCAATGTTCCTTTGACTGCATGGCTGATCCTCTCATCGCACATCTACTCTGCGCGATACGCTTGATGCCTCCACAAGGCTTCTTCCAGTTCACCTCCTTAGTTTATCCTCATTTCGCCAATATCTGCGGCACCAATGACGCACGGCCTCTCAACAAACTTACCAACTCGTGGCATGGGAATCGACTCAGATAGAATTACCACATCCTTGGGGCCAACCTAGGCAACCACACAACATAGAACTTCAAGTATTGTGTGGTGATTATTGTTAGAACCGAACGAAAAATAAGCGTGAAAATGACATCATTAACGACTCACGGCTCATCTGTTAAAGCGGTTAATGCCTGGGAGGTGTTTCTCATTTTCCTTCGGCTCGGGCTTACCTCGTTTGGCGGACCCGTTGCCCATCTTGGCTACTTTCGAGAGGAGTTCGTTAACCGCCGATGCTGGCTCAGCGACGACAGCTATACGGATCTTGTCGCGCTTTGCCAGTTTTTGCCTGGCCCTGCCAGTAGCCAGGTAGGTTTGGCGCTTGGGCTATCTCGTGCAGGATATGGCGGTGCGCTCGCAGCTTGGATGGGATTCACCCTCCCGTCGGCGGTCATGCTCATACTTTTCGCACTCGGTATTTCAACGTGGGGCGAAGCTATCCCAGGCGGCATACTGCAGGGCTTAAAAATTGCGGCGGTAGCCGTCGTGGCCCAAGCGGTATGGGGGATGGCGCGTAACCTCTGCACGGGCGCCCTGCGAGTGACCATGATGGCTATCGTGGCTTGCGTAGTCCTGGCATGGCCAGGCGTTTGGAGCCAAGTGAGCGTGATTGTCGCAGCAGGACTCGCCGGTTTGTTTTTGTTCAAAGCAACCGAAGGATTGGCGCATGAGCCGCTCGATATTACAGTGAGCCGTCGTACTGGTGCCATTTTCCTGGCGCTATGCATTGCTCTGTTGATTGGCCTGCCTCTGCTTGTTCAGACCTGGCCGAGCCAGGCCTTATCCATGTTCGATGTGTTTTACCGGGCCGGATCCTTGGTTTTTGGTGGCGGGCATGTCATCTTGCCTTTATTGCAAGCCGAGGTTGTGCCTAACGGCTGGGTGGCCAACGATACATTTCTGGCGGGCTATGGTGCCGCCCAGGCCGTGCCAGGCCCTCTCTTCACGTTTGCCGCCTTTTTGGGCGCGTCAATGACGGCATCACCAAATGGCTGGCTGGGCGGCCTGCTTTGCCTGGTCGCCATCTTTGTGCCCTCGTTTCTGATTGTGTTGGGCGCGCTGCCGTTTTGGGAACAGTTACGCACCAACCTGCGTATGCGAGCTGCGCTGATTGGCGTGAATGCCGCAGTAGTTGGGCTGTTGTTGGCTGCCCTTTATGATCCTGTATGGACCAGTGCGATCCATAGACCCACCGACTTTGGACTGGCGTTAATGGCTCTTGTTGCCTTGATGTTCTGGCGCCTTCCGCCCTGGCTCACTGTGTTGGGATGTGGACTAGGCGGCTGGTTACTCAGTATTCTCGTGTAAGAAAGGTATAGTTAAAAAACTCCCACTGGCGTATGCATACCTTGGTGTCAATCATGACACGCTTTCAAGTGAAGGCCAATGAGCCGCCTATATTCTGTCTCTCAATGCGCATGGGTGACATCCTCGGCTGGAGCTTTGAGCGAACCGATCTTCGCCGCACGCAGCAGCACGTCAATCTCTCCTGCCTGCTCGAACTGCAGTGTGACGGGAACCTCCTCACCCTTAATGATGGCTTGCTTCAACCCCATGAACATGAGGTGTATGCCTCCTGGTGCCAGCATCACTTCCTTGCCTGCGGGGATTTCTACCCCGTCCTTCAACCAGCGCATTCGTGCCATGCTGTCAATGGTTTCCGAAACATGGATCTCAGCCTTTTCAGCCAGCGGGGAGCTCGCGCCTACCAGACGGTCGGCCTGCTTGCCGGTATTCGTCACCGTCACATACCCACCCCCTACCTGGATGCCTGGGGGTGTCGCGCGAACCCATGCATCGTGCACCGTAATGGTGGAGGGCTCCGCCGCTTGAACCATCGGAATGATTGCTGCCAACAGAGCGACAATCACGCAATGTCTGAATCGTGTTCTGATCAATGGAGCACCTTTAAGTTAAAAAAATATGGATTGAAATGTAGTTTGGCCACACGTGATCAGTCTCGGCTTCGATAACGCAGCAAGCGTAGTGCATTCGCTGTAACGAGGACGGTGGCGCCCGTATCCGCCAGGATGGCCATCCAAAGCGTAGTCACACCCAGCACCGTCGTCACGAGGAAGATCGCCTTCAAGCCTAATGCCAGACTAATGTTTTGCCAGATGTTGCCCAACGTAGCACGCGATAAGTCGATTAGATCTGCTATGCCCGCGACCCGGTTCTGAAGTAGTGCGGCATCAGCTGTCTCGAGCGCCACGTCTGTCCCGCCTCCCATCGCCACACCCACTGAAGCAGTAGCCAATGCGGGGGCGTCGTTAATCCCATCTCCCACCATCGCCACATGCCCATCCTGCTTGAGCGCTTCAATGGCAGCCAGCTTAGCTTCAGGTAGTAGTTCGGCCTGTACGCCAACCCCGAGCAGTCGCCCAATCGCGTCACCAGTGCGACGGTTGTCGCCCGTTAGCATGACAGTTTTGACGCCCATGCCCGCTAAGCGCTTTAATGCCTGCGCAGCGTCCTGGCGCGGTTCATCACGAAGAGCGATGAGACCATCAACCTGTTTACCCGCCAGTACTACGACCACCGTCTTGCCTTCTTGTTCAAGCGCGGAAATAGTACGCCGAACAGACTCTTCGATGGGAGCGAGCTCTTCGGCATAGCGCGGCGAACCAACCGAGACAAACCCCGTCTTCAAACGAGCAGTGACCGCCTTGCCGGGAATTGCCAATGCCCCACCAAAACTCTGAGGCAACTCCAAGTTCCGTGCTTCGGCCGCCGCCACGATAGCCGCGCCTAAGGGATGGCTGGTCTTGAGCTCCACCGCTGCGGCTCGAGCTAGTACCTCATCCTCAGTGCCGTTGAGGACTACGATGTCAACAATGCGGGGGTGTCCTTCTGTCAGTGTGCCGGTCTTATCGAATGCAACTGTTTTGACCTTGCCCAGTATTTCAAGCGCCGCCCCGCCCTTGACCAGCAATCCACGCCTCGCCCCAACAGCCAAGCCAGAGGCGATTGCCGCAGGAGTAGAAATGACCAACGCGCACGGGCAGGCAATAAGCAAAGTAGCCAAGCCGCGATAGATCCATGTCATCCAATCCGCGCCAAACAACAAGGGCGGCACGATAGCGATCAGCCAGGAAACCAGCATCGCAACGGGCGTGTAAACGCTGCTGAACCGGTCAATGAAGCGCGCCAGCGGGGCCTTGGACTCCTGGGCCTCTTCGACCATATGAATGATTCGCGCAATAGTGTTGTCGCTTGCTGTGCGCGAGATCGACATGCGCAGCTCGGCATTACCGTTGATGCTACCGGCGTAGAGATTTGCACCGGGCTCCTTCGCCACGGGCACTGACTCACCGGTGATGGGAGCCTCGTTCACCTCGGATATGCCTTCAAGCACAGCACCGTCGGATGGCACACGATCGCCCGGCCTGACGATCGCGATATCGCCAACCCCCAGTTGCTCTACGGGCACCGTTTCAAGTTTTCCCTCTCGTTCGCGGATTGCCTGTCTTGGCGCCAGATCCATGAGTGCTTTGATCGCGGAACGTGCCCGCCCGGCCGCCACCGTTTCGAGCAGCTCGCCCACCGCAAATAGAAATATCACTACCGCCGCCTCTTCGGCGGCGTCAATCGCAAGGGCCCCGAGGGCCGCCACGGACATGAGCGTTTCGATACTGAACGGGGTTCCCGTGATGGCACTGGCGTAAGCTCGTCGAGCGACCGGAATAATGCCAACAAATGCGGCTGCGGAGTACGCCCAACGCTCCCACTGCGGGAAAAATTGCGCTACGCCAACGGCTACGGCGAAAGCCAGCCCCGTCATCCACACCAACTTGGCTTTTTTCCCGGCCCAGAAAGGCAGCGACTCCCGTTCAGCGGCTGACGCTCGAGTGCCAACAGCCCCCTCGCCAACCGGAGTAAATCCAAGCGCACGGATTTGTGCTTCGATATTGTGCTGGCTACTGCGGTCTTCATCAAATGACAAGGCCAAACTTTCCCGACCATAGCTGACATTGATATCGGTAACGCCAGGCAACCGCTTCATGGCGTTTTCAATCTTGACTGCGCAGGCGCCGCAATCCATCCCCTCGATGCGTAGCTTTAGGGCTTTGGCGCTGGACATGGCGGACTCGACAAGAAATTGATAACGACAGTATGATAAACCCCGTAGTAACTACAGGGTCAAACCTATGAACGCACGCACACTGACCATCGGTGTTCTGGCTCGGGCAACTGGTACCAATATCGAAACCATCCGCTACTACGAGCGCGAGGGATTGCTTCCAAAGCCTGAGCGCACCAAGAGCAACTATCGCGCTTATGAAGCTGACCACCTGCAGCGACTGGGATTTATCAGGAAGGCACGAGATCTAGGATTCTCTTTATCCCAGGTACGCACGCTGCTATCGCTCTCCGACGATAAATCGCGATCTTGTTTTGCGATTGACGAGATCGCCATGGAGCATCGAAAGGCCGTCGAACAAAAGATACAGGATCTACACGCCCTGAAAGCCGAACTCGACAATTTGATCGATCAGTGTAGTTGCGGCACGGTGGCGGAATGCCGCATCATCGAGTCACTTTCACCTTCAGCCGGCTTGGCATGATTGACCCAAGAGTCCAATCCTTACCTACATTGAACAAATTTAGTGCAACCACAACGATTCAAAGACTACTCCGATAAGTGCTCCAGCACTGACGTTTTTATAGACAAATAAGGCTGCGGCGGCCACGATGGCAATCAGCATCAACCATGCAGATATGCGCGAAGCGCAGTCAATGCTTATGTCGATGATGGGCATCTGGAAAATGCTCGTGGGCATGAGTTAACGGCTCATGACGATGCCAATGGTTATGCGCTGTACCCGGCGCGACAGGCACATCGTGCGAATGCTGGTGATGCTCGTCATGGGTATGTCGGTGCTCATGCTCCAACGCTTCATGGGTATGGCTATGGCTATGGCGCTCAGTCAAGTGCAGCCAAATCCCGACGGCCATCAAGGCCCCTGCGACCAGCAAGGGCACGGTGACCGATTCGCCCAGAGCAATTGCCAATACAGCACCAAAGAACGGTGCGACTGAAAAATACGCTCCGGTACGCGCTGTGCCCAGATGACGTAGGCTGACCACGAACAACGCGAGGCTTACGCCATACGCCAAAAGGCCCACCACCATGGCGCCAGCCAGGCTTGGCCACGCAGGCAGCGAGGCGCCCAAAATAAACGCCAGGATCAAATTCACGATGCCAGCCACTAGCCCCTTTATCGAGGCGATCCACGTGGCATCGGTGAGCGCGACCTTACGCGTCAGATTATTATCGATTCCCCACCCCAGACAGGCCCCGAGCACCGCCAATGCGGGCCAAACTCCGGCAAAGTGCGCTTCGCCCGGCCAGCTCAACACCAGCGCCCCTGCCACAATCGCTACCATGCCGAACGCGATACGGCGATCAAAATTCTCTTTAAAGACAAACCACGCCAAAAGTGCCGTGAACACGCCTTCTGCATTGAGCAGCAAGGAGGCACCTGAGGCCGGCATCCCTGTCAAACCCAGCATGAGCAAAACGGGACCGACCACACCTCCAGCGCCAATGGCTCCGAGCAACCAAGGCACTTCGCAGCGCGGTAGCCGCACTGCTGGCGCGCGCGTCAAGCGGCGATAAAGCGTAAGCCCAATGCCCGAGCCTAAATACAGCAGGCCAGCCAGCAGCCAGGGGCTGACACTCTCAAGCAATAATTTAGCCAGAGGTGTCCCTGCTCCGAAAAGCAGCGCCGCCAGTAAAGCGGATATCACGCCCGGTTGACGTAGATTCTGCTTCCAGTGAGGTGTAGACATGCGAACTCTATAGAGATTTGGTGAGATATTCGCTTGACTCGTGCAATGCTGAAATCAGCGGACATTTGACTGCATTGTGCGCTGAACCGCA
This sequence comes from Castellaniella sp. S9, assembly GCF_027257175.1. Taxonomy (GTDB): domain Bacteria; phylum Pseudomonadota; class Gammaproteobacteria; order Burkholderiales; family Burkholderiaceae_B; genus Castellaniella. Next base: position 10,643 of record NZ_JAPFGD010000010.1, on the reverse strand, counting down.
TTGGGCCACGAGTTGATCCAGTGCCCTTTCGATGCGCTGCAGATCAGCGAGTTTTTCGCGTACGTCTAGAAGTTTATGCTCGGCGATCTCACGCGCTTCCTCGCAATGCATGCCATCGTCAAGCTTCAGCAGTTCGGCTACTTCGGCCAGGCTAAAACCCAGCCGCTGCGATGCTTTGATAAAACGCACCCGATCAAGATCAGCGTCGGTATAGCGGCGAATACGGCCATAGGCGCGCTCTGGTAGAGGCATCAGACCCTTGCGCTGGTAGAAGCGAATAGCCTCGACATTAATTCCGGCCGCCTGCGCCATCAGACCTACCGTCAGCGTTTTTGAGGTTTTTTTCATTGATTGACTCTGTACTTAAGTACAGAAGTAAGCTTACACCATGCAAATAAATTCCACGAGCAAAAATACGACGACGACACAGGCCAAGCATCCCGCATTGCTTGCGGGCGGTATCGCTGCCCTCCTGGCGTCGACCTGCTGCCTGGGACCACTGGTACTGATCACACTGGGCTTTTCAGGGGCATGGATTGGCAATCTGACAGTGCTCGAACCATATCGGCCTGTCTTCGTGAGCGTGGCTTTAGTAGCGTTGTTCTTTGCTTGGCGAGGCATCTGGCGACCTGTCCTGGTCTGCTCATCTGGGAATGTTTGTGCCACACCGCAAGTCAAGCGTATCTATAAATTGTTATTCGGCACCGTATCCGGGCTAACGCTGAGCGCACTTGCGTTCCCCTACGTCGCCCCATGGTTCTACTAGAAGGAAGAAGTCATGAAAAAAATGCTTGTAGCCGCCGCATTGAGCATACTGACCGCTCCAGCTTGGGCCGTTCCCACGACTGTTACTTTATCTATACCGACGATGGACTGTCCGGTATGCCCTATTACGGTGAAGAAAGCACTCACCAAGGTGCCGGGTGTCAGTCAGGCAGAAATAAGCTTTGAAAAACGGCTGGCTACCGTGACGTACGAGAGTACTAAGACCTCCGTGGATGCCCTTGTGCAAGCTACGACGAACGCAGGCTATCCTTCGATATTGATGGAGCATGCAAAATGAGTGCCGTTATCCTGGAATCGACGCTGACTTGCCCGGAATGTGGGTATACCAAAACGGAAACCATGCCGACCGACGCCTGCCAGTGGTTCTACGAGTGCGAACAGTGCCATACCGTACTAAAGCCTAAGCCTGGAGACTGTTGTGTTTACTGCTCCTACGGCTCGGTGCCGTGTCCACCAGTTCAGGGTCAAGGGAAACAGAGCAGTTGTTGCAACTAAGCCAGTCGATAAGAGTTCAACATCGCTAACGTTAATTCTGTTATTGCTTCTAGGACGAGGTGTACTAAGATGCGCCAGTGCCACACCCCGTCCTTTCTACTCATCGCCCCATCATCCCGCCCATCATAATTGCCATACCGACAAATCCAATGACAGCAAACAGGCCGATTGCTGCCAGCACAATAAGAAGTATTTTCACCAGTTTGTTTTCCATGCTTTTCTCATTAAGAGCGGCTGAAATTAGCTAGATTGACACGTGTTTGCTCATTCATAATGTCGCCCCTTCCTTGGCAATCTGAGTCCAGGTCATGCCTTGATTGTGGCTCACATAAACGCTCCGCTTGAAGGTTGCGATCGCGAATTCGTCATGTTTAAGGGGATTTTGCGCGATATAGGCGATAGCGTCGTCGCTAGCTACCTGGATTTGAACTGTATTGACCTTCGCATCACCAGCTAGGGCAATCCAGCTAAGCGCTGGCCCACCAGCATAGTTACTAAACCAAAGACGTTTGCCATCCAGGTCAAACCATTGTGCAAGCACTTGTTTTGCGCCGATTATTTGCTCAAAATGATCACCTGCATCGCGTGATAAATACAGTCCATCCCCAGCGCCAACGGCGAGAATTTTATCGTTATTAGGATGGACAGCCAGACTATTAATTTTAGCTTTTAGCCCATTGGCAGTGGCCCGACTCCACTTTGCCCCTTCGGATCGTGTGACGTAAATTCCGGCCGCTTTCATTCCGCTATTTGCCTGATGATTAAGCACATAGATGGTGTTAGTTCCATAACTCGTGGCCAATGTATGGAAATCTGACTCACCCTCCAGTCCCAGCTTTTGCCAACTCTGGCCACCGTCAGTACTCTTGATCAGACCAAAGGGATTGATCAGACCCGATCCAGGCGCCGGATGCCCACTGCTGTAGAGCGTATCGTGTGTTGCAGAGAAACCCATATAGTCATGTTTTGGACCTGTCATTACTGACCAGTGATCCTGCGCGTAAACGGCTATACCGTGATGACTCGGGATGAGAATCTGTTTGCCATCGGCGCTGTAAGAAAGGCCATGGATGTGCATGAGTTCGATTTGCGCTCCAGCCTCTAGCTTGGTTGACGCGCCTGCGTTATTTATCGCTGTTGGCGCCGCGATGGCGAGCGGTTGCCAGCCTAGTGCGGATAAGGCCACGATCCCTGCTGCGGCGAGCGCCGGAGTGGCTATTTTCTTTAAATCAGTCATTTTTGTTCCGATAAGGTATGCCCAGGCCTCCAACTCATCCAATAGATTGGGGGCCTGGACAATCAACCATTAGTCTTTTTAATCAATAGACCTTTAGCGTCCGGCATTTTTAAACAATTCACCTGACTGCCTAGCCGCATCAAGCTCGGCCAGTACCTCGACTCGCGTCTTGGGATTAAGGTCGGGAACGCGAGGTGGGTAAACGAGTGGTTCGCCATGGCTCAACGTGCCTGCGGCGCGAGCCGTAGCCAACTCAGCCAGCACCTGTTGGCGGGTTTTGGAGCTGACAGCTTGTTGCTCAGGCGGGTACGCCCGCTCACCCTGAGTTAAGAGGCCGAGAGCCTTGGCCTCCTGTAACTCAGCGATTACCTGAGCTCTAGTTTTAGAGACTGACGTAGCGGCATCAGAATTAGCGGCCTGCGCGATTCCTGCGACTAACAACAAGGAAATCATCAAGACACTCATTTTGGTTTTCATAAAATACTCCAATTATTATTAGAAAAATATCGATTTGGCGTAGTGCGCCATCCTCGCATCAACGCTAGGCGTTTTCATTTATCAAGCTGAATTTTTTCTGTCTTTACCTCGTTTTCCCTATGGCATGAGTTCATGCTTTTCATCATGAAAAGCATCGTCAACGGGCAAATGAGAAAAAGAAAAAATGGGGCGGATGCTGAAATAAGCACCCGCGCAGCGGGCAGCGTGAAATAGGCAATGGCGAGCAGCGAGCCCACAGTGAGGCCTACCTTAACCATGGTTTTCATATCGCACTTCATATTTGAATTCCTTTGATCCTGCTACGTAACGCGGCTAATATCGAACGCACAATGCGTCGGCACAGCGATTACGCCCAAGCAGCGTCTAATGAGCACTGCTTTGTGCTATTAAATAAGGGGTATCAGGTCAATACCGTGTCTGTGGCAAATACGCAGACACACGTACCCCCCAATACGTGCCGCATTGGCAACGTATGGGAGCTAGCACTTGCGGATCAAATTTGGAAGCTACAGTACAGAATAGCGAGGGAGCCGTTACGTCGAGAATGACGAACTGCCGGGGAGGCAGGACTGGCTGTCGAGATGACTTGAAAGACCGACACAATCTCCGGTCTCCAGACCATAATTACGAGTTCTGGATTTGATGACGGATACGGTGCTTCAGACCGGAGCATCCATGCTTGGGTAATGCATATCTCCGAGCTCGCCTGGCCGGCAAACAGGCATTTTGAACCCTTCACGGAATAGCCATCAATACTCTGGTGACAAGGCATCTGGCCTGTTGCCATCTGAGTGGTCTTCACATTGTTGGATTCCGCGTAGGCTTGCGCGGACTGCGTCAACAAACCAAACATCAGCACCACGATATACGCGATGCTGATCAGTAAGTTGCGCGAGATATTTCTCATAATGTGACTAATATTTTGTGGAACTCGTATCAGAGCTAACGTTAATATGCTTTTAGCTTAAACCTTACCACCGGAGGAAGGTCAAGCACATTTTGAAAAAATACTGCAACACTAGCCAGAGTATTTAACCTTGCGTGGTAAGCGTTGACTGTAGATGCTCCTAAGGTTCATAATTCGTCCAATTGCAGCTCCTCATTCGTCATGCATTCCCCACACTCCAGTACCCATCGATCGTTAATTCTAGTGTTGCTAATCACAACGCTCCTATTCTCGCGTGTGGTGCTGGCAGGCTACGCTTGCCCTCTGCCTCAGCTACAGGCTGAGGCCTCAGCATCTCAGATGAATGGCGCCGACTGCACTCAGCCGGCTGATCACTCCAAGATGATCGACGAAGCACAGCCTTTGCTGTGCGCGCAGCACTTCTCGGATGAACAACAGGCCACGAATGCCATAGCGCAACCCTTGGCGTCCGAGCCTGTTCTTTTCGTCGCTTACCCCCTCCCTCTACCCCTTGCACCACAAGTTTGGCAGCCAGCCGCTTATGACCCTGCGTCAGCTTCAGACAGTGGTGATGACCCACTCTTCCTCCTGACGCTCCGGCTGCGCATTTGACCTGACTCCGATTTTCGTTGCCAAGGCCACGGTGAACGCCGTGCCTTGTTTTCGTTCGCCTATTCGGAGTTAATTATGCTCGAACCACTACGCGCGCTCGTATCGCAGCGCGCCGTGATGCGCACTCGTATTCTGTGCGCGCTACTGGCGCTCGCCAGCGCAAGCGCCTACGGCCAGAACGGCGGCCTGACGCTCGACACCGCCCTCTACCAAGCCTCTCAGCGCTCGGCGGCCATACAGGCCAGCCAATCATCCGTACTCGCCAGCACTCACGCCGCCGTCAAAGCTGATCAATTGCCCGACCCTATGCTCAAGGCCGGGGTCGATAACCTGCCGATCAACGGACCAGATCGCTACTCGCTCACGCAAGATTTCATGACCATGCGCTACGTCGGCATCGAGCAGGAATGGGTCTCTTCTGGCAAACGTGAGCGCCGTTCAAGCCTTGCAAATCGCATTGTCGATAGAGAGCAGGCAGCCACGCTGGTGCAGCTCGCAAACACGCGCCAACAGACGGCAATCGCGTGGCTTGACGCGGCGTATGCGCAGCGGGCCCTTGCGCTCTCCAATGCCTTGGTTGAGCACATGACCCATGAGCTCGCAGCGATTCGCGCCTCCTATCGCGGGCTCAGCGCGAGCGCAGACGATGTGACACAAGCGCAAATCATGCGCTCTCAGGTCAAAGACCAGTTGCTTAAGGCGCAGCAGACTTCCCGCTCGGCGCTGATTGCGTTGAGCCGATGGGTGGCCGCCCCGGTGACTGCGATCGCAGGCGACATACCGCCATTGGAATCCCACGTGGCCGATCTTACACAGGAGGAACTGAACCAGGTTCAACCCGAGCTCCTTGCGGCTGAGCGTGATATTTACGTAGCGGACGCCGACACATCGGTAGCCAGCAGCAATCGAACGCCGAACTGGACTTGGGGCGTGACCTACCAACAGCGGGGAAGCCAATACTCAAACATGGTCTCCGTCGGAGTTAGCATCCCACTGCCCATTTCTCGGGCGAATAGACAGGATCAGGATGTCGCTGAAAAAGCGGCCCTTGGCAACAAGGCACGTTTGATGCTGCGAGAAACCCAGCGTCAGGTTCACGCCAACATTCAAAGCCTGTCTACCTCGCTCGCCAATGGGCGCGAACGAATCGCCAGCCTGAACAACACGCTATTGCCCGCAGTCTCCCAGCAAGTCCGACTCGCGGCAGCCGCCTACAAAGCGGGCTCGGGATCGCTAGCCAGCGTATTCAACGCCAAACGCGCGCAATTGGATGCCCAACTCCAGGTTGTGGATCTCGAACGCGACGTGGCCCAGGTCTGGGCCCAGCTTGAATACCAGGTTGTCTCCACCAACAATCTGATCGGCCAAAAGGAATGAACATGCGACAAGCTAACTTGGCACGCTCCTTATTTGCGCTCGTTGTCATCGCTGCACTGCTTGGCGTCGGCTATGTTTTCGGGTCTCGCCATATCCTGAGCACGCCACCCGATTCTGCTATGGCCTTTACTGCGAGTGATCAGGCAGACAGCAAGTCGGATCGAAAAGTCCTGTACTGGCACGATCCGATGGTCCCGAGCCAGCATTTCGATAGGCCGGGAAAATCGCCCTTCATGGATATGGCGCTGCAACCCGTCTATGCGGACGAAGGCGGTGCCACCGGCATTAAGGTCGATCCAACGCTCCAGCAGAACTTGGGCATTCGTTATGCGACCGCCCAGCAGCGCCAAACCAAGAACGGTTTCGATGCGGTGGGCACAACACAGTTCGATGAGTCCCGCGCAGTCGTGATCCAGTCCCGTGTGACGGGCTATATCGATGAGCTGTACGCGAATGCACCGATGCAGCAAGTCGCCAAAGGCGCCCCGATTGCTTCCTTGTTCGTACCAGACTGGCTCGCACCGCAGGAAGAATACCTAGCGTTAAAGCAAAGCCATGCTGATCGAGGCATGCTCTCAGCCTCGCGTGCACGTATGCGGGCAATGTCCATCCCGGAGGACATCCTCAATGCGATTGATCGAACCGGCAAAGCGCAAAGCCACATGACCTTACGCGCGCCGCAGGCAGGCGTCATCGCCGAGCTCAACGTGCGTAACGGTGCGATGGTGTCACCGGGACAAACGCTGGCCAAGGTCGCTGGCTTGAGCAAACTTTGGCTCGTGGTCGAAATACCGGAGTCAATGGCTCTTGAGGTGCACCAGGGTATGAGCGTGAACGCCGTATTCGCGGGAGACTCTACACAGCATTTCACAGGACACATCCGCGAGATCCTGCCAGGAATCAGCAGCACCAGTCGCACGCTCCAGGCCCGCCTCGAAATCGACAATGACGACTTCGGGATGACGCCGGGCATGCTGATGCGCGCTCACATCAGTGCGGCGATCGCCACTCCGCGCCTGATCGTCCCCTCCGAAGCCGTGATTACAACCGGGAAGCGGTCCATCGTGATCGTTAAGAACACCGACGGTCGTCTACAACCTGTCGAAGTCAAGATTGGCGAGGATCTGGGCAACAACACCGAGATACTAAGCGGACTGAGTGAAGGTCAACAGGTCGTGGCATCCGGCCAGTTTCTGATCGATTCGGAAGCGAACCTGAAGTCCGTCCTCCCCAAGCTGACGGATAACCCCACCATGAGCAGCGCGGGCAGTTCCGCCGCCTCGGCGTCCGCTACGCCTGCACCAGTCTACGAGACGACCGGCAAAGTCGAGCACGTCACAGCCTCTGGCATCACGTTTTCACACCAGCCGGTTCCTGCCCTGAGCTGGCCTGCAATGACCATGACGTTCGGTAAGCCTTCTGCGGCCGCATTCCCCGATATCGAGGCCGGCCAAACGGTTCGCTTCGTCTTTAAGCAATCAAGCGATGGATACCAACTGACCCAGGTTGAACCAATCGCGGGAGGCACACAATGATTGCGCGCCTCATTCATTGGTCGATCCATAACCGCTTTCTGGTGCTCTTGGCAACGCTCGTGATCGCCGCGTGGGGTGCTTTTTCCCTCCTGAACACACCGGTCGATGCATTGCCGGATCTCTCCGACACCCAAGTCATCATCAAGGCATCCTACCCGGGCAGAGCCCCGCAGGTGGTCGAGGACCAGGTGACCTATCCGCTCACCACCACCTTGCTCGGCGTGCCAGGCGCCAAAACCATCCGAGCATATTCATCGTTTGGCGATGCCTTCGTGTATGTGCTGTTCGATGACAACACTGATCAGTATTGGGCTCGATCCCGGGTACTGGAGTACCTGAATCAAGTACAAAGCCGGCTTCCTCAAGGAGCCACCGTTTCGCTCGGACCTGATGCCACAGGTGTAGGTTGGATCTACGAATACGCACTGGTGGATCGCACTGGGACGCACGATCTGGGGCAGCTCAGAGCACTTAACGACTGGTTCCTCAAGTTCGAGCTCAAGGCAGTGCCAGACGTCTCCGAAGTCGCCTCGATCGGCGGCATGGTGCGTCAATATCAGGTGGTTGTGGATCCCGATAAGCTGCGTGCCTACGGAATCACTCTGGCGACAGTCGGTGAGGCGCTGGGCAAGGCTAACCAGGAATCGGGCGGCTCGGTGGTCGAGCTGGCAGAGTCCGAATATATGGTGCGCTCCTCCGGGTATCTACGCTCTCTGGAGGACTTCAGGAATGTAGTACTCCGCACGAACGATACCGGGACACCAGTCTTGTTGGGCGACGTGGCGCGCATTCAGATTGGACCGGAAATGCGTCGTGGCATCGCTGAACTCAATGGCGAAGGCGAGGTTGCTGGCGGCGTCATTGTGATGCGCTCTGGGAAAAATGCCCTCACCACCATCAATGCAGTCAAAACCAAGCTTGCCGATCTAAAAAAATCCTTGCCCGCTGGTGTCGAGGTAGTCACGACGTATGACCGATCGCAACTGATCAAACGAGCGGTGAACAATCTGACGCATAAGCTCATCGAGGAATTCATCATCGTCGGACTGGTCTGCGCCTTATTTCTATTTCACCTACGCAGCGCCTTGGTGGCTATTTTATCGTTGCCGCTGGGAATATTAGCCGCGTTCATTGTGATGCGCTACCAAGGCATTAACGCAAACATCATGTCGCTCAGCGGAATCGCGATTGCTATCGGCGCAATGATCGATGCGGCCATCGTGATGATAGAAAACGCACATAAACACCTGGAGGCGTACGAGGAACGGCACCCCAGTGTGCCGATTACAGCGACCCAACGCTGGGAGCTGATTGCAACCTCCACTGCGGAGGTCGGGCCTGCGCTCTTCTTCTCTCTCCTTATTATTGCGCTGTCGTTTATCCCTGTGTTTTCGCTCGAAGGGCAAGAGGGGAAAATGTTCGCGCCCCTGGCCTTCACGAAGACCTACTCGATTGCGGCCGCAGCGGGGATCTCGGTCACGCTCGTGCCCGTGCTCATGGGCTACTTCATTCGCGGCCGCATCCCCCATGAAATGTCCAACCCCATCAATCGCCTATTGATTTGGCTATACCACCCCCTGCTCAATGCCACGCTCAGGCGACCTTGGGTCGTCATTGGGCTCGCCGTTATTGCATTGGCGGTCACCTTGGTTCCTGTATCACGCCTGGGCAGTGAATTCATGCCGGCACTGGACGAAGGGGATCTCTTATACATGCCTACGGCTCTGCCTGGAATTTCTGCCCAAAAGGCCGCTGAACTGCTGCAGCAGACCGACCGCATGATTAAGACAGTTCCCGAGGTGGCCACGGTCTTTGGCAAGTCTGGTCGAGCGGACACCGCTACTGACCCGGCTCCGCTCGAAATGTTTGAGACCACTATCCAGTTCAAACCCCGCGATCAGTGGCGCCCTGGCATGACGCCCAAAAAGCTGATCGCTGAGCTGGATCAAACCGTTAAGGTACCCGGCCTGACTAACGTCTGGGTGCCACCCATCCGAAATCGGTTGGACATGCTCTCGACAGGGATTAAAACACCCGTCGGGGTCAAGATCTCGGGCGGCGATCTGGCGCAAATCGACAAAATCGCGACACAGGTCGAAGCAGCAGTCAAAAATGTACCGGGTGTGACCTCTGCGTTGGCGGAACGCTTGAACGGCGGCCACTACATCGACGTGGATATCAACCGTCTCTCGGCGGCTCGCTACGGCCTGGCGATTACGGATATCCAATCGGTCGTGTCCTCGGCGGTGGGTGGCGAAAACGTAGGCGAAGTGATCGATGGTCGTCAGCGCTTCCCTATCAACGTTCGATATCCGCGTGAAATACGAGACTCATTGGAAAAGCTGCGCCAGATCACTATCGTCACCGACAAGAGGGCCCAGATCCGCCTTAGCGACGTCGCAAACCTGAAGATCTCCGATGGCCCACCCATGATACGCAGTGAAAACGCCCGATTGACGGGATACGTCTATGTGGATATTCAAAACGCGGATCTCTCCTCTGCGGTCAAAGCCATGCAGCAGGCCGTGGCCAAGAATGTCACGCTGCCAGCGGGGTATTCAATTGCGTGGTCTGGTCAATTCGAGTACCTGGAACGGGCTGAGGCGACGCTACAAATGGTCATCCCCATGACCCTTGCCCTGATCTTCGTCCTCCTGTTCATGACCTTCAATTCGGCGGCCGATGCCCTGCTACTAATGCTCACCGTGCCGTTTGCTCTGGTCGGTGGCTTCTGGCTGATCTGGTTGCTCGGTCACGCGATCTCGGTCGCCACGGCAGTCGGATTCATCGCCCTCGTCGGCGTCGCGGCTGAGTTCGGCGTGGTCATGCTGCTGTATCTGAAAACCGCACTAAACAGTCGACTGCAGGTCGGCATGGCGCTGACCGAGTCCTTGCTGCTGGAGGCGATTCAAGAAGGAGCGGTCCTGCGCGTTCGGCCCAAATCCATGACGGTAGCCGTCATCTTGGGCGGGCTATTTCCCATCATGCTGGGTGAAGGAACCGGCTCGGAAGTCATGCAGCGGATCGCCGCACCCATGATCGGCGGGATGGTGACGGCGCCCCTCTTGTCTGGGTATTCCGGTTGATCGTGACCACTGATTCCGGCATCGTGACCAGGCAGTCCGGTATCGTGACCACTGATTCCGATGATCGTGACCACGCCGGCGGCGGTTGGCCGGATCAAGCGCGGATTTGA
>NZ_JAPFGD010000001.1 GCF_027257175.1 Castellaniella sp. S9 | reverse complement strand
CCAGGTTCACGCCGCCGGCCAGCAGCTTGGGCGTGGCGTAGGGTTGTCCGGAGACGCCGTAGATGCTGCGAAACAGCCCCTCGATGAGCAAGGTCAGGCCGAAGGTCAGCAACAGCCCGTAGAGATGGTCGAGCTTGTAGAGGTGGCGCAGCAGCAGGCGCTCGAGCACGATGCCGAACAGGCCCACGACGATGGGCGCCACCAGCAGCATGATCCAGTAGTTCAAGCCCAGGTACTGCAGGCCCATCCAGGCCACGAAGGCGCCCAGCATGTACAGCGCGCCGTGCGTGAAGTTGATGATGTTCAACAGGCCGAAGATCACCGCCAGACCCAGCGAGAGCACGGCATAGAACGAACCGTTGACCAGGCCCAGCAGCAACTGGCCCAGCAGGGCCTGTATGGGTACGCCGAAAAGTAGTGTCATAGGGGTGCGACAGGAGATGGGCTAGGCATGTCCGGCATGCACTCGCCCGAACCCCCTTGTAGGGGGCGGGCGCGGCGCATCGCGCGGGGCTTACTTTTTCAGCAGGGGGCAGGTGGAGGAGGACAGCGGCCCGTAGACGGCCTCGGCCGGCAGGGTCTTGACGATGTTGTAGTAGTCCCACGGCGCCTTGGACTGGTCGGGGGTCTTGACCTGGGCCAGGTACATGTCGTGCATGGTCAGGCCGTCGGCGCGGATGTGGCCCTTTTTCATGAACATGTCGTTGATCTCGATGGACTTGAGGTGCGCCATGATGGCGTCGCCGTCGTCCGTGCCCGTGGCCTTGACGGATTCGAGATAGGTCTTGGCCACCGAATAGTCGCCGGCCTGCAGGAACGACGGGGCGCGATTGTGCTGGTCGGAGAAGCGCTTGGCCCAGGCGCGCGATTCGTCGTCCTGGTTCCAGTACCAGGCGGTGGTGAGGTACAGGCCGGCGGTGTTTTCCAGGCCCAGGGCGTGGACGTCGTTGATGAACACCAGCAGGCCGGCGAGCTTCATCGAGTTGGTGATGCCGAATTCCTTGGCGGCCTTGACGGAATTGATGAAGTCGCCGCCGGCGTTGGCCAGGCCCAGGACCTCGGCGCCGGAGGACTGCGCCTGCAGCAGGAAGGAGGAAAAATCGGTGGTGGAAATCGGCGCGCGCACCGCGCCCAGGACCTTGCCGCCGTTGGCCTCGACGACCTTGGAGGTGTCCTGTTCGAGCGAGTGGCCGAAGGCGTAGTCGGCGGTCAGGAAATACCAGGTCTTGCCGCCTTCGCTGACCACGGCCGAGCCGGTGCCGTTGGCCAGCGCGATGGTGTTGTAGGCGTAGTGCACGGTATAGGGCGTGCACTGGGCGTTGGTCAGGGCCGAGGAGCCCGGGCCGACCGCCATGAAGGGTTTTTTCTTTTCGGCGGCGACGGCGGCCATAGCCAGGGCGGTGGCGGAATTGGTGCCGCCGATCAGCATGTCGAGGTTTTGCTGGTCGAACCATTCGCGCGCGCGCGCCGAGGCGATGTCGGCCTTGTTCTGGTGGTCGGCGGTCAGCAGCTCGATTTTCTTGCCGTTGATCTCGCCGCCCATGTCGGCGATCGCCATGCGGATGGCGTCGGCCCCCGCATTGCCGTCGATATCGGCGTAGACCCCGGACATGTCGGCGATGAAGCCGATGCGGATCACATCGTCGGAAATTCCGGCTGCGTGGACGTTCATGGCCAGTCCAAGGCCGGCCAGAGTCAAAGCAGTCGATAGCGTGCGCAATTTCATGGGGTGGTCTCCTAGTGTTGCCGGCGAGCCGGCTGATATCGGTCTCAGATCGGTCTCAGACGCCGAGCAGGTTGTCGAGGATGGGACGCTTTTCGTCCAGCTGCGCGGCCTTGAATCGTTCGACGATCTGGCCATGCTCCATGACGTAGAACTGATCGGCCAGGGGCGCGGCGAAGCGGAAATTCTGCTCGACCATGACGATGGTGTAGCCCTTGGTCTTGAGCGTCGTGATCATGCGCGCCAGCGCCTGCACGATCACCGGCGCCAGGCCCTCGGAGATTTCGTCGAGCAGCAGCAGATTGGCGCCCGTGCGCAGGATCCGCGCCACCGCCAGCATCTGCTGTTCGCCGCCCGACAGGCGCGTGCCCGGCGAGTGCCGGCGCTCCTGGAGATTGGGGAACATCTCGTAGATCTCGGTCAGCGACATGCCCCCGCCCAGCGTCTCGCCCACCGTCGGCGGCAGCAGCAGGTTTTCCTCGCACGACAGCGAGGCGAAGATGCCGCGTTCCTCGGGGCAGTAGCCGATGCCCAGGTGTGCGATGCGGTAGGTGGGCAGGTGGATCGATTCCGTGCCCTGGATGCGGATCGAGCCCTTGCGGCTGCCCGTCAGCCCCAGGATCGCGCGCAGCGTGGTCGTGCGCCCCGCGCCGTTGCGTCCCAGCAAAGTCACCACCTCGCCCTGCTCGACGCGCATGTCCACGCCGTGCAGGACGTGGGATTCGCCGTACCAGGCGTGCAGGCCGGAGATTTCGAGCGCAGCCGTCATCCGTGTGCTCCTTCGAGTTCGCCCTGGGTGGTGCCCATGTAGGCTTCCATGACCGCGGGGTTGCGGGATATCGCCGCGTAGTCGCCCTCGGCGAGCACCGAGCCGCGCGCCAGCACGGTGATCCGATCGGCGATGGAGGCGACCACGTTCATGTTGTGTTCGACCATCAGGATGGTGCGCCCGGCGCTGACCTGACGGATGAGCTCGGTGACGCGCGCGACGTCCTCGTGGCCCATGCCCTGCGTGGGTTCGTCCAGCAGCATCAGCCGGGGTTCCATCGCCAAGGTGGTGGCGATCTCGAGGGCGCGCTTGCGCCCGTAGGGCAGGTTGACGGTCTGTTCGCCGGCGAAGTCGGCCAGGCCGACCTCGGCGAGCAGCTCGCGGGCGCGCCCGTTCAGGCGGCTCAGGCCGCGGTCGCTGCGCCAGAAATGAAAGGACTGGCCCAGGCCGCGCTGTAGCGCGATGCGCACGTTCTCGAGGACCGAGAGCTGCGGGAACACCGCCGAGATCTGGAACGAGCGGATGATGCCCTTTCTGGCGATCTGCGCCGGGCGGTCGCCCGTGATCTCGGCGCCGTCGTAGAAAATCTGGCCCGAGCTCGGCACGAGGAATTTGGTGAGCAGGTTGAAGCAGGTGGTCTTGCCCGCGCCATTGGGGCCGATCAGGGCGTGAATCTGGCCCTGGCGCACCTGCAGATTCACGTCATCGACTGCAACGAACCCGCGAAAGGCCTTGGTGAGGCCGCGGGTTTCGAGGATATAGTCGCCCATGTCGATGGTGTCCCCCTTATCGATGATTGTGCGTCAGTATCGATCTTTGATTCCTGAAGCGCTATCCGGGTTTTTCATGGTGTCCCTGACGTCATGGTGGGGTCTTGTGCTTGTACTCGCAGAGGTCGCGGATGCCGCATTGCGGGCATTTCGGCTTGCGCGCGACGCAGACGTAGCGCCCGTGCAGGATCAGCCAGTGGTGGGCGTCCAGCAGGTACTCCGGCGGCACGCGCTTGAGCAGGGCGCGTTCCACGGCCAGCACGGTCTTGCCGGGCGCGAGGCCGGTGCGGTTGGCGACACGAAAGATGTGGGTGTCCACCGCCATGGCCGGCTGCCGGAAGGCCGTGTTGAGGATTACGTTGGCCGTCTTGCGGCCCACGCCGGGCAGGGCCTCGAGCGCCTCGCGGGTATCGGGCACCTCGCCGCCGTGCCGGGCCAGCAGCAGCTCGCAGGTGCGGATGACGTTGCGCGCCTTGGTCTTGTACAGGCCGATCGTGCGGATCGCCTGGGCCAGGCCTTCCTCGCCCAGCGCCAGCAAGGCTTGCGGCGTCCCGTGTGTGGGAAAGAGCTCGCGCGTGGCCAGGTTGACCGAGCGGTCGGTGGCCTGCGCCGACAGGATGACGGCCACCAGCAGCTGGAAAATGCTGCCGTACTCGAGTTCGGTGCGGGGTTCCGGATTGGCGGCCTGGAGGCGGCGGAAGATTTCCTTGCGGGTGTTCTGGTTCATGTGCGGCGGGCGCGGGCCCGGGCCAGTGCCTGGGCGATGCGTGCTTGTTTCGCCTCGTCATCGGCCTCGGCGGCCAGGGCGGGCTTGTTGGACAGGGTGCGGGCGGCCGGCCCGGCGGATTCCTCGTGGCGGCGCATCAGGCGCGCGTTGCGGGCCTGGTAGCGCGCCCGCGCGGCCCGCGCGTCCTCGGGGCGCCAGTCGCGGCCGGCGGGCACCATGGTGATGCAATCGACCGGGCAGGGTGCCACGCAGCGTTCGCAGCCGGTGCAGTCGGCGGCGAGCACGGTGTGCATCAACTGGTTGGCGCCGATGATGGCGTCCACCGGACAGGCCTGGATGCACAGGGTGCAGCCGATGCAGTGTTCCTCGTCGATCAGCGCGACATGCAGGGGCTGATGGCTGCCGCGGGCCGGGTCCAGCGCCCGTTCGGGTCGTCCCAGCAGGGCCGCCAGCGCCGCGATGGTCCGCGGGCCGCCGGGCGGACAGCGGTTGATGTCGGCCTGGCCGGCCGCCATCGCCTCGGCGTAGGGGCGGCAGCCGTCGTAGCCGCATTGCGTGCATTGCGTCTGCGGCAGGAGGGCGTCGATGGCGTCGGTGAGGGCGGGCATGCAAGGGCGCCGCGCGCCGCTTGCGGTCCGGCGCCGGCGAGGTTCAGTGTGAACGGATGAATGCCGAGATTTTAGGACAGATCTGCTCGCGCCAGCGCCGCCCCGAGAAAATCCCGTAGTGGCCGCAGTGCTCGGCGGTATAGGACTGCCGCATCGACCGGGGCAATGAACGGCACAGATCGTGCGCGGCGTGGGTCTGGCCCTCGCCCGAGATGTCGTCCAGCGAACCTTCGATGGTCAGCAGGGCGGTGCGCTGGATGGCGGCCGGGTCGACGCGCCGGCCGTCGACGACCCAGGTGCCGCGCGGCAGCTGGAATTCCTGGAACACCGTGCGGATGGTGTCCAGGTAGAATCGCGCCGGCATGTCCAGCACCGCGTTGTATTCGTCGTAGAAGCGGCGGTGGGCCTCGGCGTCGCTGTCGTCGCCGCGCAGCAGGTGCATGTAGAAATCGTAGTGCGAGCGCAGGTGGCGGTCGGGATTCATGGCCACGAAGCCCGCGTGCTGCAGGAAACCGGGATAGACCTTGCGGCCGGCGCCGGGATAGCGCGCGGGCACGCGATGGATGAGGTTGTCCTCGAACCAGGCGTAGGATTTCGTGGTCGCCAGCCGGTTGACCTGCGTCGGGGACTTGCGGCAGTCGATCGGGCCGCCCATCATCGTCATGGTGCGCGGCTGACAGGAGGCCTCCTCGCTGGCCAGCAGGGACACCGCCGCCAGCACCGGGACCGTCGGCTGGCAGACCGAAATCACGTGGACGTCGGGCCCCAGGTGGCGGATGAAGTCCTGGACGTAGCGGACGTAGTCGTCCAGCCCGAACGTGCCTTCCGAGGCGGGGACCATGCGGGCGTCGAGCCAGTCGGTCACATAGACGTCATGCGCGGCCAGCAGCGTGCGCGCGGTGTCGCGCAGCAGGGTCGCATGGTGGCCCGACAAGGGGGCCACCAGCAGCACCCGCGGATCGTGGCGGCGCGCGTCGCGGCGGAAACGGACCAGGCGGCAGAACGGCCGCGAGAGGGCGATTTCCTCGGTGACGGGCACGTCATGGGCGCTGATCCGGACTTGCGGGATGTTCCAGGCGGGTTTTTCGTAGTCCTTGCCCAGCCGATGCACCAGTTCGTACGTGGCCGCGAATTGGCGCGACAGCGGCGTGTAGGCCAGGGGACTGTAGGGGTTCGAGAACAGCTGGGAGCCGGTGTCGGTGAAAGCGGCCAGCGGGGCCAGAAAGGAGCGTTGTAGTTCGTGCAGGTCGTACAGCATGGTTTCCGCGTTCCGGTCGTTGACGATGAAGCCCCGGGGATCGGGTCTGGTGTCCTCCTGGTCACCGGGGACTTCGTATCGGGATGTGGGCTCGGGTATCCAATCCGTTCTTGGAGTGTGTACTTAAAGTAACGGAATTCGATGACAGGGGATACCGCAAAGCCCCGGAGGGCGGGTTTTCCCGGCGTCTTGGTGCTGCGGAATGTGGCGTTTTTATGACGTCATACGATCATGGGTGATATGCCGCCGCGTCATGAGGCGGTGCGCCGGTGCGTCCGCGCAGCGGCGTTCAGGGGCGCTCGAGGTACTTGAGCTTGTCGGCGATGCCGTTCCACTCGTCGGCGCCGGGCAGGGCGCCCACCGAACGGTTGATGGGCTTGAACTCGGGCGAGAGTTCGGCGTTCAGCGGAATGTAGTCGATCTGGTCCTGGGGGACGTCCTCCTCGGCGAAGATCGCGTTGGCGGGACATTCGGGCACGCACACCGCGCAGTCGATGCATTCCTCGGGGTCGATCACCAGGAAGTTCGGGCCCTCGCGGAAGCAATCCACCGGACAGACATCGACGCAGTCGGTATATTTGCATTTGATACAGTTTTCGGTGACGACGTGTGTCATGGGTGTGGGCTCCGGCAAACGATCCGGCCGGCGCGGAGGGGGATCGCGCGCGGCCAGCATCGATTTTACCGAAATTACCCGGGAGAACCCTGATTGCCCTGCGCAGAGGTCGGGCATGGCCGCCGCGAGGCGGCCCGTACCGGGTGCTTGGGCCGGCCTATTCGACGGCCTCGTAGGGCAGGCCGACGTAATTTTCCGCGATGGTGGTGAGCCCGGCCACCGTGCTGGTGTAATAGTCCTGCTCGGCGCGCTGGATGCGCTCGCTGAAGGGGTCGTCGTTGAAGGTGTGCAGCAGCATCGTCATCCACCAGGAAAAGCGCTCGGCCTTCCAGATGCGCCGCAGGCAGATCTCGGAATATTTGTCCAGCAGGTCCGCACGGCCCTCGTGGTAGGTGCCGCGCAGCGCGTGGTAGAGGGTATAGACGTCGCTGGAGGCGAGATTCAGGCCCTTGGCGCCGGTGGGCGGCACGATGTGCGCCGCGTCACCCACCAGGAACAGGCGGCCGAATGTCATGGGTTCGGCGACGAAGCTGCGCAGCGGCGCGATGCTTTTTTCCAGCGAGGGGCCGGTGACCAGTTTGCCGGCGATATCCTCGGGCAGGCGGGCCGAGAGTTCCGTCCAGAAGCGGTCGTCGGACCAGTCGTCGACGTGTTCGGCCAGGCTGCACTGGAGGTAATAGCGGCTGCGCGTATGGGAGCGCATGCTGCACAAGGCAAAGCCGCGCGGGTTGTGGATGTAGACCAGCTCGTCCTCGATGGGCGGCGTATCCGAGAGCAGACCCAGCCAGCCAAAGGGGTAGACCCGCTCGAAGTTGCGGATGCCGTCCTGCGGGACTGATTTGCGCGAGACGCCGTGGAAGCCGTCGCAGCCGGCGATGTAGTCGCATTCCAGTTCGATGCGTTCGCCGTCCTTGGTGAAGCTCACCCGCGGCTTGCCGTCCAGGAAATCGTGGAGTTCGACGTCGGCCGCCTCATAGATGATGGGCGCCCCGCTGTCGCGGCGGGCGTCCATGAGGTCGCGCGTGAGTTCGGTCTGGCCGTAGACCAGCACCGAATGCCCGCCGGTGAGGCTTTTCATGTCGACGCGTTCGCGGCGCCCCTGGAAGGCCAGGCTGAAGCCGTCGTGGACCAGGCCCTCGGCGTCCATGCGCTGGGCGACGCCGGCCTCGCGCATGAGGTCGACGAAGCCGTACTCCAGCACGCCGGCGCGGATGCGGCCCAGCACGTAGTCGGGGGTCTTGGCTTCGAGGATGACGGTTTCGATGCCCTGGCGATGCAGCAATTGGCCCAGCAGCAGGCCGGAGGGGCCGGCGCCGATGATGGCGACTTGGGTTTTCATGGATGTCTCCTGTGGTGAAGGGGGGCAGGACGACATCATGGGCCGGAGGGCGCCGGATTGGAATGCCCATTTGGACCATAAAATTGTCAAAATGGAATATAAAGATTTATTTAATACATATCTTAATAATTCTATTTTCTATACTTGAAGTTTTCTGTTGAATGAGATAATAAGCTGATAATAAACATAATTATTGATGAGGCTGAATGCCGCCAAGTCAGCGATTGATGATGATTTCGATCATAAAACGAATACATTCAATTGTCCTTACAGCATTTTCTCGTTGGCGCACTCCGGGCCATGGCCGCGCACCCGGCTCAGAGCAGCAGGGCGGCGAGGGTGCCGCCCACGGTCTCGCCGCGTGCCAGCCATTCCGCGGGAACGGTTTTGGGTGCGAGGATGGCCTCCGGCGTCTGCGCCTGCATGGGCACGATCAAGGTGGGGACGGCCTGCGCCAGTCGCCAGCCGGTACAGATGCGCTCGATCTGGCGCAGGGCGCCCTGGCCGTCGGATCCGGCGGTGACGATGGCGGCGTACGGGCGGCCGTTGAGGCGGTCGAGGACGGCGTAGTAATTGCGGTCCAGGCATTCCTTCATGGCCCCGCTCAGGCTGCCGAGGTTTTCGGGGGCCGCCAGGATCAGGCCGTCGGCGGCCAGCAAGTCCTCGGCGGCGGCCTCCTCGGCGGTCAGCACGCGCAGGATGAAGTCGCCGCCGGCCTGCAGCTCGTCGACGATGGCGCGCGCGCCGCGCGCGGCGGCCTGCGCCATCTGCCGCGCGGCGCCGGTGCGCGAATGCCAGATGATTGTCAGCTGCCTGGGCATGGACGCTCCCACCAAATGATCCGACTCACGGTAGTATAGGAGCCTGAGCAGCCCGCGTCCGGCTTGCACCTCGCGAGCCCTTGAAAGCATGAGCGATCCGATTCCATCCGCAACCGCCGACCCGTTCGACGCCGCCTGGTCGCTGGCGGCGGGCGACGGGCTGGACGAGGCCGGCCGGGCCTTGCTGGCGCGCGCGGCCGATTGGGTGCGCGAGCCCCTGCGGGGCGCGCGGGCCAGCACGGGCGAGCCGCTGGACGCGCATAGCGCGGCCGTGGTCCTGGTCCTGGCCGGGCTGGGATCGGACGCCGTGACCCGGGCGGCCGCCTTACTGGCCGTCCAGCCCGAGCCCGAAGGGGCGGTGACGCGCCAGGATCCGATGCGCAAGGCCTTCGGCCCCGAGGTCACGACCCTGGTGCAGGGCGTGCGCGCCCTGCTGCGCCTGGGCTGGGTGGCCGGGCGCGCCGAGGACGCGGCCGACGGCGGCCAGCGGGAAATGCAACGCAAGATGCTGCTGGCGATGGCCGCCGACCTGCGCATCGTGCTGATGCGGCTGGCGTCGCGGCTGCAGTCACTGCGTTGGTATGCGGCCACGCGCACGCCGTGCCCGCCCGGCTTTGCGCGCGAAACCATGTCCCTGTATACGCCGCTGGCCAACCGCCTGGGCATCTGGCAGATCAAGTGGGAAATGGAGGACCTGGCCTTCCGTTTCCTCGAACCCGACACCTACCGCGCCATCGCCCGCCGGCTCGAGGAAAAGCGCAACGAACGCGAGGCCTTCATCGAGTCGGTGGTGGCGCGCCTGCGCGACGCGCTCGAGGATGCGCGCATCCCGGCCGAGATCCATGGCCGGCCCAAGCACATCTACAGCATCTGGAACAAGATGCGCATCAAGCACCTGGATTTCAGCCAGTTGTTCGACCTGCGGGCGCTGCGCGTCATCGTCGAGGACGAGCGCGCCTGCTATGCCGCCCTGGCCCTCGTGCACGCCATGTGGACGCCGATGCCCGACGAGTTCGACGACTACGTCGCCCGGCCCAAGCCCAACGGCTACCGTTCCCTGCACACCGTGGTGGCCGACGGGGAGGGCAGGGCGTTCGAGGTGCAGATCCGCACGCGCGAGATGCACGAGTTCGCGGAATACGGCATGGCGGCGCACTGGCGCTACAAGGAGGCCGGCGCGCGCGGCGGGCAGGTGTCGGCCGGCGGCGCGTACGACCAGAAGATCGCCTGGATGCGTCAGCTCCTGTCCTGGAAGGACGAGGGCGGGCGCGCGCCCAAGGCGCAGGTCGATGACCGGATCTACGTCATGACACCGCAGGCGCGCGTCATCGAGCTGCCGGCGGGCGGCACCCCGGTGGATTTCGCCTATCACCTGCACACTGACCTGGGGCACCGCTGCCGCGGCGCCCGCGTCGACGGCCAGATGGTGCCGCTGTCGACCCCCTTGCGCACCGGCCAGACGGTCGAGGTGATCGCCGCCAAATCCGGCGGCCCTTCGCGCGACTGGCTCAATCCGCAGCTGGGTTTTCTGGCCAGCCCGCGGGCGCGCGCCAAGGTGCGGGCCTGGTTCAATGCCATCGAGCTGCAGCAGCGCATCGCCCAGGGCCAGGCCATGGTCGAAAAGGAACTGCAGCGCCTGGGCCGCACGGCGACCAACCTCGAGCAGCTCGCGCAGCAGCTTGGCTTCGCCCGCGCCGATGACCTGTACGTCGCGGCGGCCAAGGAGGAATTCAGCCTGCGCCAGATCGACCACGTCTTTCGCGAGCCCGCGGCTTCCGAGCCGGCCGGGCGCGACGAGGCCCGCGTCTATGCCAGCGACCAGGGCAGCGTGGCGCGCACCGGCAAGAGCGGCGTGCTGGTGGTCGGAGTGGATTCGCTGCTGACCCAGCTCGCGCGCTGCTGCCGGCCGGCGCCGCCCGATCTGATCGGCGGTTTCGTCACGCGCGGGCGGGGCGTGTCCATCCATCGGCGCGACTGCGGTTCGTGGGCGGCCCTGGCGCGGCGCCACCCCGAGCGCATCATCGAGGTCGCCTGGGGCGACACCGGCGCCGCCATGTATCCGATCGACCTCAGCATCCACGCGCAGGACCGGCCCAATCTGCTGCGCGACCTGTCCGAGGTCTTTGCCCGCCTGCGTCTGCGGGTGGTGCGGGTGACCACGCACAGCCGGCGCTCGCTTGCGCACATGGTGTTCACCATCGAAGTGCGCAACGGCGAGCAGATCGCCCAGGCGCTGGCCGCCCTCAGCGAACTGCCCGGCGTAGATGCCAGCCGCCATTGAGGTCCGGGCCGCCGCGGCGCTGGTAGAATATCCTGTTTGATCCTGCGTGTTGTCCGCGCCGCCTGCGGATCGGCTGGCATCCTGCGGACGTTTTTCGAGAAAGCCTTGAAACCCTATACCCTTCCCGACCCCCAGGGGCATTTCGGCGTGTTCGGCGGTTCGTTCGTCGCCGAGACGCTGGTGCATGCGCTCGATGCGCTGCGCGAGGCCTATGACCGCTATCGCGACGACCCGGAGTTCCAGCGCGAATTCGCCTATGAACTCGCGCACTACGTCGGACGCCCGACCCCCGTCTACCACGCGCGGCGCTGGTCCCGGCAACTGGGCGGCGCGCAGATCTGGCTCAAGCGCGAGGACCTGAACCATACCGGGGCGCACAAGGTCAACAATTGCATCGGCCAGGCCTTGCTGGCGCGCCGCATGGGCAAGCCGCGCGTGATCGCCGAGACCGGCGCCGGCCAGCACGGCGTCGCCACCGCGACCGTGGCCGCCCGCTACGGCCTCGAATGCGTGGTGTACATGGGCAGCGAGGACGTCCGCCGCCAGGCCTCGAACGTCTATCGCATGAAACTGCTGGGCGCCACCGTGGTGCCCGTCGAGTCCGGCTCGCGCACCCTCAAGGACGCCCTGAACGAGGCCATGCGCGACTGGGTGACCAACGTCGAGAACACCTTCTACATCATCGGCACGGTCGCCGGGCCCCATCCCTATCCCAAGATGGTGCGCGACTTCCAGTCCATCATCGGGCGCGAATGCCTCGAGCAGATGCCGCGCGACGCCGGCCGCCAGCCGGACTACGTGCTGGCTTCGGTGGGCGGCGGATCGAACGCCATGGGGATTTTCCATCCCTACATTGACCAGCCGGACGTGCGCCTGGTGGGCGTCGAGGCGGCGGGCGAGGGCCTGGACACCGGCCGGCACGCGGCATCGCTCTCGCGCGGCGTGGTGGGCGTGCTGCACGGCAACCGCACCTACCTGCTGCAGGATGCCAACGGCCAGATCACCGAAACCCATTCGATCTCGGCCGGCCTGGATTACCCGGGCGTCGGTCCCGAGCACGCCTGGCTGAAGGAATCGGGCCGGGCCGAATACGTGGGGATCACCGACCAGGAGGCCCTGGCGGCGTTCCACGATTGCTGCCGCATCGAGGGCATCATGCCCGCGCTCGAGTCCGCCCATGCGATCGCCCATGCGGTCAAGCTCGCCCCCACCTTGCCCAGTGACCAGGTGATCCTGGTCAATCTGTCCGGGCGCGGCGACAAGGACATGCACACGGTCGCTGAATTCAGCGGCATCACCCTGTGACGGAGCAGGCCATGAATGCGAGCAATTCCCAGGCCGGCAATGCCCGCCTGTCCGCGGCCTTCGGGTCGCTGGCCGGCCGCGCCGCCCTGATTCCCTACGTCACCGCCGGCGATCCGCTGGTGGCGTCCACCCCCGGGCTCATGCATGCGCTGGTCGAGGCCGGCGCCGACGTGATCGAACTCGGCGTGCCGTTCTCGGATCCCATGGCCGACGGCCCGGTGATCCAGCGTGCGGGCGACCGGGCGATTGCCGCGGGCACCAGCCTGGCGCGGGTCCTGGATTTCGTGGCCGAGTTCCGGCGCACGAATACGCGCACGCCGGTCGTGCTGATGGGCTATGCCAATCCGATCGAGTGCATGGGCCGGGAGGCTTTCGCCCAGCGCGCGGCGCAGGCCGGGGTGGACGGGGTCCTGGTGGTGGACTACACCCCCGAGGAATCGATGGATTTCACCCGGATGCTGGCCGAGGCCGGCCTGGATCCGATCTTCCTGCTGGCGCCGACCTCCACCGAGGCGCGCATGCGCCTGGTCGCGCGGCTGGCGCGCGGCTATGTGTATTATGTGTCGCTCAAGGGCGTGACCGGTGCGGGCCACCTCGATACCGAGGACGTGCGCCGCCACCTCGAGGTCATCCGCCGCCACCTCGACATCCCGGTGGGCGTGGGCTTCGGCATCCGTGACGCGCGCAGCGCACAGGCGCTGGCCGCCTGCGCGGATGCGGTGGTCATCGGCAGCGCGCTCATCCAGGTCATCGAGCAGGCCTCGGGCGCGCAGGGGCCGCAGGCCGCCATCGAGGCGGCCGCCGCGTGGCTGGGCGACATCCGCCAGGCGCTGACCGAGATCAAACAAGGATAAGTTCATGAGCTGGTTCGAGAAAATCCTGCCCCCGCGCATCAATCGCAACAACGATTCCAGCGCCAACAAGCGCGTCCCCGAAGGGCTGTGGGTGAAGTGCCCCTCCTGTGAATCGGTGCTGTACAAGGAGGATCTGCAGGCAACGCTGAGCGTCTGCCCCAAGTGCAGCCACCACATGCGCATCGGCGCGCGCGCGCGCATCGATGCGCTGCTCGATCCCGACGGCCGCCTCGAGATCGGCGCCGGGACGCGGCCGATGGATCCTTTGAAATTCAAGGATTCCCGCAAGTATCCCGAGCGCGTCTCCGAGGCCGTCAAGCAGACCGGCGAATCCGAGGCGCTGGTGGTGGTCAGCGGCACCATCCTGTCGGTGCCCACGGTCCTGGCCTGCTTCGAGTTCAGTTTCATGGGCGGCTCGATGGGCTCGGTGGTGGGCGAGCGCTTTGCACGCGGCGTGCTGGCGGCCATCGAGGGACGCATGCCTTTCGTGTGCGTGTCGGCCTCGGGCGGCGCGCGCATGCAGGAATCCCTGTTTTCCCTCATGCAGATGGCCAAGACCAATGCCATGCTCAGCCGCCTCGCGGAGGCGGGCCTGCCGTTCATCAGCGTCCTGACGGACCCCACCATGGGAGGGGTGTCGGCCAGCTTCGCCTTCATGGGCGATGTGGTGATGGCCGAGCCCAACGCCCTGATCGGCTTTGCCGGACCGCGCGTCATCGAGCAGACCGTCCGTGAAAAACTGCCCGAGGGCTTCCAGCGCGCCGAGTTCCTGCTGGCCAAGGGGGCGATCGATTGCGTCATCGACCGCCGCGAAATGCGGGCCGAACTGGCCCATTTGCTGGCCTTGTTCATGCGCCAGCCGATCGAAGTGGTCTCCAAGGCCGCGTAGACCGGGGCGCCGGTTGCGGCGCGGCGAAAAAGAAGGGGTGGCATCCATGGGTGCCACCCCTTCTTTTTCCTGCCGAGGGGCCGCCCTCGGGCGGCCCCTTGCCGTGCCTAGTGGGTTTCCACCTGCTCCAGGGGTTCGTCCTGATGCGTGGCGACCGGCTTGCGGGCCCGGCCCAGGCGCACCGGCGCGGGCGGCACGTAGGACGTGGCGGCGGTGCGCGTCTCGATGAGCTGCATGCCGGCGGCCTGCAGAGACTCGTCGATCGGCGCCATGGCGATGGGCGCCGCGCCGTTGGCGGCTGCGAGGGCCCCGGTGGCCGGGGCGGCTTCGGCCTCGGCGGGCTCTGCGGCCGGCGCTGCCGTGGCGCCCAGCAGCACGGGCGCCTGGACCTCGGCGGGCTCCTCGGCCTCGGGGACTTCCACGCCCCGCGGTGAAACCGCAGTGGGCACGGCGTCGTGGGCCACGGCAACGACATCTTCGGCCGCCTCGGCGGCTGCGGACATGGCCTCATCGGGCACCGGGGCGGCAACGCCCTCGGCCTCGGGTTCCGCATCCGCCGGGCCGGCATCGGCCGCGGCGGCGTCGGCCTGCGCCTCGGCCGTTTGCGCGGCGGCGGGCAGGATCCGGGCGTAGCGGTCCTGGGCGGACTCGGCATCCGCCGCCGGAGCCGGTACGGAGGCGGCGGGCTCGTCGACGACGGTCTCGGCCTGCGCCGGCGTGGATTCGAGGGCCGCCGGAACGTTGGCCTGTGCCGCGCCGTTCAAGGCTTGAGGATCGAAGCGCGGCGTCTCGTGGGTTTCCAGCGCGTGGTCGCCTTCATCGGCGGCGTCGGCGACCTGGACGTCGCTGTCGACGGTCGTTTCGGTGGCGGCGTCGCCGCTGCGACGGCCGCGACGGCCGCGACGGCGGCGGCGCTTGCGCTCGGGATCACCGGTTTCGGTGTCCACCGCGGGGCCGGCGACCGGGGTCTCGATGTCGGTCTCGTGCGCCTCGATCGGGCTGCTGTCGACGGGCGCTAGCGCCTCGGCCGGCGTCGCGACGGGGGCCGGGATGACGGCTGCCGCCGGCGCCTCGGCATGGGTTTCGTCGATCACGACTGCCGTCGCCGGGGCCAGGGTATCCTCGCCGCTGCGGCGTCCGCGGCCTCGGCGTCCGCGGCCGCGGCGCGGCTCGCCGGCCTCGGCGGCGGCTTCGGGCGCGCGGGCCGGCTGGATGGCCGGGCGCTCGGTATCGCGCTCGGCGGGACGGTCGCCGCGCTCGCGCCGGCGTCCGCCGCGGCCCGACGAGGCGCCAGAGCCGCGCTCGCGGCGTCCTTCTGTGCCCGTGCGGCGCCCGCGCGCCGGCGCGGCTTCCTCGGTCTTGGCGTGTTCCTCGGCGGCGACGGGGGTGTTCGACCCGGCCAGCCAGCCGAACAGGCGCTTGAGCAGGCCGCCGGCCTGGGGCGCCGGCGCGGCCGCAGCCGCGGGGGCCGTCGCGATCTTGGGTTCGGGATCGACGTGGCGCGGCGCGGGTTCGGCGGGCTGGATGCCCTTGACCAGCGCTTCGGGGCGCGACGACTTGGCTTCCTGGGCCTTGTTGGGCTGCCAGATCACCTTGTCCTCGGGCTCCTGGACCAGCTCGAAGCTGGTCTTGTGTTCCTCGAGGCGCGGGTCGTCGTGGCGCAGGCGCTCGATGTGGTGGTGCGGGGTCTCCAGCGACTTGTTGGGAATCAGGACCAGGTTCACCTTGAGGCGGGATTCGATCTGGCCGATGTCGCGGCGCTTTTCGTTCAAGAGGAAGGTGGCGACCTCGACCGGCACCTGGGCGTGCAGGGCGGCCGTGCCTTCCTTCATGGCTTCCTCCTGGAGCAGGCGCAGCACGTGCAGGGCGCTGGACTCGGCATCGCGGATCACGCCGGTGCCGGTGCAGCGCGGGCAGGTGATGTGGGAGCCTTCGCTGAGGGCGGGGCGCAGGCGCTGGCGGGAGAGCTCCATCAGGCCGAAGCGTGAAATCTTGCCCATCTGGACGCGCGCGCGGTCGAAGTGCAGGGCATCGCGCAGACGCTGCTCGACGGCGCGCTGGTTCTTGGTCTCCTCCATGTCGATGAAGTCGATCACGATCAGGCCGCCCAGGTCGCGCAGGCGCAACTGGCGGGCCACCTCATCGGCGGCCTCGAGATTGGTGCGCAGCGCGGTTTCCTCGATGTCGGCGCCCCGGGTGGAGCGCGCCGAGTTGACGTCCACGGCCACCAGCGCCTCGGTGTGGTCGATCACCACGGCTCCGCCCGAGGGCAGCTGGACCGTGCGCGAGTAGGCGGTTTCGATCTGATGCTCGATCTGGAAGCGCGAGAACAGCGGCACGTCGTCGCGGTAGAACTTGACGCGGCTCACGTTGTCGGGCATGACCACGCTCATGAAGGCCGTGGCCTGGTCGTGGATGTCCTCGGTGTCGATCAGGATCTCGCCGATCTCGGGCGAGAAATAATCGCGGATGGCGCGGATGACCAGGCTGGATTCCAGGTAGATCAGGATGGGCGCCTTGTTGTCGCGCGCCGCGGCATCGATGGCGCTCCAGAGCTGCAGCAGGTAGTTCAGGTCCCACTGCAGTTCCTCGACGCTGCGGCCGATGCCCGCCGTGCGGGCGATCATGCTCATGCCCGAGGGGATCTCGAGCTGGTCCATCGTGTCGCGCAGTTCCTGGCGGTCTTCGCCCTCGACCCGGCGCGAGACGCCGCCGCCCCGGGGATTGTTGGGCATCAGGACCAGATAGCGGCCGGCCAGCGAAATGAAGGTGGTCAGGGCCGCGCCCTTGTTGCCGCGCTCCTCTTTTTCGACCTGGATGATGAGTTCCTGGCCCTCGGAGAGCGCATCCTGGATGCGCGCGGTGCGCACGTCCACGCCTTCCTTGAAATAGCTGCGCGCGATTTCCTTGAAGGGCAGGAAGCCGTGGCGCTCCTCGCCGTAGCTGACGAAGCAGGCCTCGAGGCCGGGTTCGATGCGGGTGATGACGCCCTTGTAGATGTTGCCCTTGCGTTGTTCGCGTCCGGCGGTTTCGATGTCCAGATCGATGAGTTTCTGGCCATCGACAATGGCGACGCGTAGTTCTTCTTGATGCGTCGCATTGAACAGCATGCGTTTCATGAGTGGGTTTCTCCGTTGTCATGGCGCGCCGGGTTCGGCGCACGACCTCGGGTCACTCGGTCTGCGTGGCTGTGGTCTGCGTAAGGGTCGGGCGGGCCGGAAACGTCAGGCCGCGCCCACCCCTGTCCGGGTAGGCACGGCGCGCCTTGGGGCGCGAGGTTCTGGCAGCAGGGCGGTCAGGGGCACAGTAGTGGTTGACGAAAGTATTTGCTGGGAACGGCAGGCGCGCACAAATGGCCGCGCCTGGTGCTGGAAAGAGCAGAAACCGACAGCGTCGCACGCGGCATCCCGTCGATCCACCGGGCCCGACAGTACTGTGTGGGCGGGGTGGGACCAGGACGGTGCCGGCGACCTTGGACCCGGAAGCTGGAATCCAGGCATTACAATGAGCGCCTCTTGACTCGACGGAGACGCATCCATTGCATCTCTACGTCCAGCGGTTTCCAGCCTCTATAGGCTGGAAGCGATTATATGCCGCTTTTCCTTATGCGTAAAATAGTTGACACGATTCCCGCGAAAAACCCCACGGCCGGTGTGCGCCTCGTGACCGTCGGGCCCGAACACGCGGGACAGCGGGTGGACAACTTCCTGCTGCGCGTCTGCAAAGGGGTGCCCAAGAGCCATATCTACAAGGCGATCCGCAGCGGGGAAGTCCGGATCAACAAGGGCCGCTGCGCCGCGGACACCCGGCTGAGCGATGGCGACCTGCTGCGCATCCCGCCGCTGCGCCTGCCCGCGCCCGGCGAGCGGCCCGGCGTGCCGCCGGCCAGTTTCCCCGTGATACACGAGGACCGCGACCTCCTGGTCATCGACAAGCCGGCCGGCGTGGCGGTGCATGGCGGCAGCGGGGTGTCGTTCGGCGTGATCGAGCAGCTGCGGGCGGCGCGGCCCGGCGAGCGTTTCCTCGAGCTGGCCCATCGGCTGGACCGCGAGACCTCGGGGCTGCTGATGATCGCCCGCTCGCGCCGGGCGCTGCTGGCGCTGCACGAGATGATGCGCCAGGGCGAGGGGCGCAAGCACTATCTTGCACTGGTGGTGGGGGATTGGGTCAACGACCGGCAGCACATCCGGCTGCCCCTGCTCAAGACCCTGACCGCCTCGGGCGAACGCCGCGTCCGCGTGGATTCCCTGGGCCGGCCCGCACACACCATCATTACCCTGCAGCGGCGCTACGGGCGCTACAGCCTGGTGGGCGCCGAGCTGCGCAGCGGCCGCACCCACCAGATCCGCGTGCACCTGGCGGCCAGCGGCCACCCCATCGCCGGCGACGAGAAATACGGTCCGGACGCGGTGCGCGCCGAACTGGCCGCGCAGGGTTTCCGCCGCATGTTCCTGCATGCGCATCGTCTCGAACTGCCTCATCCGGTCTCGGGCGAAGCCCTGCGGCTCGAGGCGCCCCTGCCGCCCGCCTGCCTGGACCTGCTGCAGATGCTCGGAGCCTCCGCATGAAAACCTATCGCGCCGTGATCTTCGACTGGGACGGCACCCTGATGGACTCCACCCGGCACATTGTCGCCTCGCTGCAAGGCGCCTGCGCGGACCTGGGCCTGCCCCTGCCGTCGGCCGAGGAGGCCAGCTGGGTCATCGGCCTGTCCATCGAAAGCGCCCTGTACCGGCTGGTCCCGACCCTGGCGCCCGAGCAAATGGGGGCTTTTGCCGATCGCTATCGCGAGCACTTCCTGAGCCAGGACCGCGAGCAGCGGCTCTTTCCCGGCCAGGAGGCCTTCCTGCGCGGCCTGAGCCTGCGCGGCGTGATCCTGGGGGTCGCCACGGGCAAGAGCCGCCGGGGCCTGGACCGGGCGCTCGATGCCCTGACGCTGCGCGAGGTGTTCCACGCGACCCGCTGCGCCGACGAGGCGGCCGGCAAGCCCGATCCCGCCATGCTCGAGCAACTGCTGCTCGAGTTCGGCCTGGAGCCCTTCGAGGCGGTGATGGTGGGGGATACCACCCATGACGTGCTGATGGCCCGGCATGCGGGCGTCGACAGTCTCGCGGTCAGCTATGGCGCGCATTCGCGCCAGGAACTCGGCACCGCCGAACCCACGGCTCTGGTCTCCAGCGTCGGCGACATGCAGGCCTGGCTGCTGGCGCGGACCTGAGCCGGCCGAGGCGGCGGGCCGGGACGCTTGAAATTTGAACTTTCGCGGCACACAATGGTCTGAAGTCCATGCGAATCCCAGGAGAGCACAATGGGCGGGCGTACTGATATCCGGCCTTCCGAGATCACGCCGGAGGCTGTCTGGCAATCGCGGCGCGACTGGTTGCGCCGCGCCGCCGCGGGTTCGCTCGCGCTGGGCCTGCCCCTGGGCGCGCAGGCCGACGACGAGGGGCCCAGCGGACCGGTCCTCGAGGGCGCGCCCAATCCGGCGCTCTCGATCGACGAGCCGGCCAATGGCTGGCGCGACATCACCACCTACAACAATTTCTACGAGTTCGGCACCGGCAAGGCCGACCCGTCCGAGAACGCCGGCCGGATGCGGCTGGAGCCCTGGCAGGTGCGTATCGAGGGGGCCGTGCGCCGGCCGCTCACGCTGGACCTGGACGCGCTGCTGCGCCTGGCGCCCCTCGAGGAGCGCGTCTACCGCCTGCGCTGCGTGGAGGCCTGGTCGATGGTCATCCCCTGGATGGGCTACTCGCTCTCGCACCTGATCAAGCACGTCGAGCCCACCGCGGACGCCCGCTACGTGGTGTTCACCACCGACCTGCAGCCCGAGGCCATGCCGGGCGTGCGCGCCGGCATCCTCGACTGGCCGTATACCGAGGGCTTGCGCATGGACGAGGCCATGCATCCCCTGACCCTGCTCACCTTCGGCGTGTACGGCCGGCGCCTGCCGCCCCAGAACGGCGCGCCCTTGCGGGTGATCGTGCCCTGGAAATATGGCTTCAAGTCGGCCAAATCGCTGGTCCGCATCAGCCTGCAGGCCGACGAACCGGTGTCCAGCTGGATGAGCGCCGCGCCCCGCGAATACGGCTTTTATGCGAACGTGAATCCGGACGTGCCGCATCCGCGCTGGAGCCAGGCGACCGAGCGGCGCATCGGCACCGGCCTGTTCGCGCCGCGCGTTCCGACCCTGCCGTTCAATGGCTATGCCGAGCAGGTGGCCGGCCTGTACCAGGGCATGGACCTGCGACGGAATTTCTGATGGCGCGCGCCTCGTGGCCCGCGCAGATCTCCAAAGGCGTCCTATTCCTCGTCTGCTTGGTTCCGGTCGCGCGCTGGCTGTGGCTGGGGGTGCATGGGGAACTGGGCGCCAATCCGCCCGAATTCCTCATCCGGTCTTCGGGGGTCTGGGCGCTGGTGGCGCTGTGGCTGACCTTGTGCGCGACGCCGGTGCGCCGCCTTTTGCATTGGCCGGGCGCGATCCGGTATCGCCGCATGCTGGGCCTGTACGCGTTCTTTTACACCGTCCTGCACGTGCTGGCCTGGGGGTGGTGGGACCGGGGCGGCGCATGGGCGGCGATGTGGCGGGACGTGTGGCAGCGCGACTTCATCCTGGTCGGCGTAGTGGCGGTGCTGTGCCTGCTGCCCCTGGCGCTGACCTCGACCCAGGGGTGGATCCGCCGGTTGGGGCGGAACTGGCGGCGCCTGCATACCCTGGTCTATCCCGCGGCCGTGCTCTCGGTGCTGCATTTCTACCTGATGCGCGCGGGCAAGAACGATTTCGCAGAGCCCCACGCCTATGCCTTGGCCCTCGCCGTGCTGCTGGGCCTGCGGTTGTGGTGGCGCCGGACTCAGGGACGTTGACTCTGCAACGCAAATGCACTACAAATTCCATATGAAGACCGCAATCATTCCTCAAGTACGGGTCGAGCCCCAGCTGCGCTCCGATCTCGAATCGGTGCTGCGCACGGGAGAAACCTTGTCCGAATTCGTCGAGGCGACGGTGCGTAGCGCCGTCGAGTACCGACGCACGCAGGCCGAATTCCACGCTCGTGGCGCGGCGGCCTGGCAGCAGTACCAGCACACAGGGACATCGATCCCGGCCAGCCAGGTCACCCAGGAATTGCGCAACATGCTGGAGGCCAGGCGCAAAGAACTACAGGCCCGAACCGCGCCGCCCGCATGACCTACGAGGTTGTTTTCGCCCCTGCCGCGCGGGCAGACTTGCTTCGTCTATACGGCTACATCCTGGATCGTGCCGAAACGGTCGAAGACCTCGATCTCGCAGAGCGCGCCCTGTTGGCGATCGAGACGGCAGTGGACGTGCATCTGTCCCAAACGCCTTTCATTTACCGCAAGGCCGGCGGCGGCAATAGCTTGCGTCGTGAACTGATCATTCCATTCGGTGCCACCGGATACGTTGCGCTGTACGAAATCGCGCACCCGGGCAAGGTGGTGGTCCTGGCGGTTCGGCATCAGCGCGAAGAAGACTACCACTAGCCGGCCAGGTAAAGGAACAGCGTGGGCCTGCGGCCCAGGTCGGGGGGCGGGGCCTTGCGCCATTGGGCGATGGTCAAGGTCCGGATCCATTCATCCTCGGCCGTCAGCGAGCAGGCGATGCACAGCCGGGTGGTGTCGCGCAGGGTGCGCAGCAGCGCCTCGAACATGGCCTCGTTCCGGTAGGGCGTCTCGATCAGGATCTGGGTCTGGCCCTGTTTGTGCGAGGCGGATTCCCAGGCGCGCAGGCGGGCATCGCGCTCGGCCGGCTTGACCGGGGCGTAGCCATGAAAGGCGAACCGCTGTCCTTGCAGGCCGCTGGCCATGAGACCCAGCATGATCGAGGAGGGGCCCGGCCACGGAATCACGCGCAAACCCATCCGGTGCGCCTGCGCGACCACGGCGGCGCCCGGGTCGGCGACCGCCGGGCATCCGGCCTCGGACACCAGGCCGACGTCCTGTCCGGCGGGCACGGCCCGCAGCCAGGACTGGATCTCGTCCGCGCCCGTATCGGCCTTGAGCGTATGGATCGTGATGTCCTGCAAGGGCGTGTGCGTGCCGATGGTCTTGAGGAAGGCGCGGGCGGTCTTGGCGTTCTCGGCGATGTAGGTCCGCAGGCCGGCCGCGGTCTGGCGGGCGGCGGCGGGCAGCCAGTTGTCGGGCGGCGCGGGGCTCAGGCCCACCGGAATCAGGTGCAGGTCGGTCATGGCGAGGTGTCGATGAGGGCCGGCCGTAGCGGGTCCAGGCCGAATTGGCGCAGCATGCGCGCGAGCGCGATCAGCGGCAGGCCGATGATGGCGGTGGGATCGTCGCTGCGCATGCGCGCCATCAGCGCGATGCCCAGGCCCTCGGCCTTGGCGCTGCCGGCGGTGTCATAGGGCCGCTCGGTGCGCAGGTAGTGTTCGATCTGGGCGTCGCTGAGCGTGAGGAATTCGCAATCCGTCGTGACGTCCTCGACGTGGGCGGCGACCCCGTCGGTGACGCACAGGGCGCTGTGAAACACCACGCTGCGGCCGCTGAAGCGGCGCAGCTGCGCGCACGCGCCGGCGTGGCTGCCGGGCTTGCCGACCGGCTGTCCCTCGAAGACCGCGACCTGGTCCGAGCCGATGACGATGGCGCCCGGATGCCGTGCCGCGACCTCCAGCGCCTTGCCGCGGGCCAGCCGCAGGGCCAGCGCGGCCGGGTCCTCGTCCGGGCCGGGGGTCTCGTCCACGCTGGGGGGCTGGACGTCGAAAGGCAAGCCCAGGCGCATGAGCATCTGGCGGCGGTAGGGCGAACTGGACGCGAGGATCAGGCGCATGCGCGGTGCTTCACGGGTGTCTGTATGGGGGAGGCGACAGTTTAGCGCGCCCGGCGGCGCAAGACGCGCATCCCTGCCACTGAAATTGACCGTATTTCCTCCCATAAGGTATGATCTAGAGTTTTTCCGAATACCGAATCCTTGGTTTGCCCAATATGGTCAGCTCGAATTCTAGGCTAGTCGATCCGCTGGAATTTGCGCGCAACGGGCGGGTTTTGCAGGGCGAGGCGCCTGTGGCTGGATTTGCGCGCCTTTGCGAGGGCCTGCCCACGCCGCAAGACGGCAAGCTTGACTGGCGGCTGGCTGGACGCATGGACGGGCAGGGCGGCGCATGGCTCGATGTGCAGGCGCGCGGCCGGGTTCGCGTGATCTGCCAGCGTTGCCTGCAGGCCATGGACCTGCCCCTGGATGTCGTCAACAGCCTGCGCCTGCTGCGTACGCAGGAGGAACTCGAGGCGATGGACGCGCTCGAGGCCGACGGGCGGGGCGGCGTTGCGGAATACCTCGTGGCCGAGGATCGCATGGACGGGTTGGACCTGGTCGAGGATGAACTCATCCTCGCCGTGCCCTATGCGCCCATGCACGCGGCCTGCCCCGGCGGCCGCCCGGACGCGGACGACGGATCGGATCCGGGACGTCCCTCGCCCTTCGCGGCGCTGGAGCGCCTCAAGAAGCACTGAATATTTATTCAACAGCAGGGCTTTCGCTTACAATGAGCGGCCCGATTACAGGAGTCACCATGGCTGTCCAGCAAAACAAAAAGAGCCCGTCCAAGCGCGGCATGCATCGCTCGCATGATTTCCTGGCCGCTCCGGCCACGGCGATCGAACCCACGACCGGCGAGCTGCACCTGCGCCATCACATCAGTCCCAATGGCGTCTATCGCGGCCGCAAGGTCCTCAAGACCAAGAACGACGAGTAATTGCGCCCCGGATCACGTATCCGATGCCCAACAACAGGGTTCGCATCGCCATCGATTGCATGGGCGGTGACCATGGCCTGCCGGTGACGGTGCCGGCGGCCATCGCGTTTGCGCGGGCATGCCCCGATGCGCAGTGCCTGCTGGTGGGCGACGAATCCCAGATCCGCCAGGCCTTGCAGCGGGACGCGGCCCCCGCCGGGTCCTTCGAAATCCTCCATGCCTCCGAGGTCGTCGCCATGCACGACTCGGTCGAGGTCGCGCTGCGCCGCAAGAAAGACTCCTCGATGCGCATCGCGGTCCAGGCGGTCAAGGACGGGCGCGCCGATGCGGCGGTGTCCGCCGGCAACACCGGCGCCTGGATGGCGATCTCGCGCTACGTCCTCAAGACCCTCGACGGCATCGACCGCCCGGCGATCGCCACCGCCATTCCCAACCAGGCGGGGCGCGCGACCACGGTCCTCGACCTGGGGGCGAACGTGGACTGCACCGCCGAGCACCTGCTGCAGTTCGGCCTGATGGGCTCGGCCCTGGTGTCCAGCGTCGACCGGCTCGAGCGTCCCCGCGTGGGCCTGCTCAACATCGGCGAGGAGGTCATCAAGGGCAACGACGT
The DNA here is from genome assembly GCF_027257175.1 of Castellaniella sp. S9. Classification (GTDB taxonomy): domain Bacteria; phylum Pseudomonadota; class Gammaproteobacteria; order Burkholderiales; family Burkholderiaceae_B; genus Castellaniella. The sequence continues at coordinate 505,656 of NZ_JAPFGD010000001.1, read as the reverse complement.
GGTCAAGCGCGCCGCCGAACTGTTGCGCGCCAGCGGCCTGAATTTCCACGGCAACGTCGAGGGCGACGACATCTTCAAGGGCTCGGTCGACGTGGTGGTCTGCGACGGCTTCGTGGGCAACGTCGTGCTCAAGTCCGTCGAGGGTCTCGCCCGGATGATCGGCGTCATGATGCGCGAGGAATTCCGCCGCACGCCGCTGACGATGGCCGCCGGCCTGGTGGCCAGCCCCGTCCTCAACCGCTTCCGCGCCCGGGTCGACAATCGTCGCTACAATGGGGCCGCCCTGCTGGGCTTGCGCGGCATCGTGATCAAGAGCCACGGCTCCGCCGACGCCTATGCCTTTGGCCAGGCCCTGCTGCGGGCCCGCGAGGCGGTGCAAAACGGCCTGCTGGACGGCACCATCGAAGGCCTGGCCGCTTTGCGCCGGGCCCTCTCGGACACAGCCGGCGAGTCCGCGCACGTCGCCTCCTAGTTTTCTTTCCGGAAGAAACCATGCCTTACGCCAGGATCACAGGAACGGGCGGCTACCTGCCACCCCGGATCGTCAGCAACGACGAACTGGCCGCCGAGCTGGCCACGCGCGGGGTCGAGACCTCGGACGCCTGGATCGTCGAGCGCACCGGCATCCGGCAGCGCCACATCGCCGACCCCGGCGTCAAGACCAGCACGCTGGCGACGCATGCGGCGCGGGCCGCCCTCGAGGCCGCCGGCCTTGCGGCGACGGACATCGACCTGATCATCGTCGCCACGTCCACGCCGGACTTCATCTTCCCCAGCACGGCCTGCCTGGTCCAGGCGAACCTGGGCACCCCGGGCGGAGCCGCCTTCGACGTGCAGGCGGTATGCAGCGGTTTCGTCTATGCGCTGGCCACCGCCGACGCGTTCATCCAGGCGGGGCGGGCGCGCCACGCGCTGGTGATCGGCGCCGAGGTGTTCTCGGGCATCCTCGACTGGAGCGACCGGCGCACCTGCGTGCTGTTCGGCGACGGCGCCGGGGCGGTGGTGCTCAGTGCCGCCGAGGAACCGGGCATCCTGGCGGCCAAGCTCAACGCCGACGGCAGCCAGATGCACATCCTGTGCGCCGCGGGCAACGTCGACCGCGGCGAGGTGACGGGCGATCCCTTTCTGCGCATGGACGGCCAGGCGGTCTTCAAGCTCGCGGTCAACTCGCTGTCGCGCTCGGCGCGCGAGGTCTGCGAGCAGGCCGGCGTGCCCCTCGAGCAGATCGACTGGATGGTGCCTCACCAGGCCAACGTGCGCATCATCAATTTCATCAGCCGCAAGCTCCACGTCCCCGACGACAAGGTCGTCATCACGGTGGGCGAGCATGCCAACACCTCGGCGGCCAGCGTGCCGCTGGCGCTGGACGTGGCCTGTCGCGACGGCCGCATCCGCGCCGGCGACCTGGTGCTGCTGCAGGGGGTCGGCGGCGGTTTCACCTGGGGCTCGGTCCTCGCCAGAATGTAGGGTTCCCTATGAAAATTGCCTTTGTCTTTCCCGGGCAGGGTTCGCAGACGGTCGGCATGCTGGATGCCTGGGCCGACGATCCGGCCGTCCAGGACGCCGTGCGCACCGGCGATGCGGCCCTGGGCCAGGATCTCTCGGGCCTGATCGCCCGCGGGCCCGCCGAGGACCTCAACCTCACCGCCAATACCCAGCCGGCGATGCTGTTGTCGGCCGTTGCCATGTACCGCGCCTGGATCGCGGCGGGCGGGCGGGCGCCCGACCTGGTCGCCGGCCATAGCCTGGGCGAATATTCGGCCCTCACCGCCGCGGGTTCCATGGACCTGGCCGACGCCCTGCGCACAGTGCGCGTGCGCGCGCAGGCGATGCAGGCCGCCGTGCCCATCGGCGCGGGCGGCATGGCGGCGATCCTGGGCCTCGAGGACGAAGCCGTGCGCCGCGTCTGCGCCGAGGCGGCCGAAGGCGAGGTGGTCGAGGCCGTCAACTACAACGCCCCCGCGCAGGTCGTCATCGCCGGCCATGCCGGCGCCATCGAGCGCGCCTGCGAGCGCGCCCGCGCCGCCGGCGCCAAGCGCGCGCTGCCGCTGCCGGTGTCGGCGCCGTTCCATTCCAGCCTGCTCGAGCCCGCGGCCGCCGTGCTGCGCGAGGCGCTGGCGGCGATCGAGGTGCGCAGCCCCGCCATCCCCCTCATCAACAACGTCGACGTGGCCGTGCCGTCCGATCCCGAGGCGATCCGCGATGCCCTGGTGCGCCAGGCCTGGCATCCGGTGCGCTGGGTCGAGACCATCCAGGCGATGGCCGCCGCCGGCGTCACCCACGTGGTCGAGTGCGGGCCGGGCAAGGTCCTCTCCGGCCTGGTCAAACGCATCGACCGCAACCTGCAGGCTTTCAACATCACCGATCCGGCGTCGCTGCGGCAGACGCTGGACGCACTGGGAGGCTGATATGTCAGACAAGCAACTCGAAGGCAAGGTCGCCCTCGTCACGGGCGCCTCGCGCGGGATCGGCCGCGCCATCGCACTGGAACTCGCGGCCGGCGGCGCCACGGTGGTCGGCACCGCCACGTCCGAGGCGGGCGCGCGCGCCGTCACCGAGGCCCTGGCGCCCCATGGCGGGCGCGGCGCCGTGCTGGACGTCAATGACGCCGCCGCCTGCGACGCGCTGCTGGCGGACCTTGCGCGCGACGGCGGCCCGCACATCCTGGTCAACAATGCCGGGATCACCCGCGACGGCCTCGTCATGCGGATGAAGGACGAGGACTGGGCCGCGGTCCTCGAAACCAACCTGTCGGCGGTGTTCCGCCTGACCCGGGGCGTGGCCAAGACCATGATGAAGGCCCGCTGGGGCCGGATCATCAACATCACCTCGGTGGTGGGCCATGGCGGCAATCCCGGCCAGGCCAACTACGCGGCCGCCAAGGCCGGCGTGGCGGGCATGTCGCGTGCTCTGGCCATCGAGCTGGGCAGTCGCAACATCACGGTCAACTGCGTCGCCCCCGGCTTCATCGAGACCGACATGACCCGCGCCCTGAACGAGACCCAGACCGCCGCCATCCTCGGGCAGATCCCCCTGGGGCGCCTGGGCTCGGCGGCCGAGATCGCCCACGCGGTGACCTTCCTGGCCGGGCCGAACGCGGCCTATGTAACAGGTACCACTTTGCACGTCAATGGTGGTATGTACATGTAGAGCATCCGGAACGGATGGCGCCGTCTAAGGTAAAATCCGTTCAAATAAACCGGCACGCCACGCGCGGCGCGCCGATGTCCGCAAGGATGTCGCCGCGAGTCCTGGACCTGCCTTTTTTTACCACCGCCCGCTGCCCTGGTTGCCTCATTTGGCTATAATTCGCGGGATTTTCCCTACTTGGAGATATGCATGGAAAGCATCGAACAGCGCGTCAAGAAGATCGTCGCTGAGCAACTCGGCGTCAACGAGGCCGAGATCAAGAACGAATCTTCCTTCCTTGACGACCTCGGTGCCGATTCGCTCGATATGGTCGAGCTCGTGATGGCCCTCGAAGACGAATTTGAAACCGAGATCCCCGACGAAGAAGCCGAAAAGATCACGACGGTGCAGCAGGCTGTTGATTACATCACCTCGCATAGCAAGCAATAAACTTTTCCATTCCCGGCGATGACGCGGCGAGCCGCGCAAGAGCCTCAAGGCGGTTCATAGCAGATGGTAGGCGGGCATGCCAATACCGGTTGGCGTGCCCGGCTTGCGTATCGCCTGCTTGAAACCGCCTTTCCATTTTCAGGAGCCGTACGTGAAACGACGTGTCGTCATAACCGGATTGGGCATCGTTTCCCCCGTGGGCAACGATGTCGATACCGCCTGGGACAACCTCATCAATGGCCGCTCGGGCATTGATCGGGTGACACGCTTCGACGCCTCCGGGCTCAACAGCCAGATCGCCGGCGAGGTCCGGGGCCTGGACCTGGGCGCCTACATCTCGCCCAAGGAAGCCAAGCAGATGGATACCTTCATCCATTACGGCGTGGTGGCCGGCCTGCAGGCCTGGCGCGATTCGGGCCTGGACGCCGGGACCGAGGATCCCACCCGCCTGGGAACCATCATCGGCTCGGGCATCGGCGGCCTGCCCCGCATCGAGGAAACCCAGATCGAATACATGCAACGGGGCGCGCGGCGGATTTCGCCGTTCTTCGTCCCGGCCTCCCTGATCAACCTGATCTCGGGACAGCTCTCGATCATGCTGGGCCTCAAGGGTCCCAGCTACGCGGTCGTCTCGGCCTGCACCACGGGCCTGCACAGCATCGGCGATGCGGCGCGGCTGATCGAGTACGGCGATGCCGACGTCATGGTCGCCGGCGGCGCCGAGAGTTCCGTCTCGCCGCTGGGCATGGGCGGTTTTGCCGCCATGCGCGCGCTGTCCACGCGCAACGACGACCCCCAGACCGCCTCGCGTCCCTGGGATCTCGGCCGCGACGGCTTCGTTCTGGGCGAGGGCGCCGGTGTGGTGGTCCTCGAGGAATACGAGCACGCCCGCCGCCGGGGCGCGCGCATCTATTGCGAATTCTCGGGGTTCGGCATGAGCTCCGATGCCCATCACATCACCAGCCCCGACCAGGACGGGCCGCGCAGGGGCATCCTCAATGCGCTGCGCAACAGCGCGGTGAATGCGGACGAGATCAGCTACGTCAATGCGCACGGCACCTCGACCCCGCTGGGCGACAAGAACGAGACCGATGCACTCAAGCTCGCCTTCGGCGACCATGCCTACAAGCTCGTCGTCAATTCGACCAAGTCCATGACCGGACACCTGCTGGGGGCGGCAGGCGGCATCGAGGCCGTTTTCACGGCGCTGGCGGTGCATCGCCAGATTTCGCCGCCGACCATCAATCTGTTCGACCAGGATCCGGAGTGCGATCTGGATTACTGCGCGAACCAGGCGCGCGACATGACGATCGATGTGGCCCTGTCGAATTCCTTCGGCTTCGGGGGCACCAACGGTTCGATGATCGTGCGCCGGGTGTAGGGCCGGCATGCGCGGGGCGCCGCGCATGCCCTGCCGGGCGTGGCCATGAGCGAGCGCGACGTCGACCTCGACCTGGTCCAGCGCGTGCAGCGTGGCGATCGGCGTGCCTTCGACCTGCTGGTCATCAAGTACCAGCGCAAGATCATGCGCCTGCTCTCGCGGATGATCCACGATCCCGCCGACGTCGAGGACGTCGCGCAGGAAGCCTTCATCAAGGCCTACCGGGCGCTGCCCCAGTTTCGCGGCGACAGCGCCTTTTATACTTGGCTCTACCGCATCGCCATCAACACCGCCCGCAACTGGCAGGCCGCGCGGCACCGCCGTCCCGCGACGGTATCACCCCTGGAAAACGAGGATGGTGAAACTTTTGACCAGATCGACGGCCTAAGCGATCATGGCACGCCGGAATCCATGATGGCCAGCCGCCAGATCGCCGAGACCGTCAATGCGGCGATCGAGGCCTTGCCCGAGGATTTGCGCACTGCCATCATTTTGCGCGAGATCGAAGGAATGAGCTATGAGGACATCGCCAGCACCATGCAGTGTCCGATCGGGACGGTCAGGTCCCGGATTTTCCGGGCGCGCGAGGCCATCGCCGCCCGCCTGCGTCCGGTCGTGGACCACGATGCCGACCATCGTTGGTAAGGAGCCCCTATGAATACCGTACGTTCGACGGATGATGCAGCCGAAGCCTCCTGGGAGGCCTCGGTATCCGCCTGGGTCGATGGCGAGGCGGACATGCGCGCGGACGAACTCGACAGCCCCTATGGCCGCCAGGTCTGGGATACCTATCATCTGATCGGCGACGTGATGCGCAGCCGCGATCTGGCCATCCGGCCTTCGGAGCGCTTCTACGCCCGGGTGTCGGCGGCGGTCGATGCCGAACCGGCGGTGCTGGCGCCCGCGGCCGTCTCGCACCGGGGCATGCTGCGGGTCGGGCTGTCGGGCCTGGCGGTGGCGGCCGCGGTGGCTTCGGTGGTGTGGGTCGCCCGTCCGGCCCTGTTCGCGCCGGACCAGGCTCCCGAGGCGCCGGTCCTCGCGCAGGCCGCGCCCGCCGCCCCCGAGCCCGGCGACCCGGCCCTGGCCGACTACATGGCGGCCCACCGGGCCATCGTGGGTGTCGGGCCTGTCCATCAGGTCTCGTTCGATCGGATGGGGACGCCCTGATGCAGGCTTGGGTCGGACCGGCCGCGGCGCCGAACCCGTTTCCGGCGGGGCGCGGCCTGCTGCTGGTCCTGGCCGTGGCGCTGGCGGGCGCCCTGGGCGTTCCCACAGGCGCCCGAGCCCAGGACCAGAAGCCCGATGCGGGCGTCGCCTTCCTCCAGAAGGTCCAGGCGGCCGCCCGCAGCCTGGACTATTCGGGCGTCTATACCTATCAGCAAGGGACGTCGATGCAATCGACGCGGATCGTGCACGTGGTCGACGGCACCGGCGAGCGCGAGCGCCTCGAGATCCTCGACGGCGAACCCCGCGAATACCTGCGCCAGGGCAGCATCAGCCAGACCCTGATCCCGGCCCATAAGCTCGTCCTGCTGCAGTCCTCGCGCAGCGACCACTTCCCCAGCCTGTTGCTGGGCGAGGCGGCGGCCATCCCCGCACACTACGAATTGCGGCAGTCCTCCCGATCCTATCGGGTGGCCGGCCGCGACTGCGCGGTCTCCGAATTGCTGGCGCGCGACAGCCTGCGCTACAGCTACCGGATCTGCACCGATCTGGAGTCCCACCTGATGCTCAAGGCCCAGACCCTCGATGAGCAGGGCCGGGTCGTCGACCAGGTGGCCTTCGGCAACGTGCAGCTCGGCAAGGACACCAACACCCATGAACTCGATTCGCGCTGGAATACCCGCGATTGGCGCCTGGTCGAGGAAACCATCCAGTCGACGGACCTGGCGGCCCGGGGCTGGCGCTTCGCCTATCCCGTCGGTTTCGTGCCGCTGACCCAGATCGTGCGCGTCATCCGGCCCGGCCACCAGGCCGACCAACTGGTCCTGTCGGACGGATTGGCGGCAATTTCGATTTTCATTGAAACCTTTGACCCCGAACGCGATCAAAACGTCAGGCAGGGTGGCATGAGCCAAGGCGCCATCAACGTCTACCGCAAGCGGGTCGCGTCTTTTTGGTTGACCGCGGTGGGCGAGGTGCCGGCGCAGACCGTACGCGACATCGCACATGCCGTCGAGTACGTGCCGCGTGCCGCCCGTCGGGAATAATTATTTCAAGGAGTCTTCCATGTCATTGAACCCGCCAGACCGCTCGATCATCAAACGGGCCATGGCCGGCGCGGCGGCCAGCCTCGTCCTCGCCGTTGCCGCACCCATGGCCGCGGCGCAGGCGCAAACGCCCGCCACGGTTGCGGGGCTGCCCGACTTTACCGGGATCGTCGCCCAGACCGAGGGCTCCGTGGTGAATATCCGCACCACGGAGGCCGTGCCCGTGCGCCGCTCGCCCATGGGGCCGGGCGCCGATCCGTCCGACCTGTTCCGCTGGTTCTTCGGGCCCGATTTCATGCCGCCGGGCATGCAGCCGCCCCAGCCGCGCGGCCAGCAGCGCACACCCGCGCCGCGCGAGCGCACGGTGCCGCGCGGCATCGGCTCGGGCTTCATCATTTCCGAGGACGGCTACATCCTCACCAACAACCACGTGGTCGACAAATCCAACGGGATTTTCGTGACGATGACCGACGGCAAGGAATATGACGCCAAGGTCATCGGCAAGGACGCGCGCACCGACATCGCCCTCATCAAGATCGACGCCAAGGGACTCAAGCCCCTGCCGGTCGGCGACTCCAACACGCTCAAGAAAGGGCAGTGGGTGCTGGCCATCGGCTCGCCCTTCGGCCTGGACTCGACCGTGACCGCGGGGATCGTGAGCGCCATCAACCGCGACACGGGCGACTACCTGCCGTTCATCCAGACCGATGTGGCGGTCAATCCCGGCAATTCGGGCGGCCCGCTGATCAACCTGCAAGGCCAGGTGGTGGGCATCAACTCCCAGATCGTGTCGCGCAGCGGCGGCTTCATGGGCATTTCCCTGGCGATCCCGATCGATGAGGTCATGCGGGTGGTCGAGCAGCTCAAGGCGCACGGCAAGGTCACCCGCGGACGCATCGGCGTGCAGATCACCGAAGTCCCGGATGACGTGGCCAAGGCCCTGGGCCTGGAGGAGGCGCACGGCGCCCTGGTCAGCAACGTCGAGCCCGGCGGGCCGGCCGCCAAGGCGGGCATCCGCGCCGGCGACGTGATCCTCGGCTTCAATGGCCAGCAGATCGAGCACATGAGCGACCTGCCGCGCCTGGTCGGCGCGACCCGGCCCGGCACCGATGCCGACATCCAGGTCTGGCGCAAGGGCAAGACCGTCGACCTGAAGGCCAAGGTCGCCGAACTCAGCGACGAGCCGTCCGCGCCGCAGGCCGAGGCCGAGGGGCCGGCGGTCGGCACCGACAGGCTCGGTTTGAAGGTCGGCCCCGTGCCCGCCGACGACAAGGGCGCGACCGGGGTCGAGGTGCTCGAGTCCGACGGCGCGGCGGCCCAATCCGGCATCGAGCCCGGCGACCTGATCCTGCGCGTCAACGACGTCGACATCACCAGCCCCGAGCAATATGCACGGGTCGTCAAGGGGCTGAACAAGTCGCGTCCGGCGGTGCTGCTGGTCCAGCGCGGCGACCAGTCCCAGTGGGTCATCGTCAAGCCCGAATAATCTTGCCGTCGGAAAAAGCTAAAATAGCGGCTTGACGTGAAGGGGACGCCCCAGGGCGTCCCCCTTTTATGCCATCGCGCCCAAGGCGGGCGATGCGGCGGCCGTTCTTCGGGCGCCGCGCATTCCAGGTAATCGACGGGTTTTATGGACCACATCCGCAATTTTTCCATCATCGCGCACATCGATCACGGCAAATCGACGCTTGCCGACCGCCTGATCCATCGCTGCGGCGGCCTGCAGGACCGCGAGATGGCGGCACAGGTCCTGGATTCGATGGACATCGAGCGCGAGCGCGGGATCACCATCAAGGCCCAGACCGCGGCGCTCAGCTATGCGGCGGCCGACGGCAAGGTCTACAACCTGAACCTGATCGACACCCCGGGGCACGTGGACTTCTCGTACGAGGTCAGCCGCTCGCTGTCGGCCTGCGAGGGCGCCTTGCTGGTGGTCGACGCCTCGCAGGGCGTCGAGGCCCAGACCGTGGCCAACTGCTATACCGCGATCGAGCTCGGCGTCGAGGTGCTGCCCGTCCTGAACAAGATGGACCTGCCGTCGGCCGATCCGGACGCGGCGGCCGCCGAGATCGAGGACGTCATCGGCATCGACGCCACCGAGGCCATCGCCGCCAGCGCCAAGACCGGTCTGGGGGTGGACGAGATCCTCGAGGCCATCGTCCGCCGCGTCCCGCCCCCCCAGGGCGACCCTGCGGCACCCCTGCAGGCCTTGATCATCGATTCCTGGTTCGACAACTACGTGGGCGTCGTGATGCTGGTGCGCATCGTCAACGGCGTGCTGCGCCCCAAGGACAAGCTCCTGCTCATGGCCACGGGGGCGACCCACCTGTGCGAGCACCTGGGAGTCTTCACGCCCAAGTCCCAGCCGCGCGAGTCCCTGTCGGCCGGCGAGGTCGGCTTCGTGATCGCCGGCATCAAGGAACTCGAGCACGCCAAGGTGGGGGATACCATCACCCTGGCCGGCAAGCCCGCGCAGGCGGCCCTGCCCGGTTTCAAGGAGGTCAAGCCCCAAGTGTTTGCCGGGGTGTATCCGATCGAGTCCAGCGAGTACGACCAGCTGCGCGACTCGCTGGAAAAGCTCAAGCTCAATGATTCCTCGCTGATGTTCGAGCCCGAGGTCTCGCAAGCCCTGGGGTTCGGATTCCGTTGCGGATTCCTGGGGCTGCTGCACATGGACATCGTGCAGGAGCGCCTCGAGCGCGAGTTCGACATGGACATCATCACCACCGCGCCTTCGGTGGTCTACGAGGTCCTGCACCGCGACGGCAGCCTGCTGATGGTCGACAGCCCCTCGCGCATGCCCGAGGTCGGCAACATCCAGGAGATCCGCGAGCCCGTCATGACCGTGACCCTGTTCATGCCGCAGGAATACGTCGGGCCGGTCATGTCGCTGTGCACCGCCAAACGCGGTGTGCAGCTCAACATGAGCTACCATGGCCGCCAGGTCCACCTCAGCTACGAGATCCCCCTGGCCGAGATCGTCCTGGATTTCTTCGACCGCCTCAAGTCCGTGTCCCGCGGCTATGCCTCGATGGACTACGAATTCAAGGAATACCGCGTCGCCGACGTGGTGCGCGTCGACCTGCTCATCAACGGCGACCGGGTCGACGCCCTGTCCATGATCGTGCACCGGGCCAACGCCCGGTTCCGCGGGCGGGAGGTGGTCTCGCGCATGCGCGGGCTGATTCCGCGCCAGATGTTCGACATCGCCATCCAGGCCGCCATCGGCGCCGAGGTGGTCGCCCGCGAGAACGTCAAGGCATTGCGCAAGAACGTCCTCGCCAAATGCTACGGCGGCGATATTTCGCGCAAGAAAAAACTCCTCGAGAAACAGAAGGCCGGCAAGAAGCGCATGAAACAGGTCGGCAACGTCGAGATCCCGCAGGAGGCCTTCCTGGCCGTGCTGCAGGTCGAGGACAAATAAGCCGTGCCGTCAATAGCCTGAGGAAACCGGATGAGCTGGGATTTCGCCCTGATCTTGTTTGTGGCGCTGGTCGTGACCGGCGCCATCTGGAGCCTGGACGTCCTGCGCCTGCGCGCACGCCGGGTCGTGCGCGCCGAGCAGGCCGCCGAGGCCTGTCGCAACAATGCGGCCGGGCTGGACGAGGCGGCCCTGCGCGAGGCCTGCGAGCAGGCCTACGAGCGCGCGGCGCGTCCCTCCTGGTGGGTCGAGTACGGGGTCAGCTTCTTTCCGGTGATCCTGTTTGTCTTCGTCCTGCGCTCCTTCGTCGTCGAGCCCTTCCGAATCCCCTCGGGCTCGATGCTGCCGACCCTCGAGAACGGCGACCTGATTCTGGTCAACAAGTTCCAGTACGGCATCCGCCTGCCGGTGATCGACCGCAAGGTGATCGACATCGGGGCGCCGGATCGCGGCGACGTGGTGGTGTTTCGCTATCCCGTGGACCCCAGCGTGGACTACATCAAGCGGGTCGTCGGCCTGCCCGGCGACGTGGTCGAGTACCGCGACAAAATCCTGACGGTCAATGGCCAGCGGGTGCCGCGCGAGCGCGATGGGGATTATTATGAGCCTGACCGGGCGGTCTACGTGGGGCAATACCGCGAGCAACTCGGGCAGGCGTCCCACCGGATCCTGCTGAACGAGCACGCGCCCCAGGACCTGGGGCCGATCGTACAGTTTCCGGGCTTTGACCAGTGCGCGTACGCGGGCGGCGGCGTGCGCTGCACGGTTCCCGAAGGCCATTACTTCATGATGGGGGACAACCGCGACAACAGCCTGGACAGCCGCTACTGGGGCTTCGTGCCGGATGCCAACATCGTCGGCCGGGCGTTCTTCATCTGGATGAACTTCGGCTCGCCGAGCCGGATAGGTGGATTCGATTGATGGCTACCCTGTCGTCCTTGCAGTCCGCCCTGGGGCACGCCTTCCGCGACCCGGGCCTGCTCGAGCAGGCGCTGACTCATCGCAGCCATGGTGCGCCGCACAACGAACGTCTCGAATTCCTCGGCGATTCGGTGCTGAACTTCGTGGTCACGACCCTGCTGTTCGGCGAACACGCCGAGATGGACGAGGGCGACCTGTCGCGGGTGCGCGCCAACCTGGTCAAGCAGGCCGCCCTGGCCGACATCGCCCAGAAACTTTCGCTCTCGGGCCATTTGCGCCTGGGCGAGGGTGAACTCAAGAGCGGCGGATTCCGCCGGCCGTCGATCCTGGCCGACGCCCTCGAGGCCGTCTTCGGCGCCGTATACGTCGATGGCGGCTACGAGGCCGTGCGCGGGGTGATCGAGCGTCTCTACCGCCCGATCCTCGGCAACATCGACATGCGCACCTTCGGCAAGGACCCCAAGACCCTGCTGCAGGAGATCGTCCAGGGTCGCGGCCTGGAGCTGCCGCGCTATGAGGTCCTGGCCACGCATGGCGCCGCGCACAGCCAGCTGTTCGACGTCGAGTGCCGCATCGAGCGGCTCGATGTGCGCGTCACTGCCTCGGGCAGCAGCCGCCGCGCCGCCGAGCAGCTCGCCGCCGGCCAGGCGATCGCCGCCATCGAGGCGCTGGGGCCGGTCCGCAAGACCGCCCGCCGCGGCCGCAAGCCGGCGCAGCTCAGCCTGCCCGTGGCGGTCGCCCAGGAGAAAAAATGAGCACCCCCACTCGCTGCGGCTTCGTGGCGATCGTGGGCCGCCCCAACGTGGGCAAGTCCACGCTGGCCAACGCCCTGATCGGCACCAAGATCTCCATCGTCTCGCGCAAGGCCCAGACCACGCGCCACCGCATCCACGGCGTGCTGACGCGCGAGGCGGACCAGTTCGTCTTCGTCGACACCCCGGGATTCCAGACCCGGCACGGCGGGGCCATGAACCGCATGATGAACCGCGTAGTCACCCAGGCCCTGGCCGAGGTCGACGTGGTGGTGCACGTGGTCGAGGCGGGCAAGTGGTCCTCGGGCGATGCCCGCCTGCTGCCCTTGCTGCCGGATTCGCGCCCGGTCATCCTGGCCGTCAACAAGGTCGATGCCCTCAAGGACAAGAACGCGATGTTCGCGTACGTGTCGCGCATCACCGCCCAGTTTCCCTATGCCGCCGTGGTGCCGGTCAGCGCCTTGCGCGACGTCCAGCTCGGCATCCTGCTCGACGAGATCGCCACACGCCTGCCCGAGGGTGAACACCTCTTCGAGGCCGACACCCTGACCGACCGGCCGATGCGCTTCATCGCCGCCGAACTCATCCGGGAAAAGATCTTCCGCCTCGTGGGCGACGAACTGCCCTACGGCTGCACCGTCGTGATCGAGCAGTGGGAGGAAAACGAGGGCGGGGCGCGCATCGCCGCCTGCGTCGTGATCGAGCGCGAGAGCCATCGGCCCATCCTGCTGGGCGCCGGCGGCCAGCACATGAAGCGCATCGCCACCGAGGCGCGCCAGGACATCGTCAAACTGCTGGAAAAGCCCGTGTTCCTGGACGTCTACATCAAGGTGCGCAAGGGCTGGTCCGATCGCGAGGCGGCGCTGCGCGAACTGGGCTATGAGTAGACGCGGCCAGCGGGTGCAGGACGTGCGCGGCTACGTCCTGTATGCCAGCGCCTGGCGCGAAACCTCGTTGATCGTCCAGGGGTTCACCCGCGAACACGGTTGCGTGGCCCTGGTGGCCAAGGGCGCCAAGCGGCCTTATTCGGTCCTGCGGCCGATCCTGGCGACCTTCCAGCCCCTGAGCCTGTCCTGGAGCGGCGCGGCCGAGGTGCGCACCCTGGTGCGGGCCGAGTCCTGCGGCGTACGGCTGCTCGATGGGCGCGCGATGATGTCGGGCTGGTACATGAACGAGCTGATCCTGCGCCTGTTGGCGCGCGAGGATCCACATCCGGGCGTGTTCGATGCCTACGAGGCCGCGCTCGACGAATTGGCCGACCCGCGCCGCCGCCCGCCCGCCGGTGCGCTGCGCCGCTTCGAGTGGCTGCTGCTGGACGAAACCGGCTATGGGCAGGAGGGCGATGCGCCCGATTTCGACGACGACCGCATGGAGCCCGACCTGCGCCGGCGCCTACGCGAGCGGCTGGACACGCTGCTGGAGTCTCCTCTGCGCACCCGCAAGGTCCTGATGGACCTGCAGCGCTACCAGCGCCCATGAAACAGGGTGTCGCACTGTCGGTGGGGGCTTCGGCGCTGTTTGCGGGCCTGTATTACTACGCCACCTTGATGCGGCCCTTCGATGGGGACATCATTTTTGCCTGGCGCGTCCTGCTGGGCCTGCCCGCCCTGGCCGTGGTGGTGCAGCGCGCGCGGGGCTGGACCGAGATCCGCGCCGTCGGCAGGCGCCTGAGCGAGCCGGGGTTCCTCGCGCTGACGTTCGTCAGCGCCGCCCTGCTGGGCGTGCAGCTGTGGCTGTTCGTCTGGGCGCCCCTGCATGGCATGGGCCTGGACGTGGCGATGGGATATTTCCTGCTGCCGTTGATGATGGTGGTGGTGGGCCGGCTGTTCTACGGCGAGCGGCTCAGCCGCGGGCAGGCCTGGGCGGTCGGCCTGGCCGCGCTGGGCGTGGCGCACGAGCTGTGGCGGGTGGGGGCGGTGTCCTGGGCGACCGCCGTGGTGATCCTGGGCTATCCGCCGTACTTCATGCTGCGCCGGCGCCTGAAGGTCGGTTCCCTGGCCTCTCTGTGGTATGACATGCTGCTGTTGCTGCCGCCGGCCCTGCTGATCCTGCAGATGCAGAGCCACGAGGCCGCGCGTGCCTTTGTGGAGTTCCCGCGCCTGTTCCTGCTGGTGCCGCTGCTGGGGTTGATCAGCTCGGTGGCCCTGGCCATGTACCTGGCCGCCAGCCGCATGCTGCCCCTGTCCCTGTTCGGCCTGCTCAGCTACGTCGAGCCGGTGCTGCTGTTCTGGGTGGCGTTTCTGCTGCTGGGCGAGCCCGTGGGGATCACCGAATGGCTGACCTACATCCCCATCTGGCTGGCGGTGCTGCTGGTGGCCCTCGAAGGCGCGAAAAAATGGCGGGCCGAGGCCCGCCGTTCGTCATAGGTTTTTGTGCTTACTCGCGGTCGCCGCCGAAGATGCCCAGCAGCATCAGCAGGTTGGCAAAGATGTTGTACAGGTCGAGGTACACCGCCAGGGTGGCGCTGATGTAGTTGGTCTCGCCGCCCTGGATGATGCGCTGCAGGTCGACCAGCAGGAAGGCCGAGAAGATCCCGATCGCCAGCACCGAGACCGTCAGCATCAAGGCCGGGATCTGCAGAAAGATATTCGCCAGCGACGCCAGGATCAGCAGCACCACGCCGATGAACAGGAATTTCTGCAGGTGGGTGAAATCGCGCTTGGTCGTGGCGGCGACGCTGGACATGACGCCGAACACCGCGGCCGTGCCGCCGAAGGCCAGCATCACCAGTTGCGAGCCGTTGGCCATGCCCAGCACGTGGCCGAGCAGGCGCGACAGCATCAGGCCCATGAAGAACGTGAAGGCCAGCAGCAGGGCCACGCCCAGGGACGAGTTCTTATTGCGTTCCACCAGGAACATCAGGCCGAAGGCGCCCACCAGGAAGATGATGGTGCTGGTGCCGGGGCTGGCGGCCATGAACTGGTTGACGCCGGAGGTCAGGCCGAGGGCGGCGCCCAGGACGGTGGGGATGAGCGACAGGGCCAGCAGCCAATAGGTATTGCGCAGGACGCGGTTGCGTGCCGCGGCGCTGGCCGGGTACATCCCCTCGCGAGGCAGGCTGGATGGTTGGAAGTCGGACATGTCGGTTTCCTATGAAGCGTTGGGCCCGCATGGGTTCCGGGCCGGGATGGGAATCATCTTACAACAAGCTGAATACTGGCGTCCATGCTGTTTTCAGGGTCGGAAAGACTTGGACTACGAGGCGGCGCCGAGGTTCCCGGCGGCGAGGTCGTGGGCACGCAGCTCGTGGCCCTCGGCCTTGTAGGCCAGCCAGCGGTGGCGCGCCGCGGCGATGTCGGCCTCGTGGCCCGAGACGATCTCGAGCACGCGCTCGAAGCGTCCCGCGCCGGGCGGGCAATCCAGGTCCAGGTTCAGCAGCCAGCCCTCGTGGACGGCCTCGTCCAGGGCCTCGGGGCCGGCCGCCAGCAGGACCGCCGCCTCGGCGGCCAATGGGTCGCCGACCGCGGCATGGGTGACGAAGCTGGCCGGCTCGAAGGACCAGAGCAGGGCGTCGAAGCGCCGCATCCGGCGCGGGTCCGTACAGTAGACCAGCAGGCGGCGGCCGGCGTCCGCGTGGCGGGCGGCGGTCCGGCAGGCCATGCGCAGGCGGTCCTCGGCGCCGAACGCGAAGTCGATGCGGCTCATGCCTCAGCGGCTGCCCGCACGGTCCAGCAAGTACTGCACCAGCAGAGGCACCGGGCGGCCGGTCGCGCCCTTGTCCTTGCCTTCGTTCCAGGCGGTGCCGGCGATGTCTAGGTGCGCCCAGGGATACTTGCCGGCGAATCGCGACAGGAAGCAGGCCGCCGTGACCGAGCCGGCGGGGCGTCCGCCGATGTTGGCCATGTCGGCGAAGTTGGACTTGAGCTGGTCCTGATAGGCGTCCTCGAGCGGCATCCGCCAGGCGGGGTCCAGCGCCTCGCGGCCGGCGGCCAGCAAGGCCTGCGCCAGGTCCTCGTCCTGGCTGAACAGGCCGCTGTTGACGTGCCCCAGGGCGATCACGCAGGCGCCGGTCAGTGTGGCGATGTCGATCACGGCGGCGGGCTTGAAGCGCTCGGCATAGGTCAGGGCATCGCACAGGATGAGGCGGCCCTCGGCGTCGGTGTTGAGGATCTCGATGGTCTGGCCCGACATGCTGGTGACGATGTCGCCGGGCTTGTTGGCGGTGCCGCTGGGCAGGTTCTCGCACGAGGGCACGATGCCGATGACCTCGTGCGGCAGGTCGAGCTCGGCGATTGCGCGCATGGTGCCCAGGACGCTGGCGGCCCCGCACATGTCGAATTTCATCTCGTCCATGGCCGGGCCGGGTTTGATCGAAATGCCGCCCGAGTCGAAGGTGATGCCCTTGCCGACCAGGACGACGGGGGCGTGCTTGCCGGCGGGACGCGCGCTGGGGGTATGCCGCAGGACGATGAAGGCGGGGGGCTCGGCCGAGCCGCGCGCCACCGAGAGGAAAGAGCCCATTTTCAGGGCTTCGATCTTGCGCTGGTCGAGCACCTCGGCCTTGAGGGTCTTGAACTGGCGGGCCAGGTCGCGCGCGGTCTTGCCCAGGTAGGTGGGCGTGCAGACGTTGGGCGGCAGGTCGCCGAGGGTGCGGGCGAGGTTCATGCCCGCGCCGATGGCACCGCCCTGGCGCAAGCCTTCGCGCGCCTGGGCGGCCTGGCCGCGGCCCACGTGCAGGGCGAAGGTCCGCAGCTTGGGGGCGGGCCGGGGCTTGCTGAAGGTCGCATCGTACCGATAGGCCGCCGCCGCGGCGGCGCGCGCCGCCGCGCGCGCGCGGTCGGTCATCGAGCTGTCGGGGCAGGCGATGGCCGCCAGGGTGGACACCGTGCCGGCGACGCCCGCGCGCGCGCAATAGGCCGCCAGCGCCGCCTGGGCGCGGGCGTGGACCGCGGCCTTGTAGTGGTCCTGCGCACCGAGTCCCAGTAAAATGACCCGGCTGGCGGCGATGCCCGCGGGGGCATGGACCGGCAGGCAGCTGCCCGGGGCGGCATCGAATTCGGCCTTGACGATGGCGCGCAGCGCGCCCGAGGCCGCCTGGTCGAGGGCGTCGGCGGCCTCGCTGAGGACGCCGTCCTGGAATACGCCCACCGCCAGGGCGGGGGTTTTCAGGGTGTGCAATGAGGCGGTGGTCAGTGTGCTAAATTCCATTCGATTCTTCCTCGGTGGGTTCCGTGCAGTCCTGGATTGACGGTCCATTATTCCGCATTTTCCATGTCCTTGTTCAAGCGCTCCGTTTTTTCCGAGATCACCAGCCATGCGGGCATCGTGTTCTCGACCCTGCTGGTCGTCTGGCTGAGCGTCCTGCTGGTGCGCCTGCTGGGCGAGGCCGCGAACGGCGACATCGGCGCCAACGTGGTGCTGGGGCTGGCGGCCTTCTCCAGCATCACCGCCTTGCCGGTGATCCTGTCGGTGGCCTTGTTCGTGGCCGTCCTGACCACGGTCACGCGCAACTATCGTGAATCCGAAATGGTGGTCTGGTTCGCCAG
Source organism: Castellaniella sp. S9 (assembly GCF_027257175.1). Classification (GTDB taxonomy): domain Bacteria; phylum Pseudomonadota; class Gammaproteobacteria; order Burkholderiales; family Burkholderiaceae_B; genus Castellaniella. Next base: position 487,906 of record NZ_JAPFGD010000001.1, on the reverse strand, counting down.
CGGCCTGTCTCTGGCCCAGTGGGTGCGGCCGGTGATGCGCTTCGCCTTGCCGGTGGCGGCGCTGGTGGCCGTGCTGTCGCTGTCGGCTTCGCCGTGGGCGTACAGCCAGATCGCCGAATACCGGCAGCGCTTCGAACAGCGTTCGGACCTGTCCAAGGTCACCGCCGGCCAGTTCATCGAGACCGAGGACGGCGCGCGGGTCTTTTTCGCCGAGCCGCCGGCGCGCGACGGCGACGAGCTGGGGCGCGTGATCGCCCGCGTCATCGAGCCCGAGTGGCTCAGCATCGTGACCGCCGACAACGCCTCGATCCGCAGCGAGCCCAATGGCGACCGTTTCCTGGTGCTGGGCCCGGGACACCGCTACGACCTCAAGCCCGGCACGCCCGAGCTCCGGCTGCTGGACTTCGACCGCTACGGGGTCCGCATCGAGAGCCGCGGCGATGCCGGTTCCCTGGAGGCCGCCCGACAGGCGGCGCTGCAACAGATCAAGGCGCGGCCCACCGCCTCCCTGCTGGCCAGCGGCGATACTGAATCCCTGTCGCAGCTCATGTGGCGCCTGGCCTTGCCGCTGGCCGTCCTGAACCTGGCCCTGATCGCCATTCCCCTGGGGGCGGTGAATCCGCGCCTGGGACGCTCGGGCGACCTGCTGATCGCCGGCCTGGTGGCGCTGCTGTACATGAACCTCATCAATCTGTCGCGCGGCTGGATCGCGCATGGACAATTGAGCTTCGGCCTGGGGGTCTGGCTGGTCCACGCCCTGTTCTTCGTCCTGGCCATCGGGCTGTTCTGGCATCGCCTGCGCATCCGCCGGCCCCGCAAGGCGGCGGCATAAGGCATTCCCCTCACTGGGCTCCGGATGTCGGTGGTGCTATTTTTGACCCAGGCAAACCGGGCGCCCGTCCGTTCGTCGAAGCCATGACGGCAGGGCGCAGTCCACCCAGGAGAATGAAATGAGCGATATTTCCCACGTCCCGCTGCTGATCGGCGGCGAGTTGGTGCAATCCAGGACCCGGCAGTGGCGCGACGTGGTCGACCCGGCGACGCAGCAGGTCGTCGCCCGGGTGCCCTTCGCCACGCCCGACGAGATCGAGCGCGCGGTGGCCGACGCCCGCGAGGCGTACCGGACCTGGCGCAACACCAGCCAGGCCAAGCGCCAGCAGATCATGCTGAACCTCGCCCGCCTGCTGCGCGAGCGCACGCCCGACGTCGCCGCGGCCATTTCGCGCGAGCATGGCAAGACCCTGCCCGATGCCGAAGGCGAGGTCGCGCGCGGCCTCGAGGGCGTCGAGCACGCGATTTCCATGAATGTGCTGCAGTTGGGCGAATACGCCGAGAACGCCGCCACCGGCATCGACGTGTATTCGGTGATCCAGCCCCTGGGCGTGTGCGCCGGGATCACCGCCTTCAATTTCCCGGTGATGCTGCCCTGCTGGATGTTCCCGATGGCGGTGGCGGCGGGCAATACCTTCGTCCTCAAGCCATCCGAGCAAGACCCGACCGCCTCGCTGATGGTCGCTCAACTGGCCCTCGAGGCGGGCCTGCCGCCCGGTGTGCTGAACGTGGTGCATGGCGGTCCGGATGCCGCCAACGCCCTGTGCGACCATCCCGCGATCAAGGCGATCTCGTTCATCGGCTCGACGCGGGTGGGAACCGAGATCTACCGCCGCGCCTCGATGGCGGGCAAACGCTGCCAGGCGATGATGGGCGCCAAGAACCACAGTGTCATCATGCCCGATGCCGACCGTGAGGCGGCGCTGAACCAGATGCTGGGCGCGGCCTTCGGTGCCGCCGGCGAGCGCTGCATGGCGATTTCGGTGCTGGTGCTGGTGGGCCAGGCCCGCGAATGGCTGCCCGATTTCGTCGAGCGCGCGCGCACGCTCAAGGTCAACGTCGGGACCGATCGCCAGGCCGATCTGGGGCCGCTGATTTCCCCGCAGGCCAAGCAGCGCGTCGAGGGCCTGATCCAGAAGGGGGTGGACGAAGGCGCCGAACTGCTGCTGGACGGCCGCGGCATCCGCATCGAGGGCTACGAGCAGGGCAATTTCGTGGGGCCGACGGTCTTCAGCGGGGTGCGGGCCGACATGAGCATCTACCGCGAGGAGATCTTCGGGCCGGTGCTCTCGGTCGTGCTGGTCGATACGCTGGAGGAGGCGGTCGAATTCATCAACGCCAATCCGAACGGCAATGGCACGTCGATCTTCACGCAGGACGGCGGCCATGCCCGCTATTTCCAGAACCACATCGATGTCGGCCAGGTCGGCATCAACATTCCGATTCCGGTGCCGGTGGCCTGGTTCAGCTTCACCGGGTCGCGCGCGTCCAAGCTCGGCGACCTGGGGCCCAATGGGCGGCAGGCCCTGTATTTCTGGACCCAGACCAAGACCGTCACCGCCCGCTGGCAGTCGCACGCGCGCGAGGTCAACACCACGATTGCGATGAAGTAGACCCGTGGCCGGCCCGCTCGGCGAACCTGGAGAGCGGGCCTAAGCAAATTACTAAAAATAATAATAAACCAGTTCTATATTCCATATAATAGCTCTTCCATAAGGGCTATTTTTATGAACCTCCAGCAATTCCGCTTCGTGCGCGAGACCATCCGGCGAAATTTCAACCTGACCGAGGCGGCGCGCGCCCTCTATACCTCGCAGCCCGGGGTCTCGAAGGCCATCATCGAGTTCGAGGACGAGCTGGGGATCAAGATCTTCGAGCGCCACGGCAAACGCCTCAAGGGCCTGACCAAGCCCGGCCAGGTCGTGTCGGTCATCATCGACCGGATCATGCGCGAGGTCGACAACCTCAAGAAAGTCAGCGACGAGTTCGCGCGGCGCGACGAGGGCGCCCTGGTCATCGCCTGCACCCACACCCAGGCCCGCTACCTGCTGCCGCGGGTGATACCCGCGTTTCGAGAACGATTCCCCAAGGTCCACGTGTCCCTGGCCGAGGGCAATCCCGAGCACCTGGCCCAGCTCGTGCTGCACGAGCAGGCCGACGTGGCGATCGCCACGGAAACCCTCGCGCAGACCCCCGGCCTGGTGGCGCTGCCCGTCTATACCTGGGAGCACACCCTGGTGGTGCCGCCCGACCATCCCCTGGCCGAACTGACCTCCAGCGCCGCCCGCAGCCTCTCGCTCGAGCACTTGTCACGCTATCCCATCGTCACCTACGACCGGGCATTCTCGGGGCGCCGGGCGATCGATGCGGCTTTCGAACGGGCCGGCCTCGTGCCCGACATCGTGCTCGAGGCGATCGATGCCGACGTGGTCAAGACCTATGCCGACATCGGCCTGGGAATCGGCATCATCGCGGGCGTGGCCTTCGATCCGCGCCGCGACAAGAGCCTGGTCGGCTTGTCCGCCGGACATCTCTTTGGCCAGCACACCACCTCGGTGGCCATCAAGCGCGGCGTCTTCCTGCGCGACTACGTGTACGTGCTGCTTGAAATGCTGGCCACGGACCTGACGCGCGACGTGGTCGAGAAGGCCGTCGAGGGGATCGGCGAACCGGCCCGCGTAGCGGCCTGAAGAGCGTCCCGGAAGGGCGGGAAAGGGCTGCCGCGCCGCACGGCCAGCCAGGGTGTCGAGTAACCATGAGAATCTTATTGCTTTCGAGAATAGGAATGATTATCATTAATGCTCATGAGTCTCTCAGGAGCCATCCCATGGCGCAGCAACAAGTCAGTGCCCTCGTCGTCGGCGCGGATCGACTGGGCAACATCCCCGACCTGCTCAGGGATCACAACATCGCCATCCGGCACCACATCAGCGGCCGCGATCCCGCCCATCAAAAGAAAACACCGCAGCTGCCCTCGGGCACCGAGCTGGTGATCCTGTTGACCGACTTCCTGGGTCACAATGTGATGAAGACCTTCCGCACGGCGGCACAGCGCGCGGGCATCCGGGTGATGGCCTGCCGGCGTTCGGTCTGCAGCGTCAAGCAGGCTCTGGATCAGTGCGGCTATTGTCAGGCTTGTCCGATCCGCGGCGAGGCGCCCGCGGCACGCGGCCACCGGGTCGTCGCCGCCGCTGCGTGAGGCGGCGAGGTCGGGCCTAGCGGCCCGATTTGGCGATTTGCCGCTGTACCTGCCTGACGCGCTGGGAGCGGGCCTGCCGGGAGGTCGCGGCCGAGGCCGTCTGGGTTTCGACCCCGAGACGGCGCGCGCCGTTATAGCGCTTGCGCCAGTAGGCGACGTTCATGCTTTCGACGCGCACCTTGGCGCCGGTGCGCGGCGCATGGACGAATTTATGGTCGCCGACGTAGATGCCCACGTGCGAATTGCGATGACCGCGGGTATTGAAGAACACCAGATCGCCGCGGCGCAGCTCGTTGCGATTGACCGAGATCCCCTCGCGAGCCATGTCGCGGGCGCTGCGGGGCAGCTTGAGCCCCAGCGACTTTTCGGCGGCATAGGCCACCAGCCCGCTGCAATCGAAGCCCTCGCCCGGCGAGTCGCCGCCGTAGCGATACTTGACGCCGAGGAATGTCATGGCGGTCGACACGAGCGTGCGTGGCGGCACCGCGGACGAGCCGTAGTCCAGGGCATTGGCGCGATTGATCGCCAGGCTGTCCTTGTTGTCGAGCCATGCCCCGAGGGGGTCGGATTGGGTCTGGATGAGGTAGGCGTCGCGCAGCAGGTGCTGGGAAGAGGCGTCGGCGGTCTGTTTCGTCTGGGTCGCGCAACCGGCGAGTGCCAGGGCGGCCGTGCATAGGATGAGTGTCGATAATCGGGTCAATGGGCGCGACAGGGCACGCTGTGGCGGGGAATGTGGCGGCGGCATGACTCGTTTTCGGGGGGGCGAAGGGTGGGACCAATCGGGCGAGTTTAGCGAATCCTGACGCCCCGGTAAAGTCGCGCCGCGGCGCGGACGGGATCCGGGGATGTCCTGGATGGGTGCGGTGGGCTTTCGGGTGTAGGATGTAGACCCATCATAATTCCGACAAGACCACCCCCCGCGCATGCTCGTGGAGGGCATGCGCGCACAGGAGGACGGCAATGCAGAAGACTCGCGAGTTTCATCGCCAATCCATCGACGATCGGGAATCGTTCTGGCGGCGGGAGGCCCAGCGTATCCATTGGGAGACCCCTTTTCGGCAGGTGCTGGATTATTCGAATCCGCCGTTCGCGCGCTGGTTCGTGGGGGGGCGCACGAATCTCTGCTACAACGCCGTGGACCGCTGGCTCGACACCCAGGGGGACCAGCCGGCGCTGATCTGGGTGTCCACCGAGGTCGACCAGGAAATCGTCTATACGCGCGCCGATCTGGCGCGCGAGGTCAACGCGGCGGCGGCCATCCTCCAGGAACTCGGCGTCGATCAGGGCGACCGCGTGCTGATCTACCTGCCCATGATTCCCCAGGCGGCGTTCTTCATGCTGGCCTGCGCGCGCATCGGCGCCATCCATTCCGTGGTGTTCGGCGGCTTCGCCTCGCACAACCTGGCCCAGCGCATCGACGATGCGCAGCCCAAGGTGGTGGTTTCGACCGACGCCGGCTCGCGCGGCGGCAGGCCCATTGCCTACAAGCCCCTGCTGGACCAGGCGCTCGACATCGCCGGCCATGCGCCCGAGCACGTGGTCATCATCGACCGCGGCCTGGTCCCTTGCGCCATGCGCGAGGGCCGGGACCTGGCGTACGCGCCCATGCGCGCGCGCCACCTGGACGCGCACGTGCCGGTCGTCTGGCTGGAATCCAATGATCCTTCCTATGTGCTGTATACGTCGGGGACCACGGGCAATCCCAAGGGAGTGCAGCGCGACACCGGCGGCTATGCCGTGGCCCTGTGCGCCTCGATGGAATACATTTACGGCGGCAAGCCGGGCGACGTGTACTTTTCGTCCAGCGACGTGGGCTGGGTGGTGGGCCATTCCTACGTCGTCTACGGGCCCTTGCTCAACGGCCAGGCCACCGTCATGTACGAGGGCACGCCGGTGCGTCCGGACGCCGCCGTCCTGTGGCGCATCATCGAGCAATACGGGGTCAATGCCCTGTTCTCGGCACCGACCGCCATCCGCGTGCTGAAAAAGCACGATCCCGGGCTCCTGCACCGCCACGACCTCTCCAGCCTCGAGCGCATCTACCTGGCGGGCGAACCCCTCGACGAACTCACCGGCCAGTGGCTGTCCGAGGCGCTGGACAAGCCGGTCATCGACAACTATTGGCAGACCGAGACCGGCTGGCCGATCCTCTCGGCGCAGCCCGGCGTCGAGGAGGCCCCGACGCGCTTCGGCAGCCCGTCCTTCCCGGTCTACGGCTACGACGTGCGGGTGGTGGACGAGGCCACGGGCAAGGACGCCGGCCCGGGGCAAAAGGGCGTGGTGGCCATCCAGCCGCCGCTGCCGCCGGGGGCCATGAGTACGATCTGGCGCAACGACGAGCGCTTCGTGCACACCTACTTCGAGTCCTTCCCGGGCCGCATGCTGTATTCGACCTCGGACTGGGGGCTGTTCGACGAGGACGGCTACTGGTACATCCTGGGCCGTACCGACGACGTCATCAATGTGGCCGGGCATCGGCTGGGCACGCGCGAGATCGAGGAATCCGTCAACACCCACCCGGCGGTGGCGGAATCGGCCGTGGTGGGCGTGGCCGACTCGACCAAGGGCCAGGAGGCCATGGCCTTTGCGGTGCTGCGCAATCCCGACCTGCTGCTCGAGGACGGCGCGCGCGACCGGCTCGAGGCCGAGATCAAGACCGTCATCGAGCAGCGCAACGGCGCCGTGGCCCGGCCGGCGCGGGTCCGCTTCGTCAACACGCTGCCCAAGACCCGCTCGGGCAAGGTCCTGCGCCGTGCCATCGTGGCCCTGTGCGAGGGGCGCGATCCCGGCGACCTGACGACCATCGAGGATCCGGGCGCGCTCGACCAGATCCGTTCGACGCTTTGAGTCCCGGGCCGATGCGCGGCGAGGCGCTGCGGCCCGGCGTCGGCCGCCGCGAGGTGTGGTCGTGGGCGATGTACGATTTTGCCAACTCGGGGTACACCACGGTCGTCCTGACCACGGTGTTCAACGCCTATTTCGTGGGCGTCGTGGCGGCCGGGCATGCCTGGGGAACGCTGGCGCTGACCGCGGCCCTGTCCTTGTCCTACCTGGCGGTGATGCTGACCATGCCGGGCCTGGGCGCACGCGCCGACGCGCGCGCGGCCAAACGCCGGCTGCTGTTCACCAGCACGGCGGGCTGCGTCGCCGGCACGGTGCTGCTGGCCACGGTGGGTCCGGGCGCCGTGGTGTGGGGGCTGCTGTGCCTGGCGCTGTCGAACTACTGCTATTGCATCGGCGAATCCGCCGTCGCCTCGTTCCTGCCGGGGCTGGCCCGCACCGAATCCCTGGGGCGGGTCTCGGGATGGGGCTGGAGCTTCGGCTACTGCGGCGGGATGCTGGCCTTGGGCGTGGCCTTGTGGATTGCCTCGCGCGGCGAGGCCCAGGGGCTGGCCGCCGAGGACTATGTGCCCTGGGTCATGCTGTCGACGGCGCTGCTGTTCGCCATCGCCGCCATTCCTTCGCTGCTGTGGCTGCGCGAACGGGCGGTGCCGGGCGGCGGCGAGGCCCGGCCGTTGCTTGGCAATCTGCTGCGCGCCTGGCGCGAGACACGCGCCGATTTTCCCGATTTCCGCCGCCTGCTGCTGTGCATCGCCTGCTATCAGGCCGGCATCACCGTGGTGATTACCTTGGCGGCGGTCTATGCCACCGAGGTCATGGGCTTCCAGATGCAGCAGACCATGCTGCTGGTGTTCCTGGTCAATATCGCCGCCGCCCTGGGCGCCTTCCTCTTCGGCTATGCCCAGGACCGCATCGGCCACAAGCGCGCGCTGGCCATCACGCTGGCGGGGTGGCTGCTGATGGTCGCCCTGGCGGTCATCGCCGAGGACGTGCGCACCTTCTGGGTGGCCGCGGCGCTGGCCGGCCTGTGCATGGGCACCAGCCAGAGCGCGGGCCGGGCGATGGTCGGGGTGCTTGCGCCGACGCGGCGGCCCGCCGAATTCTACGCGCTGTGGGCCTTCGCGGTGCAGCTGGCGGCGGTGGTGGGGCCTCTGTGCTATGGCCTGGTGGTCTGGATCACGGACGGCAATCATCGACTGGGGCTGCTGGTCACGGGCGTGTTCTTCGTGGCGGGGCTGGTGGTCCTGGCAGGCCTGGATTTCGGGCGCGGGCTGCGCAGCCGCGACGCCGCGGCGCCCCGATGAGGGGCCGCCGCCGCCCAGTCCTGTTGCATTTGTCAGCGACGAGTAAGCATCCTGCAGTAGGGTTGCAGTTGGCAGATGCACAAGAATACAAATAGAACCTTCAAATATTCATAGGAGCGAGCCAACCATGACGACGGCGATTGAATCGATACTGGTAGAGAACCGGGTGTTCCAGCCTCCCGAGGATCTGGTGCGGCGGGCCAATGTGTCGGGGATGGCGGGGTACGAGGCCTTGTGCGACGAGGCGCGGCGCGATCCGGACGCCTTCTGGGCGCGCCTGGGGCGCGAGAACCTGGTCTGGACGCGGCCCTTCACGCAGGTGCTCGACGAGTCCGAGGCGCCGTTCTACAAATGGTATCCGGACGGCCAGATGAACGTGTCGGCCAACTGCCTGGACAAGCATATGGGCACGCCGGCGGAAAACCGGGTGGCGCTGATCTTCGAGGCCGATGACGGGCAGGTGACCCAGGTCACCTACAAGGAACTGCTGGCGCGCGTGGGCCAGTTCGCCAACGCCCTCAAGGCGCTGGGCTTCAAGACCGGCGAGCGCGCCATCATCTATCTGCCGATGTCCATCGAGGCGGTGGTGGCGATGCAGGCCTGCGCGCGTCTGGGCATCATCCACTCGGTGGTGTTCGGCGGTTTTTCGTCCAAGAGCATCCACGAGCGCACGGTCGACGTGGGCGCGACGCTGATCATCACGGCCGATGCGCAGATCCGCGGCGGCAAGACCATTGCCCTGAAGAACGCCGTCGACGAGGCGCTGGCCATGGGCGGCTGCGAGGGGGTGCGCCAGGTCATCACTTACCGCCGCGCCGGCTCCGAGGTCCAGTGGCACGAGGGCCGCGACCTGTGGTGGCACGACGTGATCCAGGGCCAGCCGACGGACTGCCCGCCGGTGGCCGTCGATGCCGACCACCCGCTGTTCATCCTGTACACCTCGGGTTCCACCGGCAAGCCCAAGGGCGTGCAGCACGCCTCGGCGGGCTTTCTGCTGTGGTCGCTGATGACCATGAAGTGGACCTTCGATGCCAAGCCCGATGACGTCTTCTGGTGCACGGCCGACGTGGGCTGGGTGACGGGCCATTCGTACGTGACCTACGGCCCGCTGGCGGCCGGCGTCACGCAGGTGGTGTTCGAGGGGGTGCCGACGTATCCGGACGCGGCGCGCTTCTGGCGCATGATCGAGCAGCACAAGGTGACGGTGTTCTACACGGCGCCGACGGCGATCCGTTCCTTGACGAAGCTGGCGGAAACCGACCCCAAGGTGCATCCGCGCGAGTTCAACCTGGATAGCCTGCGCATCATCGGCTCGGTGGGCGAGCCCATCAATCCCGAGGCCTGGGTGTGGTACTACAACAATGTCGGACGCGAGCGCTGCCCGGTGATCGACACGTGGTGGCAGACCGAGACCGGTGCGCACATGATCACGCCGCTGCCGGGGGTCACGCCGCTGAAGCCGGGCTCGTGCACGCTGCCGCTGCCGGGCATCGACGCGGCGGTGGTCGACGAGACCGGCGAGGAGGTCGAGCGCGGCAAGGGCGGCTTCCTGGTGATCCGGCGGCCGTGGCCGTCGATGATCCGCACGATCTGGGGCGATCCCGAGCGCTTCAAAAAGACCTACTTCCCGCCCGATCTCAAGGGCTATTACCTGGCGGGCGACGGAGCGCAGCGCGACAAGGACGGTTATTTCTGGATCATGGGCCGCATCGACGACGTGCTCAACGTCTCGGGACACCGCCTGGGCACGATGGAGGTCGAATCGGCGCTGGTGGCGCACGACCTGGTGGCCGAGGCCGCGGTGGTGGGCCGTCCCGACGACACCACGGGCGAGGCGGTGGTGGCCTTCGTGGTGCTCAACGGGGCGCTGCCGCAAGGCGCCGATGCGGACGCGATGGCCAAGCAGCTGCGCGACTGGGTGGCCAAGGAGATCGGCCCGATCGCCAAGCCGCGCGAGATCCGCTTTGGCGAAAATCTACCCAAGACGCGCTCGGGCAAGATCATGCGCCGGCTGCTGCGGGTGGTGGCCAAGGGCGAACCCATCACGCAGGACGTATCGACACTCGAGAACCCGGGGATTCTGGACCAGTTGGCCCAGGTCCGGTAGCAAGTGCTGGACGATGTCCCGTGATCCGGGGCATCGGACGCAGCTGAAGAGGCGGGGGAGAACCTTCCCCGCCTCTTTTTTACATCCCGTTGTACACCGGCCCCTCGCCGCCTTGCGGCGTCACCCAGACGATGTTCTGGGTCGGGTCCTTGATGTCACAGGTCTTGCAGTGCACGCAGTTCTGGGCGTTGATCTGCAGCCGGTCCTCGCCGGTCTCGGTCTTGACGAACTCGTAGACGCCCGCCGGGCAGTAGCGCGCCTCGGGGCCGCCGAATTTGGCCAGGTTGACCGCCACCGGCACCGCGGCGTCCTTCAGCGTCAGGTGCACCGGCTCGTTTTCGTCGTGGTTGGTGTTCGAGATGAAGACCGAGCTGAGGCGATCGAAGGTCAGCTTGCCGTCGGGCTTGGGGTAGTCGATGCGCGCGCATTCCGCCGCCGGCTGCAGACAGGCGTGATCCGGCTTGTTGCGGTGGAGGGTCCAGGGGACGTTGCCCTTGAGCAGCCACTGCTCGATGCCGGTCATCAGCGTGCCGACCGTGCGGCCTTTCTTGAACCACTGCTTGAAATTGCGTGATTTTTTCAGCTCGGCATGCAGCCAGGACTGCTCGAAGGCCGCTGGATAGGCCGACAGTTCGTCGTGCGAGCGGCCGGCGGCCAGGGCCTCGAATGCCGCCTCGGCGGCCAGGGCGCCGGTCTTGATGGCCGAATGGCTGCCCTTGATGCGCGAGGCATTGAGCACGCCGGCCTCACAGCCGACCAGCACGCCGCCGGGGAAACAGAGCTTGGGCACCGACAGCAGGCCGCCGGCCGTCAGCGAGCGCGCGCCATAGGCGATGCGCTTGCCGCCCTCGAGGGTCGCCCGGATCGCCGGATGGGTCTTGTAGCGCTGGAATTCCTCGAAGGGCGACAGCCACGGATTGGCGTAGTCCAGGCCCACCACGAGGCCCACGGCCACCAGCCCGTCGTTCAGGTGATACAGGAAGGATCCCCCGTAGGTGTCGGAGTCCAGCGGCCAGCCGGCCGTATGCACCACGCGGCCGGGATGCGCCTGGGCCGGGTCGACTTCCCAGAGTTCCTTGATGCCGATGGCGTAGCTCTGGGGGTCGCGTCCGGCGTCGAGGCGGTATTTTTCGATCAGCTGGCGGCCCAGGTGGCCGCGCGAGCCTTCGGCAAAGACCGTGTAGCGGGCCAGCAGTTCCATGCCTGGCTGGTAGTGGTCGGTGTGGCTGCCGTCGCGCGCCACGCCCATGTCGCCCGTGACCACGCCGCGCACGGCGCCGGCCTCGTCGTACAGGATCTCGGCGGCGGCGAAACCGGGAAAGACGTCCACGCCCAGGGCCTCGGCCTGCTCGCCCAGCCAGCGCGTGACATGGCCCAGGCGGACGATGTAGTTGCCGTGGTTCTTGAAGCAGTCGGGCAGCAGCCACGACGGGGTGGCGCGCGCCTTGCCGGGGGTCAGGAACAGGAATTGGTCCTCGGTCACCGGCACGTCCAGCGGGGCGCCGCGCTCTTTCCAGTCGGGAATGAGTTCGGTCAAGGCCTGGGGGTCCATCACGGCGCCCGAGAGAATGTGGGCGCCGATCTCGGCGGCCTTTTCAAGGACGCAGACAGCGACCTCCTGGCCGCGTTCGGCCGCCAGTTGCTTGAGGCGGATCGCCGCGGCCAGGCCTGCGGGCCCGGCGCCGACGATCACGACGTCGTATTCCATTGATTCGCGTTCGGTCATGGGTGGTGTTGCTCCCGTTGTCGAGGTTTGTTCCGGCGGTGCCCCCGCGGCATGCGGGCCATTGTATTGCAGATCGTTATACTGCACCTCTGGAGTTCTGCTTGTGACGGAGGGTTTCGTGATGTCCGAGGATCGAGGCGCCGAGGCGCCCGGCACCGGGGTATTCCTGTGCCGGATGGACGTGCGCTGGGGGGATCTGGACGCGCTGGGCCACGTCAACAATACAGTCTACTTCCGCTATTTCGAAGAGGCCCGCGTCCATCTCTACGAGGCGATGGAACCGGACGGAGGCACCGGCCGCGTCGGCGTGCTCGTCCATGCCTCATGTGATTTTCTGAAGCCGCTGTTGTATCCTGCCCGTATCGTCGTGGGCCTGAAGCTCTTGCGGGTGGGGCGCACCAGCCTCGAGCTGGACACCTGGATTGCGCAGGCCGACGAGCCGCAGGACATACATGCGCGGGGCCGCAACGTCCTGGTGTTCGCCGATGGCGCCACCGGACGGCCGACGCCCTGGACCGACGCCGATCGCCAGGCCCTGGCACGCTGCTTTTCTGTTTGAGTCGTTATAGCCATTCTTCAAGAGGAATAGAGCATGGAAAAAGTCTATGGAAGCGCCGCGGAGGCCTTGCAAGGGGTCGTCGCCGATGGCCAGATGATCGCCGTGGGCGGTTTCGGCCTGTGCGGGATCCCCGAGGCGCTGATTGCCGCCTTGCGCGATTCCGGGGTGCGTGACCTGACCTGCATCAGCAACAACGCCGGGGTCGACGGCTTCGGCCTGGGCCAGTTGCTGACCACCCGCCAGATCCGCAAGATGATCGCTTCCTACGTGGGCGAGAACAAGGAATTCGAGCGCCAATACCTGGCCAATGAACTCGAGCTCGAATTCACGCCCCAGGGCACGCTGGCCGAAAAGCTGCGCGCCGGCGGCGCGGGCATCCCCGCGTTCTTCACGGCCACCGGTGTCGGCACGGTCGTCGCCGACGGCAAGGAAACCCGCGAAATCGACGGCCGCACCTATGTCCTCGAGCGCTCGCTGGTGCCCGATGTCTCCCTGGTCAAGGCCTGGAAGGCCGACCGCAGCGGCAATCTGCGGTTCCGCCGCACCGCCCGCAACTTCAATCCCAACGTGGCCATGGCCGGCAAGATCACCATTGTCGAGGTCGAGGAAATCCTGCCCACGGGCGCCTTCGACCCCGATGACGTCCACCTGCCCGGGATCTTCGTCCATCGGATCGTGCTCAACGCGAATCCGGAAAAACGCATCGAACAACGCACCACGCGCAAGGCTTGAGGAGGATTACGGAAATGGCTTGGGATCGCGAACAAATGGCGGCGCGCGCGGCGCGCGAGCTGCAGGACGGCTTTTATGTGAACCTGGGGATCGGCCTGCCGACCCTGGTGGCCAACCACGTGCCCGAGGGCATGGAGGTCTGGCTGCAGTCGGAAAACGGCCTGCTGGGCATCGGGCCCTTCCCGACCGAGGACGAGATCGACGCCGATTGCATCAACGCCGGCAAGCAGACCGTCACCACCTTGCCCGGCTCCTCGATCTTCGCCTCGGCGGACTCGTTCGGCATGATACGCGGCGGCAAGATCAACCTGGCCATCCTGGGGGCCATGCAGGTGTCCGAAAAGGGTGACCTGGCCAACTGGATGATTCCCGGCAAGATGATCAAGGGCATGGGCGGCGCCATGGACCTGGTGGCCGGCGTCGGCAAGGTCGTGGTGCTGATGGAGCACGTCGCGCGCGCCAAGGACGGCACGGAAAACCTCAAGCTGCTGCCCGAATGCACCCTGCCGCTGACCGGCGTGGGCGTGGTCGACATGATCATCACCGACCTGGGGGTGATGGAGGTCGGCGAAGACGGCCTGCGGCTCACCGAGCTCGCCCCCGGCGTCACCGTCGACGAGATCCGCGCCAAGACCTCCGCCCGCCTGGACGTGTCGGCCGTCGCCTGAAGGGGTTTTCTCGTGGCATCGTCATCCGAGGCGCCCGCCGCGGGCCGCGTGCAGGCCCTGCGCGCGCATCTGCGCGCCGAGGGCCTGCACGCCTGCTTGATTCCCTCGGCCGATCCGCATCTGTCGGAGTATCTGCCGGAGCACTGGCAGGCCCGCGCCTGGGCCAGCGGCTTCACCGGCTCGGCCGGCAGCCTGCTGGTGGCCGGCGAGTTCGCCGGCCTGTGGACCGACAGCCGCTATTGGGCGCAGGCCGAGGTCCAGCTGCAAGGCTCGGGGATCGCGCTGATGCGCGCCGGCCAGGCCGGGGTGCCCGATCCGCTGGACTGGATCCTGGCGCACCTGCCGCGCGGTGCGCGCGTGGCCGCGGACGGCCGCGTGCTCGACCTGGGTACGGCCCGGCGCTGGCGCGAGGGGCTCGAGGCGGCCGGCATGGCGCTGGAGCTCGGACGCGATCCGGTCGGGCCGGTCTGGGCGGGGCGCCCGTCCTTGCCGGCGGCGCCCGTCTACGAGCACCGGCCGCCGCATGCCTGCCGCAGCCGCGCCGACAACCTGGCGGCGGTGCGCGAGGCCATGCGCAGCCAGGCGGCCGGCTGGCTGTTGCTGTCCACGCTGGATGACATCGCCTGGCTGTTCAACTTGCGCGGCGCCGACGTGTCCTACAACCCCGTATTCCTGGCTCATGCGCTAGTAGCCGCGGACGAGGCCAGGCTGTACATTGCGCCCGGCAAGATCGACGGTGCGCTCGCGCGCATCCTGCGTGACGACGGCGTGGTCCTGCGCGGCTACGGCGACCTGGCGGCCGACCTCGAGGCGCTGCCGGAGGGCGCGGCGCTGATGGTCGATCCCGCCCGGGTGACCGCCGGCACGGTGGCCTGGGCGCCGCAGGCGCGCCTGATCGAGGCGGCCAATCCGTCCCAGATCCTCAAGGCCCTCAAGACCGAGGCCGAGGCGGCGAATATCCGCCGGGCGATGGAGCAGGACGGTGCCGCGCTGTGCGAGTTCTTTGCCGGATTCGAGGCCACCCTGGCGGCGGGCGAGCGCATCACCGAGCTCGATGTGGACACGCGCATCACCGCGGCGCGGGCGCGCCGACCGGACTTCGTGTCGCCCAGCTTTGCCACGATCGCCGGTTTCAACGCCAACGGCGCCATGCCCCATTACCAGGCGACGCCGCAGTCGCATGCCGTGATCGAGGGCGACGGCCTGCTGCTGATCGACTCGGGCGGACAATACCTGGGCGGCACGACCGACATCACGCGCGTCGTGCCGGTGGGGCGGCCCAGCCAGGCCCAACTGGCGGATTTCACCGTCGTCCTGCGCGCGCACATCGCACTGGCCATGGCACGCTTTCCTGATGGGACCCCCTCGCCCTCGCTGGACGTCGTGGCGCGCATGCCGCTGTGGCGCGCGGGCCTGGACTACGGCCACGGCACCGGCCACGGCGTGGGATATTTCCTGAACGTCCACGAGGGTCCGCAGTCGATCGCGGTGCGTGCCCGGCCCCGTCCCGAACAGGCCATGCGCGCCGGCATGGTGACCTCCAACGAGCCCGGCCTCTACCGCGACGGGCAGTGGGGCATCCGCATCGAAAACCTGGTCCTGGCGATCGAGGACGGCCGCAGCCCGTTCGGCGATTTCCTGCGCTTCGAAACCCTCACGCTGTGCCCGATCGACACCCGCTGCGTGCTGCCCGACGCCCTGTCGGCGGACGAGCGCGGCTGGCTCGACGACTACCACGCCATGGTGCGCGAGCGCCTGCTGCCGTGGGTCGACGGCGCCGCCCGCGACTGGCTGCTGGCCCGCACCGAAAGGCTATAATCCAAATTTCCCGCTCCGGCCCGCCAACCCCGGGCACTGTATCAAGATGACCAAATACGTATTCGTCACGGGAGGCGTCGTGTCCTCCCTGGGCAAGGGCATTGCGGCGGCGTCGCTCGCCGCCATCCTCGAGTCTCGCGGGCTGCGCGTCACCATGCTCAAGCTGGATCCCTACATCAACGTCGATCCGGGCACCATGAGCCCCTTCCAGCACGGCGAGGTATTCGTCACCGAGGACGGCGCGGAAACGGACCTCGACCTGGGCCACTACGAGCGCTTCATCTCGACGCGGATGCACAAGGTCAACAATTTCACGACCGGCCAGATCTACGAGTCCGTGCTGCGCAAGGAACGCCGTGGCGACTACCTGGGCAAGACGGTCCAGGTCATCCCCCACATCACCAACGAGATCCAGGATTTCATCGTGCGCGGCGCCGATGCGGCCTGGAACGGCGCGGCCGACGTCGCCATCGTCGAGATCGGCGGCACGGTCGGCGACATCGAGTCGCTGCCCTTCCTCGAGGCCGTGCGCCAAATGAGCCTGCGGCTGGGGCGCAACCAGTGCGCCTTCGTGCACCTGACCCTGGTGCCCTTCATCGCCTCGGCCGGTGAACTCAAGACCAAGCCCACCCAGCATTCGGTGCAGAAGCTGCGCGAAATCGGCATCTATCCCAACGCGCTGCTGTGCCGGGCCGACCGTCCGGTGCCCGATGACGAGCGCGCCAAGATCTCGCTGTTCTCGAACGTGCCGCTGGATGCCGTGATCTCGGTGTGGGACGCCGACTCGATCTACAAGATCCCCGCCATGCTGCACCAGCAAGGCCTCGACAGCCTGGTGTGCGATGCCCTGGCGCTGACGCCGCCGCCCGCCGACCTGACGCTCTGGGATCGGCTGATCGACGCCATCGAGCACCCGCGCGATACCGTCACGGTGGGCATGGTGGGCAAATACGTCGACCTGACCGAATCCTACAAGTCCCTCAGCGAGGCGCTGGTGCACGCGGGCATCCACACCCATTCCAAGGTGCGGATCGAATACATCGATTCCGAGGAAATCGAAACCCGCGGCACCGAGGTGCTCGAAACCCTGGACGCCATCCTGGTGCCGGGCGGTTTCGGCAAACGCGGCACCGAAGGCAAGATCAAGACCATCCAGTACGCCCGCGAGCACGGCATCCCCTACCTGGGCATTTGCCTGGGCATGCAGCTCGCGGTGGTCGAGTTCGCGCGCCACGTCGCCGGCCTGGGCGGTGCGAACAGCACCGAGTTCGATCCCTCGGCGGCGCACCCCGTGATCGCCCTGATCACCGAGTGGCAGGACCGCGAGGGCAAGATCGAGCGCCGCGACCAGACCTCCGACCTGGGCGGCACCATGAGGAAGGGCGCGCAGCGCTGCCCGATCAAGCCCGGCACGCGCGCCTTCGAGATCTATGGTCCCGAGGTCAACGAGCGCCACCGCCATCGTTTCGAGGTCAACAACGTCTACGTGAACCGCCTCGAGGAGGCGGGCCTGGTGATCAGCGCGCGCACGCCGACCGAGAACCTGCCCGAGATCATGGAGATTCCCAGCCATCCCTGGTTCATGGGCGTGCAGTTCCACCCGGAATTCACCTCGACGCCGCGTGACGGGCATCCGCTGTTCACCAGCTACATCCAGGCGGCGCTTGCGCATCGCCGCAAACGCGAGCTGGCCGAAGCCTGAGGAGAACCCATGAAACTGTGCGATTTCCGGGTGGGCCTGGACCAGCCGTTCTTCCTGATCGCCGGCCCCTGCGTGATTGAATCGCGCGAGCTCGCCTTCGAGACGGCCGGCCGCCTCCAGGACATCACGCGCACGCTGGGCATTCCCTTCATCTACAAGAGTTCCTTCGACAAGGCGAACCGCAGTTCGGACCGTTCGTTTCGCGGCCCCGGCATCGAGCAGGGGCTGGCGATCCTCGCCGACGTGCGCGCCCAGCTCGGCGTGCCCGTCCTGACCGACGTGCACGACGCGGACCAGGCGCGCGCGGCGGCCCAGGTGGTCGACGTGCTGCAGACCCCTGCATTCCTGTGCCGCCAGACGGATTTCATCCACGCCTGCGCGGCCACGCTCAAGCCGGTCAACATCAAGAAAGGGCAATTCCTCGCGCCGCATGACATGCAGCAGGTCGTCGCCAAGGCCCGCGCCGCGGCGCAGGAGGCCGGCGGCGACGGCGATACCATCATGGTGTGCGAGCGCGGCGCCTCGTTCGGCTACAACAACCTGGTGTCCGACATGCGTTCGCTGGCGATCATGCGCGAGACCGGGTGTCCGGTGGTGTTCGATGCCACGCACTCGGTGCAACTGCCCGGCGGGCAGGGCGCCAGCTCGGGCGGACAGCGCGAGTTCGTGCCCGTCCTGGCCCGCGCCGCGGTGGCCGCCGGCGTGGCGGGGGTCTTCATGGAGACCCATCCCGACCCCGACCGTGCGCTGTCCGATGGCCCCAATGCCGTGGCCCTGGACCGCATGCGCGACCTGCTCGCCAGCCTGCAGGCCATCGACCGTTGCGTCAAGGAAGGCGGCGCGTTGCTGAACTCACTTTGAACCTCCGACAGGAATCCCCATGAGCGCCTACATCATTGCCAACGTCGAAGTCACTGATCCCGAGCAATACAAGCACTACCAGAAATTTTCCTCCGAGGCGATGCAAAAGTACGGCGCGCGCGTGCTGGTGCGCGGCGGCGAGGTGACCGCCCTCGAGGGCGCGCATCCGGGTCGCCTCGTGGTGCTGGAGTTCGACGACGTCGAGGCGGCGCGCAGATTCTATGATTCGCCGGAATATCGCCAGGGCCGGGCGGCCCGCGCCGAGGCGGCGCACATGACGATGTACATCGTCCAGGGTGTCTAGCATCTCTTGGGCTCGCGCGGCGCGCCCGCGGGGTAGACTGGCCCCCAGGGCGCATGGGTAAAATACCCGAGCCCTGCGTTTTTTCACGCAATCCCTCAATACAGGCAGGATAGTCAGACATGAGTGCAATCGTAGATATCATCGGGCGCGAAATCCTGGATTCGCGCGGCAATCCCACCGTAGAGTGCGACGTGCTGCTCGAGTCCGGCGCCATGGGCCGGGCCGCCGTTCCCTCGGGCGCATCCACCGGCTCGCGCGAGGCGATCGAACTGCGCGACGGCGACGCGGCCCGGTACCTGGGCAAAGGCGTGCTGCGGGCGGTCGAGCACGTCAACACCGAGATTTCCGACGCCCTCATGGGGCTGGACGCACAGGAGCAGACCTTCATCGATCACACCCTGATCGACCTGGACGGCACCGACACGAAAAGCCGCCTGGGCGCGAACGCGATCCTCGCGGCCAGCATGGCCGTGGCGCGGGCCGCGGCCGACGATGCCGGCCTGTCGCTGTATCGCTATTTCGGCGGCAGCGGCCCGATGCAGATGCCCGTGCCCATGATGAATGTCATCAATGGCGGGGCGCACGCCAACAACACGCTCGACCTGCAGGAATTCATGATCCTGCCTGTGGGTGCCACCAGTTTCCGCGAGGCCCTGCGCATGGGCGCCGAGGTCTTTCACGCCCTCAAGAAAATCATCGGCCAGCAGGGCATGTCGACCGCCGTGGGCGACGAGGGCGGTTTTGCGCCGAACGTGGCCAACCACGAGGCGGCCATCGGCCTCATCCTGCAGGCCATCGATGCGGCCGGCTACGAGGCCGGCTCGCAGATCGTGCTGGGCCTCGATTGCGCCAGCTCCGAGTTCTATCGCGACGGCCAGTACCACCTGGCCGGCGAGGGCGGCATCGCCCTGGGGTCGCAGGACTTCGCCAATCTGCTGGCCTCCTGGTGCGACAAATACCCGATCGTCTCGATCGAGGACGGCATGGCCGAGGACGATTGGGAAGGCTGGCGCATCCTGACCGAACAGCTCGGGCGCAAGGTCCAGCTGGTGGGCGACGATCTGTTCGTGACCAATACCCGGATCCTCAAGCAAGGCATCGACCAGGGGATCGCCAACTCCATCCTCATCAAGATCAACCAGATCGGCACCCTGACCGAGACCTTCGCGGCGATCGAGATGGCCAAGCGCGCCGGCTACACGGCGGTCATCTCGCACCGCTCGGGCGAGACCGAGGACTCCACCATCGCCGACATCGCCGTGGCAACCAACGCCATGCAGATCAAGACCGGCTCGCTGTCGCGCTCGGACCGCATGGCGAAGTACAACCAGCTGCTGCGCATCGAGGAGGAGCTCGCCGAGGTCGCCGCCTATCCCGGGCGTGACGCCTTCTACAACCTGCGCTGATCCTGCGGGGATCCGGGCATGCGCTTGCTGATCCTCGTCCTGGCCGTCCTCACGCTGGCCGCCCAGTATCCGCTGTGGTGGGGCAAGGGCGGCTGGATGCGGGTCCATGAATTGCAGAAACAAGTGGCGGCCCAGCAGGACAGCACGCAGGCGCTCGCCGCGCGCAACAACGCCTTGCAGGCCGAGGTCCAGGATCTGAAATCCGGGACCTCGGCCATCGAGGAGCGCGCCCGCGGCGAGCTGGGCATGATCCGCGAGGGCGAGTATTTCGTCCAGATCCTGCCGCCCGCGTCCGCCCCCAAGCCCTGATTCCAAGGCCCGCCCGGCCCGGGCATTCATGGCAGGGGGGGATCACAGGACAGATCCCCGGGCGCCGCGTCGCCCGCCTCGATACCGGCGTTGCCGCGGCCGTCCGCATGGCTGCCATCCGGTCTGGAGGCGGCTGGGTCGTACGGCGGGCCGGCGGCCGTGCCGTCCGGGACAGCGGGCGGCACGCCGTGCCCCGCCTCGCCGGCTGTGCCGCCATCGGCCGCGCCGGGCGGGGACCCATGCGGCAGGCAGGCGTTGGGTCCATGGGCGCAGTCCGGCCCGGCGGCCGAAGGCGGCCCCGAGGCGGGATTGCCGTGCACCACCCGGCCGTCGGCCAGGTCGGGCCATTGCGCAGGATGCGAATGCATGGCCAGGGTCGCGCTGCGCACGATGGGCAACAGGCCCTGCGTCAGCACACGCCGGCGGTCATCCTCGGGCGAGGCGGATTCCGCCATCAGGCGCAGCACGGCGGCCACGCCGGGCAGCAGGGGACGGTGAGGCCAGATCAGCTCGAGCTGCAGGGTGTTGGCCTCGAAGACCGTCTCGCCCGACACCGGCCCGCGTCCGGCGGGCCAACCCATCCTCATCGCCCGCTGGTGTTGTTCGTGCTGGCGATCATTGCGGATCTGAGCCGGCCCGAGGGCGCCGAACGGCGGGGCGCCCGTGCCCGGGTCGGCGTGATCGAGAAAAGCCGCGCGCGCGGGGCGGATCACCCGGATGCGCCAGGGCGGGCCGTCCAGCGCCCGCCGGCGCCAGGCCAAGGCGGCATCCCGCTGCCGGATCTCGGGATGCAGCATGCGCAGGGCGTCCTCGAAAGCCCGCGCCAGCGCCGCGGGCTGCGCGTGTCGGGTAGCCGCTGCGCGGCCGGCCTCGACCAGGGCGTGGCTGAGGGTCTGGCGCAGGAACAGCCAATGGGCGGTTTCTATGGCGCCCGCCCCCAATAGCAGGACGGGCAGGGCGGTCAGCAGGAATCCCGCCATGCCCGCGCCGCGTTGGCGGGTGGCGGGCCGCAGCGGGACCGCAAGTGGAAAGCGCATGCCGGGGGACCTGGAAGACCATCGGAGGCCTTTCAGTGTCGGGGGGCGGCGCAGGCCTGTCGAGTGTGGAAACCGCGCGGATCCCGATGCGCGCGGGCTCGCCCCGCCGCATGTGGCTCGGCCCCCTCGAAAGAGGGCGCAATCCGCGATACAGGAGACGAGCCTCCGTCGCCTAACGAGCAACCATTATGTCTAGTGCAGCGTGCCGGGCTCCTGCGGCGGCTGGGGACCGTCGGTGAACAGCATCGCGCAGTCCACGGCGTCGAAGACATAGGGCTTGCCGCAGAAATTGCAGGCGATCCGCACCTGCTCTTGTTCGCTGAGGATGCTGTCGATCTCGGCGCGGCCCAGGGTGCGCAGCATGTTGGCGACGCGGTCGCGCGAGCATGGGCAATGCCAGCGCACGGCCTGGGGCTCGAACATCCGCAGTTCATCCTGCCAGAACAGGCGATGGATCAGGGTGTCGGTGTCCTCGTCCAGGAGCTCGGCGGTCTGCAGGGTTTCGGCCAGGGCGACGAAACGGTCCCAGCTGGGCTCCTCGGCCGATTCCGCGGCACGGCCTCCGGCCTCGGGCAGGCGCTGCAGCAGGAAGCCCGCGCAGTGCCGCTCGTCGGCCGCCAGCCACATCCGCGTGTCGAGCTGCTCGGAATTGCGCATGTAGTGCTCGAGCGCGTCGGCGACTGTTTCGCCCTCCAGGGGCACGATGCCCTGGTAGGCCGGCGCGCCGGTCTCGCGGCGTTCGGGGTCCAGCATCACCATGAAGCGGCCCTGGCCGTCCGCATTGAGCAGCGTCTGCAGGGTGCCGTCGTCCGGGATGCCGGCATCCTCGCGCACGTGGGCGGTCGCGCGCAGCCCCAGGTCCGTGGTGCATTCGACCACGATCAGGCGCACGGGGCCGTTGCCCTGCAGCTGCAGGACGACCGATCCGTTGAACTTGATGTTGCCGGCCAGCAGGACCGCGGCGGCGGACAGTTCGCCCATGAGCCGCTGCAGCACGGGCGGATGGTCCTGGTGCGCCAGTCCGGTGCGCCAGGTGTCGGTCAGGCGCACCGCCTGGACGCGGGTGGCGTGGTCGAGGGCGAGGTACTTGTGCAGGGTGTCGCTCATGGGAGTGTCGATGCCTTGAGGTCGACCAGCCGGGTGCCCAGCAGGCGGTCATGGAGGAACTGGCCCTCGGGATCGAACCAGGTCCAGACGAAGATCGAGAAGGGCGCCGCGACGATCAGCAGGTCGACCGAGGCGTAGCCGGTGGCGGTGGACAGGCGCCCGACGAGCCAGGCGGCCAGCAGGGGCAGCAGCCACATCAGCACATAGCGCAGCACCATGCGCGTCAAGGGTACCGGCGCGGCGTCGCGGCCGGCCAGGCGGATGTCCCAGGTCTTCATGGGCAGGGTCTGGCCGCCGTGCCGCCAGCACAGGATGAAGTACAGGCCGATGGCCACGAAGGCGACGCCTTGGCGCGTATGGCGCAGCATCAGGCCGTCGCGGCTCTGGGTCAGCGTATCGAGCAGGTAGGACGCGAGGAACAGGACGCCGAAAAGCAGGACGCCTTCATACATCATGCAGGCGAAGCGCCTGAGGCGGCTGGGGGCTGGGGTGAGGGGCATGGCGCGAAGAGGGACCGGAAACCCGTCATTATCCTGCAAAACGCCGAAACCTGGCCATGCGCCGGCAGGCGGCGCGGGATCGCCGGGACCCTCAATGCAAAGAGCCGCCTCCTGGCGGCTCTTTTGCGGTGCAGCAGAGAGTTTCTTAGTGGGCGGTGTGGGTCTGATGGATCGTGACCTCGGGACCACGGAAGAACGTCGCCACCTTGCGGAACAGATTGCTCAGCATCTTGTCCAGGACGGGATATTCGTATTGCGCCTCGATGGCTTGCTGCAGCAGTTCGCGTTCGAGGGAGTCGGTCAGGCGGGTGTGGTTCATCGTGTTCATAGCTAGCCTCTTTGCTGAATGAAGAGCGTTTCGCTCGGGTTAACCCTATTATAGGGTTTACCCTAGTCAAAAAGCAAGGATTTTTTTGCGGTGCAATAAAGAGGGGCGACAGTGGTGTGAAATCGCCACGGCACCGGGCCGTGCTATGCCTCGTCCCGGTAGCCCGCCGCCACGATGTCGAACTGGAACAGACGGCAGTCCAATGCGCCATTGTGTACGGGCTGGCGGCGGCGCGGCTTGAGGCGCATGTGCCTCGGCAGCTCGAGGTCGCTGCTGATGACGTTGACCTGCCAGCCGCCGTAATGACGCTTGAGGTGGCTGGCCCATTGGGGCCAGAGCTCGGTGTCGTCGCCGCTCAGGCGTTCGCCGTAGGGCGGGTTGGTGACGATCCAACCCTCGGGCGCGGGCGCGGGTATCCGGCGCGCATCGCCGACCTCCAGGCGGATGGCATCCGGGGTCAGGTGGGCGCGCTCCAGATTGGCGCGGGCCGCATCGATGGCGGAGGGATCGAGGTCGCAGCCGACCAGGGCCTGCTCGATCCGCGGCGCGATGCGCGCCCGCGCGTCCTCCTTGAGGTCGCGCCACCGGCGGGCATCGTGATTGCGCAGGCGTTCGAAGCTGAACGGGCGCCAGATTCCAGGCGGCACGCCCAGGGCGATCCAGGCGGCCTCGATCAGGATGGTGCCGCTGCCGCAGAAAGGGTCCAGCAGGGGCTTGTCGGGTGTCCAGTCGGACAGGGCCAGCAGGCCCGCCGCGAGGTTCTCGCGCAAGGGCGCCTCGCCCTTGTCCAGGCGCCAGCCGCGCTTGAACAGCGATTCACCCGAGACGTCCAGATACAGCGTGGCGCGGGTGGCATCCAGGAACAGGTGCACGCGGGCGTCCGGGCGCACCGTGTCGATGTCCGGCCGGGCGCCCTCGCGCTCCCGCAGGCGGTCGCAGATGCCGTCCTTGGCCCGCAGGTTGCAGTACTGGAGACTGCGCAACGGGCTGCGCACCGCCGAGGTGTCCACCCGCAGCGTCTGCTCGGCGCCGAACCAGCGCTCCCAGGGAGTATCCCGCGCCAGCGCCAGGATGTCGTCCTCGGTGTGGATCTCGGCCTGGGCGACACGCACCAGAATGCGCGTCGCCAGCCGCGAGTACAGGTTGGCGCGCAGCACGCCGGTCCAGTCCGCCCGGAAATGGCATCCCGCGCGCCCCTCGCGCACGGCCTCGTAGCCCAGCGCCTGGAGCTCGAGCGCCAGTGCCTGCTCCAGGCCGTGCGGACACGGGGCATACAGGTCGTAGACCTCGGCTTCGCGGGGGCGGCGCATCCGCCGGATGCGCGCGTCGGGGTCCGATGGCGTGATGGGCGCAGTGGCGGCTTTGCGCGACGGTCTCGCATCGCGCCGCGGCATGGCGTCGCGTGAATCCGGCTCGCTGCGCGGGCTTTTCGCCCGGCGCGTGGGCTTGGCGTCTGGCGGCCGCCGCGCCTCGGCGGACTGGCCCTGCGCCAGTTCCTGGAGGGCGACCTGGCGCGCTCGCGCGCCCGAGCGCTTGCGCGGGGCTTCGCGTTCCGGTGCGGCGGGCGTCTTGTCCTTGAGGCTCAGGGTCTTGCGGGGCGGGGTTTGACTCATGGCATCAGAAGGGTTGTTTGACTCATGGCATCAGAAGGGTTTGACCACGACCATGATCAGGACCAGCAGCAGGAGCAGGACGGGGATCTCGTTGAATCCGCGGAAGTAGCGGTGGCCGGGCGTGCCGGCCCCGCGCTCGAAACGGCGCAGGTAACGCAGGCACAGCAGATGATAGGCCGCCAGGGCGGCGACGGCGGCGAGCTTGACGTGCATCCAGAGCTGTCCCCGGCCCAGGCCCCAGCCCAGGTAGAGCCAGAGCCCCAGCAGGACCGCCAGCACCGCCAGCGGCGTCATGAAGCGGTACAGGCGCCGCGCCATGCCCAGCAGCACCCGGCGTGCGCCGGGCTCGTCGGTCTGCGCCAGGTTCACATAGATGCGCGGCAGGTAGAACAGGCCCGCGAACCAGGCGATGACGAACAGGATGTGGAAGGCCTTGACCCAGAGCACGCCTATCCCCGCAACTGCCCTTCGCCGGTGAGGACCCATTTCAGGATCGTCAGGCCTTCGAGGCCCACCGGCCCGCGGGCGTGCAGGCGGTTGGTCGAAATGCCGATCTCGGCCCCCAGGCCATACTCGAAACCGTCGGCGAAGCAGGTGGGCAGGTTGACGTACACGGAACTGGAGTCGACCTCGCGCTGGAAGCGCTGGGCCGCCGCCAGATCCTCGGTGACGATGGATTCGGTGTGCTCGGAACCGTAGCGGGCGATGTGGTCGATGGCCTCGTCGATCGTGTCCACCACGCGCACGGCCAGGATGGGGGCGAGGAATTCCGTGGCCCAATCCGCCTCGGTGGCCGGTGTGCTGCCGTCGAGCCAGGCGGCCGCGCGCGGGCAGGCGCGCAACTCGACGCCCAGTTCGGCCAGGCGCCGGCCCAGCCGGGGCAGCAGGGCCTCGGCGATGCCGGCGTGGACCAGCAGGGTCTCGACCGCCCCGCAGATGCCGCAGCGGTAGGTCTTGGCGTTGACGACGATCCCGATCGCGCGCTCCAGGTCGGCGGCCGCGTCGACGTAGATGTGGCAGTTGCCCTCCAGGTGCTTGATCATGGGGACGCGGGCCTCCTCGGCGAGGCGTGCGATCAGGCCCTTGCCGCCGCGCGGCACGATGACGTCGATGTAGTCGGTCATGCGGACCATCTCGCCCACGGCGGCCCGGTCGGTGGTCCCCACCACCTGGATCGCGTGGGCCGGCAGCCCGGCCTCGGCCAGGCCCGCCTGGATGACGTCGCCCAGCGCTCGGTTGGAATGGAAGGCCTCGCTGCCGCCGCGCAGGATGGCCGCGTTGCCCGATTTCAGGCACAGGGCCGCCGCGTCGATGGTCACGTTCGGGCGCGATTCGTAGATGATGCCGATGACGCCCAGCGGCACCCGCATGCGCGCGACCCGCATCCCGTTGGGCCGGATCAGGGTTTCGGTCAGCGCGCCGATGGGATCGGGCATGGCGGCGATCTGCTCCAGGCCCAGGGCCATGGTGTCCAGCGCCTTGTCCGACAGTTTCAAGCGCTCCGCCAGCGGGGCGTCGAGGCCGTTGCGCTGCGCCGCATCCAGGTCGCGCGCGTTTTCGGCCTGCAGCCAGTCCTTGCGGGCGCGCAGGCCGTCGGCCATCGCCCGCAGGGCGCGGGCCTTGTCGCGGCCGGTGGCATTGCGCATGCCGCGCGCGGCCTGGCGGGCCTGGCGGCCGAGGAGGATCATGGAGGAATCGGAAGACGTGTCGTTCATGGTGTCAGGACGGTTCAGGGACGCGGTGCGCCGGCCACCGCAATGCGCATGACCAGGCGGGCCAGTTCATCCCAGGGATCGGACAGCCTGCCTGCGACGGGCACGCCCTTGATCAGGCAGTCGATTTCCTGGACGTGCCGCACGGCGGCCGGCCAGGCGCCGGGCGGCACGCGGTCGAGTGCCTGACGGGCCAGGCGCTCGCGCGGGCCGAACAGCCGGTGCTTGCGCAGCAGCGCATCGATGCCCTGGCGGGCGCGCTGCGCCTCGGACAGGCGGCCGAGGATGCGGATTTCCTCGCCCACCGCCCATAATACCAGCAGCAAGGCCTCGCCCTCGGCCCGCAGGCCCTCGAGGACCGACAAGGCGCGTTCGGCCCGGCCCAGCAGCATCGCATCGCGCAAGTCGAATACGTTGTAGCGCGCCACGTTGAGGACGGCGGCCTGGACCTGCTCGAGGGAAATAGGCCCGGGCGGATGGAGCAGGCCGAGCTTTTGCACCTCCTGGTGGGCCGCCAGCAGATTGCCCTCGACCTTGTCGGCCACCCATTCCAGGGCCTCGCGCGCCATGTCCTGCCCTTGGCGGGCGAGGCGGGCGGCGATCCAGGCGGGCAGGGCTTCGCGGCCGACCGTGGGGACGTCCACCCACAGGGCGGCCTGCCGCAGGGCCTGTGCCCATTTGCTTTGCTGGGTGGCGCGGTCCAGGCCGGGCAGATGGACCACGATGCGCACGTCCGGCAGCCGTCCCTCCCGGGCGAGGGCCGCCAGCCGCTGCAGGGTTTCGCCGCCGGCCTTGCCGGGCTTGCCCGTGGGCAGGCTGATCTCGAGCAGCCTCAGGTCGCCGAACAGCGAGGTGTTCTGGGTGGCGGCCAGGACGGCGCTCCAGTCGCCGCGCGCGTCCATGACCAGGCGCGTGCGCTCGGAGCAGCCCAGGCGCGCGGCGGCGGCGCGCAGGGCGTCGCCCGCCTCGGTGGCGAGCAGGATCTCGTCCCCGCTGATCACCGTGCAGGGCGCCAGCGTCTGTGCCGACGCCAGCTGTGCGACGTAGCGGTCGGGATCCGGGCCGCGGCTCATGGCCTCAGGGATAGGTGGCCGGCGATCCCGGCCGCGACAGCGGGCTGGCCGGCGGCCCGGCGGGCGCCGGCTCGGAGGGGGCCTCGACCACCGGGCGGTTGGCGGCGTCGGCATAGGCGTTGGCGATCTCGGGGGCGCTCAGGCGCCGCAGGATCTGGTCGATCAGCCCATTGCGCATATTGGCGAAGGTGCGGGTGATCTCGCTTTCCTTGGCCTGGACGATGCGTTCGTTGTAGGGCAGTTCGCGCAGGCTGTGCAGCGTAGTCGGCGGCAGGATCAGGTGGCCTGCGCGGTCCAGGACCTCGAAGGTGAAGATCAGTTCGAGCTCGTATTCCTCGACGCGGCCCTCGGCGTCCAGGGACACCTGGCGCAGGTTCTGCTCGTCCGAGATCTGATGCAGGTAGGCGTCGGCCTCGGAGCGGCGGCCGGTGAAGCGGGTGTCGGGCGAATTCGACAGGATGGTGCGCTGCAGGCGCGCGCCGAATTCCGTATCCAGGTTGATGTTGGTATAGAGCGTCTTGAAGGGCACGGGCGTGGCCCCCTTCAGATGGAAGCCGCAAGCGGCCAGCACGGTGCACAGCGCCAGGGCGGCGGCCAGGAACAGACGGGACCGGTGGCGGACGGGCGGGAAGGGGGCCATGGGGCTATCCTACGACGTTGACCAGGCGGCCGGGAACGATGATGACGCGCTTGGGCTCGCGGCCTTCCAGAAAGCGCCCGACGGCCTCGTGGCCGCGGGCCTGGGCCTCGATGCCGGCCTTGTCGGCGTCCGGGTCGACGGTGAGTTGGGCCCGGACCTTGCCGTTGACCTGCAGGACGAGCTCGATACGGTCGGCGCGCAGGGCGTCCTCGTCCACCTGGGGCCAGGGGGCATCGAGCAGATCGCCCCATTGGTCGGCCAGGCCGAGATCGCGCCACAGCCGCCACGTGATATGGGGCACGACCGGATACAGCACGCGCAGCAGGATCGACATGCCTTCGGCCAGTGCGGGCCCGCCGGCCGAGGCCGCGCCGGCGGCCTCGAGCGCGTTGAGCATCTTCATCGCCGCCGAGACGACGGTGTTGTACTGGATGCGCTGGTAGTCGTAGTCGGCCTGCTTGAGCAGGGTGTGGATCTGGCGTCGCAGGTCCCGGTCGGCGGGGGCTGCGGTCGTCCAGTCGGCCGCGGCGCCGGCGGCGTCGCGGATGTCCCGAGCGTGGCTGTGGCACAGCGCCCAGAGGCGGCGCAGGAAGCGATGGGCGCCCTCGACGCCGGAGTCCGACCATTCGAGGGTCTGTTCCGGCGGGCTGGCGAACATGACGAACAGCCGCGCGGTGTCGGCGCCCAGCCCGTCGATCAGGGATTGCGGATCGACGCCGTTGTTCTTGGATTTGGACATCGTGCCGATGCCGCCGTAGTCGACCGGCGAGCCGTCCGATTTCAGGCGCGCGCCGACGATCGTGCCCTTGTCGTCGCGGATGTTCTCGACCTGCTCGGGCCAGAAATATTCGATGCCGCCGCGGGCGTTCTTGCGCGAATAGATATGGTTGAGCACCATGCCCTGGCACAGCAGGCGGGTGAAGGGCTCGGAGAATTTCAGCAGGCCCAGGTCGCGCATGACGCGCGTCCAGAACCGGGCATACAGCAGGTGCAGGACTGCGTGCTCGATGCCGCCGATGTATTGGTCCATCGGCATCCAGTAATCGTTGCGCGCATCGACCATGGCGGTGTCGTTGCCCGGCGAGGTATAGCGCATGAAATACCAGGACGAATCCACGAAGGTGTCCATGGTGTCGGTCTCGCGGCGCGCGGCCTTGCCGCAGCGCGGGCACTGGCATGTCAGGAAGCCTTCGTGCTTGGCCAGGGGGTTGCCGCTGCCGTCGGGCACGAGGTCCTCGGGCAGGATCACCGGCAGGTCGTGCTCGGGCACGGGCACGGGGCCGCAGTCCTCGCAGTGGATGATGGGGATCGGCGTGCCCCAATAGCGCTGGCGCGAAATGCCCCAGTCGCGCAGGCGCCAGGTGCTGCGGGGCTCGCCCAGGCCCATGGCCTGCAGGTCGGCGGCCACGGCGCGGATCGCCTCGGCGGTGCCCAGGCCGTCATATTTGCCGGAGGCGACGGTATGGCCGATCTGCTTGTCGGCGTACCAGTCCTGCCAGGCCGTGGTGGAGTACTCGCGGCCTTCGGCGGCGATCACCTGGCGGATCGGCAGGCCGTATTTCAAGGCAAAGGCGAAGTCGCGCTCGTCGTGGGCGGGCACACCCATCACCGCACCGTCGCCGTAGCTCATGAGGACGTAGTTGCCGACCCAGATCGGCACGGGCTCGCCGCTGAGGGGATGAATGGCCGTCAGGCCGGTGTCCATGCCTTCCTTTTCGCGGGTGGCGAGCTCGGCCTCGGTGGTGCCGCCGTGCCGGCAAGCCTCGATGAAGGCCGCGATCGCCGGCTGGTCGCGCGCGGCGCGCGCCGCCAGCGGGTGCTCGGGGGCCACGGCGCAGAAGGTCACGCCCATGATGGTGTCCGCGCGCGTGGTGAATACGTGCAGCAGGCCGTCCTGGATCAGGCTGCCGTCGGTGTCGCGGATGTCATGCCGGAAGGCGAAGCGCACGCCTTCGCTCTTGCCGATCCAGTTTTCCTGCATCAGGCGCACGCGCTCGGGCCACCCGGGCAGGCCGTCCTCGAGCGTGTCGAGGAGCTCGTCGGCATAGTCCGTGATGCGCAGGTAATAGCCGGGAATCTCGCGTTTCTCGACGGGCGCGCCCGAGCGCCAGCCGCGCCCGTCGATCACCTGTTCGTTGGCCAGCACGGTCTGGTCGACCGGGTCCCAGTTGACGACCTGGGTCTTGCGGTAGGCGATGCCTTTTTCCAGCATCTTGAGGAACAGCCACTGGTTCCACTTGTAGTATTTGGGATCGCAGGCGCACATCTCGCGCGACCAGTCGATCGCCAGGCCCATCGACTGCATCTGCTTTTTCATGTAAGCGATATTGTCGTAGGTCCACTGGGCGGGCGGCACGCCGGATTTCATCGCGGCGTTCTCGGCCGGCATCCCGAAGGCGTCCCAGCCCATGGGCATCAGGACGTTGTATCCGCGCATGCGCAACTGGCGGGTCATCATGTCGTTGATGGTGTAGTTGCGCACGTGGCCCATGTGCAGCTTGCCACTGGGGTAGGGCAGCATCGAGCAGGCATAGAACTTGGGCTTGGGCGTGCCCTGGGCGTCGCGGGCGTCCTCGGTGACGCGGTAGACGTCGCCCGCGCGCCAGTGCGCCTGGGCATCGGTTTCGACTTCGGTCGGGATGTAGCGTTCCTGCATGGATTTGTCGGGATGTGGGGTGGGTCGGATCAAGCAACCCGTCATTGTACCGTGCTGTGTCGCCGGGGTCGGGCGCCGCGCGGGTGCTTTTCGTCGGCCGGGCGCCAAAAAAATGACTGGTGTCAGACACTCCAGGGCGTCTGGCAATGACGTCCCGCCATGTGCTCGTCGAGTTGCAGGACACTCCGAAGGCAGTGCTTTGCCTCAAGCCGCTTCGGTTTTGTTCAATGCAGGGTAGTCGGTATAGCCCCGAGCCGTGCCTCCAAAGAATGTGCTGCGGTCGGCGCTGTTCATCGGCGCATGGGTCTTTACCCGGCTAACGAAATCCGGATTCGCCAGCACCAGTTGGCCGTAGGATTCCAGCTCGGCCAGTCCGCAGGCGATGTCCGTCCCTATCTGGTCGCGCGGGCGGCCCGCCCGGTTCAGGATCAGCGCGCCGCTCCAGAGGCCGCGGATTTTGGCCAGAAGTTGTTCGTCGCCCTGATGAACGACGTGCAGGTAGGCCAGTCTGCGCTGGTCGAGTGCAGCGACGAGGCAGCGATAGAGATCCGGTCCGTCGGCGCCTTCGTCGATGCCCCATAGCGTCGTACCGGGCGACAGGCGGATCGCCGTCCTGTCGGCACCGATCTCATCGACGATCGCATCGATGGCTTCGAGAGCGAAGCGGGTCCGGTTCTCGACCGAGCCACCGTATTCGTCGGAGCGCGTGTTGGCGCTGGGCGCAAAGAATTGTTGGACCAGGTAGGCATTCGCGCCATGGAGCTCGACGCCATCGGCCCCGGCCTCGATCGCGCGGCGTGCCGCGATGCGGAAGTCGGCCACCGTCTGACGTACCTCTGCCGCGGTCAGCGCACGCGGTGCGGGGATGTCCTGCAAACCCTTGGGCGTGAACATCTGCGCACCCGGCGCAATGGCCGACGGCGCAACGGCCTGACGGTGATGCGGCGTATTGTCCGGGTGCGACATGCGGCCGGCATGCATGAGCTGGATGAAGACATGCCCTCCCTGCCCGTGCACGGCAGCCGCAACCTTTCGCCAGCCGGCGACATGCGCGTCGGTGTAAATGCCCGGTGTCGCCAGATAGCCCTGACCATCGTCCGACGGCTGGGTCCCCTCGGTAATGATGAGCGCAACGCTGGCGCGCTGAGCGTAGTAGTCGGCGGCCAATTCCCCCGGCGTGCCGTCGGACTGGGCGCGCGAGCGGGTCATCGGCGCCATGACCAAGCGGTTCGGCAGCACATAGCGTCCGACACGAACGGGAGTGAATAGTGTGTCCATTGGAGAGTCCTCGGGCTGAGTGATTTGCCCTACACTGTAAGGAGTCCCATAAACAAAACAAAGACCATATTTACTAGACAGATCGTCTCGGTTTCAAAACACATGAATCTCAATGCCCTTGAAGACTTCAACCTGGTGGCGGTTCACGGCGGCTTGGGGAAGGCCAGTCGCGCCAGCGGCCGCTCGAAAGCCACCTTGTCCCGTCGCATCGCCGGCCTGGAAGACGCATTGGGTGTCCGGCTCCTGGAGCGCGGCGCCGGCGGCCTCGCCCTCACGGAGGCCGGACGATTGTTGGCCAGCCGAACCGAAGAGCCCATGCACGAAGTCGCCGATGCCATGGCCGCGGCACGTGAAGGGCTCGCCATCCCCCGGGGCCGCCTGCGGGTCGCCGCGCCGCTGCTGTTCTCCCAACTGGCGCTCGGGCGCCTTGCTGCGCAATTCCTGGCCACCTATCCCGAAGTGCAACTGGAGGTGGTGTCGGAGGATCGTGTCATCGATCTCGTGGATGAGCATTTCGACGTCGCGATCCGCATCAACCCGAGCAAGGACAGCACGCTGGTGGGCCGGTGCATCGCCAAGGACCGCCTGGTGATCGCCGCTGCGCCTTCGGTGCCGATGCCGACAGGCGGGAGCAGGAAGCCCGTCCGGGTTCCTGCCGTCGTGCTGCCCACGTATGCGGGCGAATCCTGGTCCATCGACGGTGCCCGTTTCACCATCGAGCCGCAGCCGGTGCTGCGCGCCTCATCTCTGTTGACGATCCGCGATGCCATTCTTGCCGGTGCGGGCGTGGCGCTGCTGCCGCAATCCATCATCTGGACGCTGCTGGCCAGCGGTGAACTCGTGCAGTGGGGATCGGCCGGCAGGGATGTCGAACTGTGGGTGCTGCACACGTCCCGCCGCCTGCCCAGCCCGAAGGTTCGCGCGTTCGTGGATTTCATGAGCAACCAGTATCCCGACGATTTGCTCGTGCTCTCTGGCTGAGAACGACGCTATGCACCGAAACGCACGCCGAGTCGTCCCGCACGGCCTCCGCGTCGGGCAGCGCCGGGCAGCGAGCGGCAAGAACCAACCCGGCCAACCCGCCAGGACCGGCGCGACGCCATGCACCGCCCGGCGCCCTTCATTGACATTCGCGGTATTCAGGCGCTTCACCAAGGAACGGTTCGACCCATGCGGTCGAGGTATTCCAGACCGGGTTTTCCTCGTTTCGAGAGCAGCGCCTTTACGATGTCGGGGACGGTTTCATCAAGGCTGAACGGCGCTTCCGGCCCGCCCAGCGCGGTACGAATCCAGCCGGGAGCCAACAACATCAACGCACGGGATTCCCCCGCGTGCCGAGCGGCGTAGCTGCGCATGTACTGGTTCAGGGCCGACTTGCTGCCGCGATAGACCTCATGCTTGCCTTTCTCGTTACTGGCGATGCTGCCTTGCCCAGACGACATGACGCCGATCAGGCCGTTGGCAGGCACCAAGCCCTGCAACACTTCGATGACGCGCATCGGTGCGAGCGCGTTGGTGAGCATGACGCGCACGAACTCCTGCGTGGACACGTCAGCAATGGTTTCGTGCTGATTGGCGTTCGCGGTTCCGGCATTCACGAATAGGATGTCGAAGCTGCGGCCAGATAGGCGATCACGCAATGCGGCAATCTGCGCCTGTTCGGTGACGTCGAGTCGCTCGATCTCGACGCGGCCTGCGTGGGCATCGGCCAAATCATGCAATTCGGTTCTGACATCCCCGCGCACGGTGCCGGTGACGTTCCATCCCCTTTTGAGAAATTCCGCCGACATCGCGGCACCAAGGCCACGCGAAGCGCCGATGAGCAAAATGCTCGGGCGAGGTTCACGGCTGATTGAGTTCGTCATGGTTGCACCTCTTCATGCGACTGGACAGACATTGATTCTGGATGCGCCTCATGTTTTGCACCAGACGCGCGTAATGCAATAATTGATTGCGTCTGATGCACAGAAAACCCAGGGATTGTCCGTGATGCGACACGTTGATTTGAACCTCCTCACATCGTTGGACATGCTGCTCACCGAGCGCAATGTGACACGGGCGGCACGTCGGCTTGGTTTAAGCCCATCGGCCATGAGCAGGGCGCTTTCCAGGCTTCGGGTAGCCACAGGGGATCAACTGCTCGTGCAGGCCGGCAGGACACTCGTTCCAACCCCTTACGCGGAACAACTGACCGAGCAAGTGCATGAGCTTGCGCGCAATGCGCTCGCGGTGCTTCAGCCCGTCAGTAACGTCCTAGACGTGGCGACCTTGGAGCGAACGTTCACGATCCGGGCCAATGACGGGTTTGTCGATCTGATCGGCCCGTCGCTGATGGCCGTGATCGCCCAGAGCGCGCCCCGTGTCCGCATCCGTTTCGTTCCGAAGTTCGACAAGGACGCACAACCGCTGCGAGAAGGCATGATCGACTTGGAGATCGGGGTGATCGGAACCAAGGCACCAGAACTGAAGACGCGGCTTCTTCTTCAAGACCGGTTCGTCGGTATTTGTCGAACGGGTCATCCTCTCCTGGAAAGACCAGGCGTAACGGCCAAACGCTATGCAGGCTATCGGCATGTGGTCGTCTCGCGCAAACGCCAATTTTCCGGCCCAGTGGATGATGCCCTTGATCAGATGGGCTTGCGCAGAACGGTTGCCACGGTCGTGCCTGCCTATGCCAATGCCGTGCGGATCGTGCGCCACTCAGACCTCATCGGGCTTGTCCCGCGTTCGAGTCTGGGCATTGGGTCGGCGGATGATGCCGCCATCAGTGCGGGCGTTCAGCATTTCGAGTTGCCGGTGCGTACCCCTCCGATCAAGGTATCCGCCATATGGCACCCACGCCTCCATGCAGACCCCGCCCATCGCTGGCTCCGCGACACCATTTTGGCTGTCTGCAAGGACACGCAGTTGGTCAACTGATGTGCGCTGAATCTCCAGCTCGGGACGCTAGCTTTGCGCGCACAGTGGTGCCGCACCCTTCAATCTTGCCTTTCGTCTGTGCCCTTCGCTGTCGCTGCGGGCGTCGGCGGCCCGACGACGCTGCGCAGCTATGATGATCCCAATAAGGAATTCTGAGAACGCCATGCCCGTTCAAATCGGATTGACCCGACCATCCGATGTCGAGGGAATATCCAAAAGATCCACGATCAAGCAGCCCTCCGTGCCTACTGACCAACCGCCAAGCGGACGGGCCTGCCGATGCGGCTCAACATTTCGACCAGCGTATCAATAGTGAACTTGGTGGTCTTCTTGTGCACCACGTCCGACACGCGCGGGCGGGACACCATCAGGAGCAAGTTCTAACGCCAGTGTTGGGCTGCACCCGAGCAGATTTGCCGGGCACCGTCTGGGATCTCGGCGCGATGCGCTGGACAGCAGCCGATAGGCGTCCTCGCTCATGGGCTTGGAGATGCCGCCGGTCTTGCTGTCAGGCCAGACGGCGCGACGCTTCTCCAGATCAACCCAGTCCCGTTCCAGGGGGCGGATTTCGGAGCGGCGAGCAGCGAACTCGAATTGCAGGTGGATCGCCAGCGCGATGACATAGTTCTCCAGTCCTTCCGCTTCCAAATGCTCCAGGTGACGGAAGATCCGCACCAGTTCATCGTCTACGATGGGCCGGGTTTCCTTTCCGGGCGGGTGCATCGGGACGTGGCGGCACGGATTCGTACCGTCGGGAGCGCTTTACATCCTGCGCCTTCATTCGCCCCAGGATGGGGATGATGCAGCGGTCGATGACGCCCTGATTGATAGCCGCGCTGGGGTCGCCGCCCTTGCGCATCTCGGCCAGTCACTCCTGCGCCATCGTGCGCGCCTGATCGACGGTCAGTTCCCCACCATACCGGTAAAAAAACCGCCCGTGGAACGGGCGGCTGGCAGTCCGGCGCAAGCCGGCGAGTCGCCCCGGAGGGCGCTCGAGATTATTTCAGCTTGGTTTCCTTGTAGTCGACGTGCTTGCGCGCGACCGGATCGAATTTCTTGATCAGCATTTTCTCGGGCATGTTGCGCTTGTTCTTGGTCGTCGTATAGAAATGACCCGTCCCAGCGGTGGACTCGAGCTTGATCTTTTCGCGGATGCCTTTTGCCATGATGTGCTCCTAGGGCCTGTCAGGCCAGTTCGCCGCGTGCGCGCAGGTCGGCCAGCACGGCGTCGATGCCGTTCTTGTCGATGATGCGCAGGGCCTTGGTGGACACGCGCAGGCGCACCCAGCGGTTTTCGCTCTCGACCCAGAAACGCCGCGACTGCAGGTTGGGCAGGAAACGGCGCTTGGTCTTGTTGTTGGCGTGAGAGACATTGTTGCCCACCATCGGGCCTTTGCCAGTCACTTGGCATACGCGTGCCATGGGCTCACCTCTGCTGTGTAATATGGAGATCAGTAAAGCCAAGCATTCTAAACTGAAAGTGCCTGGTGAATCAAGCCGCGCGCATCGCAAAACGCCCGGAAAGCCACGCGAGCGCGGCGCAAAGCGCCAGTATACCCGCCAGCGGCAGGGGGGTTTCGGTATGCCAGGCGCTGATGGCCAGCCCCGAGAGCGCGCCGCACAGCATCTGCAGGCCGCCCATCAGGGCCGAGGCGATCCCCAGCCGGCGGCCTTGTTCCGACAGGGCGAGCGCCGCGGCATTCGGGCCGACGAATCCCAGGCTGGCCATGAAGCCCATCAGGCACAGCATCAGCAGGCTCAGATTGATGAGGTCCGCCAGCGTCAGCAGCAGGGCGGCCAGGGCGGCCAGCGCCATGGCGCGCAGGGACCGCTTGAGCAGCGCGGCCGGGGTGTGGCGGTTGAGGAGGCGGGCGCCGATTTGCGAGGCGACGATCAGCGACGCCGCGTTCAGGCCGAACAGCAGGCCGAAGTATTGCGGCTCGACGCCATAGAGCAGGATGAAGACCCGCGGGGAGCCCGAGATGTATGCGAACAGGCCCGCCGATCCGAAGCCGCCCGCCAAGGCGTAGCCCATGAAAGCCTTGTGGCGCAGCAGGTCGCGGTAGGTGGACGCGACGATGCGCGGCGTCAGGGCCGCGACGTGCGCGGGGTCCAGCGACTCGCGCATCGAGGTCGCCACCGCCACCCACTGCAGGATGCCGACCGCGGCCATGATGTGAAAGATCGTGCGCCAGGAACCGAGCAGCAGGGCCTGGGCGCCCAGCAAGGGGGCGAGGATGGGCATCACCCCCATGACCAGCATCAGCAAGGACAAGGCCTTGGCCGCGTCGCGGGTCTCGAGGTGGTCGCGGATCACGGCGCGCGGGATCACCATGCCGGCCGCGCCGCCGAAAGCCTGGACGATCCGCCAGAGCGCCAACTGATCGATGGTGGCCGCGGTGGCGCAGCCCAGCGATGCGACCACGAACAGCGCGAGGCCGCCCAGCAGGGGGATCTTGCGCCCGTAGCGGTCGGCGAGCGGTCCGTAGCAGAGCTGCGCCAGCGCCAGCCCCAGCAGGTAGGTGGCGAGCGTCTGCTCGACCAATCCCTGGGCCACGCCGAGGTCGGCGGCGATGGCCGGGAACGAAGGCAGGTACATGTCGATCGCGAGCGGACCGATGGCCGCGAGCGACCCCATGAGAATCAGCCAGGGCGGCAGGTTTTCCAGTGTCGTTCGGGGTGGCATGCGGGGGCTTCGGATCGTTCTGTTTGGCGCTACTATAACAAGGTCCTGTGCGTCCAAAAGGGAGGTTGTGTTGAGCTCGATCCAGTCCATGATAGAAGCCAAGCTTGCCGCGTTGCCCGTTCCCGTGTCCCTGGAGCTGCCCGACGGCCGGCTGGTCGGCGCCGCCGATGCGGCGCTCCGATTGAAGGTCCGGGACCCAGTCGTCCTGACGCATTTCGCGGCGGGCGAGGTTGGCGTGCTGGGCGAGGATTACGTCGAGGGCAAGTTCAGTTTCGAGGGTTCCATGCGCGACCTGATGCGCCTGGCGGCCGGGATCCTGCCCCAGTCCCCGGTCGATGCCGCCCGCTCGGGCTGGCTGACCGAGATCGTGCGTCGCCTGACCTCGGTCTGGCGCCACTCGATCGAACGCGACGCCCGGCAGATCGAATTCCACTATGACCTGTCGGACGATTTCTATGCGCTGTGGCTGGATCCCCGGCGGGTCTATTCCTGCGCCTATTTCCGCGAGCCCGGCATGACGCTGGCGCAGGCCCAGGAGGCCAAGCTCGACCACATCTGCCGCAAACTCGCCCTCAAGGCCGGCGACCGTTTCCTCGACGTGGGCGCGGGCTGGGGCGGCCTGCTGCTGTGGGCCGCCGAGCACTACGACGTGCAGGCCACCGGGATCACGCTATCGCGCAACCAGCATGCCTACGTCAACCGGCTGATCGAGGAAAAAGGCCTGGGCGGCCGGGTGCGCATGGACTTGCTGGATTACCGCAAGCTCGACGAGTCCCAGCCCTACGACAAGATCGCCTCCGTGGGCATGTTCGAACACGTGGGCCGCGCCCAGCTGACGGGGTATTTCTCCAAGCTGCGGCGCCTGGTCCGCCCCGGCGGCCTCATCCTGAACCACGGCATCACGGCCGGCGGCCTGGACAATGCCGAGCTCGGCGCGGGGATGGGCGACTTCATCGAAAAGTTCATCTTTCCGGGCGGCGAGCTGTCCCACGTCAATTACGTCATGCGCACGCTGGCGGAGGCGGGGCTCGAGGACGTGGATGTCGAGAACCTCAGGCCGCACTATGCGCGCACGCTCTGGGCCTGGAGCGACGCCCTCGAGGACAAGCTCGAGCAGGCGCGCGCCATCCTGGATTCCGAGCAGGGCGCCCGCTCGCTGCGGGCCTACCGCATGTACCTGGCGGGCTGCGCGATGGGCTTCGAGCACGGCTGGATCGCATTGCATCAGATCCTCGTCCAGCCGCACCCCCACGGGCGCGATGACGAGCTCGACCACCCCGCCGATCTCAGCTATCCCTGGCGCCGGGACTACATGTATCGCAGCCCGCCGGCCGGTGCCCAGTAGCCATCAGGGTTTATTTCACCGCATCATGCGTGTAAAATAAAGTTTCCGCCGTGGCAGGCTGTTGCGATTCGCGACCCGGCCCGGCGGTTTGGTCTTTCAATTCTGGCGTATGACGGGTCGGCGCGCGCCGGCCCCAGAAACCTGTCAAGGGATGCCGCAGGCATCCGCGCTAGTGCTGGTATGTATTGGCGGGCTGGCCCCGTCTTCCGCACACCCTCCCCTAAGCTATGGCGCGTTGCGCATATTGGTGCGTCCCGCGTCTCCGTAACCCAAAGGAGGCTACATGTCTATCCAATCCCCCGCGCCGCATAAACCGGCTGTCCGTAAACGCCTGCCGCTCAAAGCCATGGGCCTGATGCTTGCCGCCTTGCTGGGCGGCGTGCCGCTGGCCGCCCAGGCGGCCGACGCGCCCCAGTGCGAACTGGACCGCCCCATGCGCTTTGGCGGCATGAACTGGGAATCCAACCTGGTGCTCGTCGAGGTCGAACGCTTCATCATCAAGCACGGCTACGGCTGCGAATCCGAGGTCCTGCCCACGGAAACCCTGCCGGCGCTCGCCGCCCTCGAGCGCGGCGACCTGGACATCAATACCGAACTTTGGCTGAACAGCACGCTCGAACCCTGGAACAAGGCCGAAGCCACCGGCAAGGTCAAGCGCATCGGCGATCTGTACATGGGCGGCGAGGCCTGGTTCATCCCGCGCTACACCGCCGAGCGTTTCCCTGAACTGAAGAAGGCCGCCGACCTGCCGAAGTTCAAGGATGCGTTCAAGGATCCCGAGGAGCCCGGCAAGGGCCGCTTCTATGGCTGCCCGGCGGGCTGGGCCTGCGAAGTCGTCAACGGCAATCTGTTCAAGGCGCTGGGCATGGGCGATACCTACACCTTGTTCTCGCCCGGCACCGGCGCGACGCAAAAGGCGGCGCTGGCGTCCGCCTACCAGCGCAAGGAAAACATCGTTTTCTACTACTGGTTCCCGACGTCCGTGGTCGGTTCCATGGACCTGGTCCAGCTCGAGCTGCCGCCCTACGACAAGGAAAAGCAGCTGTGCCTGACGGACGTCAACTGCGCCGATCCGCAACCCACCGCCTATCCCGACAATCCGGTGTTCACCGCGGTCAACACTGAATTCTCCGAAAAGGCGCCCAAGCTGATCGGCTTCCTCTCCAAGGTCGAGGTGCCGCTGGATGCCATGAACGAAACCCTGTCGTACATGGATGAGAACGAACTGGATGCCGAGCCCACCGCCCAGTGGTTCCTGAAATCCAAGCAGGATATCTGGACCCAGTGGCTGCCCGCCGACGTGGCGCAACGCGTCCAGGCGGCGCTCTGAGCGTGGCCGCGGTGTTTCCCGAGCTCATCCAGGCGCGCGAGCTGCAGCGTCCCATCGACCATTTCGTCGAGGGCATCGTCAACCAGTATGCGGATACCTTGCGCGCGCTGACCCAGCCCCTGCTCGACTTGCTGGTGTGGTCCGACCAGACCTTGCGGCACGCGCCCTGGTGGCTGGTGATCGGCGTGATCGTGGCGATCGCCTGGATGGGCAGCCGCAAGCCCGGGTTCAGCCTCATCATGGGGGGGCTGCTGTGCCTGGTGGGGGCCATCGGCCTGTGGGACGCGGCCATGCAGACGCTGTCCCTCATGCTGGTGGCGGTGCTGTTCTCGGTCGCTATCGGTATTCCGATCGGCATCCTGATGGCCAGCGTGCGCTGGGTGCGCGCGGCCATGCTGCCCATCCTGGATGTCATGCAGACCATGCCCAGCTTCGTCTACCTCATTCCCGTGGTGATGCTGTTCAACCTGGGCAAGCTCGCGGCCTTGTTCGCCACCGTGATCTATGCGGTGCCGCCGGTCATCCGCCTCACCGACCTGGGCATCCGCCTGGTCGACCGCGAGGTGCTGGAGGCCTCGCGGGCCTTCGGGGCCAGCCGCACGCGCCAGCTCTTTGGCGTGCAGCTGCCGCTGGCGCTGCCCAACATCATGGCGGGCATCAACCAGACCACCATGATGGCGCTGGCCATGGTGGTGATCGCCTCGATGATCGGCGTGCGCGGGCTGGGCTACGAGGTCCTGCAGGGCATCAACCGCCTTCAGGTGGGTCGTGGCCTGCTGGCGGGCCTGGGCATCGTGATACTGGCGATCATCTTTGACCGGATCACCCAGCAGTTCGGCAACCGGCAGATGCGACGGAGGGCCTGACATGAGCAAGATCGAAGTCCGCCATATCTATAAAGTATTCGGCCCCCGGCCGCAGCGCTGGATGGGGGCCGTGCGCGAGGGCATCTCGAAAGAAGCCCTGCTCGAGCGCAGCGGCCATACCCTGGGCCTGCGCGACATCAGCCTGTCCATCGAGGAAGGCCATATCCACGTGATCATGGGCCTGTCGGGCTCCGGCAAATCCACGCTGATACGCCATTTCAACCGCCTGATAGACCCCAGCGCCGGCCAGATCCTGGTCGACGGCGTCGACGTCATGAGCCTGCGTCCGCGCGAGCTCGAGCGCTTCCGCCAGGCCAAGATGAGCATGGTGTTTCAGCGCTTCGGCCTGCTGCCGCACCGCACGGTCCTGGACAATGCGGCCTATGGGCTGGCCGTGCAGGGCATGGGCCGCGCCGAGCGCAAGGCGCGCGCCATGCACTGGCTCGAACAGGTCGGCCTGTCCGGGTTCGAGGCGCAGTATCCGCACCAGCTCTCGGGCGGGATGCAGCAGCGCGTGGGCCTGGCGCGCGCCCTGGCCACCGATGCCGAGATCCTGCTGATGGACGAGGCGTTCTCCGCGCTCGACCCCTTGATCCGCCGCGAGATGCAGGACCAGTTGCTGGCCCTGCAAGCGCGCCTGAACAAGACCATCGTGTTCATCACCCACGACCTGGACGAGGCCTTGCGCCTGGGCAACCGGATCGCCATCCTCAAGGACGGCGAACTGGTCCAGGAAGGCGCGCCCGAGGACATCCTGCTGGCGCCCGCCAACGACTATGTGCAGTCCTTCCTGCAGGACGTCAATCGCGGCAAGGTCCTCAATGCTGCGCATGCCTGCAACGAGCGTCCCCTGACGCTGACCATGCGCACGCATCCCGCGCATGCCCTGGAACGCCTGGCGGGGCGCGGCTACGACTATGCGGCCGTGCTGGACGGCAAGCGCCTGGCGGGCGTCCTGACCCGCGAGCAGGCCGAAGGCGCGGTGCGCGCCGGCGCGCGGGACATCGCCCGCTATGTGGGCGACATGGCCTCCGTGCCGGCCAGCGCCGGCCTGGACGAGGTCCTTGCCCGCCTGCTGCGCAGCCCCGAGCCCCTGGCGGTCACCGGCGAGGACGACGAGTTCGTGGGCGTGCTGTCGCGCAGCCGCGTGGTCGAACTCGTGACCCCCGCCGTGGTCGCCGACGACCCCGAGCCGTCGGATCCATCGGATTCGTCCGAGCCGGCGGCGGCAGCCGCCCGGGATGCGGCCTGAAGACCGGTCCGGTTTTCAGGCCCGCATCATGCGGGCTTCTTCGCGTCGCCGCACGCGGGCATACCAGCCGAACAGCAGGACCGCGGTCAGGCCCAGGCCGGCCGCCGCCATGATCCACATCGTGGCGGCGCCCACGGGCGCGCCCGGCATCACCCAGTCGGCCACGGGCCGCAGGCGGCCGGCGCCGGGTCCGTATCCCAGCCACCAGCCGCCGATCAGGCCGAGGCCCGTCAAAGCGGCGATCTGCAGGACCAGCGGCACCACCGCCACCTTGTAGGCGCGCAGCAAGTAGGCGCTGATGCAGTGCATGGCATCGCAGAAATGGAACCAGGGCGCCACCTGCAGCAAGGCGAGGGCGACCGCCGCCACGCGCGCCTCGTCGGTGTAGGCATGCACGATGGGTTTCTGTGCGATGATCAGGACGGCCGCGGTGATCGCGGCGCCCGCCACGACCAGCAGGACGCCCGACCAACCGGTCGCGCGAGCCCTGGCGGCATCGCGCGCGCCGATCGCCTGGGCGGTCAACGAGGCGGTCGACAGGCTGATCGACATCGGCAGCATGTAGCACAGGGCGATCAGGTTGGCGAGTATCTGCTGGCCGCCGCTCACGTACAGGCCGTCGCGCGCGATCAGCAAGGCCATGAAGCTGAAGGCGCAGACCTCGATCAGGTAGGAGCCGCCCATGGGCAGTCCCAGCCGCAGCAAGGCCTTCTGGTCGGCCCAGCGCGGGCGGCCCACCCGCAGGTCGAGGGCGCGGAAGGCCGGCAGCCGCCGGATCACCCACAGGCCGGCGGCGAAAGTCATCCAGCTGACCAGCAGGGTGGACAGGCCGGCGCCCACGGCCCCCATGGCGGGGATGCCCGCCCAGCCGAATATGAAGGCGCCGTTGAACAGCAGCTTGAAGCCGATGCTGGCGACGTTGATCAGCATCACGACCCGGGTCTGCGAGATCGCCGTGGCCAGTGCGTAGATGCTGCGAAACATCAGCGCGGCCGGCAGCGCCGCCGCC
The DNA here is from genome assembly GCF_027257175.1 of Castellaniella sp. S9. Taxonomy (GTDB): domain Bacteria; phylum Pseudomonadota; class Gammaproteobacteria; order Burkholderiales; family Burkholderiaceae_B; genus Castellaniella. The sequence goes on along the minus strand of NZ_JAPFGD010000001.1, from coordinate 444,188 downwards.
AGGGCCAGCAGATACCAGGCGATGCGCGCGCGCACCTCGGGATCGACGGTGCCTGACATCGACAGCCAGACGTCGGGAAACAGCAGGGTGGTGCCGCCGATCAGCGACAGGTACAGGGCCAGCCAGACACCCTGGCCCCAGGCGTGGCCCGCCAGGTCCAGGCGCCCGGCGCCGAAGTGCTGGGCGGCAATGGGGATCAGGGCGTGGACGACCCCCATCAGGCCCACGAATATCGTGATGTAGATCGAGGCGCCCAACGCCATGGCCTGCAGGTCGGCGGCGGTGGTATGGCCGACCATTGCCGTGTCCAGGACGGCGAAGACGATGCCCGCCCAGGAACTGACCAGGATGGGCCAGGCCTGTCGCAGGATGTCGGCGGCGGCCCTGTGCGAGGGACTGTGCCGCGGTGAAGGGGTCATGGGGTGCGCGGCGCGATCCGCAATAGGCGGAACATCTCGTTGCGGTCGGGGCCGCGCCGGCCCTCCCACAGCGCCTCATGCCCGGCGTAGGCGGCGGTGCCGTCCCGCAGCGCGGCGGGCGTCACCTGTTGCAGCACCAGCGGGCAGCGCTCGTCAAAACTGAATTCGAGGCCGTCGAACACCAGGAACGAAGCCCGTTGGCCGGTGCCCAGGTGCAGGGTGCGCACGCATTCGCCCGGCCGGCGGTGGGCGTCGAGCGCGGCGGCGAACGAGTGGGAGACCTCGCGATAGCTGCGCACATAGTCCAGCGCGGGCATCCAGAGCGTCGCCAGCAGCAGCCAGGTGGTGATGAGCCCGCCGGCCGACAGGGCCGTGCCGCGCCACAGGCCGGCCGGATGCGAGCGCAGGCGCCAGCGCACCAGCAGGATCCAGGCCAGAGTTCCCAATACGGCCAGCGTCAGTGCCGGCCAGGCGACGTGGGCGTCCAGCCCGGCAGTCTGGCGCTCGATGTTGTGGGCGATCTGGGCCGGCCAGCCGCTTTGCAGGGCGACCCAGCCGAGCCAGACCGTCGCCGCCGTCAGCGAGAAGCACATGATGGCGAACCAGTCCAGGGTGTTGACGATGCCGCGGCGCAAGGTCGGCAGGGCGAATGCGCCCAGGACCGCGCAGGGCACGGCGAGCGTGCTGTACTCGGGTTCGAACGGATCGGCCACGAACAGCATCACCAGCAGGGCGCAGGCGGCGAAGCCGGCGGGGATGAGGATGTGCGGCGCGGCCAGCCAGCTGCGCCAGCGCCAGAGCGCAAGCAGCGCCAGAGGCCAGGTGGGCCACAGGAACCAGGGCAGGTCGCGCGCGATGCTCAGCAGGGCCCTGGGATTGGGCCAGCCGAATGACTGGCTGGTCCAGTACCACCAGCTTCGTGTCCAATACGGGCCGAACTCGCGGGCGGGAATCCACCAGAGCAGGATCAGCCCCGCGCAGATCAGGGCGCTGATCGCCAGCCATTTGGACTCGGCGCGCAGCGGGCCGGGCGGCAGGAACGCGCAACCGGCCGCGAGCATCAGCGGCAGGCCACCCAGCCAGCCGCGCGCAAGGAAGGCGGCGCCCAGCGCCACGCCCAGGGTCACGGCCCCCGACAGGGGATGGTCCAGCATGCGGGCCACGGCATAGAAGGCCAGGGCCTGGCACGCGATGACGGCCGGGACCTCGGAGGTCTCGTGCATCCGCCAGATGATGCCGGCGGTCGCCACGATCAGCAGCAGGGCGGCGTCGGCCAGCATGCGCCCGTAGTCGCGGGGATGGGGTTCGCCCCCAAAGGGCAGCGCCATGGGTTGCGCCTCGGCGCGCCGGCCCAGCAGGTAAGTGCCGTACCAGATGGAGCTGGTCAGGATGCCGAACCACAGCAGGTTGGGCAGGCGCGAAGCGATGATCGTCGCATCCAGCGGCCCCGAGAACCATTCGAACAGCGGCGTGAACGCCCAGATCGAGAAGGCCCCCACCCAGGTGACCAGCGGGCCGTCCTGCGCGTGCGCGAGCGTGCCGATCTGTGGCAGCAGCCAGGCGTGAGCGCTCGTCTCCGAGAGGGCGGTGAGCATGGTGGCCAGGCTGGTGACGTCGTCGGTCTTCCAGGGGTCGCGGTAAAACAGGCCGGCCAGGATGTAGACCAGCCCGACGCACAGCAGGAACAGGCGCGGGAGCTTGACCGTGGCGGGGGCCGTCAGCCGGGCGGGCGTCGAGCGAACGTTGTCTTGGAACACCGGGACAGCACTACCGAGAAAATGGACAAAGCCATCTTAAATGAAAAAGGGCAGCCTGGATGGCTGCCCTTTTCGGCTGCGGCGGGCTTATTGGTCTTTCTTGACCGTGCCGGCGGTGCGCGCAAAGCGGGCGCGGAATTTCTCGACGCGGCCGGTCTCGACGATGCGGGTCTGGGCGCCCGTGTAGAAGGGGTGGGACTCGGAGGTCACATCGCACTTGAAAAGCGGATAGGTCTTGCCGTCGATCTCGGTCTTTTCGCGGGTCGAAAGCGTCGAGCGCGAGATAAACGTGTTGCCGGTTTGCTGATCCAGGAATACGACTTCGCGGTATTCGGGGTGGATGCCTTCTTTCATGGTGGATGTTCCAGTCTGTGTGAGGGTCGCCAGCCAGGCCCACTAGTGCCTGTAGTGCCTGTAGTGCCTGACAACGTATCCGGTAAAGCCCAGTATTCTAATCCCTATAGGGAATTTATTCAATAGCCGTCGGTGCGCCGACAGCAGGACGCGGGTCGCCTGTGCGCGACCCGCGGTGCGTGGCGGGCGTTTCCGGGTTCGGCCTGGGATTAATACTGATATCGATTGATAAATTGTATCCAGTATCCTGCATCTAGAATGACGGCATGTTTCCGTCACGGCCCGCCATGCTTCCTCAACACCATGAAGGACACCCGGATATGAAAATCATTGCCATCGATTATTGGAAACTGCCTTGCCGCGCCATCAAGGAATCCTGGGACAGCGATGAATCCGTCTGGCCCGATGCGCCGCCCAGCTTCCTCGTGCGGGTCACTGGCGAAGACGGCGTCACCGGCGTTGGCGAGGTGACGAGCCAAGTCTGGTATCTGGGCGAAACCGCCGAGCAGATCGCCGGCTGCCTGGCGCTCTATGCGCAGGCGCTGGTGGGTCAGGACGCCACGAACATCGCCCGGGCGCACCAGATCATGGAGCGCACGTATGCTGGCGGCATGCCGGGCGGACGCGGCGCCCGGTCGGCGGTCGACATGGCTTTGTACGACCTGGTCGGCAAGGCCAAGGGCCTGAGCGTGCATGCGCTGCTGGGCGGGGCGTACCGCACGCGCCTGGACCTGCTGACCAACCTCTACCACAAGACGCCCGAGAGCATGGCGCAAGCGTGCAAGGATTTCGTCGCCCGGGGCTTCAAGGGCCTGAAGATCAAGGTGGGCGACACCCTGCTGCACCACGGGTTTTCAATGCAGCGCATGGAGCAGGAACTGGAGTTCCTGCAGGCCGCGCTCGAGGTCACGCCGCGTGACGTCTATATCGACGCCGATGCCAATCAGGGCTGGCGCAACGCCAAGTGGACGGTGGCCAAGCTCGCGCGCTTTGAGGAATACGATAATCTGTCGATCGAACAGCCCCTGGCCTATGCGGATCTGGCCGGCGCCCGCCATGTTCGCGAGCATGCCCGTACGCCCGTCATCCTGGACGAGTCCATCTGGTCGGTCGAGGCCATGTCCAATGCGATTGCGGCGCAGGCCTGCGACAGAATCGTGCTGAAGATCAATCGCGTCGGCGGTTTCTTCCCGGCCCAGCAAATCATCGCCCTGTGCACCGCCGCGGGCATCGGCGTCAGTGTCGATACGAATCCCTTCACCCTGGTGGGCGATACCGCCTGCGCCCACATCGCCGCCATCATCAAGGACCACTACCCCGTGGATTGCGAGGGTCACGTGTCTTTCCTCACGCTGGGCCGGGACGATGTGTTTCAGGGCGGCGTCGCCTTCGATCAGGGCCAGGCGATCGTTCCGGGCGCGCCGGGGCTGGGCGTCGAGGTCGACTGGGATGTCGTCGAGGGCATCGCCGAGCGATGAGTAGCGGCCGGCGGGCCTTCCTGCCCGGCGGCCTACACCTCGCCGCGTTCGGCGAGGGACACCGCACCTGAAGCCCCCACAATCAGGTGGTCGACCAGCCGGATGTCCACCAGGGCGAGCGCCTGCTTCAGGTGGCGCGTGAGGGCCAGGTCCGCGGGGCTGGGTTCGGCCAGGCCCGAGGGGTGATTGTGCGCCAGGATGACACCGGCCGCGTGATGGCCCAGCGCGGCCCGGACGATTTCGCGGGGATAGACCGTGGCCTGCGACAGCGTGCCGCGCGACACCTCTTCGCAAAGAATCAATTGCAGCTGGGTATCCAGGTACAGCGCGATGCAGTGCTCGACGCGCAGGTGCGCCAGTTGCGCGGCACAGAACCGCTTGACCTGCTGGGGCTGGCTCATCGCCTGGCCGGCGCGCAGGTCCTCCTCGAGCGCGCGGCGGCTGAGTTCGCGGATGGCCAGCAGTTCGCAGGTCTTGGCGGTGCCCATGCCGGGAAAGCCCAGCAGCGACCCCGCCGGCGCGGACAGCAGGCTGCGCAGGCCGCCGAAATGCTCCAGCAGGCGCCGCCCCAGGGCGACGGCATCGCAGCCGCGGGTGCCGGTGCGCAGGACGACCGCCAGCAATTCGGCGCTGGTGAGGGCGTGGGCGCCATGGGCCAGCAGGCGTTCGCGGGGGCGCTCGGGGCTCGGCGCGTGGCCGGCTGCGGGCCGGGAATAGGGGGATGCGGGACCCGAGGTCATGATAGGCTCTAAAATATGGCGCATGCGCGAGATCTTCTACGGTGACACACTTTGACTTCCACATCTGACGCGGTGAATACTTTTGTCCGTGCCGATTCCTACGTGACCCTGCACTATCGCATCGAGCTCACCAGCGGCCAGGCGGCGGGGACGGTGTTCGTCGATACCTTCCTGGATCGGCCGGCCACGCTGCAGATGGGCGTGGGGCAATGGGCCGCCGGGCTCGAGGACCTGCTGGTCGGCCGCGCCGAAGGCGAGCACTTCATGGTGGACCTGCCGGCCGCTCGGGCCTATGGGGAACGCAATCCCGACCTCGTCCAGCGCGTCAGCCGCGAGGCCATGCGCGACAATGCGCCGCCGGACACCGAGTTCCAGCCCGGCGACATGGTCGAGTTCGTGGCGCCCAACGGCGGACGGTATTCGGGAGTGCTCAAGGAACTGGGCGAAACCTCCGGCCTGTTCGATTTCAATCATCCACTGGCAGGCGTCGACCTGCAGGTCGAAGTCCGGATCCTGGGGGTGCTGTGAACACATCTGATACGTCCCGGCCCGAGCCGGACATCGTCCTGGCCCAGCCGCGCGGATTCTGCGCGGGTGTGGACCGGGCCATCGCCATCGTCGAGCGCGCCCTCGAAATACACGGCGCGCCGATCTACGTGCGCCACGAGATCGTGCACAACCGCTACGTGGTCGAGGACCTGCGCGCCAAGGGCGCCGTGTTCATCGACGAACTGGTCGAAGCGCCCGCCGGCGCCATCGTGATTTTTTCCGCGCATGGGGTCTCACGGGCAGTGCGCGCCGAGGCCGAGGCGCGCGGCCAGCGGATCTTCGATGCGACCTGCCCCTTGGTCACCAAGGTCCACGTCGAGGTGGCCCGCATGCGGGCCGATGGGCGCGAGATCATCATGATCGGCCATCGGGGACACCCCGAGGTCGAGGGCACGCTGGGCCAGGCCGACGGCGGCATGCACCTGGTCGAGACCGTCGAGGATGTCGCGGCGCTGCAGGTGGCCGACCCCCAGCGGCTGGCCTTCGTGACCCAGACCACCTTGTCCATCGACGATGCGGCCGCGGTGGCCGCCGCCTTGCGCGCGCGCTTTCCCGGCATCGCCGAGCCCAAGAAAAGCGACATCTGCTATGCGACGCAGAACCGCCAGGACGCCGTGCGCATCATGGCGCCGGCGTGTGACCTGGTGCTGGTGGTGGGCAGCCCCAACAGCTCGAACTCCAATCGCCTGCGCGAAGTCGCCGAGCGCCGGGGCGTGGCCGCTTACCTGCTGGACGACCCGGACATGATCGATCCGGCATGGCTCGAAGGCGCCCGCCGGATCGGCGTGACGGCCGGCGCCTCGGCTCCCGAGGTCCTGGTCGAGCGCGTGATCGAACGGCTCAAGGCCTTGGGCGCGCGTTCGGTGCGCCCGCTCGAGGGCGTAGTCGAAAACGTCTCTTTCCCGCTGCCCAGGGAACTCTCGCGCAAGATCGCGTCCCCGTCCTAGTGCCGAGCCTCATGAATACACGGCGCACGCTTGCCATCCTCGCGGGTACGGTGATCGCCCTGGCGGGCCTCTATGCGGGCGCGTCATGGTATGCGGGCCGCGAGGCCCAGGCCAGGATCGAGCAGCTCGTCGAACAGGCCAATCTGGGCCTGGCGGCGCAATGGCCGGTGACCCAGCCGCAACCGGTCCTGCGCATCGACGAGTACCGGCGCGGCTGGTTCTCGTCCCGGATCCGGTACACCCTGGCCTATCAGGACGCCGACGGGCATGCGCGCGGCCTCCATTTCCAGGACGCCCTGGCGCACGGCCCATTGCCCTGGGCCGCGCTGCGCATGGGGGATTGGCGGCCGGCGATAGCCTACAGCCGCCTGGTGCTGGCGCCCGGCGACACCGGGGGCGCCTGGTTCGACGGCGTCGAGAACAGGGGCGCGCCGCTGGCGATCGATACCCGCATCGCCTTCGACGGCAAGGTCCATGCCGTCTGGCGCCTGGCGGCGGCGCAGGTGCGCGGCCAGGCGGTGCAGGTCGGGTTCAGTGCCGGACGCATGACCGTCGACTACGATCCCGCGACACGCGCGTCCGTGGCGTCGGGCGCACTGGACCACCTCGCCTTGATCATGCCCGACACAGGCGAGCGTCTGCGCCTGGAGGGTTTGTCGATCCAGGGCGACAGCGCATCATCGGGTGAAGACGACGGGCGGACCAGCCATCGCCTGCGGATCCAGCGGCTTGCCCTGGATCGGCCCGACCAGCCCGCCGTCGAGGCCCACGGCATCGAGGTCGGACTGGATGCGGCGCGCACCGGCGCCTTGGTCGACGGCCGGCTGGCTTACGCCCTCGACCAGTTGCGCGTCGGCGAGCTGGACATGGGACGTCTGGAATTCCAGGCCTCCGCCCAGCACGTGGATGCGGGCGCCTTCCAGGCCTTGCAGCAGACCTGGGAGGACATCGCGGCGGCGGGCGATCCCGACGCCGGCCTCGATCCCGCGGACCGGGCGGCCCTGCTGGAGCGCCTGCGGCCTGTCCTGGCGGCCGCCCCTTCCGTGGCGATCGACGCCCTGCGCTGGCGCAATGCGCAGGGCCAGAGCCAGGCCTCCCTGGCCGTGGATTTCACGCCGCCAGGCGAGGGCGGCGACACGGATCTCGGCGCTTTTCTCGAACGTGCCATCCGACAGTTGCGGCTGAACCTGGAGGTGTCCAAGGCCATGCTGGTCGAGACCGCCCGGCGTGTGAATCCCGGCGACGCCGATCGCACGGCGGCGCTGGCGAGCATGCTGTTCGATGGTGTCACGGGCCGGCTCGCCCGCGCGGGCCTGGTTCGGGTCGAGGATGGCGCCGCGCGGCTGGAACTCGCCTACAGCGCGGGGCGGGTGACCTTGAACGGGCAAGCCATGCCGGTCGCGGATTTTCTGGCGCTGGTGTCGCCCTGGCTCGTCGGGCCGGCCGGCTAGCCGCGCCGGACAGCCGGCTGTCGGCGTCCGGCGGACGTCGTCCTGGTCACGGTATCGGCTAGCGGCGCTTGACTGAACGGCCGTCGTAGGACCACCGGTCGATCTTGTCCGGGTCGTCGGCGTTGGGCGTTTCGAGCACCAGGGTGTGGCCATGGGCGGCGACCCGGATCTTGGGTGAACACGAGCCGAACGCCTCGGTCATCCGATAGCCCGATTTTCGCAGGGCGATCCAATGATAGCGAATGGGGCAGGACGTATCGCCCGTATCGACGCTGATCAGGGCGATGCTGCGGTTCTTCATGCGATAGGCGTAGCTGATGGTGATGAGGCCCTTGACGAGGGGGGCGACCTCGGCGCCGTCCAGCATCAGGGTGGATTCGTACACATAGGCGCTGTCGTGCACCGACAGCGTCCCATAGGGGCTCGCCAGAACGGTACGGGACGGGGGGACGGGCCATGCGTCGCCCGTTTCTGCGCCGGCCGGCGCAAGGCCTGCCCAGATCACGACGACGGATAGCAGGCCGGCAATGAACCGCATGATGATGGGCGCAAGGAGTGTGCTGAGGTTTCGGAAAGCCTGTCGGACCACTGCGTTCCGCCGCACAAGGCCGCAAATTGCGAAGGTGGGGCGGGCGTCAGGCGACCCGTTGATTACATTTCATTTTCTTTCCGAATGCAAGGGGCGCCCATCCGCCGTCCGGCGGATGCCCCAGGCGCTCCCGCGCTACGAGGACGACGGCGTGGGCCTGGTGTGGCCGCGCAGGGATCCGGGTCTCGAGACCCGGCGCGAATATGCGTCGAAAATCATTTTGGCTTGAATGATCTGTCGTCGGCCGCACCGGCCGGCGCATATTGAAGCTGGAAAAAGCGGATTTTTCCGCACTGCCGTTTTCCCTTAGGGAATTACCCTGATCCCGGACTCCCGGGCAGTGTCTCGTTCGCCAATAAATCTTTTGAAAACAGCGTATTGGATATTGCGTGATGCCGCGACAGGCTCACGCATGGCCCGAGGGTGTCCGAAGCGAATAAATCCGTGTCCTGATTGCGTAAGTTTTGCGTAAGTTTCAAATCTTACTAATAGCGGCATGCAGCAATAAGCGAGGTTCGTTTATCTGCCGACATAAAAACAAAGCTGGTTCGAATATCAAAAAGAATTGCAGAGGCTGCACTGGAAACTGACGTCATACCGGACGTCCCCGATGTCCGGACCCAACCACTCAGGAGACAAGCAATGGATGACAAGAAGACTTTGGGCAAGGCCATGAAGGCACGCGTGCAGCGCCGCTCGGTACTGAAGGCGGGCGCGGCCGGTGTGGCCGGCGGCATGCTGTTGCCCGGGGCGGCCCGGGTTGCCACGGCCCAGGACAAGAAGCCCCTGGGGGCATGGCCTGCGGGCGCCGAAGGGGATTCGGTATTCATCGGCCTGACCGTCGACCTGACCGGACCGTATTCCGCCCAGGGCGCTGAGCAAAAGAACGGCTACGAGTTGGCGGCCGAACAGCTCAATGCCGGTGCCGAGGAAGTCAAGAAGATTTCCCCCCTGACCAAGAAAGGCGTGCTGGGCAAGACCGTGAAACTGGGGTCCGCCGATGCCGAGACCAAGCCGAATACGGCCGTTCAGGCGGCGACGCGCTTCATCCACGACAACAAGGCGCTCGTGATCACGGGCAGCACCAGCAGCGCGGTCGCCATCGCCTTGCAGAAAGTCTGCAACCGCGAGCACACCATCTACCTGCCGGCCATCTCGGGCTCGAACGAGACCACCGGGGTGGACTGCCAACGCTACGGTTTTCGTCTGTGCTATTTCGCCTATATGGCCTGCAAGGCCATTGCCCCCGTGCTGGCCGCCAACCTGGGCAAGGACCGCAAGGCCGCATACCTCACGCCCGACTACACCTACGGCCACACCACCTTCGACTCGATGAAGGAATTCACCGAGAAGGAAGGCTGGACCACCGTGACCAACCAGGTCCATCCACTGGGCGCCAAGGACTACAGCTCGTTCCTGATCAACATCGCCAACAGCGATGCCGACACCCTGGTGGTGATCGCATACGGCGCCGATGCCGCCAATGCGATCAAGCAGGCCAAACAGTTCGGTCTGCTCGACAAGATGAAGATCGTGGTGCCTTACATGTCCGCCTTCCTGGAAAAGGAAATCGGCGCCGAGATCATGCAAGGCGTCTACACGGGTTCGGGCTTCTGGTGGACGCTGGAGGACCAGTATCCGATCGCCAAGGACTTCGTTACGGCGTACGAAAAGAAGTTCAAGGCCAAGCCCCGGGATTCGGCCTATATCGCCTACCTGCAACTCGTGCTGTGGGCCGACGCGGTGGAACGCGCGGGCAGTTTCTATCCGCCGGACGTCATCAAGGCCTATGAAGCCGGCGAGGTCCGTGACGGCCCTGCTGGCAAGGTCAGCTTCCGCGCCGAGGATCACCAGGGGATCATCAACTTCCCCATCCTGCGCGGCAAGAAGCCTGCCGACATGAAGAACCCGGACGATTTCTTCGAGGTCGTTCAGGTGGTCGATGGCAAGTCGGCCCTGCCGCCGGTGGGTCTGCTGGGCTGCAAGCTGGGCGACTACATCTAAGCGCCGGGTCGCGCCCGGGTGCTCCCTCGCGGGGAGGGCGCCCGGGCCTTCGTAGGACAGACGATCACAGGAGGGCGTTCAGATGCCGAGCATGTCCTTGTTCTTATCGCAGTTGTTCAACGGGCTGGCCACCGGCCTGTTGCTTGCGCTCATCAGTACCGGTTTGACGATCATCTATGGCACGCTCGGCGTCATCAACTTTGCGCATGGCGCTTTGTTCGTGGTGGGTGCGTATGCGGGCTATACCGTCTACGGCATCACGGATTCATTCGTGCTGGCCATTGCCGGGGGCGCGGCCATGTCGCTGGCCGTCGGCCTGATCATCGAGCGCGGATTGATGCGCCAGTACTATAGCCGTCCGCCTGAGGACCAGATCCTGGTGACTTTCGGGATCGGCATCATTCTGGTCGAGATCGTACGTTCGATCTATGGCGGCGTCAGCTTGTCGGTCGATGTGCCGGCCTGGGGGCAGGGAGTGGCCCACATCGGTTCGCTCATTTATCCGTTGTACCGCCTGCAGGCACTGGGGATCGCTGCGGCGACGCTGCTGCTGCTGTACTTCATCCTCTATCGCACCAGCCTCGGGCTGATTGTGCGCGCCGGCATCGAGGATGCCGAAATGGTCAATGCGCTGGGTATCAACGTCAAGCGCACCTTCCTGCTGGTGTTCGGGATCGGAGCCATGGCGGCGGGTTATGCCGGCATGGTTGATGCGCCCATCGTCACCCTGTTGCCGGATATGGGGCATCGCGTCCTGGTGGACTCCTTTGTGGTGGTGGTGATCGGCGGGGTGGGATCATTTCCGGGAGCAATCATCGGCGGCATCATTGCAGGCGTGATCCTCAGCCTGACCTCGATCGTTGATCCCGCCTATTCACACGTGATGCTCTTCGTCGTCATGGCGCTCGTTTTGATCTTGCGCCCGCAGGGACTGATGGGGCAGGAGGGACGAGAATGAGCACGGTACACGAAGGCGCTGTGGCCGCGCATGGCGCGGATCAACAGACGGCGGGAAATGCCCCCGCCCAACACTCGATTCACGGTGGAGGCATGCGTAGACAACTTCCGGAAATGATCGTGGGGCTGTGCCTGATCGCGGCGCCCTTCGTCCTGCCTTACCTCGGGATGAGCCCGGACCTGCTGACCCGGATCCTGATCTGGGGCCTGTTCGGCCTGGGCTTCGACCTGTTGTTCGGCTACACCGGCCTGCTGTCCTTCGGACAAGCGGCCTTCTACGGGACGGGCGGCTTCGTCACTGCTTATCTATTGACGGCCGGCCTGGTGCCAAACATGCTCGTGGCCTTGCTGATCGGCACGGCCGTGGCCTCGGTCGCCGGCTTGGTGATCGGCTACCTGACCTTGCGCCGCACAGGGATTTATTTCGCCATGAGCACACTTGCTTTCGGCGAAATGTTCTATTTCCTGCAGAACTCGTCCTTCAAGGAATATACCGGGGGCGAGAACGGCATCGCCGGCGTGCCTCCGCCGCAGCTTTCGCTGGGTTTCGTGGACATCCACATCTCCAGTGGCTGGCCGATGTACTGGTTCGTGGCGTTCTTTTTCTTCATCGGCTACCTGATTGCCCGGCGCATCGTGCGTTCGCCGTTCGGTGCAGTGCTCAAGGCCATCCGTGGCAATCCCAAGCGCGCCATGGCATTGGGCCATTCGATCCAGTCCTACAAACTGACGGTGTTCGTGGTGGCCGCGGCCTATGGCGGGCTGGCGGGTGGCCTGCTGGGCATCTTTCAGTCCTATATGCCGCCGGACGCCTTCAGCCTGGACACCTCGGCGCAACTCGTGATCCAGACAGTCATGGGCGGGGCGGGGACCTTGCTCGGGCCCTTGTTGGGCGCAACGATCTGGCTGTACCTCTACGAGGGGCTGCAGCGCATCGGCGAGCTCGGCCCGTACTGGAAGCTGATCCTGGGCATCGTCTTCGTAGTGCTGGTGACCGTTTTCCGTCACGGCGTGGCGGGTGCCATGCTGGACTTCGTTCGCGCGCGGCGCGGCCGGCTGCCCGCCGACATCGACGCCGACGCCAGCGCCAAGGTGTCATCCGAACTCTCGATCGTTCCTCCGCTCGCCACCAGCCGGCCGGGCGCGCCCGTACTCGAGGCGCGGGGCATCGGCAAGCAATACGGCGGCCTGAAGGCGGTCAGCGACGTGAACTTCTCTTTGCGGGAAGGCGAGCTGCACGGTGTGATCGGCCCTAACGGAGCCGGCAAGTCCACGTTCTTTGCCATGCTCGCTGGCGAGCTGCCCACCACCACCGGCAAGGTGTATTTCCGCGGACAGGAAATCACGGGGATCGGTGTGACGGCGGTGTGCCAACTGGGCATGAGCAAGAGCTACCAGATCAACCAGCTGTTCGAACATCTCACCGTGCGCCAGAACGTCATGATTCCCGTCCTGGCTCGCAATCGTGGCAAATTCCGCAATGACATGCTCAAGGGCCTGCATTCGGATGCCCTGGATGAGCAGGTGAACGCGGCCATTGCACTGGTCGGCCTGAGCAGCCATGCAGATACGATAGTCTCCGAGATGGCCTATGGTGAAAAGCGCCGTCTGGAGATTGGCCTGGCGCTGGCCACGGGAGCCAATGTGCTGCTGTTCGACGAGCCGCTGGCCGGCCTCGGACCCGAGGAGCGCGTGCTGGTCGTGGGGCTGCTGAAATCCATACGCAGGGGCCGCAGCATGGTCATCGTCGAGCACGACATGGACGCCATGTTCGAGCTCGCCGAGCGCATCACGGTCTTGTACGAAGGCTGCAAACTGGCGGAAGGCACGCCGGACGAGATCCGCCGGGATTCGTCGGTGCAGGCTGCTTATCTGGGGGGGATGGACGATCATGAGCCTGCTTGAAGTCGACAAAATCAACAGCTACTACGGTGACTCGCACATCCTGTTCGATGTGTCGATGCGGGTCGAGGAACATGAGGTGGTGGCGCTGCTGGGCCGCAACGGAGCGGGCAAGAGCACGACCTTGAAGTCCCTGATGGGCATGGTGACGGTCAAGTCCGGCGCTATCCGCCACAACGGGGTCGAGATCCAGCAACTGCCGCCGTTCGAGCGTGCCGCCCTGGGGATTCAACTGGTGCCGGAAGAGCGTCGGGTGTTCGGCTCGATCTCGGTTCAGGAAAATCTGCAGCTGGCCGCCATGACGGCTGACAATCCGCGCTCGCTCGATGAGATCTACGAAAGCTTTCCGCGGCTGGCCGAACGCAAGCGCAATCGCGGCAAACAGCTCTCCGGCGGCGAGCAGCAGATGCTCGCCATTGCCCGGGCCATGATCCGCAACGCCGGCATCATCTTTCTGGACGAGCCTTTCGAGGGCCTGGCGCCGCTGATCGTGCGCGACCTGATCGCGGTGTGCCGCAAGCTCGCGGACGCCGGCAACACCATCGTGATCGTCGAGCAGAATGTGCGGGCGGCTTTGTCACTTGCGGATCGTTGTTATATCATCAACAATGGTCATATGGTTTATGAAGGCACGCCCAACGACCTGCATGGCAATGGCGAGATCATCGAACGCTATCTGGGTGTGAAAGCCTGACCACGGTTTTGTGTGTGGCCCGGGGGGGCTGCGGCCGGATCCCGCGCGAGCGGGGTCCGGTTTTTTTTGGTGGTAACCTATAGCCCGTTCATTTTTCGAGTTCTCGAGCCTATCCTATGCATGCCAGCGAGGGCGCCAGCGGCGCGGCGGGCGCGGTCCTGCAGTACGTCGCCTCCAGCAAGTTGCCCACGCCCTGGGCCATCTTCGACATCCATGCCTTCGTCGAGCCCGGCACGGGCAAGGAGCACATTGCGCTGACCCTGGGCGACTTGGGCGCGGACGGGCCGGTGCTGGCGCGGATCCATTCCGAATGCCTGACGGGCGATGCCCTGTTCAGCCAGCGCTGCGACTGTGGCGCCCAGCTCGAGGCGGCCATGCAGCGCATCGCCCATGAAGGCAGGGGCATCATCATGTACCTGCGCCAGGAGGGCCGCGGCATCGGCCTGGTGAACAAGATCCGCGCCTATCAATTGCAGGACCAGGGCGCCGACACGGTCGAGGCCAACGAACGATTGGGCTTTCCCGCCGACATGCGGCGCTATGATTTGTGCGGCCCGATGCTGGCGCATTTCGGCATCGCGCGTGTGCGCCTGATGACCAACAATCCCCGCAAGGAACGCAAGCTCGAGGGCATGGGCATCGAGGTTGCCGAGCGCATCCCCCTGCAGGTCAACCGCAATCCCTACAACGAGCAGTATCTGCGCACCAAGGCGCGCAAGCTCGGCCATCGCTTCAAGGAGTATTTCGGCGAGGGGCCCTAAAGTTCGGCCGTCGTGGAAGGGGTAAACCCGATGGTTCCGAATGTGTGTTTATGTTAAAAAAGTTTGGATTTACCGATCAATCCCAGGAGCCCGCTGGCGCGGGGCATTAGCGGCCCTGGCAAGGGACCGGCTTCATGCCTCAGAACAACGCAGCCGACACTTTTTTTCACGTGTTGACCGCCGATACGGCCGCCGCCCAGGAATTGCCGCGCAGCACGCCGGATCGCAGTCATATTCTTGCCTTGCTGCGTCTCGGGGACTTCGCGCGCGACGCGTTCCTCGCCACGGACCCCCAGGGCGGCGTCACCTATCTGAATCGTGCCGCCGAACGCTTGTTCGGCTATCGGCGGGGTTCTGCGATCGGCTTGCCGGCCTCAGACCTGCTGCCCGACATCCAGACCTTCCTCGATCGCCTCGACGATCCCGGCGAGGCCTCCTCGATCGCCTGGCGCAGCACCGGCCTGCGCCTGGGGCGGGTGCCGTTCAGCCTCGCGGGCGCCGTCACGTCGATGCTCGGCCCCACGGGGCGCAGCTTCCTGTTCCTGATGCGCGAGCGCAATCCCGAAGTCAGCGACGACGAGCGCCAGGCGCGCCTCGCCTCTCTGGTCTATCGCGCCACCAGTGAAGGGATGCTGGTGCTGGATCCCAAGGGTTTCATCCTCGACGTCAATCCCGCATTCGTCCGCCTGCGCGGCCAGCACGAATCCGAGGTCATCGGCCGCCATGTCCGCTGTCTTAATTCCTCGTGCCACGACCGCGATTTCTACCGCAACATGTGGCGCAGCGTGCTCGACACCGGGCGCTGGCAGGGCGAACACTGGGGCCAGCGCAAGAACGGCGAGCTCTACCCCGAGTGGCTCAGCATCAATACCTCGTATACCGAGGACGGCGAGGTCTATCGGCGCGTGATGATCTTTTCGAACATCGCCGAGATCAAGCGCGCCGAGGCCATCATCTGGAAGCAGGCCAATTTCGACAGGCTCACCGACCTGCCCAACCGGCAGATGTTCCATGACCGCCTGGAACAAAGCATCAAGAAATCCAAGCGCACCAACACCAGGACCTGCTTGCTGTTCCTGGACCTGGATCGTTTCAAGGAAATCAACGACACGCTGGGCCACGCCGTGGGCGACGAATTGCTGAAGGAGGCCGCCCGCCGCCTGAACGGCTGCGTGCGCCAAAGCGACACCGTGGCGCGCCTGGGAGGCGACGAGTTCACAGTGCTGATCGACGACATCCATGAAACCCGCGACGTCGAGCGCGTCACCCACAAGATCCTGCGCCGTCTCTCCGAGCCCTTCCACCTCGGGATGGAGACCGTCTTCATCTCGACCAGCATCGGGATCACCTTCTATCCCGACGACGCCACCGAGGCCGACGTCCTGCTCAACAACGCGGACCAGGCCATGTATGCCGCCAAGGCCGAAGGCCGCAACCGCAGCTGCTATTTCACCGCCTCCATGCAGGAACAGGCGCAGACGCGCATGCGCCTGGTCAACGACCTGCACGTGGCCCTGGACCAGAAACAGTTCTTCCTCGCCTATCAGCCCATCGTCGAGCTCTCGACCGGGCGCATCGCCAAGGCCGAGGCCCTGCTGCGCTGGAACCATCCCGTGCGTGGGCTCATCCCGCCGGCCGAGTTCATCCCCCTGGCCGAGGAAACCGGCATGATCCGGGGCATCGGCGACTGGGTGTTCTGCGAGGCCACCCGCCAGGCGCGCAACTGGCGCCGCGACTACGCCAGCGGCCTGCAGCTCAGCGTGAACATCTCGCCCGTGCAATTCCGCCACGAGGGGATCGATCTGGGTTTCTGGCTCGGCCACCTCGACACGCTGGGCCTCGATGGCACAGGAGTGACCATCGAGATCACTGAGGGCATCTTGCTGGATTCCGCGGTGCGCATCGATCAGCAGATCGCCGCCTTCCACGAGGCCGGCATCCAGATTTCGCTGGATGACTTCGGCACCGGCTATTCATCCCTGTCCTATCTGGGAAAATTCTCCATCGACTCTCTCAAGATCGACCAGTCCTTTGTCTCGAACCTGCGACCGCAAGGGCCCGATCTGGCGCTGTGCGAGGCCATCATCCTGCTGGCGCACAAGCTGGGCTTGAAAGTCGTGGCCGAGGGCATCGAGACCCGCGCCCAATACGAGCTATTGGCGGCGGCCGGCTGCGATTTCGGCCAGGGCTTCCTGTTTTCCAAGCCCTTGTTGGCGCGGCATTTCGAGGCCTTGCTCTCGGCCGGGCGCGACATGCGTCCGACGGCGGCCGGCCGTCCCAACTGAATCGCCGTGTCAGGGGTGCTGGCAGTCCGGCGTCGCCGGCAGGACTGCCCAGTGCAGGTCGATCAGGGGGCTGCGTTCCGATGACCAGCGCAACTCGGTCACGCCTCGCCACGGGGCCGCGTCGTACAAAGCCCGCACGGCCGCGGTGGGCGCTGCGCGGCCCTTGTCGCTGAAGGCCACCACCGCGCCGCATGCCAGGGCCGTGCCCGGGGCGAACCAGGGCGACTCGGCCTCGTCGGCATCGATGAACACCTGGGTGCGATTGCCCACGTGTACCGCGATGTTGCCGCCCATCCAGGTATTGGACACCACCACCCGCAGCGGGCGTCCCGGTTGGTGCTCGTTCCAGCGGGCCAGTACGATGCTCGCCAGCTCCGGCCCCGGGTAGGTCGAGCGCGCCGCGCGGCCGGTTTCCCAGGCCAGCGGGCCGCGCGCCAGAGCATAGCCCGCAGCCATGGCGACGTGGACGGCGGCCACCAGGATCAGGATGCGGCGCAGTTGCAGGGCCTGCGGCCCGTGCAGCCACCAGGCGGCGTAAAAGCCGAACAGGATGAAGAACGTGCTGGCCCACGAGGCTTCCAGGCGCGTGCCCAGCACGGCGGACATCAGCAGCGTGGACAGCAGCGGGGTCAGCCCCACCCAGAGCAGGAAGCGCCGGTCCGCGGGCGCGAAGGCATGATAGTACCGCACAGGGTCCGATGCCGGACGTTCCCCGGCGGGGGCGGCGCCCCGGCCCCTGTAACCCTTGCGGCGCTGCCAGATCGTCCAGGCGATCAGCACCACTGCCATCGGCGCGAGGCGTCCGGCCTGGTCGAGCACGAAATCCAGCATCAGCGAGAGCGATTGCAGGCGGGTGGGGACGGCGATGGAGGCATCCGCGTACAGCAGCGGTTCGAAACGATTGTCGGCCAGCCAGATGAGATGTGGCGACACGGCGGCCAGGAAGGCTGCCACGGCGATGCCCAGGCCGCGCCAGGTGCGCGCATCCCCGAAGCTGCCGGCGGCGAGCATGGCCAGGAAGAAGGCCGCGAACTGGATGAGGGCGCTGTACTTGGTCATCATCGCCAGGGCGCTGACCACGCCCAGCCAGAACCAGTCGCCCAGGCGTTGGTCGCGCAACGCGCGGTAGAACAGCCAGGTGGCGCAGGCGATCGACCAGAGCTGCGCCGTGTTGTGGTTGTAGATCGTGCCGCGCAGCGAGAAATAGGCGGTGACCGAGACCAGCAGGGTGGCCATCAGCGCCAGTCGCCGGTTCGTGATCTCGCAGCCCAGTTTCCAGACGAACCACAGGCCGAGTGCGGAAAACAGCTGTCCCATGAGGAAGGGCAGCCAGATCGGGCGGCCGAGGACCTCGGTCGCCAGGTGCATGAACCAGGAAGGCAGCGGCGGATGCTTGGTGTAGCCGAGTTCCAGGCTGGCCGCCCAGACGAGTTCCTCCATGCCGTCCAGGTCGGGCGCCTTGTGGCTGATGGCGCACAGGACGGTCCACAAACAGACCATGGCCGCCAGGCAGGCCAGCACCAGCCGGTCTCCGGGAGGGCGCATGATCGTTGGCGAGGTGGCGGACATGGCGGCCAGTATACCGGAGCGATATGCCGCGCAGAATGCCCATCCGCAATAGTGCTACTGCACGGCCGGCAAAGGCGCGCGTGTTACTATTCCCGCAGGGTTTGCCGAAGCGGCAAGCCTCCTGAATCGTTTACCCGATAGGTCTGTCATGGCCGAACAAGGCATCATCATCCGCGCCCGATCGGGCAGCAAGTTCGTCAGTCCCCAGGGCACCAAGGCCGTCAAGGACGGCATGCGCCCCAGCGATCTCTCGCATATCCCAGACTCCCAGCCCAAGCCCGCCTGGCTGCGCGTGCGCATCCCCTCGGGCGCCCGCTACCAGGAAGTCCGCGAGATCGTCGAGACCCACAAATTGAATACGGTTTGCGCCGAATCCAAGTGCCCCAATATCGCCGAGTGCTGGGGTCGGGGCACGGCGACCCTGATGCTGATGGGTTCGGTCTGTACGCGCGCCTGCAAGTTCTGTGCGGTCAGCACCGGCAATCCGCATGGCTGGCTGGACCACAACGAGCCGGCCAGCGTCGCCGACGCTGTTGCGCTGATGCAACTGAAATACGTGGTGTTGACCTCGGTCGATCGCGATGACCTGATCGACGGCGGCGCCGCGCACTATGCGGCCTGCATCCGGGCCATCCACGAACGCTCGCCGCGGACCGCGGTCGAGGCGCTCACGCCCGATTTCAGCGGCAGCGAGGCCTGTGTGGCCAAGGTCCTGGACGCCGGCCTGACCACCTTCGCCCAGAACGTCGAGACCGTCGAGCGCATGACCCACCAGGTGCGCGACGTGCGCGCGGGCTATCGCCAGACCCTCGACGTGCTCGCCTTCGCCAAGCGCCACGCCCCGCAGACGCTGACCAAGACCAGCATGATGCTGGGCCTGGGTGAAACCGACGCTGAAATCGAGCAGGCCATGGACGACATCCGCGCCGCGAACGTCGATATCCTCACCTTCGGCCAATACATGCGCCCGACCCAGCATCATCTGCCGGTACGCCGCTTCGTCACGCCCGATGAATTCCGGGCCTACCGCGAGCTGGGCCTGTCCAAGGGATTCCGCGAGGTCGTCTCGGGGGCCCTGGTGCGCTCCAGCTATCGCGCCGAACAGGTCCTGGACAAGGAAAACGTCGGGCTTTGAGGCCCGACGGTCGCCGGATACGCCCCTGGCGCCCCCTTCGGTCGATCCGCCGATCCATCGAAGGGGGGTGTCGCCAACCGCCGCTAGTCGATCTCTTCGATCTGCCTGACCTCCGACTTGTTGACCTTGACCTCGCGATCGCCCTTTTCATAGGTGATGAAATCGCTGTCCTTGTCGGTCTCCGGGGCATCGGTCGTGTAGGTGGTCTGCCCGTCGCGTGTCGTGACCGTCGACGGGCTCGAGCATGCGGCCAGAATGCAGCATCCCGCAAGAATTCCCGCAAGACCGGGTGTGTGCATGGACATGAGCGCCTCCTGAAAAGAATGTCTGGGTTTTCACCTTATCAAAGGCGCCGGCGCGGGCCTGTAAGCACATCCGACAGCCGCACGCGGTCCGGCGGGTGCGATCCCGCCGCCGGACCCTGGGAGCCGGGCAGGGCGACGCGGTGGACGGCCTGTAGGCTCCACTGACAAAACGACAGGTTTGCTATCCGGTTCCCCGGCCGATGCGGCGGCCGGGCCTCAGTCCTGGTACATGGGCTTGTGGTCGTTCAGACGCAGCCAGCCCTTGACGATGCGGTAGATCACCCAGATCGTGTCAGCCAGCAGGATGGCGTATCCGACCAGCACGAAGACCGTCGCCGTGCCCACGACCAGCCACAGCAGACTGAACCAGAAGGTGCGGATCTGCCAGCGGAAATGCGATTCGATCCAGGTGCCGCGCACGTCGCCGCGCTTGACGTAATTGATGATGACGGCGATCACGGCGGTAATGCCCAGGAAAAAGGCCACGGCTTGCAGGCCGTAGACGAGCGCCGTCAGCGTCTTGGCGGATCGGAGGCGCCCGTCGTCGGACGTCGTGGCGGGCATCGGGTCTGGAGTCATGGCGTGGCTTCCCTGGTGTGGTGCGTATGGCATCGATCCGGGGAATCGTAGCACGCGCCTGCTGGGGCGCGCCCTCAGGCCGGGTCGCGCGGGTGCAGGTGATCCAGCGTCTGCAGGGCCAGCGCGGAGTGCGCGTAGGCACCGCCGGCGCGCATCTCGGCCGCCACCCAGATGGCCTCCATGATCTGCGCCTCGGTGGCGCCGGCCCGCGCCGCGCCCTCGGTGTGGCCCTTGATGCAGTACGGGCACTGGGTGACGTGCGCGACCGCCACGGCGATCAGCTGCTTGGTCCGGGCATCCAACGCGCCCGGCGCGAAGACCGCTTTGCTGAATGCCTTGAAGGCCGCGAGGGCCTCGGGGGCGAGCTCGGCGCGCTTGCGGGCGATGTCAGAGGTGGGGTTCGGGTACATGTCCATGAGGGGCTCCTGGTAGAGGGTTCGTACCGGACATCATAGCCCCCTGGACAGGCCCTAGTCGCGGCCCCAGCCGCCGTGGCCCCGGTGGTGCTTGCGCCAATGCTTGTCGCCGCGGTGGCCCGGCGGGACGGCGCGGTAGTGGCCGCGTTTGTCACCGGACCATACCCAACGCGAGCCCGGCACATAGACGGGCTGGGGGACGACCACGACTTGCGGCCGATGGATGTACCGCGGCGGAGGCGGCGGCGCGTAGTAGTATCCCGGCGCCGGATAGACGAAGCCGGGAATGCCGATCGAGATCCCCACGTCCACATCCGCCGAGGCGTTCTGGCCGACGGTCAGGGCCAGCGCCGCGGCCGCCGTCAATATGATTTTCTTCATGTCCGTTCCTTGCAGGTGCCTCGATGCGCCCATTATGGTCTGCGCGGCGCCGGCAAGGATGAGGATTTCCGACAGTTTCGCATCAAAACGCTACGGGACGGGGGGTTTACGCCGCCGGGCATACATCCGTTCACGATTGTTGCGCGGCTCAGCGCCCGCAGGCGCGTATGCCGGGGCTGAGCGCGGAGAGTTCGCGCGCGGCGTCCAGGATCAGGGGGACGAGGTGCTCGGCATGCTTGAGCCTGGCCTCGGGCCCCGCGATGCTGACCGCGCCGATCGCCGCATCCGTATTCGGATGGCGGACGGGCGCGGCGATGGCCGCCAGGCCGATCTCGTAGGTCTCATGGACGACGGCGTAGCCCCGTTCCCGGGCAAGCCGGATGCTCTCGAGGAAGGCCTCGATGGTGCGTGGCGCGTTGGGGCCGAATTGCCCGGACTCGCCGAAACCCTGGCGGGACACGACCTCGAGCGCCTTCTGGTCGCTGAGCGTCGACAGCCAGGCCTGGCCGTTGGAACTGCAGAACAGGCGCACGTCCTCGCCCGGATCCGACTGCGCGTCGTAGCGCAGGCCGCCCCGGGCGCCTTGGGCCTTGGCGACCCAGATCAAGCGGTCGTTCTCGACGATGCTCATGCGTGCGAGCTCGCCGCTGGCTGCGGCCAGCTTGTCGAGCACCGGCTGGACCAGTTCCACGACGCCGGTGGCCGAGAGAAACTGCATGCCCAGGGTGGCGATCTTCAGTGTGGGGCGATAGGGACTGAAATCGCCGGCCTGCTGCTGTACGTACCCGGCCTTCGCCAGTTCGGCCAGTATCCGGTGCGCCGTGCTGCGCGGGATCTGCAATTCCGCGGCGATGGCATGCAGCGGCATGCCCGCGGGATGGCGGACGAGCATTTCCAGGGCGAGCAGCCCTCGGGGCAGGTTGCTACTCATGGACGATCCTAAAAGAATGAAGACACCGGCGGCAGGGGAGGCTCCATTGTATTGGAAAGCCGTTCCATATTGGAATTCTTGAAGGGAAACACCGATCGCGAAACCCTGTTTTCGTGGTCATCAAATAATTAGAACACAGTTCTATTAAGGGTAAATGCTGATATCAGAAAAGATATTCCAATATGGAAAGCCTTTCCATGCATTGCTATACTCCGCTAACGATCAAAGGCTGGACGTGTATGACCTATACCTTCAACTTCGCCGCGCTGCTGCCGTACTGGCAAGTCTTTCTGCACGGCTGCCTGCTGACACTCGGACTCACCGCCTTGTCGACCGTGCTCGGCTTGAGCCTCGGGATGATCACCATTCTGGCGCGCCGCAGCCGCCATGCCTTGTTGAGGGCGGCGGGCCTGAGCTACATCGAGATCATTCGCAACACGCCTTTTCTGGTCCAAGTGCTGTTCATTTTCTTTGGACTGCCTCAGCTTGGCGTCAGCCTGTCGCCCTGGGCCGCCGCGGTCGCCGCGCTCAGCCTGAATCTGGGCGCTTTTTCCGCCGAGATCGTGCGCGGCGGCATCGACGCCATTCCGCGCGGCCAATTCGAGGCCGGGGCGGCCTTGGGATTGTCGCCGCTGCAGACGTTCCGCCACATCATACTCAAGCCCGCATTCCGCGTGATCTTCCCGGCGCTCTCCGGACAGTTCGTTCTGCTGTTGCTGACCACCAGCATCGTGTCCTCGATCTCGGCCGAAGAACTCACGTCAGTTTCCCAAAGCATCGACTCGACGACGTTCCGCAGTTTCGAGGTGTATATCGTCGCGACGCTGTTGTACCTGTGCATGTCACTGATGTTCTCCACGCTGTTCAAGGCGATCGATCGGGCCTGCTTTTCCTATCCGACCAAGTGAGGCGAGGCCATGGTCCGAGAATTCACGCTCAATGAAATCTGGCTGATCCTGGCAGGTGCCCAGGCCACGCTCATCCTGTCGGTCATCGCCTTCACGGGCGGCGGGATATTCGGCCTGCTGGTGGCCCTGCTGCGCACGGCGCCCGTGCGGGGATTGCGGAGGCTGGCCGGGGGGTTCATCGATTTCTTCCAGGGCACGCCGATGCTGCTGCAGTTGTTCCTGGTCTTCTACGGCCTGCCGGTTTTCGGTGTGCATGTCAATGTGTGGGTGGCGGCGGCCGTCGGCCTGACGCTGCATGCCGCCGCCTTCCTGGGGGAAATCTGGCGCGGCGGCATCCAGGCGGTGCCTCGTGGCCAGAGCGAGGCAGCGCTCGCGCTTGGCCTGGGCTACGTCGATCGGATGCGCTATGTGGTGCTTCCCCAGGCGCTGCGCATGTCCTTCGCGCCGACCATCGGCTTCCTGGTGCAATTGATCAAGGGCACTTCGCTGGCCGCCATCATCGGCTTCGTCGAGCTGTCCCGCTCCGCACAGATCGTCTCGAGCGCGACCTACAAGCCCCTATGGGCCTACGGCTTCGCGGCCCTGGGCTATTTCCTGATCTGCTTCCCCCTGTCGCGCTACGCAGCGCGGCTCGAGCGCCGGTACGCCGTGGCCACCTGAGCACGCGGAACTCGCCGAACGTTCATTCCTTGCGGCCTCCGGCCGGCACCCCTCCACAGGAGACATCATGAAAGACTCAACATCGTTTCGACCCGTCAACCCCATCCGCCGGCTCTTGTTGGGTGCCGCCGCCACCCTGGCGCTGGGGGCGACGCTCGCACCGTCGGCCCACGCGCAGAGCGTCGACGCGGTCAAGGCATCCGGCGTGCTCAAGGCCGGCGTGCAGGTTGCGCAAGTGCCCTGGGGCTTCACCGATGCACAGGGCAAGCTCACAGGCTTTGAGGTCGAGTTCGTCCGCATGGTGGCCCAGGACCTCGGCGTCCAGCCGCAGATCGTGCCGGTGACGCCGGCCAACCGCACGGCCGCGCTGCTGACCGGCCAGGTCGACATGCTGGCGGCGGTGATGGGGATCTTTCCGGATCGGCAGAAGGTCGTGTTGTTCACCAGGCCTTATGCCGTCAATGAGAATGTGGTCATCGCCAAGGCCGGCCCGCAGATGAAGGGCTGGGAAGACCTCAAGGGGATGCGCATCGGCGTGCCGCGCGGGACGCCTCAGGACAAGGCGCTGACCGACGCGAACCCGCCGGATACCAAGCTGATGCGCTTCGACGACGATGCCGCCACCGTGCAGGCGCTGGTGTCGGGGCAAGTGGACGCCATCGGCGCAGCCATCACCCAGGTGGGCAATCTGGCCCAGGTCGCCGGACCCGGCACGTACGAATCCCGGCTGGTGCTCTCGCGGGTGTACAACGGCGTCGCCGTGCGTCCAGGAGAGCGCGAGTGGGTCGACTACCTCAATGGCCTGATCGGACGCAAGATCGCCGACGGCGAGCTCTCCGCGCTCTACAAGAAGTGGATCGGCAACGACCTCCCCCCGAATATGCCCGATACGGGCGAGGGTGATGCGCCGCTGCCGGCCATCGTGACGAAGTGAGCGGTGTGCCGATGACCCTCCAGGAGCCGATCGGCGCCGCCGCCAGCCCAGTGGAGGGCGGCTCGCCGCCGCCGAGCATCATTTCGATGCGCGGGGTGCAAAAATGGTATGGCGACTTCCAGGTGCTGCGCGACATCGACCTGGAGGTCGCGCGCGGCGAGCGCATCGTGATCTGCGGCCCTTCGGGTTCGGGTAAATCCACCCTGATCCGCTGTCTCAACAGTCTGGAGCAGTACCAGCAGGGCACCATCCTGGTGGACGGCATCGACCTGGGCGGGGATGCCGGCAACGTCCAGGCGGTGCGTGCCGAGGTGGGCATGGTTTTTCAGCAGTTCAATCTGTTTCCCCACATGACGGTGCTCGAAAACTGCATGCTTGCCCCGATGCGGGTGCGCAAGGCCAGCCGTGAGCAGGCGCGGGCGCTGGCGTTGAAATATCTCGAGCGGGTCCGCATTCCCGATCAGGCGGGCAAGTACCCCGCCCAGTTGTCGGGCGGCCAGCAGCAGCGCGTGGCGATTGCGCGGGCGCTGTGCATGACGCCTAGGGTCATGCTGTTCGATGAACCCACCTCGGCGCTCGATCCCGAGATGGTCAAAGAGGTGCTCGACACGATGATCGGGCTGGCGCAGGATGGCATGACGATGCTGTGCGTGACGCACGAAATGGGCTTTGCGCGCAGCGTCGCCGACCGGGTGATCTTCATGGATGGCGGCCGTATCGTGGAGCAGGATGCCCCCGAGCGCTTCTTCTCCAATCCGAAGCACGAGCGCCTGCGTGAATTCCTGGGGCAGATTCTGCATAAATAGAGTGAGCGCGCACCTGCGGGTGCGCCGGACGACATAGAGGAAATGGCTGTTTATGAACACTGAAACGATGATGAAGGCCGTGGTGCTGCGGGCGTTTGGCGAGCCCGAGGTCCTGGAGTACGGCGAGGTGCTCCGACCGGCGCCCGGACCCGGAGAGGTCCTGATCGAGATCGGCTGCTGCGGGGTCTGTCACCTGGATCTGATCCTGCGCAAGGGCATGCGTTCGCGCGTCAAGCCGCCGCGCATCATCGGCCACGAACTGGCCGGCACAGTGGCCGAGGTGGGGGAGGGTGTCGAGGGTTTTGCACCCGGCGACCGGGTGGCGTCCTTCAACTTCCAGGCCTGCGGCGAGTGCGAGGATTGCCGGCGCGGGCGCCCCTCGCTGTGCCGCCAGACCCATGGCGACATCGGCCAGACGCGTGATGGCGGCTATGCCCAATACGCCTGCCTGCGCCAGGGCAATCTGGTCAAACTGCCGTCCGGCATGCCGTTCGAGCATGCGTGTTTCGGCGCTTGCGTGTTCGCGCCGCCCTACAAGGCGATCCGCCACGTTGGCCAGATCCGCGCCGGGCAGTCGGTCGTGATCACCGGCGCGAGCGGCGGGCTGGGCCTGGCGGCCATCCAGATCGTGCGCGCCCTCGGCGCCCGCAGCATCGCCATCACGGGCAGTCAGGGCAAGGTCGAGGCCCTGCGCGCCGCCGGCGCGGACGAGGTGGTGGTCAGCCCCGATGGCGCGTTCGGCGAGCAGGTCAGGGGACTGACCGGGGGCCGGGGCGTGGACCTGGTGGTCGAGCTGATCGGTTCGCCGACCTTCGACGGCGCCATGCGCAGTCTGGCGCCGGGTGGGCGCTGCGCAGTGATCGGCGAACTGCATGGCACGCCCGTGAGCATCAACCTGGGCCTGTTGATCCTCAAGGAATGGGAGATTCGCGGCGTCCAGAGCGCCACTCGCGAGGAACTGGCGGAGGTGCTGGATTTCATGCACAAGCACGACATCGAGCCTGTCGTGTGGCAAAAGCTGCCCCTGGCGCACGCCGCACAAGCCCATCGCATGCTGGCCGACCGCGAGGCGATAGGCCGCATCCTGCTGGTGCCCTGAGCACTTCTTTGGTCATACCCCGGGGCAAGCGCCCCACGATATCGAGGAACGAGATGTTACCTGGAAAGTATTATGACGAGATCGCGCTGGGCGAGGAACGCCTGACCCCGCGCGTGACGGTGACCGAGGGCCACATCCTGGCCTATGCGGGCGTGTCTGGGGATTTCTCGCCCCTGCACATGGACGAGGAGTACGCCAAGACGACAGAGTTCGGCCAGCGGATCGCCCACGGCTTGATGGGCCTGTCGCTGGTCGATGGGCTGAAAGTGCAATCGGCTCTTTTCCAGGACGGCATCGCCCTGGGCTGGAACTGGAAATTCAAGCGTCCGATCCGCATCGGCGACACGCTGCAGGCGCGGCTGAGGATCGCGGCGATGCGTGTGCCCGAGAGCCGCCCCCACATGGGCATCGTGCATGTCGAGGTCACTTTGTTGAATCAGCGCGGAGAAACCGTCCAGGAGGGCGAGCACCAGCTCATGGTGCCGCGCCGCCCACAGGGTGCGGAGGGGGCGGCGCAGGCATGAAAGGCAGCAAGTTCAGGACTGCGGAGCAGGCCGTGGCCCTGATCCGCGACGGGGCCACGGTTGCGCTGGTGGGCGGCGGCGGCGGACTGATGGAGCCCACCTGCGTGTTCCGCGCGATCTCCCGCCGCTTTCTTCAGACCGGCGCACCCAGGAACCTGACTGTGGTGCATGCGCTGGGCATCGGCGACAAGAAAGCCGAGGGCATGAATCATTTTGCCCACGAGGGGCTGGTGCGGCGGGTGATCGGCGGCCATTGGGTGTGGTCGCCCAGGATGCAGGCGCTGGCCCGCGACGAGAAGATCGAGGCCTACGTCCTGCCCAGCGGCTGCCTCATGCAGCTCTATCGAGACATCGCCGGAGGGCGCCCCGGACTGTTCACCCACGTGGGCTTGGGGACCTTCGTCGATCCGCGGCAACAGGGCGGCAGGATGAACCGCTCGGCCACCGGGGAACTGGTGGAGGTGGTCGAGATCGGCGGGCGCGAACTGCTCTGGTACAAGTCCTTTCCGATCGACGTGGCCATCATCCGCGGCTCTTTTGCCGACGCAGAGGGCAACATCAGCCTGGACCAGGAGGCTGCCAATGTGGACGTCTATGCGGCCGCGCTGGCGGCACACAATTCCGGTGGGCTCGTGATCGCCCAGGTCCGCACCGCCGTCAACGTGAATTCCTTGCCGGCGCGATCGGTCCGGGTCCCGGGCGCCATCGTCGATGTCGTGGTGGTCGATCCCGAGCAACGCATGAGCTACGACCTGCCGTACGACCCCACGATTTCCGGCGAGCGCGCCGGCCCGGCCCGCTTGCCGGCGGCCGAACATTCGTCCGTGCGCGCCCTCATCGCCCGGCGTGCCCACCAGGAGCTGCGCGATGGCGCAATCCTCAATTTCGGCGTGGGCATCGGCGAAGGGGTGGCCCGCCTGATCGCCGAGCGCGGCGAGGGCGGCCGCTACTACCAGACGATCGAGCACGGCACCTACGGCGGCTCGCTGCTGGTGGGGATGCTGTTCGGCTTCGCGCAGAGCCCGTCGGCGATGATCGACGGGCCGTCGCAATTCGATTTCTATGCGGGCGGGGGATTGGACATCGCCTTTCTGGGCTTCGGCGAACTCGATGCGCGCGGGGACGTCAATGTGTCGAGGCTGGGCGGCCTGACCGTAGGCCCGGGCGGCTTCATGGACATTGCCCAGAATGCTCGAAAGGTGGTGTTCTGCGGCACCTTCGACGCGAAGGGCGGCGATGCCCAGGTGACGCCCGACGGTTTGCGGGTGAACCGGTATGGCACCGTGCGCAAACTGGTCGAGCGGGTCGAGCAGATCACGTATTCGGGCACCCAGGCGCTGCTGCGCGGCCACCAGGCCACGGTCGTCACCGAGCGGGCCGTATTCGAACTGAGCCGCGAGGGCATGGTGCTGACCGAGGTTGCGCCGGGCGTCGACGTGCGCCGCGATGTGCTCGAGCAAATGGGATTCACGCCGATCATTCCCGCCGAACCCAGACGCATGGACAGATCCTTGTTCGAGGATGCTGCGGCGTGCGCCGAACCGGCCTGAAGCCGCAACATTCAAAAACAGGAGAAACCATGAGGTTCGAGGACAAAATAGTGGCGGTCACCGGCGCCGCCAGCGGCATGGGCCGCAGCGCCGCCGTGGCCTTCGCCCGCGAGGGCGCGCGCGTCATCGCATGCGACGTGCTGCAGGACGAGGCCGCCTCGCTGTTGGCCGAACTGGGCGCCGCCGGCGGCGGGGCTGCGCAGTTCGTGTGCCTGGATGTCGCCAGCGAGGGCGGTTGGGAGGCGCTGGGGCGGACACTGAGGGACACCCATGGCGGCCTGGATGTGCTGTTCAACAATGCGGGCATCAGCGGAACCTTTGATCCCGACCTGACCAGTACACCGGCCTGGGAGCGGCTGCTGGACGTGAATGCCAAGGGGGTTTTCCTCGGCATGAAGCATGCCGTGCCGCTCATGCGCATGCGGGGCGGCGGTGCGATCGTCAACATGTCCTCGATATCGGCCTCAGTCGGCCAGCATCGGGTGCACATGGGCTATAGCGCCTCCAAGGCGGCGGTGCAGGCCATGACCCGCGCAGCGGCGGTCCATTATGCCGATGACCGGATTCGCGTCAATGCCGTGGCGCCGGGCATGCTGCCGGCCATGCGCACGTCCCGGGGCTCGGCGGATCCGGCCTGGCGCGAAAAGCAGATTGCCGCCGTGCCGCTCAAACGCGTCGGGCAGGTGGAGGAAGTCGCGGCTGCCGTCCTCTTTCTGGCCTCGGATGAGGCCTCGTACATCACGGGTGTCGAGATCGCTGTGGATGGCGGCTTTCTCGCGTTGTGAGATCACCTTATATAGTATATACAATGTATAAAATTGGATTGATCGGCGCCGGTCATATAGGCGCCGTGCATGCGCGCAATATCGCCTGCCATCCGGCATTGACCCTGGCCGCATCGTACTCACGCTCGTCCCAGCGCCGCCAGGCTTTTGCCGTCGAGTTCGGCGGCCGCGCGGCGCACAGCCTGGAGGACATCCTCGATGCGCCCGACATCGACGCCGTGATGATCGCGTCTTCCACGGACAGCCACAGTGAACTGTTGCAGCGGGCCGCGCATTCGGGCAAGCCGGTCTTCTGCGAGAAGCCCATCGATCTGAGCCTGGATGAGGCCCGCAAGGCGGCCGCGGTGGTCCGCGACTGCGGTGCGCGCGTCATGATGGGATTCAATCGGCGCTACGAAGAGAGCCATGCCGCCGTGCGGGCCCAGGTTGCGTCCGGAGGCCTCGGCCGATTGCAGATCGTGCAGCTCACCTCGCGCGGCCCCAGCCGTCTCGCCAGCGTCGAATATCTGCGAACCAGCGGCGGCTTCTTTCGTGACAAGGGTGTGCATTTCTTCGATCTGGCGCGTTTCATCACCGGCGACGAGGTCGAGGAGGTCTCGGCCATGGGCGCCGCCCTGGTGCATCAGGACGTGCGCGACCTCGGGGACTTCGACACCGCCATCGTCAGCCTGCGCATGCGCGGCGGCGCCTTGTGCCAGATCGACAACAGCCGGACGGCCAGCTACGGATACGATGAGCGCATCGAGGCCTTCGGTTCGCAGGGGTGGGTGGAGTCCTGCCGCCAGCCGGCAGCCGCCGTTCGCCGGGCGGTAGGCGCCGAGCTGGCGTCGGCGCCGTTCCCGCAGACCATCTATGAACGGATCGGCGGCTCGTACTATCGCGTCATCGAGGGTTTCGCGGACTTTATCGCAGGCCATGAGGCCTCGGTGCCCACCATCGAGGACGGGCTTGCGGCACAATGCATCGCGGAGGCGGCCGTCCTGTCCGCGCGGGAAGGCCGTAGTGTGAGAATCGACGAACTGGACCCATCATGACGCAAAACCCGACCATCCCCAGCCCCACGGGTACGACGCGGCTATACGCCATGCTCGGCCATCCGATCGCGCAAGCCAAGGCGCCGCCCATGATGAACCAGCTGTTCGTGCAGTTGGGCGTCGATGCGGTGATGGTGCCGGTGCAGGCCAGTCCGCAGGCCTTGCCGGGCGTGCTGGCCGCGCTGCGGCGAATCGACAACATGGACGGCATGCTGGTCACCATTCCCCATAAATTCGCCGTGTGCGACGGCGTCGAGCGCCTGAGCCCCGCCGTGCAGCTCGCCGGCTCGGCCAATGCGCTGCGCCGGGCGGCGGATGGCGCCTGGGAGGCCGACAACTTCGACGGCCGGGGCTTTGTCGCCGGGCTCCAGGCCGAAGGCTGGGAGCCGGCCGGCACGGTGATCGGCCTGGTCGGCGCGGGCGGCGCGGGGGTGGCGATCGCGGCGGCGCTGGTGATGGCGGGCATCGCCTCGATCCGCGTGCGTGACGTGCGCGCGGGGCAGGCCGAGCAACTCGTGCGGCGCCTGAATGCGCATCGTGCGGGCGTCGCCCAGGTCGAGCCCGACGGCACCGACTGGGCCGGGGCGGACATCATGATCAATGCCACGCCGCTGGGCCTGGGGAGTGGGGATCCCTTGCCCTTCGATCCCCTGGTGTTGCCGAAGGACACGCTGATCGCCGACATCATCATGAAGCCGCGCGAGACCCGCCTGCTGCAGTGCGCCCTGGGGCGCGGGATGCCGGTGCTGCATGGGGAACACATGCTGTCGCACCAGATCGACATGTACAGGCGATTTTTCCTCGGGGATGCCTGACCGGCGGCCTTGCCGGGGCGGCGCTCCGGGCCGTACAGTGGGGCGAATGCCCACTGCCGGAGCCCATCCATGAGGCCGGATCCTCTGTTCATTCCTCCATCGGGCGGCGCGCCCGCCCAGCTGTTCGTGCTGCTGCACGGTGAATCCGCCGGGCCGGGGCAAGTCCTCGACCTGGCGGGCGCGGTGCGCCAGGCCTTCCCCCAGGCGCTGATCGTTCAGCCGCACGGGCCGTTCGGCGAGCCGCAGGCGTGGCGCTGGATCGCCGAGGCGCAGCCGGACGCGCAGGGCTATGCGGATCAGGTCGCGGACGCGGGCGCGGCATTGGCCGCGGAGGTCCGGTCCTGGCAGCGGGCCCATGGACTGGACGATGAACGGACCGCCCTGGCGGGCTTCTCGGAAGGCGCGGCGGTCGCTTTGGAGGCCTGCATCGCGGCGGGCGTGGCCGGCCGCGCCCTATTGTTCTGCACGCGCTTCGCCACATTGCCCCAGGCTGCGCCGCCGCGTACCACCCTGCATCTGCTGCACGGTGCGCAGGATCACGTCGCGCCCGTCGGCCAGGCGCGCCAGGTTCATGCGCGCCTGGCCGAATTGCGGGGCGATGCCACCCTGGACATCGCCTCGGGCGTCGGCCATGCGCTGCATGCGGCCTTGATCCGGCAGGGCATCGTGCGCCTGCAGACCTGTGTGCCCTTGCGCAGCTGGGAGGCCGCCATGGGCGCGCCCGATCTGCGGGTGGACGAATATAGCGCCGATGATCCGCAGGACAACGGCCCCGGCCCCGAGGACCTGCACTAGCCGCGGGGCGTGCCCGCGGCGGCGGCAAAAAGTTTCAGCGTGCGGTCCCAGGCCAGGGCCGCCGAGGCCGCGTGATGGGCCGGCGTGCCGGCGCGCCCGAACGCATGTCCGGCATGTCGGTAGGTGTACAGATCGACCTCGGGATGGGCGCGGCCGATGGCCTCCACGTCGTGCATCGGGATCGACCGGTCGTCCTCGCCGAAGTGCATCTGGACCGGGCAGGTCGGCGTGCCGTCCATGGCCTTGGCGATGCCGCCGCCGTACCAGCACGAGGCGGCGGCGAACGACGCATCGTGGCAGGCGGCGAGCCATGCCAGGGTGCCGCCCCAGCAGTAGCCGACGATGGCCCGCGCGCCCTGCGCGGGCAGGGCATCGGCGGCGGCCCGGATGTCGAGCAGCGAGTCGGATTCGGGGATCCGGTTGCGCAAGGCCAGGCCCAGGTCGCGACCCGCGTCGTCGTAGCCCAGTTCGGCATTGCGCTGGGCGCGGTCGAACAGCGCGGGGCAGATGGCACGGTAGCCGTGCGAGGCGAACATGTCGGTCATCTGGCGGATGTTCGCGTTGATGCCAAAGATCTCCTGCAGGACCACGACGCCGAGGCTGGCGTCCTCGGGACCGGCGATGTAGGCGTCCAGGGTGTGGCCGTCGGCCGCGGTGAGGGTGATGTCGCTCATGTGTGCCTCCATGGTTTCGATGCTTGCGGGAACCCGATGCCCGCAGTGTAGGGGGTGCCGGCCGCCCGTGCCAGCCGGGCCGCGCGGCGAGCCGGTTCAGGCAATGCGGCGGGCGTCGCCCCCCAGGCGCAGCAGGGGATCCTGGCGATAGTAGCGCGCCAGCAGCCCATACCAGTCGGGCAGCGCATCGGCCAGCGGCGCCGGGTCCACGAAGAACGCCTCCGAGCTGACCGCGAAGAACTCCGCCGGATCGGTGGCGGCGTAAGGGTCCAGCGGCAGCGTGTCGTACCAGGGCGAGGCGGCCTCGGATTCCGGGTCGACGTCGTGCGG
Source organism: Castellaniella sp. S9 (assembly GCF_027257175.1). GTDB lineage: Bacteria > Pseudomonadota > Gammaproteobacteria > Burkholderiales > Burkholderiaceae_B > Castellaniella. Next base: position 411,071 of record NZ_JAPFGD010000001.1, on the reverse strand, counting down.
GATCGCATCCTCGACCTCGGTCAAGGCCTCGCAGAACGCCTCGTACGACGCCTCGAGCACCTGGCGCCACCGGCGCGGTCGCAGATCGGCATGCGCATGCAGGCTGGGCATGCCGTCGACCTCGCCCGCATGCTGGTCGAGTTTGTGGGCGAACTCGTGAATGACCACGTTGCCATAGCGCGATGTGTCCGGATCCGCGTCCTCCCAGGACAGGATCACCGGACCGCCGTCCCAGGCCTCGCCGGATGATTCCTGCAGGTATTCGTGCACCACGCCGCTCTCATCGATCTCGACGCGCGGGATCAGGAAACCGCCCGGGTAGAGCACGATGTCGGTCCAACCCTCGTACAGCACGGGGTCGAGCTCCAGAATGGGCAGGGCCGCCTGGATGGCGATCGACAGCATGATGTCGTCGTCGACGCGGAAATCATGCGCGCCATGGAAGGACTTGCTGGCGAGAATCCATGCGGCGCGCAGGCGCAGGGCCTCGTCCTCGCGCGGGGACAGGCCATCGAGGAAGGGGTGTGCCTGGACCGAGCGCCGCCATTGGGCGTCCTCGATCCGGGCGAGGGTGCGTTCCACATTGCGCCTCGAGGCGCCCCTGCCGGCCAGCCATCTGAACATGCTTGCATCCACGGATGTTTCGAACCCTGTAAAGGATAGCAGGCCTGTTGGCGGCTGCCCGGGCCCACCGCCGCATGGATACAATGGCGGCAGGTCAATCAAGGACAACAACAATCATGCAAGATCAAGCCAAGCTGTATCTCGAGGATCTGGCGCCGGGGGATCGCTTCGTCAGCGGCGAACATGCCCTGGATGCGGAGCAGATCGTCACGTTCGCCGGGCAGTTCGATCCGCAGGTATTTCACTTGGACGACACGCTGGCGCGGGACACCTTTTTCCAGGGCTTGGCGGCCAGCGGCTGGCATACCGCCGCCCTCAGCATGAAACTGCTGGTTTCCAGCTTGCCGCTGGCCGGCGGCCTCATCGGCGCCGGCGGCGAGATCGCGTGGCCACAACCCACGCGCCCCGGCGACGTCCTGCACGTGGAATCGGAGGTCCTGGAGATCAAGCCGTCCCGCTCGAAACCGGATCGCGGCATCGTGCGCATCCAGACCCTGACGCTGAACCAGCACGGCGAGGTCCTGCAGCGGCTGTCGCCGACGCTCGTCGTGATGCGCCGGCCCGTCCCCGACGAGGCATAGCCGTCCGCCAACCCGTTGCGGGGACGCCATTTGCTGCTATCGTTGGCTTTTGCACCATCATTTCGGAGGCAGTATGACCGTATGCATGAAAGCGCGCTATGGGATCGCCCTGGCGATGGCCGCCGGGTTCATCGCCATGCCCGCACAGGCGCAGTACACCGGGCCATCGGCGATCGGCGAGGGCACTGTTGCAGGGATACTGGCCAAACCCGTCGATGACCAGGCGGTGCAATTGCAAGGCTACCTGCTGCGACGCACGGGGCCGGAAAAATATGTGTTCTCGGACGGCACCGGGGAAATCGTCGCCGAGATCGATGACAAGCGCTTCCCGGCCCGGCCTGTGGATGAAAAAACGAAGGTCGAGATCATCGGCGAGGTGGATACCGGCCTGACGCGGCCGCCCGAAATCGAGGTCGACTCCATGCGAGTGGTCGAGTAGGGGCGGGCGACGCGGGCCGGATCATGCGCACGGGCATGTCGCTTGCTGCGGGCCCAGGGCCGCGATTCCGATCGGCGGATCCATGCGGCGACAGGAGGTCTCCATGCCAGCAAAATCCAAGGCCCAGCAACAGGCGGCGGGCATCGCGCTCGCCGCCAAGCGCGGTGACAAGAAAGTCGGCGAACTCAAGGGCGCGTCGAAATCCATGTACGAGTCCATGAGCGAAAAGGAATTGCACGAGCTCGCCGACACCGAGACCCGCGACAAGCCCAAGCACAAGTCCGAAAAATCCTGAATCTGGCGCGCCCGGCGGGAGGCCGCAGCGCTACGAGGCGGACAGGAGGCCCGGCTCGCAGCGATCACATCAAGGTGCATGCCCGGGGAAACGGAAGCGTCCCGGGCTTACTCGGTGGTGGTGCCGTCGAAGTGTTCTTCCTTGTCGTCGGCCTTGGTGGGGTGCAGCACGCCTTCGCGGTGCTCGGGCGGTCCGTACAGGGTATAGAGGCGCAGCGGCTCGGCGCCCGTATTGATGACATTGTGGCGCGCGCCGGCCGGCACGATGATGGCATCGTCGTCCTCGATATCGTAGGTGTTGTCGTCAATGACGACACGGCCCTTGCCGGCCTCGATACGGAAAAACTGGTCGTGGGTCTCATGCACCTCGGCGCCGATTTCCTCGCCCGCCTGCAACGTCATCAGGACGAGCTGCATGTGCTTGCCGGTATACAGCACCTTGCGGAAGTTGTCGTTTTCGACGGTCAGTGTCTCGATATTCTGCACAAAGCCTTTCAATGTCTTGACTCCTGGAAAAAATGGCCTGCCGGTTCATCGGCGGCTGGAAAAAGAAAACCCATGCACGGCCCAAAGGCCATGTATGGGTTTTATCACAGTTGGGTGTTGTTTTTATTGGGGCATCTGGTGGAGCCGGGGGGAATTGAACCCCCGTCCGCAAGCCCTCCACAAGCAGCTCTACATACTTAGTCGGCCTATTTTGGATTTAACCTTGGATCGTGCCGGACGACAGGCCCTTCCTTGGCGATTCACACTGATTTAAGATCCGGCCCAGTGACCTGGCCGAATCCGATTCCCTGTGAATGACGCTGCTGTGGGTTTGACCCCACCCGACCCAGGGACCAGTCGGTGCAGCGGCTCACCGCTTAAGCGGCCAGAGCGAAACGCTCGTCGTTGGCGTTTGTAGTTTTCCAGTGGATTTACGAGCGTACTGGTGCTCGGTATGCACTATCTTGCTTTGTGACCCACGTCGAAGCCATGTCGGCCCCAGACCCTCGATTATACCGGTCTTTTTCAGATAATGAAATAAAGTTCGGCCAAAAATCGGCAGTGGAAGCCGCGATCGTATGGCCGGCCGGATACGGCGGCCGGACGCGCGGCTGTCCTCAGGCGGCGGGCGCCACGGATGCGCCCTGGATGCCGTGGCGCGCCAGCGCCTCGGCGACGAAGCCCGAGGCCTTGGCGTCCTCGACGAAGTCCGATAGCAAGGCGGCGGCCCGTGGGCCGCGGCTGCGCGCCGTGCCCATGGCCTGCCGGATGACCATGAAGCGGCCGTCCAGCAGCCGCAGGCCGCCCAGGCGTCGGGCGTCGATTTCCAGCTGCTGGCGTACGCCCGCGGCCACGTCGGCGCCGGATTCCATGAAGGTGTCCACCACGGCCGGCGAGGTCGGGGCGCGCAGGATCGTGGCCTGGGCGAGTTCGCGGGTCAGGAACAGGTCGTAGGCGCTGCCCTTGCCGACGACCACGGTGAGGCCGGCCTGGTCGACCTCGCCGTTGTCCCGGATGGGCGAGTCCTTGCGCACGAGGTAGCAGCCCTCGATCAATACGTAGGGCGCGGTGAAGGCGATGGCCTCGCCCCGTTTCGGATCGACGGCGAAGAAGCCGCAATCCGCCTCGTCAGCCGCCACGCCTTCGACGGACTTGCCGGCGGCGTCGAAGACCACCAGTTCCAGGCTGGCGCCGAGCAGCGCCGCCAGCCGGGCGGCTAGGTCCACGGACACGCCGACCGGCTGGCCGGTGGCGGGGTCGAGGCGGGCCAGGATGGGATTGCCCACATTGATCGCCGCGCGCAGGCGGCCGCCGGGTGCCAGGGCCTGGGCGTCGGAAGCGGAGAGGTCCATGGTCGCTGTATCGTCGCTTATTGCGCCGGCCGGGCCGCGGGCCCGGACCATCGCTGGATGATGGGCCAGAGGTCGGGCGCCTGCTGGGCGATGGCGTCGGCCTGCCAGGTGACGGGGTCGGCGAGCGAGCAATAGCCGTAGGCCGCTACGACGGTGGCCATGCCCGCCGCCTTGCCCGCGACGACGTCGCGCTCGTCGTCGCCGATGTAGATGCAACGGATGGGCGCACAGCCCGCCTGCCGGGCGGCGTGCAGCAGGGGCTCGGGGTGCGGCTTGGCGTGCGGGGTGGTGTCGCCGCCGACCGTGACCGCGCAGCGGGATTCGAGCCCGAGGTGGCGGATGATCGGCCGTGCCAGGTATTCGACCTTGTTGGTCACGATACCCCAGGCATAGTCGTGCCGGGCGAGCTCGTCCAGCAATTCGGCAATGCCGGGGAACAACTGGGTGTGCACGGCGATGTCCTGGGCATAGTCGCTGAGGAAGCGCCGGCGGCTGTCCTCGTAGTCGGTATCGCCGGGCTGCAGGCCCAGGGCAACCTTGAGCAGGCCGCGCGCGCCGTGCGAGGCATACGGCCGCAGGGCCTCGTAGGGCAGGGGAGGCAGTCCGCGATAGGCGCGCTGCTTGTTGGCGGCGGCTGCCAGGTCCGGCGCGGTATCGGCCAGCGTGCCGTCGAAATCGAATAGAACCAGGTTTTTCATAGGGGGTCAGTCCGGGCGCCGGGCGGCCATCATGTAATTGACGCTCGTGTCGCGCGTCACCCGGTAATGCCGGGTAAGCGGGTTGTACTCCAGTCCCGCCAATGCCGCGGGTTCGAGTCCGGCCGCGCGGGCGGCGGCGGCGAGTTCGCTGGGCTTGATGAAGTGTTCGTAGCTGTGCGTGCCTCGCGGCAGCATGCGCAGCAGGTATTCCGCCCCCAGGATGGCCAGCATGAAAGCCTTGGGATTGCGGTTCAGCGTCGAGAAACACACCAGCCCGCCCGGGCGCACCAGGGCGCCGCAGGCCCGCACGACCGAGGCCGGGTCGGGCACGTGCTCGAGCAGTTCCATGCAGGTCACCAGGTCGTACTGCGCGGGATGATCGGCGGCGTGTTCCTCGGCGCTGGCTTGCTGGTAATCGACTTTGACGCCGGTCTCGAGGCCGTGCAGCCGGGCGACCTGCAGGGATTCGCCGGCCAGATCGATGCCGGTGACCTCGGCGCCTTCGATGGCCATGGCCTCGGACAGCAGGCCGGCGCCGCAGCCCACGTCCAGGATTCGCCGGCCATTCAGCCCGCCCGCCTGCTCGCGGATCCAGTCCAGGCGCAGGGGATTGATGTCGTGCAGGGTCTTGAGTTCGCCGTTGGGATCCCACCAGGAGGAGGCCAGGGCGCTGAACTTGTCGACTTCGGCCTGATCGGCGTTGGCGGTCTGCATGGCAGGGTGCTCCAAAGAATAAGGGCTCCGAATGGAGCCCTTATTGTACCCGCCGCGCCAGGGGCGCGGCGGGTGCTGCGGCGACAGGCAGGGATTACTTGCGGGTGCCGACGATCTCGATTTCAACGCGACGGTTCTGGGCGCGGCCTTCACGCGTCTGGTTGGAGGCGACGGGGCTGAGTTCGCCCTTGCCTTCCGCGTAGATGCGGTCGGCCGGCACGCCCTTGCTGATCAGGTATTGCTTGACCGAGTTGGCGCGGCGCTCGGACAGGCCCTGGTTGTAGGCCTCGGTGCCGATGGAGTCGGTGTGGCCGGTGGCGATCACGGTTTCCAGGTTGATCGACGAGGCTTGCGAAGCAACCTGGTCCAGAACCTGACGGCCTTCGGGCTTGATGGTGGACTTGTCGAAGTCGAAGAAGGTATCGGCGTTCAGCACGACCTTGCTGGCGGTCGGAGCGACCACGGGAGCCTGGGCGACGGGCAGGCCACATTCTGCGCTGGCGGCGGTAGCCGGAGTCCAGAACGCATCGCGCCAGCAGTGTTGGCCGCTCGCATCCTTCCAGACGTTGCCGTCAACGTTCGTCCAGTTGTCGCTGGCAGAAGCCGAACCGACGACCGACATGGCAGCGATGGCGAGTCCAATAGCGATTTTGGAGGGTTTGTTCATGTTTCTCCTCGTTTGAGCATGATGCTTGAAAGTGACCGCAGCGAACCCCCGCCGCATATCGATAAACGCTTCCAGTATAGCAATGTCCTGTTTGAATACTCAGAATTTGCGCTGGGTTTCATGCGTGTTAGCCGAAATCTTAAGGCATTTTTCTAGCCTGGGTTAAGTCATCGCGGGCATAGAGCCTCAGAACGGGGGATTTCTCGGTTGCCGGCCGGCTTGTTGTGGGGTTTTCGCAACGACGGGGCGATCGGGCGGGATCGAGCCGTCGGATCCCTCGAGGGTCGGGAGGGGGCGCGTCAATGCTAGAATTTACGATTGGCCCGTCATCGGTAATCATTTACGCCTGAAGGTTTCGGATACACCATGGACTCCTTTGCGAAAGAGACGCTACCCATCTCGCTCGAAGATGAAATGCGCCGCAGCTACCTCGATTATGCGATGAGCGTGATCGTCGGGCGTGCGCTGCCCGACGTGCGCGACGGCCTCAAGCCCGTCCACCGCCGGGTGCTGTTCGCCATGCACGAGTTGAACAACGACTGGAACCGGGCCTACAAGAAATCCGCCCGCATCGTCGGGGACGTGATTGGTAAGTACCACCCCCATGGCGATACCGCCGTGTACGACACCATCGTGCGCATGGCCCAGGATTTTTCCCTGCGCTACATGCTGGTCGATGGGCAGGGCAACTTCGGCTCGATCGACGGCGACAATGCGGCGGCGATGCGCTACACCGAAATCCGCCTGGCCAAGATCGCCCATGAACTGCTGGCCGACATCGATCAGGAAACGGTCGACTTCGGGCCCAACTACGATGGCAGCGAACAAGAACCCTTGCTGTTGCCCTCGCGGCTGCCCAACCTGCTGGTCAACGGCAGCGCCGGGATCGCGGTGGGCATGGCGACCAACATCCCGCCGCACAACCTGTCCGAGGTGGTCGAGGGCTGCCTGTACTGCCTGCGTAATCCCGAGTGCTCGATCGACGAGCTGATCGAGCGCATTCCGGCGCCCGACTTTCCCACCGGCGGCATCATCTACGGGATGGGCGGGGTGCGCGAAGGCTACCGCACCGGCCGTGGCCGGGTGGTGATGCGCGCCAAGGTGCACTTCGAGGACATGGAACGCGGCAACCGCCAGGCGATCGTGGTCGACGCCATTCCCTATCAGGTCAACAAGAAATCCCTCCAGGAACGCATCGCCGAACTGGTCAACGAAAAGAAGATCGAGGGGATCTCCGACATCCGCGACGAGTCCGACAAGGACGGCATGCGCCTGGTGATCGAACTGAAGCGCGGCGAGGTGCCCGAGGTCGTCCTGAACAATCTCTATAAGAACACCCAGCTGCAGGAAACCTTCGGCATGAACATGGTGGCGCTGGTCGACGGCCAGCCCCGCCTGCTGAACCTCAAGCAGATGGTCGAGTATTTCCTGCTGCACCGTCGCGAGGTGGTGACCCGGCGCACCATATTCCAGTTGCGCAAGGCCCGCGAGCGCGGCCACGTGCTGGAAGGCCTGGCGGTGGCGCTGGCCAACATCGACGATTTCATCGCCATCATCAAGGCGGCGCCCACGCCGCCGGTCGCCCGCCAGGCCCTGATGGACCGCGATTGGGATTCCTCGCTGGTGCGCGAGATGCTGGCGCGCGCCGACGAGAACATCGCCTCGGGCGGGCGCGCGGCCTACCGGCCCGAGGGGCTGGAGCCCCGCTACGGCCTGCAGGCCGACGGCCAGTACCGCTTGAGCGAAGTCCAGGCGCAGGAAATCCTCAATATGCGCCTGCAGCGCCTGACGGGACTCGAGCAGGACAAGATCGTCGGCGAGTACCGCGAGATCATGGACACGATCGCCGACCTGCTCGATGTGCTGGCGCGTCCCGAGCGCGTCACGGACATCATCGGCGACGAGTTGCAGGCGATCCGGGCCGAGTTCTCGACCGCGGCGCGCGACCAGCGCCGCTCCGAGATCGAATACAACGCCACCGAACTCGAAACCGAGGACCTCATCACGCCGACCGACATGGTGGTGACCCTGTCGCGCAGCGGCTACATCAAGAGCCAGCCGCTGTCCGAGTACCGGGCCCAGAAGCGCGGCGGCCGGGGCAAGCAGGCGGCGGCCACCAAGGAAGACGACTGGATCGACCAGTTGTTCATCGCCAATACGCACGATTATCTCCTGTGCTTCTCGGATCGCGGCCGCGTGTACTGGCTCAAGGTCTGGGAGGTGCCGCAGGGTTCGCGCAACTCGCGCGGACGGCCCATCGTCAACATGTTCCCGCTGGCCGACGGCGAGACCATCACCGTGGTCCTGTCGGTCAAGGCCTTCAGCGAGGACCAGTACGTCTTCATGGCGACCTCGCGCGGCACCGTGAAAAAGACGCCGCTGTCGGATTTCTCGAATCCGCGCAAGGCGGGGATCATCGCCGTCGGGCTGGACGAGGGCGATTTCCTGATCGGCGCCGAACTCACCGACGGCGAGCACGACGTGATGCTGTTCTCGGATGCCGGCAAGGCCGTGCGCTTCGACGAGAACGATGTACGCCCGATGGGCCGCGCCGCGCGCGGCGTGCGCGGCATGATGCTCGAGGACGGGCAGACGGTCATCGCGCTGCTGGTTGCCGAGGATGAAACCCAGAGCGTGCTGACCGCCACCGAAAATGGCTACGGCAAGCGCACCTCCATCGTCGAATACACGCGCCACGGGCGCGGCACCAAGGGGATGATCGCCATCCAGACCTCGGCGCGCAACGGCAAGGTGGTCAGCGCGGTGCTGGTGCGGCCCGAGGACGAAATCATGCTCATCACCACCGCCGGCGTGCTGGTGCGCACGCGCGTGTCCGAGATCCGCGAGATGGGCCGGGCGACGCAGGGCGTCACCCTGATCAATGTGGACGAGGACAGCCTGCTGTCGGGCGTGCGCCGCATCGTCGAAAGCGATGCCGACGAAGTCGAGGACGGTGAGGCCGAGGGCGGCGGACCCGGCGCGGATGCCGGCGGTGAGCCGGGCGCCGACGGCGCGGACGATGCGGGCCCGGCAGCGGCCGGGGACACGGACAGCGGGGATGATGCGTGATGCGCCCATGGAATTTCGCGGCGGGTCCGTCGACCCTGCCTCTCGAGGTATTGCAGCAGGCGGCGGCCGAGATGACGGACTGGCAGGGCAGCGGCATGTCGGTGATGGAAATGAGCCATCGCGGCCGGCATTACACCCGCATCCGCGACGAGGCCGAGGCCGACCTGCGGGCCTTGCTGGCGGTGCCGGAGGATTTCGAGGTCCTGTTCATGCAGGGCGGCGCCTCGGCCCAGAACGCCATCGTGCCGCTGAACCTGATCGGCAGGAATGGCCTGGGCCGCGCCGACTACGTCCTCAGCGGTCACTGGGCGCGCAAATCCCTGAACGAGGCGCGCCGCTACGGCGACATCGCGGTGGCCGCCACCGCCGAGTCTGCGGCGCGGATCGACGGACGCGACTATGGCCCCTGGTGCTGGCTGCCGCCCGCCGCGCAGTGGCGGGTGCGGCCGGACGCCGCCTACCTGCACGTTTGCGCCAACGAGACGATCGGCGGGGTCGAACTGCCCGAACTGCCGGTGATGGCCGACCTGGGGGCGCCGGACGTGCCCCTGGTGGTGGACATGTCCTCGGACATCCTCTCGCGCGCGGTGGATTTCTCGCGGGTGGGCCTGATCTACGGCGGTGCGCAAAAGAACGCGGGCCCGGCGGGCGTCACCTTGACGTTCGTGCGCAAGGGCCTGCTGGGCCATGCGCTGCCGGTCTGTCCCTCGGTCTTTGATTATGCGAATGTGGCCGGCGCGCAATCGATGTTCAACACGCCGCCGACCTATGCGATCTACATCGCCGGGCTGGTCTTCAAGTGGCTGCTGCGCCAGGGCGGCGTGGCGGCGATGGACGCGGCCAGCGACCGCAAGTCCCGCGCGCTGTATGAATACATCGACGGTTCGGGGCTCTATGACAATCCCATTCATCCCGCCAGCCGCTCGCGCATGAACGTGCCCTTCGTGCTGCGCGACTCCAAGCTGAATGCCGCCTTCCTGGCCGAGTCCGAGACGGCGGGGCTGCTGTCGCTCAAGGGTCACAAGAGCGTGGGCGGCATGCGGGCCTCGCTCTACAACGCCATGCCCTACGAGGGCGTGCAGGCCTTGATCGACTTCATGCGCGACTTCGAGAGGCGTCATGGATAAAGACCTGCTGGCGCGGCTCGAGCCTTTGCGGGCGCACATCGACGCGCTCGACGAGCAAATCCTCGACCTGCTGAACGAACGCGCGCGCACGGCCCTGGAGGTCGGCGAGGTTAAAAAGGCCTTCGACGCCGGCGGCCCGGTCCTCAAGCCCGAGCGCGAGGCCCTGGTCGTGCGCCGCCTGCAGGACGTCAATGCCGGCCCGGTCCCGGCCGAGGCGATCCAGGCCGTCTGGAACCAGATCATCTCCGCCTGTCGCGGGCTCGAGAGCACCCTGACGGTGGCCTACCTGGGGCCGCAGGGTTCGTTTTCCGAGCAGGCGGCCTACGAGCATTTCGGCCACGCGATCAGCGGCCTGCGCTGCGAGTCCTTCGACGAGGTCTTTCGCGCGGTCGAGGCGGGGCAGGCCGACGTGGGCATGGTGCCGGTAGAAAATTCGACCGAGGGCGCGGTCAACCGCAGCCTCGACCTGCTGCTGAATTCCTCGCTGAAGGTGCTGGGCGAGCGCACGATCCGCATCCACCACAACCTGATGACGCTCACCGGCGGGCTCGAGGGCGTGCGCCAGGTGCTCGGCCATCAGCAGGCCCTGGCCCAATGTCAGGCCTGGCTCAGCCGCAATCATCCCGAACTCGAGCGCCTGCCTGTGGCCAGCAACGCCGAGGCGGCGCGCCTGGCGGCCGAGGACGCGTCGCGCGCAGCGATCGCCGGCGATGCGGCCGCCGCCGCCTGGGGCCTGAGCGTCGTGGTGTCGGGCATCCAGGACGATCCCCAGAACCAGACCCGGTTCATGGCGATCGGCGCAGCCGATTCGGGCTCGACGGGCCGCGACAAGACCAGCCTCATCCTCGCGGTGCCGAATCGCGCCGGCGCGGTCTACGAGATGCTGGCGCCGCTGGCCGCGCACGGGGTGTCCATGACGCGCTTCGAATCGCGCCCGGCCCGCACCGGGCAGTGGGAATATTATTTCTACGTCGATCTGCTGGGTCACCGCGAGGACGAGGCGGTCGGCCAGGCGCTCTCCGAGCTGAAACAGCAGGCGGCGTTCTTCAAGATCCTCGGTTCCTATCCCAGACAGTAAATCCCTATGTCCACCTCCCCGTCGCCCGCGCCGGCGCACATACAGGCGATCGCACCCTATCAGGCGGGCAAGCCGATCGAGGAACTGGCCCGCGAATTCGGGCTGGATCCTGAAAGCATCATCAAGCTGGCCTCCAACGAGAATCCCCTGGGATGCTCGGAACAGGTTCGCGAGGCCCTGCGCCAGGCGGTGGTCTCGATGCAGGGCCGCTATCCCGACCCCAACGGCTTCGAACTGAAGGCGGCGATCGCGGCGCGCCACGGGGTCCCGGCGGACTGGATCACGCTGGGCAACGGCTCCAACGACTTGCTGGAACTGGCCTCGCTGGCCTTTCTCGACGAGGGGACGTCCTCGGTCTATGCCCAGTACGCCTTCGTCGTGTATCGCCTCGCGACCCAGGCGCGGGGCGCCCGCCACCTCATGGTGCCGGCCCGCGACTACGGCCACGACCTGGATGCGATGGCCGAGGCGATCGCCGAGGACACGCGGCTGGTGTTCATCGCCAACCCCAACAACCCCACCGGCACCCATCATCCGGCCACCGCCATCGAGGCCTTTCTCGAGCGCGTGCAGGCCCGGCACGGCGGCCGGGTGAGGGTGCTGCTGGACGAGGCCTATGACGATTACCTGGATCCGGCCGAGCGCTTCGACAGCGCCCAGTGGGTTCGCCGGTATCCCAACCTGATCGTGACCCGGACGCTGTCCAAGGCCTATGGCCTGGCGGGCTTGCGTGTAGGCTACGCGTTGGCGCAGGCCGAGACCACCGACCTGCTCAATCGCGTGCGCCAGCCGTTCAACGTCAACAGCCTGGCGCAGGTGGCGGCGTGCGCGGCCCTGGCCGACCAGGACTTCCTGCGGCAGACCTACGCGCTCAATCGCGCCGGCCGCGAACGCCTGTCCCAGGCGTTCGGGGCGCTGGGCCTGGAATTCGTCCCCAGCAGCGCCAATTTCGTACTGGTGCGGGTGGGCGATGCGGCCCGCATCAACCGCGCCCTGCTCGAACGGGGCATCATCGTGCGCCCCGTGGGCGGCGACGGCCTGCCCGAGCACCTGCGCGTCTCGGTCGGCCTGCCCGAGGAGAACGAACGCTTCATCCGGGCGCTCACGGATATTCTTGCGGCATGAGCGCGCCATGAGTGCACAGCCCGTGCCCCTCGTGCCGGTGCTCGCGGTCGTGGGCATCGGCCTGATCGGCGGCTCGTTCGCCGCGGCGCTGCGCCGCGCGGGGCAGGTGGGGCGGGTGCTGGGCGTGGGTCGCCGCCAGGCGTCGCTGGACCGGGCGCTGGCGCTGGGACTGATCGACGAGGTCGTGGATCTCGAGCAGGCGGCCCGGCGGGCCGACCTGATCCTGCTGGCCACCCCGGTGGGCGCCATGCGCGCCGCGCTCGAGGCGCTGGGTCCGCACCTGCGCCCCGAGGCCCTCGTGACCGATGCGGGCAGCACCAAGGCCGACGTGGCGGCCATCGCCCGCGCCGCGCTGGGCGAGCGCCTGCGTCAATTCCTGCCCGGGCATCCGATCGCGGGGTCCGAGATGACCGGCCCCGAGGCGGCGCATCCGGCGCTCTACCATGGGCGCAAGGTGGTCCTGACGCCGCTGGCCGAGACGCCGGTGCGGGCGCGTGACTGGCTGACGCGGGTCTGGGAGGCGTGCGGCGCGCACGTGCTGCTGATGGACGCCGAGCGCCACGACCGGGTGCTGGCCTCCATCAGCCACCTGCCGCATTTGCTGGCCGCGGCCTACATGGCCCAGGTCTCGCGCGAGGGTGACGCCGACCTGCGCCTGTCGCTGGCGGGTACCGGATTTCGTGATTTCACGCGGATTGCGGCCGGCTCGGCCGAGGTCTGGCGGGATATCTTTCTGTCCAACCGCGAGTCGGTGCTGGACGAACTGGCGGCCTTCGAGCGCGTGCTCGGCGAATTGCGCAAAACGCTCGAGGACCCGGATCCCCGGGCGCTGGAGGCCTTTCTCGAGCAGGCTGCGCTGGCGCGCCGCCTGTGGGACGGCAGGAGTGCGATGACATGAATTCGACTGACGCGCTGTGCCTGGAGCCCGCCGTGCGCGCCCAGGGCGAGGTGGCGCTGCCAGGCTCCAAGAGCATTTCCAACCGGGCCTTGCTGCTGGCCGCGCTGGCCGAGGGCCGCACGCGGCTGGAGGGCCTGCTGGATTCGGACGACACACGGGTGATGCTGGCGGCCTTGCGCGCGCTGGGCGTGGCCGTCGATGATGCCGATCCCGCCGGCATCGAGGTGATGGGCGCTGCGCGCTGGCCGGCCGAGGGCGCCGACCTGTTCCTGGGCAATGCGGGGACGGCCTTCCGGCCGCTGACGGCGGTGCTGGCCTTGATGGGCGGATCCTACCGGCTTGCGGGCGTGCCCCGGATGCACGAGCGCCCGATCGGCGACCTGGTCGAAGCCTTGCGCGGCATGGGTTGCGAGATCGATTACGAGGCGCATGCCGGCTATCCGCCGCTGCGCATCGCCGCCGGCCGGCCGGACGCCGGCCGTGCGATCCGCGTGCGCGGCTCGGTGTCCAGCCAGTTTCTCACGGCGCTGCTGATGGCCGCGCCGGTGCTCGCGGCCCGCCAGGAGCGCGAGGTGGTCGTCGAACTGGACGGCCCCTTGATTTCCAAGCCCTACATCCTGATCACGCTGAACCTCATGGCGCGCTTCGGCGTCGAGGTCGCGCGCGAGGACTGGCATCGCTTCGTGATCCCGGCCGGTGCCCGCTACCGCAGTCCGGGGTGCTACACGATCGAGGGCGACGCGTCCTCGGCGTCCTATTTCATGGCGCTGGGCGCCATCGCCGGCGGCCCGATCGAGGTGCGCGGGGCGGGGGCTCGCAGCATCCAGGGCGACATCGCCTTCGCCGATGTGCTCGAGGGCATGGGGGCGCGGATCCAGCGCGGCGACCATGCCATGACGGTCACCGGCCCGGTGGTGGCCCGCGGCGATCGCCTCAAGGCCTTCGATCTGGACTTCAACCTGATTCCCGATGCCGCGATGACGGCGGCCGTGCTGGCCCTGTACGCCGATGGACCGTGCCGGCTGCGCAACATCGGCAGCTGGCGCGTCAAGGAGACCGACCGCATCGATGCGATGCATGCCGAGCTGGCGCGCCTGGGCGCGCGGGTCGAGTCGGACGCCGACAGCCTGACGGTGCATCCCATGGCCGAGGGCCAGTGGCGCGCGGCCGACATCCGCACCTATGACGATCACCGCATGGCCATGTGTTTCTCGCTGGCTGCCTTTGGTCCCGTGCCTGTGACCATCCTGGATCCGGGCTGCGTCAGCAAGACCTATCCCGCCTATTTCGAGGACTTTCGCCGGTTGATCCAAGCATGACCTCATCCTCGATCCCCGTCATCACCATCGATGGCCCGACCGCCTCCGGCAAGGGCACGATCGCGGCGCGCGTGGCGCGCGCGCTGGGCTGGCACGCCCTCGACAGCGGGGCGCTGTACCGCCTCACGGCGCTGGCGGTGGCGCGCGCGGGGGGCGACGGCGGCGACGAGGCCGGCGCGGCGGCGATGGCGCGCGGGCTGGACGTCGCCTTCAGGGACGGCGGCATCTGGATGTGCGGCGCCGAGGTCGGCGACGAGATCCGCCGCGAGGCGATCGGCAACCTGGCCTCGCGCGTGGCCGCCTATCCGGCGGTGCGCGAGGCCTTGCTCGAACGCCAGCGGGCGTTCCGCGCGCCCCCCGGGCTGGTCGCCGACGGCCGCGACATGGGCACCGTGGTCTTTCCGGACGCATCGCTGAAGGTTTTCCTCGACGCGGACGTGGCGGAACGGGCGAACAGGCGCCATAAGCAGTTGAAGGAAAAAGGGTTTTCTGCTAATCTATGCGACCTTTTAGAGGATTTGCGGTTGCGTGATGCGCGCGATCGCGACAGGGCGCACGCGCCGCTTGTGGCGGCGGCGGACGCCGTGATCGTGGATTCGTCCCGGTTGGGAATCGATGAAACGGTCCAGCAGGTGCTCGACCTGTGGTCGGCACGAGGACTCGCAAGGTAGGCGGCACCGAGGTCCGCAGCCGGTCTTGCGGGGTTTTTTTCACTCCGCCGGGCATGATGCCTGGCGTGTCATTGATCGCCCCATGGGCGAATGGAACATTGTTCATGTCCACCCTTTCAACCGAAGCCGCGCTGGGCGGCGAAAGCTTTGCCGATCTGTTTGCAGCCAGCATCAAGGATCAGAACATGCGCTCCGGCGAGGTCATCTCCGCCGAAGTCGTGCGCGTCGACCATAATTTCGTCGTGGTCAACGCCGGTCTCAAGTCCGAGGCCCTGATTCCCCTCGAAGAATTCCTCAACGACCAGGGCGAGCTCGAAGTCCAGGACGGCGATTTCGTCTCGGTCGCCATCGACTCCCTCGAAAACGGCTATGGCGACACCATCCTGTCGCGCGACCGCGCCAAGCGCCTATCGGCCTGGCTGCAGCTCGAACAAGCCCTCGAGTCCGGCGAACTGGTCAACGGCACCATCACCGGCAAAGTCAAGGGCGGCCTGACGGTCATGACCAACGGCATCCGCGCCTTCCTACCGGGCTCGCTGGTCGACCTGCGTCCCGTCAAGGACACCACCCCCTACGAGGGCAAGACACTCGAATTCAAGGTCATCAAGCTCGATCGCAAGCGCAACAACGTCGTGCTGTCGCGCCGCGCGGTGCTCGAGGCCAGCATGGGCGAGGAACGCGAAAAGCTCCTCGAGACCCTGCACGAGGGCGCCGTCATCAAGGGCGTGGTCAAGAACATCACCGACTACGGCGCGTTCGTCGACCTGGGCGGCATCGACGGCCTGCTGCACATCACCGACATGGCCTGGCGCCGTGTCCGCCATCCCTCCGAGGTGCTGCAGGTCGGCCAGGAAATCGAGGCCAAGGTCCTCAAGTTCGACCAGGAAAAATCCCGCGTCTCGCTGGGCGTCAAGCAACTGGGCGAGGATCCCTGGATCGGCCTGGGCCGCCGCTATCCGCAAGGCACCCGCCTGTTCGGCAAGGTCACCAACCTCACCGACTACGGTGCGTTCGTCGAGGTCGAGGCCGGCATCGAAGGCCTGGTGCACGTCTCGGAAATGGACTGGACCAACAAGAACGTCGATCCGCGCAAGGTCGTGACCCTGGGCGAGGAAGTCGAGGTCATGGTCCTCGAGATCGACGAGGATCGCCGCCGCATCTCGCTGGGCATGAAGCAATGCCGCCCGAATCCCTGGGAGGATTTCGCGGCCAACTTCAAGCGCGGCGACAAGGTCCACGGGGCGATCAAGTCGATCACCGACTTCGGCGTGTTCGTCGGCCTGCCCGGCGGCATCGACGGCCTGGTGCACCTGTCCGACATTTCGTGGACGGAGACGGGCGAAGAAGCCGTGCGCAACTTCAAGAAGGGCGACGAAATCGACGCCGTGGTCCTGGGCATCGATACCGACAAGGAACGCATTTCGCTGGGCATCAAGCAGCTCGAAGGCGACCCGTTCAACAACTTCGTGGCCACCTACGACAAGGGCGCCGTGCTGACCGGAACGGTCAAGTCGGTCGAGCCCAAGGGTGCGGTCGTGACCCTGTCGGTGGACGTCGAGGGCTATCTGCGCGCCTCCGAGATCTCCGCCGGCCGCGTCGAGGATGCCACCACGGTCCTGCATGCCGGCGACCAGGTCGAGGCCATGATCATCAACATCGACCGCAAGGCGCGTTCGATCCAGTTGTCGATCAAGGCGCGCGACAACGCCGAGACCGCCGAGACCATCCAGCGCATGACCGAAGCCAGCGCCTCCTCGGGCACCACCAACCTGGGCGCGCTGCTCAAGGCCAAGCTCGACCAGCAGCGTGACGATAGCTGATGGGTGGCTTGACCAAGTCTGAGCTCATCACCCTGCTCGCGGGCCGCTATCCCCAATTGGCGGCCCGGGATATGGATTTTGCGGTCAAGACTCTGCTCGATGCCATGGCGGACACCCTGTCCAGGGGCCAGCGCATCGAGATCCGCGGCTTCGGCAGCTTTTCGCTGTCGCAGCGTTCGCAGCGCATCGGCCGCAATCCCAAGTCCGGCGAGAAAGTCCTGGTGCCAGCCAAGCTGGTGCCGCACTTCAAGGCGGGCAAGGAGTTGCGCGAGCGCGTGGACCGGGGGCCGGACGGCGACGGCGGCGAGGAACTCGCCACCGAGGCCGACCTGTACCAGGCGCGTGTGATCGGCGGCTAGGTCCTCCCGGACGGCAACCGCAGGCAGGCCCTCATGCGAGGGCCTGTTTCATTTGGCTGCACGGCGGCCTGCGGCCCGGCCGTTTCCCCTTACAATGTCGGAATTCCCTCGCACGGAGCTTTGGATATGCGCTATCTGGTCTGGATACTGCGGCTGGCGATCTTCGTCATCGTGCTGCTTTTCGCTCTCAAGAACACAGCGCCGGTGGATGTGGGATTCTTCGCCGACCGGGTCTTCCACCAGGTCCCCCTGATCGTCGTGATGCTGGTCGCCTTCGTTCTGGGCGTGGCCTTCGGCCTGCTGATTGCGGCCACGGCGGTCCTGCGCAAGCGGCGCGAGGCCGCTCGCCTGCGCCGCGAGCTCGCGCGCGCCCAGGAGGCGCTCGAGCGCCCGCAGGCGCCCGACGGGCCGGTCATCCCCGAAACCGTGGCGCCCCTCGCGCCGCTCTGATCAGCGGGGCGCGCGAAAAGTGTCCTTCGAACCCTGGTGGCTGATCTTTGTGCCGGTGGTCTTCGCCCTGGGGTGGATGGCCGCACGCTTCGATTTCCGGCAGATGCTCTCCGAGACCCGGAATCTGCCCGACTCCTATTTCAAAGGCCTGAATTTTCTGCTCAATGAGCAGCCCGACCGGGCGATCGACGCCTTCGTCGAGGTGGCCAAGCTCGACCCCGAGACCACCGAACTGCATTTCGCCCTGGGCAGCCTGTTTCGCCGACGCGGCGAGGTGGAGCGCGCCATCCGTGTGCACCAAAGCCTGCTGACGCGTCAGGACCTGCCCATGCCCGACCGCGAGAATGCGCAGTTCGAGCTGGCCCAGGATTTCCTGAAGGCCGGCATGCTGGACCGGGCAGAGCAGGGCTTCCAGGCGGTGATGCACACGCGCCATGCCCTTGACGCGGTGCGCGCGCTGATCCGCATCTATGAATCCGAGCACGATTGGCCGCGGGCCATCGATGCCGTGCGGCACCTCCACAAGCTGGTCGACGAGCCCGTTCCCCAATTGGCCCATTATCAGTGCGAACTCGCCGGCGGGATGCTCGCCGCCCACCCGCCGGACCTCGAAGGCGCCGCGCGGGCCCTCGAGGCGGCGGACAACGCCATGCGCCAGACCGGCAGCAGTCCCGCCGCGGAAACCCGCGTGCGGATGCTGCGCGCGCAATGGGCGGCGGCCAGTGGCGACGTCGAGGGCCAGCGCGCACACTTGCAGGACGTCCTGACGGGGGCGCCGGACTATGCCGGCCTGGTGGCCGAACCCCTGCTGGCGTGCTACGAGACCCTGGGACAGCCCGACGAGGGCCTGACCCTGCTGCATGCCCATTACATGCGCGTGCCGACCCTCGACCTGTTCAATGTCGTCTTCCGGGCGCTGAGAGCGCGGCAGGGCTCCTTGCCGGCATGGACCTTCGCACGCGAGGCGCTGAGGGCGCATCCGTCGCTCCTGGGCCTGGATCGCCTGCTCGAGGTCGAACTCGCGCATGCCAAGGAAGGCGCGTCCGGCGAGCACATGATTCCCGGCGCCGATCTTGGCCTGCTGCGCTCGATGATCCACAAGCACACCCAGCGCCTGGACCGCTACGCATGCAACCATTGCGGCTTCGAGGCCCGGCGTTTCTACTGGCAGTGCCCGGGATGCAATACCTGGGAATCCTATGCCCCGCGCCGTCTGGAGGAACTGAAATGACGCCGTTTCCGGCGCAGGCGGCTCGCGCCGCCACGATACTGGTGGTCGGCGACATCATGCTGGACCGCTATTGGTTCGGCGAGGTCGACCGTATTTCCCCCGAGGCCCCGGTGCCCGTGGTGCGCGTCGCGCGCCGCGAGGACCGCCTGGGCGGCGCGGCCAACGTGGCGCGCAATATCGCGGCGCTGGGCGCCAAGGCCGTGCTGGTGGGCGTGGTCGGCGCCGACGAGGCGGGCGCCCGCATCGACGCGCTGGCCGCGGACGCCGGCATCGAGGCGCATCTGGTCCAGGATACGGACGGCATGGACACGACCCTCAAGATGCGCGTCCTGGGTCGCCAGCAGCAATTGCTGCGCGTGGACTTCGAGCACCTGCCCGGCGAACGCGCACTCGACGGTGTGGACACCCGGGTGGCGGCTGCGCTGGCCGACTGCGACCTGCTGGTGCTCTCCGATTACGCCAAAGGGACATTGGGGCGCGTCGAGGGCCTGATCCAGGCCGCGCGCGCCGCCGGCGTGCCCGTGCTGGTCGATCCCAAGGGCCACCGTTACCGGCGCTATTACGGCGCCAGCATCGTCACGCCCAATCGTAGCGAGATGCAGGACGCGGTCGGGCGCTGGGATTCCGAGGACGACCTGGCGCGGCGCGCCCAGGCGCTGCGCGTCGAACTGGGGCTCGAGGCCTTGCTGATCACGCGTTCCGAGCAGGGCATGACTCTGTTCACCGGGCAGGGGCGCCGGCATGCCGATGCCCAGGCGCACGAGGTCTTCGACGTATCGGGCGCGGGCGATACCGTGCTGGCGACGCTGGCCGTCGCCCGCGCGGCCGGCCTGGACTGGCATGAATCGATGTTGTGGGCGAACCGGGCGGGCGGCATCGTGGTCGGCAAGCTCGGCACGTCCATCGTCAGTGTGGAGGAACTCTCATGATCATCGTGACCGGCGGCGCCGGCTTCATCGGCAGCAATCTCGTGCGCGGCCTCAACCAGCGGGGGATCGACGACATCCTGGTGGTCGATGACCTGAGCGACGGCGACAAGTTCCTGAACATGGTCGATCTGCGGATCGCCGACTACCTGCACAAGGACGAGTTCCGGCGGCTGGTGCTTTCAGGCGAACTGCCGCGGCCCGAGGCGGTGCTGCACCAGGGTGCGTGCTCGGACACGACCGAGCGCGACGGCCGCTACATGATGGACAACAACTACCGGGTGACCCTCGAGCTTTTCGAGTATTGCCAGGCGCGCGAGGTCCCCTTGCTGTACGCCTCGTCGGCGGCGGTGTACGGCGCGGGCCCGCGCTACGTCGAGGAGCCCGCCTGCGAGGCGCCATTGAACGTCTATGGCTATTCCAAGCTGCTGTTCGATCAAGTGTTGCGTCGGCGCCTGCACCGGCTGACCGCCCCGGTGGTGGGCCTGCGCTATTTCAACGTCTACGGTCCCAGCGAACAGCACAAGGGGCGCATGGCGTCGGTGGCTTTCCACAACATGAACCAGTATGTCGCCGAGGGACATGTGCGCCTGTTCGGCGGCTGGGACGGCTACCCCGACGGCGGGCAGCAGCGCGATTTCATCTATGTCGACGACGTGGTCAAGGTCAATCTGTTCTTCCTCGACCATCCCGAGATCTCCGGGATCTTCAACTGCGGCACGGGTCGCGCCCAGCCGTTCAATGACGTCGCCCAGACCGTGGTCAATACATTGAGGATCCACCAGGACCAGCCGGCCTTGCCCCTCCAGGACCTCGTCGCCCAGCAATTCTTGCGCTATGTCCCGTTTCCCGACGACCTGAAGGGCCGTTATCAAAGCCACACCGAAGCCGATCTCGGGCGGCTGCGCGCGGCGGGGTACCGCGGCGAGTTCTGCGACGTGCAGGCCGGTGTGGCGGCCTATGCCAGGCGCCTGATCGAGCAGGGCCGCCTGGCGTAGCCCAGCCACCGGCGGGGCCGTGCCGTTCGCGGCCCGCGCCGCCGCCGAGACAATTCCGTGGCCCGCGGCTTGCCCGCATGGGCATCGGAGGTCCTTGGGGCTGCCCGCGACAGGCGCCACGGGCCATCATGGCCTGACCCTCACCACACAAGGAGTCCGCCATGAATCCCTTTCTCCATTCCACGGTTGCCCGTCCCCTGCCGTCCTCCCAGGCCCGGCTCCGGTCGCCGCGTGCGGCGCCTGGCCGCCGCACGCCGCGCCACCGGCGCCTGGCGCGCGCACTGGGCGCGGCCGGCCTCGCGGCGCTCGCCTGGTCGGGCGGCGCATTGGCCGTCGATCTGAACACCGCGTCGGTCGCGCAATTGCAGGACGTTCGCGGGATCGGTCCCAGGACCGCGCAGATCATCCACCAGGAACGCGAGCGCGGCGGGCGCTATACCTCATTCGAGGATCTGTCCGACAGGGTGCGCGGCATCGGACCGAAGCGCGCCCAGACCTTGCGCGCCGCCGGCCTCACCATCGGGGCCGATCCGGGCGGGTCCGGCGTCCCGCCGGGCGCGGCCGGTGCAAAGGCCGCGGGAAAGGCGCCGGCGGCCGGACGCTAGCGCCAGGGTGCCGTGCATTTGCCTGGCTGCGGTGTACAGGCGCGGCACAGGTCGTGGGTGTATGATTTCGGGCATGAAAACATACTCCACGATCGAAGACATCATCGGTTCCACACCCCTGGTGCGCCTGCAGCGCATTCCCGGCGAGGCGGGGCAGGCGCGCGGCAATGTGGTCCTGGCCAAACTCGAGGGCAACAACCCCGCTGGGTCGGTCAAGGACCGGGCGGCCGCGTTCATGATCCGGGGCGCCGAGGAACGCGGCGAGATTTCCCCGGGCGACACCCTGATCGAGGCGACCAGCGGCAACACCGGCATCGCCCTGGCGATGGCCGCCGCCGTGCGCGGCTATCGCATGATCCTGATCATGCCCGACAACTCCTCGCAGGAACGCTGCGCGGCGATGACGGCATACGGGGCCGAACTCATCCTGACCCCGGCCCAAGGCGGCGGCATGGAATACGCGCGCGACCTGGCGCTGCAGATGCAGGCCGAGGGCAAGGGCAAGGTCCTGGACCAGTTCTCGAATCCGGACAATCCCCGGGCGCACTTCGAGACCACGGGGCCCGAGATCTGGACCCAGACCGAGGGGCGCATCACGCATTTCGTCAGCGCCATGGGCACGACCGGCACCATCATGGGGGTCGGCGCCTACCTGCGCGGCCGCAATCCCGCCGTGCGTGTGATCGGCGCCCAGCCCGCCGAGGGCGCGCACATCCCGGGCATCCGCAAATGGCCCGAGGCCTACCAGCCCTCGATCTACGACGCCTCGCGCGTCGACGCCTTCGAGCACATCTCGCAGGACGAGGCCGAGGTCATGGCGCGCCGCCTGGCCGCCGAGGAGGGCATATTCGGCGGGATCTCGTCGGCCGGCGCCGCGGTCGCGGCGATGCGCGTGGCCGCCACCGTGCGTGACGCCACCATCGTGTTCATCGTGTGCGATCGCGGCGACCGCTATCTGTCGACCGGCGTGTTCGGGTGAGGCGTCTTACCGGGCTCGTTGACGGCGGTCGAGGGACGATCCAGGCGATTGGGGTCGCCATAGCCCACCCGGTCGGCGATCTCGTGCGCCAGATCCGCCACCGAGGCGGCATAGAAATAGCTGCGGTTATAGTGGGTCAGCGCAAAGAAATTCGGGGTTGCGCTGCGGTATTCGTTCACGCCGCGCACCTCGTCGCGCAGGTCGATCACCCCCAGCGGCACCTCCTGCCAGGCGGTGCTGCCGCCCGCACGGGCGCGCGCGCCCGCGGCGCGCAGGCGCGGCCAGTCGGTGGTCGGCGCCAGCCCGTCCTGCACGAGGGCGTCGGGTTGTGTCGGCAGCACCACCGGGGCAAAGACCGGTATCCCGGGCAGCCAGCCGTGCTGTTGCAGAAAGCGGCCCACCGAGGCGATGGCATCGGCCGTGCTGCCCATGAGATCCACCCGGCCGTCGGCGTCGCCGTCAGCGGCGTAGCGCATGAGACTGCCGGGCATGAACTGGGGCAGGCCCATGGCGCCGGCGAAGGAGCCCTCGGCGCGGCGGGCGTCGAGTTGTCCCTGGGCATCGAGCACGATCAGGTCCTCGAGCTGTTGGCGAAACATCGCCGCGCGCTCGGGACGGCTCGGGTCGGGGTAGCGAAAGCCCAGCGTCGCCAGCGTGTCCAGCACCCGGTGCGTGCCCGTGTAGCGGCCGTAGACGGTTTCGATCCCGATGATGGCGACGATGATGGAGGGCGGCACGCCGTACTGCCGGCTGGCCCGGTCCAGATCCGCCCGGTTCGCCTGCCAGAACGCCACGCCCTCGCGGGTCCGGATCGGGTCCACGTGGCGCTGGCGGTAGCTCAGCCAGGCGCGGCGGATGCGCTTGCCCGACGGCGTCATCAGGCGGGCGGCATCGGCCTCGTAGCGGGCTTCGGACAGCAGAGCCTCGACCTGCGGCAGGGGTATGTCGTGTCCGGTGGCGACGGCGCGGGCAAAATCGGCGACCGCGGGTTCCAGCGTGCCGTCGGCGGCGACGAAATCCCCGCGCGGCGCTGCGGGAACGGCGGGCCCGCCAGGAGGGGCATTCGACACGACCGTGCCATTTGTGCTTGAATGTGCAGCGCCGGAACCGGAAGCGCCGAGGTCCGCGGTGCCGCTTGTGGCGCAGCCAGACAGCAAGAGTAACGTAACGGCAACTTGAAAAAAGCGGACGGGTCTGAACATAATCGCCTTTATGGATACTCTCTATATTACCCATCCCGAGTGCCGGCTGCACGAGATGGGCGACTGGCATCCCGAGTGTCCGGAGCGCCTGGATGCCATGGCTGATCAGCTATTGGCCCACGGCCTGATGGATTTCCTGATACAACGCACGGCGCGGCCCGCCGCGGACGAGGATGTGCTGCGCGTGCACCGTCCCGAGTACCTGGCGGAATTGCGCCGGCAGGCGCCCGCCGAGGGCTATTTTCCGGTTGACGCCGACACCGTGATGAATCCGCATACGCTCGCCGCGGCATACGCGGCGGCCGGATCGGGGCTGACGGCGGTCGACGCCATCGTCGCCGGCGAGGCCCGCACGGCCTTCTGCGCGGTCCGCCCGCCCGGCCACCACGCGCGTCCGGCGCAGGCGATGGGGTTCTGCTTCTTCAACAACATCGCCGTGGCCGCCGCCTATGCCCTCGAGCGTCACGGCCTGGCGCGCGTGGCGATCATCGATTTCGACGTGCATCACGGCAATGGCACCGAGGAGGCATTCCTGCACGACGACCGCGTCCTGATGTGCAGTTTCTACCAGCATGCCTTGTTCCCGAACATGTGCGCGGAGGATCCGGGGCCCAATATGATCAACATTCCCGTGCCCGCGTACGCCGAAGCATCCGTCTGTCGTGATATCGTGACGGATTCCTGGTTGCCGGCGTTGCGGGCATTCCGGCCCGAACTCATCCTGGTCTCGGCAGGCTTTGACGGCCATCGCGAGGACGAGATGGGGCAGCTCAGGCTGACAGAGGCGGATTATGCCTGGATCACCCAGCAGCTGGTCGGGGTCTCGCATGAGTCGGCCCAGGGGCGCATCGTGAGTTTCCTGGAGGGAGGCTATAACCTCTCGGCCCTGGGCCGCAGCGCCGTCGCGCACATCCGTGCGCTGGGCGAATGATGAACGCATTCCGATACGCGACTCGACTAAATCGGTGCGCGGCCCCGCAAGGCCGTGCGCGGATCAATTTTTTTCTATGGAGATAGCTCGATGAAGGTCCTCGTACCCGTCAAGCGCGTCGTTGACTACAATGTCAAAGTACGCGTGAAATCCGATCAAAGCGGCGTGGACATCGCCAATGTCAAGATGTCGATGAACCCGTTTGACGAAATCGCCGTCGAAGAGGCGACCCGCCTCAAGGAAAAGGGCGTGGTCCAGGAGATCGTGGCCGTGTCTTGCGGCGTGGCCCAATGCCAGGAAACGCTGCGTACGGCGATGGCGATCGGCGCCGACCGGGGTCTGCTGGTGCAGACCGACGCCGAATTACAGCCGCTGGCCGTGGCCAAGCTCCTGGCCGCGCTGGCCGCCAAGGAACAGCCCTCGCTGATCATCCTGGGCAAGCAGGCCATCGACGACGATGCCAACCAGACCGGCCAGATGCTGGCCGCGCTGTTGGACTGGCCGCAGGCCACCAACGCCAGCAAGGTCGAGGTCGAGGGCGAGCGCGTGCAGGTCACCCGCGAGGTCGACGGCGGCCTCGAGACCGTCAGCCTTGCGCTGCCGGCGGTCATCACCACGGACTTGCGCCTGAACGAACCCCGCTATGTCACCCTGCCCAACATCATGAAGGCCAAAAAGAAGACCCTGGATACCTTCTCGCCCGAGGACCTGGGTGTGGACGTGACGCCGCGTCTCAAGACCCTCAAGGTCTCGGAGCCGCCCGCGCGCGCGGCCGGGGTCGTGGTGCCCGACGTGGCCACGCTGGTGGACAAACTCAAGAACGAAGCGAAGGTGGTGTAAATGAGCATTCTCGTCATTGCGGAACATGACAACGTCCAACTCAATGCCGCGACCTTGAACGTCGTGGCCGCCGCCGCCCGCCTGGGCGGCGATATCCACGTGCTGGTGGCCGGCGCGGGCGCGCGCCCGGTGGCCGAGCAGGCCGCGCAGGTCCAGTCAGTCGCCAAGGTGCTGCTGGCCGACGGCCCGGCGCTGGCCGACGGCCTGGCCGAGAACGTATCGGCGCAGGTGCTGGCCGTGGCCGACGGCTACAGCCACATTCTGTTCGCCGCGACCGCCTCGGGCAAGAACATCGCCCCGCGCGTGGCGGCCAAGCTCGACGTGGCCCAGGTCTCGGACATCGTCGCGGTCGAATCCGCGGACACTTTCGTGCGCCCGATCTATGCCGGCAATGCCATGGCGACGGTCCAGTCCACCGATGCCGTCAAGGTCATCACGGTGCGGACCACGGGCTTCGACCCGGTGGCCGCGCAAGGCGGCAGCGCCGCCGTCGATGCCGTCGAGGCGGTGGGCGACTCGGGCAAATCCGCCTTCGTCGGCCGCGCCCTGGCCAAATCCGACCGTCCCGACCTGGCCTCGGCCTCGGTGGTGGTCTCGGGCGGACGCGGGATGGGCAGCGCCGAGAATTTCAAGCTCCTCGATCCGCTCGCCGACAAGCTCGGGGCCGCCCTGGGGGCGTCGCGCGCCGCGGTGGACGCGGGCTATGCGCCCAACGACTGGCAGGTCGGGCAGACCGGCAAGATCGTCGCGCCCCAGCTCTACGTGGCCGTGGGCATCTCGGGCGCCATCCAGCATCTGGCCGGCATGAAGGACTCCAAGGTCATCGTCGCCATCAACAAGGATGCCGAGGCGCCGATCTTCGGCGTGGCCGATTACGGCCTGGTCGCCGACCTGTTCGAGGCCGTACCGGAATTGGTCAAGGCCTTGTAGTGCCGGCCGAGGTTGGCTGAACGACCGGAAAAGGGGCCGCGCGCGGGAAACGCCGGCCCCTTTTTGCTGTCGGGCTGCCGGGCCGCCCCAAGGCAAAGATTTCAGGAGACATCATGAACTACCGTGCCCCCATCCAGGATATCCGTTACGTCCTGCGCGAGCTTGCCGATCTGCCCGGCGTGCTGGCGCTGCCGGGCTTCGAGGAGGTGTCCGACGATCTGGTCGACGCCGTGCTCGAGGAAAACGCCCGTTTCGTGGAACAGGAGATCGCCCCCTTGAACACCGAGGGCGATCGGCATCCCGCCACCTGGCAGGATGGCGAGGTCCGCAGCTCGCCGGGCTACAAGGCCGCCTTCCAGGCCTTTGCCCAGGGCGGTTGGCAGGGCCTGCAGCACGAGACGGACATCGGCGGCCAGGGCTTGCCCCGGCTGGTCGGTGCGTCGGTCACCGAAAACCTCAACGCGGCCTGCCTGTCGTTCTCGCTGTGCCCCTTGCTGACCGACGGGGTGATCGAGGCCCTGTCGCTGGTGGGCACGCCCGAGCAACGGGCGCTCTACATCCCGCCGCTGCTCGACGGCCGCTGGACGGGCACCATGAATCTCACCGAGCCGCAGGCGGGGTCGGACCTGGCGCTGCTGAAGTCCCGCGCCGAGCGCCAGGACGACGGCAGCTACCGCATCACGGGCCAGAAGATCTTCATCACTTATGGGGATCACGACATGGCCGAAAACATCATTCACCTGGTTCTGGCGCGCACACCGCAGGCGCCCAAGGGCGTCAAGGGGATTTCGCTGTTCATCGTGCCCAAATTCCTGGCGTCGGAGGATGGCGCCGCGGGGCCGCGCAACGACGTCTATTGCGCTTCGCTGGAACACAAACTCGGCATCCATGGCAGTCCCACCGCGGTTCTGCTGTACGGGTCCGGCAAGGGCGAGGTGGGCGAGGGCGGCGCGGTGGGCTACCTGATCGGCGAGGAGAACCGCGGCCTGGAATATATGTTCATCATGATGAATGCCGCGCGCTACGCAGTGGGCCTGCAGGGCGTCGCAGTGGCCGAGCGCGCCCTGCAGCAGGCGGCCGCCTATGCGGACGAGCGCGTCCAGGGCCAGGCGCTGGAGGGTTCGGACGGCCCGGTGCCGATCGCCCGTCATCCGGACGTGCAGCGCATGCTGGGCATCATGCGCGGCCTCACCGAGGGCGCGCGCGCCGTGGCCTATGTGGCCGCCGCGCATCGGGACAAGGCCGCGCATGCGCCCGAGCCGCAGGCGCGGGCGCACCACAAGGCCCTCTATGAATACTTCGTGCCCATCGTGAAGGGATTTTCGACGGAGTCCTCGGTCGAGGTGGCCTCCCTCGGCATACAGGTGCATGGCGGCATGGGCTATATCGAGGAAACAGGCGCGGCCCAGCATTACCGGGACGCGCGCATCCTGCCGATCTATGAGGGCACCACGGCCATCCAGGCCAATGACTTCATCGGCCGCAAGATCCTGCGCGACGGCGGCGCGGTGGCCAAGGCGCAGGTCGCCGGCATGCTCGAGACCGTGGCGCTGCTGCGTGCGAACGACGGTCCGCAGACCGAGGCATTGGCGCTGATTGCCGCGCGCCTGGAGGCCGCCGCGCAGGCCTATGAGAGTTCGGTCGACCGGATCCTCGGCCTGGCGGGCGCGAACAAGGTCCGCGGCGCCTTCATGGGCAGTGTGCCCTGCCTCATGCAGGCCGGCACGGTGCATGCCGGCTGGCAGCTCGCCCGTTCGGCGCTGGCCTCGGCGGCGGCGATCGAAGGGGGCTCGTCCGACACCTTCCATCCGGCCAAGATCGCCACGGCGGTGGCCTATGCGGTGCACGTCCTGCCGCGCGCCGGCGCCTTGGCCGATGCGATCGCAGCCGGCGAGCTGGCCGACCGCCATGCCAACCAATCATGGATATGAATATAACCATAAATTATTTGGATGGCGTTCTATATTTTGTCAGAATATGAAGTGTCAACTTTCATCGCCGCCCGGCCCGCCGGGCGGCGGACATTACCAGACTGCAAAAGGAGTATGCGATGGCCACGTTGCGCCTGGGCGATACCGCCCCCGATTTCGAGCAGGATTCCTCGCTCGGCACGATCAAATTCCATGAGTACCTGGGCGACGGGTGGGGCGTGTTGTTCTCGCACCCCGCCGACTTCACCCCCGTGTGCACCACCGAGCTGGGCTACACCGCCATCGTCTCGGGCGAGTTCGCCAAACGCGGCGCCAAGGTGATCGCGGTGTCGGTCGATGGCAAGCAGTCCCACCTGGATTGGATCAAGGACATCAACGACACGCAGAACACCACGGTCGAATATCCGATCCTGGCCGACGAGGACCGCAAGGTCGCGACCCTCTACGACATGATCCATCCCAATGCCAGCACTACCGCCACGGTGCGCTCGGTGTTCGTGATCGATCCGGCCAAAAAGATCCGCCTGATCCTTACGTACCCCGCCAGCACGGGCCGCAACTTCGATGAAATCCTGCGCGCCCTGGATTCGATGCAGCTGACCGACAACTACAGCGTCGCCACGCCGGTCAACTGGAAGCAGGGCGATGATGTCATCATCGTGCCGTCGATCAAGGATCCGGACGTCCTGAAGGAAAAATTCCCCAAGGGCTACAAGGAGGTTCGTCCCTACCTGCGGATCACCCCGCAGCCGGACCGCTGATCCACGCCGCGGTTGCACCAAGCCCGGGCCTGGCCCGGGCTTTTATTTTTTGGTGAAAACTTGCGCTTGGCACTGTTTTTTTGTACAGTTATAAAAACTGTATGAAACAACAGTATCCGGTTGCGGCCCGCGCGGCCTCCGGACCCACGATACGAGGTGACGGCATGGCGGCAACAGTCTATTCCCAATGGCAGGTTTCCTTGGCGCCCGCAGGGCGCCGTATCGGCGCGGCGCCGGCCCGCCGTCCCGCGCATGCCGTGCAGGTGCAATGGGCGGGCGCCTCGGCGGCGGGCATGGGCTTCTCGCGGGCCCGCCGGGCGGCTCGGCGCCGCCGCCTCGCCCTGGCGGCCGGCGATGTTTGCATGGTGCTGGCCTGGGCGGCGATGATCCCGGGGCTGATGTGGCTGGGGGCGGCGGCCGGATTCTAAAGGCGCCTGTGGCTGCCTGATGTGGCCCGTCAACGACGCCGTCCCGCTCTGCCGCGGGCCCCGCACGGCGCCTTCCGATGCTGGGCGAATCCTGTATAATGCGCTGTTTTACCTTTTTAGCAACTCATCCTCTGGCGCGGCGCCAATTTGCGACCAACAGCCGCGTGAATGATGCTTCGGAGCTTTACCGTGAATCTCATCGAAACCCTCGAACAAGAAGAAATCACGCGCCTGTCCGCCGGCCGTGAACTGCCCAGCTTTGGTCCCGGCGATACCGTCGTGGTCAACGTGAACGTCGTCGAAGGCACGCGCAAGCGCGTGCAGGCCTACGAAGGCGTGGTGATCGCGCGCCGCAACCGCGGCCTGAATTCCGCCTTCATCGTGCGCAAGATCTCCTCGGGCGAGGCGGTGGAACGCACCTTCCAGCTCTATTCCCCGCAGATCGCCTCCATCGAGGTCAAGCGTCGGGGCGACGTGCGTCGTGCTAAACTGTATTACCTGCGCAGCCGTACGGGTAAGGCCGCCCGCATCAAGGAAAAGCTGGTTCGCAAGGCTGCCCGCTGATCGCGCCGCTACCAGTCTCACCGGGGCACCCGTATGGGTGCCCTTGTTGTTTTTAGTGTCCTGTTTGATGAATGCCCATGTTTAAATTCGGCGTCTGTGCTGCCCATACAGCGTTGCAAATCCTCGCGATAGCAAAGGCTATCGCTGCGGTTTGCGCCTTGTCTGGACAGCACATCCATCCGAATTTAAAGACATGGATTCATCAAACAGGACACTAGATTCCATGTCTGACCGGATATCGTCCTCGGATACTGTGCGCGTCGCCGGCTTTGATCCCACCGCACAGCCTGTGGTGCAGTGCGCGGCACTGCCCGGCCTGCCTGCGGAATGCCTGCGGCTGGACTATATCCGCGGCGCTTTCCAGCGCCCCGTGGATTGGCAGGTCGAACCCCTGTTCACCGACTCGTTCTCGCCCGGCGTGCTGGGTCCGTCCGGCGCTCGGCGGGCCGCGGTCCTCATGCCGCTGGTGCAGCGCGAGCACGGCTTGCATGTGGTCTTTACCCGCCGCGCGGAACACCTGCACGATCACGCCGGCCAAATCAGTTTTCCGGGCGGCCGCATCGAGCCCGGCGACCGCGATCCGATTGCGGCCGCTTTGCGCGAGACGCACGAGGAAATCGGCGTCGACGACCGGTTCGTGCGCATCATCGGCGTCCAGCCCAGCTTCCTCACCTCGACCCATTTCGTGATGACGCCGATCATCGGCGAACTGCTGCCGGGCTTCACGATCCAGTCCGACGGCCAGGAGGTCGCCGAGGTGTTCGAGGTCCCGCTGCGGGTGTTGTTGGATCCGGCGCAGCATCGCCTGCACGAGGTGCGCCTGCCGGGCGGCGGTGGACGCTGCTATTTTTCCATCACCTGGCAGTCCTATTTCATCTGGGGCGCCACGGCGGTCCTGATCCGGAATTTCTATCATTACCTGGCGGCCGCGCGCCTTGGTGGATAGCGCCCAGCGCCAGAGGACGCGCGGCGGAATTCAGTCGCCGAAGACTTCGTCCAGGGTGTCGGCATCGACGAAATTCAGCGACCAGGTCTCGAGCTGTTCGGCGGTCGCTGTGCGGACGCGTTCGGTCAGGGTGCCGGGGATTGATCCAAACCGGCGGGACAATAGTCGCAGCAGCAGATCCGCCTGGCCTTCGACGCGCCCTTCAGCGCGTTCGCGCTTGAGATAAAAGCGCTCGGGTGTGGTGAGATATGTCATGGTGTGCTCCTGTTCCAGGGCCTCCAATGCCCGCATATAGTCCGGCTCCAGCGCCTCGGGCAGTGCGATCATCCAGTCGACCAGCCTGGCCAGGGCGTCGATCTCGTCCCTGGCATATCCGTAGCCCGCCAGGCGGCGCATCAGGTCCACCTTGGGGTCCAGTCGCGCGGCCTTTCGGCGGAACCGCAAGGCGGTCAACTGCGCCATGACGATCACTGCAAACGGATTCATCGGCGCCAAGGCATCGAGCGCATCCCAGCGATTCAGCCATTGTGCCATGTGGACCACGGGAAAGGTGAACCGCACACCCTGGCCGAGAAACTCATCGCAATGGACCAGGTGCGAGGCGCCGCCACGGCTGGCGGTGAGGATGCCGAGGCTGTAGATGGGTTGTGCCGGGGTGGATCCGTAACGGTCCTCGAGGCGGTAGCGGTATTGGAACATGCGCCGTGCAAAGAGGATCCTGGCCTTGGGGCCGGCGCCGTCGCCCTGGACCTCCACGTGGATCAGCAGTCTGGCGAGCCGGCCATCGCGGCGGCGCACGAGGATGAGCTTGTCGGTGTAGAGGCGACGGGGCGCTTTGCCTGAACCATTGCCTAAGCAGTCGTCCGGTCCCCCGGATGAGTCAGTCGATCCCGGCGGAACCCGCCGCCCGCGTCCGGCAATGGCCTGTAGTTCCTTATCCAAAAACTGCGGCGGATGCGACCAGTCGATGATCGCATGCAGGTCCGGGACGAACAGGGCCAGGCACTGGGCCAGGAAGGCCTCCAGAATTTCCTTCCAAGGACTGTCGTGATCGTCGGCCGGGGCGTCGGCATCCTGGGCCATGGGGGCAGCCTTGCATGAATGGGGGAGCGCCCATCATGACGGAGGCTGCGATCCAGAAGGTGCTCAAGTGAACTGAATGGTCACTGTGAGAAATACGGCTGGATAGCTGTTGTGTCGGAGGGTCAAGGTCGTAGTGACCTCGTCCCAGCGGGCGCCCCTTGAATGATTCGAGGCTCCTCGCTGGTCAATCTATCCGCCTCGCCGTCTTTTCCAGAGCGTCGTGCGCGAAATACCGAGTTTTTTGGCTGCCTCGCCGATTCTTCCGCCGCACTCGGCGATCACTCGTTCTATTTCTTCCTTTTCGGCCTCTGCCCGTGCTCGAGATAGAGATGGTTCCGTGATGGCATGCTGTGCCATTTCGGGAAAGATGTCGCTGACATCCAATGTTGATCGATCAGCCAGGGTACAAGCCTGCACGATTCTGTTTGTCAGCTCGCGAACATTTCCCGGCCAAGGATGAACGACAAGCGCGCGTTTGGCCGCCTCAGTCAGCAAAAAAGGAGCGAGGGGATTGCTCGAACCGTAAGCCTCCAGAAACTTCTGTGTCAGCGGGATGATATCCGCCGCTCTGTCGCGTAGTGCCGGTATGGTGAGCTGCGCATTTTGTAGGCGGTAGAACAAGTCGGCGCGCAGTTTGCCGGATTTGAGCGCAGCGTCGAGATCGGCGTTGGTGGCGGCGACTATGCGTCCTTTGAAAGGGGTGAATGCATCGCTTCCCACCCTATGGAAACCGCCATCCTGAAGCGCGCGGGCAAGAAGGACCTGCATTTTTGGATGCATTTCGCAGACTTCATCCAAGAATAACGTGCCGGTTCCCACTTGTTCTAGCAACCCGGTAGTGGGTGTCATGGCGCCATCTGGGAAGGTCGCTTCACGGCCAAAATACTTTGTTTCCAGAGTTGTCTCGGAGATGTCCGCGCAACTGACTGGGATGAACGGCGCGGGGGCCCTGCCGGAAGCTTCATGGATCAGTCTGGCGGCCATTTCCTTGCCCGTACCGCTTTCCCCAACGAGCAGGATGGAAAAATTTTCTCGAGCGAGCCGCTTCAGGTGCGACACGACTCGGCTCATCTGAGGCGTTTCGTAATGGAAGCTGCGCAGCGGCGTCCTCACACTGCGTGGAAGCGCTGCACGGGCAAGACTAGACTTGATTCGCCTGACGAGTTCATTGATATCGTATGGTTTGATCAGGTAGTCGGTGGCTCCGGCTTTCACCAAGTCGATTGCTTGTTGAATCTCTGCGTATGCCGTCGCGAATATGATGTCCGTCTCCCAAATCAGCTTGCCTGCTCGCCGGTACAGTTCTGTACCAGTGCCATCGGGTAAGCGTATGTCGCATAGCATCAGTGCGGGCTCGTACTTATTAAGGCCTTCGAGTGCATCCGAGACGGTCTGCACCCAGTGGACGGACATGCCCTCCAGGCGCAAGCGTTGAGCTACGGCGCCGCCTAGAACCCCGTCGTCTTCGACCAAGATCACGTCGATGGCTTCCCGCTTCATCGAGATTCTTCCGTCGGTACGGTGAACGTCAGCTCGATGGTCGAGCCCTTGGTTGTGTGGTGATCCACTGAAATCTTGCCGCTCAGTTCTCCAGCCAGCCGGCGCACGATTTCCAGGCCGAGGGAGCCGTCGTTGTGTGCCAGGTCGTCGCCCAGCAGAAAATTTGTAGCATGGCGTGGTAAGCCGTCACCCTCATCACTCACACTCAGCGTGAAGGTGGTATTTTCGAGGGCGGCTCGAAGCATGACGGCCCCGCCTCGTGGCGAGGTTTGGATGCCATTGAGCAGCAGATTCAAAGCAATCTGCCGGATTTTGAACGCGTCCAGTCTTACTGTGGGATAGTGCGTGATGTCCTTCGCGACCACTACGCCCTTGCGAGCGGCGTGTGGCTCGACCAGCCGAAGAACGTCATGCAAGTCCTGGCTCTTTAAGGCCGGGCCTGGCGCACTGGGCCGGTAGGCGTTCAGGGTGGCTTCCGACACGCCTTGAAGTGATTGGATGCCGCGCTCGATGAACTCCAGCGCTTCGTTGCGGCTGCGGTCGTCTTTTCCATACATGCGTATGGTCTGGAGTGCGGTCATCATGCCAGTCAGTGGGTTGCGGATCTCGTGCGCCAGTGTGGCCGCGATGCGGCCCAGCAGCGCCTGCTGATCCAGCTTGGCAAGCTGGTCGGAAAGTCTTTCGCGATCTTGTACAGCGATTGTCATCCGATTGTACGTACGCATGAGTGCCGCTGCTTCCTCATCATTCATGGGGATGTCGGCCTCGTCGATTTGTTGAGGGCCGAAGGCGACTGCGTGCGATAGGTGTTCACTGAGAATCTTCAGCGGCCGCTGCATCCTGCGAATCGCAAAGTAGCCCCCCAAGGCTGCCACCGCACTTAACAGCGCGCTGACCAGCACGAGCCGGAAATGCAGAGCTGATCGTTCTTGCGCGAAGGAGGAAATGTCCAGATTTGCCGCGATGATGCCTCGGCCGCCCAGCTCGCGCCACACCCACATGCTTTGGGACTCGTCCTCGTATGCGTAGCCTTTGGACGCATGGAGAATGGCATCGGGTGGGGGTGTGGTCGCTTTGAGATTAGGGCCCGAAACATGGGCTACGACACCCCTGTCACGATCAATGAGGGCAAGCTGCCGGTCCACGATGCCCAGATAAAAGTCCAGCGACTGCCGAAGCGCTCGATCGATGCCGTCAACGTCATGCGCCTGATAGGCTGGGAGCACCGAGGCGGATAGCCCATCCAGGTAAACCTGACCCACTCGTTCCGTCAAGAGTTCGTACTGCCGGGATAGGCTGAGCACCGAGATCTGCGTCACCAACATGGCGATCCCGAAGATCATCACTGCGGCCAGCAGAGGGATCCTGACCAGTAGAGGTAAATGAATAAACCACCTCAATGTATCGCGCTGGAGAGTCGCGAGCTACGGCTACAGCTATTGGATGGTGGCCGGCATTGGCATCGGGCTTGGCTACCGTTACCTGCGTATTCGTCATGCCGCGACAGAGCGGCAACTCGAGAGCATGGGCGAGTTCATGGTGGGGCTGATCATTGCCTTCAGCGTGGTTTGGTGTTCTGTCCGCATTCTCCAGAATGTCACATTGATGCCGCGGCCATGGGCGCTGCTTCCAGAGCTGGTTTCCGTTCAGGTCCCTTTCTTGCAGC
Source organism: Castellaniella sp. S9 (assembly GCF_027257175.1). Classification (GTDB taxonomy): domain Bacteria; phylum Pseudomonadota; class Gammaproteobacteria; order Burkholderiales; family Burkholderiaceae_B; genus Castellaniella. Next base: position 375,779 of record NZ_JAPFGD010000001.1, on the reverse strand, counting down.
ATGAGGGTCTTCCGGCGTCGGCCCCAGCGATATCGATCATGCTTGCTTGCCTTGCCTGGCGATATGTTGGCAGACGAGGACGTTATCGGTTGATGTGGTATGCAGCGGCTGCTTGCCTATTGAGCGTCGTCTCAGGGGTGAACTGGCCGGTTGAGGTCGCGGCCGGTGGATTGATCGGCTGGATCGGCGCCAGAATGGGGCAATGGTATTCCCGTTTTGCCAGGCGCGTCGTCGCGGGGTTTCAGTAGCGCTGCGCCGCCCCGTTTTCCTCGAGGATGCGCCGGTAGAGCGCGTGGCGGGTCGGCGGGATCTCGCCGCGGGCGAGGGCCGCGAGCACTCCGCAGCCCGGCTCGTGCTGGTGAGTGCAGTTGTAGAAGCGGCAATGCGCGATCGCCTCGGCGAATTCCGGGAATCCCTGCTCGATGTCGTGGACGCTGAGGTGCTGCAGGCCGAAGGCCTGGAAACCCGGCGAGTCGATGATTTCGCCGCCGCCCGGCAGGGCGTACAGGCGCGTGCTGGTGGTGGTGTGCCGCCCGGTGCCCAGGGCCTCGGAATGCGCCTGGGTGGCGGCCGCGGCGGTCGGGACCAGGGCGTTGAGCAGGGTGGACTTGCCCATGCCGCTTTGACCCAGCAGCAGGCTGCGCCGGCCGTGCAGCACGGGATCCAACGCGCGCCGGACCTGTCCGGCATCCAGGGCGGACAGGGTGATGATGTGCACCTCCAGGTCCGCCAGGGGCTGCAGGCGGGCGCGGGCGCGTTCGAGGGCGGCCGTCAGGTCGGCCTTGTTCAGGACGATGATGGGCTCGATCCCGGCGCTCCAGGCCGCCACCAGGGCGCGGCCCATGAGGTCCTCCGAGAATTCGGGTTCGGGGGCGAGCACGATCAGCAGTTGATCGAGGTTGGCGGCGAATTGCTTGCTGCGCAGCGCGTCGGAACGGTACAGCAGATTGCGCCGGGGTTCGATCCCGACGATCACGCCTTCCTGGTCGCCCTCCATCCGGATCAGGACCCGGTCGCCGACCGCGGGGCCGGATTTCTTGCCGCGGGTGTAGCACTGGCGCTGGCCGCCGCCATCCAGCGCAACCGCGTAGTGCCGCCCGTGCGCGGCCACGACGAGCCCGGCGGCCTGGCCGCTAGTGGCTGGCGTGCCCATGCCGCAGGTGTTGGATGCGTACAGTGGCGGGCGGATGGCTGTCGTACCAGGCCGAGTGCAGGGGGTCGGGCGTCAGCGTCGCGGCATTGTCGTCGTAGAGCTTGACCAGGGCGCTGACCAGGGGCTCGGCGCCGCATTGCGCGACGGCGTAGCGGTCGGCCTGGAACTCGTCGCGCCGCGACAGCAGGCCGGCGAGCGGCGCCGCCCAGAACGTGAACACCGGCATGGTGAGGAAGAACAGCACCAGCGCCAGGCCGTCGTTGGGGCGGCCCAGTTGCGGAATCACGCCCAGGCCGGTGTAGAACCAGAGCTGGGTGGACAGCCAGGCGAGCAGCAGCAGGAGCAGCAGCGCGGTGGCAAAGCCGATGACCATGCGCTTGAGGATGTGCCGATGGGCGAAATGGCCCAGCTCGTGGGCGAGCACGGCCTCGACCTCGTCGGCGTTCAGGCGGGCGAGCAGGGTGTCGAAAAACACGATGCGGCGATGCCGGCCGAAGCCGGTGAAATAGGCGTTGCCGTGGGCCGAGCGCCGTGAACCGTCCATGACGTAGAGGCTGGACAGGCCAAAGCGGCAGCGCTGGGCCAGGGCATGGATGCGTGCGCTCAGTTCGGGGTCGTCCAGCGGCGTGAAGCGGTTGAACAGCGGGGCGATGAAACTGGGGTACAGCCACAGCACCAGCAGATTGAAGGCGACCCACAGGCCCCAGGCCCACCAGGCCCAGGCGGGCCCGGCGTGGCCCATGACCCACAGGATGCCGGCCAGCAGCGGCGCGCCGAGGATGAGGGTGACGAGCAGGATCTTGAGTGTGTCGAGGGCGAACAGGCGCGGGGTCATGCGGTTGAAGCCGAAACGCGCCTCGAGCCTGAAGGTGCGCCAGAGCGCGAAGGGCAGGCCCACCAGGCCCAGGATGGCGAACACGGAGCCGACCAGCACGAGCTGGCGCGCGATCTCGGATTCGATCAGCCGGCCGATCTGGATATCGAGGAACTGCAGGCCGCCCAGCAAGGTGAGGGCCAGCAGCACGGCGGCCTCGGTCACCCGCTCGATCAGGAGCAGCTGGATGCGTGCGATGGTGTAGTCGGCCGCCCGTTGATGGCTGCGCAGGCCGATGCGCTCGGCGAAGACCGCAGGCACGGCGTCGCGGTGGCGCAGCACGTGCCGGACCTGGCGCCGTGCGAGCCAGAATCGGATCAGGAGGTCGCCCAGCAGGCAGGCGATGAACAGCAGGGTAAACATATCCGTCCGGCCATATGCGAAAATCGGGTTTTCTGTGAAGGATTATATGGTATGGCGGTTAACGATCAGCGCCTGATCTGGCTGGACATGGAAATGACCGGCCTGGACCCGGAAAAGGAACGCATCATCGAGATCGCGATGGTGGTGACCGAACCCGACCTGACGCCCGTGGCCCAGGCGCCGGTGTTGGCCATCCACCAAAGCGACGCCTTGCTCGAGGCCATGGACAAATGGAACCAGTCCACCCACGGCAAGAGCGGCCTGATCGACCGGGTGCGCGCATCGACGATCACCGAATCGCGGGCCGAAGACATCCTGCTGGAGTTCCTGGCGCCCCTGGTGCCCGAGGGCAAGTCGCCGATGTGCGGCAACACCATCGGCCAGGACCGGCGCTTCATGGTCAAATACATGCCGCGCCTCGAGGCTTATTTCCACTATCGCAATCTGGACGTCAGCACCCTCAAGGAACTTTCGCTGCGCTGGAAGCCCGAGGTCTATCGCAGCTTCGTCAAGCAAAGCAAGCACGAGGCCCTGGCCGACATCCAGGAATCGATCGCCGAGCTCGCCCATTACCGCGAGCATTTCATCAAGCTCTGAGGGGAACCATGTCCGCACCGGGAATCGCCGGAATCGGCACCGACCTGCTGCGCATCGAGCGCATCGAGCGCGTCTATGCGCGGCACGGGGAACGTTTCGTCGCCCGCATTCTGGGGGCCGACGAGCAGGTGGTGTTTCGCCGGCGCGCGGCGCGCGATCCCCGGCGGGGCATCCGCTACCTGGCGACGCGCTTTGCCGCCAAAGAGGCCTTTTCCAAGGCGATCGGCCTGGGGATGCACATGCCCATGGCCTGGTCGCGCATGCAGGTCGTCAACCTGCCGGGCGGCCGGCCGGGCGTGCGGCTGTCCGGACCGCTGGCCGAGTGGTATGCCGAGCGCTTCGGCACCGCCCACATTTCCCTGACGGACGAGGACGACATGGCGGCGGCATTCGTGGTCATCGAGGCCCTGCCCGCCTTGGCCGAGGCGAGGCCGTCATGACGGCGTCCATGGCGCCCGGCCCCGTCATGGTGGACGTGGCCGGGTTCGAGCTCAGTCCGCACGAGCGCGAGCGGCTGCGCCACCCGCAGGTCGGCGGCGTGATCCTGTTCGCGCGCAATTTTTCCGATCGTGCCCAGCTCACGGCCTTGTGCAGCGCCATCCACGAGGTACGCGCCGAACCGCTGTTGATCGCCGTCGATCATGAGGGCGGGCGCGTACAGCGCTTTCGCACGGACGGCTTCACGCCCCTGCCGCCCATGCGCCTGTTCGGACGCTGGTTCGATGCCGACCCCCAGGCGGCCCTGCGCGGGGCGACCGAAACCGCCTTCGTGCTGGCCAGCGAGCTGCGCGCCTGCGGGGTGGATTTCAGCTTCACGCCGGTCCTGGACCTGGACTACGGCGTCAGCCAGGTGATCGGCGACCGCGCTTTTCATGCGCAGCCCGAGGCGGTGGCCCTGCTGGCCCGCGCCCTGATCCAGGGTCTGCACGAGGCCGGGATGGCGGCCTGCGGCAAGCATTTCCCCGGCCATGGCGCCGTGGCGGCGGATTCCCATCTGGAAATTCCGATCGATACGCGCGCGCTCGAGGACATCCTAGGACGGGACGCCGCCCCCTATGCCTGGCTGGGCGATCTCGCGCTGCCGGCGGTCATGCCGGCCCACGTGATCTATCCCGAGGTGGCGCCCGAGCCCGCCGGATTCTCGCACCGCTGGATCACCGGGATCCTGCGCGGCCGGCTGGAGTATGACGGGGTGGTGTTCTCCGACGACCTCACCATGGAGGGCGCCTCGGTCGCCGGCGACATTCACGCACGCGCGCATGCGGCCCTGGACGCCGGCTGCGACATGGTGCTGGTCTGCAACCGGCCGGACCTGGCCGACGAGCTCCTCGCCGGGCTGGACCGGCCCCTGGACCCGCGCTCGACGGCCCGCATCCGCCGCCTGATGCCGGCGCGCCCGGCGCCCGTGTGGACGACGCTGCTGGCGGACCCGAGGTATCTCCGTGCCCGAAGCCTTCGATCTCAAAACCTTTTTGGCTGAGCTGCCGCGCCTGCCCGGCGTCTATCGGCACATCGACGAGAATGACGAGGTGCTGTACGTCGGCAAGGCGCGCGACCTCAAGCGCCGCGTCAGTTCGTATTTCCAGAAATCCGGCCACGGCCCGCGCATCACCCACATGCTGGCCCGCGTGGTCCGCACCGAGGTCACCGTGACCCGCACCGAGGCCGAGGCGCTGATTCTGGAAAACAACCTGATCAAGCGCCTCAAGCCCCGCTACAACATCCTGTTCCGGGACGACAAGTCCTATCCCTACCTGCACATCACCGCCCACGCGGCGCCGCGCGTCGTCTATTACCGCGGCAGCACGCAGGGCAAGGGGCATTTCTTCGGCCCCTACCCGAACTCGTGGGCGGTGCGAGAGACCATCCAGATCCTGCAAAAGGTGTTCCGCCTGCGCACGTGCGAGGACAGCGTGTACGCCCACCGGACCCGGCCCTGCCTGCTCTACCAGATCGGCCGCTGCTCGGCGCCCTGCGTGGATCTGATATCGCCCGAGGCCTACCGGGCCGACGTGGAGCGCGCGATCCGCTTTCTCGAGGGGCGGGCGGACGAGGTCCTGGGCGACATCGAGGCGCGGATGCTGCGCGCCGCCGAGGCCGAGGACTTCGAGCAGGCCGCCGTGCTGCGCGACCAGATGCGCGCCTTGGCCAAGGTCCTGCAGCAGCAGACCATGGAGCAGGTCGGCGACGACAGCGTGGACGTGATCGCCCTGGCCAGCGCCGGCGGGCGGGTGTGCGTCAACCTGGCCATGGTGCGGGCCGGCCGCCACCTGGGCGACAAGGCGCTGTTTCCCAGCCAGGCCCAGGACGAGGCGCCCGAGGAGGTGCTGTCGGCCTTCGTGGCCCAGCACTATGCCGACAATCCCCTGCCGCCGGTGCTGGTCTGTTCGCATGCGCTGTCGGATCCGGCCCTGATCGACCTGATCGCCCAGCAGCACGGCCACAAGGCGCGCGTCCTGACCCGGCCCCAGGGGGCGCGCCGCTCGTGGCTGGAGCAGGCCGCGCGCAATGCCCAGATGGCGCTGGCGCGCATGCTCAGCGAATCCAGTGCGCGCGCCGCGCGCACGCGGGCGTTGGCGGTCGAGCTCGATCTGGACACCGACGAAGCCGCGCTCGATGCCCTGCACATCGAATGCTTCGACATCAGCCACACCGCGGGCGAGGCGACCCAGGCCTCCTGTGTGGTCTACCAGCATCACGCCATGCAACCCTCGCTGTACCGGCGCTTCAACATCGCCGGTATCGAGCCGGGCGACGACTATGCGGCCATGCGCCAGGCGCTCACCCGCCGCTTTGCCCGCGTGGCCGACGGCGAGGCGCAGATGCCCGACGTCGTGCTGATCGATGGCGGCAAGGGGCAGGTCGAGGTCGCGCGGCAGGTCTTCGTCGAACTGGGGCTGGACGTCAGCGCCATCGTCGGCGTCGCCAAGGGGGAAGGGCGCAAGGTCGGCCTCGAGACCCTGGTATTCGCCGACGGCCGTGCGCCGGTGGCGCTGGGCGTCGAGTCCGCGGCCTTGATGCTGGCCGCCCAGGTGCGCGACGAGGCCCATCGCTTTGCCATCACCGGCATGCGCGCCCGCCGGGCCAAGGCCCGCAACGTCTCGCGCCTGGAGGAAATCGAGGGCGTGGGCAAACACCGGCGCCAGAAACTGCTGGCGCGCTTTGGCGGGTTTTCCGGCGTGGTCGACGCCAGCATCGACGACCTGCGCGCCGTCGAGGGCATCTCGAACGAACTGGCCGAGCGCATTTATCACGCCTTGCGTTGAACCCTGGCGCCGGCCCTGCGCCGCGCCGCCTTGTGGGGTAGTATTGCACCTATCATGCCGCTCAATATCCCCATCGCGCTGACTTGGCTGCGCATCGCCATGATTCCGCTGGTCGTCGGGTTGTTCTACATCCCCTCGGGCTGGATCGATCCGGGTTTTCGCGATGCGGTCGCCGCCGCGGCATTCATCATTGCCGCGGTCACCGATTGGCTGGACGGATGGCTGGCGCGCCGCTGGAACCAGACCTCGGCCTTCGGCGCCTTCCTCGATCCGGTCGCCGACAAGCTCATGGTCTGCGCCGCCTTGCTGGTGCTGCTGGACCTCAACCGCGTCGATTCCTTCATTGCCCTGGTGATCATCGGGCGCGAGATCACGATCTCGGCGCTGCGTGAATGGATGGCCAGGATCGGCGCCAGCAGCAGCGTGGCCGTGCACCGGCTGGGCAAGTTCAAGACCGCCGCCCAGATGGTCGCCATCCCGTGCCTGCTGTACTGGCAGCCCCTGTACGGCGTATCCACGCGGATCGTCGGCACCATCCTGATCGTCATCGCCGCGATCCTGACGGTCTGGTCGATGTGCTATTACCTGCGCCGCGCCTGGCCTGAAATCCGCGCGCGCGGCTGACCCCGGCAGGCCGGTGCCTATTGCCGCAGCGTGCGGGCCTGGCCGATGGCGTCAGGCTGGTGGTTCGCGCGCCAGGGATTGATGTCCAGCCCGCCGCGGCGTGTATAGCGCGCATAGACCAGCAGCTCCTGCGGCGCGCAGCGCTGCATGATTTCCCCATAGATCTTTTCCACGCACAGCTCGTGGAACTCGCTGTGGCGCCGCAGCGACACGATATAGGCCAGCAGGCCGGCGCGATCGATGCGCGGGCCGGCGTAACGGATTTGCAGGCTGGCCCAATCGGGCTGGCCGGTGACCGGACAGTTGGACTTCAGCAATTCCGAGACCAGCGTTTCACGCATGAAGGGCGCGGGATCCGTCGTGCGCAGCCGATCCGGGGCGGGGTCGTAGGTGTCGATCCGGATGTCCTGGTCGTCGATGCAGCGGCCCGCCAGGGCCTGGCAACTGAGCTCGAACGCGGGCCGCACCGGCAGGATCTCGACGTGCACCGGCTTGCCGGCGGCCCGCGTCAGGTCGGCCTGGATGCGCTGGCGCACGATGTCGGGGTGTTCGAAGCGTTCCTCGTTGTAGCCGTTCAGGTAGAGCTTGAGGGATTTGGATTCGATCAGCCTCGGGCTGTCGGCGGGAACGGTAAAGCGGCCCATGGCCACGATGGGTTTGCCATGGGCATTCAGCCAGGACAGCTCATAGGCATTCCAGATGTCGGCCCCGTGGGTGGGCGCCGGCAGATCCAGGCCGGCGCGCGTGTCCGCCCGGGCGATGGGGTAGAGCAGGCCGGCGTCGTATCCCGTGGGTTCGGGGACGTTGCGGCCCAGGGGGCTGTCGGTATAGAGGGTGCGGGACATGGCTGCCGGGGAAGGGTGATCGGGGGGATGGCACGATTGTAGCCCCCTGGCTTGCGGATTTCGGATGGTGCGAATTTCGTTTCGTCATGCGGAATTCGTGATGCTGCATTGCAGTCACTATCCTTCCGTCAAGAGAAAATTATTTTCATAACATGGAAACGTATCGTTAATCATTTGATTTATAAAATGAAAAAATTTTGTCTTATATAAGATATAAGTGCTGTGTGCGCTGCGCCATCCGCATAGACTGTTTCCCAAGGATTTCTTTTTTCTTTGATCGAGGAGCAGACCATGAAGACACGTGAGAGCGAAGTGCGCGACCTCCAGCGGCAATGGGCCGAGGATCCGCGCTGGCAGGGCATCAAGCGGGGCTACGACGCTGACGAGGTGGTGCGGCTGCGGGGCTCCGTGGTCGTCGAGCACACCTTGGCGCGCCGTGGCGCGAAACGCCTGTGGCAACTGCTGCACGAGGAGGATTTCGTCAACGCCCTGGGCGCGCTGACGGGCAACCAGGCCATGCAGCAGGTCAAGGCCGGCCTCAAGGCCATCTATCTGTCGGGCTGGCAGGTGGCGGGCGATGCCAACATCGCGGGCGAGATGTATCCCGACCAGTCCCTGTATCCCGCCAATTCCGTGCCCAGCGTGGTGCGCCGGATCAACAACGCCCTGACCCGCTGCGATCAGATCCAATGGATGGAGGGGCGCAACCCGGGCGACGAAGGCTATGTCGACTATTACGCGCCCATCGTCGCGGATGCCGAGGCGGGCTTCGGCGGCGTGCTCAACGCCTTCGAACTGATGAAGGCCATGATCGAGGCGGGCGCCGCGGGCGTGCACTTCGAGGACCAGCTGGCCTCGGTCAAGAAATGCGGCCACATGGGCGGCAAGGTGCTCGTGCCCACCCGCGAGGCGGTCGCCAAGCTGGTCTCCGCCCGTCTGGCCGCCGACGTGCTTGGCGTGCCCACGCTGCTGGTGGCGCGCACCGATGCCGAAGCGGCCGACCTGTTGACCAGCAACATCGACGAGAACGATGCGTCCTTCGTCACGGGAGAGCGCACGATCGAGGGCTTCTACCGCACCCGCGCCGGCCTGGACCAGGCGATTTCCCGCGGCCTGGCCTACGCGCCGTACGCCGACCTGGTCTGGTGCGAGACCTCGACGCCGAACCTGGACTATGCGCGCCAGTTCGCCGAGGCGATCCACCGCCAGTTCCCGGGCAAGATGCTGGCCTACAACTGCTCGCCCTCGTTCAACTGGAAAAAGAACCTGGACGACGCGACGGTGGCCAAGTTCCAGCGCGAGCTGGGCGCCATGGGCTACAAGTTCCAGTTCATCACCCTGGCCGGGTTCCATGCCCTGAACTACAGCATGTTCGAGCTGGCCCACGGCTACGCGCGCAGCCAGATGAGCGCCTTCGTCGAGCTGCAGCAAAAGGAATTCGCCGCCGCCGACAAGGGATTCACCGCGGTCAAGCACCAGCGCGAGGTCGGGGTGGGCTATTTCGACGCCGTCACCCAGGCCATCGAGGGCGGCCAGTCCTCGACCACCGCCCTGGCCGGCTCGACCGAGGAGGCCCAGTTCGATCATGAGGACCAGGAGGCCCGGGTGGCCTGAGCCGCAGCGGGCCTGAGCCCGGAGAAGTCAAGGGACTTCTCCAGCCCGCACTGTGGGCGGCCTGCCCACTTGGATCACCCTCGTGTTTTGTGCCGCAACGTTTCAGGCCGCGACCACCACTTGGTTGCGGCCTTTGGCTTTGGCGTGATAGAGCGCCTGATCGGTGCGTTGCAGCAAAGTGCGGCGGGATTCCCCCGGCTGCCACGCAGCCACACCCAGCGATAGGGTGACGGTACCCACAACGGCATCTTGTTCGCTGCCCATGGCTCGGCGCACTCGCTCGGCCAGCTCCCGCGCAGCCTGCAGCTGGCAGTTGGGCAACACAATCAGAAACTCTTCCCCACCCCAGCGCACCAGCGCATCGCCACTGCGCACCGTGCGGCCGAGCAAAGCAGCACAGCGTTTGAGGACGTTGTCGCCTTCCTCATGGCCAAATCTGTCGTTGATGGACTTGAAGTTGTCGATATCGGCCAGGATCAAGGCGTAGCCTTGGCATTCCATTTTTGCGGCCCGCTGGCAGCGCTGCAATTGCCGCTCGCCTGCATGGCGGTTGAGCAGGCCGGTCAAGGCATCGTGATCGGCCAGTTCGCGCAGCTCTTGTGTGTGCTTCACCAGCCGGGTTACATCCTTGGCCACGCTGACGTAGTGCTGGGTGATGCCCGCCTCATCCTTGAGCGGGGTGATGGTTTGTGCCGCATGGAAAATGCTGCCGTCCTTGCGCCGATTGGCAACGGTTGCCTGGCAACTTTCGCCACGTGCCAGGGTTTCGCGCAGACGGGCGTAGAAGGCAGGCGGGTGTTCATCCGATTGCAAAAACGTGGGCGTGCATCCTTGCACCTCATCGCTGCAGTAGCCGGTCAGCGCTTCAAAAGCTTGGTTGACGAACAGAATCTGTCCCCGCTGATCGGCAATCACTACCGAATCCTGCGTGGCGTTCAGTGCCCGCGCCAGCAGGGCCTGGTGTTGCTCGGCACGCACCCGTGCCGTGATATCGTGCTGCACCGACACGTAAGCCTGCAGCCGCCCCTGTGCATCGCGCACGGGGGAAATATTCCATTCCACCAGATAGCTGCTGCCATCCTTGCGGTAATTCACTGTCGAACCTTGGAAGAACTGTTCTTTATGCAGGCATTCGCGCAGGCGTTGCAGCACAAGCGGGTCAGTTTGTGGACCCTGCAGCAAGCGCGGCGAATGCCCCAGCAGATCGATGGCGGCATAGCCTGTCATGCGGCAGAACGCCGGGTTGCAGTAGGTGATGTAGGGGCCGCCATCGTGCAGGCGGGCATCGGTGATGACCACGGCATTGAATGCTTGCTCCACAGCGGTTTGCAACAACGGTATCAAATCGGGATTCATGGCTGCGAGAGGACTAGACGAGGAGACCACTGAGGCTGCGCGGTTCATCAGGCGCGTGCGGTGGGTGCTAGCATACCAAGCTTGGGCCGCCTTGAATGTTGGCCCGGTGTTTCAACGGCAACGTTTCGGTCCCCATCTTTTTTAGTCTTGTTTTGGCTGGCTTTTCCCATGTCCCGTACTGCTCTGGTGTGGATGCGCCGCGATCTGCGCTGTGAGGACCATGCCGCCCTGTACTACGCCTTGCACCGATTTGAACAGGTGTATTGCGCTTTTGTGTTCGATACCGACATACTGAACGCTTTGCCCACCCGCAGCGACCGGCGTGTGGAATTCATCCATTCGAGCGTGCAGGCATTGGACGAGGGGCTGCGTCAGCTTGCCATGCGCAGCGGCGCACCCGGAGGAGGATTGATCGTGCGCCACGGCCCCGCCGTGGCCACCCTCGTACAGCTGGCCCAAAGCCTGGGCGTGCACGAGGTGCTGACCAATAGCGACTACGAGCCCGATGCGCGGGACCGCGACCAGCAGACGGCGCAAGCGCTGCGGGCGGTGGGCATTGCCTTCAGCGACTACAAGGATCAGGTGCTGCTGGAAAAAAGCGAAGTGCTGACTCAGCAGGGTCGACCCTATAGTGTATTTACGCCCTACAAGCGGGCCTGGCTGCGGAAGTTGGATGCGTTTCAACTCAAGCCTTATCCAGTGGAGCGCTACGCCCGCCACCTGGCACCCCTTCCAACTGGGGAGGCGCTGCCCACACTGGCCGATCTGGGCTTTGTATCCACCAACCTGGCGGCGTTACCCTTGCCGCCGGGCATGCAGGGCGCGCAGCGGCTGCTGCAAGACTTTGTGCCGCGCATGGCGGCTTACCACGAGATGCGTGACTATCCCGGGCGCAAGGGCGTGTCCTACTTGTCGGTGCACCTGCGCTTTGGCACCGTGTCCATTCGCCAACTCGCCGCGCTAGCGGCGCTGCAGGCGAGGCAAGGCTGCGCGGGTGCGCAGAGCTGGCTGTCCGAACTGGCCTGGCGTGATTTTTACTTCATGATCCTGTGGCACTACCCGCAGGTGGTCACCCGGTCCTTCAAGCCCGCGTACGACCGCGTGCAATGGGACGATGCGCCCGAGCTCTGGCAGGCCTGGTGCGAGGCTCGCACTGGCTATCCGTTGGTGGATGCCGCCATGCGCCAGCTGCTGCTGACGGGCTATATGCACAACCGCCTGCGCATGGTGGTGGCGAGCTTCTTGACCAAGGATCTGGGCATCGACTGGCGCCGCGGCGAGCGTTTCTTTGCCCGGCACCTCAACGACTACGACCTGGCCGCCAACAACGGCGGCTGGCAGTGGGCGGCTTCCACGGGCTGCGACGCGCAGCCCCACTTCCGCATCTTCAATCCCATCACGCAGTCGCAGCGGTTCGACCCGGACGGCACGTTCATCCGCCGCTACCTGCCCGAGCTGAGGTGCGTGCCCGATGCGCATATTCACTTCCCGGCCGCCATGGGGTCCGCCGCGCTGGCCGCCTGCGGTTTGCGCCTGGGTACGGACTACCCGCTGCCTGTCGTTAACCATGCGCAGGCCAGGGTACGCACGCTGATGCGTTTTTCGCTTTTGTCAGAGAGCGATATGTCATGAGACCGGACAGCGATGGAATTACGGCTCTTTCGTTGCGGTCCGACTGTTGCCGAAGACCTATATTTCGCGTGTGTGGCTGAGCGACTGCTTGCCGAGACACCCGTGTAGTCGTCAATGTGGTATTTCCGCGTCGCCAGCGGGGGCAATGACCTCACTTTGATTTAAATCAAGGCTGAGGGGGAACCCCGTCGATATAGTGCCCGCATGCCCCGAGTTTCACTGTTTTCCCCGCCCCCTGGCATGATCGGGGGGATGCGTCGCGCGCGCCGCCACATGCTGGCGCGCACTGGCTTGGCGTGGCTGGCCATGATGCAGGTCATGATGCTGGCGTTTCCCGGCTATCTGCGCGGCGGCGTGCGCACGGCCGAGTCCCAGGCCTCGCTCGAGGACGCCATCGTCCTCATGAACTGGGGCAGCCTGGTGCTGTGCGTGCCGGTGGTGCTGTATTGCGCCTGGCCCGTCTGGCGCGGTGCCTGGCGCGACGTCGGCCGGCTGCGCGTGGGCATGGACGTGCCGGTGGCCCTGGGCATACTCGCCGCCTTCATCCCCAGCGTCCACGCCACCTGGATGAATGCGGGCGAGGTCTATTTCGATTCGGTCTCGATGTTCGTTGCCTTCCTGCTGACGGCGCGCTACCTCGAGACCTGTGCGCAGCAGGCGGTATCCGGGCAGTCCGGGGGATTCGACGAGGCGCCGCTGCTGCGCTCGGCCGACCGCCTGGCGTTCTGGTTCGTCGTGGTGCAGATCCTGCTGGCCGGCGTGGTGGGCCTGTACTGGTTGCAGACGGCACCCCAGCATGCCCTGGCGGTGACCGTCGCCCTGCTGGTCATGAGCTGTCCCTGTGCAATGTCGATGTCGGTGCCCACGGCCTTGGCCGCGCGGCGTGCCGTTCAGTTGCGCGAGGGCGGTGCGCTGGGCGGCGATGACGCGCGCGCACTGGATCGCGCCACGGCCCGGATCGCCCGACAGAGCCTCCACGGTTCGCTCGCCTGGCATCTGTTGATGACACCGCTGGCGGCCCTGGGCTGGGTCCAGCCCTGGCTGGCCGCGCTCACCATGCTGGCCTCCTCGCTGGCCGTGGTTGCCAACGCCTGGCGCCTGACGCGCATGGCCGCGCCCGGCGCGGCGCCGCTGGCGCCGGGGCTGGCCTGAGGCCGTGGCATGGATGCGCTATTCCTCCTGCTGCCGATTTCGTTGCTGTTCGTGGCGGGGATCGGCGTGGCGTTCTGGTGGGCGATTTTTTCCGGTCAGTTCGACGATACGCAGGATGCGGCCCGATCCATCCTGCAGGATGACGATCGGCCGCACACCTAGCGTGTTTGATGCAGATCAATGTGCCTTTGCCTCGGCTAAGGGATTATTCACCGTTTCAAAAAATTAATGTCTTAACTTGTTTTAGGGGAAAGCGCATGGGCATGTCCGGATCCCAAGGGACACAGGCCGAAACCTTCAACTACGGCGTCGTCAGGCAATTCACGATCGCGACCATCGTGTGGGGCGTCGTGGGCATGGCGGTCGGCGTGCTGATCGCCTCGCAACTGATCTGGCCCGAACTCAATTTCGAGACGCCATGGCTGACCTATGGGCGCCTGCGCCCGCTGCATACCAATGCCGTGATCTTCGCCTTCGGCGGCAGCGGCCTGTTCGCCACCTCGTACTACGTGGTGCAGCGCACCTGCCAGGTGCGGCTGTTCAGCGACAAGCTCGCGTCGTTCACGTTCTGGGGCTGGCAGGCCGTGATCGTGGCGGCGGTCATCACCCTGCCGCTGGGATACACCAGCACCAAGGAATATGCCGAGCTCGAATGGCCGATCGACATCCTCATCACCCTGGTGTGGGTGGCCTACGCGATCGTGTTCTTCGGCACCATCGCCAAGCGCCGCGTCAAGCACATCTATGTGGCGAACTGGTTCTTCGGGTCCTACATCCTCACCATCGCCATCCTGCACATCTTCAACAACATCGAGATCCCGGTGTCGTTCTGGAAATCCTACTCCGCCTACGGCGGGGTGCAGGACGCCATGGTGCAATGGTGGTACGGCCACAACGCCGTGGGCTTTTTCCTCACCACGAGCTTCCTGGGCATGATGTATTACTTCGTGCCCAAGCAGGCGGAGCGGCCCATCTATTCGTACCGCCTGTCGATCGTGCACTTCTGGGCGCTGGCGTTCACCTACATGTGGGCCGGCCCCCATCACCTGCTGTACACCTCGCTGCCCGATTGGACGCAGTCCCTGGGCATGGCGTTCTCGCTGATCCTGCTGGCGCCGTCCTGGGGCGGCATGATCAACGGCATCATGACGGTGTCGGGCGCCTGGCACAAGCTGCGCACCGATCCCATCCTCAAGTTCCTGGTGGTGGCGCTGTCCTTTTACGGCATGGCGACCTTCGAGGGCTCGATGATGTCCATCCGCACGGTCAACGCGCTGTCGCACTACACCGACTGGACCGTCGGCCACGTCCACGTGGGCGCCCTGGGCTGGGTGGCGATGATCACCTTCGGCTCGCTGTACTACCTGATCCCGCGCCTGTACGGCCGCGAGGCCATGGCCAGCAAGGAAATGATCAGCCTGCACTTCTGGCTGGCGACCATCGGCGTGGTCCTCTACATCGCCTCGATGTGGATCGCCGGCGTGATGCAAGGGCTGATGTGGCGCGCCACCGGCGAGGACGGCACGCTGACCTACAGCTTCGTCGAGGTCGTGAAGTCCACCTATCCGTTCTACACCATCCGCATGATCGGCGGCCTGTGCTTCCTGGCCGGCATGTGCGTGATGGCCTGGAACACCTGGTTGACCGTCAAGGGGCGGGAAGGCGTCGATCCGCTCGTGCCGCTGGACAACGCCGCGGACGCCGTTCCCCGCACCGCCGCCGTGGCCGCATCGGCTTAAGGAGCTTCATTCATGTCCAATACCAAAGCCAAGAAGCGTTTTTCGCATGAGCTGCTGGAGCGCAACGTCGGATTGCTGATCGTCTTCAGCATCCTGGTGGTGTCGTTCTCCGGCCTGGTCCAGATCATCCCGCTGTTCTTCCAGCACTCCACGACCACCCCGGTCGAAGGCGTGCGGCCCTACGAGGCGCTGAACCTGGTCGGGCGCGACGTCTACATCCGCGAGGGCTGCGTGGGCTGCCATTCGCAGCAGATCCGCATGCTGCAGTCCGAGGTCCAGCGCTACGGTCCGTACTCCATCGCCGCCGAGTCGATGTACGACCATCCCTTCCTGTGGGGTTCCAAGCGCACCGGCCCCGACCTGGCGCGCGTGGGCCAGCGCTATTCCGACGAATGGCACCGGATCCACCTGCGCGATCCGCGCGCCGTGGTCAAGGAGTCCAACATGCCGGCCTATCCGTGGCTGCAGCGCAATTCGGTCGAGGGCGTGGACGTCCAGGCCCGCATGCGCGCGCTGCGCACGCTGGGTGTGCCCTATACCGACGAAGAGATCGCCGCGGCGCCCGAGCAGCTCGAAGGCAAGACCGAGGAAGACGCCATCGTGGCCTATCTGCAAGGCCTGGGGGTCGGCGGGCGCGCGGCCGCCGCCGCGGCCATGGAAGCGGGGAGCCACTGACATGGTCGGCGTCATCAATGGAATCATGACGGTCCTCGGGATGATCACATTCGGCGGCATCGTCTGGTGGGCCTGGTCGGCGCGCCGCGCCGAGGCGAACCAGCAGGCATCGATGCTGCCGTTCGCGCTGCCCGAGGAATTTCAGCAGCACAAGAAAGTCGGGGATACAAATGAGTGATTTCATCAGCGGTTTCTGGGGCTATTACATCGCCGTCATCGCGCTGGGCGGCATTGCCTGGTGCATCTACCTGCTGTTCTCCCAGCGCGCCTGGCTCAAGCGCAATGTCGAGGTCGTCGAGGACACCGGGCACGTATGGGACGGCGACCTGAGCGAACTCAACAATCCGGTGCCGCGCTGGTGGACGGTGATGTATCTGGCCCTGTGCATATTCGCGCTGGGCTACCTGGTTCTGTATCCGGGGCTGGGCACCTACGAGGGCACGCTGGGTTTCACCGCCGGCAAGCAGGTCCAGCAGGAACAGGAGGCCCTGAACACCCGCATCCAGCCCATCTACGAGCGTTTCGCCGCGATGTCCATCCCCGACATCGCCCGCGACGAGGGCGCGCGCGAGATCGGCCAGCGCCTGTTCCTGAACAACTGCGCCCAATGCCATGGATCCGATGCCAAGGGCGGACGCAGCTTTCCCAACCTGACCGACAAGGCATGGCTGTGGGGCGGCGAGCCGGACCAGATCCTGCAGACCATCACCCAGGGCCGCCACGGCATCATGCCGCCCTGGAAGGCCTCGATCAAGCCCGACGAGGCCTCCAACATCGCGCAGTACGTGCGCTCGCTCTCGGGTCTGGCGCACGATCCCCTGCGGGTGGTGCCCGGCAAGCGCGGCTTCGATACCTTCTGCGTGGCCTGCCACGGCGCCGAAGGCAAGGGCAACACCCTGGTGGGCGCGCCCGACCTGACCGACGACGTCTGGCTGTACGGCAGCTCCGAGGCGACCATCGTCGAAACCATCCTGGAAGGCCGCGACAACCAGATGCCCGCCCAGGAACATATCCTGACGCCCGAGCAGATCAAGCTGCTGGCCGCCTGGGTCTGGGGACAATCCAACGAGTAAGGTGCGCCGGCACCGGCCGCCCCCGCGGCCCACTGAATCGACATCGAGGACATCATGAGCAAGGAATTCCCCGAAATGGTGGCCGAGCAAAAGGCTCGTCGCACACCTGCCCCGGAGCGCCCCCGCGTGCGCAAGGGGTCGGGAGGATCCTCGCCGCAGGTCGAGCGGGCGCTGGCCGAGGTCCGCTCCAAGATCTATCCGCGTTCGGTGTCGGGCAACTATGCCCGGATCCGGGTGGCCATGGTGTTCCTCACCCAGCTGATTTTCTACGGCTTGCCGTGGCTGCAATGGAACGGCCGCCAGGCGGTGCTGTTCGACCTGGGCGCCCGCAAGTTCTACCTCTTCGGCATGGTGATGTGGCCGCAGGACGTCATCTATCTGGCGGTCCTGCTGGTGCTTTCGGCCTTTGCGCTGTTCCTGTTCACGGCCATGGCGGGGCGCTTGTTCTGCGGTTATGCCTGTCCGCAGACGGTCTATACCGAGATCTTCATGTGGGTCGAGGCCAAGGTCGAGGGCGACCGCCTGGCGCGCATCCGCCTGGACGAGCAGCCCTGGAACGGGCGCAAGCTGCGCCTGAAGGCGACCAAGCATTTCCTGTGGCTGCTGATCGCCCTCTGGACCGGCTATACCTTCATCGGGTATTTCGCGCCGATCCGCACCCTGGGCGCCGACCTGCTGGCCTTCGAGCTGGGTCCCTGGCAGTGGTTCTGGATGCTGTTCTATGCCTTCGCGACCTGGGGCAATGCCGGCTTCATGCGCGAGGCCGTGTGCAAGTACATGTGCCCGTACGCCCGCTTCCAGAGCGTCATGGTCGACGACGACACCTTCGTCGTCACCTATGACCACGTCCGGGGCGAGCCGCGCGGCGGGCGCTCGCGCAAGATCGACCACAAGGAAGCCGGCATGGGCGACTGCGTGGACTGCAGCCTGTGCGTGCAGGTCTGCCCGACGGGGATCGACATCCGCGACGGCCTGCAATACATGTGCATCGGCTGCGGCGCCTGCGTGGACGCCTGCGACCAGGTCATGGACAAGATGGGCTACGAGCCCGGCCTGATCCGCTATACCTCGGGCAACGCCATCACCGAGGGCATGACCCAGCAGCAGGTGCGCCGCCGCATGCTGCGCCCGCGCGTGATCGCCTATTCGGCGGTGCTGGGCGCCATCGCCATCGGCTTCGTGATTTCACTGGCCACGCGCACGACGCTGCGCATGGACGTGATCCGCGATCGCGGCGCGCTAGGGCGCGAGGTCGCCGGCGGCATGATCGAGAATGTCTACCGCCTGCAGTTCATCAATTCGTCCGAAATGCCGGTGACGCTCAAGCTCAGCGCCGACGGCGTGCCGGGATTGGCCATCGAGACCACCGACGGGGCCACGAGCGTGCAGGTCGATGGTTCGTCCAACCGCCTGGTGCCGGTGGTCCTGCGCGCACCCGCCCAGGGTCTGGCGCCGGGGCTGTACGATATCAGCTTCACGAGCGTGGGCACGCGTACGCCGGACGATGTCAGTACCGTGGTCGAGCAGTCCAGCTTCTATGTGCCGCGATAGCCGGCGGGCCGATGGCGCGAGGTGAATCCATGACAGACAAGGAATCCCGATCGATCGAGCCGGACGGCGCGGACGCCGGCACACCGTGGTGGCGGCATCGCTGGCCCTGGCTGCTGCTGCTTGGGCCCGCCTTGGCGGTCATCGGATGCGTCGTTACAATCGTCCTGGCCTTCCAGTCCTATGGGGACCAGGCCATACAAGACGGCGGTACACGGCAGGGTTTGCTCGTCAGTCCGCCCGCACAAGAAAAAACAGGGCATTGACGGCGAATGTGCTCGACACGAGGGGGAACCATGAAGACGAAACTGCGCAAACTGATGTGGATATTGTGGCCATCGTTCCTGGTGGCGGGGGCGACCAGCGCTATCGTGTTCGCCCTGGTGGATCCGCAGGACGTGGTGTTCCTGGATCACCTGCAGGGTTCGCGCCAACTGGTCTACAGCCTGGGATTTTTCGTGTTCTGGCTGATGGCGGCGCTGTCCAGCGCCTTGACGCTGCAGATGGCGCCGCGGGGGATCGAACTCGACGAGTTCGGCGAGCCCATCGAATAGACGGCCGCGTCACCCGCTGCGCGATGCGGCTGTGCCCCCGGGCATCCTCGCGGGACGCTAGCCGCAATCCGTGCCGGACAGGGCCTGCAGCGCCCCCATGTCGAGGATGTGCACCTCGCGCTGCTGGACGCGGATCAGGCCCTCGCGGGCAAACCGCGAAAACAGGCGGCTGACGGTTTCCAGCGTCAGACCCAGGAAATTGCCGATTTCCTCGCGGCTCATGCGCAGGATGAATTCATAGGGCGAATAGCCCAGCAATTGCAGGCGCTGTGACAGGTTCAGCAGAAAGGCCGCCAGGCGCTGCTCGGAGCGCAGGCTGCCCAAGGCGAGCAGCAGCTGGTGCGAGCGGTTGATTTCCTTGCTCATGAGGCGGCGCAGCTGCAATTGCAGCGAGGGCAGCTCCAGCGAGAGCTTGTCCATTTCGTCCAGCCGGATGATGCAGACCTCGGAGTCCTCCAGGGCGATCGCATGCGAGACATGCTCGTTATTCATCAGGCCGTCCAGGCCGAGGATCTCTCCGGGCAGCAGGAACCCGGTGATCTGCACCTGGCCGCCTGCGTCCTCGAGCTGGGTCTTGAGCGAGCCGGAGCGGATGCCGTAGATGGCATCGACCGGATCGCCCAGATGGTACAGGGCGCCGCCCTTGCCCAGCCGGATGCGCTCCTTGATCAGCTCGTCCATCTTGGTGACGTCGGTGCGCGACATGCCCAGCGGCAGGCAGATCGCGTTCAGCATACAGGTGGAGCAGCGGGTCGACTCAGGGGCGACAGGTACGCGTCTGAGCATACGGACCTTCGAGGGGCGTCCAGGGGAAAGGGTTTCGGTCAGCAAGGCATCGCCTACGGAAAAGCGCTCCTGGCGCGGGAAACTGAATCCTGGTCATCATGGGGCCAGTATACGTGACGGCCCCATTGGAAAAGACCACGGCTAGTGTCGAATTATAAGGTTTTTGTCAGGATATTTGTGGCTTGGAGTAATTCGGCAAGGCTTTCGTTGCGCACATCATAGGCTACCTATATGATCGACGTTGAGTCATTCTATGCTTGAAAGAAGGGGATTTTGATGAAATCGGTATGGATGTCGTTCTGGATGGCGTTGGCGCTGTTCATCTCGCTGGCCTTCGGCGGCGCTGCGTTCGCGGCCCACGACGGCAATGATGGGGTGGACCGGTCGGTCACCTACAAGCCCGATGTCACGTTCACGCTGCGCACAGCCATTGCAGAAGGCAAGCTGGTGTTCATCGGCGACCAGGGCTCGATCGCCCAGCAGGTCAATCCCGACCTGAGGGTGCCCGAGGGCGCCGTGGTGCAGATCAACCTCATCAACGGCGACGGTGCCACGCACGACATCGCGGTTCCCGAGTTCCATGCCCAGTCCGACAATATCTCCGGCAAGGGGGCGGCCACGGCGATCGTGTTCCGCGCGTCCAAGAACGGCACCTTCGAATACCTGTGCACCCTGCCGGGGCACAAGGCGGCCGGCATGTTCGGCAAGATCATCGTGGGCGAGCCCTCGACGGCCATCCAGCCCCAGGCGCCGCAAATCGCGCATGATCCCAATGACGTGGGCGAGCCCGTGGGCAAGCGCGGGCCGCAGGATGTCACGGTGGACTTGCTGACCACCGAGATCGAGGCCCGCCTGGGCGAGAACAGCACGTATCGGTTCTGGACTTTCAACAACAAGGTGCCGGGTCCCCTCATCCGCGTGCGCGTCGGCGATAGGGTCACCGTCAACGTGACCAACCCCAAGGACAGCACGCACATCCACTCGATCGACCTTCATGCGGTGACCGGGCCGGGGGGCGGGGCGGACGTCACCCAGGTGCCGCCGGGCCAGACCAAGAGCTTCACATTCAAGGCGATGCACCCAGGGCTGTTCGTGTATCACTGCGCGACCCCCATGGTGGCCCAGCACATCACCAACGGCATGTACGGGATGATCCTGGTCGAGCCCGAGGGCGGCCTGCCCGAGGTCGACCACGAGTTCTACGTCATGCAGGGCGAGCTCTATACCGCGCAGAAGCACGGCGCGAGCGGCCTGCAGGAATTTTCGCTCGATAAGCTCCTGGCCGAGAACCCCGAACACGTGATGTTCAACGGCTCGATGGACGCGCTGACTAAGATCTACAGCATGGAATCGAACGTGGGCGACGTCGTGCGGATATTCATGGGCGTGGGCGGACCGAACCTGACCTCCAGCTTCCACGTCATCGGCGAGGTGTTCGATCGCGTCTACAACCAGGCGTCGCTGACCAGCAAGCCGCTGACCGACGTCCAGACCACCCTGGTGCCGCCGGGCGGCGCCACGATGGTCGAGTTCAAGACCGACTACCCGGGCCACTACATCATGGTGGACCACGCCTTGTCGCGCGTCGAAAAGGGCGTGGCGGGCATCCTCACAGTCAAGGGCGAGGCCGACGACTCGATCTTCCACAGTACTGAAACACCCCATTCGGTCGGGCATTGAGGCCGGGCATCGGCGGATAGGGCACGGGGCGCGCGGCGCCCCGTTTCTTTTGCCGCCGGACTGCTTCGAGGCAAAATGATGGCAATCCGACAGGTAGGCCGTCATTGACGGGTAGCGATAGAACATGAGCGTAGACAGTGTGTGCCATGCCGGCTTTCATCATGGGCTGCGCCAGCCTGACCAGATCCTGACGATGCGCCTGGGCCACTGTCCGCCCGCCATCGATTGGGAACGGTTTGATGCCTGGTTGGCGGAAAAACTGGCGATCCCCATACAGCGGACGGTCGCAGGAGGCGCATCCGGGCACGAGGCGACCCGATTGATGGGGCGTATTTTGCAAGTCGCGGCCGCCTTGCAATACGCTGCGCACATTCCCGTATTCGAGCCGGGCCGCATTTTGTCTTGCGACGCCGATCCCGCCCAGGAGGGCGCCTGGATCTTTCGGGTTGCGGTTGCGCAGGTGGACTTCATGGCGGCCGACCTCACCTCCCTGGCCTATAACACCGCGACGACCCTGGTGCTTGAAGTCGCCGCCGATCTTGCGCGCTTTGCCGACCCCGAGGCCTTGTATCGGCAACTGCAAGAACACCTGATGCAGCCCTTGGAACGGGCTTTGCCGGCGGGAAAGTCATCGATTCACCTGCTGCGGACCGCCCATGAACGCGGCATCCCCTGGCGTCACCTGGGTCATTGCGTATTCTTGCTGGGCTGGGGCCGGCACGCGCTGCGCACGCGGCTCGGCAAGGTGGAAACCGACGCTTTGCTCGGCGCCCATGCGGCACAGCATAAATTCATGGCGGCGCAATGGATGCGGCAAATGGGGCTGCCCGCGCCCGAGCACCGGCTCGTCGCTGACGAGGCGGGGGCTTTGGGGGCTGCGGAGCAATTGGGCTGGCCGCTGGTGGTCAAGCCGGCCGATCGTGATCGCGGCGAGGGCGTCACGGTGGATGTTGGCTCCGACATCGAATTGCGCCGCGCCTTCCAGCATGCGCTGGGCTTTTCCGAACAGATCCTGGTCGAGCGCCCGGCACCCGGCGTTTGCCATCGCGTGCTGGTCGTGCGCGGGCGGGTCCTGTACACCGTCAGGCGCCAGCCGGTTTCCGTTGAAGGCGATGGGCGGAGAACCGTGGTCGAATGCATCCGGGACGCCAATGCGCGACGACAATCGATCCCTCTCTGGGACAGGCCGCCGCCCTATCCCTCGGATGCGCCGGCCTGCGCGGCCCTGGACCGTGCCGGCCTGACGATGTCCAGCATTCCGGCGCCCGGCACCTGGGCGCCCCTGCGCCCGATCGAGTCCACTGAATGGGGTGGGCGGGACGAGGATTTTTCGGCGGCGCTTCATGCCGACAATGCGGCGATTGCCATCCAGGCGGCATCGCTCTTCGGTCTGGATGTCGCGGGCGTCGATATCATTTCGCCGGACATCACGCGTCCCTGGCATGAGAACGGCGCCGTCATCAACGAGGTGAACGCGGCGCCTTCGCTGGGGGCCAGCCAGAGCTCGCTGGAGACCTTGCCCGCGTTGATGGCGCTGCTTGTCGCGGGCGACGGCCGTATCCCGATCGAGGCGGTGGTGGGGGCGGGGACGGCCTGGCACAAGGCGCGGGCCAGGCAGGCGCACTGGGCCGCCCAGGGCCGTGCCTGTTACGTCACCAGCCATGCGGCGACCGAGGACGCCGGCGGGAATCCGATGCCCCTGGCCGTGTCGGGGCTTTTTGCGCGCTGCATGGCCTTGCTGATGAATCGGCATGTAGAGGCGCTGATCCTGCTGGTGCAAACGGACGAGCTGCTGGAAACCGGCCTGCCGGTCGATCGCCTGGATCGGGTCGAGCGCATCCCGGACGAACCCGTGTCCTTGAGGTCCACCCACCCCCTGGCCGCAAGGGAGGCGACCGACAGGCTCCATCAGTTTCTATTGGCGGCGGCAAAGATTGAAATATAATTGTTTACGTATGTTCTATTTTTGTTTCACTGAAATTTCCGACTCTCAGGTGCGCACGTCACACCGAGCTTCCCGCGCAAGGCCCATCCCGATCGGTTTGGGCCTCTTTTTTAAGGCCGCCAAAGCATGAATCGCCCCTACTGCGTCGTCCGGAATACGTCCCTGGGTACGTTGTATGCGGCATCGGAACGGTCCCACTTGCATCCCGGCCCGCGCACTGGCGTGCGACCCCTCATCGCCGTCCTAGCGCTGGCCCTGGGCGGCCTGATGGCGGCACCGGCGTGTGCCGAAGGCGGTAGAGGCGGATCTGCCGGCACCGGTCTGCCCTTGGGCGGCGCGGGCGGTACGGCTGACAGTCCGGATGGCGCTAGCGGTCTGTTCGATGACGGTAACGCCAGTGGAGGCGGGGGCGGAGGCGTCAGTTTGTCGACCGGGGCGGGGGGCGCCGGTGGGAACGGCGGCGGGGATGCCGGCGGCCTGGGTGGTGCGGGCGGCGCCGTGGGCGCCTCGACGGCCATCAATGACGGTGTCATCCATGGGGGTGTTGGCGGCGCCGGCGGCGGATCCTCCACGGGTGTGGATGGCGGCGGCGGTGGCGGCGGTGGTGGTTTTGGGCTTCAACTGGACGGCGCCGGCGTCAACAATGGCAGCATCACCGGAGGCGCGGGCGGCGCAGGGGGTTCCAGTACGGGCGGCAGCGGTGGCGGCGGCGGCGGCGAAGGCGGCGGCGCCTTGTTGATGACCAGCGGCGGCAGCTACGTCAATGAGGGTGCCTTGACGGGGGGCGCGGGCGGCACGGGTGGCGCCGACGGCACGACGGGTTCGGGCAGCTATGGAGGCCAGGGTGGGGCGGCTGCGGTGTTTCAGGGTGCCGGCGCCCTGCAAAACAATGGCGCCATCACCGGGGGTGCCGGCGGGACCGGCGGCGATACGGGGTCCGTCGTCGGGGCGGCCGATGGCGGCGCAGGTGTGGTGGGTACAGGCATCCGCGTCACGAATGCCGGCACGATATCAGGGGGGCTCCGGGGGGGTACGGGCGCACAGGCCGCGGCCATCCACTTCCTGGGGGGCGACAACACCTTGATCCTGGACACCGGATCCGTACTGAACGGTGTGCTCAGAGTCGACAGCGGCACGCTGACCTTCGATCAAGACACCGACCAGACTCTGGGCACCTACATCACCGGTGGCGGCGCGGTCATCAAGGACGGCGCGGGCACCCTGACCCTGACCGACAACAATAGCTACACCGGGGGCACTCTCATCAAAATGGGCACCCTCGCCATTGGCGAGAGCGACGGTCGCCTGGGTGAATCCTCGCGCGGACTCACGTTCGACGGCGGCGCCCTGCAGGTTGGGAATTGGCACAGCTCCAGCCGGAACGTGACACTCGAGGCGGGTGGCGGCACGATCGACGTGAACGGGATAGGTGCGGCATCGACGTTCTCGGGGGTGATCGCGGATGGTGCCGCCGCGGGCGCCCTCACAAAGACGGGCGTCGGCACCTTGACGCTCAGCGGCGCCAATACCTACACCGGGGGCACCACGGTGCGCGCCGGGCAATTGAACGTCGCAAGCGGCAGCAGCCTGGGCAGTATGGGGACCGTAGTCGTGGGCAATGCCTCGGGCGGCGCGGATGCGACACTGGCCTTCCTGGACGGATCCAGCGCCACGGGCCTCGCCATCAGCAACCAGGAAACCGGCACCACGAGTTTTGCGGGGAACGTGGCTATGGACGCGACGACCCGCATCGATAATGCGGGGTTCCTGGACTTCTCCGCGGTGACCACGGACTTGCGCTTCGGCGCCCTGACGGGGACCGGCAATGTGGACTATGGCGCCCGCAACCTGACCCTTGGGCAGGCCTCCGGCGATACGACCTACGACGGCGTCTTGTCGGCCACCGGCGGACTGACCAAGACCGGCGCCAATACCGTGATCCTGAATGGGCAAAATACCTACACGGGCGGCACCACCGTCAACGCGGGCACACTGGAGATCGGTGATCGAAATTCGCCGACCGCCAGCATCCAGGGGGATGCCCAGGTCAATGCGGACGGCACCCTGCGGGGACACGGCACGGTGCAGGGCAAGGTCAACAATGACGGAACTGTCCGCCCGGGCGGTTCGATCGGGACCCTCACGATCGGCGGTGACTACACCCAGTCGCCCTCGGCTACTTTGCGTATCGATGTCAGCCCCACAGCGGCTTCGCAACTGAAGGTCGGGGGCACCGCGACACTGAACGGCACACTGGATGTGCTCTACGGTCCAGGCACCTACACCACCAAAAGCTACAAGATCATTGACGCGGGCGCCGTCAGCGGGAAATTCGCGACCGTGTCCGGCAATACGCCCGAGGGTTTTACGCAAGGCCTGACGTATTCCGCCAGCGCCGTCGACCTGAACCTGACCGGAGGCCTCGTCATCGCCCCCGGCAATGCGACGATCTTTGGTGCGATGGGCTCGGCGCTGTTGCGCGACGCCCAACGCGTGAACGGTGTGCTGCTCGAGCGGCTTGCCCGCAGCTGCGAGCCTTCGGACAGCCGGAATTGCGCGCGTTCGGGCCGCCCCGCATGGATCGTGGCAAACGGGACCTTCAATCGCATCGAAGGGAATCACGGCGCGCCGGATGTGCGTGAAGACCGCTACGGATTCGTGGCGGGCAGCGACCGCGCACTGGGTGCCTGGACGGTGGGGCTGGCGGGCGGCTACAGCCACGGCAAGGTGCGCGAGGACACCGGCCAGGCGTCCGGCGAGGTGGATACGCTGCGGCTGGCCGCCTATGGTGCGCGCGCCTTGGGGGCCGTGGATATCGCGATGACCGCCGGCTACGCCTATGACTTTATCTCGACCCGGCGCGACTTCGGTTCATTGGGGAATACCCGTGGCAGCGCCCACGCCCAGGAATTCAATGCCGGATTGCAGCTGAGCCGGCCATTCAGCCTGGGCACCACGGCCGTCACGCTGACCCCGCGACTGGGGGTGCGCTACGCCCATGTCAGGGGGCTGGGCCTGGATGAAACCGGGCTGGCCAGCCAGCGCCTGTCCGTCGATCAACAAACCCTCGACAGCCTGCAGCCCTATGTGGACGTCAGCCTGGACTATACCTTCGAGCCGGCCTACACGAGCCGCGCCGGGCGCGTCCAGGCGCGCGTCGCCTATGCCTACGAGACGCAGGGCAGGGCGCGCGACGTGTCGGTCACATCGGGCGACGGCACAAGATTTCTGATTCCAGGCACACAGGATACGCGCGGGCTCACCACGGTAGGCCTGGGACTGAGCCTGCCGATGGGAAAGACGGCAACAGCCCATGCGCGTTACGACACCGTGCTGCCCACCGGGAACGTGCGCAGCCAAGCCATATTTGCCGGCGTTGATTTCCGATTCTAAAAAAAAGCCACGCCGGCCGGCGTTGGGGACGCCGCCGCTGCGTGCCCGGCCGCCGATCTGGCTGCTGGTCATGATCACCATCAACGGTACCATGGCCATGCACATGTTCGTCCCGGCCCTGCCGTTCGCGGCACGCGGCCTGTCCACAAGCGTGGGCGAAATGCAGATGACGATCAGCCTGTACATCCTCGGCCTGGCTTCGGGCCAGCTGTTGTACGGGCCCTTGTCCGATGCCATGGGGCGGCGGCCCGTGCTCATCGCCGGGCTGATCCTGTATGCCGTGGCGGGGCTTGCGGCGGCGCTGGCACCGGATCTGCACCTGCTGTTGGGCGCGCGCCTGCTCCAAGGCCTGGGCGGGTGCGCGGGCCTCGCCCTGGGGCGGGCCATCGTGCGCGACACCGCCCAGGCCGACACGGCCGTGCGTCAGCTGGCGCTGATGAATCTCATGATGATGGTGGGGCCCGGCCTGGCGCCTATCGTGGGCGGCGCCGTCGCCACCTCCATGGGCTGGCGCGCCATATTCTGGCTGCTGGCGGCCGTCGGCCTGCTGACCGTGTGGCTGACCTGGCGCCTGCTGCCCGAGACGGGCGCCAGGCCCGCGGGTGCGGAGGGCGGTGCGCAAGCCGCCCGTGGGTTCTCATTCGGCGCGGGTGTATTGCTGCGCAGCTATCGCGATCTGCTGTCGTCGGTCAAGTTCGCGGGGTTCGCCCTTGGGGGCGGCTGCACCACCACGGCGATCTACGCCTTCATCGCGGCGGCGCCCTTCATCTTTACCACCGAACTGCACCGCTCGGCCCGCGAGGTGGGCTTCTACCTGGGATTCTTGATCGTCGGCATGTCGGCGGGCAACGCCCTGACCGGCCGCCATTCGCCGCATCCCGATGGAGCGGCTGATGCTCGCCGGGAATATGATCTGCCTGGTGAGCGCAGGGTTCCTGCTGGCCATCGTGCTGGGCGGGGCCCTGTCCCTCTACGGCATCCTGGGCGCCATGCTGGTGTTCACCTGCGGTGCCGGCATGGCCAGCCCGGCTGCCCTCACCAAGGCGATCAGCGTCGACCCGGATCATATCGGTTCGGCGGCCGGTCTGTACGGCTGTGCGCAGATGACGGTCGGCGCCCTGTGCACCACACTGGCCGCCGTGGGCGGCGATCCTGCATTGTCGGCGGCCCTGGTGCTGACGGGCGCGGCTCTGCTGGGCCAGGTCGCCTTCTGGGTGGCGCTCGCGCGCGAGCGCGCCGAGGCGTCCCTGGGAAGTTAAGCACCGGCCGGCCGGCGGCGCGTCAATCCGCCTCGCGGCCGAACACCTGGCGCAGGTAGGCGAGGAAGGTTTCGTCCGAGCAATAGGTCTTGCCCGGCGTATCGGGCAGCTTGGCGGTCGGCATGCCGTTGCAGCGCGCCAGTTTCATCACAATGTTCAGCGGCGTCGGGCCCAGGTCGTTGGTCAGGTTCGTGCCGATCCCAAAGCCCAACTGCACGCGGTCGGCGAAATGCCGATAGATCGCCAGTGCGCGCGGCACGTCCAGCCCGTCCGAAAATACCAGGCGCTTGGTCGAGACATCGATGCGCAACGACTGGTAGTGGGCGATGGCCTTTTCGCCCCATTCGATCGGATCGCCTGAATCGTGGCGTAAGCCGTCGAACAGCTTGGCGAAATACAGGTCGAAATCCCGCATGAAGGCGTCCATGCCGACCACGTCGGTCAGCGCGATGCCCAGGTCGCCGCGGTATTCCTGCACCCAGTCCTCCAGCGCGGCGCGCTGGAAATCGCGCAGCCGCACCTTGCCGAAGGCCTGGTACGACTGCAGGTATTCATGCGCCATCGTGCCCACGGGCACCAGCTTGTGCCGATGCGCCAGCCATACATTCGAGGTGCCGGTGAAATGCCGCGGCGCCTCGCGCACCAGCGTGGCCACCACCTCGTCCTGCCAGTCCCGCGCGAAGCGGCGACGCAAGCCGAAATCCGAGATCTGCAGGGGAAAGCGGCGCGCGGGCTCGCGCGCGAACCCATGCAGGGTATCGAGCTTGGCCGCCAGCCGGCGGCGTCCCTCGGCCCGGACTTCCGGGGTGTCGAAACGCCTGAAATACAGCTCGTTGACGATGGCGAGGACGAAGATCTCGAACCCCATCACATGCACCTGCGGGCCGCGCGCCACGATCACCAGCTCGTCGCCGTCGGCGCGCACCTCGATGAAGCGGCGTTGAAAGTGGAACAGCGACAGGAAATCCGTGAAGTCCGACTTGATGTAGCGCAGCGACCCGAGGTAGCGCAGTTCGTCCTCGGTGTATCGCAGGCCGCATAGGTGGTCGATCTGTTCCTGGACCTGTCCGGCCAGCGCCGCCAGCGGGTATTGCGGCCGGTCGCGGCAGATGAAGTGGTATTCCGCCTGCGCGGCGGGGTGGCGATGCAGCATCGCCTGCCACATCGTGAACTTGTACAGGTCCGTGTCCAGCAAGGATTCGATCACGGGGCGAAAGGCGGAAGTCGAGGTCGTCATGCGGTCTGGGCGGGATCGGAAACCACATTCATCTTAACGCCTCGGGCACGACCCGCCTGCCTTCACGCGTGTCTGGAATTCTTATCGACCTGCGTTGTCATGTTATGTTACAAGATCCTTTCCAGCAACAGAATTGAGAGGTGGAGCATGCAGTTCGTCGAGGTGCAGGGCACGCGCGTATCGTATGAGGTGGATGGGGAGGGTCCGGGGCTGGTCCTGGTGGCCGGTACCGGTGGCAACCTGCAAAGCAATTGGGGCCACCTGGTCGCGCCCCTGGCCGCCGGTCGCAAGGTCGTGCGCCCCGATTATTCCGGCTCCGGCGAGACCACCGACCCGCCGGGGGATCTCAGCGTCGAACTGCTGGCGGCGCAGGTGGTGGCGGCTGCCGAGGCGGCGGGCGCGGCGCCTTTCGATCTGGTCGGCTTTTCCCTGGGCGCGTGCGTGTCCGCCTACATCGCCGCCGAGCATCCGGATCTGGTGCGCTCAGTGACGCTGCTGGCGGGATTCCCGACGGGCCGGGATGCCAGGCTGGGGCTGCAGTCCGAACTCTGGCTGGACCTGATCCGCCACGACCCCCACGGTTTTGCCAAGATGATCCTGCTGACGGGCTTCAGTCCGGCGTTCCTCGCGGGCATGGAGCGGGACGTGATGAACCAGTGGCTGGACGCCATCATCGTGTCGAACCGCTGGGAAGGCATCGCGCGCCAGATCCAGCTGGACGGCCGGCTGGACATCCGGCCCCAACTGCCCCGCATCAAGGCGCCCACGCTGGTGATCGGCTGCACGCAGGATTACATGGTGCCCAAGGCGCATGCCAAAGCCCTGGCCGACGCCGTTCCCGGCGCACGTTATGCCGAGCTGGATTGCGGCCACCTCGCGCCGTTCGAGCGTGCGGAGGAGTTCTTGGGGATGGTGTTGGGGTTTGTTGGGGGGGATAGCTTTTAGCGGGGCTCGTACATACCATGCCAGTATCGGCATTTTCCAATCGGAGTCCACCGGCCTGGATGCTGTGGGCCAAGAGCGGGGATGCTGGCAAGCGTCACCCTTCAGTCCCCCCACCCCCGCACGATCGCCTCCGCTGTCCGCAGGCTTAAGGCGGCGATCGTCAAGGTGGGGTTTGCCGTGCCGCCGGTGGGAAATACGCTGGAGCCCAGGATGTACAGGTTGTCGTGATCGTGGCTGCGCAGCTGCGCGTCGACGACGGATTGCCGCGGGTCGGCACCCATGCGACAGGTGCCCATGATGTGGCCGGCGCCGAAGAAATCGGTGGCGTGGTGGATTTCGCTGGCCTGCAGGTGGGTGAAGATTTCCTGGTGATCCTTCTGCGCCTGCAGCATGCCACGCCGTGCGTAGTCGTCGACGCGGTAGTGGATATGCGGCAGTGGCACGCCGTAGATGTCCTTCTTCGTGGTGTCCAGCGACACCCGGTTGTCGAGCTCGGGCAATTGTTCGGTCAGGGCCGTCAGGCGCAGGTGGCGGGCGGTGTCCCGGGCCAGGGCCTGGTTCATTTGTGCCGCGGACAGTCCGCGGTCGGCCACCTGGGCGGCCAGGGTCAGTGGCGCGCCGGTGGGCCAGCTCCAGCCGTCGTTCCCGATCTCGATGCGGTAGGCGCTGCGCTCGCGGCGAAACGGTCCATCGCGCAGGTTTTCGATGCCCGAGGTCGAGAGCGGGCCGCGGTAGGGGTAGACCGGATCCCGGCTCAGGGCCCAGGATAGTTGCACTGGATGGTCCATCAGGTTGCGCCCCACCTGGTCGGAGCCGTTGGCCAGGCCATTGGGCCATGCCCCCGACCGCGAGGCCAGCAGCAAGCGCGGGGTTTCGATGGCATGGCAGGCCAGGATGAAGACCGTCGCGCTAACCTCGCCCTCGGACTGGTCCCAGCGGCGAAAGCGGGCGCTGGTGATCCGGCCCTCGGCATCGGGGATCAGTTGCACGACCGTACTTTGATCCAGCAGCCGTGCGCCCGCCGCTTGCGCTTTCTTCAGGTGCACCGTGGCGTCGTACTTGGCCTGGACCGGGCATACGGGGATGCAGCTGGAACTGCCACAGCAGGGCGGCCTTGCATCGTGCACGATGGAATTCCGGGCCTGGGGGGTGGCACGGACCTGGAAGCGCGTGCCCGTCAAGGCCTGGTCCATGGATCTGTCCACGAATGACTGGGGGATGGGCGGCAGCGAGAACGGGCCGCTGCGCGGCGAGCTCAGGTCATGGGCGGAATCGCCCGCGACCCCTAATGCGTGCTCGGCCTGCAGATAGAAGGGTTCCAGGTCTGCGTAGCTGATGGGCCAGTCGACTCCATAGCCGTGCAGGGTCTGCGTCTGGAAATCCGACGGCAGCAGGCGCAGGCACGTCCCCAGCCAATGCCAGGTGGTGCCGCCGACGACTTTCAGGTAGGTGCTCTTGAACAGATCCGGCCCGGTTTGCTGGTACCAGTCGGTCGGGCGATCGGTGGTGGGATGGATGGCCTCGGGCTGCACGGGATAGGCGCATTCCGGGACCTTGATGGGGGCATTCCAGAAGTTCTGTACGGCTTGCCCGCGTTCCACCGGCTTGCCGGCCTCCAGGATCAGGACCTGCAGGCCGGCCTCGGCCAGGCGCGCGGCGGCCAGGGCGCCGGCGACGCCTGAACCGACAATGACGATGTCTGCTTGCAATGGACTGGCCATGTGTTGTCCGATGAGGGGATTTGGCGGGCTGCGGTCAGCTTGCGAGGGGTTCGGGGGCGTCGGACCAATAGCCCGTGGCGCCGCCGCATGTGCCCGGCACGTGCAGGAAGGGCGCGCTGCGCCAGGTCAATGCATCCTGGAAGCCCACCACGGCGGTGCCGGCGGGCGTGTCCATCAGGCCAGTGAACCAGATGGCCCGCAATTCGGCGGCGAGGGCGGGGTGAGCGGTTTCGTCCTGCAGCAGCGCAGGCAGTGCGGCGGTTTTTCCCTGCGCGACAAGCCTTTGCAGGATGCGCTGCGCCATGTCGCGGTCCAGAGAGGCGGGCGGCTGTCCGCACAGACGGGCGCTGAGCTGGATGAAGTCATCCAGGGGCAGGGCGGTGGCCCACGTGCGGGCCGGCATGCCCAGCGCAGCGGTGGCTGCGGCGCCCAGCATCAGGGCGCGGCGTTGTGTGTCCATGCAGGTCTCCTCATGCCGGTCGGGGAGGGCGCCGGCTGGGGTACATCATACCTGCCGGGATTTAGTACCACCAATGCTAAAACCGCCTCACCCCAACATTCATCCGGGATCCCGACGATGGTGCACTCAGCAACATCTTTATATCCAACGGTGATTCGTTCTACTTCCACGGATGATATGTTTTCGCCCCCCGACTTCACCATGTCCTTGGTTCGGTCGCTAAACCAGATCACGCCTTCATCGTCGATGTATCCAACATCTTCACCATTGAAGCGGATCGGGCGGGCAGCGTGGACATTTGGTGGACAACAAGGCGTGGCGGCGTAGTGAACGGGACGTGGGCGAAAGGAAGCAGCAACGTGCAGGATGCGGCAGAGCGCATCCCTGATGCTGTAAATTTGCGCGGGTATTTGCCAAATCACTATGATTATCAAAGGTTTGCAAGCTGCTTGAGGCTGGTGTGGCAGCGGGGTATATCAGCCTCCAAGTGGAATCGATTTCGAAATCTCTTGGGCGGAAGCACTTACCTTGTTCGGCTAATATGCGCATATAATTTATTGAATAAGATGCGCATGGTCGCACTACTATATCAAGGAGATTGCCATGCTAGCCATCAACCGTCCCCGCAGTGCCGCCAAGCGTGCCACGAATGTGACATTGCCCGAAGACCTGCTTTCCGAGGCCAAGGCCCTGCAAATCAATATCTCGCAGGCCGCTGAAGCCGGCGTCGTCCAGGCCATCGCGTGCGCACGTAGCGAGCGCTGGCTTGCTGAGAACCAGGAAGCCATCGAGAGTTCCAACGCTTTCGTCGAAAAACACGGCCTTCCATTGGCGAAGTATCGGATGTTCTGATGAGCCGATACGACGTCTACGCGAACCCGTCAGGCCTTGGGTATCTTCTTGATGTCCAGGCCGACATCCTGCAGCCGCTGAATACAAGGGCTGTTGTGCCACTGGTGCCCTTAAGTGAAGCGCCCAAGCCGGCGAAGACACTTAACCCTGTTTTCGATATACATGATGAGTTGCACGCGATGGTGACGCAATATATCGCTGCAGTTCCTGTCAGTGAGCTACAGAACCCGGTATGCAGTCTCCGCCAGCAGCACGACGATATTGTGGGTGCCATTGACTTTTTGTTTCATGGATTCTGACCGTCCCCCGTTTGTAAGAAAGAGCCCGTATTTGCAGGCAAAAAAACTGCCCCGAACCTTTCGGTGTCGGGGCAGCTTGTCTGTTCTGGTGGCGCATCCCTGATTCGAACAGGGGACCTGCGGATTATGATTCCGTCGCTCTAACCGGCTGAGCTAATGCGCCAAAGCACGAAATTCTAGCAAGGTTTCCAGCACCCCGCAAGCCAAAAGGGGCCTCTGAAAAGGCCTTGCCGGATGCGCACCGCCGCCGCCCGCCGTTTCAGCGCGCTGCCGCTGGATGATGCTAGTGATACCATGCCCAGGCGCGCCCGTGCTGGACGCCATCCCAAAGGGGCCACACCATGCTGAAATCCATGTTCGCCATTGCCATGGGCGCCGTGCTGGGCGCCTGGCTGCGCTGGGGGCTGAGCCTGCGCCTGAACCATCTGTTCCCGACGATGCCGCCGGGCACCTGGGTGGCGAATCTGGTGGGTGGCTACATCATCGGCCTGGCGATTGCCTGGTTCGCCGGCCATGAGGGCATCAGCATCGCCTGGCGCTTGTTCATCGTGACGGGTTTCTGCGGGGCGCTGACGACGTTCTCTACATTTTCGGCCGAGGTCTGGGTCCTGTTGCAGCAGGGTCGCCTGGGCTGGGCCTTCGGCACGATCGCCGCCCACGTGGCGGGCTCGCTGGTGATGACGGGGGCGGGGTTCGCGACCGTCCATGTGCTGGCGGGCCGCTGAGCGGCCCGGTCCGATATCGTCCTGAGAATGGGTTTTTCTCCACGCATGCCATCCCCTTTTCGCATCCGCATCGATCTGCGGCGCCTGATCCTGCTGCTGGCGATGCTCAGCGCGATGGTGATGCTGGCCAATGGCTTCCATGCGGCCTATCGGGTGCAACGCGACCTGCTGGTCGAGGGGACTCTGGACGCCAATGAGGCCTATGCGGCCAAGATCGCCGCGACGACCGACAATTATCTGCGCCAGGCCCAGCGCCAGCTGGCCTATGGCGCCGCGGCGGTGGCCGCGGCATCGCGGGCGGGGAATGCGGGCCAGGTGGCGACCGAGGTCGAGCGCCTGCACCAGCAGGCGGATTTCTTCAACACCGTGTCTTTCGTCGATGCGCGCGGCACGGTGCGTTCGGTCTCGCCCGCCGGCCTGTCCTTGCGGGGACAGCGGCTGGACAGCAAGGGGGCGGTCGAGGCTCTCGAGAAAAGGACGCCGCTGATCAGCGAGCCCTACACCTCGGCGCTGGGCAATCTGGTGGTGGTGATGTCCCATCCGGTCGAAACCGACGAGGGGCGCTACCTGGGCTATGTCGCGGGCACCCTCTATCTGCGCCAGCAGAACGTCCTCACCCAGTTGCTGGAGGATCACTACTATCGCGACGGCTCGTACGTCTATGTGGTCGATCGCGCCCGCCACCTGCTGGCTCATCCGGATCCGCTGCGCGTGGGCACCCGGGTGGACCGCAATGCGGTCGTCGATCGGGTGCTGGGCGGCGGTTCGGGCCAACAGCGGCTGGTCAACAGCCGCGGGGTCGACATGCTGGCGGGCTACGCCTACCTGCCGACGACGGGATGGGGGATCGTGGCCCAGCGGCCGACGGCCATGACGCTGGACCGCCTGGATTCGCTGATGCTCGACGTGTTGCGCCGCTCGGTGTGGCCGGCGGTGATCACCTTGGTCCTGGTCTGGCTGGCGGCGCGGCTGATTTCGGCGCCCCTGGGCCGACTGGCCCGGATCGCGCGCGAAATGGACGCGCCCGAGGCCTTCGGGCGGATCGAGGGGGTGAGGTCCTGGTATTTCGAGGCCGCGCAGCTCAAGCGCGCCCTGTTGACGGGCATCGGCCTGTTGCAGCTGCGGATCGGGCGGCTGCGCCAGGATGCCCAGACCGACCCCATGACGGGATTGTTGAATCGCCGGGGGCTGGAATTCGAGGTGGACACCTGGCTGGCGCTGGGCCGCGAGTTTTCGTTGGCCGTCGTCGACATCGATCATTTCAAGCAGGTCAATGACCGGTATGGCCATGATGCGGGCGATCGGGTGATCGTGCGCGTGGCGCGCCTCATGCGCGAGCTGTCGCGCGAGGGGGATGTGGTGTGCCGCCTCGGCGGCGAGGAATTCCTGATGCTGTTTCCCGGGATGTCCGCCGAGGAGGCCTTGCATGCTGCGGAACGCGTGCGCGAGGCGGTCGCGGTCGCGGATATGGAACTCGGCGTGCCGGTGACGGTGTCGGTGGGGATCGCGGTCTGGCCGCGCGACGGCAAGGATTTCGAGCAGGTCCTGAAGGCCGCCGACCGGGCCTTGTATCGCGCCAAGGAGGCCGGGCGCAACCGGGTGCTGGCGGCCTCGGGCGAGCCCGCCGTGGATCGCGTCGACGCATGAGGCACCGGGTGTCGGCGGGGACGGTCCTCCAAACGTAAAGGCCCCGCCTTCTGGCGGGGCCCTACTGCCGATGTGGCAGTAGCACCGCATGGACGCGGTGCCATGTAATCACCCGTGAAGGTGACTAGACACTACCATCGGGTAGCGATTCCAGTATAGGCAAGGGTCATTTCCCTGGCAATTCAGGGTAAATCCCTAAAAATTTAAGTAAATGTATATCCCGTCCGGCGCGGCCGGCCACCGGCTTATTGGGGCCGTTCCTCGGGGGGTGGGATGTCCTGCCGGGCGTGCCCGGACAGGGCGGCGCTGAGGCTGTACAGGGGTTCGAAGGATTCAGCCTGGGCCATTGGCCAGACGGTGCGGAAGATCGTGTTCGGGTACTGGCCAACGAGCAGCGCGCCTTTTTCCATGTCGGGAAACAGGGCCGAGAGCACACGCACCTCGTCGTTGGCGATGCGCCGCGCAATGTGGTGCGGCCGCAGCTCGCCGGGATGGTTCAGGCCGGCGGCGCCCAGCAATTCGGCCAGGGCCTTGAGGGTGCTGGCATGGAAATTTTTGACGCGCAGGGACTTGTCGGACACCACCAGCGCTTTCTGGCGTTCGGGGTCCTGGGTGGTGACACCGGTCGGGCAGCGTCCGGTATGGCAGACCTGGGCCTGGATACAGCCGATGGCGAACATATAGGCGCGCGCGCTGTTGCACCAGTCCGCGCCCAGGGCCATGATCCGCGCCATGTCGAAGGCGCTGATGACCTTGCCCGAGGCGCCCAGCTTGATCCGGTCGCGCAATCCGATGCCGACCAGGGTGTTGTGCACCAGGCGCAGCCCCTCGCGCAGCGGGGTGCCGACATGGTCCACGAATTCGATGGGCGCCGCGCCGGTGCCGCCCTCGGCGCCGTCGATGACAATGAAATCCGGCGTGATCCCGGTGGCCAGCATGGCCTTGGCGATGGCGAACCATTCCCAGGGATGGCCGATGCACAGCTTGAAGCCCACGGGCTTGCCGCCGGACAGGTCGCGCAGCCGGGCGATGAAGTGCATCATCTCGATCGGGGTTCCGAATGCGCCGTGGCTGGATGGCGAGATGCAGTCCAGGCCCTCGGGGACGCCGCGCGCGGCGGCGATCTCGGCGGTCACCTTGGGGGCGGGCAGGATGCCGCCGTGGCCGGGCTTCGCGCCTTGCGAGAGCTTGATCTCGATCATGCGGATATTGTCGCGCCGCGCCGTCTCGGCAAAGCGTTCCTCGGAAAAACGGCCTTCCGCGTCGCGGCATCCGAAGTAGCCCGAGCCGATGTTCCAGATCAGGTCGCCGCCGTGCTCGAGGTGGTAGCGGCTGACACCGCCTTCGCCGGTGTCGTGGGCGAAATGTCCCAGGGCGGCCCCCTTGTTGAGTGCCCGCACGGCATTGGCCGACAGCGCGCCGAAGCTCATGGCCGAGATGTTGAACACCGACAGCGAGACCGGCTGCGTACAGTCCGGGCCGCCGACCGTGATGCGGAAATCATGGTCGGCGATGTGGGTGGGCACCATGGCGTGGTTGATCCACTCGTAGCCGCTTTGGTAGACGTCGCCTTGGGTGCCAAAGGGGCGCTGGTCCATGACCAGCTTGGCGCGCTGATAGACCAGCGACCGGTCGACGCGCGAGAAGGGCAGCCGCAGGGTGTCGTCCTCGAAGAAATATTGGCGCACCTCGGGCCGGACGAATTCGAACAGAAACCGGAGGTTGCCGATGACCGGGTAGTTGCGGCGGATGGCATGGCGCGTCTGGTTCATGTCGTAGATGCCGAGCACGGTCAGGGCGAGGAACAGGATGCAGGGCAGCCACCACCCGCCGCCCTGCGTCAGCGCCAGCAGGGCGCACAATATCGTCAGGCCAAGGACGACGTGGAAAGCGGTATGGCGGGTCAGGAATCGATGCATGACGGCTCGGTTGGGAGTGGACGCCTTAACTTAGCAGACTCGCCGGGCCGGCGCACCTGTCCGCCGCGGATCCGGGGCGGGGGACCCAGGTCAGTTCCGGAATGCCGCGCGGGCCGGCGGCCACGATGGCGTTCTGGCCAAAGCGGCGCGCGAGCGCGAGGGCCGCGGCGATATCCATTCCGGGGACCAGCAGGCTGGGTTCGGCCGGCCAGCCGCCTTGCGGGTCGCGGCCCTCGCCGTCGATGGGACGCCAGCCCCGCAACAGCAGGGCGGCTCGCAGGGCGCGCATGCGGCGGGCGTTGGCGGCGGGCCGCAGGCGGCGGCTGCGCGGGTTGCAGGCGGTCAGGTACGCGCAGCGTTCGCAATCCAGGCGGGCGTACACCTGGAGCAGGGCCTTGCTGGGCTCGCCGATGCGCAGCACGAACGGCGGATCGGCGAAGACCGCGTAGTCGGCATCCAGGTAGATCTGGCGCAGGCCGGCGGCGACCTGCGTCATGGCGCGGGCCGGGCCAATGCCGCGTGCCGATGGCAGTCGGTGGTGTGGTCCATCAGGCAGCCGACGGCCTGCAGGTAGGATTGGCAGATCGTGGGCCCCACGAACTTGAAGCCGGCCTTGGCGAGGACACGGCTCATGGCCTGCGCTTCGGGACCGGCGGTGGGGATGTCGTCGCCCGGGCCATAGTGGTGGACCCGCGGCCGGCCGCCGGTGAAGGACCAGACCAGGTCCACGGGATCGGGTTGCGCCAGCCAGGCCTGGGCGTTGGTCCGCGCGGCCCGCAGCTTGAGGCGGTTGCGGATGATCGAGGGGTCGCGCATCCTGTCGTCGATCCAGGCGTCGTCGACGCGCGCCAGGGCCTTCGGATCAAAGTCCAGCAGGGCTTTGCGGAACGCCTCGCGCTTGCGCAGCACCGTCAGCCAGGACAGGCCGGCCTGAAAGCCCTCGAGGATCAGCATTTCGAACAAGTGCCGTGGATCGCGCGAGGGCACGCCCCATTCCAGGTCGTGATACTGGATATACAAAGGATCATCCGAGCACCAGGCGCAACGAGTCATGGCGAGAACCCCCGATCGCATGGCCGGACGCTAGCGGCGCCGGCCGACTAGCGAGCCCAGCAGGCCCCGCACGAGCTGGTTGGCGACCTGGCGGGCGGCGCTCTTGACGGCGGACTGGACCACACCGTCCCGCCGGCCGCCGCGCGGTCCGGTCGAGCCGAACAGGAAATCGCCCACCGCGCCCATCAGGCCTTCGTCCCCCGCCTGCGGGCCGCCGGCCGGCCTGCGCCCGGCGGGCTGGGCCGCATCGGTCCCGGACGGACCGCCGGCCGGGACCTCGGCAGGCCCTTGTGCACGCGCAATCAGTACTTCATAGGCGGACTCGCGATCGATGGTGCGATCGTATTTGCCGGCCAGGGTCGAGGCGGCCATCAGCGCCTGGCGCTCGGCGCCGGTCACCGGGCCGATGCGGCTGCCCGGCGCGTGCATCCAGGCCCGCTCGGTTGGGGTGGGGCGTCCGCCGGCATCGAGGACCGACACCAGGGCCTCGCCCACGCCCAGTTCGGTGATGGCCGCCTCGATGTCCAGCCCCGCATTCGGCCGCATCGTCTGGGCGGCGGCCTTGACGGCTTTCTGGTCGCGCGGCGTGAAGGCCCGCAAGGCGTGCTGGACGCGGTTGCCCAGCTGGCCGAGCACGGCATCGGGGATGTCCAGCGGATTCTGCGTGACGAAATAGACCCCCACGCCCTTGGACCGGATCAGGCGCACCACCTGCTCGACCTTGTCGATCAGCGCCTTGGGCGCGTCCTTGAACAGCAGGTGCGCCTCATCGAAGAAGAAGACCAGTCGGGGTTGTTCCACGTCGCCGATCTCGGGCAGCCGTTCGTAGAGGTCGGCCAGCATCCACAGCAGGAAGACCGCATACAGGCGCGGCGATTGCATGAGCCTGTCGGCCGCGAGGATATTGACCATGCCGCGGCCCCGCGCGTCGGTGCGCATCCAGTCGAAGACTTCGAGCATGGGTTCGCCGAAGAACTGCGCCGCGCCTTCGGATTCCAGCCGCAGCAAGGCGCGCTGGATGGCGCCTACCGAGGCGGCCGAGACATTGCCGTAGCGGGTGCGCAGCTCGGCCGCGCGGGCGGCCACGTCCTGCAGCATGGCGCGCAGGTCCTTGAGATCGAGGATCAGCTGGCCCTCGTCGTCGGCCACGCGGAACACCAGCGCGAGGATGCCCTCCTGAGTGTCGTTCAGGTCCATCATGCGCGCGAGCAACAGGGGCCCAAGGTCGGAGACCGTCGCGCGCACGGGGTGGCCCTGCTCGCCGAAGATATCCCACAGCGTGGTGGGGCAGGCGCCCCAGTCCGGTTCTGGCAGGCCGAGCTTTTGCAGCCGTGCGGCGAGCTTCGGCGAACCGGCGCCGGCTTGCGAGATCCCCGTCAGGTCGCCCTTGACGTCGGCCATGAACACGGGCGTCCCGATGCGCGAGAAGGATTCCGCCAGCACCTGGAGGGTGATGGTCTTGCCGGTGCCGGTCGCACCGGTGATGCAGCCGTGCCGGTTGGCGTATTGCGGCAGCAGGGCGACGTGTGCGCTGGGGTTCTGGGCGATGGTCAAGGGATCGGCCATGGGCGGGCTCCGGTGCGGTTCGTGGTTTCCAAGTGTATGGCGTAATGGCCTCAGGCGATGCTTGCACCCGCGGCGCCGGCGGCCAGGTGGCCGATCGCAGCCGCCTCGCCGAAGCCCGCCTCGCGGAACAGGGCCAGGACCTTGTCGGCGGCATCGGCGGCGCAGGCCACCAGCAGGCCGCCGGAGGTCTGCGGATCGCACAGCAGCGTCTGCGCGAGCTCGGGCAGGTTCGGATCGAGGGCCGTGGCGTCCTGGCAGGCGCGCCAGTTGCGGCCCGAGGCGCCGGTCCGGATGCCCGCCGCGGCCAGCGCCGGCACGCCGGGCAGCCAGGGCAGGTCGGCATAGCGCAGGTGGGCGTGCAGGCCCGCGCCCCGGCACAACTCGAGGGTGTGGCCCAGCAGGCCGAATCCGGTGACGTCGGTCATGGCGTGGACGCCGGGCAGGTCGGCGAGTGCCGTGCCCGGTGTGTTCAGGCGCGTGGTCGCGTCGATCATGGCCTGGTATCCCGCGGCGTCGAGGCGGTCTTGCTTGAGGGCGGCCGACAGGATGCCGACGCCCAGCGGCTTGCCGAGGATGAGCACGTCGCCCGCGCGGGCCGCATCGTTGCGTTTGATGCGGGCCGGGTGCGCGATGCCCATGGCGGCCAGGCCGTAGATGGGCTCGACGGAATCGATGGAATGGCCGCCGGCGATCGGAATGCCGGCCGCCGCGCAGACCGAGGCGCCGCCCTCGAGGATGCGGGCGATGGTCTCGTGCGGCAGGACGTTGATGGGCATGCCGACCAGGGCCAGTGCAAGGATCGGCCGCCCGCCCATGGCATAGATGTCGGACAGTGCATTGGTGGCGGCGATGCGGCCGAAATCGTAGGGATCGTCGACGATCGGCATGAAGAAATCGGTGGTGGCGATCAGGGCCTGTTCATCGTTCAGGCGATAGACCGCGGCGTCGTCGGATGTTTCGGTGCCCACCAGCAGGTCGGGGAAAGGGCCGCCCGGCAATGCATCGCGCATCAGCTGCGCCAGCACGTCGGGGGCGATCTTGCAGCCGCAGCCGCCGCCGTGGGACAGGGCGGTCAGGCGCGGAATGTCGGGGGCGTTCATGGCAGGGTTTCCTGGGGTTGGCATGTTTGCCCGACCAGGCGCAGGCAATCGTGCGCCTGGCCCGGGGCGCCGCTGGCGGTCGGGTCGTAGACGAAAGTCGGCGCCTGTGCGAGGCCGGCATAGTGCCGTCCGCTGCTGCGCCGGTAGGCGGGATCGTAGTGCTGCTCGATCAGTTCGCGAAACAGCGCCTCGCGGCGGTCGGCATCGACCAGCGCCTGCCAGGCCTGGACGGTGGCGCGG
The DNA here is from genome assembly GCF_027257175.1 of Castellaniella sp. S9. Taxonomy (GTDB): domain Bacteria; phylum Pseudomonadota; class Gammaproteobacteria; order Burkholderiales; family Burkholderiaceae_B; genus Castellaniella. Next base: position 333,887 of record NZ_JAPFGD010000001.1, on the reverse strand, counting down.
CTTTGCAGGCCGATGAAGCGTTCCAGGGTGCGCTTGAACGCCTCGCGGTTATCGAACAGATGCGCGTAGTCCTGCAGCAGAAAGGCCAGGCGATGCTCGAGGCTGGCGCTGACGCGCACGCAGCGGCCCGCGTGCATGCGCGCCAGCAGCTCCGCGGGCAGGCTGATGCGGCCGATCCGCGGGCTTTCAGCCTCGACGAATACGGGCCGCACCGGATCGAGCCGCGCGAGCGCTTGCAGCAGGATTGATTCGAAGCGGCGCTGCGAGGGTTGAAGCAGGCCCGGCATGGCGCCCAGCAGCGAGCCGCGATGCCCCGACAGGGCTTCCAGGTCCAGCACCTGGGCACCGGCCTGGCCCAGGGCATACAGCAGCCGGGTCTTGCCCGAACCGGTCGGGCCGGCAAGCACGATGAAATCCAGGCCTCGAGGAAGGGTTTCGAGGCTGTGCAGCACATGGCGCCGGTAGGCCTTGTAGCCGCCGTCCAGTTGCCGCGCCTTCCAGCCGATGAGATTGAACCAGGCGGTCATGGCACCCGAGCGCTTGCCGCCGCGCCAGCAATAGATCAGGGGGCGCCAGGTTCGGGGCCGGTCGGCGAAGACCGTCTCGAGGTGCTGCGCGATGTTGCGCGCGACCAGGGCCGCGCCCAGCCGCGTGGCCTTGAAAGGATCGCGCGCGTACAGGGTGCCGATGGTCACACGCTGGGCGTTGTCGAGGACGGGGGCGTTGATTGCGCCCGGGATGTGGTCGTCCTCGTATTCGGCAGGCGTGCGCACATCGATGACCTCGTCGAATCGGCCGAGTTCGTCCAGGCCGCACAGCAGCGACGGGACGTGGGGAGGTTGCGGGCTCATGCGGGGATTGTAGGGCGATCACCAGGCCGGGGAAAAGAAAAAGCACCTGGAGGACCAGGTGCCTTCGAGGTGGCTGGGTGGTGGGTGCTGAGGGGTTCGAACCCCCGACCTACGCCTTGTAAGGGCGCCGCTCTACCAACTGAGCTAAGCACCCCTTGGAGCCACGGTGCGCGCGAAAGGCTGCGATTATATCGATGGACCTCGCGCGGCGCAAATAGTCCCGGCCTTGGGCGCCTAGTTGACGGCGTCCTTCAGGGCCTTGCCCGGGCGGAACTTGGGCACGCGGGCCTTTTTGATCTTGATCGCCTCGCCGGTGCGCGGGTTGCGGCCGGTGCGCGCGGCGCGCTCGGACACGGCAAAGGTGCCGAAACCGACGAGGGTCACTGAACCCTTCTTTTTGAGGGTGGTCTTGACGGCACCGACAAACGCTTCCAGGGCGCGGCCGACGTCGGCTTTGGACAGGTCGGTCTTGGAAGAGATATGCTCGATAAGCTCGGTTTTGTTCATTTTAAGGATTACCCCTGAAGTTTATTGTGGCCGCCGGGCGTGCCCGACCTGCTTGTGATGGATGAGACCTGCCATAACTGTCAGCCGTATCCGACCGGATGGATGAGGATGGCCTCGTGGCCTTGCGCCTGCAAGCGATCGAGTCTACCGGCTAAGGCGTATTAAGCCTTCGAAACCACATGGTGTCAAGAAGAAAACCGCTGGAGAGCCGCACCGTTACTGACTTTCATCGAATGCAACAAGGCAGGCCCCGGAATTTACGGATCCGTTCTACGTCCCCGGCCGGCCCCGACGCGCTAGCCGGCCACCGCGGCCAGGGCCTGCGTGAAATCGGCGATCAGGTCCTGTTCGTCCTCGATGCCCACCGATATGCGCAGGAAGCCGTCGGGTATGCCCATCAGGGCGCGGCGCTCGGGGCCCATTTCGTAATAGATGGTGTGAGCGGCCGGCAGGACCAGGGTGCGGTTGTCGCCCAAGTGTGTCGCGAGGATCACGATGCGCAGTTGATTCAGGCATTCGAAGACGTCGATGCCGGGGTCCAGTTCCACGCCCAGCAGTCCGCCGTAGCGGCCGCCGAACCATTGGGTGGCACGCGCGTGCTGCGGATGGGAGGGCAATCCGGGATAGTGGACGCGGGCGACCTTGGGGTGCGCATCCAGGTGGCGGGCCAGGGCCAGGGCGTTGGCGCAGATCCGGTCCATGCGCAGCGCCATGGTCTCGGATCCCGCCGCCAGCCGGTGCGCCACGTCCGAGGATAGCGTGCCGCCCATGTCGCGCAGGCCTTTTTTCTTGATCTGCAGCAGGCCCCAGTTGCGCGAGTCGCCCTTGCGGTATTGCGCGTGGATGTTGGGATAACCCGCCCAGTCATACAGCCCGGTTTGCGTGACGGCGCCGCCCAGCGCATTGCCGTGTCCGCCCACGTGCTTGGACAGTGAGTTGATCACCAGCGAGGCGCCGAAGACGCGCGAGGGGCAGAGATAGGGCGAGGACAGCGTGCTGTCGACCACGTAGACCAGGCCGCGCGCGCGGCAGAGTTCGCCGATCGCGACCAGATCCGCCACCTGGGTGCCTGGGTTGGCGATGGTCTCGACGAACACCATGCGGGTATTGTCGCGCACCGCGGCCTCGACCTCGCGCGCATCGGTGGCGTCGACCAATGTGACCTCGACGCCCAGGTCGGCGAGTGTCAACAGCAGGCTGTTGGTATTGCCGAAGATGTACTTGCTGCTGATCAGATGGTCGCCTGCGCGCAGCAGCGTGAAGAAGGTCGCCGTCAATGCCGCCATGCCGGTGGAGAATGTGACGGTCGCCTCGGCCTGCTCCATCGTGGTGACCTTGGCTTCGAGCGCCGCCGTCGTCGGGGTGCCTTGGCGCGCATAGGTATAGCCGGCCTTGCCCTGGAAGACGGCCGCCAGTTCGCGCGCATCGGCATAGCCATACTCGGTGGAGGGATGGATGGCCTGGTGGACGGCGCCGTTGGTGGGCTGCGATCGCCGGTCGGAATGGACGATCTGGGTGGAGAAGCCGTTATCGGACATGGTGGTGCGCAAGGAGGTGGGTGGAGGTTGTGGTGAAACGTGGCCGGTGCCGCACATTATGCGCCATTCGGGCGCGGGCTGGAGGACGCCTTAGCCGTGCAGCAGGCGCTGCCTGGCTGTTTCGTACAGGCAGACGGCGCTGGCCACGCTGACGTTCAGGCTTTCGACCGAGCCCCGCATGGGGATGGCGACCAGCTCATCGCAGGTCTCGCGGGTCAGCCGGCGCATGCCTTCGCCCTCGGCGCCCATGACCCAGGCCATGGCGCGCCGCCCGTCGATCTGGTGGATGGAGTGTTCCGCCGCATCGTCCGTGCCGACCAGCCAGACCTCGCGCTCGCGCATGGCGCGCAGCGTCCGGGCCAGATTGGTCACCATGATGTAGGGCACGGTCTCGGCCGCGCCGCAGGCGACGCGCTGCACGGTGGCGTTCAGGCCCACCGCGCGGTCGCGCGGCGCGATCACCGCGTGCACGCCCGCGGCATCGGCGGTGCGCAGGCAGGCGCCCAGATTGTGCGGGTCGGTGACGCCGTCGAGCACCAGGAACAGGGCGGGCTCGGCCTGGTCCTCGAGGGTGTCGAGGACCTCGTCGACCGTGATCGCCAGCGGCCGCGGACGGGCGAGGGCGACGATGCCCTGGTGGCGCATGCCGTGGGCCAGGCCATCGAGGCGTGCGGCATCCACGGCGTGCCAGCGCACGCCGGCGGCCTCGATCTGCTGGATGCAGTGCCGCATGCGCCGGTCCTGGCGCGAGGTGTCGACATACAGATCGACGATCGAGTCGGGCGCATGGCGCAGGCGTGCCTGTACGGCATGGAAACCCGCCAATACTTGCTTGGATGACATTGTGCTGGCGTATCCCTAGCTGCGATGCTTGTGCGGCGCGGCCTTGCGCGCCGCGCGCTTGGCCTCGGCGCGGCGCTGGTGCGAGGTGGTGCCGCGTAAGGCGGCGGGCTTGGCGCCCGCGGCTTTCTTGGGCTTGGAGGCCGGCCGTGCACCACCCGATATTTCCGCCTGCAAAGCCTTGTAGTCCTCGCCCTTGACCAGGCGGAACTCGATGCGCCGCGCCTCCAGGTCGACGCGCGAGACCTGGACCTGCAGCGCATCGCCCAGCCGGTAGCGCATGCCGGTGCGCTCGCCGCGCAGTTCGTTGGTGACCTCGTTGTATTGGAAGTAGTCCGAGCCCAGTTCCGAAACGTGCGCCATGCCTTCCACGTACAGCGTGTCCAGCGTGACGAACACGCCGAAGCCGGCCACCCCGGTGATCCTGCCGCTGAAGACCTCGCCCACGTGTTCGCGCACGAACCAGCATTTCAGCCAGGCGGCGACGTCGCGCGAGGCATCGTCGGCGCGGCGCTCGCGGGCGGACAGCAGCACGCCCAGTTCCTCCCAGGTTTCCTGCTCGCGCTTGCCCGCCGGCACGCCCGCCACCGGCTGGCCTGCCAGAGGCGGCGGCGCATAGCGCTGGCCGGCGAGGATGCCGCGGATCGTGCGGTGTACCAGCAGATCGGGGTAGCGGCGGATGGGCGAGGTGAAGTGCGCGTAGTGCGTGTAGGCCAGGCCGAAATGGCCGGACTGCTCGGGACTGTAGATGGCCTGCTGCATCGAGCGCAGGCACATGGTTTGGACGATCTCGTAGTCCGGGCGGCTGCGGGCGGCCTGGATGAGCTTGGCGTAGTCCTCGGGCCGGGGTTCGTCGCCGCCTTCGAGGGTCAGGCCCAGATTGCGCAGGTATTCGCGCAGAGCCTGGAGTTTCTCGGGTGTCGGTCCCTCGTGGACGCGGAATAGCGAGCGCCGCTTGTTGCGCACGATGAAGTCCGCCGCGCAGGTGTTGGCCGCCAGCATGCATTCCTCGATGAGGCGATGGGCGTCGTTGCGCGCGTAGGGTTCGATCTTTTCGATGCGGCCCAGCGGATTGCAGACGATGCGGGTCTCGACCGTGTCGAAATCGATGGCGCCGCGCCTTTTGCGCGCCTCGGCGAAGGCCTGGTAGAGCTCGTAGGCGTCGCGCACGTGCTCGAGCAGGGGGCCGAGGCCTTGCGCCGCCGGGCCGTTGGACTGCTGCAGAGCGGCCCAGATGTCGGTGTAGGTCGTGCGCGCGTGCGAATGGATCACGGCCTCGTAGAACTGGTAGGCCGCCACCGTGCCGGCCTTGGCGCCCTGGGCGGGAATCATCATGTCGCAGACCATCACCAGGCGGTCGACGCCGGGATTCAACGAACAGATGCCGTTGGACAGGGCCTCGGGCAGCATTGGGATGACCCGTCGGGGGAAATAAACGCTGGTGCCGCGGTCCAGGGCGTCCTCGTCCAGGCCCGTCCCGGGTTGCACATAGTGGCTGACGTCGGCAATGGCGACCAGCAGCCGCCACCCCGGGCGCTTGCGCGAGGCGCTGCCCAATTCCGCCGGCATACAGAATACCGCGTCGTCGAAGTCGCGCGCGTCCTCGCCGTCGATCGTGATGAAGGGGATGTCGCGCAAGTCCACGCGGCCGCGGCATTCCGCCGCCGAGACCTGTTCGGGAATCGTGCGCAACTCGCGCATCGTGGCCTCGGAGAACTCGACCGGCACGTCGAACTTTCGCACCGCGATCTCGATTTCCATGCCGGGGTCGTCGATCTCGCCCAGAACCTCGATCACCTTGCCCAGGGGTTGCATGTGGCGCGCCGGCTGGCGCAGGATTTGCGCGGTGACCACCTGGCCGTGCTCGGCGCCGCCCGTGTCACCTGGCGCAATCAGGATGTCGTGCTTGATGCGCTGGTCCTCGGGCGCGACGATGTTGGCGCCGTGCTCCTTGAGGAAGCGGCCGACGAGCTTGCCGGTGCGCCGCTCGAGGACCTCGACGATGGTGCCTTCGGTCCGGCCCCGGTATTCGCCCGAGGGTTTGACCCGCACGCGATCACCGTGCAGCACCTTGGCCATTTCATGGGTGGACAAGTACAGGTCCTGGCCGCCGCCATCGGGGATCAGAAAGCCGAAGCCGTCGCGATGGCCCTGGACCACGCCGGTGACGAAATCGGTATTGTTGCAGATCTGCAACTTTCCTTGGGGATTGAAGCGCAATTGGCCGTCGCGCTCCATGGCCTTGATGCGGCGCACGAAGCCGGCCGACAGGGGGATGCCCGCCTCGGTGGTGTCGGCCAGGGCCTCGATAGTCATAGGTTTTCCTGCGGTGCGCAGGGTGTGCATCACCAGCTCGCGGCTGGGGACTGCCGGATCGAAATCAGGCGGTAAATCGACGGACGGTGGGGGGAGAGCGTCGGGGTTCTTGTCTTTATCAGATCGCTTTTTCAAAGGCTGCTTTTCATCCAAAAAAATGCTGCTATAATCCTGTCTTCGCTGAACGTGGCGCCAGTCAAAGCGGGCAGCAAAAGCAATAGCATACACGTTATGCCGTGCCCAGGTGGCGGAATTGGTAGACGCGCATGGTTCAGGTCCATGTGCCGCAAGGTGTGGAGGTTCGAGTCCTCTCCTGGGCACCACTTCTCTGTTTTGAGAAGTCCAATGCAGTCCGATGTCCTCTGACGTCAAAAAGCAAAACCCGCATAGATCTCAGGTCTTGCGGGTTTTTTGCATCCGGCCCGTCGATACTGTCAGTCCACCAGCCGGCCGCGGTTGCGCCGACCGCGGTCGCCCAGGTCCTTGACGGCGACGCCCAGCGCCACCATCACCACCAGGCTGATCACCCCGAACCCGACGGATACGGCGACTGACCACGAGGCGGTGGTCAGGGTCGCGAACACCGCCGCCGTGATCATGGCGATGCCCACCGAGGTTCCGATGCGCTGGCCGGTCTGCATGATGGCGCCCGAGCTGCCCGCGTAGTTCAGGGGCACGTCCTCCAGGGTCAGGGCCTGGTTGGGGCTGATGACCGAGCCCTGGGCCAGTCCGATGAACGACAGCGACAGCAGCAGCCACCAGATGCTGAGGCGGCCCTGTTCGTACAGCAGCACTACGGCGACGCTGGCCGCCAGGCCGACCAGGGCAAGGACCAGGCCGCCGATCACGAGCTTGCGGCCGTAGCGGTGCACGCGCCGGCCGGCCCAGTCGGCCGCATAGGCCGACAGCAGAGCCGCCGGGATGCCGAACAGCCCGGCTTCCAGCGCGGTCTTGCCGGCGCCTTCCTGCACGTACAGCGCCACCAGCACCCAGATGCTGGTCATGCCCAGGAAATACAGGGCCATGATGATGATGCCGTTGGTAAAGCTGGCGGTGGAAAAGATCTCCAGATCGACCATGGGGCTGCCGCCGCGGCGCGCGTAGCGCCGCTCCCAGCGCACCCAGAGGTAGAACAGCAGGGCGCAGGCCGGCAGCAGCAGCCAGGTGAGCGGTGTTTCGCGGGCTTCGACGAACGGCAGCAGCACCGCCAGCACGGCCAGCCCCAGCAGCACCGAGCCCACCGGGTCCAGGGCGCGCAGCAGCTGTCCGGCCCGGCCGGCGCCCCGGGCGCCGATGCTGCGGATCAGGGGCTTGGGAAACCACAGCAGTCCCAGGATGATCGTGGCGATGCCGATGGGCACGTTGACCAGGAAGGTCAGCCGCCAGCCCAGGTCCAGGCCGCCCAGTTCGATCAGGAATCCGCCCAGCACAGGGCCGATGGCCACTGAAAAGCCGACCGCCGTGCCGAAATAGCCGAATGCCCGTCCGCGCTCGGCACCCCTGAAATACTGCTGGATCATCCCGATGCCCTGCGGGTTCAGCAGGCCCGAGCCGATGCCTTGCACCAGCCGCGCGGCATTGAGCCAATCCGCGTCGGGCGCCAGGCCGGCGGCGACCGATGAGGCGGTGAAGACCCCGGCGCCCGCCAGGAACAGGCCTCCGCGGCCCATGATGTCGCCCGCGCGTCCGGCGGCCACCAGCACCACCCCGAAGGTCAACGCATAGCCCGACAACACCCACTGGATGTCGGAGCGCGAGGCGTCCAGGGCCAGCTGTATCGACGGCAGGGCGACATTGACGATGCTCACGCCGATCAGGGTCATGAAAATGGCGGTGAGCAGCACCGCCAGGATCCGCCAGCGCACGGCGTCGGGCACGGTGCCGTCGCTGGTCGGGGCGGTTGTGGAAGGCGAGGGGGCCGGTGGTCGCGTCATTCAAGCCTGCGGTCAGGGAACTCCGAGGCCCATTGTAGCGGCCGTCATGCGCCGTCCCCGATCCAGGCCGGTCCGGCGCGGCGGTGGGCCGCACCGGACCGCCGTGCGCCTACGTGCGCACCTCCTGGCGCTGAAAGCATACGTAGCCCGCCGTGAACAGCACCAGCACCGCCGCGATCAGGCCCGTGAACTGGGGCCAGACGATGGCCAGGCTTTCAGACAGCGGCAGCGGCGCGCCCAGCAGGGCACCCTGGATCTGCGACAGGAACACCGGCCCCAGGCTGCGGGTGGCCGGGCTCAGCAGAGTGATGGCCGTGTCGTTGAACAGGGTCGCGGGCGAGGCGTGCATCAGCGCCTGCTGCCAGGCGAGGGTGTTCATGTCCATGCCGCCCGACAGCACGGTGGCCAGGTCGGGTGGGGCGATCGCCTGGGCGATGGCGGGTGCCAGCATCGGCCACAGCAGGGCGGTGAACAGCCACAGGCCCAGCGCCACCAGCGCCGAGGTCGAGGCCGAGCGGAACACCACCGAGCACAGCAGCGCCAGGCCCAGCCACACCCCGGCGTAGGCCAGGGCCGCGCACAGGAACGCCAGCGAGCGCAGCACCTCCTCGCCGCTGGGCGGCACGCCCAGCAGGATGAGCCCCGCGCCCATCACCAGCAGCCAGAGGCACACCAGGCAGACCGCCAGCGCCGCCAGCCCCGCGAGGAACTTGCCCAGCAGCAGCGCGTCGCGGTAGATCGGCTGGGACAGGATGCGGCTCATGGTGCGATGGTTGTATTCGCCGTTGATCGCATCGAATCCCAGACCGATGGCCACCAGCGGGATCAGAAAGCCCAGCAGCGCCGCGAAGGAGGGCAGCGGCGCCTGGGCGTCGGTGAACAGGCGCAGAAACACGAACGGATCCGTGGAGGTGGTCTGGCGGATGCCCTCGAGGGCGCCGTACAGGGCGGCGGCGGCCGTCAGCACGACCAGCCATTCGAGGATGCGCATGCGCGCGCTGCCCATGTGGTCGGCCAGTTCCTTGGCGGTCACCGCGCCCAGTCCTTGCCAGGGCGAGCCTTCTCTGCGTGTGCTCATGCGGATGCTCCCGTGCGGAAAGTGTGGCGATAGATGGCCTCCAGGCTGGGGACATCCACGGCCAGGGATTGCAGACCCGCGCCCGCGGCGATGGCGGCGCGCGCGGCATCGGCGCGGACGTCGCCCGCGGCCCGCAGCACGTAATGCCCGGGTCCGGATACGCGCACGCCGCTGACGCCGGGAACGGCGGCCAGCGCATCGCGGATGTCGGGTCCCTCGGCCTGGAGGCGGATCTCGTGGCTGTCGCCCAGCACGCGCCGGGCCAGTTCGTCGACCCGGCCCGAGAGCGCGATGCGCCCGGCGTTGAACAGCGCCACCCGGTCGCAGACGCGCTGCACCTGATCGAGCAGATGCGAGGACAACAGGATGGTCGCGCCGTCGGCGCGCAACTCTTCGATGAGCGCCAGGAAAGACTCGGTCGACTGCGGGTCCAGGCCGGAGGTGGGCTCATCGAGGATGGCGATCGGCGCGCGTTTCATGATGATCTCGGCCAGTCCCAGGCGGCGCCGCATGCCGTGCGAGAACGCGCCCACGCGCTGTCGCGCATGCTCGGCGAGGTTCACGCGCTCCAGCGCTTGCAGGATGCGCGCGTCGCGCTCGCCGGCCTCGATGTCCAGCAGCCTGGCCGTATAGCGCAGGTTGTCGAGCGCCGTGAGGCCGTCGTAGAAGCCGACCGAATCCGGCATGTAGCCCACGCGGCGCTTGACCGCCAGGGGTTGGCGCTGCGGATCCGCGCCCAGGATGCGCACCGCCCCGCGCGTGGCCTCGGTCAGGCCGAGCAGGATGAGAATGGTCGTGGTCTTGCCGGCGCCGTTGGGGCCCAGCAGGCCGAAGACCTCGCCCGCGCCGACCTCGAAGCTGATCTCGTGCAGCGCGGTCTGCCGACCGTAGTCCTTGCCCAGTCCCTGGGCCGTGATGACCGGCGCGCTCATCGCCGGCCGTACCTGGCGACCGCCCCGATCAGTACCAGCAGGGCGATGGCGATGAGGATGGCGCCGCTGACGCCCCACAGGCTCGAGGTGGTGACCGACACGCGCAGGTCGCCATGCGCCGACTGCCCCTGGGAGCGCGCCGAGAGCTTGACCATATAGTCCCCGGCGAGCGACTGCGAGGAGGGCGTGATGTGGGCCTGGACCTCGGCGGTCTTGCCCGGCTCGATGCGCTCGATGCGGTCGGGCTCGAACTCGAGTTTCCAGCCCGAGGGGGCCGAGCCGTCCAGGGCGATGTCCTGGGCGGCCGCGGTGCCGCTGTTGCGGATCTCGAGCGGCACGGTCGAGGCTTCGTGGATCTGGGCGCTGGCGCTCATCAGCCCGTCGCGGCCCGACAGGTCCAGTTGTGGCTGTCCGGTGATGTCCACCGTCAGGTCGGTGCTGGCCGATACGCCCGCCGCCGAGACCGTGACCTTGACGGGGTGTTCACCGGCGGGCGTCATGGCGGGCGGGCGCACGTGCAGCTTGACGTCCTTGGATTCCCCGGCCTTGATCGGCACCGCGCTGACCTGCTGCGTGCCGTAGCCTTCGGTGAACGAGAGGTCGTAGTACTGCGGCGCCTGGGCGTCCAGACTGGCGAGCACGTCCTCGCCACTGTCGTTCTTGATCTTCAACTGGAAATCGAAAGCGGACTTGGTGGATCCGGTCAACTGCGGCAGGTCGGACTGGATCGACAACTTGGGCGGCAGACGGTCGGCGATCCGGACGTCGATGGGCAGGCTCAGCCGCCGCTGGTCGCCCTCGGCGTGGACCACCAGCGTATGCGTGGATGCATTCTTGGCTTGAGGGATATCAAGGCGCAATTTCAGGGACAGCGTATCGTTGGCGGCGGGCATGGCCGAGGCGACGGGCTGGCCGCCGCCCAGCAAGGTCGCCGTCCAGCCCTCCGGCACCCCCGTGACCGACAGCGACAGGCGCTCGGGCGGGGTCTGGTGATTGTGCAGACTCAGTCCGATGCTGGATGTTTCGCCCGCCTGCAGCGTCACCGAGGGAAAGTCGCTGGTCAGATAGATGCCCGTCGGCGGGGTGTCCGCGGCCCATGCGGCCGCGGGGGCCTGCAGCCACAGCGTGCAGGCTGCGGCAAGGATTGCGAGGGATTTGTGCATGATGGCGTCCGGTCTCCTGTTGTTGGCGGGTTGTGTGTGAACCGTTTTCCTAAATGACCGGGTTCCATGGTTTCGAGTTTCATCCAATGCGTATCTTTTTGTTTCCATGCGGCGCGAGTGAGGGACGGCTCCCCAGGGTGTTCATGCCGGTCGCCAGGGTGTTTTTTTTGTCGTCTAGTTTATTTTCAAATTGAGAATCGTTCGCATTCCTGATAAAATCTTTCGGCTTCGGGGACATGTCCCTTTTTCTTGAATCGCTAGCGCATGCCCATCGGCTCGACACCCCGTTATCCGCTCCAGAGGCTGGCCGCCGCGCTCGTGGCGATCGGCCTGCATGCGGCCGTGCTGGCCATGGCGCTGTCCTCGACGGTGGATCAGGTGTCCCCCGGCGAGGAGGACGCGATCGACGTCCAGTTCGTCGAACTGGGGCCGGCCCTCGAACCGGCGTCCGCGCCGGAAGCCGTCGTGGAAGCGGAGCCCGAGCCCGAGATCGACACCCCGCCCGAACCCGAGCCGGTCGTCGAGCCTGAGCCGGAACCGGAGCCCGAAATCGAACCCGAGCCCGAACCCGAGCCGGAAATCGAACCTGAACCTGAACCCGAGCCGGTCGTCGAGCCGCCGCCCGAACCCGAACCGGTGCCTGAACCCGAGCCCGAGCCGATACCCGAGCCGGAGCCCGAGGCGATCGTCGAACCCCCCAAGCCCGAGCCGCCACCGAAGCCGGAACCGCCGCCCAAGCCCGAGCCGCCGCCCAAGCCGGAACCACCCCCCAAGCCCAAGCCGAAGCCCAAGCCGAAGCCGGTGGTCCAGAAGCCTGCACCCAAACCGGCGCCGCAGGTGGCCGCGGTACCCGGTCCCAGCGCGCCCGCCGCCAAGGCCGCCGGCAAGCCCGTCGAAGTCGATCCCGACCGGCCCCGCACCATCGGGCGTGTCGATTACCTGGGCAGGCGCCCCAGCCCGATCTATCCGCGGTTGTCCGAGCGCCGGGGCGAGCAGGGTCGCGTGGTGCTGCGCGTCCTGATCAATCCGCAAGGCGGCGTGGCCAAGGTCACCGTCCATCGTTCGTCGGGCTACTCGCGGCTGGACCAGGCGGCGATCGAGGCCATGCGCACGGCGCGTTTCCGCCCATACACAGAGAACGGGATCGCCTACAAGGCGCTCGTCGACATTCCCTTCGATTTTGTTTTATAGGACACATCCGATGCTTGAGTTCATGAGTGACGCCTTGCACATCCTGGCGCAGGTGACGGGGCCGGATGGCGCGGCAGCCGCGGTAAGTGCCGTGCAGCCGCTGACCAGCGCCGCCGCACCGCTCACCGATGCGGCCACATCCGCGGCCCAGGCCGTTGCGCCGGCGGCCGGCGCCGTCGTCCCCATGCTGCCGGCGCCACCGACACCCGCCGACCTGGGACCGGGCGGACTGGGCGTCATGCATTTCGTGTCGCAAAGCGACATCGTGGGCAAGTCGCTGTTCGTCTTCCTGCTGCTGATGTCGCTGGCAAGCTGGTACCTGATCCTGTCGAAGACCTTCACGCATCTGCGCATCCGCCGCCGCTCGTCCAAGTTCCTGGCCGAGTTCTGGGCGGCCAGCTCGCTCGAGCAGGTCGAGAACGAGATCGCCACGCACGGCGCCGAGGAACCCTTCGCCCACCTGGCCAGCCACGCCATCCACGCGCGCAAGCACCATGCGAAGTACGGTGCGATGAAGCTCGAGGAAAGCGGCTCGACCGCCGCCTTCGTCACCCGCACGATCCGCAAGGTCATCGACGAGGAAACCGCCCGTCTGGAAAACGGCTTGACACTGCTGGCCTCGGTGGGGTCGACCGCGCCGTTCGTCGGCCTGTTCGGCACGGTCTGGGGGGTCTATCACGCCCTGCTGAGCATCAGCATGTCCGAGGGGGTGACCATCAACCGGATCGCCGGCCCGGTGGGCGAGGCCCTGATCATGACCGGCCTGGGCCTGGCCGTGGCCATACCGGCGGTGCTGGCCTACAACGCCTTTGTGCGCGCCAACCGCGTGTACCTGGCCAACCTGGACGCATTCGCCCACGATCTGTTCACCTTCCTGTCCACGGGGCAGCAGGTCGTGGAAAACGGCCATGACCGCGGCCGTCACATCAATCTCGCGGCCACCACCGCGCGCGGAGCCTGACATGGCGTTCGGCGGCTTCGACTCCAAGGGTCCGTCCAGCACCATGTCGGAGATCAACATGGTGCCCCTGATCGACGTGATGCTGGTGCTGCTGGTGATCTTCATCATCACGGCGCCCTTGCTCAGTCATTCCATCCGCATCGACGTGCCCCAAGTCAGCGCGCAGCCGGTCGAACAAGAGCCCCTGGTCGTGGACATCGCCATCGATCCGCAGGGCGCCGTGTTCTGGAACGAGCAGCCGGTGGCGGTGGAGGATCTGGCCGTGCGCTTCGCCCAGGAGGCGGTGCGCGACCCGCAGCCCCAGGTGCGCATCCGGGCCGATCTGGATACGCGCTACGCCACGCTGGCCGAGGTCATGGCGGCGGCGCGCAAGGCGGGGATCAAGCGCCTGGGCTTCATTACACGGCCGGGCGATTCGACGCCACAGGAGGCCGCCGCCGCAGCCCCGGGAGCCTCCTCGGGCCCGGCGGCTGCAACACCGCCCGCCACGGCCGGCAGCGCGCGATAAATGCTTGAATCCGCCCGTTTCTTCAGGACAATGTCAGGTATGTAACGACTGGCGGCGCGCGCTGTGTGCACGCCTCGCTTCGGGCTAGAATCACGGCATGCGAGTGCTAGTGATCGAAGACGATACGACCCTGGGACATGCCCTGCGCGAGTTCCTGGGCGATCAGGGCTATGCCGTGGACTGGCTCAAGGAAGGCGACTGCGTCGAGAGCGCGATCGCGGGCCAGGATTATGACTTGCTGCTGCTGGATCTCAACCTGCCGGGCCTGCCGGGGCTCGAGGTGCTCAGGCGCCTGCGGGCCGCGGGCAACCAGGTGCCGGTGCTCATCCTGACGGCGCGCGATGGGCTCGAGGACCGTGTGGCGGGGCTCGATGCCGGCGCCGACGACTATGTCACCAAGCCCTTCGAATTGCCCGAGCTCGCTGCGCGCGTGCGGGCCTTCGCGCGCCGGCGCGTGGGCACGGCCCGCACATTGCTCGAATGCGGGCCGCTCACCCTGGACACGGTGGACCGCCAAGTGCGGGTCGATGGTGCCCGGCTGTCCCTTTCGGTGCGCGAGCTCTCCGTGCTCGAGATGCTCATGGCGCGTCCCGGGCGGGTCGTGACCAAGCAGCAGATCGTCAATTCCTTGTCGGCCTGGGATGCCGACTTCAGCGAGAATGCGGTCGAGGTCTACATCTATCGCCTGCGCAAGCGCCTGGACGGCACCGGCGCGGGCATCCAGACCGTGCGTGGATTCGGCTACCTGCTCGATAGCGACCGTGCCCAATAGCACCAACCCCGCCGGGGCGCCGGCACCGCGGCCGGACGACGTCGCCCGGCCCGCCGGCCTGTTTGGGCGCCTGATGCCCCGGGGGTCGCTTGCGCGGCACTTGGTCCAGCGGCTGCTGCCGGCCCTGGTGATCCTGGTGCTCATCGACCTGGTGGCGACCTGGTTCATCACGCGCGGCATCACCTCGAATGCCTGGCTGCTGCGCGACCTGTTCTGGACCATGGTCTTCAGCCAAGTGTTCCTGGTGATCCTGTTCGCCTGGGTCCTGGTGTCGGGCATCCGCTCCGAATTGGCCTCCATCAACCGCCTGTCCGACGACATCCGCCAACGATCGGTCGACGACCTGCAACCGCTGGACCAGACCGGCCTGCCGACCGAAATCGCGCCGCTGGTGATCCGCTTCAACGGCCTGCTCGTAGGGCTGGACGATGCCATGCAGGCGCAACGCCGCTTCATCGGCCATGCGGCGCACCAGCTGCGTACGCCCCTGGCGGGACTGAAACTCGAATCCGAACTGATGCTCGCCCGCGACCTGCCCGAGGACGTGCGCGCCCGTGCCGAACGGATCAAGCAAGTCAGCGACCGCATGATCCGCCTGGGCCAGCAGCTCCTGATCCTCGCGCGCGCGGACCGCTCGGCACGGCCCAGCGACCGCTTCACGCGCCTGGACCTGTGCGAATGGATGCGCCATGCGGGCTCGGAGTGGCTGGCGGCTGCGCGCGAGCGCCGGCTCGAGCTGCAGCTGGCGGCGCCCGACGGGCCGGTCTGGATCGACGGCGATCCGCTGCTGCTGGGCGAATTGCTGGGCAATCTGATCGACAACGCCCTGCGCTATGGCAAGGACGCGACGACGGTGACCCTGCGCATCGCCGCGAACCCGCCGTCCTTTACCGTCGAGGACGATGGGGCGGGGATCGGCGCCGAGGACGTCGAGCGGGTGTTCGAGGCGTTTTATCGCTCCGCCGGCGTATCGGTCGAGGGGTCCGGGCTGGGACTGGCGATCGTGCGCGAGATCGCGGGGGCGCACGGCGCCTGGTGGAAACTCGCCAGCCGGCCGGATTTTCCCGGCACCCGCGTGACCATCGTTTTTCCGGGGCCGCGCCGGGGCGCCCGCCTGACCCGGATCGAATCCGTCTAGCAGTATGCGAAATAATCACGAGGCGCAGCCGTCCTCGCCCCGGGCGGCACTGTTGGTCGGCGCGCTGGGTGTGGTGTACGGGGACATCGGTACGAGCCCCCTCTACACCATGAAGGTCGCCCTTGCGGGCGCCGGGCGGCCCGATGCCGCGCATATTCTTGGCGTGCTGTCCATCCTGTTCTGGATGCTCGTGGTGGTGGTCTCGCTCAAATACGTGACCTGCATCCTGCGGGCCGACAATCGGGGCGAGGGCGGCACGCTCGCCCTGATGGAGCTGGCCGCGCGCGGACGCTCAGCGCAGGCACGCTGGCGTTTGGTCATCCTGGGCCTCATCGGCGCAAGCCTCTTTTACGGCGACAGCATGATCACGCCGGCGATCTCGGTACTGTCGGCGGTCGAGGGCATCGGCGTGGTCTCGCATACCCTGGACCCGTGGGTGGTGCCGATTTCGGTGCTTGTGCTGGTGGCCTTGTTCATGATGCAGGCGCGCGGCACGGGGGCGATGGGGCGCCTGTTCGGTCCGGTCATGCTGTTGTGGTTCCTCGTGCTGGGTGCGCTGGGCGCCTGGCGCATCCTGCAGGCGCCCGAGGTCCTCCAGGCCGTCAATCCGGTGTGGGCCCTGCGCTTCATCGGCCAGGCGCCTTGGGAGACCTTTGTGGCCCTGGGGTCGCTGGTGCTGGCCTTGACCGGCGCCGAATCCTTGTATGCGGACATGGGCCATTTCGGCCGGCCGGCGATTCGGCGGGCCTGGTTCTGGCTGGTCCAGCCGGGGCTGGTGTTGTGCTATTTCGGACAAGGCGCGCTGCTGTTGAACAATCCGGCGGCGATCCGCAATCCCTTCTTCCTGCTGGCGCCGGACTGGGGCTTGGTGCCGCTGGTGTGCCTGGCCGCGGCGGCGACCGTGATCGCCTCGCAGTCGGTGATCTCCGGTGCGTTTTCGGTGACCCGCCAGGCGGTGCAGCTGGGCTATTGGCCGCGCATGGTGATCCAGCACACCTCGGCGCGCGAGGAAGGCCAAATCTATCTGCCCCGGGTCAATGGACTGCTGATGCTTGCGGTCCTGGTCCTGGTCCTTGCCTTCGGCTCGTCCGATCGCCTGGCCCACGCCTACGGATTCGCCGTCACCGGCACCATGTTGATGACTTCGGTGCTGGCCTTCGCCGTGCTGCCCCGGGGTGCGCACGGCCTGCGCCGCCTGGCCTGGCTGGCACTGATCAGCGTGTTTCTGGTGATCGACATCCTGCTGTTTTCATCGAACACACTCAAGATCCTCGATGGCGGCTGGCTGCCGCTGCTGGTGGGGCTGGCCTTGCTGACCTTGATGGTGACCTGGAAGCGCGGCCGCCAGCAGGTCCACGACATGCTGGCCGGCGACCAGCAGCCATTGACCGAGTTCATGGCGGCGCTGGAACAGTACCCGCCCACCCGCGTCCCCGGCACGGCGGTCTTCATGAGCATGATCGTCGGGACGGTGCCGCCGGCGCTGCTGCATAACCTCAAGCACAACAAAGTCCTGCACGAGCAGGCCCTGTTTCTGACGGTCGAGAGCGCCGGCGTGCCCTATGTGCCGTTCAGCGAGCGCGTGCACCTGCAGCGCATCAGCCGCAGCAGCTGGCAGGCGGTGGCCCGCTGGGGGTTCAAGCAGGAGCCGAATGTGCCGCAGGTCATCGAGCAGATCGCCCAGGAACTGCCCGAGCTCGAGCTCGACCCCATGCGGATTTCTTACTTCCTGTCGCGCCAGACCGTCATCGTGGTGCGCAAGCGCAGATGGCTGGACTATGGGCAGCGGCGGCTGTTCGCCTTCATGGCGCGCAACGCCAGCCGCAGCACCCGGTTCTACAAGATCCCCCCCAACCGCGTGGTCGAGATGGGCATGCAGACCGAGCTGTAGCAGCACCCGCTCTGCAGGACATGCGCGTTAGAGACCGGGGCCGCGGCCGTGGTCTCAGTTGATCGAGCCGCTTGCGGGGGCGGTGCCGGGCGTGCCCGGTGCCGGCATGGTCGTCACGGGCGCCGGTGTGGTGATCGTGGTTTCACGAATGACGCCGCCTGAGGAGACGGAACCCTCGGTCACGGTGCCCTTTTCCATCAAAGTCAGGCAGTCCTGGCGTTGGTCGGCGGGCAGGGCATCGCAGCGCGCGCTGCGGTTGGCGGCCTCGGCTTGAACGCCGGGCGCGGTCAATGTGTTGCGGCGGGCAGCCTCGAGGGCGGCGCCGGCCTCTTGCAGGCACGCCTGCTTGTCGATGCCGGGGGTGGAGTGGCAGCGCTGGACGTCCGCCTGGTATTGCGTCTGAGCGGTGTCCGCCGCGCGCGCCAGCGGGGAGAACAGGATGGCGGCGCCCAGGCCCAGTACGACCAGACCGGGGGTGCGTCCATGTGTCGGAATACGCATGATGGATACTCCTTGTTCGAGCCGGCCCGACGGTTTCGGGCCGTGCTTGGCATGAAGTTCCAGTGTACGGGTTTGCCCTAGGCCGGGTGTGACAAAATCATTCGGGTCGGCGGCCGCCCTGGCGCCGAATCGCGCTTTGCATCAGCAAAATGGCGGTGACCGGGGCTGTCATGATCAGAAACAGGCTGATCAGGAATTCATGCAGCACCGGCCGTCCCTGCAGGACGGTGGCCACCAGCGTCGAAGCCAGCACCATGCAGAACACGCCCAGCGTCATGCCGAGGGTGGGGGCGTGCATGCGCTCGTTGAACGTGCGCAGGCGCAGCAGGCCGATCGAGCCGATGAGGGTCAGCACGCCGCTGACGATCATCAGCAGGGCGACGGGGACGATGATCCAGGCGGGTATGGCATTCATGGTTCGATGACCTCGCCGCGCAGCAGGAACTTGGCCAGTGCCGCCGATCCGACGAAGCCGAACAAGGCGATCAGCAGGGCGACGTCGAAATACAGTCCTTCTTCGAAGCGCAAACCCAGCACCAGCAGGATCAGCATGCCGTTGATGTAGACAGTGTCCAGCGCAAGCACGCGGTCCTCGGCGGTGGGGCCGCGCATCAGGCGCAACGCAGCGCACAGCAGGCCCAGCGAAAAGCACAGCAGCGCAAAGACGCCGGCCCAGTTCAGCAAGAGCATCATTCGAAGATCTCCATCAAGGGGGCCTCGTAGCGATCCTGGATCGTGCGGGTCCACGCCTCGCGATCCTGCAGGTCGAGGACGTGCAGGGTCAGGACGTGGGTCCGTTCATCCAGGCCCGCCCACACCGTGCCCGGGGTATAAGTGATGATGCACGACAGGGCCGCGAGGCCGTGCGGGTCGTGCATCCGCAACGGAATGTCGAGGAATCCCGGCGCCGCATTCGCCTTGTCGCCCTGCAGGATGCGGCGGCTGACCGCGACATTCGAGCGGGTGATGTCCACGGCGACGTGCCAGACCAGGCGTACGGCGGTCAGCGGATGGGACAGGCTTGCGCGCACCGGGCGCAGGCCGGGCGCGAGCAGGGACAGGACCAGGGCGATCGCCGCCCCCAGGACCAGGTTGCCCGCGGACAGGCTGTCGTTGAGCAGCAGCCACAGCGCCAGCAGCAGGCACGGCAGCGGCAGGAATCGCAGCACGGCCCTCATCGCGCGTCCCCGTTGGCGGAGGAGGACACCTGCGGGCGCAAGGGGTCCTGCAGCAACACGGCCTGGATGTAATGCCGTGGCTGGTCGAGGTAGTGCGCCGTGTCCTCCAGGTAGGCCATGGCGGGACCGGCTTTCCAGGTCAGGCCGGCGCACGCCAGCAACAGCACGCAGATCGGCGCCGCCTCGGTGAAGCGCAGGCGCGGCACGCGGATGTCATCGGGTATCCAGAACAGCCGCACGCCGCTGCGGCTGAGCGCGATCAGGCAGGCGATGCCCGAGCCGAGCATGGCGCCCACCAGCAGCCAGACGTTGAAGGTGGGGGCGCCGTATTCCGCCGTGCGCAGCGCCGCCGACAACAGGGAGAATTTGGCGACGAAGCCCGACAGGGGCGGCAGGCCGATGATCAGCAGGGCGCAGGCGATGAAGCTGAGTCCCAGGAACGCCATGGCCGCCGGCACGGGAACGCCGACGACCTCCTCGGACAGGCCGGCGCGGTCGGGATCGTCCAGGTCGAAGGCTTCGAGGCTGATCGCCAGCAGGTCCGAGCCGAAGGATTGTGTGCGCGCCACCAGTTCCAGCAGCAGGAACAGCGCGCCCAGCGCCAGCACCGAGCTGACCAGGTAATACAGGGCGGGGCCGGTGAGCGTGACGCCGGGCATGCCCAGCGCCGCGAACAGCGTGCCCGAGGACACGATGATGGCGTAGGCGGCGATGCGCTCGGGGTGCGTGCTGGCGATCATCCCCAGCGAGCCGAATGCCAGGGTCGCGATGCCGGCCGGAAACATCCAGGCGCCGCCGAAGGCGGCCGGCGCGCCGGCCGGCAGCAGCAGCGCGCCGATGCGCAGCAAGGCATAGATGCCGACCTTGGTCATGATCGCGAACAGCGCGGCCACCGGAGCGCAGGCCTGCGAATACGCGTTGGGCAGCCAGAAATTCAACGGCCAGGCCGCCGCCTTGATCAGGAATGCGATGCCCAGCACGGCGGCGCCCGCGTCGAACAAGTTGCGGTCGGCCGCCGGCAGCGTATGGATCCGCAAGGCCAGGTCGGCCATGTTCAGGGTGCCGGTCAGGCCGTAGATCATGGCCAGCGCGATCAGCAGCAGGAACGAGGCGATCAGGTTGATGCCGATGTAGTGTAGGCCGGCGCTGACGCGCTGCTTGCCCGAGCCGTGCAGCATCAGTCCATAGGAGGCGGTCAGCAGGATCTCGAAGCAGACGAACAGATTGAACAGGTCGCCCGCGAGGAATGCGCCGTTCAGGCCCATCAGCTGCAACTGGAACAGGGGATGGAAGTGCGCCCCCGCACGGTCCCAGCGCGCGGTGGCGTAGACCCAGGCGCACGTCCCCAGCAGGATGGTGAGGGCCAGCATCAGGGCCGAGAGGCGGTCGACCACCACGACGATGCCGAAGGGGGCCGGCCAGTCGCCCACCAGGTACACGCCTACGCCGTCGGGCCAGGGGCTGAAAGCGGCGCCGCCGGTGTTCACGAGCAGTTGCGCCGCGACGATGCCTTGCAGGATCAGCGCCGCCGCCGAGATCGCCAGGCGCGCCGTGCGCTGGTTGTCGCGCAGGAACAGCATGAGCGCGGCGGCCAGCAGCGGGATCAGGACCGGCAGCACCGGCAGGTGGTGGCTCCAGCTCACGGGCGGTGCTCCTCACCGTCGACGTGGTCGGTGTCGGACAGGCCGCGCGAGGCGAGCAGCACGACCAGAAACAGCGCCATGGTGGCGAAACCGATGACGATGGCCGTCAGCACCAGGGCCTGGGGCAGCGGATCGGCATAATGGCTGGGGTCGGCCGCCCAGTGCGTGTTGATGACCGGCGGCGCCTCCAGGCGGATGCGGCCCATCGAGAAAATGAACAGGTTCACCGCGTACGACAGCAAGGCAAGCCCCATGATGAACTGGAAGGTGCGGGGACGCAGCAGCAGCCAGATGCCGGAGCCCGACAGTACGCCGATGGCGCAGGCCAATATCCATTCCATGTCAGGTCGCCTCCGGCTCGGTCGGTGGGTTTTCGGGGGGCAGCTTGCGGTAAAAGCGCAGCGATTGGTGGGCGAGGGCGATGATGATCAGCACGGTGGCGCCCACCACCAGCATGTACACGCCCAGATCGAACAGCAGGACGCTGGACAGGTGCACACTACCCACCAGCGGCAGGATCAGGTCGACGCTGTAGGCCGACAGCAGCGGCTGGCCGGCCCACCAGACGCTCATGGCGGCCAGGCCCGCCACCAGCAGGCCCAGGCCGATCCAGGCCTGCGGCCGGATGAGGGGGCGCGCCTCGACCCACAGCACGCCGCCCACCATGTATTGGAGGATGATCCCGGTGGCCATGATCAGGCCGCCCACGAAGCCGCCGCCCGGCAGATTGTGGCCGCGCAGCAGGAAGTACAGGGAAATGAGGGTGGACACCGGCAGCAGCAGCCGCACCAGGACGGCCGGCATGCGCATCAGGCCCTCAGGCAGGGGCGCCTGGATGTCGGGTTCGACGAAGGTGGCCGCCGTGTCCGCCGCCGCGCTGCGCTGGCGCAGGGGCGCGGCAATGGTCTCGGCCGGCGGCCGGAAGCGGCGCAGCAAGGCGTAGACGCACAGCGCCACGATGCCCACCACCGTGATCTCGCCGAAGGTGTCGAAGCCGCGGAAGTCCACCAGAATGACGTTGACCACGTTAGCCCCGCCGCCCAGGGGCAGGGCCTGCTCGATGAAGAAGCCCGACACCCCCTCCGGGGCCGGGCGCGTCATCATCACGTAGGCCAGCAGCGCCAGCCCGGCGCCGCCGAGGATGGCGATCCCGAGGTCGCGCAGGCGGCGGATGGCCGTCAAGCGCGCGGTGGGACCGGGGAATTCCTCGATGCGCGGCGGCAGCCAGCGCAGGCCCAGCAGGATCAGCACCGTGGTCACGACCTCGACGGAGAGCTGGGTCAGGGCGAGGTCGGGCGCCGACAGCCAGGCGTAGGTGATGCTGGTCACCAGGCCGGCCGCGCTGGCCAGCATGAGCGAGGCCGCGCGATGGTACTTGGCCTGATGGGCGGCGCCCAGCGCACAGGCGCCCCCCGCCAGCCACATGAGGGCGAAGGCGGCCTGGGGCGGCGTGCTGAGGCTTGGCCCCCACCAGCCGCCCGACCAGAGCGGCAGCGAGGCCACGCCCACCGTAGAGATCACGAGCAGCAACACCTGAGGCTGCAGGCGCGGCGTCTGGAGGATGCCGAGCAGGCGCGCGGACCAATCGTCGATCGCCTCGAGCAGGGCCTCGAAGGTGTGCCGGCCGTCGAGGCGGTAGATCAGCGGTGCGCGGCCCGGATGACGGCGATCGCGCTCGCGCAGCAGCCAATACAGCGCGATCCCGGCCGCCATGGCGATCAGGCTCATCAACAGGGGCAGGTTCAGGCCGTGCCAGACGTGCAGGTTGTACGCCGGCAGGTGCGTGCCCAGCAGCGCGCGCATGGCCATGCCCAGAATCTGGCCCAGGGTCGCGCCGGGCAGCATGCCGACGATCAGGCAGATCAGGGTCAGCAGCATGCAGGGGATCAGCATGCGCAGCGGCGGCTCGTGCGGCGTGCGCGGCAGGTCCTGGGCGGGCGGCCCGAAGAAGATCTGCAGAATGAAGCGCAATGAATAGGCCACGCTGAAGGCGCTGGCCACCACGGCCAGCGTGGGCAGGCCCCAGCGCGTCGTCAGGTGTTCGGCGACGAAGACGGTTTCGGCAAAGAACATTTCCTTGGAAATGAAGCCGTTCAGCAAGGGCACGCCCGCCATGGCGGCCGCGGACACCATGGCCAGCGTCGCGGTCAGCGGCATGAGCCGACGCAGGCCCGAGAGCCGCGTCAGGTCGCGCGTGCCGCTTTCGTGGTCGACGATGCCCGCCGCCATGAACAGCGACGCCTTGAAGGTGGCGTGGTTGATGATGTGGAAGATCGCCGCGACCAGCGCCAGCGTGCTGTTCATGCCCAACAGCAGGGTGATGAGGCCCAGGTGGCTGATGGTCGAATAGGCCAGCACCCCTTTGATGTCCCTCTGGAAGGTTGCCGCGTACGCCCCCAGCAGCAGCGAGCACAGGCCCGCGCCGCCGATGGTCCAGGTCCACCAGTCGGTGCCCGCGAACACCGGCCAGAAGCGCGCCAGCAGGAACACGCCCGCCTTGACCATGGTCGCCGAATGCAGGTAGGCCGAGACGGGCGTGGGCGCGGCCATCGCGTTGGGCAGCCAGAAATGGAAGGGGAACTGCGCGCTCTTGGTCAGCGCGCCCACGGCCAGCAGGATCAGCAGGATGGGATACCAGCGGTGCTCGCGAATCAGGCTGGCCGAGGCCAGCACCTCGTCGAGGTCGTAGCTGCCGACGATATGGCCGATGATCAGCATGCTCGCCAGCAGGCAGAAGCCGCCGCCGCCGGTGACCAGCAGGGCCATGCGCGCACCGCGTCGGGCGTCCATCCGATGGTGCCAGTAGCCGATCAGCATGAAGGACGAGAGGCTGGTGAGTTCCCAGAACACCAGCAACTGGATGAGGTTGCCCGAGAGCACTACGCCCAGCATCGCTCCCATGAAGCTCAGCAGGAAGGCGAAGAAACGCGGCACGGGATCCTGTTCGGACAGGTAGTAATGGGCGTACAGGGCGATCAGGGCGCCCATCGCGGTGATGATGACGGCGAACAGCCAGGCATAGCCGTCGATGCGCAGCGTGATGTCCACGCCCTGGGTCGGAATCCACGGGATGCGGATCTTGACCACGTCGTAGGCCAGGATGTCGGGCGTCAGGGCCAGCACCATCCCCAGACAGGCCAGTGCGCACAGTCCCGCCAGCCAGGCCCCGGTGCGTCGCGCGGATGCGGGCAGCAACGCCGCGCATAGACTGCAGGCGAATGGCAGGGCTAGGATGAACGTCAGAAGCATGGGGGAATGCTGCGGAATCGGTGCAAGAGTGCTTATGATACGTGATGTTCAAGGTTTGATTTGCATCAAGGCCGTCCCCCGGGGTAGGGCCGACAATTCGGTCTTTGCTATCGGGCCCGACAGGCATGTTCCATCCGATCGCGTTCAGGAGCCAGGCATCATGAGCAGTACACAGACCGAGGGCGGCCGCGCCACGGATTCGATCTCGTTTCCGGACATCGAGATCTCCGAGGCCCTGATCCGCCGCTTCGACCGGTCGGGTCCGCGCTATACCTCGTACCCCACCGCCGACCGCTTCAAATCCGGCTACACCGAGCAGGCCTACCTGGACCACCTCGGCCGCCGCGCGGCGGCCGACAGCGCGCCGCCCCTCTCGGTCTACGTCCACCTGCCATTCTGCGAGTCCCTGTGCTATTTCTGCGCCTGTAACAAGATCATCACCCAGGATCACAGCCGCTCGGCCGAATACCTGGGCTATCTGTACCGCGAGTTCGAGCTGCTCAGTCCGCACCTGGGCCGCCACCGGCAGGCCATCCAGCTTCATCTGGGCGGCGGCACGCCCACGTTCCTGTCCGACGCCGAGCTCGCCGAATTGATGGTCCAACTGCGCCGCCACTTCGAGTTCACCGCCGACGCGGAACTGGGCGTCGAGATCGATCCGCGCACCGTCAGCGCGCAATCGCTGGCCATGCTGGCCGGCCTGGGCTTCAACCGCTGCAGCTTCGGGGTGCAGGACTTCGATCCCCGCGTCCAGGAGGCCGTCCACCGCGTGCAACCCTACGAGATGGTGCGCACGGCGATCGAGGCCAGCCGCGACAACGGTTTCGAGTCCATCAACGCCGACCTGATCTACGGGCTGCCGAAACAGACCCTCGAGAGTTTCAGCCGCACCCTCGACCAGCTGATCGAGCTCTCGCCCGACCGGATCGCCCTGTACAACTATGCGCACCTGCCCGACCGGTTCAAGGCCCAGCGCCTGATCCGCGCCGAGGACCTGCCCTCGGCCGAGACGCGCCTGCAGATCTTCCTGATGTCGGTGCGCCGCCTGCTCGAGGCGGGCTACCTGTATATCGGCCTGGACCATTTCGCCAAGCCTGGCGACGAGCTCAACCTGGCGCGCCTGGATCACAGCCTGCACCGCAATTTCCAGGGCTATACCACGCGTGCCGAATGCGACCTGGTGGGCTTTGGCGTGTCGGCCATCGGCAAGGTGGGCGACGCCTACGTCCAGAACCAGCATTCCCTGAACGCTTACTGCAAGGCCGTGTCCGAGGGGCATTTGCCGACCGACCGGGGGTTCGACCTGACGCGCGACGACGTGATCCGGCGCGACGTCATCATGACGATCATGTGCAGCATGCCGCTGGAGTTCGGCGCATTCGAGGCGCGGCACGGGCTGCCGTTCGCCGAGACTTTCGGCGACGAACTCGCGCGTCTGGCGCCGTATGCCGAAGCCGGCCTGATCGAAATCGGCGACCGCGGGCTGCGGGTGCCGCCCCAGGGACGCTTGTTCGTGCGCGCATTGGCGATGGTCTTTGACCGCTACCTCGGACGGCCGACGGTCTCGACGTATTCCAAGCTGATCTAGCCGGCACCGCGGCGGGCGATCCCCGCGCGGCGCCGGCCGGCGCTAGTCACCGGAGACCCGGCGGGTCGGGGTACGGATCAGGTAGATCGTCACGCCGATGCCCGGGATCAGCAGCAGCCAGCGCGCCCAGGGCACCGGCATGACCCAGGCCGACCAGGCCAGCGAGGGCCACATCAGCGCCAGGGCGATCAGCTTGGTGCGCAGAGGGATGCCGCGGCCCGACTGGAAATCGCGGATGTAGGGGCCCAGGATGCGGTGCGACAGCAGCCAATGGTGCAGGCGTGGCGAACCATGCAGGTAGCAGAAGGCCGCCAGCAGCAGGAACGGCGTGGTGGGCAGCAGGGGCAGAAAGATCCCCAGTATCCCCAGGCCCAGGGACAGGGTGCCCAGGATATTGAACAGGACACGGATCATTTGAATACAGCGGAGGTTCGACCGGATATGGCGACTCGTACCGATTCTAGCAGCGGGCGGCGGCGCGGCGTGCGCATTCAGGACCACCTGGCCCAGGTGCCTCTGTTCAACGAGCTGCCGCCCGCCGAGCTCGAGCCCATCGCCGAGGGCACCATCGAATTGCACGTGGTGCGCGGCGACATCATCTTTCGCCGCGGCGAGCCGTGCCTGGGCTTTCACATCGTGATCTACGGCCAGATCAAGCTCATGTTCGTGTCCATGGCCGGCGATGAAAAGGTCGTGCGCCTGATCGGGCCGGGCGACAGTTTCGGCGAGGCCTTGATGTTCATGGGCAAGGACTACATCGTCACCGCCCAGGCCCTGGCCGATTCGCTGCTGCTGCACGTGGGGCGCGACGTCTTGTTCGAGGAACTCGAACGGCGGCCCGCCATCGCCCGCAAGATGCTCGCCGGCCTGAGCATGCGCCTGCACAGCCTCATGGGGGACGTCGAGGCGTACTCGCTGCGCTCGGGCGCCCAGCGTGTGATCGGCTACCTGCTGAAGGGGCAGACGGGCGACGAGGGTGCGCCGTTTCGCCTCGAGACCAGCAAGGCGGTGATCGCCTCGCGGCTGAACCTCACGCCCGAGCATTTCTCGCGCATCCTGCGCGAGCTCAGCGACAAGCGGCTGATCCGTGTCCGGGGCCGCGAGATCACCATCCTCGACATCGGCGCCCTGATTCATTACCAGGGCTAGCCGGCCAGCGGCAGCGCCGCCATCGCCCGCACGGTGCGCCGGTAGGTCCGCAGGGCGAGGCCGATGTTCAAGGCCAGCCAGCCCGCCGAGGCGGCCAGCAGCGCGCCGGCCGCCCAGGCGCAGCCCGGCACGCCCAGGCCCGCGCCCAGCCAGGCGGCCACCGTCAGCGCGTGCGCGATGAACTGGCCGTATGCACGGCCCTCGGGGATGTAGGCCGCCATCTTGGGCATGACCCGCAGGTAGGCCCGCGCCTGTGCGGGATCGTGGTCCGGGATCACCATGTGGTCCTGTGCGTGTTTCCACAGCAGAAAGGGTACGATCTTGTAGAGCATGCCGTTGACGGCCGACCACAGCGCCCCCACGATGATGCAGATGCCCAGGGTCAGGGGCCCTCGCGCGCCGGCGCCGGCCGTCGTCCAGATCCACAGCGGCGCGCAGGCGAGGATGCTGAGCATCGCCAGGTGCCAGAACCAGGTGGTGGGTTCTGCCCGCGGGCGCTTGCGGGTATGCAGCAGGTGCCAGGTGGCCAGGGCATAGACCACATAGGCCGCCAGCAGCAGGAGCTCGGCCGTCTCGCCCATCAGCGGAGGCAGGCCGGCGGTGGCGTCCAGCGCCGACCAGGCCAGCAGCAGTCCCGGGATGATGAAGGGCAGCCAGCGCGTCAGGCGCTTGGGATAGATCTCGGTCACCTGGAAGATCGGAATCAGCTGGAAGGACATGCCGACCAGCAGCAGGCCCGCCCAGCCGGCCAGCCCCCAGAGCGCATGCCAGTCGATCAGCGCGGGCAGGCCGCGCCCGTGGCCCAGGGCGCCCGCCAGCGCCACGCCCAGGGCGGCCGTCAGGGCCAGGGCGCCCAGCGCCGCGCGCACCGGCACCAGGATTTCACGCGCGCCCTTGTAGACCTGGCGGCGATGGCGCCACAAGGCGAGGCCGGCGGCGCCGATGAAAGCGGCGAAGGCCGCGCCCAGCAGGGCGGCGGCGGCCTGGAAGGCCCACGGCCGCATCGACAGGAAGCCCCCGGCCAGGCAGAGCGTGCCCGCCGTCAGCAGCGCATGGACCACGGCCGAGACGCGTCGCGCCCCGGGAAAGGGGACGTTACAGGCCACGGGCAGGATCTGCATCATGGCGCCCAGCATGGCGCTGCCCAATATTCCGAGGGTGAACAAGTGCGTCAGGGCCAGCGTGGCGGGTGCCCAGCGCGAGGCGAAGGCCTGGGGGCCGGCCCACAGGGCCAGCAGGCCCGCCAGCAGCGCAAAGACCGGGACGTTCAGGAAAAAGGGCAGCGGCACCCGCAGTGCCGGGGTATTGTCGAAGGCCAGGGCGCGCTGCATGGATCAGGGCTTGCCGGAATTCGCGGGCGCGTCGCGCCAGATCGTCACCAGGTAGTGGGTCTGCTCGTAGCGGGTTTCGCGGGCATAGCCGTCGCGGTCCAGCATCTGGTACAGCGGGTAGGGCTCGCGGTCGATCCGCATGCGCAGGCGGCGGCCGGCGGGCAGGGTGGACAGCGCCTCGAGGCAGTGTTCCAGGGGTTCCGGCGGGGCCATGCCGCGCACATCCAGCGTGATGTCCGGGTCGTTCATGTCGGTGTCCTGTGGAGGGGTTCGCGCATACCTTACACGATTGCGGGCCGGGGGGCATGCAAGACCCTGCGCGCCGCTGCGCCGCCTGCGGGTCTCGCCGGTTCTTGATCAGGATTAAGGAGTCCCGTCCCCAATCGGCGCATAGTGCTGTCGTTGTCAACGCGAGGCCCATGGCCGTCCCGCGCGGTTCCTGCGCCGGGGCCTCCGATTCCAAGTGGTCCGCCTCATGCCCCAGATCCCATCCCCCGACCGCCCGGGCGTCGTCCATCACCGCGACGCATCCGGCTTCGAACTCGTCTGCCCCGCCGGCAGCCTGCCGGCCCTCAAGGCCGCCGTCGATCATGGCGCCGATTGCGTCTACCTGGGTTTCCGGGACGCCACCAACGCCCGCAACTTCGCGGGCCTGAATTTCGACGCGGCAGCGATCGCCGAGGGCATACGCTATGCCCACGACCGCGGCCGCCAGGTCTTCCTCGCCCTGAACACCTATCCGCAGCCCGACGCGTGGTCCTTGTGGCGCGACGCCGTCGACCGGGCCGCAGGCTCGGGCGTCGATGCCATCATCATGGCCGACCCGGGCCTGATGGCCTATGCCCGGACACATTACGCCGACCTGCGCCTGCACCTGTCGGTCCAGGGCTCGGCCACGAACTACGAGGCGATCAATTTCTACCACCGGCACTTCGGGGTGGCGCGCGCCGTGCTGCCGCGCGTATTGTCGGTGGTCCAGGTCGAGCAGGTCGCCCAGAACACGCCGGTCGAGATCGAGGTGTTCGGCTTCGGCAGCCTGTGCGTCATGGTCGAGGGCCGCTGCGCGCTCTCGTCCTACGCCACGGGCGAATCGCCCAACACGCACGGGGTGTGCTCGCCGGCGCGCCACGTGCGTTGGCAGCAGACCGAACAGGGCCTGGATTCGCGCCTGAACGGGGTGCTGATCGACCGTTATGCCGAGGGCGAGAGCGCCGGCTATCCGACCCTGTGCAAGGGCCGCTTCGATGTTGCCGGCGAAAACTACTACGCCCTCGAGGAACCCACCAGCCTGAATACGCTCGAGCTGTTGCCGCGGCTCATGGCCATGGGCGTGCGGGCGATCAAGATCGAAGGCCGCCAGCGCAGCCCCGCCTACGTGGCGCAGGTCACGCGGGTCTGGCGCGAGGCCATCGACCAGGCCCGCGCCAGCGCGGCGCGCTATTCGGTCAAACCCGCGTGGATGGCCGAACTGAACAAGGTGGCCGAGGGCCAGCAGCATACGCTGGGCGCCTACCACCGGCCCTGGAAATGATCGGCGGCGCACACCCGCCGCACGGAGACTGAATCCTATGAAACTTGCCTTGGGGCCCCTGCAATACTATTGGCCGCGCATCGCCACGCTCCAATTCTACGAATCCGTCCGCGAATGGCCGATCGACATCGTCTACCTGGGGGAAACCGTCTGTTCGCGGCGCCACGAACTACGCCTGCCCGACTGGATCGAGGTGGCCGACATGCTGGCCGAGGCCGGCAAGGCGGTGGTGCTGTCCACCCAGGTCCTGCTGGAATCGGGCGCCGATCTCAATACCCTGCGCAAGATCGCCGACAACGCGCGCTACGACGTCGAGGCCAACGACATGGGGGCGGTGCACCGGATGCAGGGCCGGCCCTTCATCGCCGGCCCCTTCCTGAACATCTACAACCCGCCCACGCTCGAGCTGATTGCCCGATTGGGCGCGACGCGCTGGGTGATGCCCCTCGAGATGGGGCGCTCGGGCCTGGCCGAGCTGCAGCGGGGCCGCCCCGAGGGATTGCAGGCCGAGGTGTTCGCCTACGGCCGGATGCCGCTGGCGTTCTCGGCGCGCTGCTTTACCGCCCGCAACCGCAATTTTCCCAAGGACAATTGCCAGTACGTCTGCATGGACCACCCCGACGGCCTGCTGCTCGAGACCAAGGAATCCCAGCCCTTCCTCACCATCAACGGCATCCAGACCCAGTCGGCGCTGGTCTATACCCTGATCCACGAATTGGACGAGTTGCGCGAACTGGGCGTCGACGTGCTGCGACTCAGCCCCCAATCACAGGCCATGGACCAGGTCGTCGCGGCATTCCGGGCCGTGCTGGACGGGCGCGAGACCCCGGCCGAGGCTCACGCGCGCCTGGTGCCGCTTATGCCGGCCGGACCGTGCAATGGCTACTGGCACGGCCGCGCGGGGCTGGACATGGTGCCGCCGCGGGCGGCGGCCGCCTGAGGCGGGGCGCAGCACCCGTCACCCTTCATGATCGAGGATCATCATGCAGAACGCTCAAACCCCCTTGTATCGCATTCCCGCGCCGGTGGCGCGCGTCCTGGGGCGCCTGCCCCGTCTGCCCGGGTCGATGCTGTTCGTCGCCGGCCTGAACCTCGCGCTGGCGCGTCACCTGCACCCCGACACGCTGCACATGCTCGAGGGCCGCGCCTTGCGGATCCACGTGGCCGACGCCGGGCTGCGCTTCGACTACACCTGGCGCGACCGGGCGTTCCGGGCCGCCCGCCACGACGGCGTCGAGCCCGACCTGACGATCCGCGCCGACGCCTGGGATTTCCACCAGCTGATCCAGCGGCGCGAGGACCCGGACACGCTGTTCTTCAGCCGCCGGCTGGTAATGGAGGGCGACACTGAACTCGGCCTCATGGTCAAGAACACCCTGGATGCCATCGACCTGGCGGTTTTCCAGCCGCGCGCCATGCTGCGCGATGCACTGGCCGCCTGGCTGCCCAAAGCTGCCGATGCCGGGGGGCAGACCCGGCGCGCGACTCATGCGGCGGCGGGCTCCGTTTGCCGGCGGTAGACCGGAAAGCGCCGGCACAGTTCGATGACTTGCTCGCGGATGCGGCCGATGGTGTCCGGATTGTCCGGGTCGTCCAGGATCTCGCACATCCAGCCCGCGACCTGGCGGGCCTGCTCGGCCCGGAAGCCCCGGGTCGTGATGGCCGGGGATCCCACCCGGATGCCGCTGGTGACGAAGGGCGGCTGGGGGTCGTTCGGGACCGCGTTCTTGTTGACGGTGATGTGGGCCGCTCCCAGGGCGGCGTCGGCGGCCTTGCCGGTGATGCCTTTGGCGGACAGGTCCACCAGAAACAGGTGGTCGTGGGTCCCGCCCGAGACGATGCGCAGACCGTGCGCCACGAAGACCTCCGCCATGGCCCGGGCATTGTCCAGCACCCGCTGCTGGTAGTCGCGGAACTCCGGCTGCATGGCTTCCTTGAGCGCCACCGCCTTGGCGGCGATGACGTGCATCAAGGGGCCGCCCTGCGCGCCGGGGAACACGGCGGACTGGATCTTTTTCTGGATATCGGGGTTGCTCCGGCCCATGATCAGTCCGCCGCGCGGTCCGCGCAGGGTCTTGTGCGTGGTGGTGGTGACGATATCCGCATGAGGAACCGGGTTGGGATAGAGGCCCGCGGCCACCAGGCCGGCGAAATGCGCCATGTCCACCATGAACAGGGCGCCGGCCTGCTCGGCGATCCGGCGGAACCGAGGAAAATCCAGCACCTGGGAATAAGCCGAGAAACCGGCCACGATCATCTTGGGGCGGTGTTCCAGCGCCAGGCGCTCGACCTCGTCATAGTCGATTGCGTCGTTCTGGTCCAGGCCGTACTGGACCGCGCGATACAGGCGGCCCGAGGCGCTGACCTTGGCCCCATGGGTCAGGTGCCCACCGTGCGCCAGGCTCATGCCCAGCAGCGTGTCGCCCGGCTGCAGCAGCGCCAGGTAGACGGCCGCGTTGGCCTGGGAGCCGGAATGCGGCTGTACGTTGGCCCAGTCGGCACCGAACAGTTCGCAGGTCCGGTCGATGGCCAGCTGCTCCACGACGTCCACGTGTTCGCAGCCCCCGTAATAGCGCTTGCCGGGATAGCCTTCGGCGTATTTGTTGGTGAGCGCCGAGCCCTGGGCCTGCATGACGCGCGGGCTGGTGTAGTTTTCCGAGGCGATCAGCTCGATGTGTTCCTCCTGGCGCAGGTTCTCGGCCTGCATGGCCTCCCATAGCGCATCGTCGAAGCCCTGGATGTGTTCCGCTCCTGAAAACATGATGTCTCCCGTGATGAATGAGGTGCTGCCGGATGAAGGAATGGCTCATCGCTCATTCTAGGGAAGGGGAGTATTTCGGCTTGTACGTTCGCGCCATAGTGCTGGCATGCGAATGACATGCCCGATGGGACGGTCCGGGCGGCCGGCCCAGGATCGAAATCTCCGGTATGCGCGGCGCTCGAAAACATTATATTGTTCCCCATGACATGCGCCGGGCGCGTGCCATACCGTGATCCATGGAATTGCGATGGGAGTGCATCAGCAATGGTTGTGCGTCATCTAGAACAGGAATGCCCAAAGGGCGAAACGCCCGCGCCCGTTGCGCCGGTGCGTTTTGGGATCGTGCTGTTGCCCAATTTCACGCTCACCGCGCTGTCCGGTTTCATCGACATGCTGCGCTTGTCCAGCGACGAGGGCGACAACAGCCGCCCCGTGCGTTGCACTTGGAACATCGTGGGGGAAAACCTGATGCCGGTACGCTCCAGTTGCGGCATACAGATCACGCCCTGGTCCACGTTCGAGTATCCCGAGGAATACGATTACGTCGTGGTGGTGGGGGGCTTGCTGCACTCGGGCTCGACCACCAGCGAGGCCATCGTGTCCTATCTGCGCGCGGTCGGCCAGACCGAGACCACGCTGGTTGGGGTCTGCACCGGCGTTTTCGCGCTCATGCGCGCCGGCGTCTTGCAGGGCCACCGGGTGTGCATCAGCTGGTTCCACTACTGGGATTTCCTCGAGCGCTTCCCGGCGGCGCATGAGGACCTGCTGGTCTCCGAGCGCCTCTATGTGGTCGATCGCCGCCGTATCACCTGTTCGGGCGGCCGGGCCTCCATCGACGTCGCGGCGGCCATCCTGGTGCGGCACATCGATGTGGGGATCGTCAAGAAAGCCCTGCGTATCCTGCAAGTGGACGAGTCGGCGCGCTTCGATGCGCCGCAACCCCAGCCGGCCGGTCTGGCCCCGACCACCCATCCCAAGGTGAAGCGCGCGGTCCTGCTCATGGAGCAGCACCTCAGCCAACCCCTGTCCATGGAGGCGCTGGCGGCAAAGGTGGGCGTGTCGGTGCGCCAGCTGCAGCGCCTCTTTAAGGAATCCCTGGGCACCTCACCTCAAATCCACGCCCGCCAGATCCGCTTGCGCATGGCGAAGTGGCTGCTCCTGCACACGGATCGCTCTATTTCGTCGATTGCGTCGGTGGCGGGATTTGCCGATGCCTCGCATATGGGGCGGGAATTCCGGCGGGCCTTCGGCACCTCGCCGGGGTCGTATCGGGAACATCAGGGCGTGGTCGCGCCGCTGGCGGTGGCCCCGGGTCCGCGCCCTGGGGCCGATGCACTGGATGAAGATTACAAAGAGTGCTACCCGGGCCGCGAGCAATTCTTCTGAAAAGCATTATGGGGAGTATGGCTTCTTTCTTCTGACCCTATGTCGTAGTTGTTCTATGTGTGCCCTCGTGGACTTTGTTGTACTAAAGGCGGTGTCGAGTGTGATGCGACACCTTTCTACTATAAGAAACGAGGAGCCTGCACATGAGTCGCCTGCACCAGGACGGCATCGTCATCGACGGCCTGATTATTTCCAAATGGGACCGTAGCGTCTTCGCCGACATGCGCAAGGGGGGGCTGACAGCGGCCAACTGCACGGTCTCCGTCTGGGAGGGTTTCCAGGATACGGTGAACAATATCGCGCGCATGAAGGCGATGATCCGTGAAAACAGCGATCTCGTCGGGCTGGTGCGCACAACCGACGACATCATCGAGGCCAAGCGCGCCGGCCGGACCGGCATCATCCTCGGGTTCCAGAATGCCCATGCCTTCGAGGACTCGCTGGGCAACATCGAGGCGTTCGCCGACATGGGCGTCCGGGTGGTGCAGCTGTGCTACAACACGCAGAATCTGATCGGCACGGGATGCTACGAGCGCGATAGCGGTCTGTCGGATTATGGCCGCGAGGTCGTGGCTGAAATGAACCGCGTCGGCATCATGGTCGACCTGTCGCACGTCGGGGCCCGCACGTCCGAGGAAACCATACTCGCTTCGTCCAAGCCGGTGTGCTATTCCCACTGCCTGCCTTCGGGCCTCAAGGACCATCCGCGCAACAAGAGCGACGAGGCGCTGCGTTTCATCGCCGATCGCGGCGGGTTCGTCGGCGTGACCATGTTCCCGCCTTTCCTGCGGCGCGGGATCGAATCCACCGTCGACGATTATGTGGAAGCCATCGGATATGTGATCAACCTGATCGGCGAGGATGCCGTGGGCATCGGCACCGATTTCACCCAGGGCCATGACCAGACGTTCTTCGACTGGATCACGCACGACAAGGGCCGCTACCGCCGCCTGACCGACTTCGGCACCATCAAGAACCCCGCCGGCATGGAGACCATCGGCGATTTTCCCAACCTGACGGCCGCCATGGAGCGCGCCGGCTGGACGGAGGCGCGCATTCGCAAGGTGCTGGGCGAGAACTGGGTGCGTGTGTTCAGCGAAGTCTGGGCGCCGGCGCCCCACTGAGCGCCGGGCCACCAAACCGGCGCTTGCGCCGTCAGAGGAGGGGAACCATGCAAGCTCGCGTACCCATCGATGTCGACCCCGACACCGGCGTGTGGATGACAGACGGCCTGCCCATGCTGTACGTGCCGCGCCACTTTTTTGTCAACAATCATGCGGCCATCGAGCAGGCGCTGGGACGCGAGGCCTATGCCCGCCAGCTCTATGGGGCCGGCCATGCCTCGGCCTATACCTGGTGCGATGCCGAGGCGGTGACCCACGGCAAGCAGGGCCTGGATGTTTTTTCGCATTACCTGGATCGTTTGTCCAGCCGAGGCTGGGGCTTGTTCGATTTCATCGAAGTGGATCCCGAGCGCGCCCATGCGCGCATTCGCCTGCGCCATTCGTCCATGGTGCTTGGCCAACCCGAGGCGAAGGGCTTGCTGTGCTACATGTTCGCCGGCTGGTTCGCCGGTGCCATGGATTGGGTCAATCGCGAGAGGCGGCCCGTGCTGCGGGCCGTGTGTGAAGAGTCAGCGTGCCAGGCGCAGGGCCATGCGCATTGCACTTTCACGGTGACGTTGCAGAAATAGCAACGAGAATGCGCGCGGGAAGGCGGTGCCGCCGACCGCGGGCATATTAAAATCAATAGGAGACATCATGAACAAGAAGTTGATCCTTAAAGCGGGTGCCGTGATGGCCTCGCTCGCGTTGATGGTGGGCACGGCCGGCGTCGCCAGCGCCAAGGAAACGGTGAAGCTGGCGTTCATCGGCCCATTGAGTGGTTCCAATTCTTCGCACGGGCTGGGAGGGCGCAATTCCGCCGAACTCGCCGTCAAGCTCCATAACGCGGATCCCAAGGCCAAGTATGAGTTCGAACTGGTCAGTTTGGATGACGAGTGCAAGCCCAATGTCGGTGTCCAGGTGGCCACTCGGGCGGCTGCCGACAAATCCATCAAGGTGATCATTCCCCATTACTGTTCGGCGGTGGCGGTGGCCACAGTGGATGTCTATGAACGCTTCAAGGCCCCCGTCATCGTGTGGGCGGCGGTACACCCCGATGTGACCTATAAAAGGAAAACGCGCAGCATGCACCGGGTCAGCGCCACGCTGATTTCGCAGAATAAAGTCGCTGCCAAGTTCTTTACGGACATGGGCTATCGGCGCTGGGCGGCCATCTACGACACGACGGACTATGGCAAGTCCATGTTCCACTACTTCAATAAGTTCCTCACGGAAGACACCCCAGGTGAAATGCTGGCGAGCTTTGGCGTGAGCGTGGACCAGCAGGACCTGAATGCCGAACTCACCAAGATCAAGGAGGTCAACCCCGAAATCATCTATTTTGGCAGCCTGACGCCGCTGTCCGTGCGCGGGGTCACCCAGATGGACCGCCTGGGCATCGACGCGCAGTTCCAGGGTACCTCGGGCATGGTGGGCGATGCCTTCCTCAAGGGTGCCGGTGATCTCGCCGAGGGCGTCATGGCGATGTATGACATGCCGCCCGTCGAAAGGCTGCCGGGTGGGAAGTTCTTCCTGGAGGAGTACGCCAAGCAGAACTATAACGAGCCATTCGAAGCCTATGGCCCCTACGCGTTCACGGCCACGCAGCTGGCGATCGATGTAATCGAGCGCGTGGGTCCGGATCGGGAAAAAATCCTCGATGCGTTGGCCGACGTGAAGGACTACGACGCCATCATCGGCAAGGTGACCTTCGACGACCATGGCCAGAACATCAATCCGTCCACCACCAAGTACATCGTTCAGGACGGCAAGTGGATCGACTGGGAAGACAGCGAGTACGCCACCGGCAAGCGCAAGCTCAAGGGGCGATGAGACTGGCCCGGGGCCGCGGTTGTCGGGCGGCCCCATTTTTGAAACCTTGCCGTTGACCCGTTCCGCGCCTAGTCCGTAGGCGCGCGGGCAGGCGCTACCCGGAAGAATTCCATGGACCTCGGATTCATAGGACTGTATATCTGGAACGGTGTCATGCTGGGCGTCATCTATGCGATAGTCGCCGTCGGCTTCACGCTGTTCTTCGGGGTGCTCGACGTCATAAAGTTCTCGCATGGCGATGTGGTGACTCTGGGCGCCTTCGTCGGGTTGGCCACCTATCTTGGTCTGCATGCCGTAGGGGTGGAGCAGCCTTGGGTCAACTTGCTGGTGATCACCATCGTGTCGGTGGCCAGCATGGTGGTGGTGGGCGCGTTGATTGCCCAGTATTGCGTGCTGCCGCTGCGCGAAGCCCCACCCTTCATCACCTTGTTGATCACCTTGATGGTCGGCACGGTGATTCGTGAGGCGATCCGCCTGTTCTACCCCAGCGGGTCGAATCCGCAGCCGTTTCCCGAGCTGCTGCCCACCCATTCCCTGATGTTCGGCAGCTTCGAGCTGCGAATCGACACCTTGATCCTGGTCGTGGTGGGCCTGGCCGTGATCTGGGGCGTCAATGTATTGATCAATCATAGCCGCCTTGGCCTGGCCATCCGCGCGGTTGCGCAGGATGGCGAGACGGCGCGTGTCATGGGCATCAACTTCCGCTGGGTGGTGCTGGCGACGTTCGGCTTGGGTTCCGGTCTCGCGGCGGTGGCCGGCCTCATGAACGGGCTGTACTACCGCGAGGTGTATTTCGGCAATGGCCTGATGCTGGCGGTCATCGGCTTCAGCTCGGCGGTCGTCGGCGGGCTGGGGAATATCTATGGCGCCATCCTGGGCGGTTTCCTGTTTGCCGCGATCCAGGTCGCGACAGTGGTGTTGTTGCCACTGCCCAGCGCCTACAAGGAGGTCATCGCTTTCGGCTTGATTATCGTGATGCTGGCCATCAAGCCCACGGGGCTGATCGGTGAAAAATCTTCGGAACGGGTATAAGACAATGACGATCGAAAGACGCATTCCAGATCTGATCGCCGTTCTGGCGGGTATCGCCGCGATGGCGGCCTTCGTGATATTCCTCATGCACGCGGAAGATGAGCTCAACATGCTGCTCGCGTTCGTCGTGGCCGTGGGCGGGGGGCTCATTGCGCGGCGCACGGGCTGGTTCGCCCGCGCCTCGCATGGCATGGCAACCTGGAGCACGGCCTCGAACCTGAGCATCGGGCTGGGCTTTCTCGTGGTGATCGTGGTGCTGCGCGAGGAGCATTTCTCGCTGCTGCTGCTGTCCACGATCATGCTCTACAGCATCGTGTGTCTGGGTCTGAACCTGCAAACCGGTCTTTGCGGAGTGATGAACTTCGCCGCCGCGGCCTTCTTCGGCACCGGCGCCTACACCGCCGCCGTCCTGTCGGTGCATACGGCCATGCCGCATGCGCTGGTGATCCTCGCCGGGGGCCTGATGGCGGCGTTGCTGGGTTCCATGCTCCTGCTGCCTGTGCTGCGCACGCGCGGCCATTATGCGGCCCTGGTGACGATTGCCTTCGGCACGATGTTCCGTTCCTTTCTGGAGGTCAACGATACCTTGGGCGGCCCTCAGGGAATCCTGATGCCCAGCATGAACTTGTTCGGCTGGGATCTGGGCCAGGATCTGACGCTGTTCGGGCTGACATTTTCCTTCTACGCCAATTACGCCGTCCTGATCTTTGGGCTGCTGGTCGTGTTCTTTGTCGTGTCCCGCCGCATCGAGCGCTCCTGGATCGGAGTGAGTTTCGACACGGTGCGTATCGATGAGGTCGCGGCGGCAACTTTCGGCATCAATATCGCGCGCTGGAAGATCACCGTCTTCATCATCGGCAACGTGTTCGCGGGCATTGCCGGCGCCTGCTTCGGGATGATGACGGGCTTTGTCGCACCCACCAGCTTCACCTTCGCCGATTCGCTGATCCTGCTGTCCATCATCGTGTTGGGAGGCATGGGCAACCAATGGGCGGTGTTCCCGGCGGCGATCATCGTTCTGCTGCTGCCCGAAAAGCTGCAGGCGATCCAGGAATATCGTTTCCTGCTGTACGGTGTGGCGGTCATCCTGATCCTGCTGTTCCGGCCCGACGGACTGTTCCGGCGTCCCCTGCGCACGCTGGTCGTCAAAGGAGGCGCGAAATGAGCGACGCATTGCTTTCCTGTCGCGGCCTGACCATGCGCTTCGGCGGGGTGGTGGCGTTGGACCATCTCGACCTGGACGTCTATGGCGGCGAGGTGCTGGGCTTGCTCGGACCCAATGGCTCCGGCAAGACGACCTGCTTCAACGTGATCACCGGCGTGTATCTGGCCAGCGGCGGACAGATCATGTTCGATGGCCGCGAGATCACCGGCTACACCGCCCAGCAGATCTACCGGACTGGCATCACGCGCACCTTCCAGCGCTCTCGCCTATGCCTGACGCTGTCCATTTTTGACAATGTGATGGTGGGCAATCATCAGGGCTTGAGCCACAGCCTATGGTTCAATGTGGCGCGCCGCGGCGCCTTGCGGCGCCAGATCGCGCAGGCCTACGACGAGGCGCGAGAGCTGCTCGGGGTATTCAGCGCCAAGCTGGCGGACCGGATTCTCGACCCGGCGGGATCCGTCGCCATGATCGACCGGCGCCGCATCGAGATCTGCCGCGCGCTCATCAGCCGGCCCCGCGTGCTGTTGCTCGACGAGCCCTCGGCAGGCATGACCCACGAGGAAACCCGCGAGCTGATGGACGACATCCTGACGGTGCGTCAGCGCATTCCGGGCTTGTCCGTGGTCATCATTGAACATGAGATGAATGTCATCGAACGCATCACGGAACGTTGCGTGGTGCTCAACTATGGCCGCAAATTGTGCGAGGGCTCGTATCGCGAGATCGCCGCCAATGCGGATGTGCAACAGGCTTATCTGGGGCAATCGTGATGGAAAATCAGCTTGAACTTCGGCTCGAGCATATCTATACCGCCTACGACAAGGCCGATGTGCTCAGTGACGTCTCGATTCGGGTTGCGCCGGGCAAAGTGACGTGCATCCTGGGATCGAACGGCTCGGGCAAGACCACTCTGATTCGTTCCATCCTGTCATTGACGCCGCCGCGTGCGGGCCGGGTGATGCTGGGTGACCGGGAGATCACGGGTCTGGCGACACATCGGATCAACCATGCCGGCATCGCCTGCATTCCCGAGGGGCGTCGGGTGTTTCCCAAGATGACAGTGCGCGAGAACCTGCGCATAGGGGCGTACCGGGAACGCGACCCCGCGGTCATTCAGGAACGCATGGCGCAGGTTTTTGAGATTTTCCCGCGCTTGAGTGAACGCGAAGCCCAGCTCGGCGGCACCATGTCCGGCGGCGAGCAGGCGATGCTCTCGATCGGTCGCGGGCTGATGTCCGCGCCCGGGATCATGCTCATCGACGAGCCGTCGCTCGGCCTGTCACCTTTGTTCGTCAAGGAAACCTTCAGCGTCATCGAGCGCATCAATGCGCTGGGCGTCACTGTGCTGCTGGTGGAACAGAACGTGCACCAGACCCTGGCGGTGGCGCATTACGGTTATGTCCTGATGCAGGGGCGTGTAGTGGCCGAAGGGCCGACCGAGTCGCTGCGGGACAATACGGAAGTCCAGCAGGCTTATTTCGGCTGAATCGCGGGCCGTGGGGCGCCGCTGATTCGGCGCCCCGCATCGGCGGCTACAGCACCACGGTCCTGTGGCCGCTGATGAAGACCCTGCGTTCCAGGTAATCGCGCACCGCTTGGGCCAGCGCCCGGCATTCCAGGTTGCGCCCGGTGGCCAGCAGTTGCTCGGGACTTTGCGCATGGTTCACAGGTTCGACGGACTGGGCGATGATCGGGCCTTCATCCAGATCGTCGGTGACGAAATGGGCGGTCGCGCCGATCACTTTGACGCCTCGTTCGTAGGCCTGGTGATAGGGGCGGGCGCCCTTGAAACCGGGCAGGAAGG
Source organism: Castellaniella sp. S9 (assembly GCF_027257175.1). Taxonomy (GTDB): domain Bacteria; phylum Pseudomonadota; class Gammaproteobacteria; order Burkholderiales; family Burkholderiaceae_B; genus Castellaniella. The sequence goes on along the minus strand of NZ_JAPFGD010000001.1, from coordinate 293,010 downwards.
AATGGTGGATATTGATGGCGTGGCCCGCCAGCGCCTTGCTGGTCTCGGGGCGCAGGATCTGCATGTAGCGCGCCAGGATGACGAGCTCGGCCCCGGTCGTGCGGGCCAGGTCCAGGATGGCGGCTTCCTGCTGCGGCCGGTTGTCGTCGTCGACCGGCAGATGGTGGAAGGGGATCGCAGCGGCATCGGCGTGGCCGCGCAGCGTGTCGTGGTTCGAGGCGATCGCGGCGATGTCCATCGGCAATTCGCCCATACGGGTGCGAAACAGCAAATCCGCCAGGCAATGCTCCAGCCTGGACACGAGGATCAACGCCTTGGGGCGCCGGGACAGGTCGTGGATGGCCCAGCGCATGGAAAATCGCTGCGCCAGTTCCGCGAAATCCCGGTTCAGCGACGCACAGTCCAGGGCTTGCCGTCCTTCGGTGTGGAACACACAGCGTACGAAGAACTGCCGGGTGTCCTTTTCGTCGAAGACCGTGAATTCATCGATGTAGCCCTGGCGCTGGTCCAGAAAGGACACGATCGCGGCCACTTGGCCAGCTTGGCTGGGGCAGGACACGGTCAGGCAAAATGACGTGGGTCCGGGTGTGGGGGCGGGAGGGGGTGGTGTCCGCATGGTGGTGTGTCTCCTTGTCCGAGGCTGCGGCAACGCCGAGCATGCCGCGCATTGTTTGTGGGCTACTACATCATCGGAGCGCATGCGTGACTAGAATGAAAACGCCAGAGGGGCTGAAGGCAGTCGCCATCCCCTCTCAATCCGCCAAATTCTTCCATCGGTACGGCGGAATAATTCTATCGGCGCCCCCCCGCTTTTGATGTACTGCAGCCATGCCGCCCGCATGGGTGCGTCGTCATATGAGCGAGGAGACCATGAGCAATCGCTACTCGATTTTCAGCCTGATCCGCAACGGGCTGAGCCACAACGAACGCTGGGGACGGGCCTGGCACAGCCCCGAGCCCCGGCGCGAATACGATGTCGTGGTCGTCGGGGCGGGGGGGCACGGTCTGGCCACCGCCTACTACCTGGCCAAGGTCCATGGCGTGCGCAATGTCGCCGTCCTGGAAAAAGGCTGGCTGGGCGGCGGCAACACGGCCCGCAATACCACCATCGTGCGTTCCAATTACCTCTGGGACGAATCCGCGCAGCTCTATGAAAAGGCCATGCAGCTCTGGGAGGGCTTGTCGCAGGATCTGAACTACAACGTGATGTTCAGCCAGCGCGGCGTCCTGAACCTGGCGCACAACCTGCAGGAAGTCCGCGACACGCAGCGGCGCATCAACGCCAACCGCTACAACGGCGTGGACGGCGAATGGGTCACGCCGGCGCAGATCAAGGAAATCGTCCCCAACATCAATCTGGACAGCCGCTATCCGGTGCTGGGCGCCTCGTTCCAGCGCCGTGGCGGCGTGGCGCGCCACGATGCCGTGGCCTGGGGATTCGCGCGCGCGGCCGACCGCCTGGGGGTGCACATCATCCAGAACTGCCCCGTCACCAACATCCGCAAGAAGGACGGCGCGGTCGAAGGCGTCGAGACGGGCAAGGGTTTCATCAAGGCCAGGAAGGTCGCCGTGGTGGTGGCCGGCCATACCAGTGTGCTGGCCGACATGGCCGGCATCCGCCTGCCCATCGAAAGCCACCCGCTGCAGGCGCTGGTGTCCGAACCGGTCAAGCCCTGTATCGACACGGTCATCATGTCCAACGCCGTGCATGCCTATATCAGCCAGTCGGACAAGGGCGACCTGGTGATCGGCGCCGGCATCGACCAGTATCTGGGCTATGGCCAGCGCGGCAGCTTCCAGAGCATCGAGCATACCCTGCAGGCCATCGTCGAGATGTTCCCGTCCCTGAGCCGCGTGCGCATGAACCGCCAGTGGGGCGGCATCGTCGACGTCTCGCCCGACGCCTGCCCCATCATCAGCAAGACCGACATCAAGGGCCTGTATTTCAACTGCGGCTGGGGCACGGGAGGCTTCAAGGCGACGCCGGGCTCGGGCTGGGTGTTTGCGCACACGGTGGCGCACGACGAGCCCCATCCCTTGAACAAGGCCTTTTCCATCGACCGCTTCTATAGCGGCCACCTGATCGACGAGCACGGCGCCGCTGCCGTGGCCCACTGAGGAGACGCCATGCTGCTGATCAAATGCCCCTGGTGCGGCGAGCGTGCCGAAAGCGAATTCAGCTATGGCGGCGAGGCCGGCATCGTCCGGCCCGTGGACAATGAATCGATGGATGACCGGCAGTGGGGCGACTACGTGTTCATGCGCCGCAACACCTGCGGGCTGTTCCGCGAACAGTGGGTGCATGCGCAGGGCTGCCGCCGTTGGTTCATGGCCGAGCGCGACACGCGCAGCTACGACATCGAGGGCTATGAGACCTTTGCCGGCACCAAGGAGACGACATGACGCAGACCAGCCGCCTGCCCGAAGGGGGCCGCATCCAGCGCGACGTTCCCTTGGGCTTCACCTTCAACGGCAAGAACTACACCGGATTCCAGGGGGACACCCTGGCCTCGGCCCTGCTGGCCAACGGCGTGCATTTCGTGGCCCGCAGCTTCAAATACCACCGGCCGCGCGGCATCCTGACCGCGGGCGTCGAAGAGCCCAACGCGCTGGTGCAGCTGGAAAGCGGCCCGTACACCGTGCCCAATGCGCGCGCCACCGAGGTCGAACTCTACGAGGGCCTGGCGGCCGTCAGCGTCAACGCCAAGCCGGACATCGAGCGCGACCGCCTGGCGGTCATGCAGCGCCTCGCCCGCTTCATACCGGCGGGCTTCTACTACAAGACCTTCATGTGGCCGCGCAGCTGGTGGGGCAAGTACGAAGAGCGCATCCGCGATGCGGCCGGCCTGGGGACGGTGCCCGAGGTCCCGGACCCGGATCGCTATGACAAGCGCTACGCGCATTGCGACGTGCTCGTGGTCGGCGCGGGTCCGGCCGGGTTGGCGGCAGCGTGCGCCGCGGGCCGTACGGGCGCCCGGGTGATCGTGGTGGACGATGGGCCCGAGGCGGGCGGCAGTCTGTTGCGCACCCGTGAGCAGATCGACGGCCGGCCCGCCGACGAGTGGGCGGCCGAGCGCGTGGCCGAACTGCGGCAGTTGCCGCAGGTCCTGTTGTTGCAGCGCACGACCGCTTTTGGCTACCAGGACCACAATCTGGTCACGGCCTGCGAGCGGCTGCATGATCATTTGCCGGTCGGCCGCCGCCGCGGGGTGCGTGAACGCGTCTGGAAAATCCGCGCGCGCCACGTCGTGCTGGCGACCGGCGCCCATGAACGGCCCCTGGTCTTCGGCAACAACGACATCCCCGGCGTGATGCTGGCCGGTGCCGTATCCACCTATATCCATCGCTTCGGCGTGCTGCCGGGTCGCCGCGCGGTCCTGTTCGCCAATCACGATGGCGCGTACCAGTGCGCGATCGACCTCAAACGGCATGGCGCCGAGGTCGCGGTCGTCGATCCGCGTGTGCTCAGCCATGGGACCCTTCCCCAGGAGGCCGCGCGGATGGGGATCCGGGTGATCCATCAGGCCGTGGTCGCCGAAGCCCGGGGCGGCACGCACGTCACCGGCGTCCGGCTGCGCGGGCATGGCGCGCGCCTGCTCGAGACGGCCGACGTGCTGTCCTGCGACCTGCTGGCCGTATCCGGCGGATGGAATCCGGTCGTGCATCTGTATGCGCAATCCCGGGGACGCCCCCGCTGGTGCGAGCGGCGGGCCTGCTTCGTGCCGGATGCCGCGGCCCAGCCGCAAAGCAGCGTGGGCGCCGCCAATGGGGATTTCAGCCTGCAGGCCGCGCTGGACGGCGGCGTGCGGGCGGGGCTGCGGGCCGCGCAGGGGGCGGTCGGTGCGCAAGCGGTCGATGCGCCTTCCTGGTCGGCACCGCAGCCCGAGGAGACCCCCCTGATGCCGCTGTGGTCGGTCGGCAAAGGGACGCAGATCAGCCGCGGGCCCAAGCAGTTCATCGACTACCAGAATGATGTGTCCGTGTCCGACATCCACCTGGCGGTGCGCGAAGGCTATCACTCGGTGGAGCACGTCAAGCGCTACACGGCGATGGGCTTTGGCACCGACCAGGGCAAGCTGGGCAACATCAACGGCATGGCGGTGCTGGCCGAGGCGCTGAAGCAGAGCATCCCGGAAACCGGCACCACCACGTTCCGGCCGAACTACACGCCGGTCAGTTTCGGCGCCATGGCCGGGCGCGAGCTGGGCGACTACTTCGATCCCATCCGCAAGACCTGCCTGTACGACTGGAACGTGGCCCAGGGCGCCCTGTTCGAGGACGTCGGCAACTGGAAGCGCGCCCACTACTACCCGAAGCCGGGCGAGGACATGCATGCCGCGGTGCGGCGCGAGTGCCTGGCGGTGCGCAACGCCGTCGGGATACTGGACTACAGCACCCTGGGCAAGATCGACGTGCGCGGCCCGGATGCGGTCGAGTTCCTGAACCGCATGTACATCAATTCCTGGACCAAGCTGCAGCCGGGACGCTGCCGCTACGGCCTGCTGCTGGATGAGAACGGCATGGTCATGGACGACGGCGTCAGCATCCGCTTGTCCGAGGACCATTTCATCCTGACCACCACCACCGGCGGCGCGGCACGGGTCATGAGCTGGATGGAGCGCTGGCTGCAGACCGAATGGCCGGACCTGCGCGTCTACCTCACCTCGATCACGGATCAGTATGCCGTGGCGACGGTCGCCGGGCCGCAGGCGCGCAAGGTGCTGGGCGCCGTGTGCCAGGACATCGACTTCGGCAACGAGGCCTTTCCCTTCATGAGCTTCAGGGAAGGCACGATAGACGGCGTCTTTGCGCGGATCCTGCGGGTCAGCTTTTCGGGCGAACTGTCGTACGAGGTCTATATCCCGGCCAACAGCGGGCGCCACGTGACCGACCTGCTGATGCGGGCGGGCGAGCCCTATGGCATCACCCCGTATGGCACGGAAACCATGCACGTGTTGCGCGGCGAGAAGGGCTACATCATCGTCGGTCAGGACACGGACGGCTCGGTCTCGCCCATGGATCTGGGGATGGGCGGCATGGTGGCCAAGACCAAGGACTGCCTGGGCAAGCGCTCGCTCACGCGCAGCCACACCCAGGGGCCGGGACGCAAGCAGCTGGTCGGCCTGATGGCCCGCGATCCCCAATGCGTGCTGCCCGAAGGCGGCCAGATCCTGCTGAGCGAAACGCGGGCGCCGCTGGCGCCGATGTTCGGTCACGTGACCTCCAGCTACATGAGCCCGATCCTGGGGCGCTCGATCGCCCTGGCCTTGCTCAAGGACGGCCAGTCCCGCATGGATCAGGAGGTGATCGTCGCCACGGCCGATGGCCGATTCATGCCGGCGCGCGTCTGCGGCACGGTGTTCTACGACCCTGAAGGAGCGCGTCAAAATGTCGAGTGAAATCGAAACCCCGCTGGTCGGCCTGCATGCCCGCCACGGCCATCCCCTGGCGTACCGGGTCTCGGACGCGGCCGGGCTGGCCGAGCAGACCGGCGTCGTGCTGGTCAATCTGCGCCTGGATCCCGCGTCCCGGGCCCTGCGGGACGCCGTGCGCGCCGGCCTGGGCCTAGACTTGCCGCTGCAGGCCAATACCGTCACGCAGGGGCAGGGCGTCATGGCCCTGTGGCTGGCCCCCGACGAATGGCTGCTGCGCGCCGAGGAACCGCAGGGGGACGCGCTGGCGGCGCGGGTGGAACAGGCCTTGGCGGGCCATTGGTTTGCCGTGACGGATCAGACCAGCGGCTATTCCGTCGTTCAGCTGCACGGCCCCGAGGCCATGAATGTCCTGAACGCGGGGTGCCCGCTGGACTTGCATCCGCGCACGCTGGGGGCGGGACGGTGCGCCCAGTCGCACTTCTTCAAGGCCGGCGTGCTGTTGCGCCCCCTGGGGGACCGGGGCGATGCCTGGGAACTGATCGTGCGGCGCAGCTTCGCCGATTACACCGTGCGCATGCTGATGGACGCCATGCAGGACTGAGCCGGACGCGCGGCGCCGCGGCCGCCCTGCATTGGCAAGCCCGCGTCAGGACCGCCGCAGGGTGAACGTGGCAAACAGATCGCGCAAGGCGGTGCAGATTGATACGCCGGGCCAATCCCGCAAGGATTGTCCGCGCGCGTTCAGCGCTTCATCCGCGCAGCCTTGGGGACGGAATATCTGCAGCGCATAGCGCCGCACGCCGAGGCCGGCCAGCTCGCGGCCCAGCGCCAGCAGTTCGGCCGCGCTGATCAGGTCGGGATGCGCCGTGGTGCGGCATTCGAAATCCACGCCGCTGTCCAGCACGGCCCGCAGGCTGTCGCGGGCCGGTCGGCCGCTGCCGGCCACCCGCGTGACACGCTCGTAGGCCGAAAAGCCGGTCTTGATGTCCAGCCCCACCCAGTCCACGTCGGGCAGGACCTGCGCCAGGCGGCGCGGATGCGTGCCGCCCGTGTGCAGGCCGATGCGCAAGCCCAGCGCCCGCACCTGGCGGATGGCCGGGCCGAGGCCGGGGTCCATGGTCGGTTCGCCGCCACTGAACACCACGCCGTCGATCAGCCCGACGCGGCGCTCGAGCAGGGCCAGGACCTCGTTCCATTGCAGGGGACTGTCTGCGGTGCGGGGCTGCAGATGCGGATTGTGGCAATAGCCGCAGCGCCAGGGGCAGCCCTGGACGAAGACCACGGCGGACAGCAGGCCCGGAAAGTCCGTGGCCGTGAAAGGCACGAGCCCGCCGACCTTGAGGCGCATCGCGTCGCGTCCTAGGCTGCCTGGCGCGCGGGCGCCTGGCCGTCGCGGCGTTCCACGAAGTAGCGGCGCTCGTGGAATTCGCCCTTCTTGCCGATATTGAACGAAGACATGGGGCGGTGATAGCCCATGACGCGGGTCCAGATTTCGCAGGGCTGGCGTTCGTCGTCGCGCAGGGTGATGGCTTGTGTCATGGTGAATGCTCCTTGGTTCAGGGGGCTGGGGGTGATGGGCCTTGCGGGCCCGGTTCAGGCGGGAACGCCCGTAGTCAGGCAGGGACGCCCGTGTCCTGGATGATCGATTCGCCGAGGGCTTCCCGGCGCTTGCGGGCGATCAGCTCGTCGTCGCACTGCGGGCAGAATTCGTGCTTGCCGGGCAGGTAGCCGTGCCGCGGGCAGATCGAGAACGTCGGCGTGACGGTGATGTAGGGCAGGGAAAAGCGGCCCAGGGCGCGCCGCACCAGCGTGCGGCAGGCCTCGGCCGAGGACAGCGGCTCGGTCATGTACAAGTGCAGCACCGTGCCGCCGGTGTACTTGCGCTGCAGTTCGTCCTGGCGCTCCAGCGCCTCGAAGGGATCGTCGGTGAAACCCACCGGCAGTTGCGAGGAGTTGGTGTAATAGGGCATGTCGGCGGTGCCGGCCTGCAGGATGCCGGGGTGGCGCTTGCGGTCTTCCTTGGCGAAACGGTAGGTCGTGCCCTCGGCAGGTGTCGCCTCGAGGTTGTACATGTGGCCGGTCTGCTCCTGGAACTCGACCATGCGTGCGCGCACGTGGTCCAGCAGGCGCACGGCGAAGGCGTGGCCCCAAGGCGTGGTCAGGTCGTGCTCATCCGCGGTGAAGTTGCGGATCATCTCGTTGATGCCGTTGACCCCCAGGGTCGAGAAATGATTGCGCAAGGTGCCCAGGTAGCGCCGCGTATAGGGGAACAGGCCGTTGTCCATGTGGTGCTGGATGACGCCGCGCTTGATCTCGAGGCTGTCCCGGCCCAGCGCCAGCAGTTCGTCCAGGCGGGCGTACAGGGCGGCCTCGTCGCCCCGGTGCCGGTAGCCCAGGCGCGCGCAATTGATGGTGACCACGCCCAGCGAGCCGGTCTGCTCGGCCGAGCCGAACAGGCCGTTGCCGCGCTTGAGCAGCTCGCGCAGGTCCAGCTGCAGGCGGCAGCACATCGAGCGGATCATGTTGGGCTTCAGCTCGGAATTGATGAAGTTCTGGAAGTACGGCAGCCCGTACTTGGCGGTCATCTGGAAAAGCAGTTCCGCGTTGGGGCTGTACCAGTCGAAATCGGGGGTGATGTTGTAGGTGGGGATCGGGAAGGTGAAGGCCCGGCCCTTGGCGTCGCCCGCCATCATCACCTCGATGTAGGCCTGGTTGATCATGTCCATTTCCGCCTGCAGCTCGCCGTAGGCGAAAGGCATGTCCGCGCCGCCGATCACCGGGACCTGATCGCGCAGGTCCTCGGGGCAGACCCAATCGAAGGTGAGGTTGGTGAAAGGGGTTTGCGTTCCCCAGCGCGAGGGGACGTTCAGGTTGTAGATCAGTTCCTGGATGCATTGACGCACCGCCGCGTACGACATCGCATCCTTGCGGACGAAGGGCGCCATGTAGGTGTCGAAAGAGCTGAAGGCCTGGGCGCCGGCCCATTCGTTCTGCAGCGTGCCCAGGAAGTTCACGATCTGGCCGACCGCGCTGGACATGTGCCGCGGCGGGGCGGATTCGATCTTGCCGGGCACCCCGTTCAGGCCCTCGTTGAGCAGGGTCCGCAAGGACCATCCGGCGCAATAGCCCGACAACATGTCCAGATCGTGGATGTGCAGGTCGGCCTCGCGGTGCGCGCGGCCGATGGCCTCGGGATAGACGTGGCTGAGCCAATAGTTGGCGATCATCTTGCCCGAGGTGTTGAGGATCAGGCCGCCCAGGGAATAGCCCTGGTTGGCGTTGGCATTGACGCGCCAGTCCTGCCGGTCGAGGTATTCGTCGATCGAGCGGGCGACGTCGACAAAAGGGGCTGCGTGGCGGGACTGCTGGATATCGGTCATGATGATTGAATACCATATATTGTGTTTCAATAAATACTAAACACAACATGTAGTGTAATCAACCCAAGATCCTCAGTTTTTCCCGAAAACTTGATCCAGGTAAAAAAAAGCGCCCCCTCAGGGGCGCAATCGCGAGGGACGCCGGTGTTTCGGGCGGCGTCCCGCGTGTCGGATCAGGCGACGATCCGGAAATCGATGACGATCTCGCCGGGATTGCGGGCCAGGTACTCGATCTGGATCTGTTCGCCGAAATGGCCCTGGAGCTGCTGCAGCAGCGGCAGCGGGTCGTGGTCGTTGCAAAAACGCATGGTCTCGCCGGGCTGCAGCGCCGACAGGGCGCCGAAGATCGCCGCGTGGCGGAAGCGTTTCGCGACGCCGCGCGCATCGAAGGGGTAGGTGTTTTCGGCGAACATGGGGATGGAGTCAGAGGCCACGGCAGGGTTCCTTGGGGGGCGGGTTGGTCGAAGTTCCATTATAGAAATTGTGCCGCCCGCCCCCCTTGGGAACCCTATGGCCGTCAAGGTTGTCCGGGCCTCATTCCATCCAGGATTGCATGTAGTTGGGATCCTTGACGCCGGCCGGCAGTTCGTCGAGCTCCAGCGGGAAGCGCGAGTCGATCATGACGGCGACCTCGTCGGTGTACTTGCGCTCGCCCTTGTTGTTGGCCGCGGCCGCCGCGAAGGCCTTGGGGTGCGGGCCGTGGTGGAAGCCCGAGGGATGCAGGGTGAACATGCCGGGGCCGATGTTGTCGCGACTGAAGAAATTGCCCGCGTGATAGAAGATCGACTCGTCGAACTCGTCGTTGTTGTGGAAGAACGGGACCTTGAGCGCGCCGGGATCGCTTTCGATGGGGCGCGGGGCGAAGGTGCAGACGATGATGGTGTTCGACAGGAAGGTCGCGTGGGCGGTGGGCGGCAGGTGGTAGCGGTCGGACAGCAGTTCGCGGATGTCGCGCCAGTTGAGCTTGACGGGGCAGCAGTCGCCGTGCCAGCCGGCGGCGTCGAGGAAGTTGTAGGGGAAGGTGACCGTGGTGACCTGATTGCGGCGCTTGGCCCGCACGCGGGTTTCGAATTCGCCTTGCTGGGCCTTGAAGGCCTCGTCGATCTTGGGCGTGTCGAGCACCGCCATGTCGAACAGGGCGTGGCGGCCGACGATGCCGCGATCGGGCAGCTGGAAGGAATCCTCGGTGGCCTCGATCGTCAGGACCTCGGCCGGGTTGGCGGGCTCGAGGCGCCAGCTGGTGCCGCGCGGGATCATCAGGTAGTCGCCCTCGCGGTAGCTCATGTGGCCGTAGTCACAGAAGAACTCGCCCTCGCCGCGGTGGAAGAACAGGATCATGTCGCCGTCGCCGTTGCGGGCGAGGTCCGGCATGGCCTTGTCGAATTTCCAGAAGCACACCTGGGTGTTGGCGTTGTGCATGAAGCGGCGGGCCTTCCAGGGGCAGGGCGCGCTGTCCTCGAGCTTGTTCAGGTCCAGGAGGGTGAGCTCCATCGGGCCTTCCCATTTTGTCCATCCAGTGGGCTTGTGGGTGTGCAGGATGTGGCTGGCCGGCCCGAAAAAGCCGCTGCGGCCATGCTCGCGCTCGTACAGGCCGTCGGGGATGTCGCAGTGGGCCTGGCGAGTGTGGATGCCTTCGGCCTTGGGGAAGGTGATGGGGGTTTTCATGGATGGGTCTCCGGTGTGGAAGGGCTGGGGGGGAACTGCGGTTTGTTATGTTATTAATAACAATGTTATTAACATAGTAACAATAACGTGGTGCTTGATCGACGTCAAGCCCAGGTTTTTCCCGACGGCAAAAATGCCGTGCGGGATGCCGGCGGGGATGCTGCGATTACAATCCCTGCGGGAGGCGCCGAATGGTCCGGCGCGGGCAGGAAGGAGTCCCGGATGGCGCAGGATGAGAACGGCGAAGGCAGCAAGGGCGTGCAGTCCGTCGAGGTGGGGCTCGAATTGTTTCGGGTGTTGGCGACGGCCGGCGGCCCCATCGGCCTGTCGGACCTCGCGCGCCAGGCCGGCATGCACCGCGCCAAGGCGCACCGCTACCTCGCCAGCCTGGCGCGCGCCGGCTGGGTCGCGCAGGATCCGGACTCGGGACAGTATGGCTTGGGGCCGGCGATCCGCGACCTGGCGGTGTCCTGGCTCAGTCGCCAGGATCCCCTGCAATGGGCCGTGGCCGAGGCGCGCGACCTTGCCCAGGCCTTGGGGGAAACCTGCTTCGTCGCCGTCTGGGGCAATGGCGGCGCGACCGCGATCCGGGTCTGCCAGCCGCCGCGCAGCGTGTCGATCAGCGTCAGCGAGGGGGCTGTGTTCGACCCGCAGTCCTCGGCCACCGGCCGGGTGTTCGCGGCCTGGCGCGAGGCCGGCGCGCCGGCGCTGCCCAAGGCCATGCGCGCCCGCATCCGCGACGAGGGCATGGCCTGCGTCGAGGGCGACCACGTCGCGGGCATCAATGGCGTGTCGGCGCCGGTGCTGGATGCCCAGAACAGGATCGTGATGGCCTTGACCCTCGTCGGGCCGGCGTCCTCGCTCGCGGCGCGCGTCGACACCGCGCAGGCGCTGTCCCTGCGGGCCGCCGTCCAGCGGCTGTCCAAGGGGCTGGGTTGGGCGGCGGCCTGAGCCGCCGGGTCACGAGGCCGGGGGTGTCCCAGTGTGCCGGTGACGCTCCTCCCAGGCTTTGACGGCCTGTTCCCACGCCCGCTTTTCCTCGATGTAGGTATCGAAGACACACGGCTCGCAGCCATTGCCGCAGCAGTCGTTGAGGTCCGGCTCGATGGGTTCGGCCGGGCGCGGATCGTCGTCCCGGTTCATGCGCAGGCCAGATTGGCGAAATTGCGCTGCCGCACGTCCTCGGGGATCGGAATCAAGGTCTCGGCCTGCGGGCGGCCTTGGGCGAACATGACCAGGCGTCCCGGCTCGAACGCCGTCCAGGTCTCGTTGTCGGTCAGGGGCTTGGTGGCGATGACCGACACGCAGTCCCCCTGGACATTGGTGCGCGAGAAATCCACGGAAATGTCCGTGTCCACCAGGTGGGCGGCGCGGAACGGCCAGGCGCGGGTGATGTAGTGCAGGGTGGTCGAGCAGTGCGCCAGCATGCAGCGCCCGTTGGAGATGAGGAAGTTGAAGACCCCGTGGGCGGCAAGCCCCTGGGTCATGTCCGAGATCGCGGCGAACAGCGCGTCGTCGGCCGGCTCGTCCTGGCCGAAGCGCGTGCGCAGGCCTTCCATCATGAAGCAGAAGGCGCGCTCGCTGTCGGTCTGGCCCACGGGCTGGTAGTGGCCCCGCAGGGCGGGCTCGAAGGCCTTCAGGTCGCCGTTGTGGGCGAACAGCCAGTGGCGTCCCCAGAGCTCGCGCACGAAGGGATGACAGTTTTCGAGTTCGGTGGCGCCCTGGGTGGCCTTGCGGATGTGGGCGATCACGTTGCGCGACTTGATGGGGTAATGCTTGATCAGGTCCGCCACCGGCGATTGGCAGCATGGGGCGTTGTCGATGAAACTGCGGCAGCCCCGGTTCTCGTAGAAGGCGATGCCGAAGCCGTCGGCGTGATGGTCGGTCTGGCCGCCGCGGGCGGCAAAGCCGGTAAAGGAAAACGTGATGTCGGTGGGCGTGGCGCAATTCATGCCCAGAAGCTGACACATGGCGAACAGATCCTGGAGTTTCGGAACGGGCGCCGGCGGGGCGTCCCGTGATTCTTGATGCCTGAATTGTAGACCTCGCCGCGCGCGCGCGCATGGCATCGCCGCCGCGAAGGGATAGGCGGGCCGGCATTGCGTTGCGCCGGACGGACACTGTCGGGGACTATTCAGCGCAGGATGTGCAGCGGGACCTGCCGATAGCCGCCCGTCGGATAGGCGGCGGCGACGGGATGAGCGTCCGGCACGGGCCGGATCTCGCGCGTGGCCATCAGCAGCGCGCGGATGATGGTGTCGAGTTCGAGGCGTGCCAGCGGCGCGCCGGGGCAGGCGTGGATGCCGGCGCCGTACAGCAGGTTGAGGGCTGGATCCCGGTCCAGGCGGAATTCGTCCGGATCGCCGAAGATCGCCTCGTCGCGATTGGCCGAGGCCCACATCAGGACGACGCGCTCGCCGGCGGGCAGCGCCCTGTCGCCCAGGCGGGCCGGTCGGGTCAGGATCCGGCGGTTGCCCAGCAATGGGGCGTGGATGCGCAGGATTTCGTCGTTGGCTGCGCGCACCAGTTCCGGGTTGGTGCGCAGGCGTTGCTGCAGCGGCGGATGCTGGGCGAGGTAGAGGGCGATGATGCCGACGCTGGCGGCGATGGTGCCCAGTTCGCCGACCGTCCAGTTGCGCAGGATGCTGACGATTTCGTCCTCGCTCAGGGGCCGGCCCTCGATCGTCTCGCGCATCAGATGGGTGGTCGCGTCGTCGGGGGCATCGGGCCCCGCGGCCCGACGGGCCTCGAGCAGCGCGCGGATCGTCGCGTCGAATTCCTTGCCCACGGCGGCGATCGCCTCCCGGTCGCCGGACAGCGTGACCGCGTTTTTTTTCAGGATCCACTGCAGCAGCGGCGCGTGCAGGGTGTCGGGCCAGCCCAGAAAGGCGCACTGCATCGACAGCGCAAATGGATGGGCCAGGCTGAACATCAATTCCACCTGGCCATCGGCCGGCAGGCGATCGGCCAGCTGGGTGCAGATCCGCTCGCAGGCCGGTTGGAAGGCGGCCATGCGCTCGGGGCTGAAGTACGGATCGATCAGCCGGCGAAAGCGGGTGTGCTGGGGCGGATCCATGCTGTGAGGCACCGAGACGTGGCTGGATGCCGCGCTGCTGAAGGTCCGGGGGTCGAGCAGGATGCGCATCGCGTCGGCGTGGCGGAAGACGGCGTGGTGCCCGTCGCCGTCATGGGCCACCGGGCAGCGTGCCCGCATCGTATCGTAGGCGCCGATCGGATCGGCCAGGACCTCCGGGGCCTGAGGGTCCCAGTCTATGTGTGTGCTCATGCGCTTCTGCCAGAGTCGTGAAGGACCGGCGCGCTTCGCGCCGACGTCCCTACACTAACATGGGGTTTACCCTGGTTTCCGGATAACCACACGCGCAGAATACTTTTTGCCTCAAGGGCTTATGCCGGGCCGCCGGCCGTTGCGAGTTCAGTCGGGGAACAGCAGGGCGCGGAGCTTGGCGCGGACCTGGGCCAGTTCATCGGGCGTGGCGCGGCCTTCGAGCGTGATGCGGGTGCCGGCCCATTTCAGGCTTTTGACCTGGTCGGCCAGCGCCGCCGCGCCGGGCTGGGCGGCCAGCGGGGTCTCGAAGGGATAGCCCTTGGGCTGCTGGACCAGGGCGCAGCACACCATCAGGCCGGTCTTGCGGTTGTAGGCCGCCGGGCTGAGGACCAGGGCCGCCTTGGGGGCGGCGGGCAGGTCCCGGGGTGAGGCGGTGAAATGCACGTGCACCACGTCGCCGATGTCGGGCACGAACGCGCGGGCGGTGGCGGCGCGGGCGGCCATCAGTCGCCCGCCGACCCGAAATCGATCTCGGGGTGAAGGTTGCGGGGCTTGATCCCGCCGAGCAACTGCGACAGGACGTATTCCTGGCTGCGGATGGGTTCGATGACGATGTGGTTGCGCTCGAGCCGGATGTCGACCAGGCTGTCGGGGCCGAGGCGCAGGGTCTTGAGCATGGATGCGGGGATGCGTACGGCAGCGCTGTTACCCCATTTTTTGACGACCCCCCGCATGATGCGCGACCCCATTGAACTCGAATATGGAGGCCAGCTTAACAGCAGGCGGCGCCCGCGCGCAATGATCATGCGCAAAGGGTGTGCATGAGTCCGTAGGCCGGCGCGCCGGGCTTGAAAATCGGGCCGAACGGCCGCATATGGTGTGCATTCGGGCGTTGCGCCCCACCTCAGGATATGGAATCAACATGCGATTCGACAAATTGACGACGAAGTTCCAGCAGGCGATCGCGGACGCACAGAGCCTCGCGCTGCGCCAGGACAATCCCTATATTGAAAACCTTCACGTGCTGGCGGCCCTGCTCGCCGATGGCGACAGCGGCGCGGCCAGCCTGCTGGCCCATGCGGGGGTGGCCGTACCGCGGCTGTCGGCCGAGGTCGACAGACTGATCAAGGCCCTGCCGTCCGTGCAGGGCGCCGAGGGCAATGTGCAGGCCAGCCGCGAGTTGCAGGCCGCGCTCGCCCGCACGGACAAGGAGGCCGCCGCGCGCGGCGACACCTATATCGCCAGCGAACTGTTCCTGCTGGCCCTGTGCGACGACAAGGGCGACGCCGGCCGGGCGCTGCGCGAGGCGGGCCTGCAGCGCAAGGCGCTCGAGGCCGCCATCGAGGCGGTGCGCGGCGGCGCCCAGGTGGCCGGCGCCGAGGACGAGGACAATCGGCAGGCCCTGCAGAAGTACACCACCGACCTGACGGCGCGTGCGCGCGAGGGCAAGCTCGACCCGGTGATCGGCCGCGACGATGAGATCCGCCGCACGATCCAGATCCTGCAGCGCCGCACCAAGAACAACCCCGTGCTGATCGGCGAGCCCGGCGTGGGCAAGACCGCCATCGTCGAGGGACTGGCCCAGCGCATCGTCAACGGCGAGGTGCCCGAGACCCTCAAGGGCAAGCGCGTGCTGTCCCTGGATCTGGCCGCGCTGCTGGCGGGCGCCAAGTATCGCGGCGAATTCGAAGAGCGTCTGAAGGCGGTCCTCAAGGAATTGTCCCAGGACTCGGGCCAGACCATCGTCTTCATCGACGAGCTGCACACCATGGTGGGCGCCGGCAAGGCCGAGGGCGCCATGGACGCCGGCAACATGCTCAAGCCCGCGCTGTCGCGCGGCGAGCTGCACTGCGTGGGCGCGACCACCTTGGACGAATACCGCAAGTACATTGAAAAGGACGCCGCGCTCGAACGCCGCTTCCAGAAAGTGCTGGTCGACGAACCCGACGTCGAGTCGACGATCGCCATCCTGCGCGGTCTGCAGGAACGCTATGAACTGCACCACGGCGTGCAGATCACCGACCCCGCGATCGTGGCGGCGGCCGAGCTTTCACACCGCTACATCACCGACCGTTTCCTGCCCGACAAGGCGATCGACCTGATCGACGAGGCGGCGGCACGCATCCGCATGGAGATCGACTCCAAGCCCGAGGTGATGGACAAGCTCGACCGGCGCATCATCCAGCTCAAGATCGAACGCGAGGCAGTCAAGAAAGACACGGACGAGGCCTCTGAACGGCGCTTGAAGGCGATCGAGGAAGAGCTCGAGTCCCTGCAGCGCGAATACAACGACTACGAGGAAGTCTGGAAGGCCGAAAAGGCCGCGGTCCAGGGTTCGCAGGCGGTCAAGGAGGACATCGACCGCGTGCGCGCCGAAATGGCCGAGCTGCAGCGCAAGGGCCAGTACGATAAGCTCGCCGAGCTGCAGTACGGGCGCCTGCCCGACCTGGAGGCGCGCCTGAAGGCGGCCGAATCCGCCTCGGCGCAGGCCAGCGACGAACAGCCGCGCCTGCTGCGCACCCGCGTGGGCGCGGAGGAAATCGCCGAGGTCGTGTCGCGCGCGACCGGCATCCCGGTGTCCAAGATGATGCAGGGCGAACGCGCCAAGCTCCTCGGCATGGAGGACGTGCTGCACCAGCGCGTGGTAGGCCAGGACGAGGCCGTCACCCTGGTGTCCGAGGCCATCCGCCGCTCGCGCGCGGGCCTGTCCGATCCGCAGCGGCCCTATGGGTCCTTCCTGTTCCTGGGGCCGACGGGCGTGGGCAAGACCGAGCTGACCAAGGCGCTGGCGAATTTCCTCTTCGATTCCGAGGACCACCTGGTGCGCATCGACATGAGCGAGTTCATGGAAAAGCACTCCGTGGCCCGCCTGGTCGGCGCGCCGCCGGGCTATGTGGGCTATGAGGAGGGCGGCTACCTGACCGAGGCCGTGCGCCGCAAGCCCTACAGCGTGATCCTGCTCGACGAGATCGAGAAGGCGCACCCGGACGTGTTCAATGTGCTGCTGCAGGTGCTGGACGACGGCCGCCTGACCGACGGCCAGGGCCGCACGGTGGACTTTCGCAACACCGTGGTGATCATGACCTCGAACCTGGGCTCGCAGCACATCCAGAGCATGGCGGGGCAGCCCTACGACGTGATCAAGGAAGTCATCCGCGACGAACTCAAGACCGCCTTCCGGCCCGAGTTCCTCAACCGGATCGACGAGATCGTGGTCTTCCACGGCCTGGACGCGGTGCACATCGAGCCCATCGCCCGCATCCAATTGCAGCGCCTGGGCCAGCGCCTGGCGCAGCAGGACATGCGCCTCGAGGTCTCGGACGCGGCGGTTGCCGAGCTGGCGCGCGCCGGCTTCGACCCGGTGTTTGGTGCCCGGCCGCTCAAGCGCGCGATCCAGCAGCACGTCGAGAACCCGGTCGCCCGCCTCATCCTGGAGGGCAAGTTCGGGCCGCGCGACGTCGTGCCGGTGGACTGGGACGGCGAGAAGTTCGTCTTCGAACGCACGTTGCAGTGACCCCCACGCTGCGCAGGCTGGCGCCTGCTTGCTGCCCCCCGAGGGGGCGCTCCCGCCTTGGGGCGGCCCGGCAGCGGGAGTGACCCCCACGCCGCGCAGGCTGGCGCCTGCTTGCTGTCCACCTCGCGGCCTGCATGCCGCTCGGATTCGCCAGGCGCAGACCAGTCCACAGGGACTGTTCTGCGTCCGGGCTCATCCCCCGAGGGGGCTCAGGCGTCGGTCGAGGTGTCGTCCCCGTAGTATTTCACGCCGATGTGCACGCGGTCGCGGCCGTTGGCCCGCCGCCAGCGGTTGGTGTCGCGCAGCGAGTACACGCAGCCGCAATATTCCTGCTGGTAGAAATGTTCGGCCTTGCTGATCTCGATCATGCGCTGCGAGCCGCCGCCTTTGCGCCAGTTGTAGGTCCAGTAGGCCATCCCCGGATAGCGCGCCGCCGCGCGCTCGCCGCAGTCGTTGATCTGGCTCATGTTCTTCCAGCGCGAGATGCCCAGCGAACTGCAGATCGTGTCGAAGCCGTGCTCCCAGGCGTACAGGGCGGTGCGCTCGAAGCGCATGTCGAAGCACAGGGTGCAGCGATGGCCGCGCTCGGGTTCGTTCTCGAAGCCCTTGACCCGCTGGAACCAGTTGTCGACGTCGTAATCGGCGTCGATGAATTCGATGCCGTGCTTTTCAGCGAAGCGGATGTTTTCCTGCTTGCGGATTTCGTATTCCTGCACCGGGTGGATGTTCGGGTTGTAGAAGAAGATCGAATACTCGATCCCGGAGGCCCGGATCGCCTCCATGACCTCGCCCGAACAGGGGGCGCAGCAGGAATGCAGCAGGACTTTCCGGTGTCCCTCGGGCAGGGTCAGGACGGGGCGTTGGAATTCGGTCATGGCACAGCGGGCGCAGCCCGCGGACAAAGCACTGTGAAGCCCCCATTTTAGTCCGTGCCCAGCACCTGGTTCCAGAGGCTGCGCACGGCCTCGCGCTCGGCCTGCAGTTCGCCTGCCGATACCCGGGCCTTCTCGGCGCCTTGCAGGCGCAAGGCATGCTGGCGGCGGCGCAGCACGCGATAGGCGTCGGCCACTTGTGCGGCCAAGGGTGCCGGGATCAGCCCCGCGCGCGCGGCCAGGCCCAGCAAGGCGATGTTGCCGAGGTTGTCCAGCAATTCCGGGTGCGCGCCCGCCTGGGACAGCACCAGGTATTGCGTGATGAATTCGATGTCGACCATGCCACCGCGATCATGCTTGAGGTCGAAGTCGCCGCTGTGGTTCGGGTGGCCGGCGGTGATCTTGGCCCGCATGTCGCGCACGTCCTTGCGCAGGGCCTCCGGGTCGCGCGGCAACAGCAGGATGCGGCGGCGGATGTCCTCGAAGCGCCCGCCGATCCCGGCATCGCCCGCGACGAAGCGTGCCCGGGTCAGCGCCTGGTGCTCCCAGGGCCAGGCCTGGTGGAGCTGGTAGGACTCGAAGGCGTCGATCGGCACGGCCAGCAGGCCCGCGTCGCCGTCCGGGCGCAGCCGCAGGTCGATGTCGTACAGGCGGCCCGAGGAGGTGAGGGTGGACAGCCACGAGGCCACCCGCCGGCCGAGCTTGGTATAGCGTTCGCCGGCGTCCTGGTCGGGATCGTCATAGAGGAACACCAGGTCCAGATCGGAGGCATAGCCGATTTCCTTGCCGCCCAGCTTGCCGTAGGCAATGATCGCGAATCGCGGCACCCCGGGCGCCGCGCGCTGGCTGCGCGGCAGCGCCAGCGGCCAGGCGCGGCGGATGGTCTCGGCCAGCAGCAGGTCGGCCAGCGCCGACAGGCGGTCGGCCAGCGCCTCGACGGTGATCGCGCCCTCCAGGTCCTGGGCCAGCAGCTGGAACGTCACCTGGTGCTGCAGGTCGCGCATCAGGTTCATCTGCTGTTCGACGTCGGCCTGGCCGTCCGGCAGCACGCAGGCGTCCAGGTCGGCGGCCAATTGCTCGGCGATCGCCGCGAAGTCCGGCGCCTGCATGAGACTGCGCCATTCGATCAGGCCATCGAGCAGCAGCGGATACTGGGTGAGATAGTGTGAAGCCCAGGGACTCGCGCCGATGATCCGCGCCACGCGGGCCAGGGTTTCGGGGTATTCGGCCAGCAGCGCGAGGTAGGCGCTGCGCTGGGCCACGTGTTCGACCAGGTCCAGCAGGCGCAGCAGCGTGCTGCGGGGGGCCGGCGTGCCGCCGGCGGCCTCGATCAGGCGCGGCAGCAGCGCCGTCAGCCGCCTGCGGCTGGTCGTCGGCAGGCTGCGGATCCGGTGGCCCTCGAGCAGTGCCTCGATGCGCGGGCGGATGATGTCGGCGTCCCCGTCGGCATAGGCCGGCGGCAACGGGGCATCAGGCTCGCTTGCCGCGCCAGTGGGGGCGGCCGGCTCGGCCATGTCGCCGCCCATGCCTGCGATCCGGAAGGCGTCGCGGAAACATTGCGCGACGAATGTGCGGTGCGCCTCCAGGCGAGTGGTGAAGACATCGGGCGACAGGCCCATGGCGTGGGCAAGTTCCGCCTGTCGTTCGGGTTCGGGCGGCAGCAGATGGGTTTGCTCGTCCTCGCGGTACTGCAGCATGTGCTCGACGCGGCGCAGGAATCCATAGGCGGCCTCCAGCCCTTCGGCCTGCGTGGCATCCAGCAGGCCGGCGCGCCGCTGCTTGTGCAGGGCGGCCAGCAGGTTGCGCTGCTGCAGCGAGGGCAGGCGTCCGCCGCGGATCAACTGGTTGAGCTGGACCACGAATTCGATCTCGCGGATGCCGCCTTCGCCCAGTTTGATGTTGTGGCGTGTATCGACGCCGTTGCGGGCGTGCGCGCGGCGCTGCCAGTCCATGCGGATGCGCTCGCGCAAGCGCCGCAGCGCCGAGAGTGCGTCGAAATCGAAATACTTGCGGTAGACGAAGGGCCGCCGCAGGGCCTCGAGCTGGCGCGCCTGCGCGGCCAGGCCGTCGTCGGCGAAATACGGGCAGGGGATGGTCCGCGCCTTCAGCCAGGCGTAGCGTTCCCATTCGCGGCCCTGGGCCACCAGATAATTTTCCAGCGCATCCAGGCTCCAGGCCAGCGGCCCGCTGTCGCCGTCCGGGCGCAGGCGCAGGTCGGTGCGGAACACGAAGCCGTCGGCGTCGATTTCCGACAGCACCGGCATCATCCGGCGGCAGGCCTTGCCGTAGAACTCGTGGTGGCTGATGCGCCGGCGGCCATCGGTCTCGCCTTCTTCGCCATAGAGCATGATGAGGTCGATGTCCGACGAGACGTTCAATTCCTTGCCGCCGAGCTTGCCCATGCCCAGGATCATCATGTCCTGCGGCTCGCCGGTGTCGGGATGCCGCGGAACGCCGTGGATCTCGATCAGGTCCCGCATGACGCTGCGATAGGCCTGGCCCACGGCCAGGTCGGCCAGCGCCGACATGGCGGCGACCACTTCGTGCAGGGGCGCATGGCCCGCGATGTCGCGCACCATGAGGGTATGGAAGACCCGTTCGCGCAAGCGGCGCAGCGCAGGGCGCAGGCGCTCGGCCGGCGCCGCCTCGCCGGGTTCGCCGGGCGGGTCCTCCGCGAACCAGTCGGCGATGGTCTTGCGCGTGACCGGCCGGGCCGCGTCCTCGGCGAGCCGTTCCAGGAACTGCGGGCGGGCCAGCGCCTTGCGGCGCAGCGCGCCGGACCAGCGCAGGGCGGGCTTTAATATAATGGCCTCGGACATGGAGGACGGCCTCGGAGGATTGTTGTGATTCGGCCCCGCGCGCCTCATGCCGCGGGGGACCCTAAAAATACTTCAAATGACGGCATGCGCCAATCGATTTCAAGCATCCGCACCCGCTCTGGATGGCCTCGCCGGCTCCTCGGCCTTGCCATTTGCCTGTATTTCATCCTGGGCCTGGCGCTGCTGGGCCTGCGCTACCTCGTCCTGCCGAATGTGGACCATTGGCGTCCCCAGATCCAGGCTCAGGTCTCGCGGATGCTCGGCATTCCCATCGAACTGGGCGAGATCCGGGCGAGCTGGCAGGGATGGAATCCCGTGTTCGAATTCGATGACATCGTGTTGCGCAACGCGCGGGGCGCCGTCCTGCTGTCGGTGCCGCAGACGCGCGCGCGCCTGAGCTGGCGCAGCGTCCTGCACTTGCGCCCCGGATTGCGGCTGCAGGTGCGCGGCATGGACCTGGCCGTGCGCCGCGACACGGCTGGTGCCGTGCACGTCCTGGGCCAGCGCATCCAGGACCAGGACCCCGACGACGGCGAAGACGGCTCGCCGTGGCTCGCCTGGCTGGTCGCGCAGCCCAGCATCGTCCTGGAGGACACCACGATTCGCTGGCGTGACCAGCGGCGCGCGGCGCCGGAACTCGTATTCACCGATGTCGAGGCGATTCTGGACGGATCCGCCCGCGACGTGCTGTCGGCCTCATTTTCCATGCAGCCACCCAAGGGGCTGGGCGGGCCGGTCGAGGTTCGCGCGCGCCTCGACGAGCCCGCCAGCCTGGCGCGCGGCGCATGGCCGCACGCCTATCGCGCGTATGCGGCCATCGAGGACTTGCAGGCGGCGGCCTGGCGGCCGTGGGCGGACGTTCCGTGGCCCTTGCGCGACGGCCGCATGACGCTGCGGGCCTGGGCCGAGGCCGGCGCGGCGGATGGGACGGCGGGCGATCCGCGGATGACCCTCGAGGCGGCGATCGATGGCATGGACTGGACCCAGACTGCGGCCACGCGATTCCTGGCGCCGCGCGTCCGCGTCTACGCCCAGGGGCCCTGGAGCGGCTGGCGGGCCGCCGCCGAGGATACGCCGGATACCGCTGCGCCGCTGCGCGTGGCTGTGCAGACGCAAGGCCTGGCTTTGCGCAATCCCGAATGGTTCCAGCACCCCATCGCCCTGGGGCGCCTGGAGGCCGACGCCTGGGTGCGGCTCGGTGCGGCGCCCTCGGTCGATTTCGACCGGTTGCACTGGCGCAATCCGGACATCGATGTCGTCGCCTCCGGCTCGTGGCGTGCGGGCGGCGCTGCCGGCCGGATCGACATCCAGGGCATGATCGCGCGCGCGCGGCTGGACGCAATCCATCGCTATCTGCCGCTGGTGGTCGATGCCGACGCGCGGGACTGGCTGGACCGCGGATTGCGGGCCGGGATCCTGACGGATGCGCGCCTGCGCCTCAACGGGGACTTGTCCGAGTTTCCCTTCGGCGACCATCCGGAGGCGGGCGACTTCCTGGTCGCGGGCGCCTACCACGGCGCGGTCATCGACTATGTGCCGGCCGAGCCCGGCGAGCCGGCCTGGCCGATGCTGCTGGACATGGACGGCACGGCCGAGCTGCATCGGGTCGCCTTGACGCTGACCGCCGACCGCGCCCGAATGCAGCCCGCGGAGGACGCGGCCATCGCGCTTGCCAACCTGCGCGCCACCATCCCGAATATCGAGCACGATGCGGTCCTGAGCGTGTCGGGCCAGACGCGGGCCCAGGGCGAGGACTACATGGCCCTGCTCGTGCATTCGCCGCTGGGCGAGCTGCTGGATGGCATGTTCGACGAGGCGCGCGCTTCGGGTGCCTGGGAGGTGCCGCTGACGCTGACGGTGCCCCTGACGCACAGCAGGGACACACAGGTCGACGGGCGCATCGTGCTCGACGAGGGCAGCCTGCGCTTGATGCCCGGGATGCCGGCGTTCCAGCAGCTGAAGGGCGCCTTGCATTTCACCGAAGGGGGCATCGAGGCCGAGCCGGGCTTTACGGGGCAGGTGCTGGGCGGCGAGGCGTCGCTCGCCGGACGCCTGGGCAAGGGCGGTCGCGGCCTGCTCCTGCGCGGCCGCGCCACGGCCGAGGCCCTGGCCGACTTCGTCGATGTGCCGGGCATGTCGCGGCTGTCGGGCGCGTTGCATTACGAGACCCGGCTGGCGCGCGACAGCCGCGGCTACCGCTTGGAGCTGACGTCCGACCTGCGGGGGCTGGAAATGGATTTTCCGGCGCCGCTGGCCAAACCCGAGACGCAAGCCAGGACGCTGCGCGTCGTCTGGTCAGGCCAGGAGGCGCGCGACGATCTGCTGTCCATCGACCTGGGCACCGAACTGTCCGCGCGGATGCGGCACCGGCGCGGCGCGTCCGGCGGGCCCTACTTCAGTTCCGCCTCGTTCGGCCTGAACCGTGCGGCGCCGCCGCCGGGCGGCCTGGCGATCGACATCGCCCATCCTTTGCTGGACATGGATGCGTGGAACGAGATCGTCGATGAATTCTCGCCGACCGGCGACGATGCCCACGCAGGCGCCAAGGGCGCGAATGCGGTGTTCCCGGAGCTGGCGACCCTCAGCCTGCAGGGCGACGAGATCCGTCTGCTCGGCATGCGGATGGATCACGCCGTCTTGCGGCTGCTGCGCGATCACGACACAGACCAGTGGTCCATGAACGTCCGTTCCGACCAGACCACGGGGACGCTCAAGTGGCGCCAGGCCGAGGGCAAGGTGGTCGGCCGCGTATCGGGGCGCTTCGCCCGCCTCAGCCTGGGCGGCGACCCCGCCGATGGACCCTCCTTGCTGCCGGAGGCCGACACGGAAGAGATCTCCTTCGACGACGAGCTGGACATGCCGGCGATCGTCCTGCAGGCCGACGACCTGCGGATCTATGGCCACTCGGTGGGCCCCCTCTCGCTCGAAGGGGTCAAGGACGCGTCCGCCGGGAACTGGCGGCTCGAGACCTTCTCCCTGGGCGACGGACATGCCAAGATCCGGGGCACGGGCGTCTGGCGCCTGCGCGGGCCGCAGCGCGGCCTCAGTCTCCAGGCCAATGCCGAGGTCTCGGACCTGGGCGCATGGCTGGATAGGGCGGGTTTCGAGGACGTGATGGCCGGTGGCCAAGGCGTATTGAAGGGGGGGTTCGAGTGGCGCGATTTCCCCTGGACGCATCGCAAGGACAGGCTGGGCGGCACGCTGGACGTGCAGCTGGACAAGGGGCGGTTCAGCAAGCTCGGGTCCCGCTCGGCCAAGCTGCTCGAGCTGCTGTCGCTGCAGTCGGTCAGCCGCCTGACCAACCTGGACAAGGGCCTGAGCGGCCTGACCCAGGAGGGTTTCCCCTTCGATCAGTTGCGCGGCAAGCTGGAACTCGCGGAAGGCGTGGCCCATGCGCACGACTACAAGGTGATCGGCCCCGTGGGGACCATCCTGCTCGAGGGCAATTCCAACATCATCGACGAGACGCTGGACATGCAGGCCGTCATCGTGCCCAACCTGGATGTCAGCGGCGCGGCCATCGCCGCCGGGATCGCGATCAATCCGGTCATCGGCATCGGCGCGTTCCTCAGCCAGTGGCTGCTGAAAAATCCGCTGGCGCGCGCCATGACGGTGCGCTACCGGGTCACCGGGACCTGGGACGAACCAGTCATCACGGAAATCAAGAGCGAGGATGCGCCCTCGGCCCCGGCCGGCAATGGACAGTCGGAGCAATCGGGGCAATCTGGACAGTTCGGGCTGCCTGGGGACTTGGGGCAGCCGCAGCGCTAGCCCAGGCGCGCCGGCGCATGCAAGTGCGAAAATAGTGGTTTTCCATAATCGATCGAGCATCATGTCCACGACCGAAATCAAGCCTGTCCAGCGCGTGCGCCATCCGTTCCGCGCGCGCCATGTGCAATTGCTGGCCCGCGAGGCCCTCAGCCCCGGCTTCGTCCGCCTGACCGTGGGCGGGGATGAACTGCGCGATTTCTTCAGCCCCGGCTTCGATGATCACGTCAAGCTCATCCTGCCGCAGGCAGGGCTGGAAAAACCCCGCCTGCCCGTCATGGTCGACGGCCGCCCGCGCATCGACGGCGAGCGCCCCACGATGCGGGATTACACGCCCTTGCGCTTCGACGCGGCCAGCAACACGCTGCTGCTGGATTTTGCGATTCATGGCACTGGGCCTGCGGCGCAATGGGCGCGGCACGCGCCGATCGGCCAGTGGCTGGGCCTGGCCGGCCCGCGCGGCAGCCTGGTGGTGCCCGCCGAACTGCCCTGGCATTGCCTGCTGGGCGATGACACCGCCATGCCCGCGATCGAGAGGCGCCTGGCCGAGTTGCCCGCGGGCGTGCGGGCCATCGTGCGCGTGCAGGTGGCCGACCCGGCCGACCGGCGCGACTGGCGCAGCGCGGCCGACCTGGACCTGCAGTGGGTGGATTCGCTGCCGGACGCGGCCCATGCGCTAATCCTGCCCCCGGGCGAGGGCTTCATCTGGGCGGCGGGCGAAAACCGCATCATGGCCCAGTTGCGCACACTGTTTTTTTCCCCGCCGGGTGCCGATCTGCACCGCATGTGCATTGCCTCGTATTGGAAGCGAGGGGAGGGCGACTATCACGAGGCGGCCAGCGTCGGCCATTAGGGTGAACAGGCCCTAGCCTGCGGCAGGCTTGACCTTCCAACAATGGTAAGGATTAAGCTGTCTTCATGTCGAATCAATCACGAGATCATCGATCATGAACATGCCGGACCCCAGCCCTGCGCGCGCCGCCTCGGCGTCCATCAGCCTGTCCATCGAGGGCATGACCTGCGCCTCCTGCGTGGGCCGTGTCGAGAAAGCGCTCAAGGCCGTGCCCGGCGTGGCCGACGCCATGGTGAATCTGGCGACAGAGCGTGCCGTCGTGCGCGGCGTGGCCGGCGCGGATACGCTGGTGGCCGCCATCGACAAGGCCGGCTACGAGGCGCGCATTGTCGATGACGCCGCGCAGGCCGATGACGAGGCCGATGACAAAAAGGACGCCGAACGGACGGCACTCAGGCGCGACCTGATCCTGGCAGGGGTCCTGACGCTGCCGGTTTTCGTGCTGGAAATGGGCGCGCACCTGGTCCCCGGCATGCACGCATGGATCGATGCGGCCATCGGCATGCAGAACAGTTGGTACCTGCAGTTCATCCTGACCCTGCTGATCCTGGCCGTGCCCGGCCGCCGCTTTTACCAAAAGGGCTTCCCCGCGTTGCTGCGCCTGGCTCCGGACATGAATTCTCTGGTCGCGGTCGGCACGGCCGCCGCCTTCGGCTATTCGGTGGTGGCGACCTTCGCGCCGGGCCTGCTGCCCGCCGGCACGGTGAACGTGTACTACGAGGCCGCCGCCGTCATCGTGGCCCTGATCCTGCTGGGCCGCCACCTCGAGGCCCGCGCCAAGGGCCGGACGTCCGAGGCCATCCAGCGCCTGGTCAAGCTGCAGGCCAAGGTCGCGCACGTCCTGCGCGACGGCCGCACCGTGGACATTCCGATCAAGGAGGTCGCCCTGGGCGACATCGTCGAGGTCCGTCCCGGCGAGCGCGTGCCGGTCGACGGCGAAGTCACCGACGGCCGCAGCTTCGTGGACGAGTCCATGATCACCGGCGAGCCGATCCCCGTCGAGAAATCCTCCGGCAGCGCGGTGGTCGGCGGCACCGTCAACCAGGCCGGCGCCTTGACGCTGCGCGCCACCGCCGTCGGCGGCCAGACCATGCTGGCGCAAATCATCCGTCTGGTCGAGCAGGCCCAGGGCGCCAAGCTGCCGATCCAGGCCGTGGTCGACAAGGTGACGCTGTGGTTCGTGCCGGCGGTCATGCTGGCCGCGCTGCTGACTTTCCTGGTGTGGCTGGCCTTCGGGCCGTCGCCGGCGCTGACCTTCGCGCTGGTCAATGCCGTGGCCGTGCTCATCATCGCCTGCCCTTGCGCCATGGGCCTGGCCACGCCCACCTCCATCATGGTCGGCACGGGGCGGGGCGCCGAATTGGGCGTGCTGTTTCGCAAGGGCGACGCCCTGCAGCTGCTGAAGGACGCCAGGGTGGTGGCCGTGGACAAGACCGGCACCTTGACGGAAGGCCGCCCGGCGCTGACCGACCTCGAGATCGCCGCGGGCTTCGAACGCGGCCCGGTGCTGGCCCGGGTCGCCGCCGTGGAATCGCGCTCCGAGCATCCGATCGCCCGGGCGATCGTCGAGGCGGCGCGGGCGGAAGGCATCGCCGTGCCGGCCATGACGGATTTCGAGTCCGTCACCGGCATGGGCGTGCGCGCGCAGGTGGACGGCGCGCGAATCGAGGTGGGGGCCGACCGCTACATGCGTGCGCTGGGCCTGGACGTCGGAGCCTTCGCCGACTCGGCCGCACGCCTGGGCGACGAGGGCAAATCGCCTCTGTACGCCGCCATCGACGGCCGGCTGGCCGCCATCATCGCCGTCGCCGACCCGATCAAGGCGGGCACGCCCGCCGCCATCGCGGCGCTGCACGCGCTGGGCTTGAAGGTTGCCATGGTCACCGGCGACAACGAGCGCACGGCCCGCGCCATTGCGGCTCGCCTGGGCATTGACGAGGTGGTGGCCGAGGTCCTGCCCGAGGGCAAGGTGGACGCCGTGCGACGTCTCAAGGCCGCCCATGGACGGCTGGCTTTCGTGGGCGACGGCATCAATGATGCCCCGGCGCTGGCCGAGGCCGACGTGGGCGTGGCGATCGGCACCGGCACCGACATCGCCATGGAATCCGCCGACGTCGTGCTGATGTCCGGCAACCTGCAGGGCGTGCCCAATGCCATCGCGCTGTCCCAGGCCACCATCGGCAATATCCGCCAGAATCTGTTCTGGGCCTTCGCCTACAACACGGCGCTGATCCCTGTGGCGGCCGGGGTGCTGTATCCGGCCTGGGGCGTATTGCTGTCGCCGATCTTTGCCGCCGGCGCCATGGCCATGTCCAGCGTCTTCGTGCTGGGCAACGCATTGCGGCTGCGGCGTTTCCAGCCGCCCTCGGCGGCCTTGCAGCAAGCCGTGCACGAAGGAGGGCGGTCATGAACATCGGCGAGGCGGCCAAGGCATCCAAGGTCTCGGCCAAAATGATCCGCTACTACGAGCAGATCGGCCTGGTGCCGCCGGTCGCGCGTACCGGCGCGGGCTATCGCTCCTATACCCAGGCCGACATCCATCGGCTGCATTTCATCCGCCGCGCCCGCGATCTGGGGTTTTCGGTGGCCGAGATCGGCGACCTGCTGAACCTGTGGAACGACCAGTCGCGCCAGAGCGCCGACGTCAAGCGCCTGGCCGAGCAGCACATCGCCGAACTGGACCGGCGCATGGACACCATCCGCCAGATGGCCGATACGCTACGGGCGCTGATCCATTGCTGTGCGGGCGATGATCGGCCCGACTGTCCGATCCTGCAATCCCTCGAACAGCCCGATGAGGAGGGCGGGGCCGCTGCGGCGCGCTGCGGCGCAGTGACGGGCCGCCGCGGGGCGCGGGCAAAATCCTAGGGATTCGCCGCCGGCGTCATTGTGTGCGCGGCGGGAAACCGGCCTCGCGCAAGGCCGCGACGATTTGCGCCTCGGGTGCCGAGGTCTGCACCTGGACCAGGTGGGTCGGCGGATCCGCCACGACGGTGGCCTGCGGATCGACCGCCTGGATCGCCTTCGTCACCGCGCGGGCGCAGCCGCCGCAAGTCATGTCATCGAGATGGAACTGCATGGAACACTCCTTTCAGATGGGGATGGCGGCAGTCTAGACCTTGCCATGCTTGGAAGGTCAAGGGGTATCAACAATAGCGGATCAACAGCACTCGGAAATCGATGTTTCAGCGTGCGGTATGAGAGCATGGTTTGGCTCGTTGAACGGATCGGGAGCCGACGTATTAAGCAAACACGACACTAGATCCACCGACGTACTTTGTCTTTATATGCGAGGAAATCTGCACCGAATTTCTCTTGGAGCAATCGCTCTTCGGGAAGAATCTGATAACGGTTGATGTACAACGCAAAGCCAACGATAAGCAGCGCCGATAGCAGATTGCCCAGGAATAGCGCCCACCCGACGAGAACAAGTATTACGCCCAGGTACATGGGATTGCGGCTATAGAGATATATACCGGAAGTGATGAGTGTCGTTGCTTCAGCGGGTCGCCTCGGGTCGACCGTCGTGCGGGCGTGTTTGAAGGTGGCAACGGCTGACAGGCTGATGGCCAGGCCCAGCAAAGCGGTGGCTGCGCCCCACGCGCCGCTGTGGATCCACGGAAACGCAAATCCTGAAAGCAGCTTGGAAAACACCCACATGAGGACGCCTGTCGCTAGCATGATGACGGGCGGAGGAATGAGGAGCTCGAGTCTATTCATGGCGATTCTCGCGTCAGTCTTATTCGGCCAGCAGCAGCGCGTCGAGATCGAGAATAGTGATCTTGCGCTGTCCGATTTGGTGGATCCATCCGGCCTCTTCGAATTCCCCCAGCCTACGGCTGACGGTTTCGGGAGTGGTGCCCATGAACGAGGCGAGATTTTTACGACTCATGGGCAGGCTGAACGTGGTGGCGTTCTCTTGTTCCGCTTGGGCGGCCAGGTACTGTGCCAGACGGGCATTGATTGACGCTGTGGCAATGGCCGTGATTTGCTTCTCGCTAGTGCCTAGGCGCCGGGACAGCTCGCCCAACACGTGCAGACTGATGTCCGGATATTGAAGCAAAAGCTCGCGCACGTCGGCTCGTTTGATCGTACAGACCTCCGATGACTGCATGGCTTCAGCATAGGAATCATGCTCCGTCGACGAAAACAGAGCGAGCTCCCCCGCAAAATCGCCTGGGTCCAGGATGCGCATAAGCTGTTCTTTGCCGGTATCGGCCAAGCGATACACTTTGATTTTGCCTGTATGGACAATGAACAGCTTATCGGACGGGTCACCGGATCGATGGATGAATTGCCCGCGCTCGTAAGTGCGCATGGTCGCTTTGCCAGCGATCACCGAGAGCGCTTGGGTGGGCAGGTGGTTAAAGATCGGTACACGCGAAACGCACAGGGCGGGCACATGCTCGCGGGTTGTATAAGTAAGTTCTGAAAGAGGGTTGAGGTTCATGCTAGAACACTCCTGTATGACTGGGACTGTTGAGACGAACGCTCCGGCAGATTGGCCGGAGCGTTGCTTTTAGCATCAAGCTTGATTCATGTGACGGCGCTTTTACTGTCCCACGGTTTATGCGGCTTGGCTATTGACGCTGCGGCTCACTGTGCTATGAGAGGTCCGGCCGTTGCTGCCTCGAGCTCGATAGCGTATGAGTCTAACGGCATTGAGTGTCACCAGCAGCACACTGAGCTCATGGACCAGCATGCCCGACGCAAGGAAGATCTTGCCCAGCAGCACGCCGGCGAGCAGCAGGGCTACGGTACCCACCGCCAAGATGGTGTTCTGTTGCATGTTGCGTACAGTGGCTTTGGCCAGGGAATAGGCATGGGCGAACTGATCCAGCCGGTCTGACATCAGGACAATATCGGCGGTTTCCATCGAGATATCAGTACCACCGACACCCATGGCCAGACCGACATCGGCGGTGGCAAGAGCTGGAGCATCGTTGATGCCGTCACCAACCATGGCGACTCGATAGCCCTGGCTTTTAAGTGCATTGACCCACTTCACTTTGTCCTGGGGTAGCAGCTCGGCGTGAACAGCATCAAGGCCTAGTTCATCACCCACCAGTTGCGCCGTATGCCGATTGTCACCGGTCAGCATGATCGTTTTCTTCACGCCGGCCTGCCGTAACTGCTCAATGGCAGCCTTGGCTTCGGGCTTGATCTGGTCGGCGATCGAGATGACTCCTGCCAGTTTCTTGTCGATGGCGATCAGCACGGCGGTATTGCCTGCTTTCTCACGGCTGGTGGCGTAGGCCTGGATGTGCTCGTCGATGGGTACGCCTTGGTCTGCCATGAGCTTGCGGTTGCCGATGGCCAGATGCTGCCCGCCGACGGTGGCGACCATGCCGCCGCCCTTGATGATGGCGACATCCTGAGGATCTTCGTTCAAGGGCAGTTCGCGCTTTTTGGCTTCAGCCACGATGGTTTGCCCCAGATGGTGTTCCGAAAGCTGCTCGGCCTCTGCTACCAGGCGCAGCAGCGTGTTTTCTTCTATGCCCCAGCTTTTCACTTCAGTGACTTCAGGCTTGCCCTTGGTGAGGGTGCCCGTTTTGTCGAAAATGACCAGGTCGATCTTAGAGAGTTTTTCCATGATTTCACCCCCCTTGACGAGCACCCCATTACGCGCACCGTTGCCGATGCCTGCGACCATGGACACGGGGGCGGAGATGACCAGCGCACCGGGACAGGCGATGACCAGGAAGGTCAGGGCCAGTTCAACGTTGCGTGAGAGGACGTATACCAGTATGGAGAGGATCACGATGGTTGGCGTATAGATCTGGGCGAACCGATCGAGAAACTTCTGCGTGGTGGTCTTGGTTTCCTGGGCTTCTTCCACCATTTCGATGATCTTGGCAAAAGTGGTATCGTCGCCCACGCGGTCGGCGGTCACTTCAATGTAGCCGTTGTCGATGATGGTGCCGCTAAACACTCGGTCGCCGATGGCCTTGCTGGCCGGGACGGATTCACCGGTAATGGCGGCTTCAACAATCAGTGCCTGACCCGACACGATGGCCCCGTCGACCGCCACTTTCTCGCCGGAGCGAATCAGTATTCGATCTCCCTTCACCACGTCTTCGACGGGAAGCTTGATGTGGCCTTCCGGGCGAATCGCGGTGGCTTCAGTCGGAGTCTGGTCGATTAGGTTACGCAGGGACGAGCGCGTCTTTTCCAGGGTGCGCGATTCCAGGTACGCACCAAAGATAAAGAGAAAAGTCACCACTGCCGATTCGACATATTCGCCGATGATCAGGGCGCCTATGACGGCGATTGTAACCAGCAGCTCAATGCTAAAGGCCTTCATGCGCAATGCTTGGAAGGCCTTTATGGCGATAAAGTAGCCGGCGAACAATGAGGACGCAATCAGGACATAGTCCTTCCACTGCGAAAGATCGGCCCAGTGCAAACCAAAAGCAATCAGCAGCAACAGGCCGGTGATGCCAGCTATGTGGGAATTTTTGAGGTTTTTCATGTCATGCTCCAGTGCATCCAGCCAGGAGGCCCGATATTGGCCGCTTGTGACGGCCAATATCAGAGGGTCGTTAAAGGCGACTGATGCCGGGTTATGCGACTTTCTTTGAGAGCACTGGATAACCCAGTTTCACGATGGTCTCTTGTACTGTATCGGCCGTGGTTCTGTCTTCATCGAACTCGACCCGGACGCGCCCCGAGTTGAACATCACTTTCACTTCTTGCACGCCGTCGATTTTGCTCACCGTATTTTCGATCTTCTTCACGCAAGACGGACAGGTGAAGGGCTCCATGGTGAAAACGGCTTTTCTCATGCTCATCTGCGTTGTCATTTGTTTGCTCCTTGACGTTTATTGATGGTTTCATCGTAAGACGCAAGGCCGCTCTCAACCATTGACGGGTGACAAGTTTCAAGAGAGATTCAGTTGGAAAGTAATGCAGCTCATTCTCATTAATGATTCTGATACTGCATGCGGGGCGCATTTTGAGCACCCGAACTGGGAGGGTTTTAATATTTCCCACTGAGCACGTATAACCTTACTGAGCAGCTACTTCCTGAAGCTACTATCCAGCGATGGATATACATGATTAGGGCTGCTTGCATGGCGATGCGTGCCTATCGCAGGGTTATCCATGCTGTTGTTCGCCGCGGTTGTGGGTAAGTCGTGTCCGGTTACTGTTTGCAAGGCCCGGTCAGCCAGCGTCTCGATAGAATCAAGATCACTACAAGCAGCAAGGTGCTGAAATGAGACTGTTATTGGCTGTCGTGATGCTGTCTGTTTTGGCTGGATGCGTGGTGTATGACGAAGGATACTACCGGCATCGCGGAGACGGCGGCTGGAATTCGCAAGGGGATGATGACGGTGGCCATAGACACCGTCATCATCGAGGCGACCAGGATGACCAGGGCGAGGATGACTAGGGCCGATCTGAGGGCTACTCGAGCAAGCAAAGCGCACGGCACAGCATTGAGTCTGCGCAGAAGGGGGCGGCAGGCGCGCCGATTACCGAGGAATGACATGGCCCCCGCTGGGAGAGCGGGGCGCGGATAGCATCGCAAGTTGCGAAAGCGTTGTGCCTGCCCGCAATTTCCGCCGCCCCCTCGGGCACGAAGCAAGACGGCTGGACCGCCGGCATCAGGCCGTGCGCCGTGGCGCAATTAGGCGCGGTAGGGCGCCCGGGTTGATCGCCAGGTACTTGAGTCAATCAAAGATTTCATGCCAGAACGATTTCTTTTTGTACCGTTTGTCGTACCCCGAATGTGACCTGTCGTAGTCGCGTGCAGGATATGATGGCTGTTGATGTTGCGGCGCTGGCGAGGCTTCTTGGGCGCTACGTTCAATCAACTTGTCGAGTTCTCCACGGTCCAGCCATACCCCGCGACACTGAGGGCAGTAATCAATTTCTATATTCTGGCGTGAGGACATCGTCAGGTCCGTATCTTTGCATACAGGGCATTTCATAGGTCCATCCTTCTGCTGTTCAGGTAGAAGTAAGGTTGACACAGAAATCCTGCTTTAAGTTCCCCAGCGTGACATGAAGTTTGTAACGGGACGCGGTTCGATTCCGCCTATCCGCTCCAGTTGTCTCCTCCCGAGGTCCAGTAGCATAGGCTTCCTGTGGGCATCCAGTGCATTCGCCAAGCGCGGTCGCACAGTAGTGGCCCAGCTACCTATCGGCTGCGTTCTCGAGGTCGTCCAAAATCGGACAATCGGGACGGTCATCGCCGGAGCAACACTCGATCAAGGTCTGAAGCGTATTGGTAATTTGTGTCAGACTGTCGATCTTCTCGCGCAGCTCTGTTATGTGAGCCGTAGCGATACGTTTCACGTCAGCGTTCTGGCGCGATTTGTCGCGCCAGAGGCCCAAGAGCTCATTGATCTTGGCCACTGGAAAGCCAAGATCACGCCCTCGGCGAATAAACCGCAGCATGTGCACATCAGACGCAGAATAATAGCGATAACCCGACTCCTTACGATTGGCCGGGGGGATCAGTCCGGTTTGTTCATAGTATCGGATCATCTTCGCTGAGACACCTGAGGCGTTTGCCGCTTGCCCGATATTCATCTCAATACCTCCTTTCTATTTACGCCGGGTCCGCCATGGCGTGTATGGGGGCACGGAATCCACGCAAGCGAAGCGCGTTGCCTAGAACGAAGACACTGGAAAGTGCCATTGCCCCTGCCGCAAAAATTGGCGATAAGAGGATGTTCCAGGTAGGGTACAGAACACCCGCCGCCACCGGAATCAGGGCGGTGTTGTAGGCGAAGGCCCAGAATAAGTTCTGACGGATGTTGCCGATCGTCGCCCGCGACAGTGCGATGGCGGTGGATACACCCATCAGGTTCCCCGACATCAACACTACGTCGGCCGCCTCAATGGCGATATCTGTGCCGGTGCCTACAGCCAGACCGACATCCGCTTCGGCCAGCGCCGGCGCGTCGTTAATCCCGTCGCCCACGAATGCAAGTTGCCCGTGCTCGGTTTTTAGCTTACGCACCGCGTCGACTTTGCCTTCCGGCAGGACTTCGGCAATGACTTCGTCAATGCCAAGCTGACGCGCAATGGCTTCTGCCGTGCGGTGGTTATCTCCCGTGATCATCGCCACCTTCAGGCCAAGGTTGTGCAGTGCCTCGATGGCAGCGGGCGTCGTTGCCTTGATCGGGTCAGCGACCGCGACGATCGCAGCCAATTGGCCACCGATGGCCGCATAGAGTGGCGTCTTGCCTTCATTCCCCAGGCGCTCGGCGGTTGCCGCGAAAACGTCAACCTTGAGCCCCAGTTTGCGCATGTAGCGGTCCGCGCCGACCTCAACCCATTCTCCGTTGACTTGCGCTTTCACGCCGAAGCCGGTGATCGATTCGAAGTTTGTGATGCCTGGAATCGCGATCCCCTTGTTGTCGGCCGCCTCGACGATGGCGCGCGCGATGGGGTGTTCGGACTTCGCCTCGACAGCGGCGATCCGGCTGAGTACATCCGGGCGCTGAAAGTCCTCAGCGACTTCGAGGTCGGTTAACGTCGGACGGCCCTCGGTCAGCGTGCCGGTCTTGTCCACGGCGACGACTTTGGCATCCTTCAGCAATTGCAGCGCTTCGCCTTTACGGAAAAGCACGCCCAGCTCTGCACCGCGCCCTGTGCCCACCATGATCGAGGTGGGCGTCGCCAGGCCCATGGCGCAAGGGCAAGCAATAATCAGCACGGCCACGGCATTGACGAGCGCAAAGGTCAGTGCCGGTTGCGGGCCGAAGACGAGCCAGACGAGGAAGGTCAGCACGGCAACACCCATGACAGCCGGCACAAACCACATGGTCACCTTGTCCACCAGCGCCTGGATGGGGAGTTTTGATCCTTGCGCTTGTTCGACCATGCGGATAATCTGCGCGAGGACAGTGGCGCCGCCCACCGCTGTGGCACGGAAAGACAATGCGCCTTTCTGATTGACGGTGCCCCCGACCAGCTTACTGTCCACCGTCTTGGCCACCGGGATGGGTTCGCCGGTGATCATGGATTCATCGACATAGCTTTGGCCCTGCGTGACTTCTCCATCGACGGGAATACGCTCTCCAGGACGCACCTCAATGATGTCACCGGCCACGACGTCGGCGATCGGAATTTCCAGTATGCTACCGTTGCGCTGGACGCGTGCGGTTTTCGCCTGTAGCCCGACCAGCCGCTTGATGGCTTCGGATGTGCGGCCCTTGGCGCGCGCCTCCAGATAACGGCCAAGCAGGATCAACGTGACGATGACCGCCGCTGCCTCGTAATAAACGTTGACGGTGCCAGCGGGTAGTAGCGATGGCGCGAAGGTGGCGACCAGGGAATAGGCATAGGCTGCGAAGGTGCCGACCGCGACCAGCGAATTCATGTCAGGCGCCAGACGAAAAAGCGCTGGAATGCCCTGCCGGTAGAAGCGGATACCCGGCATGACCAGCACCAGCGTCGTCAGTGCAAACTGGATATACCAGTTCCACTGCGCGCCAATGGTGCGCAGGATCAGTTCAGACACACCTGGAATCAGGTGCGAACCCATTTCCAGTACGAAGACCGATAGCGTGAGGATGGCGGCAAGAGTCAGGTCGCGCTTCAGTGCTACGCGCTCAGCGTTCTTGCGCTCGTTGGCGGCTTCTTCGTCGGCGGATGCCTCGGCGTCTATGGGCAGCGCCTTATAGCCCGCTGCCGCGATCGCGGCGATCAGGGCGTTGGCACCGGCGCTGCCATGCACGCTGGCGCGTTCAGTGGCCAGGTTCACCGTGGCCTCGGCCACACCGGGAACAGCTTTGAGCGCTTTCTCGACCCGGCCCACGCACGATGCGCAGGTCATGCCTTCAACCGAAAGATCGATGGTGCTGGCGGGTACGTTGTAACCGGCGCTCTTGATGGTGTCGACGAGCATCTGGCGATCAACGGGACCGCTTGTCTTGATGTCAGCCCGCTCGGTTGCCAGGTTGACGGTGACCGAATCAACGCCTTCCACCTTACTCAAAGCTTTTTCGACGCGGCCCACGCACGATGCACAGGTCATGCCTTCGATCGGCAGACTGATCGCGGTTGTCAACGCGCTTTCCTGTAGGGTCAGGGTATTCAAATCCCACCTCCTTATCGTTCAATTCAAACAGATTAAGAGAAGAATACAGATTCCCACGATTGGAAGGTCAAGCGTAAGAAGCTATGTGCTCTGTGGTAGCTGGACAACAAAGGGCGTAAGCGCTTGTTGCGGTCCGGGTTTTTGGTCCGCACCTCCGTCATTAAAGCTTCACCGATTCGCCGTCCTCAGGGACTTCGACACGATCCGCTACGCCGTTTTTCTGCACGAACTCATGCAGCTCAACCCGGGTTTGCGCCATGTGGTTGATGGCGTCCATGTGCGTGGCGACGATGGTTGCATCGGGCATGGCCTTGGCGGCACGCAGGACATCTTCCTTGTCGCCAAGAATCATCCCGCATTGAATCGGCGTCGATAGTCGCTGGGTGTCAGCCCGACGATACGGGTGAAAACCTTGCGAAAAGCGCCGGTGTCGCTGTAGCCCACGTCCCAGGCGACAGTGTCGATGGGTGCCGCGGTGGTCTGCAACATCTCCCGTGCCCTGCCCACCTTCAGGCGCTGGGTGTAGTCGGTGG
This sequence comes from Castellaniella sp. S9, assembly GCF_027257175.1. Lineage (GTDB taxonomy): Bacteria > Pseudomonadota > Gammaproteobacteria > Burkholderiales > Burkholderiaceae_B > Castellaniella. The sequence continues at coordinate 255,889 of NZ_JAPFGD010000001.1, read as the reverse complement.
TGGTCATGCCGGTCGCTTTGCGAAACCTTCGAAGAAACGTGCGTTCTTCCATGTTGGCCCGCTGCGCCATATTGGCCAGCGAGATATCCTTCGCGCCGGTTTCTTCCAGCCAGTGTTGAATGACCAGGATGGCATCATCACCGTGGGAAAGGCGTGGCGCAAAGGCGCTGTAGTAGCGCTGCTGCCGCCCAGGCGGGTCGACCAGCAGCATTTGCGCCGTATCGATCATCACCGCCGCACCCAGGTAGCGGTCCACCAGGCGCAGGCCTAGATCCGTCCAGGCCATGGCCCCACCCGCGGTCAAGATATCGTCGGAATCGATGATGAGTTGATCGACGTCCAGGCTGACGTCGGGAAAGCGGCCCATGAACTTCTCCGCATAGAGCCAATGAGTGGTAATGGTGCGTCCCGCAAGCAGCCCGGTTTCGGCCAGCAGGAAAGCGCCCGCGCAGACGGAAGCGAGCGTGACGCCCGCCTGATGTCGGGCAAGCAGCCAGTTCAGATAAGGCTGGGCGCATTGGGAAGAGATAGGTTCTTCAAGGCTGGGGGGCAGAATCAGCACTTCAGGTGAACCGCTCTTGGCGGGCAGGGAATCGTACACACGGACCGGCGGATGTTCTGCATCTTTCAGTTGCCAGTGGCTTACGCGGACGCGTGCCATGTTTTCGTTCCCATGCCGCGCCGCCAATTGCTGGGCGAGCACAAATAGATCGGTCAGCCCAAGCACTGCCGCCATCTGAGCGTTCGGGTACAAAACAATCCCGATTTCGATTGGAGGTTTCTTGTGCATGCGTCTGTCATCCAATGGGTCCGGCCATACATCTATTGACCTGAATATATATATTAGATAAATTTAGGCCAATTCGATCGTTCTTTCAAGCTTGCCATGTCTCCCGTTCGTGTTGCTGTTTTTGCCTTTGAAGGCGTCAGCCTGTTCCATCTATCCGTGCCAGGCACGGTATTGAGTACCTTTGACAAGTCCGGGGAGCTACCGGGCTACGAGGTTCGCTATTTCGCCCTGACACCGGGCCGGATGCACAGCGATCAAGGCATGGTGATAGAAGTGAACGATGGACTGGAAGCCTTGAACAAGGCGGACATCGTCATCATTCCCGCATGGAGCGATCCGGAGGTTGTCACGCCAGAAGCGCTGTCCGCCGCGTTGCGCAAGGCGCACAAAAAGGGCAAGCTGATCGTGGGCTTGTGCCTGGGCGCTTTCGCCCTGGGCGATGCCGGCTTGCTCGATGGAAGAGAGGCCACCACCCATTGGGCCGCGCGTGAAACATTTGCCCGGCGCTTTCCGAAAGTCTTGTTTCGCCCCGATGTTCTGTATGTGGATGACGACCACATCGTCACGTCCGCCGGCACGGTTGCGGCCATCGATTGCTGTCTGCACCTGGTGCGGCAGCGGCACGGCTCCGAGGTGGCCAACCACATGGCCCGCCTTCTTGTGACACCGCCGCATCGCCAGGGCGGCCAGGCTCAGTACATCGAGCGGCCGGTGGCCCAATTGCCCAGCGAACACCGCCTGCCCGGCGTACTGGAATGGGCGCGTACCAATTTGTCGGAGAATCTTTCCGTCGATACGCTGGCCGAGGTTGCGCACATGAGCCGCCGGACCTTCACGCGCCGTTTTCGGGAAGCCACCGGCACGACTGTCACCAGATGGCTGAACGCCGAACGGGTGGCCCAAGCACAGCGATTGCTGGAAACCACTGAGCGTTCGGTGGAGTGCATCGCCTCGGAGGTCGGCTTTGGCACGGCCTTGTCGCTGCGCCAGCAGTTTGCCAGCCAGCTGGGCACCTCACCCTCAAACTACCGGCGTACTTTTTTCAACAGCTTGCTCGCTCAAAAGTAAACGTAAACGCAGGCCGGGCCATGGACATGCGGAATGGCCCAAAATCATCGAAGAATGTCAGTCAGGCCCATGTAAGCAAAGGCCTTATTGCGCCACACTGTCAATCATCAGCCGGCTGTCCGCACAGGCACAGCCGAGACGATTCCAATTCCAGAGAGAACGATAGTGAGCCATCCGATCGTGGGCGAGCGCCGGGGCGCAGCGCCTTTTCCCATCTCCATTCTTGACTTCGCCATGGCGGGCCGGGGGCTGAACGCACGTGAGGCCCTGGCCGCCAGTGTCGATCTGGCTCGCCTGGCGGACCGGCGCGGCTTCAACCGCTATTGGGTGGCCGAGCACCATTCGATGCCGGGCGTCACCACCTCGTCGCCGGCCATGCTGCTGGCGCGGCTGGTCAGCGAAACCAGGCGGATTCGCCTGGGCGCGGGCGGCATGATGCTGCCCAACTTCCCGCCACTGGTTGTGGCTGAGCAATTCGGGCTGCTGGCATCGATGGCGCCGGGCCGCGTTGATCTGGGCGTCGGCCGGGCACCCGGCACCGACATGAATACCGCCGCTGCGCTGAGGCGTGGACAAATCGGCGCCGAGGACTTCCCGGCTCAGTTGATGGAATTGCTGGCCTTTCTGGACAATGATTTTCCTGAAGACCACCCCTTCAGGAATGAGGTGTATGCCGTACCCGGCCCCAGACAGGATCATGAAAACGGCGTGCCGCGTTCTTTCGAGCGCCCGCCCGTCTGGCTGCTGGGCTCTTCGGATTATTCGGCGCGGCTGGCGGCGCGCCTGGGCTTTCCGTTCGCGTTTGCCGCGCATCTGGCCGATCAGAACGTGATGATGGCGCTGGAGGCGTATCGCAGCCAGTTTCAACCCTCCGACGTGCTGGATCGGCCGTATGTCATCGCCAGCTTTGGCGTGATGGCTGCGGACGATGAGCGGGAAGCCGGACGCCAGGCCTGGGCTTATTCCCACGCCATGATGCGCATGACCACGCGCCGTTCTTTTGTGGTGCCGACGGTGCAAGAAGCTGAAGCGTACGATTATTCGGCCACTGAACGTCGCATCATGGACATGTGGAATGCGAAGATCATGAGCGGCACCGGCCAGCAGGTTGCCGGGCAGCTCAACACTTGGCAAGGGCGCGTTCAGGCGGATGAGTTGATGATATTGAACCTGGGGCATTCACCCGACGCGATATATCGGTCGACCGAACTCATTGCCGACGCCTACGGCATGCTGCAGAATGTGTTCATACGGGACGAAGAATTTTCGTCGAGTTAAACGAACAAGGATCGTGTCGATGCTTGACCGCAAGTCGCTTGGCGACGGAACGTTTTTGAATGCTTTCAAGGACGCTCCCGGCATTGAATGGTGGCCGGACGAACGCATTGAAACCTCCATGCAAGGCATGCTGGCCAAGCGGGTGCCGGGAGAGCCCGTGTGGATCTTTGCCTACGGCTCGTTGATCTGGAATCCCTTATTCCGGTTCGTGGAAAGTTGTCCCGCTACACTGCCTGGCTGGCGGCGCAGTTTTTGCATCAGGCTGTTGATCGGGCGCGCCTGTCAAAGGCAACCCGGACGCATGATGTCGCTGGTTGCTGGGGGCGCTACGGATGGATTGGCGCTGCGTCTGGATGAGAAAACACTGGAGCAGGAGCTCAGAATAGTATGGCGACGCGAAATGGTGGGCGGCGCTTACCGGCCGGATTGGGCGCCGGTGACGCTGGGGGACGGGCGTATCGTGCGGGCCATTATCTTCAGCGCAGATCCTGGCAGCGTGCTGCATGAAATCGATGATGACGTTGAAACCATCGCGCCCTTTATTGCGTCTGCGAAAGGGCCTTTGGGCAGCAACCGTGACTACGTGCTGCAACTCGATGCCGCCTTGCGACGCCATCGCATCACGGATGGCTATATACGGGAGCTGGCTGAACTGCTGAGTGCCGCCCGATGATTGTTCTGATCGAGTTCGGTCAAGCATCGCGCCCGGCGCGTGTATTCAACAGGCGCCGGGCGCATCCGGCAAAGCACTTTCAAACGGTTCAGGCCGTCAGGTATTCGTCGGTGGACTTGACGGTGCCGTAGCCGAATTCGAATGCGGCCATCATGGCCGCATGTACCTGGGCCGCGGGCACCTTGACGCCATTGAATTCGAGATCCAGTGTGGCGCACGCATCGTGCAGAATCGTGGTCGGATAGCCCATGTCCACGGCGGCGCGCACGATGGCGTCTACGCACATGTGGCTCATCGCGCCAACCACCACGACCTCTTCGACGCCGCGGGTATCAAGCTGCTGCTTGAGGTCGGTATCGCGGAAGGAGTTGATGTGGTTCTTGACAATGACCGGCTCGTCACCGGCGGGCGACACGGACGACTGGATCTCCACCCCATCGGTGCCTGGCACGAAGACCGGCGCTTCGCCGTTGGCGAACTCATGACGGATATGGAACACAGGAATACCGTTTTCCCGTGCGGCCGCGATAGTGCGGGCCGCATTGGCGGCGGCCGCCTCGATGCCCGAAAGGGGCAGCTTGCCGGTAGGCAGGTATTCGTTTTGCAGGTCGACGACAATCAGTCCGCGCTTCTTCATTACTTTCTCCTGTAGGGTGAGTCGATAATCAACGTACCGATATGTTCGCCCGAAGATGAATGCGTGCGAAGTGGCAATCAAGACAAAATCCGGGGCGATATGGACAGCGGCCCACGCTAGCGCAATGTGTCGAGCACCAGCGTCAAGTCCGGAGCAAGCTGCCGGCGTGGTGCAGGTGGGATGGACAGGATTCGGACGGCAGGGCCGAACCGCCCCGGGCTTTGCCAGAATGAATAACAAGCGTTCCCCGAATTTGCTTACACAGCAGCTACACAACCCGGGAACCCAAGATCCCAGTCGGTCATCGCATTCGCGGTGATTCGGTAACGGTGAAACAGCCGTAAACTGCAATTCAAGCTGGATCCGTACATCTGCTATCACGGATGCGCCATTAGCTGGTCCTTGCATAACATACTATATAATATAGCCTCCTATACTATATTTGGATGTTAATTTTCATGTCCCATACATCCCGCCAGAAAGACAAGCTAATCGCCCGGGTCCGTCGAATCAAAGGGCAGTTGGAAGGTATTGAGCGCGCCTTGGGTTCGGAAGCCGCTTGTGCGGAAGTGCTGCGTCAGATCGCATCCGTACGGGGTGCCGTCAATGGGTTGACGACAGAAGTGATGGAAGATCACTTGCGTGAACATGTCCTGATGGCCGAAACCGATAAGGAGCGACACCAAGGTGGCGAGGAAATGATTGCGGTCATCCGGGCTTACATGAAATGACTCTTTGCTTACGCGCCGCTTGCGACATACAGGACTCCTGATGACGACGAACACCATCCCGGCCTCGGGCCACACTCACTTCTTTCTCGGTGGCGACCACCAGCGCAATGAACGCAGGGTGTGGCTGGTCATTGCCCTCACGGCCAGCATGATGCTGGTGGAAATCATTGCCGGCACGCTCTATGGCTCCATGGCATTGGTGGCAGACGGCTGGCATATGTCAACGCATGCCGGAGCCATGCTGATTGCCGTGCTGGCCTACCGTTTTGCGCGCAGGCATGTGGGCAATCCGCGTTTTTCCTTCGGCACCGGCAAGCTCGGTGACTTGGCCGGTTTTGCCAGTGCGGTGCTGCTGGCCCTGATCGCTTTGCTGATTGGCTGGGAAAGCCTGGTACGGCTCACCCAACCGATTCATATCGATTTCAATCAAGCGATTGCGGTGGCCGTCGTGGGGCTGGTTGTCAATCTGCTGTGCGCCTGGCTGCTGAAATATGATCATGCGCATCATGGACATCACCACGGCCACCCTCATGCTCATCACCACAGCCACGATGCCCACCGCACGCCGGGCAAAGGCCGTGACAACAACCTGCGTGCCGCCTACTTGCATGTGCTGGCCGATGCGCTGACTTCAGTGTTGGCCATTGTCGCGCTGCTCGCAGGGCGCGGCTACGGTTGGACATGGGCCGATCCGGCCATGGGCGTCGTCGGCGCACTGGTGATTGTTCGCTGGTCATGGGGGCTGATTCGCGACTCTGGCAGCGTGTTGCTTGACGCCACAACTGAAAGTAGACAAGTGCAGCGGGAGATTCGGGAAGTGCTGGAGCCGACAGGCGACCAGATCACGGATCTGCATGTCTGGCAGGTCGGTCCGGGTCATTTTGCCGCCATCGTCTCGTTGATCGCCCGCAAACCGAAGGAATCCGAGGACTACAAGGTGCTGCTGGCGCCGATCCACGAGCTGTCGCACGTCACGGTCGAAGTACAGCGCACAAAGACTGTGTGAGTGCAGATGTTGCGTTGAAGCGAGCGGCAAATTGAACAGTCAGAGCCTGAACGTGTCGGCAAAAGCATCGCTGCGCGTGCGGCCAAGTGTCAGGTGGTCTTGACCTCAATGGACATATAGCAGCCCATCCAGGCGCAAGGCAGGGAATGACAAGGGCTGTCATAAAGTCTTCATCTCTTATGCACAGGCTTGCTCACAGAATCTGTGGATAAATCCGTGCGAGTCGGCGCAAGCGCCGCCGGGCTGTCGGGCAGCGCCCCGTGCCGACCTTGTCGTCACGGCCGTACGGCTTCCATCCCGCGCCTGCCGCGTGCCTGTCGGCACTTGCCTTCAATGAGCGTTGGGACAGACTGAAGGACGATGCTTATACCTGTTCGACACAGGCGCGCTCGCGCCGTGGATACGGTTAATCGCGCGCTTTCCCCGCTGGTGACCTTTACAGAATTCAACCGCAAGGATTGGAGTTTCGAGGAGTCTTCAGATTTCTATATTGCCATCCCGTGCCACCGCGTGCTGCGCAGTGATGGATCGATTTCGGGCTATCGATGGGGCGTGGATCGCAAACGCGCGCTGCTGGCTGAAGAGGCGGAGCAATGAGTTCAGAATCGATGGAGGCCGCTTACAGCGCAGCCGACCTCGGCCTCTGGAATCAGGTGCACCGATCGCTGAACGCTGATGGCTATGCCATTCTGCCTCGAGTACTGACCATTGCTGAGTGCAGGAATCTCTCGGCACTGTATGGTCAGGATGATGGCTTTCGAACGAAGATTTCGATGGCTCGCCATGGATTCGGCCGTGGGGAATATAAGTATTTTTCTTACCCGCTCCCAGATCTGGTCGATCGACTTCGTCACGAGCTGTTCCCGCGCCTGGCGCCAATTGCCAACGAGTGGAATCGCCAGCTTGGCATACCGGTGCAATATCCCGAGCTGCTCGAGGAGCGTGTAGCCGAAGGACTATGGAAAATACCAAGCGATCTGCCCGAACGAGGCCGCCAATACGACGCGCAGCGGCTGGGCGGTGTGTATGTGGAACTGAAATCGCACCTGCCAATCGATCGGCAAACTCGCGCGATCGGCGCCACGTGGCTGGATCACCAACTGATCGGTGGAGGCAAAGGACTGGGGGATACGGGCTTTGGTGGCGAAGCCAAACAAGCCTTGCAGGAGCGCACCGACTTTCTGGCTGAACAGGGGCTGGTCGAGCGGCGTGGGCAGCGCACGATCTTCGCTCGCAACCTGCTGACGATGCTGCGCAACCGGGAACTGGCGCGGGCTGCGAAGGACATTGCCGCCGACACAGGACTGGAGCATCATCCCTTGTTTGACGGACAGCGCGTGGCCGGTATCTACCGACGCTCGATCATGCTCGCCAGCGGGCGTTACGCGATGCTTGATGACGGCATGGAATTCAGTCTGGTGCCGTGGCGACCGGTGATCGAGCAGCGGCTGGGCCAGCAGATCGCTGCAACAGTGCATGGTGGTAGAGTGTTTTGGGAGATTGGGCGACAGCGCAGCCCTTCCGTTTGAAATTTACTTTGAGATTAGTCATCCGCCTCAGTGATTAACCACTCCCTGAATGCCGCTAATCTGGGTAGATTGGCGCATTCGGGTCGGTAAACGATGTAATAAGACACATTCAACGCAAAGCTGATGTCCGGGAATAGTCTCACCAGGCGCCCGCTCGACAGATCGTCGCGGGCCATGATACTGCGTGCGAGCGCGATGCCGTGTCCCTCGATAGCTGTCTGCAGCACGGCTGCGGAATTATTGATCTGCATGCCGCGTCGGATCGTCGCTGTGTCATTAACGCCAGCTTTCTTCAGCCACTCCTCCCATGTCGGGAAGCCCGCCTGGCCGGCCATCGTTAAGTCATGAATCAGTGTTTCGCGAATTAGATCACCTGGCTCGCTTAGTTGCCTGCGCTGACGTAGCAGCTCAGGAGAGCATACCGGGAAAGCCTCTTCGTCCATGAGTTTGTCGGCCTTCAGGCCTGGCCAGTTCCCCATGCCGTAGCGCACACCGATGTCGATGCGCTGGCCGGCGAAGTCCACCGATTTGTGATTGGTGTCCAAGCGTACATCGATGTCCGGACAAGCGGTTTGGAACCGATCTATCCGAGGCAGCAGCCACTTGGCGGCAAATGCTGGACTTACCGTCACGGTGAGCACCCCGCTTGTTGATCCCTCTTGCAGCCGTTCCAAGCCTAGCGTCAACCGGTCGAAGCCAGTCCGGATGTCTGGTAACGCGCGCTCGGCCGCCTCGGTTGGGCTTAGCCGCGCCTTCCCGCTGTTGCCCCGCACGAATAGCGGCGTACCTAGCCAGTCTTCCAGCGTGCGCACGAGCTGACCGACGGCTGCAGGCGTCACGTTCAGTTCGGCTGCTGCTGCGGAAAAACTCTGGAGGCGGGCGCTGACCTCAAATGCCCGCAAGGCGTTCAGATGGACAGGAGATTTCATTTCAATAAAGATTTTCTTTCAATAGTGGAAAGTTTATCTCATTTGTTCATAAAGAAAAATCAAGGAAAAATCTAGTTTAGGGTCAAGAATTTTTTGTATGCAATTTATTGGTCGACGGTAGCACAGTGACATGGGTGCCGGTGCTATCTGGGACGTCGATGGCGGCGCGATGGTCGACCCTAACTGATACCTAAGGCGCTGGTGCTCCGAGCAGCTTCGTAAATGGTAGATACTCACATTGAATTGTTTTAGAAGGAAATTAGGATGGAAAAAATGACATTTGTTGTAAGTGCCACAAGTGAAGGGATGGTAACGACTGCAACCGCTCGAGAACACAAACTTATGATCGATGCCGACGCTGAGATGGGCGGCGAGGGAATGGGACCTAATCCAATGGAGACCGTGTTGTCAGCACTGGCTGCTTGCGAAAGTATCACTGCCCATATTATTGCCCAGGAAATGGAATTTGATCTGCAAGGCATTGATTTTGACATCACGGCACAACTGGATCCGCGCGGGGTAATGGGCGACCCGAACATTCGTGTCTATTTTGAGAAAGTAGAAGTGAAGGCAGCCTTGAGGACGACGGAGTCCGACGATCGGATCCAGGCGCTGAAGCAAGCCGTTGAACGGCGTTGTCCGGCGTATGGGATGATCAAGGCAGCAAATGTTGAAATGATTGATCACTGGGTCAAGTCCTAAACAATGGGATCGGGCGCCAGATTGAACGGCGCGCGTCCTGCAATGAGTCGATCACTATTCTTATTGGGGAACACCATGACCAAGAACGCAAAGTTGGCCACAGCAGCATCTGTCGCGCTGCTCTCAAGCTTCGCAATCATGATTCTGTTGCATGCCTACGGTCCAGGGCGCGCATTTATGCTGCAATCTGCGTTTGGCGCAACGTACCCGATGTCAGGCATGTGGAATGGCATGGCGTGGATGATGGCGTTTGGCCCCCTTGCGATGATTCTATTTTTTAGCGGCGTGGCCCTCATCGTCTTGCTTGTGCGGTTCCTGACCGAGCGGGGCTGTCGGCACGATGCTCGGTCAGGTTCCGAGGCATGAGCGGGGGCCGTGCGACCGAGGCCGACAAGGCTGCTTTCCTGACGGTAGAAGGCAATGCTCGTTAATTCAGATTTCTCGCAGCGTGCTGTCGTCACACCACACCAGTATGAATGGGTGGCCTCGCCCCAGGCTGGCGTCGAGCGGATGATGCTGGATCGCGTGGGCGCCGAGAAAGCCAGGGCCACCAGCATCGTGCGCTATGCGCCCGATTCCCGTTTTCCTCGCCATCCGCACCCGGGTGGCGAGGAAATCCTGGTGCTGTCGGGTACCTTCTCCGAAGACGACCAGCACTACCCGGCGGGCTGGTACATGCGCAACCCGCCCGGTTCCAGTCACGCGCCGTCGAGCCATGAGGGCGCGATCATTTTCGTCAAACTGTGGCAGATGCCGCCGAACGAGAGCCGCAGCGTGCGCATCGACACCAACAACCCCTCCAATTGGCAACTGCAAGGTGACCGCGAGGTCTGCCCGCTGTTCTCGGCCGATGCCGAGCAGGTCTGTCTACAGCGCCTGGCCGCGGACGATACCTTGTTCTCCGGCCCGGTGGATGGCGCCGAGTTGCTGGTGCTGGCGGGCAGCCTGGTCGCGGACGGCCGAACCTATGCGCGCGGGAGCTGGCTGCGCTTGCCCGTCGGCGACGCTCCCCATTTCACCGCCGGCGCGCAAGGCGTCACACTTTACCTCAAGACCGACCATCTGCTGAATGTGGTGGGAATCTGACCATGCGAACCCCACGCATCGCCATCGTTGGCGCGGGATTGAGTGGCCTGTACGCGGCCTGGCTGCTGCACCGCCAGGGTATTTGGGATTACCTCGTCCTAGAGGCGCGTGACGTCCTAGGCGGCCGCATCGCCTCCTTCGACGCCCCCGCCGATGCAAGTTCGCCGGTCAAGGACCTGAATCGGTTTGACCTGGGGCCAACCTGGTTCTGGCCGGACTACCAGCGTGAGCTGAACCAACTGATCCACGAGCTCGACCTGGAACGCTTCGCGCAGTATGAGGCCGGAGACATGCTGGTCGAGCGCAGCGCGAGCGAAGCGCCCATGCGCATGCGCGGCTATGCGAACGTGCCCACATCCATGCGCCTGCTGGGCGGCATGGGTGCGCTGATCGACGCGCTGCGCCGCGAACTGCACCCTGAGCGGATCGTCACCAATCAGGCCGTGCGCCACCTTCGCCGGCTGGATCAGTGCATTGAACTCGACAGCGAGGACCCCTCCGGCCAGGTCATGACTTGGCAAGCCGAGCAGGTGCTGCTGGCGTTGCCGCCTCGGTTGATCGCTCACGGCATGACGTTTTCTCCACCCTTGCCGGAGACGCTCACCTCCGAGTGGCGTGAAACAGCGACCTGGATGGCGCCGCACGCCAAGTACATCGCCGTTTATGAACAACCGTTCTGGCGCGAACAAGGCCTGTCTGGTGAAGCCCGCAGCATGCTCGGCCCGCTGGGTGAGATTCACGACGCCTCCATGCCCGGTGGCCGCTCAGCGCTGTTCGGCTTCTTCGGCGTGCCGGCCCCGGTGCGCCAGCGTGCATCCAGCACGGTGTTGCGCCAGCATTGCCGGGCGCAGTTCGCACACCTGTTTGGGCCACAGGCCGCCACGCCGGTAGCGGACACGATCAAGGATTGGGCGTTCGATCCCTTCACCGCCACGGCTGATGATTTGCACAGCGGTGGCCAGCATCCCCATACGCCTGCCCCCACGGCGGCTTCCGGCCCGTGGCGACATGGCTTGATCGGTATCGCCAGCGAGTGGTCGCCACAGTTTCCGGGCTATGTCGCGGGTGCCATAGAGGCTGCTCGCCTGGGCGTGCAGGGGTTGACCGAGCGGACTCTGTCTTTGCCTTTGGAGCCCTGTCCATGAAGACAACCTATCGCGCTATGCAGGTCACGACACCCGGCGTTTTGGAACTGGTGGAGCGTCCCATCCCCGAGCCTGCTGGCGCGGGCGAAGTGCTGATCGCGGTCGAAGCCTGCGGCATTTGCGGGGCGGACGCCTCCGACATCGAAGGGGCCGACCCGAAGCTGCGGCCGCCGCGTGTGCCCGGTCATGAAGTCGTCGGTCGCATCGCCGCGTTGGGCGCGAGCGTGCCGGCGCGCTGGCGGATCGGCCAGCGTGTCGGCGTGGGCCGCCTGGGGGGCCATTGCAACGAGTGCGAACAGTGCCGCCAGGGCTTGTTCCAACTATGCCGCAACCAGCCCTTTGTGGGCGCGTCCTGTGACGGCGGTTACGCCGAGAGAATGATTGCGCGCAGCACCGGGCTGGTGTCCATTCCCGACGAACTGAATGCCGAGGAAGCCGCCCCCATCCTGTGCGCGGGGCTCGCGACCTTCAACGCGCTGAAGAAATGCGGGGCTGAGGCGGGTGATCTCGTCGCCATCCTCGGTATCGGCGGACTGGGCCACATGGCGGTGCAGTACGCCCGCAGGATGGGTTTCAAGGTCGCGGCCATCGGGCGTGGCCAGGGCATTGCCGAGGACGCGCTGGCACTGGGCGCTCATGTCTACATCGACACTCGCCAGGAAGAGGCCGCCGACGCGCTTAGGCGCTTGGGCGGGGCGATAGCCCTCATCACCATGATCAGCGACCCGATAGCGGTTACGGCCGCACTGGGGGGCTTGGCGCCGCAGGGGCGGTTGGTGGTGCTCGGCGCGGGCAAGGATCCGCTGCCGGTATCAGCCGGCTTTCTGGTCGGCGGCGAACGCAGCGTCCTGGGTTCGATCACCGGGTCGCCTTACGAGAACGAGAAGACGCTGCACTTCAGCGTGCTGAGCGACGTACGGCCATTGATCGAGACGCTGCCGCTGGAGCGCGCCAACGAGGCTTATCAACGGATGCGCTCGGGCGACGTGAAATTTCGCATGGTGCTGACGATGGGCGGGCCGCACTGATATGAGCATCAACTTGACTGGCCGCCTGGGCGGCCCAACCCGATAGGAACAGAGCATCCTCAATTCCGGAGGCGATAGCCTATGACACTCACACGTCGTTCGTTTTTAACTGGAGCCGTGCTGGCGGGAGGTTCGTTGTGGGCGGCCTCATCGCTATGGAGGCCAGCTAGTGCTGCTGAGCCGAGGCAACTGCGGATTCCCGAATTGATCGACGCCCGCGATGAGAGTCAGTCGATAGCACTGACCGCGCAGCTTGGCAAAACCTCCTTTTTCCCTGAGCGCGAAAGCGTGACGCTAGGGTATAACGGGAGTTATCTTGGCCCGACGCTGCGTGTCCACCGTGGCGACGAGGTCGAGATGGCCGTCACGAATGCTCTGGGCGAGGATACGACGGTTCATTGGCATGGCCTGCTCATTCCGGGGGAGCTTGACGGGGGCCCCCACCAGACCATCCGCCCGGGATCTACCTGGCGACCGGTGCTCCCCATTCGTCAGCCCGCGGCCACGCTCTGGTATCACTCGCATGTCCATGGCCGCACCGGAGAGCAAGTCTATGCCGGGCTGGCGGGCCTTCTGATCGTTACCGATGACGATGAGCGGGCGCTGGGGCTGCCATCAGAGTATGGCATCGATGATCTGCCCTTGATATTGCAGGATCGACAATTCGAGAACGGTGCTCTCGTACTGCCTCAGGGCATGATGTCGGCCATGCACGGGCGCCGAGGCGATACTCTGATAGTCAATGGGACCGTCAACCCGGTAGCACGCGTGCCTCGTGGCCTGGTTCGCCTGCGCTTGGTGAACGGCTCCAATGCTAGGGAATACGATCTCGCATTCGCGGATGATCGACCCTTTCACTGGATTGCTTCAGAAGGTGGTTTGCTCGACAAGCCGGTCGTGCTTCGCTCCCTGCGGCTTGCGCCGGGCGAGCGAGCGGAAATCCTGGTTGACTTTTCAGATGGCCGGCCAGCCACACTCGAAACCGGGCCGGATGGCAATCTCTCGATGATGACGGGAATGATGAAGGGTGCCGCAAACCTGGTGAAAGGGATCGGGCGGGAGACGGTCATCCGGTTCGAACCTCAAGGAAAAATCGCGCTTGAATCCAAGATGCCGGAGAATCTGCTTGTTTATGAGCGGCTGGATGAGTCAAAGGCGGTTCGGCGTCGGCGTTTTGTCATGAACATGGGGACGGGGAGCATGATGGGCGGCGGTCCTTCCATGGGAGGCATGATGCGTGGTGGAATGGGAATGTTCAGCATCAATGACCGTGCCTTCGATATGAAACGGGTTGACGAGCAGGTACGCCTTGGTGACACGGAAATCTGGGAGGTTTCCGGAGAGATGATGGCGCATCCGTTTCATATACACGGTGTCCACTTCGAAGTGTTGGGTCGTAACGGTTCGGCTCCCGGCATTCGTGACCAAGGGCTTAGGGATACGGTCGTCGCTCAGGAACCGGTCGAGCTCTTGGTGAAATTTACTCAGACGGCAGCGGCATCCCCTTTCATGTACCACTGCCATATCCTTGAACATGAGGATAACGGAATGATGGGGCAATTTGTTGTCAGCTGATGCAGCTGCGCCTGCCGTGATTCATCGTGATAGGTAGGCATTGATGCTCAACAGCCGACCGCTGGCAGACTGATTTTGAATTCCGTGGCTTCAGAGGTGGAGCTTGCCTGGATCTTGCCGCCATGGGCCTCCACAATAGATTTGGCTATCGCCAGCCCCAGACCCGCTCCTTCTATGCTGCGTTGACGTGAAGCATCCATCCGGTAAAACCTTTCGAAAATTCGGTCAAGGTGTTCCGCAGGAATGACGGGGCCCGGATTCTTGACGCGTATCGTCGCGACTTTCTCGCTCGACTCCAGGATCACGTTGATGGTGTGTCCTGCCGGTGTATAGCGAATAGCATTGGATAACACGTTGCTCAGCGCTCGGCGAATCATCAGCCTATCCCCTTGCACGTATATCTGTTCGCCGGAGAGTTTCAGGTCCACCTCACGCTCTTCAGCCCATGCGCCAAAGTAATCGAAGAGATTGCGCATTTCGGCCTCCAAGTCAATCTTGACGAGTTCGGGCTTGAGCAAATTGTTGTCTGCTTGCGCTAAAAATAGCATGTCGCCAACCATTTTTGCCATACGTTCGTACTCTTCGAGGTTGGAGTACAGAACCTCGCGATATTGCTCGATGCTGCGTGACTGAGAAAGAGCGACTTCAGTCTGTGTCTTCAGATTTGTGATCGGCGTCCGTAATTCATGCGCAATGTCCGCAGAAAAGCCAGATAAACGCTGAAATACATCCTCCAGTCGTTCGATCATCTCATTGAATGAAATGGACAGTTCCACTAGTTCTGCCGGCACTGTGTGAGGTTCCAGCCGGATATGCAATTGATCGGATTTGATGTTTCGTATTTCTCGGCTGATTCGCCGAATGGGGGCATGTCCTTGATGGACAGCCAGCCAAGTGGCCAGAATTGCAATCAGGCAGGCAACGGTCGTTATGAGGCGAAGATAGGTGCGAAAGCTCTCCAGATAGTGCAAATGGAAGTTGATGCCCGTTGCAACTGCGATAGTGAATATTTTCTCTCCAGCAGTGCTGTCTGACGTGGTATGTAGAACGGCTCCTCGGAATGTTTCCCCATGATCTTGCCATGTCCCGACAGTTTCGATGGAAATCTTCTGGACGGGTCGGGAAATTTTCGCGAAACGACCTAGATCTGACCCAGGTGAGGCATAAATCTGCACACCGGTTCCAGAGGAAATGTAATATTGCGCGTTGTGGTGCCCGGATACTGCGGTAGCAAACCGTTCTTTCAGGTCTTCAGGCGTGGCATTTTGAGGTAGTGTGGCTAAGGTATGCTGTAGAACTTGAACAACGGCATTGAGTTCATCGACATCCTGCTGGATGAAATGCTCATTAATGGACCGCTCAATCATCCAGCCGAAGGTGAGGAGCACGAATGTAATCACAGCCCCTATTGAGACGGTGAGCCGTACTGCCAAGGAAGCGGGGCGTCGAGCCATCTGTCAGCCCGGGAGAGTGACATCCAGCATGTAGCCCATGCCGCGTACCGTATGGATAAGCTTGGGCTCGAAGTCGTCGTCGATTTTTGCGCGCAGGCGTCTTATTGCGACATCAATGACATTCGTATCGCTGTCAAAATTCATATCCCATACCTGGGACGCAATGAGCGACCGAGGCAATACCTCACCCTGACGACGAACCATAAGCTCCAGCAGTGCGAACTCTTTGTTGGTAAGGGTGATGCGTCTCTCCTGGCGCTCGGCACGACGGCGTGGGATATCAAGGACGAGATCAGCGACCTGCAGCTTGTCTTGAAAAGCGGAAGCGGTGCCGCGACGCAGCAAGGTACGTACGCGCGCCAGCAGTTCCGAAAAAGCGAATGGCTTGACCAAGTAGTCATCAGCGCCAAGCTCCAGCCCTTTTACGCGATCTTCCACGCTGTCTTTCGCCGTCAGAAAGAGCACGGGCGTAGAGGACTTCGCATCCCGAAGCGCCTGTACGATTCGCCAGCCGTCCACATCTGGCAACATGACATCCAGAATGATCAGATCGTACGCACCCGTAAGCGCCAAGTGGTGTCCATCAAGGCCGGTACGGGCCAGATCCACAATAAATCCGGCTTCTGTCAAGCCTTGACGGACATAGTCTCCTGTTTTGACCTCGTCTTCGACCACGAGCAGCTTCATGGCTGGACACCTCCCTTCATCAACATTACGTGGATGACTGTAATCCTACCGTACTGTCGTGGACATGACATAAGCATTACATTTATGTAATGCCCATGCCGTTCTGATGAAATGGATCCACCATTTCGCAATCGCAATATTTGCCTTTTTGTAGAACGGAGGTCGGTTTGCAATCCGCATTGGCTGCGCGATAAGCTTGCTCGCATACCCTCCCCCGGTTAAGGGAGGCTACGATATGTGATCCCGTTGGGATTGGGTCCGACCTGGTAGGTGGCAACCACTTTTTTGGTGCCGACATCGATCGCGCTCACGCTATTGTCAAGGGTGTTGGTGACGAAGACATATTTTCCGTCTCCGCTCGCGACTACCCCATGGGCGCCTTTGCCCGTCACCACCGTCCCGATCACGCTTTGGTTTTGGGTGTCGATGACCGATATCGTATTATCCGGCTTAGTGTCGCTTCCCTGGTTGGCCACAAACATCGTATCGCCGGCGCCGGCATACAGCTGGATTGGGCCACGGCCGACATTTATCTGGTTGATGGCTTTTCTTGTAGCAATATCGATGACTGCGACGCTGTTCTCATCTCGCAATGAGACATACACCTGCTTGCCGTCCTTTGTGAATGCCACTTGCACGGGCGCTCGTCCAACAGCAATTCTGGCTGTTTCCTTGAGGGTTTTAGGATCAATGACGGACACAGAGTTATCGCTGACATTCGCGACGTAAAGTTCGCGTCCATCCGGGCTTAACCGCAGGCCGTGAGGATAAGCGCCGGTGGCAATTTCAGCGGTAAGTTTCCCTGCTTGGGTGTCCACGACGGACAATTGGTTTGCATCCGCATTCGTGATATAGGCGTAGCGGCCATCCGGGCTGGTGACGACATGAGCAGGATGGTCGCCTGAAGGCAGCGTTTTCAGCGTTTTATCAAGTTGATCTACATCCAGGATCAGCAGGCCGGCATCCCCATGGCTGTCGATGCTGACACCATGCCCATTACCATGCCCACCTCCTTCCGTTTTTGCTGTGCCGACAGCGAGCAATGTTTTTCCGTCAGGAGCAATCTGCACATTGTGGGGTATGACGCTAATCTGAGTCGTTTTTACATCACCTGTGCTTAGCGTGATTTTGCTAATGGATCCGTCTCCTTCATTAGCGCTATACACGACTCCGTTAGGAAGGGATGAAGCGTGGACCATGCTGGCGGAAAAAGCGAGGGTGACAGCCAGAAGAATGGGACGAAGTTTGAGCATGATGCCTCCAACATAGACAGGAAAAGAGAACCTGCTTGCTGACCAAGTACCAGAGCGAAAGTCTTACCTTTCGGACGAGATCAAGCGAAGCAATATCAATGCGACACCGGCGATGCCCTTGCATCGTAGCGAAGAAACTTCGACCGACGGGTCGGAGTTCTTCACAACAGGGCCGATAGTCGAAACTATATGGTTTCGCTTCTGACGTAACTATTACCCTGAGATTACATATTTGTAATACATGCCCCTGCAATGTATGCAAGGTGCTGCATTGCCTGGAGTTTCAATGGAATTTCAAGAAGCTCAGGAGTGCAATATGAAGATGACAAAGATGTAATGTCGAAGCAATCCGCCTGACAGGTATGGATCGCTATAGTGGTGTCATCGTTGGATATGTAAATTAGCTCTGGCGAGCATTCAGGCAACAGGAGTTTCGAGAAATGAAATGCGATATGAAGACTATGTTGAAAGGTGGCCTAGGGTTGGCTGTGCTGGTTGCGTTGGCTTACGCGGCGTTACCGACTGCGCGTGAGTGGATTGCTGCCGTAAGCCCCTTTTTATTCTTCCTGATCTGTCCGTTGATGATGCTCTTCATGATGAAGGGAATGCAATCATGCCATTCCGAGCATAGCGGAAAGAAAAACGAACCCGCGCCGGCACCGGTTCCTGAATCGACCAAACATTCCGGATGATGAGTAGTTGAAGTGACATCGATCCGTTCTTTATTAGCCATGCTAGTGCTGGCACTGGCATGGTTGCCTGGCGTTGGTGCCGCACAGTCCTTTGAAATGTCGGCGGGTTCCACGAGTATCGTGGCATCGGCGCCTACCCCTTCAGCCAGAAGCGTCTTCGATTCGCTACGAGGCTGGTTTGGTGGCGAGGATTCCGACCAGGAGTTGTTGCCGCCGGACGAAGCGTTCAAATCGTTCGCAAGCGCAAGCAGTCCCAATACGCTGGTCGTCACGTTGGTAGCAGCCGAGGGCTACTATCTTTATAGGGATCGAATTATCTTCGATCTGCGAGACTCGTCGCCGGACGTCTCGATCAAGGGCGTTGCGCTACTTCCCGGGCAGGTCAAGGACGACCCCACTTTCGGGCAGGTCGAGGTCTATTACGGATCCGTCCAGATTCCAATTACGTTGAATAGAAGCAGTGGGTCGGCAGTCAACACGCTGGATCTACGAGCTTCTTATCAGGGCTGTAACGATCCGACTGGCGTTTGCTACCCCCCGATAGAGAAAACACTGTCTGTGGCGCTCGTGGACAACAGCCAACTCCCTGCCGCTCCAGATAGCCCCATTGTTGTTGCGTCAGCGCAAAGTGGGACGAGCAACAGCATTCAGCAGAGTGCCATCAAGGCTCCTGTATCGGAGACAAGCCTTGTAGGAGAACTGTTCGCCCAAGATAATGCGTGGGCTCTCATTGCTGCATTCTTTGGCTTTGGGCTGGTATTAGCGTTTACTCCCTGCATGCTGCCCATGATACCGATCCTGTCGGGAATGATTATTGGACAAGGGCGTTCCATGAGCCGCCGCCGTGCCTTCGGTCTTTCCTCGGTCTACGTGCTGTCGATGGCCGTCACCTATGCGATTGCAGGTGTGGCTGCGGGGCTGGCAGGCACGATGCTCGCGGCCTATCTGCAAAATCCATGGGTGTTGGGAGCCTTCGCCGCCATCTTCGTGCTGCTCGCCCTGTCAATGTTCGGCTTTTATCAGCTCCAGATACCAACTTCCATTCAAAGTCGTCTGACAAGCGCAGCAAACCAATCTGCAGGTGGAAAAATTCTAAGTGTATTTGTGATGGGCGTATTGTCCGCCATCATCGTCGGGCCTTGCGTTGCGGCGCCGTTAGCCGGTGCGCTGCTTTACATTGGGCAGACCGGGGATGTCGTGTTGGGCGGCGTTGCGCTGTTCTCGCTAGCTATAGGAATGGGGGTTCCGCTTCTGATCTTTGGCACGACAGCGGGTGCGCTTTTACCTAAGGCTGGTCGGTGGATGAAATCCGTGCAGCACTTTTTTGGCGTCACGATGCTTGCTGTTGCCATCTACATGATTTCGCCAGTCATACCTTCCGTTGTCCATATGAGCTTATGGGCCGCTTTGCTCATCATAAGCGCGATGTACCTGAAGACGTTGGAGCCGCTGCCTGATGATTCGCCCGGATTTGCGAGATTTGGCAAAGGGGTAGGATTCATTGCTTTAGTTTCTGGCCTCGCCCTGCTCGTCGGGGTGTTATCAGGGGGCAGCGATGTATTGCAGCCGTTAGCAGGCTTACGGACGGGTAGCGTTGCAGTCGCACAGACGAATAGTTCGCCCGAGCTCCAGTTTAAGAAAATCACGAGTCTGGCTGATCTGGATTCGCAGGTAAAGGCAGCTTCGGGGCGTTATGTCATGCTCGACTTCTGGGCTGACTGGTGCATATCGTGCAAAGAAATGGAGCGCTTCACGTTTACGGATATTCAGGTGAGAAATCGTCTCAAGGATGTCGTTTTGCTTAAGGCGGACGTGACTGCGAACAATGCGGACGACCAGGCATTGCTTAAGCGTTTTGGGCTGTTCGGCCCGCCCGGAATTATCTTTTTCGATCGACAAGGAAAAGAAATCAACTTTCAAGTTGTTGGGTTCCAATCCTCAAGAAAATTTCTAAATTCTTTGAGGGCGGCGATTCCACTTTGATTTCTGTTCTTTCGATGGCGGAAAAGTGATAAGCAATGGAACCGTCATTTGACAACCCCGGCATGATTCACGCCTGCTCCGAGCTACAAAAGGTGAGTCACACTCTTGCAATTCAGTTATTTTCTATATGACATGCATCCTAAACTAAAAAGCTTGCTTCTCATTTTTGGTTACCTTGTGACGAATGCCGTTATGGCATCGGAAGTTAGGCAGACATCCATCGCTGAAGGCCCTGTTTACATATTGGGTAAACACTCTCATAACCAAACTCCTCGACTTGAGAGCTTGCAAAAGATGTTTCTTGATACGCCACTTATCGAACACCTGCGTATCAATTCAGGTTTTGGCTACCGACTTCATCCCTTATCGGGCGAGTGGGCTGGCCATCAAGGTCTTGATTTTCCAGCCCCTAAAGGTACGCCTATCCGTGCAACTGCTCGGGGGAAGATCTCCTTTATTGGAACGCAAAGCGGATATGGAAAAGTGATCTTCGTCGAGCATAACTATGGTTATTCCACGGTCTATGCGCATCAAAGTCGTTTTAAGAATGGTCTAAGAAAAGGGGTCAGGATAGAAAAAGGACAAATCATTGGGTATGTTGGTTCAACCGGAGTATCCAGTGGTCCTCATTTGCATTATGAACTGCGCGTCAATAATCGGCCAGTAGATCCCATCCAAGAAAAGCAACAACTGGCCTCGTATGTCCAAAGATGAAGCTATGTTTGTGCGGTATGAAGGTAGGAATGAAAGTGAGGTTTTGGCTCGTTCTTCTTTGACTTGGGATAGGGCTGATCCATTGATTACAAAAAAGTAATCAGCCTGTCATTAGCCTGACAGCCGTACTTGCTTAAAGTTAAGTAATGGTGTCTGTCGTTTTAATCTTCGACAGGCAAATTTCAACAAAAAATCAATCCACAGGATTCTCACGCGTGAAACGTCTGCCTACGCTAGCTGTTCCCGTACCGTTCATGCCTCGCCGCCGCTTTGTTCAAGGGTTGGCAGCGGGCGGTGTACTGCTTGGCCTGTCGCCTTATGCCCGTGCCGTTGGTGCGCAGTCAACTCGCACTAGTACAGGTTCCGCCCAGATACTGGTCGGCACCGAATTTAATTTAGAAATTGGCGAGTCGCCCGTCAACTTTACCGGTAATCCAAGAATCGCCACGACCGTGAATGGTTCGCTACCTGCGCCCACCTTGCGTTGGCGCGAAGGCGATACGGTCACTATCCGGGTGAAAAATCGTCTGAAGGAAGCCACCTCCATCCATTGGCACGGCATTATCCTGCCGTATCAGATGGACGGCGTGCCAGGGATCAGCTTTGCGGGAATCCCGCCGGGCGAAACCTTCACGTATCGGTTCAAAGTGCAACAAAGTGGCACCTACTGGTACCACTCCCACTCGGGCATGCAGGAGGCCACCGGAGTCTATGGGGCGATCATTATCGATCCTGTGGACGGAGAACCCATACGGACCGATCGTGAGTACGTGGTTCAGCTATCTGACTGGACCGACGAGGATCCCATGCGGGTGTTGGCCAAGCTCAAGATGCAAGGCGACTACTACAACTACAGCCAGCCCACCGCCGTGGATTTCTTCCGAGACGCCTCGCAGATGGGCCTAAAGGCCGCCATCGACAAGCGCAAGATGTGGAATGAGATGCGCATGAGCCCAACGGATTTGGCCGACCTGTCTGCCAATGTGTTGACCTATCTAATGAACGGCACGACGCCTGCGGGCAACTGGACGGGTCTGTTTCAGCCAGGAGAGCGTGTGCGGTTGCGTTTCATCAATGGAGCCGCCAACACCTTCTACGATGTGCGTATTCCCGGTCTTCAATTGACTGTGGTCCAAGCCGATGGCGTCAATGTCGAGCCGGTTACTGTCGATGAGTTCCGGTTCGGTCCGGGGGAAACCTACGATGTGCTGGTGCAACCGAAAGATGATGCCTACACGGTTTTTGCGCAAGCCATGGACCGTACAGGCTACGCCCGCGGGACGTTGGCCGCCCGCGCAGGCCTGGAAGCACCCGTACCAGGCCTTGACCCCGTTGAATGGCTGACCATGGCGGACATGATGGGTGCCATGGGAGCTGGCGGCATGGCGGGCATGAGCCATGGTGCGGCTGGCCAGCCTTCGATGGGTGGCATGAACCACGGCGGCATGGCCGCAATGAACCACGGCAATATGGCTGCGATGACCCATGGCGGGATGCAGGGCATGCAGGGAATGAATCATGCAGGCATGGCCGGCATGAAGCACGGCACCATGCCGGCGGCCGGCGCCAGCGCCCAGGTGCGCCATGCCAGAACGGAATACGGGCCGAGCATCGATATGCGGGTAGACATGCCGCGCACCAACTTGGACGACCCAGGCATCGGCCTGCGCAGTAGTGGCCGACGCGTATTGACATTGTCCGATCTGCATACCGTGGGCGGGCCAATGGATTCGCGCGGCGCAGAGCGTGAAATTGAGCTGCACCTGACTGGAAATATGGAGCGCTACGCCTGGTCATTCGACGGGGTGGAGTACGGAAAATCGACGCCGATTCATTTCAGCTATGGCGAACGGGTCAGAGTCATATTGCACAACGACACCATGATGACGCACCCCATGCACTTGCACGGTATGTGGAGTGAACTGGAGACGCCGGACGGACAGTTCCAGGCCAGGCGGCACACGATTCCGGTGCAGCCGGCTCAGCGGATCAGCTTTTTGGTGACGGCGGATGCCCTTGGGCGCTGGGCATGGCATTGCCATCTGATGTTGCACATGGACGCGGGGATGTTCCGCGAAGTGGTGGTCGCATGAAGAATATGAACAATCCGTTAGGCATTCTGGTTATGAATAGTCAATTGAAGAAGAAGTTTCTTGCGGCGACCATCATTACAGCGGGGATGACGCCCATGCTTGCCTACGCACAGGCGGATGGGGGCCATGCCGGCCACGCGCCGGAACCTTCCAAGGCAAGCGCACCGGCGATGGCGCCAGGCATGAATCACGGCTCCATGAACATGCCCGGCATGGATCATGGTTTGATGGATATGTCGGGCATGAATCACGGTTCGATGGTCACGTCCGGTATGAATCATGGTGCAGAGCAAGCTCCAGCACAAGGCCATGACGCCATGACGGCGCCGATGAAACGGGCTGAAACGAGCAAAGGTTCTTCCGCCATGTCGGGGATGACGCACGGCCAGCCGAGCTCCAGTGCGCCAGCCTCCGTCCACAATATGGACGCCATGGACCACGGTGATATGCAGATGCAAGGCGGTTCGGCACCGCCGGATGCCCGTGACCCGGATGCGTATTCCGATGGTTACGTGCGCAATGCGGGCAAGTATGCGTTGCCACCCTCAGAAAAGTTGATCATGTCCGACATGCACAACTTCGGCTCCGTGTATTTCGACCGTCTGGAGTACGTCAGGGCACGAGGCGAAGAATGGGCTGCCTATGAAGGTGAGGCTTGGTATGGCAGCACCTATAACCGTGCCGTGATCAAAGCCGAGGGCGAAGTGGCGAGCGGCAAGCTGCAAGAGTCCAAGACGCAATTACTGTGGCGTCATGCGGTGTCAACATTCTGGGACACAGAGCTGGGTGTGCGTTTCGATCATGGTCAAGGAGCGCCAAACCGGGAATGGTTGGCATTCGGCTTCAAAGGACTGGCACCTTACTGGTTTGAAATCGATGCTACCGCTTATGTTGGTCCGAGCGGCCGCACTGCTCTGGGGCTAAAGGCGGAATACGACATCTTGCTGACTCAAAAGCTCTACCTTCAACCGAGCGTTGAAATGAATTTTTATGGCAGGGACGATGAGCGTTGGGGCATTGGCAGCGGCTTGACAGACGGCACGGCGGGCTTGCGTCTTAAGTATGAAGTCACGCGTCAGTTTGTCCCGTACATTGGCGTTGAATGGTCCAGCAAATTCGGGAAAACAGCGGATTATGCGCGAGCAGCAGGCGACTCCAAGCAGGAAACCCGTTTTGTGGCCGGCTTGAGCTTTCGATTTTGATGCCGCCTGATACCTTTTCACATGAGCGGCTTAAAACGGCTGCCTGCCAAAACAATCTCTTCAATAGACAATTCACATGAAAAAAACCCTTTCTATTCTGGCTTTGAGCATACTTCCTGCCTTCGCACTTGCAGCGGGCAATCATGCTGGCGGGCATGGCGCACCGGCGCATGGTATGCCTGGTCACGACATGTCTACGATGTCCAAGGCATCTTCGCCAACAGGCCAACCGGGCGACCCAGCCAACGTGACCCGAACCATCGAGCTGACGATGGACGACACCATGCGGTTTACGCCTGATGAGATCCAGGTGAGTGCTGGCGAGACCATTCGTTTCTTTATCAAAAATACCGGCAAGATTCCCCATGAGATGGTGATCGGATCCATTGCTGATTTGAAGGCCCATGCGGCCGAAATGCAAAAAATGCCGGGGATGCAGCATGCCGAGCCGAATATGATCACCTTGGGCCCCGGCAAAATCGGCGGCCTGGTATGGCAGTTCGATCAGGCGGGCACTGTGGATTTTGCCTGCCTGATACCGGGCCATATGGAGGCCGGGATGCTTGGCAAGGTAAAGGTCAGTTGATCCAATGTTCCAGAAAAGGCTGATTTTTTGGGGGGCAGGCGTCGTCGTCATCGGCGCGGCCGCCATCCTTTACAGTACGATGCGGCCAACAGGCCCGGCATTCATTGACCCTGCGGATCAGTCTCTGGTGATTCAAGGCAAGGCGATCTATGCGAACAATTGCGCGGCTTGCCATGGCGAGTCGCTGCAAGGACAGCCCAACTGGCGCGAGCGCATGGCCAATGGCCGGTTGCCCGCGCCGCCGCACGATAAGACAGGCCATACTTGGCATCATCCCGATGCGATGTTGATCGATATGGTGAAAAACGGTTTAGTTCCAGGCAAGACGGCACCACCGGGTTACCAGAGCGATATGCCCGCGTATGGTGCGGTGCTGACTGATGAGGAAATCATTGCAGTGTTGGCTTATATCAAGAGCACTTGGCCACCCAAGGTCTTGCAGGCCCAAAAAGAAGTGACTATGCAACGGCGCGATTAGAGCAGTGCCCGCTATTGCGGTGCTTGCGACCATCCAATCAACCTATTCGATCACGGAGCTTTGCTTATGAAAATCTGGCTAACCGCTGCCGCTTTGGCGGCAGCTTCTACTTTTGCACATGCGAGTCAAAACGTCATCACCGTCTATCAGGATCCCAACTGTGGCTGCTGTTCAGGCTGGGTCGAGCATATGCGGGACGCAGGCTTTGAGGTAAAGGCCATCAAGACGACCGACATGGTTTCGATCAAGCAAAAACTTGGCGTGCCGATGAACCTCAGTTCGTGTCACACGGGCGTCGTGGACAGTACAGGGCAGATCATTGAGGGGCATGTGCCTGCCCGCGCCGTGCATAAGCTCTTGGCGGATTCCTCGGTCAAGGGCGTTTCCGCCCCTGGCATGCCTTTGAACTCTCCTGGAATGGGTATGCTCGACGGCAACCTCGTTACCGTCGATTTTTCCGGCAGACCCTTTTCCAGGGATTAGCGCTTACCGGAGGCCTCTTATACCGATTTTCGCAGCCTGAGAGCGTTAAACACCACCGATGCCGAACTCAAACTCATCGCCAGGGCGGCGAACATCGGGGAAAGCAGCAGGCCTACGAACGGATACAGGACCCCGGCGGCCAGCGGCACACCCAGCGCGTTATAGATGAACGCAAAGCCCAGGTTCTGCTTCATATTGCCAATCGTTTTTTCGGACAAGTGGCGGGCAATGGAAATACCGCGCAAGTCGCCTTTGACGAGCGTGACCTGGGCGCTATTCATGGCGACGTCAGTGCCGGTGCCCATGGCAATGCCCACATCCGCCTTGGCCAGGGCGGGAGCATCATTGACGCCGTCGCCCGCCATGGCAACAATCCGGCCTTGCGCCTGAAGCTTGCTGACCAGCTCCAGCTTGTCAGCCGGTTTGACCTCGCCGTGCACTTCATCAATGCCCAGTTGCCCGGCTACGGTTTTGGCGGTAGCGACACCGTCGCCCGTGGCCATGATGACGCGAATCCCGGCGTTTTGAAGTTCCCGCACGGCTTCGGGTGTGCTTTGTTTGATCGGATCCGAGACGGCCAGCAAGCCCAGCAGCCGGCCGGCGGCCGCCAGATACATGACGCTCGCGCCTTTGGCACGTAATGATTCGGCAGTCTCGGCCATGGCACCGACATCCACGCTTTCCAGCTCCATCAGTGCCGTATTGCCCAGGACGAGACGTTGGCCGTCCACCTGTCCGCGCACGCCGATGCCGCTGCCGGATTCGAAGTCATCAACGGTGCCGAGGCTCAGCCCGCGTTCGCGCGCGGCGTTGACGATCGCGTCGGCAAGCGGATGCTCGCTGCCCTGGTCCAGGCTTGCCGCCAGGCGCAGCACTTCGTCGGCGGACAGGTCGCCGGCGGGAACGGCTTGCTCGAATGCCGGGCGCCCCTCGGTCAGGGTGCCTGTCTTGTCGACGATCAGGGTATCGACCTTGCGGAGGTTCTCGATGGCCGCCGCGTCGCGAAACAGCACGCCTTGCGTGGCGCCACGGCCAGTGGCCACCATGATGGACATGGGCGTAGCCAGTCCCAGGGCACAAGGGCAAGCGATAATGAGCACGGCGACGGCGTTGATCAAGCCATACACCCAGCTGGGTTGCGGGCCCACCAGCCCCCAGACAATCAGGGTAAGAATGGCAATTGCCACAACTGCCATCACGAAGTATCCGGCCACCAGATCCGCCATGCGTTGCATCGGTGCACGAGAGCGCTGCGCCTGAGCGACGAGCTGAACAATTTGCGAAAGCACGGTGGCCGAGCCGACTTTTTCAGCTCTGATCACTAGGGCACCGGAGGTATTCATGGTCGCACCGATCACCTTGTCGCCGGGGCGTTTGCTGACCGGCAGCGGCTCGCCGGTGAGCATGGATTCATCCAGGGAACTGGCGCCTTCTTCCACCATTCCATCGACAGGCACTTTCTCACCGGGACGCACCCGCAAGCGGTCGCCTTCATGGACATGGGCAAGGGGGATGTCTTCTTCCGTACCGTCCGCGTTGATTCGGCGGGCTGTTTTCGGAGCGAGTCCCAGCAACGATTTGATGGCCGCAGAGGTCTGGGAGCGCGCACGCAGTTCGAGCATCTGGCCAAATAGCGTGAGCGAGATGATGACCACCGCCGCTTCGAAGTAGACGGCGATCCGGCCCATGGACATGAAGGTCTCGGGAAAAACGTCTGGCGCCACCGTGGCCACAACGCTGTAGATGAAGGCTGCGGCTGTACCTAGACCAATCAGCGTCCACATATTGGGGCTGCGGTTTATGACCGATTGCCAGCCCCTTGTAAAGAACGGCAGGCCAGCCCACAGTACGACCGGGATCGACAAAACCAGCTCAATCCATGTTTGGGTGGCCATGCTGAACCAGCCGAGTTGGGGGCCAAACATGGCCAGTACTGTCACGATGACCGTGAAGGGTAAGGTCCACCAGAAGCGCCGCGAAAAATCCTTCAGCTCTGGGTTGTCGTCTTCCAGGGTGGGCATCAGTGGTTCTAGCGCCATGCCGCATTTCGGACAGCTTCCGGGATGGTCTTGCCGGATTTCCGGATGCATCGGACAGGTGTAGATCGTGCCGGGCGCGGCTTCTTGAAAAGTGGCTTCGTCCTTCCTTTGCGGGGCGATGAACTTTTCAGGATCGTGCTTGAATTTTTCCAGGCACTTCGTACTGCAAAAATGGAAATGCCTGCCTGCATGCTCAAGATGATGGGGCGAATCTTTTGTGACGTGCATGCCGCATACGGGATCTGTCAGCCCGAAGGCTTGGGCGGAGGGTTCCGCATGGTGGTGCTTATGTTGCGAAGGTGAGTTTGTTGTATTTACCACGATGGCCTCTGTTGCAAGACTGGACGGTGGAATCACGAAGCCGACATTGCCCCATGACGTAACCAGTTTAGTTGCGTCATGACATACATAGCTTGATCTAATCTGACAATATGATTACCCGTCAATTACGTTTTTGTCATCTTCGGGTAAACGATTCTGATAGCTTACGTAATATTGAGTTGAAGCAAGAGCGGCCCTCGTGAGCCCCCAATGCAATTCGCGCACGCATCACATCTCGCTGCGTGGCGGTCTTGCGTGCGATCAGCGACAGCAGTTCTTGTCTTTCTTTCTTGCCAGCTTCACTGGCGTTACGGGGCGGCCTCGATTCATCCAGCCATCGTACGTACGGGCCGCTAATTATTCAAAATATTTACAGGATGTTGTACTAGCCTGGGTAAGCTGGCACGTCCAGCGTGGCACGCCGCTCATGGTGCTGAAAGAGCTGGGTGGTTGGGAGAAAATCGAGATGGTGCAGAAGTACGCCCATCTTGCTCCGAGTCATGTGGCCGTCCACGCCAACACGGTCAATTTTTGGTCAAGATCGGAACCAGAAATACAAGCGCCACCGGCAAGGGTGGCGTTAAGCGCTTGATATTTATAGTGTTTCTTGGCTCCCCGACCAGGGCTCGAACCTGGGACCTGCGGATTAACAGTCCGTCGCTCTACCGACTGAGCTATCGGGGAACTGCAAAGAAGCGAAACTATAGCATAATTTTTTTCGTCTAGTGCGCCCCGGACCCGCCGCCGGACAGGTTCTGGACTGCGGATTTGGGCTTGGCCATCCAGACCAGGCCGATCAGCACCAGGAACAGTATCGCCGAGGCGTAAAAGATGTCGGTGGCCGACATGGTGTAGGCCTGCTGGCTGATGGCATTGTCGATCAAGGCGGCGCCCTGGCGGCTGCTCAGGCCCAGTTGGTGCAGGCCGCTCATCACCTGGTCGAAGGCGGGTTCGCCCGGCCGCGCCACCTCGGTCATGCGGCTGTGGTGCAGCGTGGCGCGATTGTCCCACAGCGTGGTGGTGATCGAGGTGCCGAAGGCGCCGCACACCAGGCGGGCGAAGTTCGACAGGCCGGCGGCCGCCGGGATGCGGTCGGCGCTCAATCCGGACAGGGTCAGGGTCGTCAGCGGGATGAAGAACGTGGCCATTGCCGCACCCTGGATGAAGGTCGGCAGCATGACGGCATACAGGTCGACCTGGGTGTTGAATTGCGCTCGCATATAGCTGATCAGGGCGAAGATCAGGAAGGCCACGGTGGCGATGAGGCGGGGATCGTGCTTGGCCAGCAGCTTGCCGACGATGGGCGACAGGATGATGGCCAGGATGCCCACGGGTGCCGAGGCGATGCCCGCCCAGGTGGCCGTGTAGCCCATGGTGCTCTGCAGCCACAGGGGCAGCAGCACGACGGTGCCGAAGAACACGCCGTAGGCTACCGACAGCGAGATCACGCCGGCGGTGAAGTTGCGTCCGGCAAACAGCGTGAGGTCGACGACGGGGTGGCGGGCGGTCAGTTCCCAGATGACGAAATACACGAAGGTCACGACCGACACCACGGCCAGCAGGCAGATGAAGGGGCTGGCGAACCATTCCAGTTCCTTGCCCTTGTCCAGCAGCAGTTGCAGCGCCCCCACCCACACCACCAGCAGGATCAGGCCGGTGCGGTCGATGGGCAGGCGCACGCGGCGCGAGTCGCGTGCCTTGTAGACCTGCCAGGCTCCCCAGCCGGCCAGCAGGCCCACCGGCACGTTGATGTAAAAGATCCACGACCAGGAATAATTGTCCGAAATCCAGCCGCCCAGCAGGGGGCCGGCGATCGGGCCGATCAGGATGGTCATGGACCACATCGCCAGCGCCATCCCGGCCTTGGCCTTGGGATAGCTGGCCAGCATCAGCGATTGCGACAGCGGGATCATGGGGCCGGCCACCGCCCCTTGCAGGACGCGAAAGAACACCAGCGATTCCAGCGACCAGGCAAAGCCGCACAGCCAGGAACTGAGCACGAAGAGCAGCACCGACAGCACGAACAGCCGGACCTGGCCGAAGCGCTGCGTCAGCCAGCCGGTCAGCGGCACGGTGATGGCGTTGGCCACCGCAAACGAGGTGATGACCCAGGTGCCCTGCGTGGCGCTCACCCCCAGGTCGCCCGCGATGGTCGGGATCGACACGTTGGCGATCGAGGAATCGAGGACGTTCATGAACACTGCGGCCGACAGGGCGATGGTGCCGAACGTGCGGGCGCTGCCTTCGAGGGGCGGGTATTCGCGTGGCGCTTGCGCGGGGGCCGGCGCGACGGGCGCCGCCGCATCGCCGCCCGGCGGGCTCACCTGGGGCGAGGGTTCGCTCATGATCCCAGGTTCTCGCGGATGATGGATTCGACCAGCGCGTCGACCTCGTGGCCGTCATGCGTGTAGGCGGTGGTGCGCTGCGGCTCGAGTCCGACGGGCGCGGTGTCGTCCGCGGACCCCGACAGGGCGACCTCGACCTGCATGGACAGGCCCACGCGCAAGGGATGGGCGCGCAATTCCTCGGGATCGAGCCGGATGCGCACGGGGATGCGCTGGATGACCTTGATCCAGTTGCCGCTGGCGTTCTGCGCCGGCAGCAGGGAAAACGCGCCGCCGGAGCCGGCCGATATGTCGACCACGGTGCCGTGGTAGGTGACGGCGCTGCCGTACAGATCCGAGGTGATGGTGGCCTTTTGGCCGGGCTTCATCGCGTGGATCTGGTTTTCCTTGAAGTTCGCCTCGACCCAGACGTCCTCCAGCGGCACGATGGTCATGAGGGGGGTGCCGGGCTGGATGTGCTGGCCCAGTTGGGCGGTGCGTTGGGCGACCATCCCGTTCACCGGCGCGACGATACGGGTGCGCGCCTCGGCCAGCCAGGCCTTGCGCACTTGGTCGGCCGCATGCAGGACGTCGGGGTGGGTAGCCACCGTGCTGCCTTGGGTCAGCGCCTGGTTGGTTTGCAGCTTGGCGCTGGAGGCGGCGTAGGCGGCTTGCGCTTGTGCGATGCCGGCCTGGGCGGATTTGACGGCGATGCGGGCATGCAGCAGTTCCTCGCCGCTGACCCCGCCCGAGCTGCCGAGCGCGCTGCGGCGCTGCAGGTCGCTTTCCGCCTTGTTGAGCACGGTCTGCGCCTGTTCGATGTTGGCCTTGCGCATGGCGACCTCGGCGGCCAGGGCGTCGTTCTGGACGAACAGGGTCCGTGTGCGGCGCACGGTCTGGGCCAGCGCCGCCTTGGCCTGTTCCAGGGCAAGGCGCGTGTCGCTGGGATCCAGCGTCAGCAAGGCGTCGCCCTGGTGCACGCGCTGCGTGTCCTCGGCGTCGATGGCGACGATGGTGCCGGGGATCTGCGAGGTGACCTGCACCAGGTTGCCATGCACGTAGGCGTCGTCCGTCGATTCGTAGCGGGCGGCAAAGACGAACCACCAGGCGGCATAGAGGGCGCCGATGAGGGCGAAGATCAGCGTGGCGATCAGCAGCAGGCGCTTGCGGGGACTCTCGGAGAATAGTGGGGTGGCGGTCATGATGGATGGAGTGTGCGGGATCAGTGGGCTGTGGATGCGGGCGCGGGCTGGTAGCCGCCGCCCAGAGCGGTGGCCAGCCGGGCGTCCAGGATGTAGGCGCGGGCGCGCAGGTCGGTGGCGTGGACGGCCTGGGTGAGGGCGTCGCTTTGCGCGAGCAGGACCTGCACGAAGTTGCCCAGGCCCGCCTGGTACCGCTTCAGCGCGATGTCATAGGCGGAGGTGCTGGCTGCCAGGCTGGCCTCCTGGTGGCGGATCTGCTCGCGCAGCGAGCGGATCGAGGCGCTGGCGTCGGCGACCTCGCGCACGGCGCCCAGCACCGTCTGGTTGTATTGCGCGATCGCCAGGTCGCGGGCGGCGCGGCGGCCTTCCAGCTGCGCGTTCAGCGCCCCGGCATGGAAGATCGGCAGGGTGATGGCGGGGCCTGCGCCGTAGCTGCGGCTGTCGCCGCGCAGCAATTGGTCCATGCCCAGCGACATGAAACCGGCGAAGGCCGACAGATTGACGTTGGGAAAGAAGTCGGCCTTGGCGGCCGAGACCTCGGCGCCGGCGGCCTCGGCCTGCAGGCGCGCCGCCACGACGTCGGCGCGCCGCCCCAGCAATGCCAGCGGCATGTGCTCGGGCACGCCCTCGGGCAGGGCCGTCCCTTTGTGCGGCGCGACCGTGGGCAGGCCGTCGGGCCCGGTGCCCGCAAGGGCCGCCAGTTGATGGCGCAACAGCTCGGCATTGTTGCGCGCCTGGGCCAGCTGGACCCGGGTTGCCGAAACGGCCGATGCCGCCTGGTCGACATCCACCTGGGTGCTGAGCCCATGGGTGTAGCGATCCTGCGTGATGTCGAGCGCGTTCTGCTGCTTGCCGACAATGGATTCCAGCGTCGTGGATTGCGCCAGGGCGTCCTGCAACTGGAAATAGCTTTGGACGACGGCCGAGACCAGCAGGCTGCGGGCCTGCTGCTGCTCGGCCTGCGCGGCCAGCGCGTTGGAGCGGGCGGCCGCGCTCAGCGCGCGCTGCCGGCCCCAGAGGTCGAGGTCCAGATCGACCTGCAGCGTCAGGCTGTTGTCCGTGTCCATCGATCCTCCCAGCGGCGGCGGATAGATGTAGTTTTCACTGTAGTGCTGGCGGGTCATGCGGTAGCGGGCGTCGACTTGCGGCCATTGCAGTGCGCGGGCATTGCGCACGGCCGCATTGGCCATGCGCACGCGTGCGCCGGCGGCCTCCAGGCTGGGACTGCCGGCCAGGGCGCGCGCCACCAGCCCCTCCAGTTGCGGATCCCGATAGCGCCGCCACCATTCGGTGGTCGGCCATTGGACGGTGATGTCGTCACGCAGGCCGATGCCCGCGCCGTCCAGTGGCTGGACCGCCGGCTGGCCGGGATCCATGGGGGCGCAGGCCGACAAGGCCAGGACGAGGGCAAGGGCAAATAAGGGCTTCATGCTGACAATAAGCTGAATATTATTGATTGGTCTGTATCTGACTAGACAATTATAAAACGCGCAAAGAATGGGCGGGACGCCTCGAATGATCGGGAAAGTTCAGGATTCGGAGGGGGTTACGGGACTCGAGGCCTGGCGCAGGTAGCGCTCGCCATTG
The DNA here is from genome assembly GCF_027257175.1 of Castellaniella sp. S9. GTDB lineage: Bacteria > Pseudomonadota > Gammaproteobacteria > Burkholderiales > Burkholderiaceae_B > Castellaniella. The sequence goes on along the minus strand of NZ_JAPFGD010000001.1, from coordinate 222,614 downwards.
TCGATCATGCGGCGCAGCAGGTCGAACAGGATCCGGATTTCGTCGTCGGAGAATCCCTCGAGGTGCAGGTTCAAGGTGTCGGCAATGGCCGGCAGGATCTGGCTGGCGACGGCGCGGCCCTCGTCGGTGAGCACGATCTTGACGACGCGCCGGTCCTCGGGATAGGGCTCGCGCCGCAGAAAACCCTTGGATTCCAGGCGATCCAGCGTGCGGGTGATGGCCCCGGCGTCGGCCTGCATGGCGCGGGCCAGGCCCGCGGGGGTGTCGATGCCCTGGTGCCGGATCAGCATCAGGGGCCGCCACTGGATGGCCGTCAGCCCCAGGGGGGCCGCCTTGTGGTCGATCACGCGGTGCAGCAGGCTGTGGACCTGCTTGATCAGCAGGCCCACGTTGTTGTCCCGGCTGAGGGCGCTGGGGTTGGCCTGGTAATACTGGCAGGCCTCCGGCGCGCGGTCTGCCGGGGCGGCCGTCGGCGTTTCGGGATCGGGGGACATGCTAAGATATTAAACGATCAGTATCTGACTAGGCAAGTAAATCGTGCAGCCTCCGACCTCGCGGATGTTCTGGACCGGCTTCGCGCTGGCTGGATTGGGCGCGGTCCTGTTTTCCGCGAAGGCGATCGTCGCCAAGCTGACCTACCGGTACGGGGTCCATGCGCTGGACGTGATCGGTTTTCGCATGATGCTGTCGCTGCCGTTCTTTCTGGCGATCGCCGGGTTCCAGGCGCGGCGCGCGCGTCTGGGCCGCATTGCCCGGTTGGACTGGCGCGACGGCCTGCGGATCGTTTTTCTGGGCTGCATCGGCTACTACCTCTCGAGCTTCCTGGATTTCCTGGGCCTGCAATATATTTCCGCCGGGCTCGAGCGCCTGATCCTGTTTCTCGCGCCCACCTTCGTCCTGCTGATCTCCGCCGGTTTCCTCAAGCGGCCGATCGCGCGGCGCCAGTGGATCGCCATGGGCCTGGCCTATTTCGGAGTGGCCCTCGCGTTCTGGGGCGACCTGTCGTTCAGCGGCGATGGCGTGGTGATCGGCTCCCTATGCGTGCTGGGCGCCGCGATCTCCTATGCGCTCTACCTGATCGGTTCCGGCGAACTGATCGAGCGGGTGACGGCCACGCGCCTGGCGGCCTACGCCATGACGGTCTCCGCCATCGTGACGCTGGCGCATTTCTTTCTGGTTCGGGGCTGGGCGGGCCTGTCGGTGCCGTGGCCGGTCTACCAGCTGTCATTGATCCACGCCGTGCTCAACACGGTCCTGCCGACCTTCATGGTGATGTGGGCGGTGGCGCGCATCGGCGCGCCGCTGGCGTCTCAGCTCGGCCTGATCGGTCCGGTGTCGATCCTGTTCCTCGCCTACGTGTTCCTGGGCGAGCCCATCACCGCCATGCAGGTCGCGGGCACCGTCTTCGTGGCCGTCAGCGCGATCGTGCTGGGGCGGCGTTAGTCTCCCGCAAGGGGCTGAACGGACCCCCGGCCCGGCGAGTCCTAATCGGCGTTCCGTTGGAGGGCGCCGTGCATGGTCTGCTCGATCTCGTCGCGGTGCACGTCGTGCGTGACGAAGCCGGCGACGTTGTCCGGCATGGCCAGGTATTCCTCGTGGGCCAGCGTGTTGCGGATGTCCTGCAGGCCGCCGTCCCAGTGCTCGCGCATGGTCGCCAGGCCGAACTGGTAATCCCGGTGGTGCTGTTCGTAGGGCTTGTTGCGATAGATCAGGTGGATGACGTTGTAGCGCTTGTGGCCGGCCAGCAACTCGGCGCGGCGGCAGGCCGGGTCCTGTTCGCGCATCTCGGCCGGGATCTTGTCCAGCACGTCGCGCAAGGCGCGCTGCATCTTGCGGTATGCGCGCATTTGCTCGGTGACCGCGCGGGTCCGGCTGGAATAGCGGATGTCCTGGATGCGGTCCTCGACGTCGCCGATGCTGCGCGGCACCACGCCGCGGGCGCTCCAGAGATCCACCTGGAAGACCAGGGTGTCGCGCTCGGGCCGCTCCATCAGAACGTTGGTCAGCGGCGTGTTCGAGACCAGCCCCCCGTCCCAATAGTGTTCCCCGTCGATCTCGATGGCGGGGAAGGCCGGCGGCAGCGCCCCGGAGGCCATGAAATGCTCGGGCCGCAGGCGTGTGCTGCGGTTGTCGAAGTACGCGAAGTTGCCGGTGCGCACATTCACCGCGCCCACCGAGACGTGGAGTCCGCCGTCGTTGATGCGATCGAAATCGCACAGGCGCTCGAGCGTATCCCGCAAGGGCCGGGTGTCGTAGTAGCCCACGTTGGCCGGGTCGGTCAGCGGCGTGAACGCGGCGGGCGGGAAGCGCGGCCGGAAAAAGCCTTTCTGCCCCACCAGCAGCGCGCTGCCGGCATGCAGGTTGCCGATGACCTGGCGCGCCATGTCGTTGATCTGGAACAGGCTGGCCTCGACCAGCGCATTGGGGGCCAGGCCGCTGTAGGGCTGGCAGATCGTGCCCCAGAATTCCCGCAGCCGGTCGATGCGCTGCTCGGGCGGGTTGCCCGCCAGGACGGCCACGTTCAGCGCGCCGATCGAGATTCCGGCCAGATAGCTCAGCTCGATGCCGGCCTCGTGCAGGCCCTCGTAGACGCCCGCCTGGTAGGCGCCGAGAGCGCCGCCGCCCTGGAGCACCAGCGCCGTGGTTTCGTAGGACTTGCAGGCTTTCTTCAGCGCGCCGTCCCGCCTGGCGTGGGCGGCGGATTTACGGGTGGTCATGGGCGGGCTCCGTGAGGGATTGCAGGAAGGCGTCGATCAGTGCGCCCCGGTAGCGGCTGCGGTGCAGCACGATGGACAGGCGGCGCTCCAGCGCCAGAAAGGGGGTGCGCAGCACGCGCAGGCGGCCGGTGGCGACGGCATCCAGCGTGGCCGCGTAGGGCAGGCAGGCAATTCCCAGGCCGGCCATGACGGCCTGCTTGATGGCCTCGATCTGGCCCAGTTCGAGGAGGATCCGGCCCGGCGGCAGGGCGCCCATGGCCTGTTCGGTCTGGCTGCGGGTGGCGGACCCGCGTTCGCGCAGTATCCACCGGGCGCCGGCGAAATCCTCGGCCCGCAGCCGCGCCCGGGCGGCCAGCGGATGCGAGGGTGCGGCGCAGACCACCAAGGCGTCCGTGCGCCAGGGGAGGGTCTCGAGACGCGGATGATTGACCGGCCCCTCGACGCAGGCCAGGTCGGCCTCGTGGTCGAGGAGCTTCTGGGTGATGCTGCGGGTGTTACCCACGTCCAGTTGCAGGGAAACCATGGGATGTCGGGCCACGAAAGGCCCAAGAAGTTCCCCGACCAGGTAATTGCCCACGGTGTTGCTGGCCCCGATCCGCAGTTCGCCGTCCAGTGCGTCCGCGTGTTCGGGATTGCGGCGCAGCATGTCGCGCAGGCGTTCGAGGATTTCGCGCGCCAGGGGCAGCTGCTCGCGGCCGCGGGCGTTGAGCTTGAGGCGGCCGCGCTCGCGGTCGAACAGGGGGGTGCCCAGCTGGCGCTCGAGTTCGGCCAGCGCCATGCTGATGGCCGGCTGGGTCAGGTGCAGCTGTTCGGCCGCGCCGCGCACGCTGCCGGTGGCGGCGATGCTGGCAAAGACCTCGATCTGGCGCAGGCTGATGCCCAGCATAAGGCGGCGTCCCCGGAATTTTCCATCAATACATTTTATATGATCATTAATAATTGTTGAATTTATTGATGGATAGAGCTTTTCTAAAATAACGGACAGTCATAAACATATGCCAGGATGTGTTCCAGATGCCGCCCGTTTCCGCCGTCCCCCAGCCTCTCCATGCCGCCGCCCGGATCCGGGATGCCGGTGCGGGCGGGCGCTCGCCGTCGCGCCTGTACGGCCTGGCCCTGGCGGCGGCCCTGGGCCTGCTGGGCTGGCAACTGGGCGCCTGGCTGCCCTTGATCGGCGGGCCGGTCATGGGCATTGTGCTGGGCATGGCCTGGCGCAACCTGGTCGGCGTCTCGCCGCTGTGCGCCCCGGGCATCGCCTATGGCTCGCGCCAGATCCTGCAATGGTCCATCGTCGGCCTGGGTTTCAACCTCGGCCTGGGCCAGGTGGTCGACACCGGCGGCGCCTCGCTCGCCGTCACGCTGGTGACCTTGTCGGTGGCGTTCATTGCCGCCTGGGCGCTGGGGCGGCGGCTGGGCCTGGGCGGACGGCTCAGTACGCTGGTCGGCGTGGGCACCGCGATCTGCGGCGGTTCGGCGATCGCGGCCACCGCGCCGATCCTGCGGTCGGACAGTCATGAGACCGCCCTGGCGGTTTCCACGATTTTTCTGTTCAACATCGCGGCGGTCTTGCTGTTTCCCTTCCTGGGGCACGCGCTGGGGCTCAGCGACGCCGGTTTCGGCCTCTGGGCCGGGACGGCCATCAACGACACCTCGTCGGTGGTGGCCGCCGGCTACAGCTACAGCACCGCGGCCGGCGACATCGCCACCATCGTCAAGCTCACCCGCGCCACGCTGATCATCCCGGTGTGCCTGGTGATCGCGGGCTGGGTCGCGTGGCGCGCGCGCCGCGATGCGGCGCGCGTGTCCCTGCTGCGCATCTTTCCGTGGTTCATCGTGTGGTTCCTCGCGGCCAGCGCGGTCTACACGCTGGGCTGGGTGCCGCCGGCGCTGCAGGGGCCCCTGCAGCAGGCCGCGCAGTTCCTGATTGTCATGGCCTTGACGGCCATCGGCCTGTCCTCGGATCTGCGCCGCCTGGCCGGCGCGGGCCTGCGGCCCGTGCTGCTGGGGCTGGGAACCTGGGCCGCCGTGGCGCTCAGCAGCCTCGGGATGCAGGCCTTGCTGGGCGCGCTGTAGGGCTGGGCCTGCGCGATGCCGTCCGCACGGGCCTGGTGTTTCGCTATGCGAACCAGGACGCCGAGTCGTGATGGATCGCGACGCCCACGATATAGGCGAACACGGCAACCGAAATCAAGGCGGCGATCAGGCGCGTGCGGCGGGTCTTGCCGCGCTTGATGGCGATGGTGCCCACGCCGATGTAGACCAGCAGCAGCACGATCTTGGTCAGGATCCAGGGCTGGTTGGGCCCGATCATGGCGGCCAGGATCACGCCACAGACCAGCAGGACGGTATCCACGACGTGGGGCAGGATGCGGACGACGCGCGCCTGCAGCAGGCTGGATTCGGTGATCGACCACCAGGCGCGGATCAGGAACAGTGTGATGCTCAGGCCGACGGCCGTGACGTGCAGGTGCTTGATGAAGTAATAATCCATGGCGTTTTCCGGGGGATGCGGGGGTGCGGCTCGGCGAGCCCGGTCGTTGCGATCTTAACAGGCCCGGGCGGCGCGCCGCGCCGCCCGGTGCCGCGGGTCAGGCAATCGGCGCCAGCGTCCAGCCGCCATCGGCGCCGGCCAGCGTCAGTTGGGCACCGTGGTGGCGCTGCAGCGTGCTGCGGTGGCCGACGCTGACCAGCCGCGTATCCGGCAGCTCCTCGCGCACCAGGCGGTACATGGCGTCCTCGAGGCCCTCGTCCATCGCCGAGGTGGCCTCGTCGAGGAAGGCGGCACTGGGCCGGGCGAGCAGCAGGCGCCCGAAGGCCAGCCGCTGCTGCTCGCCCAGGGACAGGATGCGGCCCCAGTCCTCGACCTCGTCGAGCCGGTCCTCGAGGTGGCCGAGTTGCACTTTGCGCAGCACCTCGCGGTCGCGCGCGCGCATGGCTTCGTCGGCCTGGGCGGTAACGGGATTGGGATAGCGCAGGGCGTCGCGCAGGGACCCCAGCGGCAGGTAGGGCTTTTGTGCGAGGAACAGCGCCGATTCCTCCGGGCGCACGACCTCGCCCTCGCCGTAAGGCCAGATGCCGGCGATCATGCGCAACAGGGTGGTCTTGCCCGATCCCGAGGGGCCGCGGATCAGCAGGGGCTGGGCCGGCGCCACCTCGAGGTCCAGGTCCTTGAGCAGCAGGCGCCCGTCGGGCGTGCGCAGGGACACGCCGTGCAGCGCCAGGCGGTCGCCGTCCTCGCGCGCCGGCGGCAGGGACAGCGCGTGTGCCGCGTCGATCACGTCGTTGAATCCGGTCAGACGATCGAGGGTGGCGCGGTAGGTGGCGAAGCTGTCGTACGCATTGCGAAAGAACGACAGGTTGTCCTGCAGGCGGCCGAAAGCCTGGGCCGTCTGGATCAGGTCGCCCAGGCTGATCTGCTTGGAAAAGAATCGCGACGCCTGGATGATGAAGGGAAACACCACGGCCGTCTGGGTCACGATGAAGTTGAAGCCGAGGAACTTCAGCGACCGGTAGATGATGGCCCAGGCGTTGGCGATCACCTGTGCGAACCAGCGCCGCAGCGCGCTGCCCTCGACGCGCTCGCCGCGGTAGAAAGCGATGCTCTCGGCGTATTCGCGCACGCGCACCAGCGCATAGCGGTAGTCGGCGTTGAATTTCTCGTTCAGGAAATTCAGGCGGATGAGGGGGCGGCCGATGCGGATCGCCAGCAGGGTGGCGATGAAGACATAGATGAACACCAGGAACACCATGCCGCGCGGGATCTCGGTGCCGAACACCGTCATGGGGCCCGACAGCGACCACAGGATCAGGGTGAAGGCGATGGTCGAGACCACGGCGTTGATCACGCCGACGGCCAAGGTCATCGAGTCCTGGGCGAAGGTGGTGATGTCCTGCTGGATACGCTGGTCGGGGTTGTCGGCCAGGTGGCTGAGGGGTTGGCCGCGGTAATAGGCCTGGCGGTCCATCCAGCGCGTGAGCAGGGTTTCGTTCAGCCAGGTGCGCCAGTGGATGATGAAGGCCTGCTGGACGTAGAAATCGAACAGCGAGCGCACGACGTGCACCGCCGCCAGCAAGGCGAACAGCAGCATGGCGGCCCAGAAGCCGGATTCGTTCAGCTCCTGCAGGGCCGTGTACATGGTGTTGTACCAGTACGAGAACAGCACATCCAGGCGCACGGCCGCGAGTGTGAGCAGCAGGATCAGCGCCACCCCGGCCAGCGGCCGCCAACTGCGGCGCGGCGAAAAATAATCCTTGCTGAGCAGCCAGAATTGCCGCCCCCAGCGCGTGTATCGGATGACGCACCAGGCGGCGGCGACCGAGACGATGGCGGTGATGACGTAGGCTTTGAGCAGCCACAGGCCGCTTTCGATCAAGACCTTGCTCCAGTCCATGGTGTGTCTTTTTCCTTGTCGAGGGTTGGCGTGCCGTAAGCGATGGACGGCATTTTAGGGCCTGACCGCGCCGCATGGCGATCTTGCCGTGCGGCGCAGGGCGTCAGCGTCGCGCCTTGAGGCCCAGGCGGCGGGCCAGCTTGTGCAGGTTGCTGGGGTCGATCTGCAGGGCGCGCGCCGCCTGCGCCCAGTTGTAATTGGTCGTCGCCAACGCGTGCTGGATGGCCGCCCGCTGGCAGGACTCGACGCTCTCGCGCAAGGCGCGGACGGCCTGGATGTCTTGCCGCGTGCCTGATGGGCTGGCGAGGTCGGGCGCGATGGGCGCGCCCGGCCCGTAGAACGGCTCGGTATCGTAGAGATCCGCGTCCTCGGTGGGCGCCTCCGCCGCGCGGGAGGGCTCGGCCGGCGTGCCGTACTGGCCCTCGTAGTGGTCCTCGGCCGCGGGGGTCTCGGGTATGTCGAGGTCCAGGAGTTCCGGGCCTATGGTCATGACCTGGTCGCGCGAGGCGCCGCGGCTGAGCATCTTGAGGGCGGCGCGGCTGATGACGTGTTCCAGTTCGCGCACGTTCCCCGGCCACGGATAGCGCAGCAGCGCGCGTTCGGCGCCATACGACAGGCGCACGCCGCGCAGGCCCAGGCGCGCGCGGTTGAATTCGAGGAAATGGCCCGCGAGGATGAGGATGTCGCGTTCGCGTTCGCGCAGGGGCGGGATGGGCACCGGGTACACCGACAGGCGATGGTACAGGTCGGCGCGGAAGTTGCCCGCCAGGGTATTGGCCTTCAGGTCGCGGTTGGTCGCGGCGATGATGCGCACGTCGGTCTTGATGGTCTCGTCGGTGCCCAGGCGCTGGATTTCGCCGTTCTGCAGGGCGCGCAACAGCTTGGCCTGCAGGCCGAGGGGCAGTTCGCCCACTTCGTCGAGGAACAGCGTGCCGCCCTGGGCGGCCTCGAAGCGTCCCGGCCGATCGCTGGTCGCGCCCGAGAAGGCCCCCTTGACGTGGCCGAAGAGTTCGCTTTCGGCCAGGGATTCGGGCAGGGCGGCGCAATTGACGTGGATCATGGGCTTGTGGCCGCGGCGCGAATGGCGGTGCAGCCGCCGCGCAAAGAGTTCCTTGCCCACCCCGGTTTCCCCCAGCAGGAGGATGGGCAGGTCGGAATCGGCCACCAGGTCGAGTTCGTGCAACAGGGACTGGATGGCCTCGCTGTGCCCGAGGATCTCGGCGTTTTCGCCGATGCGCTCGATGCCGTGCTGGGTGCTGCCGAGCAGGCGCAGCTGGCGGTTCTCGCGCTCGAGGTCGGTCAGGCGCACGGCGGCCTGCAGGATCAGGCCCAGGCGCTGCAGCCGCACGCGCGCCGCCTCGTCGAAGGCGCCCGTGGTCAGCGCATCCAGCGTCATGATGCCCCAGGGCCGGCCGTTGCCGTACAGCGTCATGCCCATGCAGTCGTGCACGGGCAAGGGCGAGCCCTTGCGGTCGTCGAGCAGGCCGTCATAGGGATCGGGCAACACGCTGTCCATGTCGAACCAGGTGGGTTCGCGCCGCGAGAGGATGGCGGCGAAACGCGGATGCTGGGCCACCAGAAAGCGCCGTCCCAGGGCCTCGTGCGCGAGGCCCGCGGCGGCCACCAGGCGCAAGGTGTCCTCGCCGTCGAGGACCAGCAAGCCGACCGCGTCGCAGGCGTATGCATGGCGGATGGCCTGGGCTGCGCGCTGCAGCCGCACGCCGTCGGGCAATTCCTCGGCCAGGTCGGCCAGTAGCTTGTCTTCCATCAGGGTATAAATCACTTTTCAATGGTCATTTATACCATTTTGAATAAGGTTGAAAATACCCAATTTGATATAGATCAGCCTCCTTCCTAGGGTTTATACCTGGCATGACATTTGCTTTTGATTGTGTCGAAGTGAACTAGGGGCGCCGGCCGGCGCCGTGTCGAGAACGCCTGACAGCTGCAGAAGGAGCGCAGAATGGGTGAATACAAGAAGTTATGGTGGACGCTGATCGGCGTCCTGGCGGTGACCTTCGGCTTGCTGGGGTGGATGGGCAAAGAGGTCTACAACCAGGCCCCCCCGATTCCCCAGCAGGTGGTGACCGCCTCCGGCAAGGTGTTGATGACCCAGGAGGACGTCCTCAAGGGACAGAGCGCCTGGCAGTCCGCGGGCGGCATGACCGTCGGCTCGATCTGGGGCCACGGCGCCTACCAGGCGCCGGACTGGACGGCCGACTGGCTGCATCGCGAACTGACCGCCTGGCTCGATCTGGCGTCCCGGGAACTCGCCGGCGTGTCGTACGCGCAACTTGACGGCGATTCCCAGATGGTGCTGCAGCATCGCCTGAAAGAGGAATACCGCAAGAACACCTTCGATGAGGCCAGCGGCACGATGATGGTGTCCGAGCGGCGTGCCCAGGCGATGGCCCAGACGGCCGCCTATTATGACAAGCTGTTTGGCGACGATCCGGCGCTACGCCCCTCGCGCGAGAGCTTCGCGATGAAGGAGGCCACCCTGCCCAGCGCGCAGGCGCGCGCCTACCTGGGGGACTTCTTCTTCTGGACGGCCTGGGCCGCGGCCACCGAGCGGCCGGGCATGAGCGCCACCTACACCAACAATTGGCCCCACGAGCCCTTGATCGACAACGTGCCCACGGCCGAGAACGTGGTCTGGTCCATCATCAGCGTGATCGTGCTGATCGTCGGCGTGGGCCTGCTGGTCTGGGGCTGGGCCTTCATCCACCGCGACCATGTGGATGAACCGGCGCCCGCCCGCGATCCCATCCTCCAGATCCAGCTCACGCCTTCGCAGCGCGCGCTGGGCAAATACCTGTTTCTGGTGGTCGCGCTGTTCGTGGCGCAGATCTTCATCGGCGGCTTCACCGCGCACTACACCGTCGAGGGTCAGACCTTCTACGGCGTCAATGTCTCGGAATGGCTGCCGTACTCGCTGGTGCGCACCTGGCACATCCAGGCGGCGCTGTTCTGGATCGCCACCGGCTTCCTGGCGGCCGGCCTGTTCCTCGCGCCCATCATCAACGGCGGCAAGGATCCCAAATTCCAGAAGCTCGGCGTGGACATCCTGTTCTGGGCCCTCATCCTGGTGGTCGTCGGCTCGTTCAGCGGCAATTTTCTGTCGATCGCGCACATCATGCCGGCCGAATGGAACTTCTGGCTGGGGCACCAGGGCTATGAGTATGTCGAGCTCGGCCGCCTCTGGCAGTGGGGCAAGTTCCTCGGCGTGGTGTTCTGGCTGATCCTGATGCTGCGCGGCATTCTGCCCGCCTTCAAGGTCAAGGGCGACAAGAACCTGTTGGCCCTGTTCAGCTCGTCGGTCATCGCCATCGGCCTGTTCTACGGCGCCGGCCTGACCTACGGCGAACACACGCACCTGTCCGTCATGGAGTACTGGCGCTGGTGGGTGGTGCACCTGTGGGTGGAAGGGTTCTTCGAGGTCTTTGCGACCACGGCGCTGGCCTTCATCTTCTCGACCATGGGCCTGGTGTCGCGGCGCGGCGCGACCACCGCCAGCCTGACCTCGGCCGCGCTGTTCATGCTGGGCGGCGTGCCGGGCACCATGCACCACCTGTATTTCTCGGGCACCACCACCCCCATCATGGCCATCGGCGCAACCTTCAGCGCGCTCGAGGTCGTCCCCCTGGTGGTGCTGGGCTACGAGGCCTGGGAAAACTGGCGCCTGAAGGCCCGCGCACCCTGGATGGAAACCTTGCGCTGGCCCCTGGTGTTCTTCGTGACGGTGTCCTTCTGGAACATGCTGGGTGCCGGCGTCTTCGGCTTCATGGTCAATCCGCCGATCGCCCTCTATTACATCCAGGGCCTGAACACCACGGCGGTCCATGCGCACGCGGCGCTCTTCGGGGTCTATGGCTTCCTCGCGCTGGGCTTCACGATCTTCGTGCTGCGCTACATCCGCCCGACCATGCAGTTCAATGAAGGCCTCATGCGCACGGGCTTCTGGTGCCTGAACCTCGGCCTGGTGCTGATGATCGTCCTGAGCCTGCTGCCGATCGGCCTGATGCAGTTCCATGCCAGCGTCAGCGAGGGCACGTGGTGGGCGCGCGGCGAGACCTTCATGCAGCAGGACATCCTGCAGACGCTGCGCTGGCTGCGCACCATCGGCGACGTGGTGTTCATCGTCGGCGGCCTGGCGGTCATGTGGCAGGTCGTGACGGCCCTGCGCGGCTCGCGGGCCACCGACGTGGCGCCCGAAGGCGCGCTGGCGGCACAGCGCTCCTGATACCGGCGCATGTCCCGCGACGCGCGGCCGGCTCGAAACGGGCCGGCCGCGCGTCGCCGTGCGCGGGATCGGCTCAGACCCCGATGTCCTCGTTCCAGAGTTCCGGCTTGTCGGCGATGAAGCGGCGCATCAGCGCCAGGCATTCCTCATCCTGCAGGACTTCGACCTCGACGCCGCGCGCGCGCAGCAGGTCCTCCTCGCCCATGAAAGTCTGGTTTTCACCGATGATCACGCGGGGAATGCCGTACAGCAGGATCGTGCCGCTGCACATGGCGCAGGGCGACAAGGTGGTATAGAGCACCGAGTCGCGATAGACCTCGGCCGGCTGGCGGCCGGCATTTTCCAGGGCGTCCATTTCGCCGTGCAGGATGGCGCTGCCTTTCTGCACGCGCTGGTTGTGGCCACGGCCGATGATGCGTCCGTGGTGCGCGATCACCGAGCCGATGGGAATGCCGCCCTCGGCCAGTCCCTTGCGCGCCTCCTCGATGGCCGCCCGCATGCATGCATCGTTCATGGTCTTGCCTCCCTGTTCCGTCGTGGAAAGCATCATGATACGGGCAGGCGGGCGCCCCGGGGAACCTCAGGCCGCGGCGCGGCGCCGCCCGGCGCCGTGCGCGCTGAGCGCGCCCAGGGCAAAGGTCAAGACCAGCGTCGGCAGGGCGCTGCCGTACTGCGGTGCCCACTGCGCCAGGGCGTGATAGCAGGCGATGCCCAGCACCCAGATCGCCGCCGGGACGGCATGCACGCCGTGGCCCGAAGGCGCGGCGGGCGTCGATGCGAGGCCCAATCGGCCCAGGATCGTGCCGAACAGGGGCACGAATACCGAGCTGAGCGTCAGCAGAAAGGGCTCCAGGCTGTGCATGGGCAGGATCATGGCCAGCACCATGGACAGTGCGGCCAGCGCCACGCCCCAGCCGCGCACGCCCAGGCGCGGTGCGATGCTGTGGGCCGAGATCGAGCCCGAATACAGGTCGCCGTAGGTGTTGTCCAGTTCGTCGATCAGGATCAGGCCCAGGGCCACCAGTCCGCCCTGCGCCAGCAGCAGGGCGCCGATCATGTCGGTGTCGGCGCCGGCCACCGTGATCACCAGCACGCCCAGCGCGTAGCACCAGATGTTCGCCACGGTGTAGCCCAGCCAGGTGCCGGCGAACGCCGAGCGGCCGCTGCGTCCGTGGCGCGCGTAGTCCGCCACCAGCGGCAGCCAGGACACCGGCATGGCGATCACCAGGTCCAGTGCGCCGAACACCCCCAGGCCGCCCGTGCCGGGCCGCAGCCAGGCGGCCTGCAGTCCCTCGGCGTCGAGTTTCATCAGGAACTGGATGCTCAGCCAGACCAGCGAGGCAGCCACCAGCGGCAGGCCGAAGCGGCTGACGAAGCGTCGCACCAGGGTGATCATCGAGCCGCACAGCAAGGCCGTGACCACCAGGCCCCAGAACAGCGTCGGCAGCACCAGGCCGAGCTCCAGGCCGAAGGCCTGGCGCCCGATGGCGATGGTGCCGTCGCGCATCACCACCAGCTCGAAGGTGGCCCAGCCCAGCAGCTGGACGATGTTGAGGAACACCGGCAGGCGCGCGAAGCGGCTGCCGTAGACGGTGTGCATCAGCCCGGCGCTGGACAGGCCGCTGTCGCAGCCCAGGCGCGCCACCCAGGCCAGCAGTCCGGCCCCCAGGATCGAGCCGAAGACCACCGCCGTGAGCGCGTCGCGCACCCCCAGGGCGGGCACGAGATAGGCGCCGACCTGCATGACCAGCAGGCCCACGCCCAGGCTGAACCACAGCGCCGTGTGGTCGCGCCAGCCAAAGACGCGCTGCGCATCGGGCAAGGGGGCCAAAGCCTGGTTGGCGGGGGTGGGTGAGGAGGTAGACATGCTGCGCCTTTTGGTCGTGAGCACGGGAAAAAGGCGCTGGCCGCAGGGCGGCCGAGGCTAGCCGCTTTCCTGCGCGAGGATGATCTCAATCAGGTTCGAAGGGACTGTCTCAGCCGCGCATGCGGCACCCCTAGCGACGCTCGTGTGCGGATGATTGTAGGACGGCGCGGGCGGCGCCCGCAAGCCTGTCCCCGAGGTCCCGGCGAAGGATCCGGTGCCGACGCCCGGGACGGCCGCCGCGCCGCGCGCCACCGACTATAATGGACCGCCTTCCATGGGTGGAATCATGTTCGCTTTGCTCGAGGCCCGGCGGGCCGGCCTGTTGGCCCCGCGCCATTGGCTGTCCAATATCGTCGCCGGCGTCATCGTGGGCGTGGTCGCCCTGCCGCTGGCCATGGCGTTCGCCATCGCCTCGGGGGTCAAGCCCGAGCAAGGCCTGTACACGGCCATCATCGCCGGGCTGGTGGTCTCGGTGTTCGGCGGCAGCCGCATCCAGATCGCCGGGCCCACCGGCGCCTTCATCGTCATCCTTTCGGGCATCGTGGCCGATCACGGCGTCGACGGGCTGCAACTGGCCACGCTGATGGCGGGGCTGATATTGTGCGGCTTTGGCCTGGCCCGGATGGGTGCGGTGATCCGCTATATCCCGATGCCGGTGATCATCGGCTTCACGGCGGGCATCGGGGTCATCATCTGGGTGGGGCAATGGCAGGATTTCTTCGGCCTGCCCGCCGTGCAGGGGCGCTACTTTCATGAAAAGATCTGGCAGCTTCTGCAGGTCTTCCCGCAATTCGATCCGCTCACCACGCTGTTCGGGCTGGGTTCGCTCGCGCTGGTGCTCGCGCCGCGCTGGGTCCGCGCCCTGGGCCGCGTTCCCGGGCCGCTGCTCGCCCTGGTGGCCGCCACGCTGATCCAGGGGGTCTTCCAGTTTCCCCAGGTGGCCACCATCGGCAGCGCCTTTGGCGACATTCCACGCGGCCTGCCGGCCTTCGCCTGGCCCGAATGGACGCTGGACCGGCTGCTCAGCCTGATCGGGCCGGCCTTCGCCATCGCCATGCTCGGCGCCATCGAGTCGCTGCTGTCCGCCGTGGTCGCCGACGGCATGGCGGGCACGCGCCACGATTCGAATGCCGAGCTGGTCGGGCAGGGGTTGGCCAACATCCTCTCGCCCTTGTTCGGCGGCATCGCCGCCACCGGCGCGATCGCCCGGACCGCCACCAACATCCGCAGCGGCGGCACCAGCCCGCTGGCGGGCATCGTCCACGCGCTGACGCTGCTGCTGGTCCTGCTGCTGCTGGCGCCGCTGGCCCGCCATATTCCGCTGGCCACGCTGGCGGCGGTGCTGTTCGTCGTCGCCTGGAACATGAGCGAGGCGCCGCGCTTCATCCGCCTGGCGCGCCGCGCGCCGCGCGCCGATGTGGTGATCCTGCTGGTCACTTTTTTCCTGACGGTGTTCGCCGACCTGGTGGTGGCGGTGAACATCGGCATCGTGCTGGCGGTGCTGCATTTCCTGCGCCGCATGGCCGACAGCGTCGACGTGGTCGTGCAAGGCGAGGACCATCTGCGCCGCGAACTGGGGGCCGAGGGCTTCGCCCGCATGCCGCCCGGCGTCGAGGTCCACGAGGTGCGCGGCCCGCTGTTCTTCGCCGCGGTCGAGCGCCTGCATCATGCGCTGGCCGGCTCGCACGCCAAGGCGCTGGTGTTGCGGCTTGAACGGGTGCCCTTCGCCGATGCGACCGCCCTGCAGGCCCTGGACGAACTGGCCACCAGCCTGGCGGCGCACGGCGTGCGCCTGGTGTTGTGCGGCGCCAATGCGCGCGTAGCCGGCAAGTTGCGCCGCATGGGCCTGCTCGATCGCCTGGGCGAGGACGGCACCCAACCCGACCTGCCGCGCGCGCTGGCGCGCCTGAACGTCGGGGCCGGGTCGCCGGGACCGCTCAGCGATCCGTGGTGAGATCCGGCCAGGCCGCGGCCAGCGCATCCTCGAGGCGGGTCCGCAGCGCATCCGGAAAGCCCGACGCCGGCGCCGGCGCCAGCGTGTCCAGCGAGGCGATGCGTTCGGACAGATAGCGCCGGCTCGTGCCCAGCATCGTTTCAAGCCGATTGGCCTGGCGGGTCAGGACGGCCGGGTCGATCTGGGCCAGGATCAGGGCGTGGGCCAGGCCGATGTGCCTGCCCGGCGGCCCCTCGGGGACGCGGCGCCAGACTTGGGCGGTGCCCGCGATCTTGCGGGCCGGCGCGCCGACGGCGAGGTTGAAGCGCCCGTCGCAGAACGAGCCCTCCACGGCCTGGGGGCGCGCCTCGATGCCCAGCGGGGCCAGGGCGGCCTGGATGACGTCGCACAGCAGGCGATACAGTGTCTCGGAATGATCCAGTGGCCGGCCGTCGACCGGCAATGCGAGGCTGAGGTTGAGGATGCCCGGGCCCTGGGGCACCACGCCGCCGCCCGACTGCCGGACCGCGATCGGCCAGCCCTCGCGGGCAAAAGCCGCGCAAGCGGTGTCGAAGCCCGGGAGGGCTGCATAGGTGCGCGGCACGACCAGGCCTCGAGGAGCGTCCCATACCCGGGCCACCGGGCCCAGGGCCGCCGCCCGCGGGATCAAATCCTCGTCCGCGCGCCCGTCGGTGGCCGGCTCGGCCGGCAGGCTCAGGAACCGCATGCGATGCGTGCCCCCGCGCGCCTCAGGGCTGGCGCGAGGCGGCGAAGGCCTCTTCGTCCATGAACAGATAGCGGATCGCATCGATCAGGCCCAGGATCACGGCCAGCGGCGTGAACCAATACCAGATGAGCAGATAGCCCAGCCCCCAGCCGACCTGGCCGAGGTAGAAGCGGTGCGCCCCCAGCCAGCCCAGGAACAAGGCCAGGACGATGGCGATCTTGCGCTGCGTCGACGGCGTGGCGAGGGTGTCGCGGCGCGAGCGCAGCACCCAGATGCTGATCGGAATCGTCAGCAGCAGGGCCAGCAGCACCTTGCCGGTGTGCAGGTGCAGGTAGCGGGTGACGGCGTCGAACAGTTCGCCGAAATTCCGCACCAGGACGCCCGTGAAGGCCGAGATCCAGGCCAGGACCTCGTGGAACGCCGTTTCGCCGAAGCTCAGCGCCAGCAGGATGATGATGAAGATCGCGAGGATCAGGACGATGTTCTTGAGCATGGCGGTTGTCGTGGGGCAGGGGCCGCAAGCGGCCCGGCCGGGATGCCGGAAGGCTCATTCTATGCTGTTTTTCGTCCGCCTCAGGGCGCGCAGGCCTGGCGCACCGCGCGCGCCCAGCGATCCAGGCGTTCCTCGGCCTGGTCGCGCGGCATCGTGGGGGTGAAGCGGCGCTCGATCCGCCACAGGGCGGAAAGTTCCTCGCGGTCGCGGTAGAACCCGGCCTGCAGGCCGGCCAGGAAGGCCGCGCCCAGCGCCGTGGTCTCGATCATGGCGGGCCGCAGCACCGGGATTCCCAGCAGGTCGGCCTGGAACTGCATCAGCAAGTCGTTGACGCAGGCGCCGCCGTCCACCCGCAGCTCGGCCAGGGGCGCGGCACCGGCGGCCCGGGCGTCGCGGCTCATGGCCAGGAGCAGGGCGGCGCTTTGATAGGCGATGCTCTCGAGGGCGGCGCGCGCCACGTGCGCCATCGTCGTGCCGCGCGTCAGGCCCACGATCGTGCCGCGCGCCTCGGGGTTCCAGTAGGGCGCGCCCAGGCCCGTGAAGGCGGGCACGAACATGACGCCGCCGGAATCCGGCACCGAACGGGCGAGCCCCTCGACGTCGCTGCTGCGCTCGAACGCGCCCAGGCCGTCGCGCAGCCACTGCACCACGGCCCCGCCCACGAAAACGCCGCCCTCCAGGGCGTATTCCAGCTGGGGGCCGGTCTGCGCGGCGCTGGTGGTCACCAGGCCGTTGTCCGACAGCTGAAACCGCGGACCCGTGTGCATCAGCATGAAGCAGCCGGTGCCATAGGTGTTCTTGGCCATGCCGGGATGGAAGCAGGCCTGGCCGAACAGCGCGCTCTGCTGGTCGCCGGCGACCCCGCTGATCGGCAGGGCGCGGCCCAGCAGCTCGGCCCGGGTTTCGCCGAAATCCGCCGCGGAGGGCAGGACCTCGGGCATCATTGCGAGCGGGATCCCCAGCGTGTCCAGCAGTTCCTCGTCCCAGGCATTGCGATGCACGTCCAGCAGCATGGTGCGCGCGGCGTTGCTGACGTCGGTCAGGTGGCGGCCGCCGCCGGTGAGCTGCCAGATCAGCCAGCTGTCCACGGTGCCGAAGGCCAGGTCCCCGGCTTGCGCGCGGGCCCGGGCCCCGGGGACGTGGTCGAGTATCCACTTGAGCTTGGTCGCCGAGAAATAGGCGTCCACGCGCAAGCCGGTCTTTTGCAGGATCAGGGGTTCCAGGCCGCGCTCGCGCAACTCGGCGCAGGCCGGCTCGGCGCGCCGGTCCTGCCAGACGATGGCATGGTGCACCGGCTGTCCGGTCTTGCGGTCCCAGACGATGGTGGTCTCGCGCTGGTTGGTGATGCCGATCGCCTGCACCGCCTGCGCGCCGATCCCCGCGCGGGCCAGGGCCTCGACCATGGTGTCGCGCTGCGCCCGCCAGATTTCCATGGGATCGTGCTCGACCCAGCCCGGCTGGGGGTAGCGCTGCGTGAGTTCGCGCTGCGCCAGGGCGATGATGCGCCCCCCGCGGTCGAACACGATGCTGCGGGTGCTGGAGGTTCCCTGGTCGAGTGCGAGGAGATGGCTCATTTTACGTGGGCGAAACCGACGATAATGATAGGGATGGACAAGCCAGTGTATCCGATGGCGTCCGGGCCGGCCGTGCCCGCGCCGCTCGAAACTGATCGTGCGCGGCTGCTTGCCGCACTGCGCGCCACGCGCGAGGTGGACCTGCTGGTGATCGGCGGCGGCGCCACGGGCCTGGGCGTCGCGCTGGACGCCCGTTTGCGCGGCCTGTCCGTGGTCCTGCTGGAATCGCACGATTTCGCCGGCGGCACCTCGTCGCGAGCCACCAAGCTCGTGCATGGCGGGGTGCGCTATCTGGCGCAAGGCAATATCGCCCTGGTGCGCGAGGCGCTGCACGAGCGCCGCGCGCTGCTGCGCAACGCACCCCATCTGGCGCAGCCCCTGGCTTTCGTCGTGCCCGGCTATCGGGCCTGGGAGGTTCCCTTCTATGGGGCGGGGCTCAAGCTCTACGACTGCCTGGCCGGATCCGCCAGTCTCGGCCCCACGCAGTGGCTGGGCCGCGCCCGGGCGCTCGAGTGCCTGCCGGGCGCGCGCGCCGAGGGCCTGCGCGGCGGGGTGCGCTATTGGGATGGGCAGTTCGATGACGCGCGTCTGGCGCTGGCGCTGGCCCGCACCGCCGCCGCCCAGGGCGCGCTATTGGTGAACTATTGTGGTGTCGAGGGTCTGCTGCACGAGGGCGGACGGCTGTGTGGCGCGCGCTGGCGGGACACCTTGGGCCAGGGCGGGGCTGCAATCCGCGCCCGCTGCGTCATCAACGCCACCGGTGTCTGGGTGGATGGGGTCAGGCGCATGGACGGCTTGGGTCAGGGGCGCGAGGCCCAACCCATGGTCGTGCCCAGCCAGGGCGCGCACCTCGTCGTGGACCGTGCATTCATGCCCGGAGACCAGGCCCTGCTGGTGCCCCGGACGCGCGATGGGCGGGTGCTCTTCGCCGTGCCCTGGATGGGCCGTCTGATCCTGGGGACCACCGACACCCCGCGCAGCGACCTGGCGCGGGAACCGCTGCCTTTCGAGCAAGAGGTCGAGTTCATTTTGTCTGAGGCGGGCAAGGTGCTGGCGCGGCCGCCGCGGCGCGAGGACGTCCGCAGCCAGTGGGCCGGCCTGCGCCCGCTGGTGCGTCCCGCCTGGGACGAGCAGGGCGACACCCAGGCGATCAGCCGCGAGCACACGGTGCTGGTCAGCCCTGGCGGCCTGGTGACCGTCACCGGCGGCAAGTGGACCACGTATCGCGCCATGGCCGAAGACGTCCTGGACCGTTGCGTGCAGGCCACACTCTTTGATCGCCTGCCCGCCTGCCGGACGGCGGACTTCCCACTGATCGGCGCGCCCCCCCCCGCCGACGCGGCTGCGCCGCGGCTGGCCGCAGCGCCCGGACCGGCGCTGTATGGCACGGAGGCGCCGTTCCTGGCGGGCCTGCCGGGCGCCGACGCGATGCTGGGCCTGGGTCTGAGCGAGGCCATGGTGCGTTTTGCGGTCCGCTACGAATACGCGCGCACCATCGAGGACGTCCTGGCGCGACGCCACCGGATGCTGTTCCTGGACGCGGCCCTGGCCGCGCAAGCCGCGGGCCGGGTGGCCGACATTCTGGCCGAAGAGACCGGTGCCGCGCAGGATGCCCGCGCGTTCAGGACACTTGCGCGACGATACGGCGGCTGACGCCCTGCGGGATGCCGCCCGGCGGCCTCGAGGCCTGCTCCTCGAAAGAAAAAATAAGAAATGTTTTTTTCTTTCAAAAGAAAAGAAAAGACACACAAAGACCTCGTGGCAGGGAAAACTACTCGTGATTTTCTCCGGATTTCGAACTATACTGGCCCCGGTCATGTAAAAAATGCATGGAAATGTATTTTTAATGTCATTTTCTAATTTTAAAATTAGTTTAAATATGACATTTTGAATCGAGAGAGATCGGCGGGGCCTCGCTTTTCGGACGTGGCGGGACCCAAACCGAACCCTAGATCCTTCAAGGAAACCCATGTCAACTCTAGACTCCGCGCTTCTGAACGACATCCAGGAAGTCAATCTTTCGTACTTGATGCTGGCGCAACGCCTGCTGCGTGAGAACCTGGCCGCCGGCATGTTTCGCCTCGGTTTCGATGCCGACGTGGCGGACACCATCCTCAAGCTCTCTCCCGCCCAACTCGTCCGGCTTGCCGGGTCCAACTCCGTGATCTGCGGCTTCCGCCTGAATGACGGCCAACTGCTGTCGTCGCTCACGCACGAGGTGCTGGGCGGCGTGCTGCAGCAGGCGCATTCCACCATCCTGCTGGCGCAGCAGGATACCTCGCTCGCCTGATTCTTCCCTGACGGCTCCCCATGTCGACGAAAAGCGTGGCCCGCGAGGCCAGCGAAATCCGCCTGGCCACCGAGATGATCCATCTCGGGGCGCGCCTGCAAGTCCTGCAGGCGGAAACCTCGCTCAGCTACGACCGGCTGGCGCGCCTGTACCGCGAGGTCAAGGGGGCTTCGCCGCCCAAGGGCATGCTGCCGTTTTCCGTCGACTGGTTCATGACCTGGCTGCCGAACATCCATTCCAGCATGTTCTACGGCATCTACCAGTTCATGGACCGGTTTACGCCGGCCAAGAAAGCCCACGCCCTGGTCGAGGCCTACAAGCTCTACCTCGAACAGTCCCATGCGGGCACCTTGCCCGGCGACGCGGTCGGCGAACCCGTCCTCAGTTTCACCCGTGCCTGGATGCTGATCCGGTTCTTCGACAGCGGCCTGCTGCAGTTGTCCCACTGCGAGCAGTGTACCGGCGCGTACGTGGCGCACGCGCACGATCCACACAATGGCTTCATCTGTGCGATCTGCAAGCCGCCGCCCCGCGCGGGCAAGACCCGGGCGCGCCGCAAGGCTTCCGAGGCGGGGGATCGCCGATCCATGCAGGCCTGAAGGGGCGCCGCGGTTCCATGCCGCCGGGGTCGTCCGTCGGCCGGCAGTCCGCACGGTGCAGGGATTTGACGACAAAAGACCCTGTTGAATGACGTTTTTGGCTGGGGCGGGCCGGGCGATGATTGACGGTATTTAGATTTCAGGGCGGGCACGTGTTTATCATCTTTGGGTATGGGATCGTCCTGGGCGCGGTGCTCATCAGCTACATCGCCATGGGCGGGCATCTGGGCGCGCTGTACCAGCCGTTCGAATTCGTCCTGATCGGCGGCTCCGCCCTGGGGGCCTACATCGCCGCCAGCAACGGCGCCTCGGTCCGCCTGCTGCTGCAGGCCATCCCCAAGGCGGTGCGGCGCAATCCCTACGGGAAATCCCTGTACATGGAACTCATGGCGCTGCTGTACACCTTGCTGAACAAGGCGCGGCGCGACGGCCTCATGGCCATCGAGTCCGACATCGAGGATCCCGCCTCCAGCCCGATCTTCTCCCAGTACCCCCGCGTGCTGCGCGATGCCAAGCTCATGGAGTTCCTCACGGACTACCTGCGCATCATGATCAGCGGCAACATGAATTCCTTCGAAATCGAGACCCTGATGGACCAGGAGATCGAGGCCCTGCACAGCGAACACCACAATCCGGTGAATGCGGTGCGCGCCGTCGCCGATGCCTTGCCCGCCTTCGGCATCGTTGCGGCCGTGCTCGGGGTGGTCAAGGCCCTCGCCGCGGTCGACCAGCCGCCCGTCGTGCTGGCCGATCTGATTTCCAAGGCCATGGTGGGTACCTTCCTGGGCATCCTGCTGTCCTATGGGTTCGTCGCGCCGTTCGCCTCGGCCGTCGAGCGCCAGTCTGTGGCGTCGATCAAGGTGCTGGAGTGCATCAAGGTCACGCTGCTCGCCAGCATGAACGGATATCCGCCGCCCCTGGCCATCGAATTCGGGCGCAAGGTCCTGTTCTCGTCGGTGCGGCCCTCGTTCACCGAACTCGAGTCGCACGTGCGCCAGGCCAAGAGCCAGGCGGCCCGCTAGGACGCCGGGGCATGGCCAAGCTCGATGCAGGCCGGGTCGTCGTCAGGCGCAAGCGCGTCTACGGCGAATCCAGCCACGGCGGCAGCTGGAAGATCGCCTACGCGGACTTCATGACGGCGATGATGGCCTTTTTCCTGGTCATGTGGCTGCTGATGCTGGTGCCGACCCGCGACCTCAAGATCATCGCCGAGTATTTCCGGATGCCGCTCATGACGGCGATCTCGGGCGGCGCCAACATCGATACCAGCGAATCGGTGATCCCAGGCGGGCAACCCAGCATCGTTCCCAATACTTTTCCGCTGCCCGCGCCCCACCAGAGCGACGGCGCCGAGGATCGGGAGGACGCCGCCCGCCTCGAAAACCTGCAGCGCGAGCTCGAGAACCTGATCGAGCACAACCCCATCCTGCAGCAGTTCCGGCCGCAGCTGCTGTTGGACATGACGCCCGACGGCCTGCGCATCCAGATCCTGGACCAGCAGGCGCGGCCCATGTTCGCCACCGGCAGCGCCATCGTGCAATCGTACATGCGCGACATCCTGCGCGAACTGGCGCCGGTGCTCAGCCGCCTGCCCAACTCGATCACGGTGTCGGGCCATACCGACGCCATGCGCTATGCCGCCGGCGACCGGCAATACAGCAATTGGGAGCTGTCGGCCGACCGCGCCAACGCGGCGCGGCGCGAGCTCGTGGCCGGCGGCCTGGTCGAAAACAAGATCAAGCGCATCCTCGGCCTGGCCGACACGGTCAACCTCATTAAAGAAGATCCGCTCGCGGCCGTTAACCGCCGTATCAGTATATTGGTGCTGAATCGCCGGGCCGAGCGCCAGATCGACCAGCAGAATGCCGCCGGGCAGGACGCCCTGCGTTTGCGCGAGCTCACGGGCGGGACGGTGTCGGTGCCCGAGGCTGCGTCCGCGGGGTCCTCCGAAACCGGTCCGGCGCCGGCATCGGTCGAGGCGGCGCCCCAGGGTCCGGCGGCGGACGGCGAGGCGTCGCCGGCGGTCGCCGCGCCCGCCTCGCCGGCGGGGACCGGTGCCGGGGATGCCGCGGACGAGGCCCAAGGGGCGGTGTCCGCGCATGGCGAACACACCCATGATGGTTGAGGACGACAATGAGCGCTGGTGTGGATCTGAGCGAATTCTTTGACACATTCTTCGACGAGGCCGACGAGCTGCTCGCCGAAATGGAGCAGCTCCTGCTCGGCATCGACCCCAGCGCGCCGGATGCGGACGACCTCAACGCCATTTTCCGGGCGGCGCACTCGATCAAGGGCGGCGCGGCGACCTTCGGCTGCTTCGACGAGCTGGCCAAGACCACGCACCTGCTCGAGAATCAGCTGGACCTCATCCGCCATGGCGAAATGCCCTTGCGCCAGGACATGATCGACCTCTTTCTGGAAACCAAAGACGTGCTGACCGAGCAAGTTGCCGCTTACCGCGGATCCGGGAAACCCGACCAAGACGCCTACGAGCGCATTTGCGCGCAGTTGCGCCAGCTGGCGCTCGAGCAGCAGGGCGAGGCGGCGCTTGCCGAGATCGTCCCGGCGGCGGCCGTCGAGGCTGAGGCGGCCGACGCGCCTGCCGTTGACGCGCCCCCCTGCGCCGGCCTGCCGCTGCTGGTGCGCATCGACCGGATCAAGGACAAGGACGTCGAGCCCCTGTCGGCCGAGATGGCGCTGATGGGCGAGGTGTTGCACAAGGAACACCGCGACGGCAGGCTTTCGCTCTGGCTCGAGACCACCGCCACGGCCGGCGATATCGAGGCGGTGTGCTGCTTCGTGGTCAACGCCGACCAGGTCACCGTGCGGGCCGAGGCGCTGCCTGGCGCCGCGGCGGACCAGGGTGCTGCTGCGGGCGCGCAGCCCGAGGCGGTCCAGTCTGCGACCCCGCCCGCGGTGGCCGCCGAGCCCTCCGGAAAACCATCGCCCGCACAGCCCCAGTCCGTCGTCGATGGCACCGCCGCAACGGCCGGCCCCGGCACCAGGGCCGGCAAGCCCAAGGAAAACGGCACCATCCGCGTCGGGGTGGAAAAGGTGGATCAGATCATCAATCTGGTCGGCGAGCTGGTCATCACGCAGGCCATGCTGCTGCAGACGTCGCAGTCCCTGGACCCGGTCCTCCATGATCGGCTGCTGAACGGCATCGAGCAGCTCGAGCGCAATGCCCGCGACCTCCAGGAGGCCGTCATGTCGATCCGCATGATGCCCATGGACTACGTCTTCAGCCGCTTTCCGCGCGTGGTGCGCGAGAGCGCCACCCGGATCGGCAAGCGCATCCGTCTGGTCACCAAGGGTCAGGCGACCGAACTCGACAAGAGCCTGATCGAGCGCATCATCGATCCGCTGACCCATCTGGTGCGCAACAGCCTGGACCATGGCATCGAGATGCCCGAGGCGCGGCAGGCGCAGGGCAAGGATCCCGAGGGCACCCTGACCCTGTCGGCCCAGCACAGCGGCGGCCAGATCATCATCGACGTCATCGACGACGGGGCGGGCCTCAACCGCGAGCGCATCCTGAAAAAGGCGATCGCGCAAGGCTTTCCGGTGTCCGACGCCACCCCCGACGAGGAACTCTGGCAATTGATCTTCGCGCCGGGCTTCTCGACGGCGGAAAAGGTCACCGACATCTCGGGGCGCGGCGTCGGCATGGATGTGGTGCGGCGCAATATCCAAAGCATGGGCGGGCACGTGCAGCTCTCGTCCCGGGCGGGCGAGGGCACGACCACGCGGATCGTGCTGCCCCTCACGCTGGCGATCCTGGACGGCATGTCGGTGCGGGTCGGCCCCGAAACCTTCATCTTGCCGCTGTCCCACGTCACCGAATCGATGCAAGCCACCGCCGATCAGATCCACCACATCTCGGACACCGAGCGCATGTTGCACGTGCGCGGCGAATACCTGCCGATCGTCGCCCTGCACGAGGTCTTCGACGTCGAGGGCGCAGAGACCGACCTGACGCGCGCGATCGCCGTCGTCTTGCAGGCCGAGGACGTGCGCTTCGCCTTGATGGTCGACCACTTGATCGGCCAGCACCAGGTGGTGGTCAAGAACCTCGAAGCCAATTACCGCAAGGTGCCGGGCATATCCGCGGCCACCATTCTGGGCGACGGCAGTGTCGCGCTGATCGTGGACGTCTTTGCGCTGCGGCGCGCGTCCGCCCTGCGCGCCGCAGCCTGAGTCCTTCAAGTCTCCGGGAGGCAATCATGAATCTCAACCAAAAGCAGGATCAGGCCGAGGGGCAGGGCAGGGAATTCCTGGTCTTCACGCTGGCCGAGCAGGAATACGGCATCGACATCCTCAAGGTGCAGGAAATCCGCGGCTACGACAACCAGTCGGTCACGCGGATCGCCAATGTGCCGTCCTTCATCAAGGGGGTGACCAATCTGCGCGGGGTCATCGTGCCCATCGTCGACCTGCGCATGAAGTTCAACCTCGACAAGGTCGAATACAACCACCAGACCGTGGTGGTGATCCTCAACGTCCATTCACGCGTGGTGGGGGTCGTCGTCGATGGCGTGTCCGACGTCCTGATGCTGCAGTCCTCGCAGATCAGCCCGGCGCCGCAATTCGGATCCGCGTTCTCGACCGAGCACCTGATGGGCATCGGCACGCTGGGCGAGCGCATGCTGATTCTGGTGGACATCGAGAAACTCATGACCAGCGATGAAATGGCGCTGGTCGAAAGCGCGTCGGCTTGATGCGAGGGCTCTTTTGCCGTCGTTCTCCAGTCATCCCATCGTAGGCATCCAGAGGCGAGACTCTTCATGCAAGCACGCAAAAAAAAGGCCCTGTTCGGCGCCCTCAAGGTTCGCACCAGTCTCATCCTGGTGCTGGTTTTCTTCTTTTTCATGCTGATTGCGGGGGCGGCGCTGGGCGTGTACTCGCTCAAGATCAACAATGACGCCCTGCAGAGGATCGTTCGCGATCAGGAGACCGCCTCCAGCATGGACGAGGCCATCAATCAATACCAGGACGTCCAGGTGATGATGGGGCGCGCGATGGCAAGCTTCACCGTCAACAGCGACCTGCTGAACAACAGTATCGCCGCCACCTGGGGCGGCGGGGACGACCAGGCCAGCGGCCTGAGCGATGCCAGCCAGGCCCTGCTGCAGCAGGCCGAAACCCAGATCGCCCGCTCGCGCGAGGCCTTCGCCGCATTCGAGAAGCGCGCCGATGCCACCATGGCACCGGAGAGCGGCTACCAGCGCGTCATCTTCGCCTATGACGAGCTCACCTCCAGCGGCGTCACCAAGCTCCTCGATGCGCTCAAACGCGGCGAGATGGAGGCCTACAACGACGTCCTCGTCAATCTGGTCGTGCCCATGGAGACCAACCTGCAGCAGGCCTACGAGAGCCTCAAGCAATACCAGCGGCTGCACATCAACGACGCCGTTGCCCGCGAGCAAGTCCATTTCCAGCGCGTGGTGCTGATCGTCGCCGTCTCGATGCTGGTCGCCCTGCTGTTTGCGATTTCGGCCTATGTGTTTTTGCAGCGGGTCGTGCTGCGGCCGCTGGTCAACGCCGGCTCGCATTTCGACGGGATCGCGGCGGGCGACCTGACCCGGCCGATCGCGGTCACCTCGCGCAATGAAATCGGCGTGCTGTACGAGGCCATGCGCCGCATGCAGGACGGGCTGTCCCGGACGGTGGCCTCGGTGCGCAGCGGTGTGGGCGAGATCCGCAGCGGTTCGCAGGAAATCTTTGCCGGCAACACCGATCTCAGCAGCCGGACCGAGCAGCAGGCCGCCTCCCTGCAACAGACCGCCGCCAGCATGGAGGAACTCGCCAGCACCGTGCGCCAGAATTCGGACAATGCCGAGCAGGCCGACCGCCTGGCCAAGAGCGCCGCCGAGGTGGCACACCGCGGCGGCGCGGCAGTGGCGGTGGTGGCCGAAACCATGACCGGGATCACCGCCAGCTCGGGCAAGATGTCCGAGATCGTCAGCGTCATCGACGGCATCGCCTTCCAGACCAACATCCTGGCGCTGAACGCCGCGGTCGAGGCCGCGCGCGCCGGCGAGCAGGGCAAGGGCTTTGCCGTGGTCGCCGGCGAGGTGCGTTCGCTGGCACAGCGCAGCGCGCAGGCCGCCAAGGAAATCAAGGGCCTGATCGACGAGTCCATCGGACGGGTGAATGAAGGCTCCGAGCGCGTCGGCGACGCGGCCCGCATCATGGAGGACATCGTCAAGTCCGTCCAGGGCGTGACCGCGATCATGCACGAAATCTCCTCGGCCTCGCGCGAACAATCCGAGGGCATCGGACAGATCAACCAGGCGGTGACCGAGATGGACGGGGTCGTGCAGCAGAACGCGGCGCTCGTCCAGCAGGCCGCCGCCGCGGCGGGATCCCTGCAGGAACAGGCCGAACGCCTCGCCGAGGCCGTCGCGGTCTTCAAGATCCGCGAGGGC
Source organism: Castellaniella sp. S9 (assembly GCF_027257175.1). Classification (GTDB taxonomy): domain Bacteria; phylum Pseudomonadota; class Gammaproteobacteria; order Burkholderiales; family Burkholderiaceae_B; genus Castellaniella. The sequence goes on along the minus strand of NZ_JAPFGD010000001.1, from coordinate 195,352 downwards.
GGCGAGGTGATCGATGTGCCGGGCGGCACGCTGGACTACCAGCCTTCGCCCTCCAGACCGGTCCTGGCATTGAATACATGAGGCCCGCGATGCCCGGGCGCGTGACATGAGCGGCGAGGCGCTGGCGACCTCGTTCTTTTCCCAGCCGGTTCTGCCCAAGGCGGAACCGGCCGAGCTTTTGCGCGCCGTCCAGATCCTGCGCCGGCGCACCGGCATCATCCTTGGCGAACACAAGATGGACATGGCCGCGCGCACCCTGGGCCTGCGTACGCGCCAGGTGGGCCTGGAATCGGTGCGCGACTACGTGTCCATGCTGGAGCTCGATCCGAACGCCCCTGAATGGGAACGATTCATCAGTGCGTTCACGATCAACCATACGGCCTTCTTTCGCGAGCGGCACCATTTCGCGATCCTGGGCGACCTGGTCAGGGCGCGCCGGCGGCCCGTCAACGTCTGGTGCTGCGCCGCCTCCACCGGCGAGGAGCCCTACACCATCGCCATGACGCTGCATGATGCTTGCGGGCAGCCCGAGGCCGGGTTGTCGGTGACCGCCACGGACATCGACGTCCAGGCGATCGAGCAGGCGCGCAAAGGAATCTATACGCTGGACCGGGTCAAGCCCGTGCCGCCCGAATTCCTCAAGCGCTATTTCCTGCGCGGATCGGGCCGGCAGGCGGGCATGGCCATGGTCAAGCCCGTGCTGCGTGACATCGTGTCCTTCGACGTCCTGAACCTGGTGGCGCCGCAGTGGCCGTTCAGCCAGAAATTCGACGCCATCTTTTGCCGCAACACCATGATTTACTTCGACAAGCAAACCCAGACCCGGATCCTCGAGCGCTTCGCGCCGCTGCTCAAGCCCGGCGGCCTGCTGTTTGCCGGACATTCCGAGAACTTCACGTACCTGACCAAGGCCTGGCGCCTGAAGGGACAGACCGTTTATACCCTGGCTTGATCGCGGGGGCGCAACAGCATGGCATCCATGAAGAAAATTCGCGTTTTGTGTGTGGACGACTCGGCGCTGGTCCGCAGCCTCATGAGCGAGATCATCAATGGGCAGGCCGACATGGAGGTCGTCGCCACCGCGCCCGACCCGCTCGTCGCCCGCGAACTCATCAAGCAGCACAACCCGGACGTGCTGACCTTGGACGTCGAAATGCCGCGCATGGACGGATTGGACTTCCTCGAGCGCCTGATGCGCCTACGGCCGATGCCGGTGGTCATGGTGTCCTCGCTGACCGAGCGCAATTCCGAGGTCACCCTGCGCGCGCTGGAGCTCGGTGCGGTGGATTTCGTGACCAAGCCCAAGCTCGGCTTGCGCGATGGCCTGCTGGAATACAGCGACATGATCGCCGACAAGATCCGCGCCGCCGCGCTGGCCCGCCCGCGCCGGCGCCAGGCGGTGGACAGCGGCGTCCGGCAGCGCCTGGCGCAGGCCTTCTCGACGACCGAGAAACTCGTCCTGATCGGCTCCTCCACGGGCGGCACCGAGGCCATCCGGCACGTCCTCGAGCCGCTGCCGGCCAACAGCCCCGCCATCATGATCACCCAGCACATGCCCGCCGGCTTTACCAAATCCTTCGTCCAGCGCCTGGACGGCCTGTGCGCGGTCAGCGTGCACGAGGCCGAGGACGGCCAGCGGGTGCTGCCGGGCCACGTGTACCTGGCGCCCGGCGGCGTCGCCCACATGAAGCTTGCGCGCTCGGGCGCCAACTATGTCGTCAAGCTGGAATATTCCGAGCCCGTCAACCGCCACCGGCCCTCGGTGGACGTGCTGTTCCATTCGGCCGCGCAGGTGGCGGGCAAGAATGCCATCGGGGTCATCCTCACGGGCATGGGCAAGGACGGCGCCCAGGGCATGCTGGCCATGCGCGAGGCGGGGGCGCGCACGTTTGCGCAGGACGAGGCCAGCTGCGTCGTCTTCGGGATGCCGCGCGAGGCCTTGTTGATCGGCGCGGCCGAGGAGGCCGTGCCGCTGGCCGACATGAGCGAGCGGATACTCAAGAGCGCCGGTGCGTACGGGCACCGGGTCTGAGGCCGACCGCCCTGGATTCACATTGAATATGTACATACACCTTTAGGAGAGTGATCGGTGGTACAGAAAAACATGAAAATCCTGATCGTCGACGATTTTCCGACGATGCGCAGGATCATCAAGAACCTGCTCAAGGACCTCGGCTTCGAGAATGTCGACGAGGCCGAGGACGGCGTCATCGGCCTCGAGAAGCTGCGCAACGGCAGTTTCGACTTCGTGGTCTCGGACTGGAACATGCCCAACATGGACGGGCTGACGATGCTGCAGCAGGTCCGGGCCGACCCGAACCTGTCCTCGATCCCGGTCCTGATGGTGACGGCCGAGGCCAAAAAGGAAAACATCATCGCGGCGGCCCAGGCCGGGGCAAGCGGTTACGTGGTCAAGCCCTTCACCGCGGCGACCCTCGAGGAAAAACTCAACAAGATCTTCGAGAAACTCTGAACGGAGGCCCTCATGACAACGGATGACAACATCGGGATCGGGTCCTTGCCCGACGAATCGGTCGACCTGATTCACCGGATCGCGCAGTTGACGCGGATGCTGCGCGAAAGCATGCGCGAACTGGGCCTGGACCAGGCCATCAAGGACGCGGCGCACGCGATCCCCGATGCGCGCGACCGGCTGCACTACGTCGCCCAGATGACCGAGCAGGCCGCCAATCGCGTCCTCAACGCCGCCGAGCAGATCCAGCCCTGGCAGGACGCCCTGGACAGCCAGGCGCGTGACCTGGATGCCCGCTGGCAGGCATGGTTCGACCATCCGGTCGAACTGGACCAGGCGCGTGAACTGGTGGACGCCACGCGGACCCTGCTCAAGGATATTCCGCAGAAAACCCAGGCCACGCAGCAGAACGTGATGGAAATCATCATGGCCCAGGATTTCCAGGACTTGACCGGCCAGGTGATCATGAAAATGCTGGGCGTGGTCACCGCCATCGAGACCGAGCTGGTGCAGGTATTGATCGACAATGCGCCCCAGGAGCGGCGCGAGGAAACCCGCACCCTGTTGAACGGGCCGGCCGTCAAGCCCGAGGGCAAGGCCGACGTGGTGACCAACCAGGACCAGGTCGACGACCTGCTGGCGAGCCTGGGGTTCTGACCGGGACGCCGCGCGACGGGATAGTATGCCATTGCGGATGAAAACCAGCGATCGGGATGAATCATGAATTGAAGCGCTAATCCAGCCCATGACAGAATGGGCCGGTCGAAAGGAGGCAACATGAAAAAGAATCACGGGAGGACCTTCGGCCTTGGACGATTGCTCAATCGTCTCAGCCACGGACGTGCGACGCTCGCCGACCGCTCCTGGACACTCAGCCCCGTGGCCTGGTCGGTGGGCCGTTTCCTGGATTCCCTGAGGACGCGTTTTGTGGTGATGCGCCATTCCAGCATCCAGATCTCCATCAATGCCGCCCGCCTGCAGGCCTATACCGAGGAATGCGAGACCTTGGCCCAGGAACAGGCGCACGAGGCCGACGGCCTGTCGGCGCAGGGCAGCCAGATCGCCAGCCTGTCCGAACAGACCAACGAGACCGTCATCGAGATGGCCGAGTCCTTCCGCACGCAGCTGCAATCCCTGGTGGATACGCGCTCGCGCCTCGACGAGCTGCATGACCGGGTCGGCCGCGTGGCGGCGCAGATGGAAACCTTTTCCGGCGTGGTGGCGCAACTGAACGAGCGCGCCCGCTCGGTCGAGGACACCAGCCACCTGATCAAGGACATCGCCCTGCAGACGCACCTGCTGGCGCTGAACGCCGGGGTCGAGGCGGCGCGCGCGGGCGAGGCGGGCAAGGGATTCGCCGTGGTCGCCAGCGAGGTCGGCAAGCTCGCCGAACGCGTCAACGCCGCCACCGGCGACATCGTCCGGCACACGGGCGAGATCCTCGATCTGGTCACCAGCACCCGGCGACAGACCAGCCATATCCATTCCGACATGTCGGCCTCCAACACCATGGTGGGGGATTTCTCCCAGCAGTTCGCAGCGCTGGTGGGTGAACTCGAGGACATGGGGCGGCAGATGGACCTGGTCGCCGACAATGTGTCGCAGGTCAACCAGACCAATCACGACATGAGCGACGCCATTGCGCGCATCGCCTCGCACAGCGTCCAGGTGCTGGACCGGATGGGCACCATGCGCGGCCAGGTGCGCGGCGTGCGCCTGCAAACCGAGAGCCTGCAGGAAATGCTGGCGGCCCTGCGCACCGGACGCACGCCCTTCGATGCCGTGGTCAATATCCTGGAGTCCATGCGCGAGGCCTGCATCCGCCTGTTGCGGCAAGCGCAGCAGCAGGGGCTCGATGTCTTCGATCGGTCGTACCGCCAGATCCCGGGCAGCAATCCGCCGCGCTATCACGTCGGCTACGATGCCACCATCGACCAGCCCCTGCAGCGGATCCTGGATTTCGTCCTGGACCAGTTGCCGGCCGGCTATTATGCGATCCTGATCGATGCCAACGGCTATGCGCCCACCCACAATGCCCGCTATGCGCGCCAGCCGACCGGCGACGTCGTGCACGACACATTGAATGTGCGCGACAAACGCCTGTTCGACGACCAGATCAGCAAGAACGCCATCGCCAACAAGGGCAGCGTCATGTGCCAGACTTACATGCGCGACACGGGCGAGATCATCACCGACGTGTCGATCCCGGTCGATCTGGACGGCACCCGCTGGGGCGCGGTGCGCATGGGCCTGGATTATCTGCGCTACGAGGAACTGACCGGCCAGGCCACCGCCCAGCCCCGGCTGGCAAGCACATGAACTGCCTCGCTTAAGCGGCCTTGCTTGGCGGATCGCGGGGACGGCGCGGGGGCTAGAATCCAGGCTGTCTCAATTTCCCGACGCCCGCCCGCATGGCCGAGGATAGCGATCTCGAAAAAACCGAACCCGCCTCGCCCCGGCGCCTGGAAAAGGCGCGCGAGGAGGGGCAGGTTGCGCGTTCCCGCGAGCTGGGTACTTTCCTGGCGATCATGGTCGGGGCCGGCAGCCTGTGGTTTGGCGCCGAGCACATGTACCGCACCCTGAACGGCGTGCTGCGCGGCGGTCTGTGGTTCGATCCGCGCATCGCGCGCGACACGACGGTCATGATCGACCAGGCGGGCGATGCCGCCTGGCAGGCCCTGATCCTGGTGCTGCCGATCTTTGGCCTGCTCGCTTTGGTGGGCGTGTTCTCGTCGGTGGCGCTGGGCGGCTTCCTGCTCTCGCCCAAGGCGCTGGAGCCCAAGTTCGAGCGCATGAATCCCCTCAAGGGCTTCAAGCGCCTGTTCGCCATGCAGACCCTGATCGAGCTGATCAAGACCATTGCCAAGGCGCTGCTGATCGGCACGGTGGGCGTCATGGTGATCTGGCACTATCGGGGCGACATGCTGTCCTTGACCCACATGGCGCCCACCGAGGCGCTGGTGCGCGGCCTCGGCCTGGTGGCCTTGTGCTGCCTGCTGATCGCGGCCTCGCTGATCATCGTCGTGCTGATCGACGTGCCCTGGCAATTGTGGAACCACTACAAGCAGTTGCGCATGTCGCGCGAGGACGTCAAGCAGGAACACAAGGAAAGCGACGGCGACCCGCACGTCAAGGGCCGCATCCGCCAACAGCAGCGCGAGATGGCGCGCCGCCGGATGATGTCGGCGGTGCCCGGCGCCGACGTGGTCGTCACCAATCCCACGCACTATGCGGTGGCCCTGCGCTATCTCGAGGGGCAGGGCGGGGCGCCCACCGTCGTTGCCAAGGGGTCCGGCCTGATCGCCGCCCGCATCCGCGAACTGGCCGCCGAGCATCGCGTCGCCACGCTCGAGGCGCCGCCGCTGGCGCGCGCCCTCTACCACCACGTACCGCTCGACCACGAGATCCCGGCCGTCCTCTATTCGGCCGTGGCCGAGGTGCTGGCCTGGGTGTACCAATTGCGCCGCTGGCACGAGGGCGCGGGCGCGCCGCCCACGGCGCCGCGCGCACTGTCCGTGCCGTCCGAACTGGATACGCGCGCAGGCTCGTTTGCCGCATCGACCGCCCCATGAACGCATTTCTCGCTTTTCTCAAGTCGCAAGGCGCCGGCCAGGCCCGTCTGATGGCCGGCCCGGTGTTGATCCTCATGGTGCTCGCCATGATGATCCTGCCCCTGCCGCCCTTCATCCTCGACCTGCTGTTCACCTTCAATATCTCGCTGTCGGTGATGATCCTGCTGGTGGCCATGTTCACCCGCAAGCCGCTGGACTTTGCCGCCTTCCCGTCGGTGCTGCTGTTCGCCACGCTGCTGCGCCTGTCGCTGAACGTGGCCTCGACGCGCGTGGTGCTGCTGAACGGCCACAAGGGGCCGGCCGCCGCCGGCCAGGTCATCGAGGCCTTCGGCCATTTCCTGGTGGGGGGCAATTTTGCGGTCGGGATCGTGGTCTTCGTCATCCTGGTCATCATCAATTTCGTCGTCATCACCAAGGGCGCCGGCCGCATCGCCGAGGTGGGTGCGCGCTTTACGCTGGACGCCATGCCCGGCAAGCAGATGGCCATCGACGCCGACCTGAATGCGGGCCTGATCGGCGAGGACGATGCGCGCCGCCGCCGTGCCGAGGTCTCGCAGGAGGCCGAGTTCTACGGCGCCATGGACGGCGCCAGCAAGTTCGTGCGCGGCGATGCGGTGGCCGGCCTGCTGATCATGATCATCAATATCGTGGGCGGCCTGATCGTGGGGGTGGCCCAGCACGACATGCCGGTGGGCGAGGCCGGCCGGGTGTATACCCTGTTGACGATCGGCGACGGCCTGGTGGCCCAGATTCCCGCCCTCGTGATCTCGACGGCGGCGGGCGTGGTGGTCTCGCGCGTGGCGACCGACCAGGACATCGGCCAGCAGATGATGGGCCAGTTGTTCTCCAACCCCAACGTCATGTTCATCACCGCCGGCATCCTCACGCTGATGGGCCTGATCCCGAACATGCCGCACGTCGCCTTCCTGCTGCTGGCGGCGATCATCGGCGGCGTGGGCTGGGCGCTGTACCAGCGCCAGCAGCGCGACCAGGCCAGCGCCGCCGAGGAACCCGCCCGCGCGGAGGCGGCCGTGGCCGCCGCCGCGGCCGAGGCCAGCTGGGACGATGTCTCGGTGGTGGATCCACTGGGCCTGGAGGTCGGCTACCGCCTCATTTCCCTGGTCGATCACGAGCAAAACGGCGAACTCCTGCACCGCATCCGCAGCTTGCGCAAGAAATTCGCCCAGGAAATGGGCTTTCTGCCGCCGGTCGTGCACATCCGCGACAACCTCGAGATCAAGCCCACCGACTACCGCATCCTCTTGTTCGGTGTCGAGATCGGCCGCGGCGTGGCCCTGGTGGGCCAGTGGCTGGCGATCGATCCGGGTGGCGTGACGATGAAGCTGCAGGGCACCGAGACCACCGATCCCGCCTTCGGCCTGCCGGCGACCTGGATCGATGTGTCTTTGCGCGAGCAGGCCCAGATCGCCGGCTATACGGTGGTGGATGCCGCGACGGTGGTCGCCACCCACCTGAACCACCTGATGCACCGCCATGGCGCCCGGCTGCTGGGCCGCCAGGAGGTCCAGCAACTGCTGGATCACGTCGGGCGCGAGCTGCCCAAGCTGGTCGAGGACCTGGTGCCCAAGACCCTTTCCCTGTCGCAGCTGCAGAACCTGCTGCGCGGCCTCCTGGACGAGGAGGTGCCCATCCGCGACGTGCGCTCCATCCTTGAGACGGTCACCGAGCACGCCCCGCGCCTGGCTGCGCTCAATCCCTCGGGCGGGCCCGACCAGGGCGAATTGCTGGCCCTGGTGCGCGTGGCCCTGGGCCGCGCCATCACCCAGCACTGGTTCCCGGGCGAGGGCGAGTTGCGGGCCATCGGCCTGGATGCCCGCCTCGAGCGCGTCCTCATGCAGGCCATGGGCGGCAACGGCGCACTCGAACCCGGCCTGGCCGAGAGTCTGCTGGCCGACACCCTGCGGGTCGTGCAGGAGCAGGAAGACAAGGCCGAGGCGCCGGTGCTCGTCGTTCCGCCGTCCCTGCGCGCCTCGCTGTCGCGCTTCCTGCGCCATCACATTCCGCAAATGGGGGTGCTGTCCAGCGCCGAGATCCCTGACGAGCGCATGATGCGCATCACCGCCGTCATCGGCGGGAGCACCGGATGAACATCAGCCGTTTCTTCGGCGCCACGAATCGCGAGGCCATGCGCCAGGTGCGCCTGGCGCTGGGCCCCGACGCCCTGATCATCTCGAACAAGCGCATCAACGGCGGGGTCGAGATCCTGGCGACCGACCAGACCCCCGAGTCCCCGCCGGTTGCCGGCGCGCCCGCGGCGCCGATACCTCCGGCCCCATCCGCGCGGCCGGCGGCGGCCGTCCGTCCCGCCGTGCCGCCGCAGGAGCAGGACGTCGTGGGCGCCATCGGCGAGCTGCGCGGTTCGCTCGAGAGCCGCATCGACGAGCTGTTGTGGGGCAACCAGTTGCGGCGTGCGCCGGCTGCGGTGATGCTGTTTCAGACGCTGCTGCGCTTTGGTTTCAGCACGGCCCTGCTGCGGGCCATGCTCAAGCGCCTGCCCGAACACCTGGGCGAGCGAGCCGCATTCCAGTGGGCGCGCGGCGAGCTCGTCAAGCACCTGCCGGTCCTGGCCACCGAGGAGGCGTTGTGGCGGCCGGGGCTCGTCCTGGCACTGGTCGGCCCCACCGGGGTCGGCAAGACCACCACGATCGCCAAGCTCGCGGCGCGCTGCGTGCGGCGGGCCGGTCCCGGAAGCCTCGTCCTGGTCACCACCGACACCTACCGGATCGGGGCGCACGAGCAACTGAAGATCTACGGCCAGATGCTGCACGTGCCCGTACACGTGGTGCAGGACATCCACGAGATGCGGTGCGTCGTCCAGGGCGTGCGGGACGACCAGACGGTCCTGATCGACAATGTCGGCATCAGCCAGCGCGACCAGGCCCTGCCCGAGCAGGCGGCCCTGCTGGCGGGCGCGGGGCGCGACGTCTCGCGGTTGTTGGTGCTCAATGCCTCCAGCCATGGCGATACCCTCGACGAGGTGGCGCGCTCGTACGCCGGAGACGGCGGCACGCCGCTGCGCGGCTGCATCATCACCAAGCTGGACGAAGCCAGCCGCCTGGGTGCCGCGCTGGACACCGCGATCCGCTATCAATTGCCCATCCATTACGTCTCCAACGGGCAGAAGGTGCCCGAACACTTGCTGTTCCTGTCGGCGGCCGCGCTGGTCGACCATGCCCTGGCGCCGGCACAGGGCGGGCGCACGCTGTACGCCCCTACCGAGGCCGACCTGGCGGCCCTGCTGTCCATGACGCGACCGGTCGAGGATCCGGAAGAGGCGGCCGCCGCCCAACGCCGCAAGGCGCTGCTGCCTCGTCTGCTGACCCTGTCGGCCCACGGCGGCGAAACGCTCGCCGACGAAGACCTGCGGGCGGCGGTCGCCGCCCTGGACGAGGATCCGGTCCTGTCCGAGGGCTACACGCTGTGGCGCATCCGGGGCACGGCCGGGGCGCCGCGCGCGGCCGAAGGTGTCGGCCGCCTTCGGGGCGCCGCCCGGCGCGAACTGGCCGAGCCCGACGCCTCGGCGCTGGCGGTGCACGGCCGTATTCCCGTGCGCCCGGGGGCGCGGCGCGGCACCTGGGTCACCAGCGCCTGCTGCGGCCTCGACGGCCGCATACTGGCGGCGACATCCCAGCAGTGGCTGCTGGCCGAGGGCTGGTATTCCTCGACCGGCTCGCATCGACCGTCCGTGCCTTCGCAGACCGACGCCTTGCTGGCGCAGATCGATGCCGAATCCGGTGCGGCCGCCGGCCCCGTACTGCATGTCTTCGAAGGGGGAACGCCCGCATTATGGCGGACACTGGAATCGCGAGGGCTGGCCTGGCTCGCGCAGTGCGGCGCCCGCACCCGGGTCTACGAGGACGGCGAGCCGGCCACGCTGTCGGCCGCCTGCCGCCGCCTGGACGTCCAGCCCGTGGCCGCCGAGACGTTCGCCCACCGGCCGCCCCTCGCCGGCCTGGACGACGCTCACGTCGCCCTATGGGCGGGCGTGGGTCCGGTCAGCTTGCATTCACGCGGTGGCGCGCCTCTTGCCGTGCGTGCGGTCTGTCTGCGGGCCGTCGATCGCCGCGACGGCCGCGAGTTGCGCCGCTGGCATGCCATGGCCTCGCTACGCGGGCCCGAGGATCCCGCCATCCTGGCGCGCGCCCTGGCCGCGCGCATCGATTGCCAGGCGGCATGGCGCCTGGCCGCGGCGACGCTCGAGGACGCCGATGGCGGGGCCGACGCCTTGCTGGACGACAGTCTCGCAGCGGCCCAACTGGGCTTGGCGGCGTGGCGCCTGTGGCGCGACCCGCGCCTGGCGCGCAGCGCCTCGGTGTGCGCCCGCCTGCTCGGCCAGAACGCATTGCGGCCTGCGCAGGCCTCTGCGGCGCTGGTCAAGCTCTATGCCCTGAAGGAAATGCTGGGCTGAAATTCGGCGCCTGGACTCGCCATGCACCGAAGTCGAGGCGCGGTTACGGCCGTGAGAGGCGGCCCTTGGCGTCGTAGAGGTCCTCGCCCATCAGCGCGCGCAGGGTATCCAGCGCGCGGCGGTTGCTGGCAATGAACATGTCGAGGATCTGGCCGTTGCGCCCGTTCAGTTCGCTGGCCTGTGCGGCGAGTTCGAACAGCGCATCAAAGGGTTCGCGCAGGACGGGATGCGCAAAGACCGCCGCCTCGACCCCATCGCGGTCGGATCCGAAGCCCAGGCGCGCCAGGCGTTCGGCGCGTTCGCGGTCGAGTTCGCCCAGGCGCTGGGCGTAGTCGTTCTTGCGGGCCGTCAGGGCCTCCAGGGTTTCGTTGGGCGTTGAATCCAGCAGCAGGGCGGATTCGTCTTCGAGGGTCTGGATGAATTCGCGGACCAGCGCCGATTGCCGGTCGATGCAGTGCAGCAGGGCCTCGGCCTCGGTGCTCATTTCAGCAGGTCGCGGACACTGGCCAGCAGGCCGTCGGCGATGCGGCCCGGATCGATCTGCAGTTCGCCCGAGGCCAGGGCGTCGCGGATTTGCTGGACGCGTTGCGCCTGGATGTCGGCGCTGCCGTCCTGCAGGGCCGACAGGTTGCGCGCCGCGGGGCTGAGGTCCACCGACGAGGACCGGCCGGCGCCGGTTTTCTGGGACGAGGCATTGCCGTGGCCCGGCTCGGTGCGTGATCCTCCGGCGACCCCGGTCAGCGGGGAATTGGACGAAGTGGAACTGATTTTCAAGGTCGTCTCCGGGGAGTCAGGTCTGGGGCGTTGCCGCTGCTATTGATGTAACGGCGCCGGGACCGTGAAATTTAGAGCAAATCCCCATGCCCCTACATCATAACCTGAACAGTATGCGCGTCGATCACGGTGCCGGTAATGATCTGCCCGGAACCCGTGCGCACCTGGATCTGGCTGCCCGGCGCCCCCGATTCCAGGGCCTGGCCCTCGCCGGTGATGACGAAGCCCACGCCGCGCGCCACCGTGCGGATCATATTGCCGCGTTCGATCGATTGGGGATCGCGCAGGGCATTGCCCTGGATGGGTGAACCCTTGGCGATGCGGCGTGTCGCCACCCAGCCGACGATGTGCGAGGGATCGCCGATCAGGCGCTTGTTGCGCAGCAGGTCGCCCTCGCGCGTGTCCAATTCGTCCAGCGACAGGGTCTCGCCCCGGTTGATCGTGCGGTTGGCGACGAAATAGTGCCCCATGATGCGCACGCTGGCCTGCACGTACAGGGTCCAGGGGTGGGGGGCCAGGCAGCGGACGCCCACCGAGGTGCGCGAACGCAAGGCGCCGCCGGGCAGGAAGGCCTCGAGTTCGGCGCAGGCGGGCTGCTGGGTGATGCGTGGTTCGTCCACCGAGACGACCGGCGTGCCCGGGTGGCTGGCGGCCATGTCGCGCAGCAGGGCCTCGGCCTGGGCGGCCACCGCGGCGGGATCCTGGAGACCCGTCGGGGCGCCCTGGGCCGCCGCGGCCCACGCCGCGCCCGCAAGCAGCAGAGAAAATAAGCGGCGTCCTGGCATGGGAGGATTGTAGTGCCCCGGCGCGGCGCGGGCATCAGGTGAATTGGCCGACAAACAGCGCTTTGTTTTGATGTTTGTGGCGCGCGGCCCCGACTTACTATGGTGCCGTGCGATAGGGCCCCAAGGGCGCGAGAGCGTCCCGGCCGGATCGCGCGCATGAATACTTACACACGGACAGCCATGATCGATCGCATCGGCAAGGAATTCGAGTTCCAGCAAACGGCCCTGTCGCTGCGCCAGCATCGCCAGGAAATCCTGGCGACGAACATCGCCAACGCCGATACCCCCAACTACAAGGCGCGCGACATCGATTTCGCGGCCTCGCTGCGCGGGGCGCTGGACGAGCGCATGCGGTTGCCCGATACGGCGCTGACCTTGACCTCGGCACGCCACATCCCGGCCCAGGCACATTCCGCGGGGCCGGCCGAGGAACTGTATCGCGTGCCCTCCCAGCCCAGCATCGACGGCAATACCGTCGACATGGACGTCGAGCGCGTGCAATTCGCCGACAACACCGCGCGCTACCAGGCCGACCTGACGCTGATCGACCGGCGCATCAAGTCCCTGCAGGCGGCCATGCAGCAATAAACGGATTCCAGGTAACCCCCATGTCATCGACCAGCATTTTCCAGATCGCGGGATCGGCCCTCACGGCCCAATCCCAGCGCATGAACGTGTCGGCCAGCAACATCGCCAACGCCAACAGCGCGGTGGGCCCGGACGGCCAGCCCTACAAGGCCCGGCAGGTGGTCTTTCAGATGACGCCGCAGGGCCCGTCCGAGGCCGTCGGCGGGGTCAAGGTCACCGGGGTCGTCGAAAGCGCTGCGCCCCCGCGCCTGCAATACGACCCGGGCAATCCGCTGGCCAATGCCGATGGCTACGTCACGCTGCCCAACGTCGACGTGGTGGCCGAAACGGTGAACATGATCTCCGCCTCGCGCTCGTACCAGGCCAACGTCGAGGTCATCAACACCGCCAAGGCCCTGATGGCCAAGACCCTGACCCTGGGTCAATGAGGAACGCCATGACGACCGTCTCCGACACCACCGCCACGAACGCCGCCGCCCTGGCCAATGCCCAGACCAAGAGCCTCATGGGCGACACCCAGGACCGCTTCCTGACTCTGCTGGTGACGCAACTGCAGAACCAGGATCCCCTGAATCCCATGGACAACGCCCAGGTCACCTCGCAGATCGCGCAGTTGTCCACGGTCAACGGCATCCAGCAGCTGAACAACACCCTGCTGGCGCTGTCCGGCCAGATGGACATGTCCCAGTCCCTGCAGGCCGCCTCGCTGATCGGCAAGCAGGTGCTGATCCCGGGCGAAAAGGTATCCCTGGGCAGCGACGCCGCCGACCCGACGATCAAGTCCGCCACGCCCTTTGGCATCGACCTGATCTCGGGTTCGTCCAAGACCATCGTGTCGATCGTGGACGCCAGCGGCGCCCTGGTGCGCAAGCTCGACCTCGGCGCCATGGACGCGGGCGTCTATGCCTTGAGTTGGAACGGCAAGGACGACAACGGTGCCTTGGTGGCCGATGGCGCCTACAGCGTCCAGGTGTCGGCCGTGGATGCCGACGGCAATCCGGTGTCCGCGCAGGCGCTGACCTCGGGTACGGTCGGCAGCGTCGCCTATACCTCCGAGGGCTTGAAGCTCGACCTCGGCCTGGCGGGCAAGATTTCCCTGCTGGACATCCGGCAGATCATGTAATCCGCGGCGGCGCGGCCATCCGGCGCGCCGCTTTCATCGAACGACGAATCACGCACTGACGAGGTAGAACATGGGTTTCGGACAAGGTCTCAGCGGATTGAACGCCGCAGCGCAGAATCTGGACGTCATCGGCAACAATATTGCGAACTCGGCCACTGTGGGCTTCAAGGCCGGCAGCGCGTCGTTCGCCGACGTGTTCGCCAACTCGCGCGTCGGCCTGGGGGTGCAGCTGGCCTCGGTCAACCAGCGCTTCACCACCGGCACGGTGACCGCCACCGGCAACCAGTTCGACATGGCCATCGACGGGGCGCGGGGCTTCTTTGTCGTACAGACGCCCAATGGCGAGCAGTTCTACACGCGCAACGGCGAATTTTTTGCCGACAAGGAAAACCGGATCGTCAACGTCCAGGGCCAGCAGCTCATGGGCTATGCGGCGGGCACGTCCAACCTGATCGGCATGACCGTGCCGGTGGGCAACCTCCCGCCCGTGGCCACCGGCAACATCGCCAACAAGGTCAACCTGGACGCCAACGATGCCGTGGTGCCCAATACGTCCAATCCCGAGACCGTCGGCCGGGTCGACCTGACCCGCGACGGCATGACCACGACCTATCACTACCGCATCACGGGTGGCGTCTACTCGTGGGTCGACAGCACGGGCGCGGCGGCGGGTCCGATCCCGCCCGCGGGGACGTACATGACCGGCACCAGCACGCCGGCCACTTCCGTCACGTTCGCGGGCGGCGTGCCGGCCGGGGCCCTGCCGGGGTCGGGCGGCAACGTGGCGGGCGGCACGATCACACCGGCCGGCCCTGTAGGTACGGTTTACCTGGATGGCGTGCCCCATTACTACCGGACCGACGGCGCGGGCACCTATGAGTGGTACCAGGACGCAGGCGGCACGACGGTCGCCAATGTGGGGGATATCGGATACCCGGTGGACGGCACGTACCAGTCGGGTGCCGAGGCCGATGCAACCGTGTCGTTCTCGTCGCCGGGCACGCCCGCCAGCGCACTGCCCGCGGGCACCGACAACGTGGCGTACATCGCCCCGGTGACGGCGATTCCCTTCGATCCCAACAATCCCGATTCGTTCTCGAACTCCACGCCGATCACGGTGTACGACTCGCTGGGCAACGAGCATCGGCTGACCCAGTACTACACCAAGCGTCCCGCCGCCGGCGGCAACAGCACCTGGGAAGTCAATTTTCTCATCGACGGCCAGACGCCCACCAGCGGCGGCTCGACGACCCTGACCTTCGATTCGGCCGGCCGCCTGATCAGCGTGCCGTCCAGCAGCACCGTGGCGCTCGCCGCGCCCGGCGGTACCGCGTCGCCGGCGGCGCCGATGAGCATCCGCGTCGACTTCAGCGGCTCGACGCAATTCGGAGGCGGCCATACCCATAACTTCATCGCCGATGGCTCTTTCACCGGTGAATACGCCAGCACCTCGGTCAGCGAGACCGGCGAGGTCGTGGCCAATTACACCAATGGCGAAAAACTGGTCGTCGGCACACTGGCGCTGGCCGATTTCTACAACCTGCAGGGCCTGCGCTCGGTGGGCGGGGTCGCCTGGGCCGAAACCGCCACGTCCGGGCAAGCCATCATGGGCCGCCCGGGCAGCAACGGCCTGGCGACCATCAAGGGGCAGGCCATCGAGGAATCCAATGTGGACCTCAGCCAGGAACTGGTCAACATGATCATCGCCCAGCGCACCTACCAGGCCAACGCCCAGACGATCAAGACGCAGGACCAGATCCAGCAAACGCTGATCACCATGCGCTAAACGGATCAGCCGGCATGGATCGCATCCTCTACACGGCCGCCAACGGCGCGGCCCGGGTCCTCGAGCAGCAATCGGTCATCTCCAACAATATGGCCAATGTTGCGACGACGGGGTTTCGCGAACAGCTCGCGATCTACCGCTCGGTCCCGGTGGTGCCGCAGGCGGGCGAACTGCCCACGCGCGTCGCCACCGCGGCCTCGACGCCCGGCAGCCATTTCCGCCAGGGCAACATGGCTGAGACCGGCCATGCGCTGGATGCGGCCATCGCCGGATCCGGCTGGTTCGCGGTGCGCACGCCGCAAGGGGGCGAGGCCTATACCCGCGCGGGCGAGTTCGCCGTCGACGCGCAGAACCAGCTCGTCACCCAATCCGGCCTGCCGGTGCTCTCGGCCGACGGGCAGCCCATCCAGGTCCCCGAGCGCGGCAGCATCACCTTCGCCACCGACGGGCAGATCAGCGCACTGGGCGCGGGCGACAATCCACGCGACATCCAGCTGATCGCCCAGTTGAAGCTCGTCAACCCGCCTGCGAATCAGCTGCAGCGCGGCGGCGACGGGCTGTTCCGCCTGGCGCAGGGGCAAGCCGCGCCGGCCGATCCGACGGTCAAGATCGCGCCCGGCTTCGTGGAACAGAGCAACGTCAATCCCGCCTCGGCCATGGTGGCCATGATCGCCAACGCGCGCCAGTTCGAGCTGCAGATGCAGGTCATCAAGCACGCCAGCAGCAACGAAGAACGCGGCAATTCCATACTTTCGGCGGGCTGATCCCGCGCCGCCCCTGAACAGGACCCACCGACATGATTCGTTCCCTTTGGATCGCCAAGACCGGTCTGGAAACCCAGCAGACCAGCATGGATGTGATTTCCAACAACTTGGCCAACGTCAACACCACGGGCTTCAAGCGCAGCCGCGCCGTGTTCGAGGACCTGATGTACCAGACCCTGCGCCAGCCCGGCGCCCAGGTGGGGGCGGCCAACCAGTTGCCCTCGGGCCTGCAGATCGGCACCGGCGCGCGCACGGTGGCCACCGAGCGCATCCACACGCAGGGCAACCTGCAGGAAACGGGCAACAACCTGGACATCGCCATCCAGGGCAATGGCTTTCTGCAGGTCGAGCTGCCCGACGGCACGTTCGCCTACACCCGCGACGGCAGCCTGCAGGTCGACCAGAACGGCATGCTGGTCACCGCCGGCGGCTATCCGGTGCAGCCGGGCATCAACATCCCGGACAACGCGCTGACCATCTCCGTCGCCCGCGACGGCACGGTGTCGGTGACCCAGCCCGGCGCCACGGGTACGAACGTCGAGGTCGGCCAGCTGCAGCTGGCCACCTTCATCAACAGCACCGGCCTGCAGAGCCAGGGCGAAAACCTTTACCTCGAGACCGATGCGTCGGGGCCGGCCAACCTGCTGCAGCCCGGCCTGGACGGCGCCGGCGTGCTGCTGCAGAACTTCGTGGAAACCTCGAACGTGAACGTCGCCGAGGAACTGGTCAAGATGATCACCACCCAGCGCGCCTTCGAAATGAACAGCAAGGCGGTGCAGACCTCCGACCAGATGCTGGCGCGGCTGACGCAGCTGTAATCACAATGCCGATGAAGGGATTGCGTCGTTTTACGGGAGCCTGGGCGGCTGCGCTGGCCCTGGTCCTGTCCGGCTGCGCGCTGGTGCCGCCCGAGCCCATCGTGACCGGCCCCTTGACGGCGCCGCCTCCGCCGCCATTGCCGCCCGCCGCCCTGGCCAACGGCTCGATCTACCAGCCCACGGCCTACGGCAACTATCCCCTGTTCGAGGACCGCCGCCCGCGCAACGTGGGCGACATCGTGACGGTGGTCATCCAGGAAAAGACCAACGCCGCCAAGAGCGTGGACACCAGCACCAACCGCAGCGGCAGCGCCTCGATGGACATCGTCCTGGCGCCGGCCATCCTGCCCAGCGACATCACCAATCAGAACTACGAGGCCGGCGGCGGCAACCAGTCCAAGGGCAAGGGCTCCAGCAGCGCCACCAACGTGTTTTCCGGGACCCTGACGACCACCGTGATCGGCGTGCTGCCCAATGGCAATTTGCAGATCGCCGGGGAAAAGCAGATCGCCATCAACCGCGGCAGCGAATACGTGCGTTTCTCGGGCGTGGTCGATCCGCGCTCGATCAGCGGGTCCAACACCGTGTCCTCCACCCAGGTGGCCGATGCCCGCATCGAATACCGCAGCAAGGGCGTGATGGACGAGGTCCAGACCATGGGCTGGCTGCAGCGCTTCTTCCTCAATGTTTCTCCTTTCTGATCCCATGGCTACAGGCATGATTCTTTCCGGTTTCCGCCTGCGCCGCAGCGCCCGCCGGCTGTGCGCGGCGGCTTGCCTGCTGCTGGCGGCCGGCCTGTCCTGGACGGCCGCGGCCCGGGCCGAGCGCATCAAGGACCTGGCCTCGTTCCAGGGGGTGCGGGAAAACCAGCTCATCGGCTATGGCCTGGTAGTCGGCCTGGACGGCAGCGGTGACCAGGTGCGCCAGACGCCCTTCACCCAGCAAAGCCTCACCAACATGCTCTCGCAACTGGGCGTGACCGTGCCGCAGGGCACCAACATGCAGGTCAAGAATGTCGCCGCGGTGATTGTCACCGCGCGCCTGCCTGCCTTCACCCAGCCGGGCCAGTCATTGGACGTGGTGGTCTCCTCGATGGGCAACGCCAAGAGCCTGCGCGGCGGCACCTTGCTGATGACGCCGCTCAAGGGGGCGAACGGGCAGGTCTACGCCCTGGCGCAGGGCAACCTGCTGGTGGGCGGCGCCGGCGCCTCGCAGGGCGGCTCCAGCGTGCAGGTCAATCAACTGAACGGCGGCATCATCCCCGACGGCGCCATCGTCGAGCGCGGCGTGCCCACCACCTACGCCCAGGACGGCCGGATCCGCCTCGAGCTCAATTCCAGCGATTTCGGCATCGCCCAGAACGTGGTCGCCGCGTTGAACCGAAAGTTCGGCGGCCAGACGGCGCAGGCCCTGAATGCGCGCACCATCGAGCTGACCGCGCCGCTGGACCCCGGGCGGCAGACCGCCTTCCTGTCCCAGGTCGAGAACCTCCAGGTGACGCTGCCGCCGGCGCGCGCGCGCGTGGTGATCAACGCGCGCACGGGCTCGGTCGTCATGAACCGCACGGTGACCATCGAGGAGGCCGCCGTCGCCTACGGCAACCTGTCGATCGTGATCAGCCCGCAGCAGCAGGTCAGCCAGCCGACCACGCCCTTTGGCGGGGGCCAGACCGTGGTCACCGAGAACACCCAGATCGAAATGCGCAGCGAAAGCGGGGCGATCCGGCGCGTAGCCACCAGCGCCAACCTGGCCGACGTCGTGCGCGCGCTCAACGCCCTGGGCGCCACGCCGCAGGATCTGCTGTCGATCCTGCAGAATCTCAAGAGCGCCGGCGCCTTGCGCGCCGACCTCGAGGTCATCTGAGGACGGCCATGGGCTTCGTTTCGTACACCCCGCTGCCCAGCGGCTCCGCCCAGCCCTCGGCCCTGGATTTCCGGGGCCTGGACCGCCTCAAGCGCGGCGTGGCCGCTGGCGCGCAGGCGCCTGCCGGGCAGCAGGAGGCCGTGGCCCGCCAGTTCGAGGCCATGTTCATCCAGATGCTGCTCAAGCAGGCCCGCCAGACCGCCGACATGACGCCTGGCCTGCTGGACTCCCCCGGGGTGCGCATGGCGCAAAGCCTGGGCGACGAGCAGGCCGCGCTGAACGTGGCCAGTCCCGGGCTGGGACTGGCGCAGGCGCTGCTGGCGCAGATGCGCGGCGGCGTCGCTACCCAGGCGCTGGATCCGCAGGCCCATCCGCCGGAGGCGGCCGCCTCGCGCCTGCCGGGACTGCGGTCGCGCGTCGGCGAGGGCCGGCGCGAGGTGGCCGACTCGATCACCGCCTTGATCGACCTGCTCAGCCGCGGCCGCGTCACGGAAAAAGTATCCAGCGCCATCCGCGGCGCCCCGGGCCACATCCGCGAGTTCGTCGACAGGATGGCCCCCGCGGCCGAGTACGCTTCGGCGCAAAGCGGCGTGCCCGCCAAGCTCATCCTCAGCCAGGCCGCCCTGGAGTCGGGCTGGGGGCGGCGCGAGATCCTGCGTCCCGACGGCAGCACCAGCCACAATCTGTTCGGCATCAAGGCGACCGGCGGCTGGCGCGGCGACGTGGTGTATGCCGCGACCACCGAATACGAGGACGGTGTGGCCCGCAAGGTCAGCGAACCCTTCCGGGCGTATGAGTCCTATGCCGAGTCATTCGCCGACTATGCCCGGCTGATCGGCCGCAGCGAGCGCTACAGCGACGTGCTGAGTGCGCCCTCGGCCGAGGAGGCGGCGCGGCGGGTGCAGGAGGCGGGCTACGCCACCGATCCTTCATATGCCGACAAGCTGATCTCGATCATGGGGTATTTCAATGCGCGCTAGCCGTGTTGCGCGGCGCCACGCCGTTAAATTTCGAGGGTGATCGGCCGTAAATCGTCATGAAGCATCGAAGGCGGTTACGTGCCGGCCTCCCGGGCATGCAGCACACAGGATGTCTATATGAATTTGGCCAATTTGGGTAAAGCCGGCCTGCTGGTGGCGCAAAACCGCCTCCAGACCGCCGGCCACAACATCAACAACAGCGCGACCGAGGGCTATAACCGCCAGCGCGTGATGGTCCAGACGGCGGGTGCCGCGCAGACCCCGGCCGGCTGGGTGGGCCGGGGCGTGCAGGCCGTCAGCGTGCAGCGCGCCTACGACAGCTTCCTGTACAGCCAGCTCAGCGAATCCCAGACCAAGGGCGCGGCGCTGGCCAGCTACGGCGACCAGATCAGCCAGGTCAATAATCTGTTGGCCGACCGCACCGTCGGCATCACCCCCGCCATCCAGGCGTTCTTCGACGGCCTGCAGGCGGTGGCCACGGCGCCGGCCGACAGCGCGGCGCGCCAGGAACTGCTGGGCCGCGCCAACAGCCTGGCCACCCAGATTCGCGATGCCAACGCATTCTTCGACGATCAGCGCGCCAACATCAACACCCAGGTCCGCACCACGGTGACCCAGGTCAACAGCACCCTGGACCGCATCCAGGACCTGAACCGCCAGATCTCCGTCGCCAAGGCCGTCTCCCCCGGCCAGCCGCCCAACGACCTGCTCGACCAGCGCGACCAGCTGGTGGCCGAACTGGGCCAGCTCGTCGACATCAAGGTCTTCGAGCAGGACGACCGGGTGAACATCACGGTGGCCAACGGCCAGGTCCTCCTGGGCGGCGATTCCGTATTCCACCTGGGTGTACAGGCTTCCGCGTCCGACCCCTCGCGTCTGGCGGTCAGCTATTCCATCCCGAACGGCGTGGGCGGCATCACCGCCGTCGAACTCAAGGACAGTTCGATCACGGGCGGCACGCTGGGCGGTTTGCTGAGCTTCCGGCGCGAGGCGCTGGACACCATGCAGAACGACCTCGGCCGCCTCGCGACCGGCCTGGCCATGGCCCTCAACGAGGTTCACCGGCAGGGCTACGACCTGACCGGCGCGCCAGGGGGTGACTTCTTCAGCCTCGCCGGTCCCAAGGTGATCCGCGGCGAAGGCAATGCCGCCGGTGCGGACCCGGCCGTGTCGATCACGGACATCAACCAGTTGACCGCCCAGGATTATCAGGTCAGCTACGACGGCGCCGGCTATGTCGTGACCCGCTTGTCCGACGGCATCGTGGCTGCCGCCGGCAACGGGACCTTGTCCTTCGGCGGCATCGAGGTCGATTTCTCGGGCGTGGCCGCGGCCGCCCCCGGCGACAGCTGGCTGATCCAGCCCACCCGGGATGCCGCCGCCAGCCTGCAGGTCGCGATCGGCGATCCGGGCCGGATCGCGGCGGCCGGGCCGGTGGATCACGACGACGACCCGGCAACCCCGGACGTCGGTGCCGGCCCGGCCAATGGCGACAACGCGCTCAAGCTCGCGGCCCTGCAAACGACGAAACTGCTGGGCAACGGCGCCATGAGCCTGAACGAGGCGTATTCCCAGATCGTCAACAAGGTCGGCGTGCTGACCCAGCAGAACACCACGGCCCAAAAGGCGCAGGACACCCTGATCCAGCAGAACTATGCGGCCCAGCAGGCGGTCTCGGGCGTGAACCTGAACGAGGAATACATGAACCTGACCCAGTACCAGGAACAGTTCCGCGCCGCCTCGCGCCTGATCGACGTCAGTTCGACCTTGTTCGACACGCTCCTGAGCCTGCGCAGCTAGGCTGCGCCTTCAACCCGGGAAACACGCCATGCGGATCAGCACCAACCTGTTATTCAACACCGGCCTCAAGACCATCGGCACCCAGCAGGCCGACCTCATGCATCTGTACCAGCAGATCGGCTCGGGCCAGCGCATGGTGACGCCGGCCGACGACCCGCTGGCGGCCTCGCAGTCGATCAACATCGCCCAGTCCCAATCCCTGAACCAGCGCTTCGCGGAAAACCGCGCCGTGGCGCTGCGCAACCTGGGCACCGAGGAGGACGCGCTGACCTCGCTGACCACCTTGCTGGCCGACGTGCGCACGCGCGTCGTCGAGGCGGGCGGCGGCGCGCTGTCCGACGCCGACCGCGGCACCCTGGCCGAGGTCCTCCGGGGTGCGCGCGATTCCATGCTGGCGATCGCCAACACCACCGACGGCAACGGGCAGTACGTGTTTTCCGGATCGCGGGGGCAGGCGCCCGCCTACCAGTTGGATGCGTCCGGAAAGTATCGATACATCGGCGATGGCCTCCAGCGCAAGATCCAGGCCGACCAGACCCGGCAGATCGCCGCGGGCGACGTCGGCAGCGACGTGTTCGAGCGCGCCCAGCCCGGTACGCTCGCCTATTCCACCCGGCAAGTGGCCGCGGGCGGTGGCGGCACCGCGGTTCTCGGCGCGCCCGCGGTCGTCGATCGCACGCTGGGCAATGCCGATTCACGCCTGGAATTCAAGATCACCTTCACCAGCGCAACGACTTACGACGTGGCGGTGACCGATCATTCGCCCGCGACGGGGCCGGTGACGGAAACGTTCACGGGCCTGGCCTTCACGCCCGGCGCCACCCTGCTGGACTTGCCCCGCAGCGACGGCGGCAGCCCGGCGGCGGCGATTTCCAGCGGGACCCAGGTCCAGATCTCCGGTGAACCCGCGGCGGGCGACGTCTTCGCCGTCACCCCCATGCAGCACGACGGGGATTTCAACCTGTTCGATACCCTGGGCGGCCTGATCGCCGCCCTCGAGGCGCCGGCCGCCGAGGACGCCAGCGCGCAGGCCGGCCTGCGCAACATGCTCAACACCGCCATGCAGCAGCTGGCCTCGGGCTATGACAACATCCTGACGGTGCGCTCGTCGATCGGCGCGCGCATGAACGAACTGGAGGCCATGAACGACGTCGGCACGCAGCGCAACCTGGGCTACACCAAGGACCTGTCGCGCCTCGAGGACCTGGATTACTACGACGCCACCATGAAGCTCAATCTGCGCAAGATGGCCCTCGAGGGCGCGTCGCTGGCGTTCCAGACCATCCAGGGCCTGAGCCTGTTCAACATGGGCGGCAAATGAGGAGACCGGCGGCCGGGCACGGCGGCGCGCTGCGGGCGGCCGCGCTGCTGGCGCCCTTGCTGCTGGCCGCCTGCTCTTTCAGCGGTCAGACATTCAATACGGGCGGACTCGACCGGATCGTCGTCGGGCGCACCACCCTTGCGCAGGCCTCCGAATACCTGGGCGCCTTGCCCGACCAGACCTGGCAGCAGGGCGACACGGTGCTGGCACGCTGGGGATACAAGGGGACCGTCGCCACCGACGCCGTGTATGTCCGCCAGGAGGCCTGGCTGCGATTCGGCCCGGACGGCACCTTCCAGCGCCTGGAGAACACCGTCAATATTCCCGATAACTTCCGCCCGCGCACCGCCGCGCAGGCCGACCAGGCGGCCGCCGCGCATCGTCCGGCCGCCACGCCGCCGCCCGCATCCGCCGAGGCGGCGGGCGGTGCCGCCGCGCCCGACGGCCCGGCCGTGCCGCAAGCCGTCGACACGCCTCAGCCCCTGCTGCCGTCGGGCACCACATATACGCCCGGCGTCAGTTATCCGATCGGGCGTTCCGGCACAGGACACTAGAGGCCGGCCAGGCCCCGCGCGACGCGCGCCATCGCCTGGTAGCCGTCCTCGAACAGCCGCGACAGGAATCCCGAGGTCTGCGGCAGCACCACGGCCAGCACCACCAGGCCCGTGGTCAGCGTGATGGGAAAACCCACCGCAAACACCGACAATTGCTGCGCAGTCCGGTTGAGGATGCCCAGCGCCAGGTTGATGGTCAGCAGCACGATGATCAGCGGCAGGGCCAGCAGCATGCCCGATACCCACAACTGGCCGCTCCATTCCAGCAGCGCGCCCCAGCCGTTCGGGTCCAGCGGAGCGCCGACAGGCAGGATCTCGAAGGTGCGCACCAGGCCGTCGAGCATCAGCAGGTGGCCGTTGAAGGCCAGGAACACCAGCATGGCGATCAGGTTCAGCAGGCGCGACAAGACCGCGGTATTGGCGCCCGTGGCCGGATCGAAGAATGAGGCGAAGGCCAGGCCCATCTGCAGCCCCACGAACTCGCCCGCCATCATGGCGGCGGTGAATACCAGCCGCATGCACAGGCCCAGGGCGATGCCGATCAGCACCTGCTGGGCGGCGATCAGCAAGCCCTGGAAAGAACCCGCCGGGATGTCGGGCATGGGGCCCAGCAGCGGCGCGGCCACCAGCGTGCAGAGGATCGACAGCCCGATCTTCAGCCGGACGGGGATCGAGGATTCGCCAAAGATCGGCGCCATCGCCACCAGGCCCGCGATGCGGAACAAGGGCCACAGGAAACCATTGATCCAGGCGTAAAGCTGTTCGACGGTGAACTGGACCATGGCCTGCCGAAACCGGGCTCAGAGGGCCAGGCCGGGGATCGACTCCAGCAGCATGCGGATGTAGTCCACCATGGTGTTGATCAGCCAGGGGCCCAGCAGCACCAGGGTCGCGCCCACGGCCAGCAGCTTGGGGATGAACGACAGCGTCATCTCGTTGATCTGCGTGGCGGCCTGGAAAATGCTGATCACCAGGCCGACCAGGAGGGTCACGAGCAGCAGCGGCCCGGCCATGGACAAGGCCACCCGCAGCGCCTGGTAGGTCATGGACATCACGGTTTCCGGCGTCATGGGCGGCCTCCTATTGGTAGAAGCTGCGGGCCAGCGACCCCAGCAGCAGGTGCCAGCCGTCGGCCAGCACGAACAGCATGAGCTTGAAGGGCAGCGAGATCGTGACCGGCGGCACCATCATCATGCCCAGCGCCATCAGCAGGCTGGCGACCACCAGGTCGATGATCAGGAAGGGAATGAAGATCGTGAAGCCGATCTGGAAGGCGGTCTTGAGCTCGCTGGTGACGAAGGCCGGCACCAGCACGCGCAGGGGCACGGCTTCGGGGGATTCGATGGGCGCGGCGCCGGCCATCTCGGCGAACATGGCCAGGTCGGCCTCGCGCGTCTGGTTCAGCATGAAGGTGCGCAAGGGTCCGGCCCCGCGGTCGATCGCCTGCTCGAAGCTGATTTCGTCGCGGCTCAGGGGCTGGTAGGCCTGGGCGTAGATCTGGTCGAACACCGGCGACATGGCAAAGAAGGTCAGGAACAGCGCCAGCCCGACCAGCACCGAATTGGGCGGCGACACGCCGGTGCCCAGCGCATTGCGCAGCAAGCCCAGCACGATGATGATGCGGGTGAAGCCGGTCATCATCAGCAGGGCGGCCGGCAGGAACGACAGCATGGTCAACATGACCAGTGTCTGGATGCTCAGCGACCAGGTCTGGCTGCCGTCGGCGCCCGGCGTCGCGGTCAGGGCGGGCAGGGTGGCCTGCGCGAGGGTGGCGCCGGGCCAGAGCGCGGCCGCCAGGATCGCCAGCAGGATGCCGGCGGGCAGCCACGGCAGGCGGCGCGCCCGGATGGGCCGCCGCGCCGCCTCGCGCAGCGATGAATACGCCGCCATGCCCATCAGCGCCTCGTGACCGCCCGGCCGAGCGCATCCGGGAACGTCCGCGCGGCGCCCTCGGCCGCGTCCGGCGCGTCGCCGCGCGGCGGCAAAGTGTGCAGCAGGGTGATCTGCTGGGCAGTGATGCCCAGGACCAGGCGGGCGTCCTCGACCTCGACGATGGCCAGCGAGGCGCGCGCGCCCAGGCGTTGCGAGGCCGAGACCCGCAACCCGCCGCGGCCCGTGGCCGCGCGCAGCCAGCCGCCACGGCGCGCCGCCCAGGCCAGCGCGAGCAGCAGCCCGACCACCAGCAGCAGGCTGGCCGTCACGCGCAAGAGATCGGGCTGCTCCATGACGGCCCTAGCGGCGGTTGTTCAGCCGCGCGATGCGGTCCGACGGGGTGATGATGTCGGTGATGCGGATCCCGTACTTGTCCTCGACGGCGACGACCTCGCCCTGGGCGATCAAATAGCCGTTGACGTAGATGTCCATGGGCTCGCCGGCCAGGCCGTCGAGCTCCACCACCGAGCCCTGGCCCAGTTGCAGGATGTTCTTGATCGTCAGGCGCGTGCGCCCCAGTTCGACCGAGAGCTGCACCGGGATGTCCATGATCATGTCGATGTCGCTGTCGGCGGCTCCGCCCTGGCTGGTCAGGGGCTGGAACACCTGGGCCGAGGCCGGCTGCGGCGTCGAGGCGGCGGTTTGTTCGGCCAGCGCCGCCGCCCAGTCGTCGTCCTGCGACAGGCCGGCGGCCTGCGTGGGCTGATCGTGGGCGGACTGCTGCTCGGCCAGGGCGGCCGCCCAGTCATCGTCGGTGGTGCTCTGGGAGCCGGGCAGGTTCGGGTCCTGCGTATCCTTGTCGCTGGAATCGGTCATTTCTTGGGGCCTGATGACGGGGTTTGTTCGGGGGGGGCGGCCAGGACCTGGTTCACCCGCAGGGCGTAGCGGCCGTTGAAGGTGCCGTATCCGCATTCCAGCACGGGCACTCCGCCGACGCGCGCGGTGATCCTGGGCGAGACGGTGATCGGCAGCACATCGCCGACGCGCAGCCGGATCAATTCGCCGATGGTGGTCTCGATCTGGGTGAATTCGGCCGCGAGCTCGACCTCGGCGCTGCGCACCTCGCGCGACAGCTGCTGCGTCCAGCGCCGGTCGATCGAATCCGAGGCCGCCTGCTGCAAGGGGCGCGTCAGCAGGTCGCGCACCGGCTCGATCATCGAATAGGGCAGGCAGATGTTGAGCTTGCCGCCGGCGGTGCCCAGCTCGATATTGAACGAGGAGACCACCACGATGTCGTTGCCGCTGCTGATGCTGGCGAACTTGGTGTGCATTTCCGAGCGGATGTACTCGAACTCGATCGGATAGACGTTTTCCCAGGCCTGGCCGTAGCATTCCAGGGTCAGGCCCAGCAGGCGCTGGATGATGCGCTGTTCGGTGACGGTGAAGTCCCGGCCCTCGACGCGCGTGCTGTAGCGTCCGTGGCCGCCGAACAGGCTGTCGATCACCAGGAACACCAGGTTGGGGTCGAAGGTGAAGAGCGAGGCGCCGCGCAGCGGCTTCATGGCCACCATGTTGAGGTTGCTGGGGACCGGCAGGTTGCGCTCGAACTCCGAATATTTCTGGATGCGGATGGCGTTCACGGTGATGTCCGCGTTGCGCCGCATGAAGCTGAAGAACATCGAGCGCAGCCGCCGCGCAAAGCGCTCGTTGATGAGTTCCAGCGTCTGCATCCGGTGGCGCACGACGCGGTCCGGCGAGGTCAGGTCGTAGGCGCGGACGCCGCCGGGCTCGTCCTCGGGCGGTGGCGGGGATGCTGTTTCCTCGCCGGTGACCCCCGCGAGCAGGGCATCGACCTCATCCTGGGATAGCAGGCTCTGGTAGGGCATTACTGCACCACGAACGCGGTGAACAGGACGTCGGCGATGCGCGGGCCCGCGGGCTGCGGCGCGAACGGCCGGGCGAGTGCGACGCGCAGCGCGTCGGCCAGCACCTGCTGGCCGTCCGGCGACTGGACGCGGGCGATGTCCTGGCTGGACAGCACCCTGAGGGCGCGGTCGCGCACCTCGGGCATGTATTCCTCGATGATCTTGCGCGATTCCTGGTCGGCCAGCCGCAGCGTGACGCCCGCGTACAGGATGCGGTTGCGGGGTTCGCCGTACAGCGTGACGGTGAAGGGGGCGAGCTCGGCAAAGATCGGCGCGGGTGCCGGCGGCGGCTCGGTCGATGCGAGGCTGGTGATCGCCGACGACCCGATGCCTTGCCGCGACATGATCAGCATCGTGGCGCCGATGGTGGCGCCCACGATGATGACCAGCATGAGGACGAGTTTCAGGAGCCTGAGCATGATTGCGGATGAGCGAGTGTGCGGATGATGGCCGAGGGCGCCTGCGATCGGGGGCCTCGGAAATTGTAGCCGCCCCGCGCGCGGTCAGGCGGGAGAAGCGCGAATTTAGGCAAAGGTGTCCACCAGCGCGTCAGGTGCGCCGCCGGCACGGGGCCGGACGGCATCGGCCAGGACGGGCGCGGCCGGCGACAAGGCCTCGCCGTCCAGCGAGAAGCGCATGCCGCCCGTGTCGCCGCGGCCCTGCGGGTTGCCCGAATGGAAGGCCTGTTGTTGGCCGGGCTGGTGGTCGCTGACGTCGGCCTGGCCCAGCGACAGACCCGCCTGGGCCAATTGTTGCTGTAATTGGGGCAAGGCGTTTTCCAGGGCGTGGCGCACCGGCGCGTGCGGCGAGACGAACAGCGCCTGCGTCACCGAGTCGCTGACGTGCAGCACGATGCGCACCGGCCCGAGATCGGGCGGATTCAGGCGCAATTCCGCAGTGTGCGCGCCGTTGCGGCCATCCTGGATCAGGGTGAGGACCTGGCGGCTGAAGTCCGCGGGCCAGGCTGGATCGCCGAGCGGCACGGGCACCGCGGGCGCGCCCGCCCCGAGGGGGCTGGCGTGCGCGCCCGGCGCTGCCTGCCCCAGGGCGTGCGGCAGGCTGACGGCAAGCTGCGCCATGGCGGATTCGGCACCGGCGCCCGGCGCCTGGGCCATGGAGGATTCCTGGCGCGCCATGGCGGACGCGGCCGCGAGGCCCGGCGGGATGGAATTGGCGGCCTGGGCGGCGAGGGGATCAGCGGCGGCGCGCACACTCCGAGGCGTAGCCGGCGTGCTGGATACGCCCGACATGCCCTCCCGCGCCGTCCGTTCGCGCGGCGCGGCACCGGCGTCCGAGGCCTGGACCTGGACGAGGGCGGCGTCGGCGGATTCCGCACGACTGCGGGCACCGGCCGGTACGGCGGCATCCGCCTGGCTGAGCGCGGCGCGCGGATCGGTCCGCAGCGGTGCCTGCGGATCGCCGTCGGCCGCCGTGGCGGTCGAGATGCGTTCGTCCGTCGGCGCGCGTCCGTTCGTCCGTGCCGTCTGGTCCGCCACGGCGCGTCCGTTCGGCGCGGCGCCGGATTCCGCGGCCGCGGCCTCGGCACGGGCCACCGCTTGCGCGGTCCCCATGAGGGGGAGGGTGGCGCCGGCGGCAAGCAGGGCAAGGGTTTCCTCGGGCGTCAGGGGACGCGATGCGCTCTCGTCATTGGCTGGAACGTCCCCCTCGCGGGCCGCCGCATCCGCTGTACGGGCCGGGCGAGCGGCGTTCTGGAGCTGGTCGCGCCGCTGCGAGAGCGTGTCGGAGAATCCCGGTGCGTCGGCCACGTCGGCGCCGCGCCCGGCAAGGCCGGGCATCTGGGCGTCAGGGACGGTGGAGGAGATCAGAGGCACGTTCATCGCTGGTTTCCGAATCAATGGGCACGTCGCGCGCGCCGGTGCAGGCCGGCCGACAGTTCGTCGCTGACGCGCTGCTCGAGGCGCTGCTCGCGGTATCGGGCCTGGCGATCCTGGCGGGCCTGGAGAGCCTCGTAGGAGCCGAGCCGACGCTTTTCGGCGGTCCATCGCTGGCGCCCGGCATCGAGATGCGTGTCGATTTGGGCGATGATCTTATTTTGCTGGGATATCGCCTCGTCCAAAGTGGCGATAAACCGCCTAAAGTTATGGTAATTCGAGGCGGATAGACCGCCTTGCGTGCTGAGCTGCAGGCGCAGGGTGTAGTCGCTGCGATAGCCGTCCAGCGTGTCCAGCTGGTCCTGGGCCTGGCGGCGCTGGGTGCCCAGCTCGGCCAGCAGCCGGCCGGCCTCGTCGACCCGGGTCTGCGACAGTTCGATCAGCACCGCCAGCGGTGTGCGCTCATTCGCCATGGTCCGCCTCCTGGCCCACCGCGCCCGCCAGGGCGCCGGTCGCGGCCGCGTAGTCGACGCGCGCCTCGATGCCTTGCTGCAAGTATCCCTCGAGCCAGGGATAGCGCTCGATCGCCCGGTCGATCTCGGGATCGTTGCCGGGGGTGTACGCGCCGACCGCGATCAGGTCGCGGTTGCGCTGGTAGCGGGACAGCATGCGCTTGAACTGGTGCACCAGGCGGAACTGCCCGGACGGCACGATGGCCGCCATCACGCGCGAGATCGAGGCCTCGATGTCGATGGCGGGGTAGTGGCCGGATTCCGCCAGGCTGCGCGACAGCACGATGTGGCCATCGAGGATGGCGCGCGCCGAGTCCGCGATCGGATCCTGCTGGTCGTCGCCCTCGGTGAGCACGGTATAAAAGGCCGTGATCGAGCCGGCCGCATGGCTGGCCGACGGCGCGCCGTTGCCGGCGCGCTCGACCAGCGTCGGCAGTTTTGCAAAGACCGAGGGCGGATAGCCCTTGGTGGCGGGTGGTTCGCCGATCGCCAGGGCGATCTCGCGCTGCGCCATGGCATAGCGCGTCAGCGAATCCATGATCAGCAGCACGTGCCGGCCCTGGTCGCGGAAATATTCCGCCAGGCGCGTCGCGTAGACGGCGCCCTGCATGCGCAGCAGCGGCGAGACGTCCGCGGGCGCGGCCACCACCACCGAGCGCGCCAGGCCGTCCACCCCCAGGTTGTGTTCGATGAATTCCTTGACCTCGCGGCCGCGCTCGCCGATCAGGCCCACCACGATGACGTCGGCCTGCGTGTAGCGCGCCATCATGCCCAGCAGCACGCTCTTGCCCACGCCCGAGCCCGCGAACAGGCCCATGCGCTGGCCGCGGCCCACGGTCAGCAGGCCGTTGATCGCGCGCACGCCCACGTCGAGGACGGTGTCGACCGGCGCGCGCGTGAGCGGGTTGATGGGCCGCGCCGTGAGCGGCGCCATGTCCAGGTCCGGGGGCAGCGGGCGGCCGTCCAGCGGGCGCCCGGCCCCGTCCAGCACCCGCCCCAGCAGGGCCTGGCCCACAGGCAGCCGGCGCGAATGGTCGGCGGGCGGTGGCGGATCGTCCTGCCACGCGTGCGTGGGCAGCGTGGGCGGTTCGAGCAGCAGGGTCTCGGCCGGCACCACCCGGGCGCCCGGCGGCAGTCCGGTGATGTCGCTTTGCGGCATGAGGTACAGCGTCTGGGCGTGGAAACCCACGACCTCGGCGTCGGCCCACTGGTCGCCGCCCGGCGAAATCTGGATCCTGCAGGCGGCGCCGACCGCCAGTTGCAGGCCGGTGGCCTCCAGGACCAGGCCGGTGGCGCGCGTGATGCGTCCATTGGCGCGCCAGGGCGGGCGCGCGTCGATGCGCCGCTCGCCCGCCTCGAGCAGGGCGCGCCAGCGGTCGCCGGCGGTCTGCAAGAGGGTGTCGGGGGATGATGCACTCATAGGGCGCCGGGCGTATGCCCCAGGGCGGCGATCACGCGCCGCCAGCGCGTCTCGAGCGTGGCGTCGATCGTGCCCTGGGCGGTCTCGAGGATGCAGCCGCCGCGCGTGATGCGCTCGTCGGCGACCAGGCGCGGGCCGGCCGGCTCGGCGTCCTGTTCCAGGAATTCGCGGACCAGTCCGAGGTCGTCGGGGTGCAGGCGCAGTTGCACGCCCACGTCCGGCGCGGGCCCGTTCTGGAGGATTTCGCCGACCAGGTCCAGGATCTGGTTGGGCTGGTCGCGCAGGCTGGTGCGCACGACCTGCTCGGCGATGCGCACGGCCAGGGCGATCAGGGATCGGCCGACCTCGGCCTCGAGCGTGTCCAGGGATTGCGCGCAGGCATCGGCCAGCGCCTGGAGGCGGCGCGCCTGTTCGCGCGCGGCCTCGGCGCCTTCCTCATGCCCGGCGCGCTCGCCCAGCGCCCGGCCTTCGCGTTCGCCCGCCTCGAGCCCGGCGCGCCGGCCTTCCTCGAGCCCTTGCGCCAGGCCTTCGCGCCGGCCCTGTTCGAATCCGGCGTCGTAGCCGCTGGAATGGCCTTGTTCACGGGCCTGCGC
Organism: Castellaniella sp. S9; assembly: GCF_027257175.1. Lineage (GTDB taxonomy): Bacteria > Pseudomonadota > Gammaproteobacteria > Burkholderiales > Burkholderiaceae_B > Castellaniella. Next base: position 163,568 of record NZ_JAPFGD010000001.1, on the reverse strand, counting down.
CAGGGCCTCGGCGCGCTGGCGCAGCCAATCGGCCTTGTCGCCCTCGGCCTGGGGCGTCCGGGCGGCGGCGCGCGGCTTGAGGGTCTCGAGCGAGTCCATCTCCCAGCGCTGCCAGGCCGCCCGCGCGGCAAGGTCGGACCCGGACCTAGACATATTCGTCGTTGCCCATGGTCAGGTTGATCTGACCGGATTCGGCGAGCTTGCGCGCCACCATGAGGATGGCTTTTTGCTCGGTCTCGACCCGCGACATGCGCACCGGACCCTGGGCATCGAGGTCGTCGCGCAGGATCTCGGCGGCGCGGTTGGACATGTTCTTGAAGAACTTGGCGCGCACCTCGTCGGCCGCGCCCTTGAGGGCGATCGTCAGCGCCGCGGTGTCGATTTCCTTGAGGATGGCCTGGATGGCCGCGTCCTCGACGTCGACCAGGTTGTCGAAGACGAACATCTCGTCGACGATGCGCTGGGCCAGGTCCGGATCGATCTCGCGCAGGTTGCTGACGACGGCCTCCTCCTCCGCGCTGGACATGAAGTTGAGGATCTCGGCTGCGGTGCGCACCCCGCCCATCTTGGAGCGCTTCGCCCCTTGGCCCGAGAGCACAGAGTTGAGGACGTCGGTGAGTTCGTGCAGGGCCGACGGCTGCACGCCGCCGAAGGTGGCGATGCGCATCATCACGTCGTGGCGCAGGCGCTCGGGCAGCAGGTTCAGGACGGCGGAGGCGCGGTCGCGCTCGAGGTGCACCAGGATGGTGGCGATGATCTGGGGGTGCTCGTCCAGGATCAGCTCGGCCACGTTCGAGGGCTCCAGCCAGTTCAGGGCATCGATGCCCGAGCCCGAGCCTTCGCCCGCCTCGAGGATGTCCTCGATCAGGCCGGCGGCGCGGTCCGTGCCCAAAGCCTTGGTCAACACCGAGCGGATGTACTCGTCCGAACCCAGGGTGACGGCCAGGAACTGGTCGGCCTCGCGCCGGAATTCCTCGAGGACGCCGTCGACGTCGGCGCGCGTGACCTGCCTGAGGTTGGCCATCGCCGCGCCGATCTGCTGCACCTCGCGCGCCGACAGGTACTTGAAGACCTCGGCGGCGGCGTCCTCGCCGATCGACATCATGAGAACGGCGCAGCGCGCCATGTCGGTGTCAGGGCTTTTCATTCTTGCTCATCCAGGAGCGCAGCACCATGGCGACGGCGCGCGGGTCTTTTTGCGCCATGGTGCGCGCGGTGTCCAGGTTGTCCTCGTAGCGGCTGATCTCGGAGGCGCGCTCCTGGGCCATGCGCTGCTGTTCGCGGTCCGCCTGCCGGCGGGCGTCGTGCTTGGCGCGCTCGACCTGCGCGTTGGCATATCCGTGGATGATGGGCTTGAGCACCGAGCGCCACAGGAAAATCGCGACCAGCAGGATCAGCAGGCCCTTGAGCGCTTGCATGGCATACCCCTGGTAGACCGGGTTTTCCCAGGCGGGGACGCGCGGCGTGGTGTCGGTAAAGGCACTGTTGACCACGCTCAGCGTGTCGCCGCGCTCGGCCGAGAAGCCCATGGCCTGGCGCACCAGCGCATCGATCTTTTCCATGTCGGCCGGATCCAGCGGCGCGGCGCCGTCCCCGGTGTCCCGGTAATTGATCACCACCGCCGCCGACAGGCGCTGCAGGTTGCCCAGCGCGTGCTTGACGTGGCTGATGGTGCGGTCCACCTCGTAGTTGATCGTGGCGTCATTGCGCGAGGACACCCGTTGGGCCTCGGGCTGCGTGCCGGCGACGGGCGTTCCGGCGGTCGGCGCGTTGGCCGGCCCCGGCTGCTGGGCCTGGTTCGCGGCCTGGGCCTGGTTTGGCGCCGGGTTCGGGTTCGCGGGCGGGACCTGGATCGGTGCGAGCGCGTTGGGCGGGGGTTCGTTGGAGAGTACGCCGGGCACGCCCTGGGGCGGCTGCGCGCCGTTCTGCAGCGAGGCGCTGGTCTGTTTGCTGCGCACCGCGGCCTCGCCCGGCGTCTCGTTGGGGCGATAGACTTCGGAGGTCTGCTCGCGCTGCGAGAAGTCCACCGTGGCGCTGACCTGCGCGCGGACGTTGCCGATGCCTACGATGGGATTGAGCAGCGTCAGGATGCGCTGTACGGTGCGCTGCTCGATGTCGGCGACGAAATTTCGCCGCGTGCCGTCCATGCCGGCCTCGCCGGCCAGGGCCGACAGCAGGTGGCCGTCCTGGTCGACGATCGAGACGGCATCGGCGTTCAAGTGCGGCACGCTGGAGGACACCAGCCAGGCGATCGCCGAGACCTGCGTCTCGCTGAGGTTGCGGCCGGGATAGAGCGTCAGCAGCACCGAGGCGGTGGGCGCCTCGCGCTCGCGCACGAACAGGGACTGGCGCGGGATCGCCAGGTGCACCCGAGCCGAGCGGACCGGATGCATGCCCTCGATCGAGCGGGCCAGTTCGCCCTCGAGGGCGCGCTGGTAGGTGACCTGCTCGGTGAATTGGCTGGCACCGAAGCGCGGCTGGTCCAGCAGCTCGAAGCCGACGCTGCCGCCGCGCGGCAGGCCCTGTTCGGCCAGTTGCAGGCGCAGGGCGTAGACCTGGTCCGCCGGCACCAGGATGGTGGTGCCGTTGTCGGCGAATTTATAGGGGATGTTGCGCTGGTTCAGCACCGAGACGATCGCCCCGCCGTCGCGGTTTTCCAGGTTGGTGAACAGGCTGCGGTATTCGGCCTCGCGCAGCCACAGCGCCGCGACGACGACCACGGCGATCAGCCCCGCGCCCACGGCCAGCAGCACGGGCCGCGGCAGTACGGCCAGCCGGTTCAGGACCGGGTAGCGGCTCATCCAGTCGGTCATGGGGCTCATGCCTGGCGCGCACGCGGGTGCGCCTGGAAATCCAGGGGCCTGGACTCGATGGTCTGAATGATGTGCATACGGGGTGCTGCGAGAATTGGCGGACGATGGCGGCCATTATCGCTGTGAACCCCAGCGGCCCAAGCGCCGAAAAACCTGTGTTTTGGGGCTTAGTTAAGGGTGTTGCACGGGCACGGCCTTCGGCCGGCTCGCCAAAGCGGGGAATTGCGGCCCGAACGCCGTGCTGTTGACGGCCTTGCCCCGGCGCCCGCCGCCGTATAGTGCCCGCATGGCGGCTGTCGCGTCGACGGCCGCGGATTGCGGATTGCCATGATCACAGCCCAAGCCCTGGCCAACGTCGAAAACATGCTCGCCCAGATGCGCGCCGTAACCCGCGCGGCGCAGGGGCTGCCTGCCCAATCCAGTGCTGGCGCCGTATCCGTCCAGGGCGGCTTTGCGGCCGAACTCGCTCGTTCGCTCGATCGGGTGTCCGAGGCTCAGAACGCCGCGAATGCCCAGGCGCGCGCCTTCCAGATGGGCGAGCCGGGCATCGCCCTGAATGACGTCATGATCGACATGCAAAAGGCCGGCCTTGCCTTCCAGGCGACCGTGCAGGTGCGCAACCGCCTGGTCGATGCCTACAAGGAAATCGCCAACATGGCGATCTAGTGTCGTGTCTGGTTGGTTTGGTCACTTAAATCGGAATCAGCCAGACACGACACTAGGACGCGGGCGGCGGGCGCGGGGCTTCCAGCCGCCGGGCGCCGTCCTCGCTGTCCAGCGCATACAACCAGGCCAGCAGTTCGGCCACCGCCACGTAAAGCTGCGGCGGGATGTGGGTGTCCAGGTCCACCTGCATCAGCAAGCCCACCAGCTCCGGCGATTCATGGACATACAGATTGTGTTCGCGCGCAGTGCGCACGATGGTCTCGGCCAAGGTGCCGTAGCCCTTGGCCACCACGCGCGGCGCGCTGTCGCTGGTGTCGTACGAAACCGCGACCGCGCTGGGCCGGTCGGATTCAGGCCGGGTGCGTCTGGTCATGGCCGTCGGGGGTCGCAGCAGCCGAGGAGGGCGGCGGGAGGTCCGCGTCCGCATCGTCGCGGGCGAGGACGGCGATCTGGCTGGCCCGCAGGCCCTGGGCCAGCAGGCGGGCGCGCAGCGTCTCGACGGCGCCGCCCAGGCGCTCGGCGCTGTCCGGCGCCGCCAGCCGCATGACCAGCTGGTCCCCCGCCAGCGTCAGGCGGGCTTGAACCTGGCCCAGTGCCGGCAGGGACAGATCGAGGCGGGTGGACCAATGATCGGTGCCGCCGCCGGCGCCTTCGCCGTCCCGCGCATGGCGCCGGATTTCCCAATCCATGCCGGCGCCCGGCCAAGCCTCGCCCTGCCAGGCGAAGGCCTGGTTCGCCAGGACCTCGAGCTGCTGGCGAACCAGCAGGTGGGCCTGGGGATCGATGCCGGGAATCGGCGGCGCCTGAGGCGCCGGGGCCGCCTGCGCCGCGGGACCCGTGGAAGCGGTGCCGGCCGTGCTGGATTGCGCTGGAGCGCTGGCGGGATCGGTTGTGGCGGGCATCGCCGGCATCGCCGGCGGTGTCCCTTGCGGGCCGGCTGCCGGCGGTGCCTGGCCCGTTGCGGTCGAACCCGGGCTGGTGCCCGCCGCACTGGTGCCCGTAGCCGCGTTGCCCGGCGTTCGCGCAACGAAGCGCGCCTGGGGCTCGCGCGCCAGATCCCCGGCCCGGGCCTTGCCAAAGGCCAGCGCCGCCAGATGGGATTCATAGAACAGGCCGCTGCCTTGGACCGCCTGGGACAGCGACTGCCCCAGCCGTGCCGCCAGGGCGCCGTGTGGGTCCAGGGTGCCGGCCAGCGTCGTCCAGGCGCCGAGTGCGCCGCCCGGCCCCAGGGCGCCGGGCGCTGGAGCGGCGGGCGCGGCCGGCGGCGCGGCGGAGCCGGCCGTGGCGGCCTGGCCCGTCGATGCCGTTGCGAGCGATGGGGGCGGGGCTGCGCCGGGGCGCGCCGCACGTCCGTCCAGCAGGGGGGTGCGGCCCCGCACCGCCGGGTCGGCCTGCGGATACTGGGCGAGCAAGGCGAGGATGATGCGCGCGGCGAAGCCGAGGGTCGTGGGCGCCGATGCGGTGGTGTTGCTGTAGGTCGCGGCGCGCCCCATCCGGTCGTCCAGCGCCGTCGCGCCGGAGGATTTGCCGACGGCCGCCTGGCCGCGCCCCTGGGCGCCGGCCGCGTCCACCGCCTCGCGGGGGTGGCGCTGTCCGGGGTTCTGCAGCGCGCCCGGATTCTCGGCATTGCCGGGCTGGGTGACCGCCGTGGGCCGGGCGCCCGATGCCAGGTTGGCCTGCTGGCCCAGCGTGGTGCCCAGTACCGCATCCAGGCGCTGGATCAGCAGCGTGCCCAGATTCGACGGGGCCCCGATACTCATTCGGAGGACATGTGATAGGTCTGCAGCACCGTGCGCTGGCGCTTGATGTCACCCATGAGGTGGCCCAGGCGCTGCAGCTCGGGCGCCGCCAGGTGGCGGATGCGCGCATCATCGTCCAGGATGCGGGTCAGCAGTTCGCGCCGCGCCATGCGATCCTCGTCGCCCAGGGCGTCGAACCGGCGCAGGCCCTCGACGGCCTGGCTGTACTGCGCGCCCAGCTGGATGACGTCGTTCCATTGCTGCGCCTCGGCCTTGGCGAGCATCTGGCTGCTGAGGGCGGCGATCAGCTGATATTGCCGCAGGACGGGGGATCTGGATGCCATGACGGAATGCGGTCGTTCAGGGTGCGGGAGGCCGTTCGAACTGGGGATCGGCCGCCGCATGCCAGGCGTCGGCCAGGTCGCTGAGGAGTTTTTCTGCCGATTCGAGCTTGGACGGATCATTGTTGAGGTTGGCCTGCAGCAGGTTGCGCACGATCAGTTCGTAGGCGGCGATCAGGTGGCGCGCCACGTCGCCGCCGCGCTCGGGGTCGACGCTGGCCTTGAGCCCGGTTTCGACGATGTCGATCGCCTTCGAGATCGATTGCCCGCGCTCGGCGGTGCGGCCGTTGCCCATGTGCAGCCGCGCCTGCGCGGTGGCGGTCAGGGCCCCGCGAAACAGCAGCGAGATCAGGCGCTCGGGGGTGGCGCCGAGGACTTCGGATTCGAGTCCGACGCTGGCGTAGGCGCCGGCGGTGCGGGCCGCGCGTGAACGGGGGGCGTAGGTCATCATCGGGCGGGATTACTTGTTGTTGGAGTCGTTGAGGTTGCCGAGCATGCTGAGCTGCTGGGTCAGGTAGCTGCTGAGGGAATTCATCTGGGCCACCATGGCGTCCAGTTGCGTGAACTGCCTGCGGTAGGTTTCCATGCGCTGGTCGATGCGGTCGGCGGTCGCGTCGTATTGTTGCTGCATTTGCTTGGCCGTCTCGTTCAGGCTGTCGGTGGTCGTGCTGAACAGGCCGCCGCTGCGGGTAAAGGCCTCGGCCGCGCTGGCCACCCGCGTGCCCGCGCCGTTGGCGCCGGCAAATAGCGAACTGACCCCCTCGAGATTGTCGGACAGGGCCTTGGAGAGCATTTTGTCGTCGACCTTGAGTTCGCCGGACGCGGGGTCGGTGGTGATGCCGATGCGCGACAGCGACAGGCCGTCGATGCCGCCCAGCGCGCCGTTGAGCGCGCCGCGCATTTCCGTCTGGATGCGGCGCGCCAGGGAATCGCCCGTCAGGGCGCTGGATTCCTGGGTGTCGATGTTGTAGGCGGTCAGGGCCTTGATCGTGCCCTGCAGGCTGTTGTAGGCCTTGACGAAGTCGTTGATCGCCTTGGTGGCGGCGGTGTCGTCGCGCGTGACGGACAGCGACGCCGGCGCGTCGGTCGTTTGTTTCAATGTGAGCGTGAGGCCGTCGATGGCGTCCTCGATCGAGTTGGTCTGGCTGGTGATCGAGATGCCGTTGATCGACAACTGCGCGTTGGTCGCGGCCTGCTCGGTGAAGTCCCCGGTGCCGGCGGCCTGGTCATAGCCGAGGAAGGCCTCCAGTTCGGCATTGCCGTCCACCGTGATCGAAGCCACGGCCGATTCGGTGCCCGTGGCGCGGCTGGTCAGCAGCAGGCGATGGGGCGCGCCCGAGCCGTCGTTCACCAGGGTGGCGTTGACGCCCGCATCCGGGTCGGCGTTCAGGGCGGCCAGCAAGCCGTTCAGGGACGTGTCCTTGTCGGTCAGGTCCACCGTATGGGATTCGCCATTGGCCAGGGTGATCGTGACCGAGCCCCCCGTGCCGATGGCCGCCTCGCGATCGGCGCGTCCCTGGGCGACCAGGGTCTGGGCGGTGGCCAGGGCGTCGACCTGGATCGAATACTGGCCGGCGATGGCGGTTTTGTCGGCGGCGGCGGAAAACGCCTCGGAGGCCGTGGCGGCCTTGAGGGCGCCGAACGCGTCGGCCTTGCCGACGGCTTGGGCGGCGGTCTGCAGGGTCGAGACGGCGCTTTGCAGCTTGCCGTAGGCGGACACCTTGGTCTGCACCGCGACCTGGCGGCTCTGGATCAGCGCCAGGGCCTGGTTTTCGTTTTCGCGCAGGCTGGTCAGGAGATCGTTGAGCGGCAGGTTGGACCCGACGCCGATGGAAGAAACTGTGGCCATGATTGTGCTCCGTACCGCTATTATCGCCGCGTTCCCGTCCGGGCAATCCGGACGTCAGCGGGGGAAATCAAACGTAATTCAAATGCGCGTCCGTTCATGATCGCCTCAAGCCTGGGTGTCGACGCCCGACCCCTGCAATTGCACGATCATCTTGGCCACGCGCAGCACCGCGTCCGATGGCACCGTGCGCAAGACCTCGCCGGTCGTGCTGTCGATGATCGAGACCACCAGGCGTTGCGCGTCCTCGTCCATTTCAAAGCGCATGCCGGTGGACCAGGCCTCGAGACTGTGATTGACCGATTCCAGGGCCTTGTCCAGCGATGACTGGCGCGCCGCGAGGTCGCCGTGGCCGGTTTCCCCGCCGGCGGTCGAGGTGCCGGCCGAGGAGGCGTCCTGGGCGCCCGCCACGCGGGCGCCTGGCGGCGGCGTATCGGGCCGCTCCGCGACCGTGGGGGCCAGGCCCGTCGCGATGGGTGCCAGGGGGTGGCCAATCGGTGGAATCATGGGGGCTCCTCTGTCGGTATGGGATCGCCGGGCCAGGCCGCCGCTGGCGGCGCTGGGCAGACCCTCGCACGACCCCTATAACGGGCGCGGCCCCGGGAAGTTTAGGGAGGGAATTTCGGATACCTCGGTGATTTGGCGGTTTCTCGGCGTAACGGGCCGTTTTTTTTCGTGCATACTGGATGGCGTCCCATCCCCTACAGGCCCACCGATTCCACAATGCCCCGTTCCGAAGACCTGCTGGTCGGACAATACGCGCCGCTGGTGCGGCGCCAGGCGCTGATCCTGATCGGCAAGCTGCCCGCCAGCGTCGAACTCGACGACCTGATGCAGGCCGGCATGATGGGCCTGCTGGACGCCGCCCGGCGTTACCAGGAACAGCCCGACGCCCAGTTCGAGACCTATGCCATGACACGCATCCGGGGGGCCATGCTCGACGAACTGCGCGCCCAGGATTGGCTGCCGCGCAGTGTGCGCAGCAAGGCGCGCAGCATCGAGGAGGCCATCCACGCCCTCAGCCAGCGCCTGCTGCGGCCGGCGACCGAGGGCGAGATCGCCGAGGAAATGGGCCTGGACCTGGCGGAATACCAGACCCTCCTCGAGGAGGCGCGCGGCGTGCAGATCCTGATGTACGAGGACCTGGCGCGCCACCGCGAGGGCAGCGAGGACGGCCTGCCCATCGACGGCGAGGCGCATGACCGGGGGGGCAATCCCCTGGACTGGCTGGTGCACCAGGGATTGCGCAAGGCCCTGATCGAGGCGATCCAGGACCTGCCCGAACGCGAGCAGCTGCTGTTGTCCCTGCAGTTCGAGCAGGACCTGAACCAAAAGGAAATCGCCGCCGTGATGGGCGTCACCGAAGGACGCATTTCACAGTTGCGTTCGCAGGCGATCGCGCGGATCCGCGCCTGGCTGGCCCATCATTCCTGGCAGCACACCCCCGGGGACGACGAGGTTTTCAACAAGCTGATCTGAGCGAATATCCCGACGGGGGATGCGTGTCATATTGCCTGTCGATTAAGATATATATAATATGAATCTTAAAGCCGGTGGAGGCCACCGGCGCGCACTCCAAGGGAAACCCATCATGGACATCGACCGATTCAAGCACCAGCACGTGGACATCCTCAGCGGCATTGCCGCGCTGCGCAAGCTTGCGCACCAGGGCATCGTCGATCATGCGGTGGACATCGCCCATGAACTCAAGGCGCTGTCCACCGTCATCACCACCCATCTGGCCATCGAGGACCGCATCCTGTATCCGTCGCTGCGCCGCAGCGGTAACGCGGCCATGGCCTCGATGGCGCAGGACTACCAGGACGACATGAAGGGCATCGCCAATGCCTTCATCAACTTTGCCCGCCGCTGGAGCAACGCCACTCAGCTGACGCGCAACCCCGAGCAATTCCGCGACGAGGCCAATACCATCCTGCGCGACGTGCATGCGCGCATGCTGCGTGAAAACCGCGAGTTCTATCCGGCGATCGAGGCGCTGTAGGGCGTGCGCCCTGCTATTGCAGCAGGGCCATGCGGGCGATGTATCCTGAGCGGGTTTCGCCCGCCTTGCGAGCCCGGGCGTCGATGCGCGCCAAAATACGCCGCGGCAAGGTGATGTTGACGCGCTCTATGCTGTCATCGATCAGGGCCGGGTCGACTTCGGCGATGGCCCAGATCCATCCCTGGTAATCGCTCGATTTTTGCAGGTCGGTGATGCTGGACGGGCAGGGGATTGTTTCGCCCGCATCGATGGCGTCCTCGATCCAGAGGGCGATCGCCTCTTTGGCGGTCTCGATCGCCTGGTCAATGCCTTCGTCAGCCGCTGAAAAACAGCCCGGAAGATCGGGGACCGCCACACCCCAGGCCCGGGTATCGCTACCGGGTTCAATGGCGATTGGATATTTCATGGGGTTCCTCACTTCAAGCCAGCTTGCCTGAGCAGCTTTGCCACCAGGCCGACACCCAAGTCTTTCCTGGGGTGTGGCACGCTGATGTGGCCCGGCTGCGAGGGATGGCGGTAGACCTGATGCGAACCTTTGCCGCCACACCGCTGCCAACCCGCCTGTTCAAGTTGTTTGATCAATTCAGCGCTTTTCATGTGTATTATACACACCCTGTTTGGAGTGCGTGCTCTGTCGGGACGAATCTGTTCGCCTGCAGGGAATACATCATGAAGGACATCCAGGGTCGCCGGCTGGCCTCCTGCACCCGGATCGTCACCGTGGAAACTACCTACCCGCTGTTTTTCCAGTCTTGTTCGCGCAAGCGGCGGGCCAGGTCCACCAGGCCCGGATGATGGCGGTCCCGCTCCGACAGGATGGGTTCATCGATCGGCCAGGGAATGGCCAGGTCCGGGCAGTTCCAGGCCAGGCCCCACTCATCGGCGGGATCGTAGTAGTCGGTGCATTTGTAGTGCAGGGTCGCCGTGTGGCTGGTGACACAGAAGCCATGGGCGTAGCCCGGCGGAATCCAGAGTTGGCGGTGATCGGCGGCGGACAAGGCCACCGCCGCGTATCGGCCGAAATCCGGCGAATCGGGATTCACGTCCACCGCCACGTCGAATACCGAGCCCTCTAGTACCTGGATCAGCTTACCCTGCGGATGGCGGCGCTGGACATGCAGGCCGCGCAGCACGCCCTGCCGCGAGCGCGACACATTGTCCTGCACGAAGGGCAGGGCAATGCCGGCCTCGTCGCGGTAGCGTCGGGCGCTATAGGTTTCCATGAAATAGCCGCGTTCGTCGGCTATCACCCGCGGTTCGATGACCAGGACGCCGGGCAGAGGGGTTTCAAGGATGTTCAAGGTATGGGTCGAGGTCCGTCATTCGATACTGAGCACCAGGCGTTTGCCGAGCACCCGAGCCGCCTTGTCCAAGGTTTTCAGACTGGGCCAGTGACGCGGATCCTCCAGGCGCTTGGCCTGGGGCCAGCTGGTTTCGAGCGCTCGCGCAAGATCAGCCAGGCTGCGGTCGCCGCGAGCGGCACGCAGCAATAATACGCTTTGAGTCTTGGCGTCCGGGGAAATATAGTATCCGTCCTCAATGTCCTGGCTGGGCTCGGGTACCGCCATGCCTTCGGAGATGCGGCTCTCGAGCGTCAGCGTCAGCACCTCGACCGCATTGAACAAGGCTTCCTCCAGCGAATCGCCTTCGGTGAATGCCTCGTCCAGGTCAATAAACTGGACGCAAAATCCCCCCTCGGGTTCCTCGGAGAGGATGGCGGGATATCGGATTTCCATGGCGGTTTCCTTCATTTCAGCCGCACTCCGGTTTGTCGCTGAATATTGGCCAGTGTGCCGGCTTTCACATCACGGGCACCATGCAGCGGGACCGTTGTGCGGGCATTTCCCTTGCCCATGCGGACGTGGCTGCCTTCCTGACGCAGCACAGCCCAGCCATGGGCTTCAAGCATTTTGATGATGTCCTTGCCTTTCATGATGCCACATTTGGATCAAAAATGATATATCATTTAATCGAACATTTCCCTTGGATAGGGACCCCTTACTGTAGAGGGGTCTACGCCGAGGAAGGGTGTCGGGCGGCGCGATGATCCATGCGGGCTTGTACGGGGCGGTATGATGCTTATCATTCGAGTCGTTCCGATGCGCGGTTTTTAGGAGAATGCATGGCGGCCAATGACACTTCCGCGGTTCCAGCCGGGCTCATCAGCGCGTGGCACGATCAACTGCGCGCCCACAAGCCCATTGCCTGGGGCCTGCTGGCGGCCGTGCTGGCAGTGCTGTGGCTGCTGCTGGCCAGCGGCATCGAGGCTTTTTCCGATCAGAATCGCGTCTTTCTGGGTTATGCCGCCCTGGGCGGGATGGCCGGATTCGGCGCGACCGCGGTCGGTGCGCTGCTGGCAGTGGGCCTGCGCAACATCCGTGTTCGCACACAGGACTGCATGCTGGGGTTTGCGGCCGGCATGATGTTGGCGGCCAGCTCGTTTTCGCTGATACTGCCCGGCCTCGCCGCGGCCGAGGCGCTGCTGGATTCAGGGGCGGGCGCGGCGCTGACGGTCGTAGCCGGCCTGGGCCTGGGTGTGCTGCTGATGCTGGGGCTGGACTACTTCACGCCGCACGCCCACGAGACCTCGGGGCCGCACGGCCCCATCGACCAGCGCATCAGCGGCGTGTGGCTGTTCGTGCTGGCCATCATCCTGCACAACCTGCCCGAGGGCATGGCCATCGGCGTCAGCTTCGCGCGCGGCGACATGTCGGTGGGGCTGCCGCTGACGACGGCCATTGCCATACAGGACGTGCCCGAGGGCCTGGCGGTTGCCATCGCGCTGCGCGCCATCGGCCTGTCGTCGACGGTCGCCATCCTCGTCGCCATCGCCTCGGGCCTGATGGAGCCCCTGGGCGCCCTCGTGGGCGTGGGCATCGCCAGCGGTTTCCCGATCGCCTATCCGATCAGCCTGGGCCTGGCGGCGGGGGCGATGATCTTTGTCGTGTCGCACGAGGTCATCCCCGAGACCCATCGCAACGGCCACCAGACGGCAGCGACGGTGGGCCTGATGGCGGGGTTTGCGGTGATGATGTTCCTGGATACGGCGTTGGGGTAGACGGCCTCGATGCAGCCTTCAATGAGCCCCTCGGCGCGTCTGCGCGGCGGGCCAAGCCGACGTTGACTATCAAGCGCTGGCATGTTCCCTGAAAGGTACAACCACGGGACGCGGCGCGGTGAATGAAATTGTCCCTGTGGGAAGTACGGTGGGATATTCGCAGGTCGGTTGGCTTGCGGTGGCTATGATGTGTTTGCCTACGCCGCAACCTCGGAGCGAGGGCTGGCCGTCGCAACCTGATGCGAGGCGACCGAATCCATTGGTCCGGCCTCAATGGCCTGCCCGAGGGACAGGCCACCAGGATTCAGTCGCCGAACACGTCGTCCAGGGTCTGGGCATCGAGGATGTTTAACGACCAGGTCTCGAGCTGCGCGGCGGTCGCCGTGCGGACGCGTTCAGACATGGCCTCGGGGACTTCGCCGAACTTGCGAGCCAATAGCCGCAACAGCAGATCGGCCTGGCCCTCGACTCGCCCCTCGACTCGCCCTTCGACGCGCCCCTCGGCACGCCCCCGCCTCAATCCAACCCGCTCGGGTGTGGTGATGTATGTCATTGCATGCTCCTGTTCCAGGGCTTCCAATGCCCGCATATAGTCCGGTTCCAGCGCCTCGGGCAGTGCGATCATCCAGTCGACCAGCCTGACCAGGGCGTCGATGTCGCCCCGGGCGTATCCGTAGCCGGCCAGGCGGCGCATCAGCTCGACCTTGGGGTCCAGCCGTGCCGCCTTGCGGCGGAACCGCAGCGCCGTCAACTGCGCCATCACGACCACGGCAAAGGGGTTTGCCAGCGCCAAGGCCTCGAGCGCATCCCAGCGATTCAGCCATTGTGCCATGTGGACCACGGGAAAGGTGAACCGTACACCCTGTCCGAGGAACTCGTCGCGATGGTAAGTGCGCCATAAACCCCATGGTTTTCTGCGGGGGCGGTCGGCGGTAAAGTTCTCAAGTCTCAGCGGCCGGGTTTACGCAGCAATCCTGGCGAGACTTTCCAGAGCATCTGGTCGTCGGTGCGCAGGCTCACCGTTTTCTTATTCAACCGCAGAACCGTGCCATGTTTCTCCATACCGTCGTTCGCGATAAAGCTGACCCGGTCGCCCTGGGCAAACTGCGCCAACTGCACCGTGCTCCTGGCCTGATCCAGCAGATTCAGCCGCTCGACCACCATGCGGTTCAGGTATCGCAGATCGGCTTCGCTCATATGGCGCAAGGCCTCGGTGAACAATTCACGATCCAGAAGGGTTTTACGCTCGCTCGTCATGTCACAAGGGGGGATGGGACGCGACTACGTTCACGACGGGGCGTGGCGCAGCGAGGTCGCGTCAATGGCTTGTACCGCCAAGGTTTCAAGAGCCAGATTCCACGGCAACAACGCCTCGTAGTCTTGCACCGTGCGGGCGCGGGGCAATTCGCGCAGCACCGTGCGCAACCACGTATAGGGCTCTCGCCCATTGGCCTTGGCCGTCTCCACCAGCGAGTAGATCAGTGCACTGGCGTGCGCGCCCGCCGGTGTGTTGCTGAACAGCCAACTCTTTCGGCCCACCACGAAGGGGCGGATGGCATTCTCGCAGCGGTTGTTGTCGATGGGCAGGTCGCCGCGCTCGGTGTAGCGTGTCAGCTTGTTCCAGTATCTGTCCAGATAGGCCAGCGCGCGGCCCAGCGCCAGGCCAGGCACGACCTGCGGGCGTGTCTTATCCAGCCAGCTCCGCAGTTCGGCCAGCACCGGCAGGCTATGCGCCTGGCGGGCGGCAAGGCGCTGCGCGTCGGTGGCGCTCTGGCACTCGCGTTCAATCCGATACAGTTTGCCGATCAGCGCAATGGCCTCATCGGCCCGCCCGCGCTTGCCCTTGCCCTGCACCTTGGCGGCCTCGACAAAGCCCCGGCGCGCATGCGCCCAGCACACCAGGTGCTCGACACCGTCGCTGCGGCCCAGCACATGCTCGAAGCGCGCCAGCGGCAGCCCGTCCACATACTTGACCGTCAGCAGCATCGCCAGCAGATCGCCGCTGGCATTGCTCTTGGGCAAGACCTGAGCGGGCACCGGGGCGGTGACCGGCGCGGCGTCGCCGCCCGGGCAGGCGTAGCGTTTGCGCACGTGACGCAGCACCCGCACCTGCATGGGGATGATGTCCAGCTGTTCGCTCACGTCTTCACCGATCTGGACCATGGGCGTGCCGCAGGCGCAGGTGCGCTCGGCTTCAGGCACTTCATGCACGATGTCGATGCGCGGCAACTCCACCGGCAGCGGCTGGCGCTTGCCGCGCGCGGCGGGCTTGCGCGGCGCGCTGACCGAGGGCTGGGCGCTCGGTAGCGGTGCGAGCTCATCAGCCTCGGTCGTCTGGGCGCCCAACGCATCGGCCTCATCGAACAGTCGAAACTGCGTCGAGAGGGCTTCGCTGCTGCGCCCGAACAGGCGACGCCGACTGAGCACCAGTTGCTCGAACAACGCCTGGATGCGGGCGACCAATTGTTCTTGCAGCTTGGCTTCGTAGCGGGCCTCGTACTCGGCGTCCATCTGCTCGCGCAGCCGGGCTTGGAGACGCGCCTGCAAATGGATCTCGGCATGCGCCTGGATATCCCGCATCAGGCGTTTAAGCCCAGG
Source organism: Castellaniella sp. S9 (assembly GCF_027257175.1). Lineage (GTDB taxonomy): Bacteria > Pseudomonadota > Gammaproteobacteria > Burkholderiales > Burkholderiaceae_B > Castellaniella. The sequence continues at coordinate 148,505 of NZ_JAPFGD010000001.1, read as the reverse complement.
CGTCACCGTCACGCCATACTTGGACGGATCGATTTCCGTCAAAGCGATAGCGGGCATGGCGGGGGCTGAAGTCATGCCCGCCATTTTACCTTTTATGCCCTATGTCGTGGCCGCATAATGCAAGGTTTTATGCGGCTGATGCGCCCATAAATCAAAGCCTTCGAGCAGCCATTCCAACTCCTGCATCGTCAAGGTGCAGGTGGGCTGCTCTTGGGCTAACGTCGGCCAGGCAAAACGCTGTTTCTCCAGCCGCTTGTACCACAGGCAGAAGCCATTGCGATGCCAATGCAGCGCCTTGATCTTGTCGCGCTGGCGATTGATGAACACAAATAGCGCATCGCCAAACGGACTCATCTCCAGTTGCTGCTCGACCAGCGCCGACAAGCCCCCAATTGACTTCCTGAAGTCCACCGGCTCGCGACACAGGTAGACGCTGCCAATACGACTGCCCGGATGCATCAGCGCATCTGGCGCGAAACCGCCGCCGTCACTGCCGACAGCCACCAGGCCGGCGGCAGTGCGCCCAACTCCAACCGTACACCGGGCGCCAGCCAGACGGTACAGCGCTGGGCGACCGTCTCTTCTTTGACTTGTACCGGCACCAAGGACACAGTCGGTGACCGTTGAACGGCTGGCTTCAGGCGCCTGCGTCAGTAATACAGCGTCGCCGCCGATATCCCTTCGCGCCGCGCATACGCTTGCGTGCTGATGCCTTCGGCTTCGATCGCGGCTAAATGCGCGGCCCAATCCTTGGTGTCTGTCATCGGTCAATCCCAAAAAGTACGATGGCAGAACTATGCCCTTGGCAAGAAACTCAGGGAAGAATGGGGTTTATGGCGCACTTACGATCAAACCATTGATTACCGGCCAAGAAAAAGGCCGCCAATCCCACTGCTGGGACTAGCGGCCTTTCGTTTCAGATCGCTCTCCGTAGATCGACCAGGGAGCGGCTGTCGAGACTGCGAATTAACGCAGCAGCGACAGGACAGTCTGCGGAACCTGGTTGGCTTGCGCCAGAACCGAGGTGCCGGCCTGCTGCAGGATCTGCGCGCGGGTCATGTTGGAGACTTCGACGGCATAGTCGGCGTCTTCGATGCGCGAGCGGGCTGCAGAAAGGTTGGTGACGGTGTTGCTCAGGTTAGCGATGGTGGATTCGAAACGATTTTGCACAGCACCCAGTTCGCTCCGGAAGGCATCGACACGCTTCAGGGCTTCATCGAGCTTGCTCATTGAGTCACCGGCGGCGCCAACGGAGAATTGCTCTGTAGCCCCTGTGTCACTAAAGTCAACGGTTGCTGTGTCCGCAGCGTATCCCCACACGCTCGTAGTGGTGGCGACTGGCGTACTTGAAGTCACGTTTGTCGCGACAACAAAAGAATTACTCTGCACAGTGGCGTACGACACGAATTCATCATTCTCATTCAAACCAATTTTGGTGAGAGCCGTGACACCCGTTGTGTTGCCGCTATTATCCGTGTAATCAACGGTGGTGACCGCAATGCTTACGGCGGCGGGATCAGCAGTGGGGTCCGTAGCATTTGTGAACTGGGCTGCATAGAAGTCTGAACCGACCTTCAGTACATAGGCGTCTTGGGCGTTTCCTTCGCTATCGTGAACCTGGTGGAGCGTTACGCCACCACTAATGTCTACACCCGCAGCTACCAATTGAGTCTTTGCGGCAGCGAAGTTAGTGTCAATGCCAGCTGAACCGGTACCGGTTATGCCGTCTGCGGTATCAATTGCGTCCCCGACATTCAGAACTTTCTTTTCAATAGTGAAGTTTTCGAGACCCAGAGAGGCAGAGTCGATCTTCTGCAAGTTGATGTCGATGGTCTCGCCATCCTTCGCTCCAACTTGTATGCTCAGAGCGCGGGTCTGTGCCAGCACATCCACATCATTGAACTGAGTTTGCTTGGAAACTCGATCAATTTCTTCGAGACGTTGCGTAATTTCGTCCTGTATGGATTTCAAATCGGAGCCAGAGTTGGTTCCGTTTGCGGCCTGAACCGACAGCTCGCGGATGCGTTGCAGGTTATTGTTGATTTCGTTCAGCGCCCCTTCGGTGGTCTGGGCGATGGAGATGCCATCGTTGGCGTTACGACCAGCCTGGGCCAAGCCCTTGATGTTGGCGGTGAAGCGGTTGGCAATGGCCTGACCGGCAGCATCGTCCTTGGCGCTGTTGATGCGCAGGCCGGAGGACAGGCGTTCGATGGCAGTGCCGAGAGCGCCTTGCGACCGGGTCAGGTTGTTCTGGGAAACCAGAGCCAGGTAGTTGGTATTGATAACAGACATGGATTACTCCTGTAGGGGGAAGGCAGCGGCTTGTTACTGCCGGTTGGCCAGGAAAGCCCTTTCGGGTGGAATCCTGGCCCTTCACCTGGGTGTCGGGCAGGCCCGGTATTTCCTGTACATCCGCGTTTACGGTCGGGGCGGGGGAAGGTTTAGGTGGTGATGCTTTGCAGCAGGGATGAGTGCATGCGGCGCGGTGACTTGTTCAGAGAATCTCTGGGGGCTGCGGCAAGGCCGAGTCCCGGTTCTTGCGCGTCGGCGACAAGCCGCCGGGCTTGAGTGCCGTAGTTTTTGTGGGGTCAGGCAATGGTGCAGGCAAAGCGCCCCGTCGCCTCTACACCGACAAGCTCATTCTCGTGCGCCGCCGCGATGGCGGGTTGGCAAGGCTGCTGATCCATGTCGAGGTTCAGGGCGGCGGCGCCGGCCCAAAGGCCAGGCGCCTCTTTGCGCGGCGCATGTATCAATACCGCTACCGCCTCGAGGACCGTTACGGCTCCAGCCCGATCCAGCCCATCTACAGCCTCGGCATCCTCACCGCCAGCCGTGGCGGCGATTCACACCTGGTCCACCGCGACGAGTTCCTCGGCCAAGGCGTGCGGTTCACCTTGCCCGTGGTCCACATGGCACAATGGCTCAGGCGCTGGGATGAACTTGAGGCCATCGCCCCATCGAATCCGTTTGCCGTGGTCATGATGGCGCAGTTGACCGCCCTGTGGTTCCGCCGCAAGGCGGCACGGCTGGACCCCAAGGTCGAGCTGATGCGCTGCCTGGCCGGCTATGGATATGCCCGGGGCGACATCGACGCCCTGGTCAGGCTGGTCGACTGGATGATTGCACTGCCCGAGGCGCTGGAACCGGACTATATGCGGGCATTGGAGGCCCTGGAACAGGAGCATGCAATGACATACATCACCACACCCGAGCGGGTTGGATTGAGGCGCGGTCAGGCCGAACTGCTGTTGCGGCAATTGGCTCGCAAATTCGGCGAAGTCCCCGAGGCCACGGACAAACGTATCCGTTCGGCCACCGCCGCACAGCTCGAGACATGGTCGTTAAACATCCTCGATGCCGAAACCCTGGACGATGTGTTTGACGATTGAATCCTGGCGGCCTCTCCCTTGGGCAGGCCATCGGGGCCGGACCATTGATAGTGCTGCGTAGCCAGCGGTGCCAAAGAAGTAGCGGCGTATGCATGTTTTCTGATAGGTTCATTTCGGTGCGTGGCTCTTGAGGGCCGTCACCATGCGGGTCTGCCACCCTGGCCCGGTGCTCTTCCACCGGTCCAGAACGTCCGGTGGGACGCGCAGACTGATGGACACGCTCGGGGCCACCGACTTCGGGCGCCCTCGTCGGATGACCTTGTTGCCATCGCGAAGTTCGGCTTCCTGAAACCAAGCATCCGTAAGCTCCGGCGCATCGTCATGATCAACCGAGGTGGCGTGCGTACCTTTCTTGTTCGCGGGCATTTGCTTTCCTCATGCTGATGATGCGGCGTGCCGCGCCGCGCGGCGTCCAAACCAGAACGACCATCCTGCCAGCCATTTCACCGATGGTGATGTAGCGAGGTTCGCCGTAATCAGTCCGGCCATCTGGCGCGGTAAAGTGCTTGCCTGCGAATACCTGGCCTGCCAAGTGCATGTCCAATCCGCGCTCTTCGAGCGTTTTTGCACGTTTGACAGGGTCGCAGACGATTTGCATTTATTGTATATACGTTAATTGAGAACGGCAAGGGCTTTCCTGGTTGTTGCCGAGTTCACCGGACACTATAGGCAGCCTCCGTCGGCAGGGCCGGCTTGGGTGAACGCATTTGTCCAGCGGGGTTGATACGAAGACTGAGAGCTGCTGCCCCGCCCTAGATGGGCTCGAAAGGTGACTGGTGAGTCCATCGTCGTGCAAGGTCAAGATCATCTCCTGATCCTCTCAAGACATCGTCCCGTTCAACAAGGTCCGCATCGACCTGAAGGCACTGGCAGAGGCCGTTCGTGCAGGCAGCGAAAAGATCATCACGCGCAATGGCGAGAGCTATGTCGCCCTGGTGGATGCTCGCAAGCTCGACTACTACCATCGACTTGAACAGCAGGCACGGATCCGTTTTGAGGTTGACCAGTTGAACGATGCCATCAAAGGCATGCGGGAGATTCGTGCGGGTCAGCCCGGCATGGACCCGCAGAAAGCCAAGGCACGAGGCCAGCAGAGACTGGACGCGGCGATTGCCGCCCATAAAGCACGGGCTTGATCGATGCGCGTCGTCGTGCGTGAAACCTACGAGCGTAGGGTAGACGAGGAACTCGCGTTTCGGTACCCCCCACCGTTCAGGTCACCGTACCCATCCCCGTGATAGAGTGGTCGCCATGCCTCACACGCAAGGATGACTCCCATGGATTCGACCAATCGAAACAGGGGCGTGGCCCAGACTCTGGGCTGGATCGTTCTGCTCCTGATCGCGCTTTTCTCCCTGCTTGGCGGCGCCTGGCTGGCGGTACTGGGCGGTTCCTGGTACTACGCGGTGGTGGGTGTGGCGCTGCTGGTGTGTGCGGGGCTCTTGATGCGGGGGCGAACGGCGGCCTTGTGGCTGTACGCGCTGATTCTGGCTGCCACGCTGGTCTGGGGGCTGTGGGAGGTCGGCACCGATTTCTGGGCGCTGGCGCCGCGCTATGACTTGCTGTTCCTGTTGGGGTTGTGGCTGCTGCTGCCGGCGGCCACGCGCGGGCTCGTGTCCCCTCGGCCGGCCAAGGCGGCCATGGGCGTGGCGATGGTGGCCATGCTGGCGGTGCTGGGCTATGGCGTGTTCAATGATCCGCAGGAAATCAACGGGACGTTCGCCCGCGCGCAGCCTGCCGAGGCGCAGCCGGTGCCCGGCGTGGCCAATGAGGACTGGCCGTCCTACGCGCGCACCGAGGGCGGGGTGCGCTATTCGCCGTTGACGCAGATCAACGACGAAAATGTCGGGAACCTGCAGGTGGCCTGGACCTATCGCACGGGCGATTTCCGCAGCGACAATGATTCGGGCGAAACCACCAACGAGGTGACGCCGATCAAGGTCGGCGACACACTGTTCCTGTGCACGCCGCATCAGTTCCTGGACGCGCTGGACGCCGCCACCGGCCGGCGCCTGTGGCGCTTCGATCCGAAACTGCAGGCCGACAAGTCTTTCCAGCATCTGACCTGCCGTGGGGTGGCCTATCATGATGCGGCCAATGTCCAGCGTTTTCCGGCCAGCCAGGCCGAGGCCGACGGCTCGGTCTCGACCGTCTGCCCGCGCAAGGTCTTGCTGCCCACCAACGACGGGCGCCTGATCGCGGTGAATGCCGACGATGGCAGCGTGTGCGGGGATTTCGGCGACCAGGGCGAAATCGATCTGCAGAAGAGCATGCCCCACGCGTATCCGGGGGGCTACAACCCGACCTCGCCGCCGGTGGTGACGGCGACGACGATCGTGATCGGCGGCTCGGTGACGGACAACTTTTCCAATCAGGAGCCGTCCGGCGTGATCCGCGGCTACGACGTGCGCACCGGCGAGTTGAAATGGGTGTTCGACACCGGCGCCGAAAACCCCAATGCGATGCCGGGGGAACACACGGAATTCGTGCACAATTCGCCCAACGCCTGGGCGCCGCTGGCCTATGATGGGCAGACCGATGTGGTCTATGTGCCCACGGGGGTGGGCACGCCCGACATCTGGGGCGGCGACCGCGGCGAATTGAAAGAGCGCTATGCCAATTCCGTGTTGGCGCTGGACGCTTCCACCGGCCGCCTGATCTGGCACTTCCAGACGACGCATCACGATCTGTGGGACATGGACGTGCCGGCGCAGCCCTCGCTGATGGACGTGAGGCTGGCCGACGGCCGGACCGTGCCGGCGATCTACGTGCTGACCAAGACCGGCAACGTGTTCGTGCTGGACCGCCGCAATGGCGAGCCCATCGTGCCGATCACGGAAAAGCCCGTGCCGCAACGCGTGGCGCGCGGCCCGCAAACGCAGGGCGAGCACTACGCGCCGACCCAGCCGTTCTCGGCGCTGGATCTCGCCCCGCAGGGCAGGCTCACCGACAAGGACATGTGGGGCGCCACCATGCTGGACCAGTTGGTCTGCCGCGTGATGTTCCATCGCCTGAACTATGACGGCATCTACACGCCGCCGTCCGAGAACGGCACGCTGGTCTTTCCGGGCAACCTGGGCGTGTTCGAATGGGGCGGCATGTCGGTCAACCGGGACCGCCAGGTGGCGCTGATGAATCCGATCGGCCTGCCGTTCGTGTCCCGGCTCATCCCCGAGGATCCAAACCGGGCAAAAGGCGAGGGCACCGGCTCGGAAAGCGGGGTGCAGCCCATGTACGGCACCCCGTATGGCGTGACGATCAACCCTTTCCTGTCGCCGCTGGGCCTGCCGTGCAAGGCGCCTGCCTGGGGCTATGTGGCCGGCGTCGATTTGCAAAGCCACCAGGTGGTGTGGAAAAAACGCATCGGCACCATCCGCGACAGCCTGCCGCACTTGTTCCAGTTGCCGCCGCTGAAGATCGGCGTGCCGGGCCTGGGCGGGCCGATCTCGACCGCCGGCAATGTGATGTTCGTGGCGGCCACGCAGGACAATTATCTGCGCGCCTTCGACGTCGACGACGGCAGCCTGTTGTGGGAGGCGCGCCTGCCGGCCGGCGGCCAGGCCACGCCCATGACCTACGCGGTGAACGGCAAGCAATATGTGGTCATCATGGCGGGCGGCCACGGCTCGTTCGGCACCAAGATGGGGGATTATCTGGTGGCCTACGCCTTGCCGGACTGAGGCGCGTGTGCCCTCGGGGCGGGTCGTTTGGCGGCCCGCGGCGTTCCTGCGTACACTGGGCGCCATGCTACGCATCGACAATCTGGGCAAGCGCTACGACGACCTTCTCGTATTCCAGGGGCTGACCCGCAGCTTTGCGCCCGGCTGCGTGGCCCTGTGCGAGGAACTCAGCACCGGCAAGTCGACCCTGCTGGGCATGGTCGCGGGCGTGATCGCGCCCGATGAGGGCGGGGTCTGGATCGATGGGCATTCCATGGCCGAGACACCCTTGCAGGCCAAGGCGCGCCTGGCCTATGTGCCCGACGATTGTCTGGCGTTTCCCGCGCAGACCGGGCGCGGCCTGCTGCAGCAGCTTGCCGCGGAAAAGAACGCGGCTCTGGACGAGGCGGTGTTCGATTGGGCGGATCGCCTGGGACTCACGCCGCACCTGGACAAGCGCTTCGAGCAGATGTCGACGGGCACGCGGCGCAAGGTCTATCTGACCGCCGCCGCCCTGGGGACGCCTGCGGTCGTCGTCGCGGATGGTCCCGGCAACGGCCTGGATGCGCCGGCGCGCGCGGCGCTGGCCGAACAGTTCAAGGCCTGGTCGCGCGACCGCGTCGTGCTGTTTGCCAGCCACGATCCCGAACTGGTCAGGGCCTGCGGGGCCGAGGTCGTCGAGCTTGCGTCCCTGGGCGCTGCGCGGCAGTTCTGAATCGGGTAGTGGTTCGAGGCCACAGCCTCGCTACATATTGGTCTGGTCCGGCGGCACGCCCGTCGGCAGTTTGGCCGCACATCCAGGGTCCTTGCGCAGTTCGATGTCCGCCCCCAGCCCGAAACAGCTCATCGAGATCGAGCCCATGGCATGGCCGCGGACCAGGGGTTCCAGGGCCTTGCCGTCCGCCGCCGCCAGCCCCGCCAGGTAGAGCAGGGGGATGAAGTGATCCGGCGTGGGCACGGCGAGGCGATAGTCGGGGTGATCCAGCACGCGCAGGATGTCGGCGGGCGCCTGTGACAGCTGTTCCGCCACGGCATCGTCGAATCGCTCGGCCCAGTCGTACGCCAGGTCCGGCTGCTTCCATTGCAACTCGCGTAAATTGTGCACGACGTTGCCGCTGGCGACGATCATCACGCCTTGTTCGCGCAGCGGCGCCAGGCTGGCGGCCAGCTGCAGGTGATAGTCGAGGGGCCGCAAGGCGTTGATGGACAACTGCAGCACGGGGATGTCGGCATCCGGATACATGTGCGCCAGCACCGACCAGGTGCCATGGTCCAGGCCCCACTGGTCCCGGTCCAGGCCGATCCATTGGGGCTTGACCAGTTCGGTGATCTCGCGGGCCAGGTCGCTGTCGCCCGGGGCCGGGTACTCGAAGTCGAACAGGGCCTGTGGAAAGCCGTAGAAATCGTGGATGGTCCGGGGCTGCGGCATCGCCGTGATCGCGGTGGCACCGAAATACCAGTGGGCGGATACGACCAGCAAGGCCCTGGGGCGGGGCAGGTGCCGTCCGAATGCCCGCCAGGCCTCGGTATAGCCGTTCTGTTCGAGCGTGTTCATCGGGCTTCCGTGGCCGATGAAAAGGGCGGGCGTCTTGGGCATTTTACGTTCCTTTGGAGGGGGATGTGCGCAACCGTGGCGAGCTGAGGCCGTGCGGTCAGCGTACCAGATCGCGCCGTGCCTGGACGTGCGGGGCGTCGGCGATCGCTGTGCGGCCATCCCGATCGAGGCAGGCGGCGTAGCCGTCCAGCGCGTTCGGCCACGCCGGCGTCCAGCCGCTGGCCCGCAGCCTTGCGTTCGACAGGCGCTTGCCGCTGGGCGCCCGCGCGCGCCTGGCGGGGGCGGGGCCGCCCACGAGGCGCGCCAGGGCCCCGTACAGATCCGCCGTCGGCAGGGGATGATCGTCCGTGCCGATGTACAGCGGCGCGGGATCGGGCAGGGCCAGCAGGTGCGCGCAGGCCTGGGCGGCATCGTCGATGTGGATCCGGTTCGCCCAATGGCCGGGGCCGTCGGGCGCTGCGACCGTGCCGGCGCGCAGGCCATCGAGCAGGCGCCGACGTCCGGGGCCGTACAGGCCGCTGAGCCGCAGGGCGACGCCCACGCCCGCCGGCAGGGCGGTGTGCAGCCTGGCCTCCGCATCCAGCAGCGCCCGTGCGCGGAAATCGGCACCATCGGCTGGGGTGTCCTCGTCCACCCAGCCGTCGGCGGGGCCCCAGACGGCGGACGAACCCACCAGCACGCAGCGCCGCAGCCGCCGGCGGCCGCTCGGCGCCAGGCAGTCCAGCAGGCGCGACAAACCCTGCGGATAGACCTGATCGTAGTCCGCCGGGTTTCGTCCATCGGGGGCAGGGGCGTACAGGATGTGGGTGATGCCGGCGCCCGCATCCGTGCCCAGGCACGACAGGCTGTCGCGGTTGCGCAGGTCGGCCGCCCGCCAGGCGATCCGGCCGCCCGCATCGGGCCGCGCCCGCCGGCGCAGCCCGATGCAGCGCCATTGTGCGGGATCGAGCAGCGCCGCCGTGCGCTCGCAAAGTTCGCCGCCCACCAGTAAAAGGGTATGCCTGTCGGCCATCGGTATCCGTGCATGCAAAGGGAAAGCACTCATTATGAATGAGGCCGCCGCATGGCGGTGGGCGGACGGCGGCCGCCGTGCATCCTTGCATGGGATTGCAGGGCCAAGCCGACTTGCATTACCGTGCTGTTTTGCGCCGCCCAGCGAGGTGCCGCTTTTGTTTTCCGACTCGACAGGTGATTCGACCATGAGCATGGATTCCCCTTCCTTCCGGCCCTTGCGCCTCGGCATTCTGGGATGCGCCAACATCGCGCGCCAGTTCGCGCGCGACGTGGCGCCCAGTGCGGCGGTACACCTCACCGCCGTGGCCAGCCGCAAGGCGGAGGTTGCCGCGCAGTTTGCGGCGGAGGTCGGCATCGGCCGTTCCTTGGGCAGCTACGAGGCCTTGCTGGCCGATGACGACATCGATGCCGTCTACATTCCCTTGCCCAACAGCCTGCATGCGGCCTGGGCGATCCGGGCCGCCGAGAGCGGCAAGCACATTCTGTGCGAGAAACCGCTGGCGTTGAATCGCGCCGAGGCGCAGGCGATGTTCGACGCCGCGCAGCGCCACGGCGTCATGCTGCTCGAGGCCTATCCCTACCAGTTCCAGCCCCAGACCGCCGCCATGCTGGCGCTGTTGCGCGAGGGGGCGATCGGTTCGGTGCGCTCGATGCAGGCGCTCTTTGGCTTTCCGCTGCTGGGCGGCGACACGAATATCCGCATGCAGCCGGACCTGGGCGGCGGGGCGTTGCTGGATGCGGGCAGCTATCCGCTGAGCCTGATCCGGCTGGTGATGGGTTGTGCGCCCTCCAGTGTGCGCGCCGACGCCAGTTGGGCCCCCACGGGTGTGGACATCAGCATGAGCGGCACGCTGTTCTATGCGGACGGCCGCCGCGCGCAGTTCGCCTGCGCCATGGATGTCGCCAATCAGCGCCGGGCGACGATTGCCGGCGCCGAAGGGACCATCGACACCGAGTTTCTGAACCACACCGGCGACCGGGCCGGCGATCCCCACGGCTACCAGCCCAGCCAGTTGCGGGTGCGCCGGGGTGGCGCCGGCACGATACCGTTCGAGGATGTTCATGCGCCGACCGGCAGCGGGTTCCGCTTTGCGGCGGAGGCGTTCGCCCGGGCCGTGGCCGCTGGGGATGCCGCGCTGATCGGGCGCCATGCCCAGGCCAGCCTGGACACCGCGGCCACGCTCGAGGCGCTGGCGCTCAGCGCCCGCGAAGGCCGCGCCGTCGAGCTCTGAGTCCTCGGAGGCGCAAACGTTTTACACTCTGTCGCGCGGGTGTTTTGCCGCGCGGGACGGCGGCTTGCGGAAGAGTCCGTGAGCCGCGAGCAACAGGATCAAGATATGGCTAGCTTCAATGTCACGGGGGTGGTGCAGGCCCTCGACGGTATCCGCACCGAATGGCGCGATTCGCAGAAACGGTCCCGCGAGCCCGACGCGCGGGAGTTCCCCTCGCGCATCGCCCTGGCCGAGGTCGTCGAGGCCCTCAAGGGCGTGCTGTTCCCGATGCGCCTGGGGCCCGTGGACCTGCGCCACACCAGCGAGAATTTCTACGTCGGCCACACGCTGGACACAGCCTTGCACCGCCTGCTGGACCAGGCGCGTCTGGAACTGCGCTATGCCTCGCGCCACGATCCGCGGGACGAGGCGGCGCTGCAGGCGCAGGCCTTCGAGGCCATCGACCGGTTCGCCCAGGCGCTGCCGGCCATCCGCCGGCAGCTGGACTTGGACGTGCTGGCGGCCTACGGCGGCGATCCGGCGGCCACCAGCGTCGACGAGGTGCTGCTGTGCTATCCGGGGGTGCTGGCCCTGATCCACCACCGCCTGGCGCACCCCTTGTATACCTTCGGTCTGCCCCTGCTGGCCCGGATCATCGCCGAGCTTGCGCACAGCCAGACGGGGATCGACATCCATCCCGGCGCCCAGATCGGCGACAGTTTCTTCATCGATCATGGCACCGGGGTGGTGATCGGCGAGACGGCGGTGATCGGCAAGGGGGTGCGCATCTACCAGGCCGTGACCCTGGGCGCCAAGCGTTTCGCCACCGACGAGGAAGGGCACCTGGAAAAGGGCGGGCTGCGCCACCCCGTCGTCGAGGACGACGTGGTGATCTATGCCGGCGCCACCATTCTCGGGCGGGTGACGCTGGGCAAGGGCGCGGTGATCGGCGGCAATGTCTGGATCACCAGCAGCGTGCCGCCCGGCGCCAGCATCACGCAGGCGAACCTGCGTCACGCCCTGTGCACGGATCCGCCGGAGGATTGAGCATCGTCCCCTCCCTCTGAGGGCGCCGGTCGCGAGCCGGCGGCAAGCCCGTTGATATTCTCGCGGGATCAACGATGTGCGCTAGCATGTTTGTCGGGCCAGCAGCACACGACGAAACGAGGAGAGTGATTTGAAAGCGATCGGTTATGTGGACAGTCTGCCGACTGAGGACGAGCGTTCACTGTTTGATTTCGAGTGCGCGGTGCCCGAGCCGGGCGACCACGACCTGCTCGTCAGGATCGAGGCGGTGGCCGTCAACCCGCGCGACATCAAGAGCCGCAAGGCATTGCGCGGCACGCCGCAGCAGCCCAGGATCATCGGCTACGATGCCTCCGGCGTGGTCGAGAAGGTCGGGCGCAACGTGACCTTGTTTCGTCCCGGCGACAGCGTGTTCTATGCCGGTGTGCTGGATCGTCCGGGGTCGAATGCTGAATTCCAGTTGGTTGACGAACGCATCGTCGGCCATAAGCCCACGTCGCTGGACCATGCAACCGCGGCCTCGCTGCCGCTGACCTCGCTGACGGCGTATGAAATGCTGTTCGATCGTCTGGAGGTGCCGCGCCAGGCCTTGCCGCGGCGCTCGATATTGATTCTGGGCGGCGCGGGCGGCGTGCCGTCCATGGCGATCCAGTTGGCCCGCGGCGCGGGCCTGATCGTGGTCGCGACCGCCTCGCGACCCGAAAGTGCAGCCTGGGTGCGCGAGCTGGGCGCGGACCATGTCATCGACCATCATCAGGCGCTGGATACGCAGATCCAGGCGCTTGGCGTGGGGACGATCGATTATGTTTTTTCCTGCCACACCAGTGCCCGCGCCTGGGCGGAGCTTGCCCGGGTGATCACGCCGCAGGGGCGTTTTGGCCTCATCGACGATCCCGAGCCGCTGGACCTGCGCCTCTACAAGACCAAGAGCGTCTCCTTCCACTGGGAGGCCATGTTTACGCGCCCCATGCAAAAGACGCCCGACATGGCGCGCCAGCACGAGATCCTGGACGAGGTCGCGCGCAGGGTGGATGCGGGCGAACTGCGGGCGACCGCCACGCGGAACCTCGGGGTGATCAATGCGGCGAATTTGCGAGCGGCCCATGCCTTGATCGAAGGCGGGCATACGGTCGGGAAAATCGTGCTGGCCGGATTCTGAGGCCGCCGCGGCCGGCGCATCATGCGGCCTTGCGCCTCCTGCCCTGGCGGCCGGGGCGGGCCACGGGAACGTCGAAGGGTTTCTTCGCCTCCAGCAGCCAGTCGCGAAACACCTGGACGATCGCCGAGTCCTTCTTGTGTTCCGGGTAGACGAAGCAATAGCGCTTCTCATGCCATAGCTCGAGCTCAAACGGCACGACCAGGTCATGCCTGTGAATCTCGTTGTCCACGTAGAACCGGGGTACCAATCCGGCCCCCAGGCCCGAGCGCGCCGCCTCGATGATCATGCCGTACATGTCGAAACGGGGGCCGAGAGCCGAGGCGCTGGGCGCGGGGCCCGAAAGTTCGAACCAGCGTCGCCAGGCTTCCGGCCGCGAGGCCTTGTGCAATAAAGGGATGTGCAGCAGGTCGGATGGGGATCGCAGCTGGTCCACATCGAAGAAGGCCGGATTCAGCACGGGCACCAGGCGCTCTTCGAACAGGTCGACCTTGACCACGCCCGTCCAGCTCGGGTGCTCGAAATGCAGCGCGGCATCGAATTGCGTGTCCTGGAACAGGAAGGGCAGCGGCTTTTCGGCCATGTTGATCCGGATGTTCGGATGCTTGCTCTGGAAATCCCGCAGCCGTGGCAGCAGCCAGCGGTTCGCGAAGGTCGGGATGACGGCGAGTTCCAGCACACCATCGTCACCCTTGTCGGTCATCAGCGAGAGGGTGTGCGCCTCCAGATCGGCGAGGCTCTTGCGGATGTTCTTGACATAGGCGCGCCCCGCGTCGTTGAGGACGACTTGCCGCTTGACCCGAGTGAACAGTTTGATCTCGAGGTAGTTCTCCAGGGCCGCGATCTGCCGGCTGATGGCGCTCTCGGTCAGGCAGAGTTCGTTGGCCGCCCCGGCAAAGCTGCCGTGCCGGGCGGCCGCCTCGAAGACGGCCAGGGCAGTGGTGTTCGGGATTTTGCGCCTCATCGTGATGTCTCCATCTGATACTTGCGTAATGCTCATCAACTATTGATTATTAATCATTTTACGCATCAACTCCTTGCCATCATACTCGAATCCAAGGTCTGCTTTTCGAGTATTTGACAGGAGTCTATCGATGTTGCGTTATCAGCTGTTCATCAACAATGAATGGGTCGAGCCGAACTCGTCCAGCTGGTTCGAGAGCCTGGATCCGTTCTCCGGAGAAGCCTGGGCGGAAGTGCCCCGGGCGGATACCGTGGATGTGGATCGCGCCGTCGAGGCGGCCGCGGCGGCGTTTGCGGGACCCTGGTCCCGCTTGTCGGCGTCGGATCGCGGCATGCTGATCCACCGGCTCGGCGCCTTGGTCGAGCGCGATGCGCAGCGGCTGGCCGAGGCCGAGAGCCGGGATAATGGAAAGCTGATGAGCGAGGTGCTGGGCCAGGTGAAGTACATGGCCAAATACTTCTATTACTACGGCGGCCTGGCCGACAAGATCCAGGGCTCCATCGTGCCCATCGACAAGCCCGGCGTGTTCAACATGGTCCGCTACGAACCCATGGGCGTCGTGGCCAGCATCACGCCCTGGAATTCGTCCCTGCTGCTGACGGCCTGGAAGCTGGGCACCGCGCTGTGCGCCGGCAATACCATCGTGTGCAAGCCCTCCGAGTTCACCTCCGTGTCCCTGTACGAGCTGGCCAAGCTTGCGGAGGAGGCGGGTTTCCCCCCGGGTGTGATCAATGTCATCAGCGGTTTCGGCCAGGAGATCGGCGACCACCTGGTCAGCCATCCCAAGGTCGCGCGCATTGCGTTCACGGGTGGCGACGAGGCGGGCCGCAAGGTCTACAAGACCGCTGCCGAGCATTTGAAGCGCGTGTCGCTGGAGCTGGGCGGGAAGTCGCCCAACATCATCTTCGACGATGCCGACCTGGGCCGCGCGGCCAACGGGGTGATCACGGGTATTTTCTCGGCGGGCGGGCAGACCTGCATGGCGGGCTCGCGCCTGCTGGTGCAGGAATCCATCCATGACGAATTCGTCGAGCGCTTGCTGAAAATCACGCAAGCGGCGAAGATCGGCGACCCCGGGGATCCGTCCACGCAGATCGGGCCGGTGGCCACCCGCCCGCAGTTCGAAAAAGTCCTGAAGTACATCGACATCGCCAAGGCGGAAGGCGCGCGCTGCGTGGCCGGCGGCCGCGCGCTGCAGGGGCCGGGCTACGGCGCGGGCCAGTTCGTGGAACCGACGATCTTCGTGGATGTCGATAATGCCATGCGCATCGCTCAGGAGGAGGTGTTCGGCCCAGTGCTGTCGATCCTGAAGTTCAAGGACGAGGAGGACGCGATCCGCATCGCCAACGACATCCGCTTCGGCCTGGCGGCGGGCGTGTGGACCAAGAGCCTGCACCGCGCAATGCTGCTGTCCGAGCGCCTGCGCGCCGGCACCGTGTGGATCAACAATTACCGCTCGACCAGCTATACGACCCCCTTTGGCGGATTCAAGGACAGCGGACTGGGCCGCGAGGGCGGCGTGGAGGCGGTCAAGGAATACATGGAGGCCAAGAGCGTCTGGGTCTCCACCGACCTCGACATGCCCAATCCTTTCGTGCGCCGCTATTGAGGCCGCTGAAGTCGGGTGCAACTGATGAGCAATGAAGGAGGTCTCATGTCCCAAGAGACGGAACACCTGGATTTTGACGTCGTCATCGTAGGCTGCGGCGTGGCCGGCCTGTCCGCCGCGCTCGAGGCCCTGGAGCAGGGCGCCAGCGTGGCCCTGCTCGAACGCTCGGATGTCGATGAGCGCGGCGGCCAGACCCGCTGGACCGAAGCACAGATGCGGATGAAGAACGACGCGGAGGTCGCCGACGATCTGGAGAGCCATTTTGCGGAAAACGCCGGCCATCACCTGGATCCGGTCCTGGTGTCCGAGGCGGTCAACGATTTTGAAAATTGGTCATCGATCGTCAAGGTCCTGAATTTCACGGATCCGGAGCTGATCGGCACCCTGGCCGAGCGCGCCGGTCCGACCCTGCAATGGATGAAGCAATTCGGCGTGCGCTTCGACTCGCAGCCCAGCTATTTCATTACCACCTGCACCACGCGGCTCAGCCCGGTGGGCGGCGGCCTGGCGATCGTCGAGGCGCTGGCGCCGGCGGCCGAGAAAGCCGGCGCCCGGTTTTTCTACCGGACCACGGCGCGCCGCCTCGTGCAGGACGACCAGGGTGCGGTGGTCGGGCTCGAGGCCAACGGCCCGGGGAACCGGCGCCTGCGGTTCACGGCAAAATCGGTGGTGCTGGCCAGCGGCGGCTTCCAGGGCAATCCCGAGATGCTGGCCCGCTATATGGGCCCGGATGCGCGCTACCTGAGGCCGGTGGCCCGCGGCGGTTATTACAACAAGGGCGAGGGCATCCGCATGGCGCTGGATATCGGCGCCGCGCCCGCCGGCGACTTCAGCGAGATCCACGCCGAGCCCCTGGACCCGCGCTCGGGCGCGACCGAGCCCATCGTCCTGGTCTTCAGCTACGGCATCCTCGTCAACAAGCGCGCGCAGCGCTTCATCAACGAGGCGCCGAGCACGGTCGATGCGACCTACGAAAGCATCACCCGCCAGATCCTCAAGCAGCCCGACGGCATTGCCTGGGTCATCCTGGATTCCCGGATCGAGGATGTGCCCAACTGGCGCCGTTCGGTGCGCTCGGACCAGCCGCCCATCCAGGCCGCGAGCCTGCGCGAACTGGCCGCCGCCCTGGGGCTGGATCCGCTGGCATTGGAGGCGACCGTCGACGATTACAACGCCGCTTGCGTGGATGGGCCTTTCAATCCGCTGGAGGCCGACGGCCTGGGCACGGCGCCCGGCTATCAACCGCCCAAGACGCACTGGGCACGCCGGATCGAGCAGGGGCCGTTCCTGGCCTATCCGGTGATCTGCGGCAATTGCTTCACGTTCGGCGGCATCAAGATCAACCCCAGGAGCCAGGTCCTGAATGCCGATGGCGAACCCATCGAAGGCCTGTATGCGGCTGGGGAAATGACCGGCCTGTACTACGCGACCTACACAGGCGCCACGTCGGTCCTCAGGGGAGCGGTATTCGGGCGCATCGCCGGCGCCCAGGCGGCTGGCCGCCGCGAGGGGTGAATGAATAAGGCGACTCAATTCCATTAGGAGGAACACATGAGGAAACCATTGTTGAAGGCGGCGCTTGTCCTGGCCGCGTGCTTGTCGGCCGGGGCGCTGCCCGCCGCGGCCGAGACGGGGGTGACCCCCGATACGATCCGCATCGGCATGTTCGGGCCCCTGACGGGTCCCACGGCCGTGGGCTCCCTGCCGCTGTTCGGCGCGGCGTCGGTCTACAAGGACGTCAATGACCACGGCGGCATTCATGGCCGCAAGATCGAGCTCTACATCGAGGACGATGCCTGCGATCCCAACAAGACCATTTCCGCGACCAAGAAGCTGATCGCGCAGGATGAGGTCTTCATGATCCATGGCGGCTGGTGCAGCGGCACGGTGATGGCCATCAAGCCCGAACTCGCGCGCAACCCCGGACTGCCCTATATGGTCCTGGGCGCCGCCAGCGCCGCGATTTCGACGCCCGTCATGCCCAACCTGTTCCATCCGATCGCGACCACCCAGACGGTGACGCGGACGATGCTGGATTTCGCGCTGTCCAAGCCGGATGCCCAGCGCATCGCGATCATCAGCCATTCCGACGAGTGGGGGAAATCGCACATCAACCCCTTGCTTGAATATATGAAGAGCAAGGGCATGGAGCCGGTCGAATCCGTCTGGCTGGAGCGCGGCAGCACCAGCGCCACCTCGCAGCTGCTGAAGATCCGCAGCGCCAAGCCCGACGTCGTGCTGGCCATCCTGTACCCGCCCGAGCTGACGCTGTACCTGCGCGGCGCCGACAAGTACGGCATCAAGGCGCCGACCGTCACCACCCAGGGTGTGTCGATCGAGGACATGGTGCATCGGGTGGGCAACCACGAGGCCACCAAGGACCTGTTCGTGTTCTATCCCCTGTCCGGGACGCTCGATGCGCCGGCCTTCGGCAAGTGGGTGGACATGTATCGCAAATACTATCCGAACGAGCCTGTGGAGACGCTCAGCTTCATGGGCATGACCGGCGCATTGGCGATCGTCGAGGCCCTCAAGCGCGCGGGGCCCGACCTGACCCGCGAAAAAGTGATTGCCGAGCTGAACCAGCTCAAGGACTTCGATCCGGGCCTGCAGTCCGGGCCGTTGACCTTCACGCCGGAAGTCCACGCCGGGATCTCCAGCGGCAAGATGATCTACTGGCCCAAGGATCGCGCCGAGATCGTCGCCACCTATCCCGCCAAGCAATGACGAGTTCGCGCATCGCGGGATGATTCATCCGGCTGGCCGCCTCCGGAAGGGGCGGCCAGCCGGCTACTGATGAGGGTTTTGTATGCTGGCTCAGCTTATTGTGAGTGGGCTCGTCAACGGCAGCGTGTATGCGGTGGTGGCATTGGGCATGACCGTGCTCTATCGCTCGACGACGATCGTCAATTTTTGCCATGGCGAGTTCTTCATGTTGGGCGCTTTCGCCATCCTGGTTGCCCAGCAGGTGCTGGGCTGGCCGTATGCCGCGTCCATTGTCTTCGCGCTGGTCCTGCTTGCCGTGTTCGGCAGCTTGATCGAGAGGCTGCTGATGCGGCCCTTGCGCAACGCGCCGCACATCAGCCTGGCCATGATGACGATCGCGCTGTCCTATCTGTTCAAGGGCGTTTCGCGTTTTTTCTATGGTCGCGAGGTGGCGCCGCTCGAGCCCCTGGTCGACGGCGCCCCCATCGAGATCGGCTCTGTCATCCTGCTGCCGCAGGATCTGCTGGTGGCCGGCTCGTCGCTGTTGATCGTCGTCGGCTTTTTCTATTTCTTTCAACGGACGCAGGCGGGCAAGGTCATCCAGGCGGCCTCGCAGACGCCGCGCGGCGCCGCGCTGGTGGGCATCAACGTGCCCCGGTTCCAGAGCCTGATGTGGGGCGCCGGGGCGATGCTGGGCGCCGTGGCCGGCATCCTGATCGCGCCCAGCACGCTGGTCTATCCCGACATGGGGGCGCACATGCTGATCCAGGCTTTCGCCGCCATGACGCTGGGCGGCTTCGGCTCGCTGCCCGGGGCGGTGATCGGCGCCTTGTCCCTCGGGGTACTGGAGAACCTCATCGGAGGCTATGTCGCCAGTTCGCTGGTGGAAATCACCGCTTATCTGACCATCATCGTCGTGCTGGTCGTGCGTCCGCAGGGCATTCTTGGAGAATGGAGGCAAGGTCGTGGATAAATCATTGACTCCGACTACCGCCACGTCCGGCAGGCGGGCATCGCGCGCCGGCCTGGCGATCATTCTGGCGGCATTGCTGGTATTGCCGCTGATGATCAACGATTATCAACTGTTCGTCGCGACCACCATGCTGGTGTATTGCCTGGCGGCGGTCGGCCTGAACATCGTCCTGGGCTATCTGGGCCAGCTGGCGTTTGCCAGCGCCGCGTTCTTCGGCATCGGCGCGTATGCCGCGGGCCTGTCGATGGTGCATCTGGGGCTGGGCACCGTGCCGGCGATCCTGGTGGCCACCGTTTGCGGCGGCCTGGCGGGCGCGCTGGTGGGCCTGCCGGCGCTGCGGGTGCGCGGCTACTACCTGGCCATCATCACGCTGGCCTTCGGCGAGCTGATGCGCTGGATGTACGTCCATAATGATGGCGTCACCTTCGGCTCCGGCGGCTTCAACATCCCGGATATCGGCGTGCTCGGGTTCGCGCTGGAGGGTGTCGGCAAGTACTACCTGTTCCTGCTTGTCGTCGTGATCGGCGTGGGCGCGAGCGCGGGGCTGCTGCATTCCCGCTACGGCCGGGCGTTCGTCGCCATCCGCAACAACGAGGCCGCGGCGGGATCGCTGGGCATTGCCGTCAATCGCACGAAAATCCTTGCGTTTGCGTGGAGCGGCTTGATCACCGGCCTCGCCGGGGCCTTGTATGCCTTGCTCAATGGCCGTGTGTCCCCCGATACCTTCGGCATCTCGCAAATGCTCATGCATTTCGTGATCGTGATGATCGGCGGCCTGGGGAGCCTGGTGGGGTCGATGGTGGGCGCCGTGCTGCTGACCGGGCTGCCCGAGTTGCTGCGCAATTTTCCGGGGCTGGAGGAAATCGTCTTCAGCCTGCTGTTGATCGTGGTGCTGTTCCTGATGCCCAAGGGGATCGGCGGATTCCTGTCCGCCCGCTTCCCCTGGATGCAGGAACGCCTGTACCGGGAGGGGCGCGAACATGCTTGACGTCCAGAACCTCACGGTGCGTTTTGCCGGCCTGACCGCCGTCGATGATTTGTCGTTCACCGTGCGGCCCGGCGAGGTGTTCACCTTGATGGGGCCCAACGGGGCGGGCAAGACCACCGCGTTCAATGCGATCGGCGGCTTCATTGCGCCCACCGGCGGCACGGTGGCCTTCAAGGGGCGGCAGATCAGCGGCTTGCGCCCCGCGCAGATCGCCGCGCTGGGCATTCGGCGCACCTTTCAGAACAACGGCATCTTGCGCGAGATGTCGGTGCTGGAAAATGTGCTGACCGGTCTCGAGCTTGCCACGCCCAGCACCTTCTGGGGCTGCGTCGTCGGGGCGCCGGCCTCGGTCAAGGCCGAGCGCGATGCGACCGGCAGGGCGCGCGACATGCTGCGCCGGATGGGCATCGCCGACCTGGCCGAGCGTTTCGCCGGCGACCTGTCGTTCGGCCAGCAGCGCCTGGTCGAAATCGCCCGGGCCATGGTGGCCGGCGCGGAACTGATCATGCTGGATGAGCCCGCCGTGGGCCTGTCCCCCGGAGACCGGCTCCACCTGGGGCAATCCTTGCGCGAACTGGCCGCCGACGGCATCGCGGTCCTGCTCGTGGAGCACGTCCAGGACCTCGTCATGGCGGTGTCCGATCAGGTGCTCGTCCTCAACTACGGCAAGAAGATCGTGCAATGTCCGCCCGACGAGGTCCGCAACAACAAAGACGTGCTGGAGGTTTATCTAGGCCATGGCTGATCCCATCCTTCATATTGCCGACCTGGACGTGCGCCACGGCAGGACCCAGGCCCTGTCCGAGGTCAGCATCGATGTGTACGAGGGCGAGGCCGTCGGCCTGCTGGGCACGAACGGGGCGGGCAAGACGACCTTGCTGAACACGATTTCCGGCTTCCTGCGTCCGGCCGCCGGCTCGCTGGCGCTGGGCGGCGAGCCCATCCATCAGTGCCCGCCGCACGTGATCGTGCGGCGAGGCGTGCTGCAGCTGTCCCAGGAACGGGACCTGTTCGGCGATCTGACCGTGCTGGACAACCTGCGTCTGGGATCCCTGGCGCGCGCGCCCAAGACCTTCGAGCGCAATGTCGAGAAGGTCTTCCATTACTTTCCGCGCCTGAAAGAGCGCGCCGGCCAGCGGGCGGCCACCATGTCGGGCGGAGAGCAGCAGATGCTTGCCATCGGGCGGGCCTTGATGGCCGAGCCCAAGGTCATGCTGTTCGACGAGCCGTCGGCGGGCCTGTCGCCGTTGTTCGTGCAAGAGATCGGCGCCATGATGCGCAATCTGCGCAATGAGGGCGAGGTATCGATCCTGCTGGTCGAGCAGAACATGCTGCTGGCCGCGCAGGTGGTGGACCGCTTCTACATGCTGCGGGCCGGCCGGGTGGTCGCCGAGGGGTCGGTGTCCGAACTCGAAAAGGACCACGAGGAACTGGCGAGGCAATACTATCTATGACGAACGCATCGTCTTCGAATCGCGTGGGTGCCGGCGGCATCCGCGCCGTGTTCATGCGCGGCGGCACCAGCAAGGGCCTGATCTTTCATCGCGAGGATTTGCCCGCGCGGCGCGAGGACTGGGACGGCCTGTTCCTGGCCCTGATGGGCAGCCCCGACCCTTATGGCCGGCAGCTCAATGGCATGGGCGGGGGCGTCTCCTCGGTCTCCAAGGTGTGTGTCGTGGGCCCGCCCAGCGTGCCGGGCGCGGATGTGGACTATACCTTCGGGCAGGTCATGGTGAACGAGGCGCGCGTCGATTACGGCGGCAATTGCGGCAATATGTCGTCGGCGATCGGCCCGTTCGCCGTGGACGAAGGATTGATCGCGGCCGACGGCGGCGAGGTCCGCGTCCGCATCCACAACACGAACACCGGCAAGATCATCCATGCCTTCTTTCCTGTGGACAACGGCAGGGCACGGGTGGCCGGGGATCTCCGGATACCGGGCATTGCGGACCCGGGCGCGCCCATCCGCCTGGAATTCCTCGATCCGGGCGGCGCCAGCACAGGCCGCCTGCTGCCCACCGGCGAGGCGGCCCAGTGGCTGGATGTTCCGGGGACGGGACGGGTCCGGGTGTCGATGGTGGATGCCGCGAATGCCTGCGTGTTCGTCAACCCTGAAGTCCTGGGGCTTGGCGGCATCGAGATGCCGGCCGATCTGTCAGCCCGGCCCGATGTCCTGCAGGTGCTGGAGCGCATCCGTGTCCAGGCCTCCCTGGCGATGGGCATTGCCGCGACCCCCGATGAGGCCCGGGCCCGGCGGATGATCCCGTTCGTGGGCATGGTGTCGCCCGCGCAGGATGCCCGGACCTTGTCGGGCGATTGCATCCCGGCCGGCGATGTCGACCTGACGGTGCGCATGATTTCCAGCGGGCAGCCCCACCAGGCGCTGCAATTGACGGCCTCGCTATGCATCGCGGTCGCCGCGCGCATCGAGGGCACCCTGGTCCACGAGGCGGCCCGTCCCACCCAGGGCGATGTGCTGCGGATCGGCATGCCCTCCGGCATCCTCACCGTGGGCGCGGAGGTCCGGCGCGCGGACGATCACTGGGTGGCCGAGCGGGGATACTTTTTCCGCACGGCGCGACGGCTGTTCGATGGACGGGTCTATCCCATGCCCGTGACGCCGGCACGGTCCTGACCGGCTGGGCGCCGCAAGATCCGGACACAACTGAGCCGATTGCTTGCTGCCGCGCGGCCGCAAAACCGTTATCGTGGAAGGGTTCCGGGATTTTCAGGAGATCGGCATGCGAAGCTTGGCGTGGCTGTTGCTGGCGTGGGGATGTTTGGCGCCGGCCGCGGTGCTGGCCGCGGCACAGGCGACGGTGCGGGCGGGGGATCGGACCCTGACGGTGGCGTTCGACGGGCCGGATGCCCGGGTCGACGTGTCCGGCGTGGCGCAGGGCTACTTCCTGCTGCGCGACGGGCGCCTCTACACGGTGTTGCGGATGAACGGGACGCCCATGGCGATGGATGCGCAGGCGGCGGCCGGTTTGCTGGGCAGCCTGGCCTGGAAACCCTCCCCGCAGATGATCGACAGCTTGACCGCGCTCGAGCCCACCGGCGAGCATCAGACCGTCGCCGGCCGCGCCGGCGAGGTCTACGAGGTTTCTTACCGCGATCTCGAGGGACGGGACCGCAGCGGAAAAGGCGTCCTCGGCGACCAGCCCGAGGTGCGCGAACTGACGCAGGTCCTGGCCGCGATCGCCCAGCGCCTGCAAACCGCCTCGCAGGCGCCGGCGCAGGGGATGGAGCAGGTCGTGGGCGCCCTCGATGATCGCGGGCTGGGGGTCCTGTCCTATGGTTCAGAGTTCCGCGTCGAGACGCTGACCGTGGCGCCCCTCGCCCCGGGCCGCCTGGACTTGCCGGCGCAGCCCTCCGCGCTGAAGGGCGAGCTCGGGAAACTGCTGCAGGGCCTGGGCGGACGTTGAGCCGCCGGTTTGTCCCGGCGGGTGCGCCGGCGGTATAAAGACGGGGCAGCCGCCTTGCATCCCGCAGGCCTGCCGCGCCGCGCGGCGAACGCGCGCCTTCCGGAGAACACCCCATGGACGAGGCCGCAGCCCTGGCCGAATGGATCATCGAGCAGACGTCCGATGCATTGATCTACGCCGACCGCGCGGGCACCATCGTGCGCTGGAACCAGGCCGCCTGCCGGCTGTTCGGCTTCGGCGCGGACGAGGCCCTGGGCAGCAGCCTGGACCTGATCATCCCCGAACACCTGCGCGCCGCCCACTGGGCCGGCTACCACGCCGCCGTCGACAGCGGCAGCCTGAAGCTGCAAGGGCTGCCGACGCTGACGCGGGCGGTGGCCAAGGGCGGCGGCAAGCTCTATGTCGAGATGACCTTCGCCCTGGTCAAGGATCCGGACGGCGCGGTCGTCGGTTCGGTCGCCATGGCGCGCGACGTCACCGAGCGGGTGGAAAAGGAGCGCGCCGCGCGCAAGGCCGCCGCTTTCTGATCTGGCGCAATATGCGGGCTGTGGCCGGCCGATATCATGGAACCATCACCTGCGGGCCACCCGCCCGCAGCCTCGCCGATTCCATGCCAGGAGAACCCAATGGCTGCCATGATGAAAGCCGCTGTATTCGTCCAGCCCGGCCGCATCGAGCTGACCGATAAACCCATCCCCGATGTCGGTCCCAACGACGCGCTCGTTCGCATCACCACGACCACCATCTGCGGCACCGACGTCCACATCCTCAAGGGCGAGTATCCGGTCGCGCCGGGCCTGACGGTCGGCCACGAGCCGGTAGGGATCATCGAGAAACTCGGCAGCGCGGTCACCGGCTATGCCGAGGGCCAGCGCGTCATCGCCGGCGCGATCTGCCCGAACTTCGGCTCGTACGCGGCGCAGGATGGCGTGCCCTCGCAGGACGGCAGCTATCTGATCCCTTCCGGGCGCTGCGGCTGCCATGGCTACAAGGCGACTGCCGGATGGCGCTTTGGCAATCTGATCGACGGCACTCAGGCCGAATACGTGCTGGTGCCGGACGCCCAGGCCAACCTCGCGCCGATTCCCGATGGCCTGACCGACGAACAGGTGCTGATGTGTCCGGACATCATGTCCACCGGCTTCAAGGGCGCGGAAAACGCCAACATCCGCCTGGGCGACACGGTGGTGGTCTTTGCCCAAGGGCCGATCGGACTGTGCGCGACAGCCGGCGCGCGCCTGCTGGGGGCGACCACCATCATCGCGGTGGACGGCAATGATCACCGGCTGGGTATCTCGCGACGGCTGGGCGCCGACGTCACGCTCGACTTTCGCAGCTGCGACGTGGTCGCGGAAATCATGAAACTCACGGGCGGACGCGGCGCGGATTCCGCCATCGAGGCGCTGGGCACGCAGGCCACTTTCGAGCAGGCCCTGCGCAGCCTCAAGCCCGGCGGCACGCTCTCCAGCCTGGGCGTGTATTCGCAGAATCTGACGATCCCGCTCGATGCCTTCGCCGCGGGCCTGGGCGACCACCGCATCAATACCGCCCTGTGCCCCGGCGGTAAAGAGCGCATGCGCCGGTTGATGAACGTGATCGCCGCCGAACGTCTGGACCTGGGTGCATTGGTCACCCACCACTATGCGCTGGAGGACATCGTCGAGGCCTACGATCTGTTCGCCAACCAGCGCGACGGCGTGTTGAAGGTCGCCGTCAAGCCATCCTGACCGAGGGCGAGCCCGCGCCGGCTCGCGCCCCCGCAGCGGCGCGCCGCAGGTTGTGCGCAAGGATCACGCGCGCCTGCTGCTCGATGCGCAAATGCGATTTTAAATCCACCGCGACGTCACCGAGCGGGTGGAAAAGGAACGCGCCGCGCGCAAGGCCGGCGCCTGATTCGGGATGTTCCGCGTATCATGGCGGAGTTCTCCGGGCTGTACCGGCACAGGCGCATATGACCCTTCTTGAAGTTTTGTTCCTTGTCGCGGCCGCATTCATTGCGGGCGCGGTCAATGCGGTGGCCGGTGGAGGGACTTTTTTCTCTTTCCCGGCCTTGCTGGCCGTCGGGGTTCCACCGGTCGTTGCCAATGCAAGCAATGCGGTGGCGCTTTGGCCGGCAAGCCTCTCGAGCGCCTGGGAGTTTCGTCGGGAGCTTGTGGCGCACAAGGCGGGTCTCGCCCGGCTGGCCGGGATTTCGTTCATCGGGGGGATAGGCGGCGGATTGTTGCTGCTGCAAATACAAGAGGCTGTCTTCACCAGCCTCATTCCATGGCTATTGCTTTTTGCCACGCTTCTATTCGCCGGAAGCCACCAGTTGAAATCCCTGAGAACAAAGGCGGGGGCTCGTTTCAGACTGGATTCGCGGAGCCAGCTGGTCCTTTCCTCTCTCGCTTACCTGTCGGTTGCCGTGTACGGCGGTTTCTTCGGCGCGGGGATGGGCATATTGCTGCTGGCAGCATTATCAATTGGCGGCCTTGATGATATTCTGGTGCTCAATGCATTCAAGAACCTGCTGAGTGCGATTATCTACAGTGTTGCGGTGGCGACTTTTGTGCTGGCCAACAAGGTGGCATGGTCGCAAACGCTCATCATGCTGGTAGCGGCCACTGTGGGTGGGTATGCCGGCGCCGTGGTTGCGCGGCATATTCCTCATCAGTGGTTGCGCATTGGCATCATATTCATAGGGTTCGCATTGTCCCTGATTTACTTCGTCAAGGTTTACGCATAGGCAGCGGGCTTGACACAGGATGGGCTCGGCGTCGCAGCGCCGCACCGTCCGGAGGCTATCCAAAACAAAACGCCTGACTGAAATCAGTCAGGCGTGTGTTCTGGTGGAGACGATGGGGATCGAACCCACGACCTTCGCATTGCGAACGCGACGCTCTCCCAGCTGAGCTACGTCCCCGAAAGACAGCAATTCTAGCAGATTCCGATGCTGTGTGGGGCCATCCCGGGGGCGCCGGAATACCGCCGTCCAGCCTTGTGGCCGACGCCGGACGCCGCCCCTGCCGGACACGGCCTCAAGCCTGGTCGCGCGGCACCCGGCCCATCAGGTAGAACTCGTCGTTGGCCCGGATCGAGGCGAAATTCACCAGGCGGTTGCTGAGCCCGAAAAAGGCGCTGATGGCGCCGATGTCCCAGATGTCCTCGTCGCTGAAGCCGTGGGGGTACAGGGCGTCGTAGTCGGCCTGGCCGATGGACTGGGCATCCAGCGACACCTTCATGGCGAAATCCAGCATGGCCGCCTCGCGCGGGCTGATGTCGGCCTTGTGGTGGTTGATGGCCACTTGGTCGGCGATCAGCGGGTTGCGGGCGCGGATGCGCAGGATGGCGCCGTGGGCAATCACGCAGTACTGGCACTGGTTCGCGCCCGAAGTGGCGACGACGATCATCTCGCGCTCGGCCAGGCTGAGGCCGCCGTCCTTTTCCATCAGGGCGTCGTGGTAGGCGAAGAACGCCCGGAATTCGGCGGGACGATGCGCCAGGGCCAGGAACACATTGGGAATGAAGCCCGCCTTTTCCTGCACGGCCAGGATGCGGGCGCGGACGTCCTCGGGCAGGGTGTCGATGTCGGGGATCGGAAAGCGGCTGATCGGGTGAGTGCTCATTCGCAAGTTCCTCGTGGGGAAATGTGTCGGGGTGGTAACGAATTAAAGTAGCATACAGAGATCGACAAGCAGAGACCGACAGGCCCATCGGGCCTTGGGAGGAGACATGGTTGAGACTCTGGAGCGCGGACACACGAGGGTGCAGGGCTTCCAGGACCCCGAAATGGATCACCAGCTCATGCGCCAGTTGGGTTCGGTGCGATACGGCGGCGCCTCGATCGGCGAATGCCTGGCGGCGGCCTCCAGGATCCGCGATGCGGACCCGGCCTCGTGGTCGCTGGAATTTTCCGAGGCGGGCCGGCGCCAGTCCGAGGACGCCACGCTGCGGGCGCGCAACGGGCATGCGATCAGCGCCCGGGACCAGTACCTGGTGGCCTGCAACAGCTATCGCGCGGCGGAATACTATTGCCCGGTAGACGATCCCCGTCACCTGGAATACGGCATGGCCAGCCGCCAGGCCTTTCTATGGTCCATGCAATGGGACGAGGCATCGTGCGTCGAGCTCTGGTTCTCGCACGAGGGCCTGCGCCTGCCCGCATACCACATCCGCGGCGCGCGCAGCGCCGGCGACCGCGTGCTAATGATCGTCAGCGGGTTCGATGGCACCCTCGAGGAATCCTATATCGCCAACGGCCGGGCGGCGCTGGAACGCGGCTACGACCTCCTGCTGTTCACCGGGCCGGGCCAGATGGACACGTGGCGCTTCAACGCGTCCAGCCATTTCGCCCCCGAATTCGAGGCGGTCGGCCGGCAGGCGGTGGACTACGCCCTCGCGCAGCCGGGCGTGAATCCCCGCCGCCTGGCCCTGATGGGCATCAGCTTCGGCGGCTATTTCGCCTCGCGCATCGCGGCGCACGAACCTCGGATCCGGGCACTGATTCCCAATTCGCCGATCATCGACCTGCACGCCTACATGACGTCCTTCATCGGCTTGGATCCGGCGACGCTGCCAGAGTCGGACGACTTCGGGGTGGCCGACCTCGAGCACATCCCGGATGCCGTGATGAACGCCCAAAAGCGCATCATGTCGCGCAACCTCATGCTGCGTTTCGGCCGGCCGGCCTCCTTCGTTCAGACCTATCGCCGCATCAAGGACTTCAGGCTGAGTCCCGAGGAACTGGCCGCCATCCGCTGCCCCTCGCTGGCGCTGGTGGGCGACGGGGAGGGCGCGGAACCGCTGCGGCAATGGCAGGTCTTCCAGGACCTGGTCGGCGGGCCGTGCACCCCGCGGCTGTTCACCGCGCTGGAGGGCGCGGACGCGCATTGCCAGACCAGCAACCTGGCCTTGTCGGCGGCCGTGACCATGGATTGGCTCGACGAGACCCTGGGGACCCTCTGATTCCGAGGATCCCTGGGCGCTGCCTGACGGGGCCGGCGATATAATGCCCGATCGATTCAAACGGACTTGCCGGATTTCACATGAGCACAACCATACTCGAAGACCTGCCGATCGGGCAGAAGGTCGGCATCGCCTTCTCGGGCGGCCTGGACACCAGCGCCGCGCTGCTGTGGATGCGCAACAAGGGCGCGCTGCCCCATGCCTACACGGCCAACCTCGGGCAGCCCGACGAGCCCGATTATGACGAAATCCCGCGCAAGGCCTTGAGCTACGGCGCCGAGGGCGCGCGCCTGATCGACTGCCGCGCCCAGCTCGTGGCCGAGGGCATCGCGGCGCTGCAGTGCAATGCCTTCCACATTTCCACCGGCGGCGTGACCTACTTCAACACCACGCCCATCGGGCGCGCGGTGACCGGCACCATGCTGGTGGCCGCCATGAAAGAGGACGCGGTCAACATCTGGGGCGACGGCAGCACCTACAAGGGCAACGACATCGAGCGCTTCTATCGCTACGGCCTGCTGACCAATCCCGAACTGCGCATCTACAAGCCCTGGCTGGACCAGCGCTTCATCGACGAACTGGGCGGCCGCGCCGAGATGTCCGAATACATGCGCGAGAACGGCTTCGACTACAAGATGTCGGCGGAAAAGGCCTATTCGACCGACTCCAACATGCTGGGCGCCACCCACGAGGCCAAGGACCTGGAGCACCTCGATTCCGGCATCCGCATCGTCTCGCCCATCATGGGGGTGGCCTTCTGGCGGCCCGAGGTCGAGGTGCCCGCCGAGGAGGTCACGGTGCGCTTCGACGAGGGCCGCCCCGTGGCCCTCAACGGCGTCGAGTACACCGACCCGGTCGAACTCATGCTGGAGGCCAACCGCATCGGCGGGCGCCACGGCCTGGGCATGAGCGACCAGATCGAGAACCGCATCATCGAGGCCAAGAGCCGCGGCATCTACGAGGCGCCGGGCATGGCGCTGCTGCACGCCGCCTACGAGCGCCTGGTCACCGGCATCCACAACGAGGACACCATCGAGCAATACCGCATCAACGGTTTGCGCCTGGGGCGCCTGCTGTATCAGGGCCGCTGGTTCGATCCCCAGGCCATCATGCTGCGCGAGACCGCACAGCGCTGGGTGGCGCGCGCGGTCACCGGCGAGGTGGCCCTCGAGCTGCGCCGCGGCAACGATTATTCGATCCTGGACACGCGCTCGCCCAACCTGACCTACCAGCCCGAGCGCCTGACCATGGAGAAGGGCGAATCCACGTTCTCGCCGCGCGACCGCATCGGCCAGCTGACGATGCGCAACCTCGACATCGTCGACACTCGGGCGAAGCTTTTCACCTACTCCCGGGCGGGTTTGCTGTCGACGTCCGAGCAGACCGCGATCCCGCAGCTCAAGCAGGACAAGGGGACGCGGTAGGTTCGCCGGCGTCCGCCGCGCCCATGTCGGTGGTCCGCAGATGGTTGCTCTGCGCGAAATCGCAGACGAATTTCCAGGCCAGGGGTTCGATGCGCCGCAGGCGGTGGTCGACCACCACGCAACGCACGCCGTCGATCACGCGCGGGGTGACGTAGGGGGAATAGCTGAGGGGATTCGGGGCGGAACCTTCGGGCCGGAACTGCGACATGACGCCTGCCAGGCGTTCGGCCCAATCGCTGGGCCTGAACCGCTGGCCCTCCAGGGTGGTGCCATGGATGATGAGTTGCGGAACGGGATCAGTCATGTGGTTTCCAGGAACAAAGCCCGCCCTCGTGTGCCGTTCGGCTTCCTCTGCGCCGGCAAGCCTCTTGTGGAGGCGGCGGGCGGCAGCTGCGGCCTGGGGGCATTTTCTCGGGGAAGTGCGAGGCGAGCTTCGCCGCGCATTGTATCTGATTGGGATTTTGCGCGTGCCGGGCGCCCACGGTAAGATGCGTGTTTTAACCAGGGCTTCGTATGTCTGCCATCACCACCCCCGGGCCTTTGCGTCATTTCTTGCAGCTGCGGGATTTCTCCGAGTCCGAAATCCTCTATGTGCTGGAACGCGGCCGGATCATCAAGGACCGGTTCAAGCGCTATCTGCCGCACCGCACCCTGCACGACCGCAATCTGGCGATGGTGTTCGAAAAGGCCAGCACGCGCACGCGGGTGTCCTTCGAGGCGGGCATGTACCAGTTGGGCGGCTCGGTCATCCACCTGACCACCGAGGGCTCGCAACTGGGACGCGCCGAACCGATCGAGGACACGGCGCGCGTGATTTCGCGCATGGTCGACCTGGTGATGATCCGCACCTACGAGCAGACCCGGATCGAGCGCTTTGCCGCCCATTCGCGCGTGCCGGTCATCAACGGTCTCACCAACGAGTTCCATCCCTGCCAGATCCTGGCCGACATCCTGACCTTCGTCGAGCATCGCGGCCCGATCCGCGGCCGCACCGTGGCCTGGATCGGCGATGCCAACAACATGGCCTACACCTGGCTGCAGGCGGCCGAACTGCTGGGCTTCACGCTGCATGTGTCGGCGCCCGAGGGGTACCGGCTGGACCCGCGCCGCGTGGGCTCGCAGCCCGCCGCGGTCCTGCGTGAATTCGACGACCCGCTGGAGGCCTGCCGCGGCGCGCATCTGGTGACCACCGACGTGTGGACCAGCATGGGCTATGAATCCGAGAACGAGGCCAGGCGGCTGGCGTTTGCCGACTGGTGCGTGGACGAGCCCATGATGGCCGTCGCGGACCCCGAGGCGGTGTTCATGCACTGCCTGCCGGCGCATCGGGGCGAGGAGGTCGCCGGCGAGGTGATCGACGGCCCGCAAAGCGTGGTCTGGGACGAGGCGGAAAATCGCCTGCACGTCCAGAAGGCCTTGATGGAATTCCTGCTGCTGGGGCGCCGCGAGGATTGACGCCGCGGCGGGCGTGCCCGCGGGCGGACACAACGAAAAGGGCGCCTGGGCGCCCTTTTGGGTATTGCCGGTCAAGCCGACGGCCCGATGGTCAGGCCAGGGCCTTGATGGCGGCCGACAGACGGCTTTTGTGGCGGGCGGCCTTGTTCTTGTGGATGATTTGCTTGTCGGCCACGCGGTCGATGATGCTGCTGGTCTTTTGGAAGACCTCGTTGGCGGCAGCCTGGTCGCCGGCCTCGATGGCCTGGCGCACGCGCTTGATGGCGGTGCGCAGCATCGAACGCATGCTGGAATTGTGTTTGTTGCGGGCAACGGCCTGGCGGGCGCGCTTGCGGGCTTGAGCGGAATTGGCCATGGAAATCTGTCGTTGAAAGCTGTCGTTGGAAATCGTGGGCTGGGCAAGGCCTTGTACATTCTCGATTTCAAATTCAAATCGTCAAATACCTAACCCGGCAAAGACGATAAGTGTATATTAAGCGGGTTTCCGTGTAAAGTCCGCCGGCCGAAACCCGAATAAAAACAAGGTGCTGAAATAGGCTGCGATGGCCGCGCACAACACGCCGGCCAGCCAGGCCGCGCGCAGGCCCGGCGTGGCGGCCAGCGCGATCCAGTCCAGGTGCCGGCCCGCCGCCAGCAGCACCGCGGCCAGCGCGGCCAGGGCGGGCAGCAGGCGCAGGGCGAAGCGCCCCCAGCCCGGTCGCGGGGCATACAGGCCGCGCCGGCGCAGCAGCAGCGCAAGGCTCAAGGCGTTGAGGCTGGCGCCCAGGCCGATCGACAGGGCCAGGCCCGCGTGCGCCAGCCAAGGCACCAGGATGAGGTTCAGGGCCTGGGTGGCGACCAGGACCACGATGGCCACGCGCACCGGCGTGCGGATGTCTTGTTTCGCATAGAATCCGGGCGCGAGGATCTTGATGGCCAGCAGCCCCAGCAGCCCCACCGCATAGGCCATCACGGCCAGGCGGGTCTGGGCCACGTCCGCGGCGCCGAAGGCGCCGTAGTTGAACAGGACCGCCACCAGTCCGTCGGACAGCAGCGCCAGTCCCAGCGCGGCCGGCAGGCCCAGCAGGAACACCAGGCGCAAGCCCCAGTCCAGCAAGGCGTTGTAGCGGTGCTGATCGCCGCCGGCGTGGGCCGCCGACAGGCTGGGCAGCAGCACCGTGCCCAGCGCCACGCCCAGCAGGGCGGTGGGAAATTCCATCAGGCGATCGGCGAAGGACAGCCAGGTGACGCTGCCGGGCGCCAGCCAGGTGGCGATGTTGGTGTTGATCAGCAGCGAGACTTGCGCCACCGAGACGCCGAGGATGGCGGGCAGCATCTGGCGCATGACGCGCCGCACGATGGTGTCGTGCCAGGCGGTCCGCAGCCCCGCGCCCCAGCGCGGCAGCAAGCCCAGGCGTCCCAGGGCGGCCCACTGCACGGCCAGCTGCAGGATGCCGCCGATCATCACGCCGATGGCCAAGGCATGGATGGGCTGGGCGGTGTGCGGTGCCAGCAGCAGGCTGGCGCCGATCATCGACAGGTTGAGCAGCACCGGGGTGAAGGCCGGCACGGCAAAGCGGCTGTAGGTGTTGAGTACGCCGGAGGCGAAGGCCACCAGCGACATGCAGATGATGTAGGGAAACATCAGCCGCGTCATCCAGGTGGCCGCCTCGAATTCGGCCGCCCGCCCCGCGGTGCGCATGCCGCTGGCCATGGCGGTCACCACCCAGGGGGCGCCGACGATGCCGATGAGCGTGACCAGGGTCAGGACGGCCAGCAGGACCAGGGCCACGTGGTCGAGGACGCGGCGCACGTCCTCATGGTCGCCCTGCTTGCGGACCTCGCCCAGGATCGGTACGAAGGCCTGCGAGAACGCGCCTTCGGCAAACAGGCGCCGCAGCAGGTTGGGAATGCGGAAGGCGACCCAGAAGGCGTCGGTCAGCGGCCCCGCGCCGTAGACGCTGGCAATCAGGACGTCGCGCAGCAGCCCCGTGATGCGGGAAAAAAAGGTCAGGCCGCTGATGGTGGCGGCCGATCGCAGCAGGCCCATCCGGCGTTACTTGGGCGCCATGCGGATGGCGCCGTCCAGGCGTATGGTTTCGCCGTTGAGCATCTCGTTGTCGAGGATGGCGCGCACGAGCTTGGCGTAATCCTCGGGGCGGCCCAGCCGGGAAGGGAAGGGGACGCTGGCGGCCAGCGAATCCTGGACCTCCTGGGGCATGCCAAAGAGCATGGGGGTGCCGAAGATGCCCGGGGCGATGGTCATGCAGCGGATGCCCAGGCGCGACAGGTCGCGGGCGATGGCCAGCGTCATGCCGGCGATGCCGGCCTTGGAGGCCGCGTACGCCGCCTGGCCGATCTGGCCGTCATAGGCGGCCACCGAGGCGGTGTTGACGATCACGCCGCGCTCGCCGGTGGGCTCGGGCGCGTTGTCGGCCATGGCCTGCGCCGCCAGGCGCGCCATGTTGAACGAGCCCACCAGGTTGATGTCGATCACCTTGCGAAACAGGTCTAGCGGATGCGGGCCGGCCTTGCCGATGATGCGCGCCGCCGGGGCGATCCCGGCGCAATTGATCAGGCCGAACAGGCGGCCGCGCGCGCGCGCCGCCTCGACGGCGGCTTGCGCGTCGGCCTCGACGGTGACGTCGCAATGGACGTAGGCCTGGCCCAGCTCGCGCGCGAGCGCCTCGCCGGCCTCGTCCTGGACGTCGGCGAGCACCACGCGGGCGCCGTCGGCGGCCAGGCGGCGCGCGGTCCCGGCGCCCAGTCCCGAGGCGCCGCCGGTGATGATGAATACCTTGTCCTGGATGTCCATTGCGGCCTCCGGTCGGCGTGGGGCGCGGATTCAGCCGCGCAGGATGTCGAGAATGCGCTGGCGGACCTCGTCGACCGCCCCCAGGCCCGAAACCTGCGCGTAGCGCGGCGCGGCGGGATCGCCGGTGCCGGCCCAGCCGGCGTAGTAGTCGACCAGGGGGCGGGTCTGCTCGCGGTAGACCGACAGGCGATGCCTGACGGTGTCCTCGCGGTCATCGTCGCGCTGGATCAGGGGCTCGCCGGTCTCGTCGTCCAGGCCTTCGCGCCGGGGCGGGTTGAACGCGAGGTGGTAGGTGCGGCCGCTGGCGACGTGCACGCGCCGCCCGCTCATGCGTTCGATGATGTTGTCCTCGGGGACCGCGATCTCGATGACGTAATCCAGGCGCACCGCAGCGTCCTTGAGGGCGTCGGCCTGCGGGATGGTGCGCGGGAAGCCGTCGAACAGATAGCCGGCCTCGCAGTCGGGTTGGCGCAGGCGGTCGCGTACCAGCCCGATGATGATCTCGTCGGACACCAGCCCGCCGCTATCCATGATCTTTTTGGCCTCCAGGCCTAGCGGCGTCTGTGCCTTGACGGCTGCGCGCAGCATGTCGCCGGTCGAGATCTGGGGGATGCCGAAGGCCTCTGTGATGAAGGCGGCCTGGGTTCCCTTACCGGCCCCAGGGGGGCCGAGCAGAATCAAACGCATGGTTTCCTCCCGAAAAGTTTTTCTTTTGAAAAATGTTTTTGATTATGCCGCAATGCAGCAAATCCTGCAGTGCCGGATGGCCGGCCGCGGCGTGGGGCATTCATGGTTGGCCGGCGGCGAACAGCGCGCGCACGCGCTCGAGGTCGGCGGCGGTGTCCACCCCGGCGGCCGGATCTTCGGCGCCCAGATGGACGACGATCCGGTAGCCGTGTTCCAGGGCCCGCAGTTGTTCCAGGGATTCGAAGCGCTCGAGCGCGCCCGTCGGCAGACCGGGGAAGGCCCGCAGGAACCCGGCGCGATAGGCGTACAGCCCGATGTGGCGCCAGGCCGGCAGCCCCGGCGCCAGTCGCTGTGCACCATCGGACAGCGCGTCCCGGGCCCAGGGAATGGGGGCACGCGAGAAATACAGGGCCCCGCCGTCGGCGCCGCAGACCACCTTGACCGCGTTCGGGTCGAACAACACGCGCGCATCGCAGATGGGGCTGGCGCAAGTGGCGATGGCCGCCTCGGGCCGGGCGGCCAGCAGGTCGGCCACGGCATCGATCGCGGCGGGATCGATCAAGGGCTCGTCCCCTTGGACGTTGACCACGATGGCATCGTCATCGAGCGCCAACGCCTGGACCACCTCGGACAGCCGGTCGGTGCCTGTCGGATGGTCGGCACGCGTCATCATGGCGTCGAAGCCTGCGCGGCGGACCGCCTCGATGATGTCCGCATGGTCCGAGGCCACGAGGATGCGCGCGGCGCCCGAGCGGGCGGCGCGCTGGGCGGTGCGCACTACCATGGGCTTGCCGCCGAGGTCGAGCAGGGGCTTGCCGGGCAGGCGCGTGGACGACGCGCGCGCCGGAATGACGGCGATGAAGCTCACGCCGGGTGCCCTGGATGCGGTCGCGGGGCCATGGGCGGGCGGGCTATCGGGCCGTCTCGGGCTCGAGCGCCCGCGCCTCGCCTTCGAGCATCACGGGTACGCCGTCGCGGATGGGAAATGCCAGCTTGTCGGCCGTGCAAATCAGTTCCTGGCGCTCGCGGTCATGCCGCAGGCCGCCTTTGCAGATCGGGCAAACCAGGATTTGTAGCAGGCGGTTCTCCATCAGAGGCTCCGGGGAGGGTGCGGGGAAAGGACTAGTTTAATGCGAGTCGGCGGCCTTGTGCCGCAAGCCCTCGCGCACGGCGCGCAGCCGCTCATCGAGGGCGTCGATCCAGGCGGGATCCGTGAAGACCGCCACGACGTGCACCGCCCAGAGGCGGGGATCGCCGGGGACGGCGCACTTGACGGCGTCCTTGGCCGTCACGAGGACCGGCCCCGGCGGCAGGTGCCGCAGCGGGTCGTCGCGATAGTCGTGGTGGTCGGGCAGGGGCAGGGTGCGGGCCAGGCGCACCCCGGCGGCGGCCAGCATGTCGAAGAAGCGCTGCGGCTGCCCGATGGCCGCGGCTGCGCTGCAGGACGTGCCGGCGTGCTCGCGCAGCCAGTCGTCCCAGGCGAACACCCGGCCACTGGCCAGGTGTTCGACGCGTACGGGCTGCAGCCGCATGCCGATCGCGCCGGGGCGCGAGGGCGCATCCGTGTCGTTGTCGATGATCCAGTCGGCGCGCGCCAGGCGCGCGGGCGGTTCGCGCAGCGGGCCGGCGGGCAGCCGCCGCCCATTGCCTATGCCGCGCCGGTCCTGGACGATGATCTCGACGTCGCGCGCCATGGCCAGGTGCTGCAGGCCGTCGTCCGAGACGATGAGGTCCACCGCCGGGTGGGCGTGCAGCAGGGCGGCGATGGCGTGCGGCCGCCGGGGATGCACGGCCACCGGCACGCCGGTCGCGCGCGCGATCAGCGCGGGTTCGTCCCCCAGGCGCTCAGCGCCGGCGCCGTCGCGCGAGAGGCGGGGTTCCGGGCCGCCAGGCGTGCCGTAGCCGCGGCTGACCACGCCGGGATGCCAGCCGCGGGCGGCCAGCGCCCGGCACAGGGCGATGACGACCGGGGTCTTGCCGGTGCCGCCCACGAGGATGTTGCCGACCACCACCACCGGCACGGGCGCGCGCGCCGGGGCCGAGCGCCGGGCCTGCCGGGCGCGCCAGGCGGCGGCGCCGGCGTACAGCCAGGACAGCGGCAGCAGCAGGTCGCTGGCCAGCGTGCGGCGGTTCCAGAGGTCGTGCAGGCGGGCCTCGAGACGCTTCAAGGCCGGGCCTGGGTGGTGAAGTGCACGCGCGCGATGCCCGCCAGGCGCGCGGCCTCGAGCGCGCGCACCACCGCGGCATGGGTCGCCTGCGCATCGGCGTTGATGCGCAGGGTGGGCATATCGCGCCCTTGCGCCGCCTTGCGCAGCGCCTGCGCCAGCACCTCGTCGCCGTCGGCGCCGACGTACTCGCCGTTCAGGGCGTACAGGCCCTCCTGGCTGATCGCCAGCGAGATCGGCCGGTCGTCCTCCAGCGCCTGGGCGCTGGCCTCGGGCAGCGCGATCTGCAGCTGGCGCATCTGGGTGAAGGAGGTCGAGGCCGCCAGGAAGATCAGGATCACCAGGAGCACGTCGATCAGCGGGATCAGGTTCATCTCGGGATCGTCGCGGGGGGGCGCCGGCCGGAAGTTCATGTCACGGCCCTGTGGCTGACCAGCCGGTTCAGCACGCCCGCCTCGCGTTCCATCGTGTGCAGGAAATAATCCACGCGCGAGCGGAAATAGCGGTGAAAGATCAGCGCCGGGATGGCGATCAGGATGCCGAAGCCGGTGTTGTACAGGGCGATGGAGATGCCGTGCGCAAGCTGGGCCGGGTCGCTGCCGGAGGGATTGTAGGCGCCGAAGATCTCGATCATGCCGACCACGGTGCCGAACAAGCCCAGCAAGGGCGCCACCACGGCGATGGTGGCCAGGGCCGGCAGGTAGCGGTTGAGGCGCCAGGCGACGTCCTTGCCGACGTCCTCGATGGCATCCAGCCGCCAGGCATCGGGCTCGTTGCGGTGCGCGGCGACCTCGGCGAGGATCCGGCCCATGGGGCACTGCCGCGCCAGCCGCAGGATGGTGTCGGCCTGGTCCTGCTGGCGGCGCATGAGCTCCAGCACCTGTTCGGGCAGGCCGGGCGGCATGATCCGGCTTTCGCGCAGGGCGACGAATCGTTCTATGATGATCGCCAGGGTGGCGACCGACGTGGCGACCAGCAGCCAGATCGGCCAGCCGGCCGCCTCGATGATGTCCAGCAAGATGAGCCTCTCGGGGTGCGATGCGAAACGGCTATTTTAAGGCCTGCTCGCCGCTGGGTCGCGGTTTTACGGCGGAAAAGCCCGCGCGGCCTGAAATTCGCGCCGACGTGGCTCGGCGAGGCGTGTGAAATGGCGGCTTTGGGGTCGAAAGTGGCGTATCTGCTGGCTTTGCGGATGGTATCCACAGAATCTGTGGATAATTCTGTGCACAAGGTCCGTCATCCGCTTGTTTCATGCATCTCGTCGGTTGATTGGTTGATTTTCGAACATGGCTTCATATCTTGCCTTATTGTTTAGAATCAATAACTTGCATGATGACATTAAAGTCATATTTAATGTTGCGCCTCAAAAAGCTTGAAAATAGGCGTAGTTGACAAAAGGCGCATTGCTGTGGATAGGTTTTCATGAATTTTTCGGATGCGGACGGCCTGCGGGGCGGATCTTCGAGCCCGGACGGCGTGCTGACGGTCAGCCAGCTCAATCGGCAGGTGGCGCGGCTGCTGGAATCGGGCTTTCCACGGGTCTGGGTGTGCGGCGAGGTCTCGAACTTCACCCGCGCGGCCTCCGGGCATTGGTATTTTTCGATCAAGGACGAGTCCGCCGCGGTGCGCGCGGTGATGTTCCGGGGCCGGGCGCAGGCCGTGGGCTTTGTGCCCCAGCCGGGCGAGCGCTTCGAGTTCCGCGTACAAGTGTCCTTGTACGAGCCCAGGGGCGACTATCAGGTGCAGGTCGAGGCCTTGCGCCGGGCGGGGCGGGGCGACTTGCACGAGGCATTCCTGCGCCTGCGCGACCGGCTGGCCGCCGAGGGGCTGATCGATCCGGCCCGCCGGCGGCCGCTGGCTCCCATGCCGCGCGCGGTGGGGGTGGTGACCTCGCTGGCCGCCGCCGCCCTGCGCGACGTGCTGTCGGTGATGGCGCGCCGCGCGCCGCACGTGCGGGTGGTGGTCTACCCCGCACCGGTCCAGGGCCGCGAGGCCGCCGCGCAATTGTGCGATGCACTGGCGCTGGCGATCGCGCGCGCCGAGGTCGACACCCTGTTGCTGGTGCGCGGCGGCGGCAGCCTCGAGGATCTCTGGAGCTTCAACGACGAGGCGCTGGCGCGCGCTATCGCGGCCAGCCCGATTCCGGTCGTCAGCGGCGTCGGGCACGAGACCGATTTCACCATCGCCGATTTCGTGGCCGACCTGCGGGCGCCGACCCCCACGGCCGCGGCCGAGCTGTGCTGCGACAGTCACGCCGCGTGCGAGGACCGCCTGCGCGGCGCCCTGGGCGCGCTGGCCGTCGCCCAGCGCCGCCTGCTGGATCGCGGGGCGATGCGGTTGGACAAGGCGGCTGCGCAACTCGTCTCGCCGGCGCAGCGCCTGCGCCTGCAGGGACAGCGCCTCACGGCGGCGACTCAGCGTCTGCACGCCGCCCTCGCGCACCGGATGGAATCGCGGGCGGCGCGGCTGGCGGCGGTGCATGGCAGGCTCGAGGCGCTGGACCCGCGCGGCGTGCTGGGCCGCGGCTACGCAATCGTGCGCGGACCCTCCGGGGCCATCGTCAAAAATGCGTTAGACTTAAACATTGGAGAACGCATCGACGTCGAGTTCGGTACGGGCCGCGCCCAGGCCGATATCGTGCGCACCGATGCCTAGTGCCGTGTTCGGTCGGCCCGTACGGCGCACCGGTTCTGAAAGGCTTCCCGCCGCCGCGCGGTTCCTTTGCGCGGCGTGAGCGGTCCGGCTTCTGTGTCTGTTCACTGTCTGTTTGAAGGAAATACCATGGCTTTTACCCTTCCGCCGCTGCCCTACGCAATGGATGCGCTGGCACCGCACATTTCCAAGGAAACTCTCGAGTTCCACTATGGCAAGCACCATCAGGCCTACGTCACCAATCTGAACAAGGCGATCGAAGGCACCGAACTGGAATCCGCCAGCCTCGAGGACATCATCCGCCAGTCGTCCGGTGGCGTGTTCAACAACGCCGCCCAGGTGTGGAACCACACCTTCTACTGGAGCAGCCTGTCTCCCAACGGCGGCGGCGAACCGGCCGGCGCGCTGCGCGAGGCGATCGAGGCCAAGTGGGGCAGCGTCGAGGACTTCAAGACGGCCTTCACGCAATCGGCTGCGGGCAATTTCGGTTCGGGCTGGACCTGGCTGGTGAAAAAGGCCGACGGCACGCTGGACATCGTCAACACCAGCAACGCCGGCACCCCGCTGACCTCCGGCGACAAGGCGCTCTTGACCTGTGACGTCTGGGAGCACGCCTACTATATCGACTACCGCAACGCCCGCCCGAAATACCTCGAGAATTTCTGGGCGCTGGTCAACTGGGAATTCGCCGCCCAGAACCTGGGCTGATCGCCGCCTGGCGCGCCGCCGCCTCAGGGCGGCGGCAGCGGCGACACCGTGTCCCGCACCGAGATACCCGCGCGATTGAACCATCCCTGCGACATTTCGAGGGCATAGCGCACCGGCCCCGGCGAGCAGTGCGTATCCAGGGCGTAGGGCTGCATGTCCTGGATGGATACGATCCGCCCGCGGGCGTCGATGAAGGCGATC
This sequence comes from Castellaniella sp. S9, assembly GCF_027257175.1. Taxonomy (GTDB): domain Bacteria; phylum Pseudomonadota; class Gammaproteobacteria; order Burkholderiales; family Burkholderiaceae_B; genus Castellaniella. Next base: position 107,800 of record NZ_JAPFGD010000001.1, on the reverse strand, counting down.
GACAGGGGCAGCGGCGTGTTCTTCATCCAGAAGCACTGCGGCTCGTCCTCGTCGAACACGAACAGCATGCCGTGGTCGCGGGCAAGGCCGCGCCGTTCCATCAGGCCGCGGCTGCGGGCCTGGGGTGTGCGGGCGATCTCGGCCTGCACCCGGTGCGCGCCCACCGACAGTTCAGCCATCGGCAGCACGGTCTGCCCGAGGGCGGCGGGCGTGGCCGCCACGGCCGCCAGCATAAAAAAAACAGGACTCATGGCGAGTCCTGCACAGCGGTAAAATAAGTCTGTTTTTGATGTTATCCAGGCATTGGGCATGTCCGGTCAGGCGGCGGTGATGTTCAGGGCCTGCTTGCCTTTGGGTCCTTGGGCGATGTCGAACAGGACTTTCTGGCCTTCTTTGAGGGTCTTGAAGCCGTTCATCTGGATGGACGAGAAATGCGCAAACAGGTCTTCGCCCCCATTGTCGGGGGTAATAAAGCCAAAGCCTTTGGCATCATTGAACCACTTTACCGTTCCAGTCAGTTTTTGTGACTCTCCGGTGCTTTCGATTGAATCGGACATGCGACCAGCCTCTCGACTATAGTGTGGGGTTGATACCTTGGTGCAGCGGATGCCACCAAACCCGTTCCCCCGGGCATCGCGCCGACGCGCGGGCCACCCCGAAGAACACCGTCGATAATGCTTAATTCATCGTTCGCTAGTCAACTATGGAAACCACTAGTATCAAGGCTCCACAGCTGTGATCCGCTAGCTTGATTCGTATTTTCGCGAAATGCCGACCGATATCCAGAATCAGCGCGAACTCTTGCAGGACACCGCCCCGGTGCGCGTGGCGCCGCCGCCCATGTACCAGGTGGTCCTGCTCAACGACGACTACACCCCCATGGATTTTGTCATCCTGGTGCTGCGCGAAGTCTTTCACAAAACCGACCCCGAGGCCGAGCGCATCATGCTCAAGGTGCACCACGAGGGGCGGGGCGTCTGCGGCATTTATACGCGCGACGTCGCCTCGACGCGCGTGGACACCGTGCGCCGGATGGCCCATGCCGATCAGCATCCCCTGCAATGCGTGATGGAGCCCGTCTCGCCCTGAGCGGATGGGATCCCGCGAGCGGCGATCCGCGCCGCCGGCATTGCGCCATAGCGTTTTAGTCATAGAATAGAGCCATGGATTTATTCATCCGCTCCGATTAGGCATGGAGGAAGCGTGATCTCCGAAGAACTTGAAGTCAGCCTGCACATGGCCTTTGTCGAGGCCCGGGCCGCCCGGCATGAATTCATCACGGTCGAGCATTTGTTGCTGTCGCTGCTGGACAACGCGGCCGCAGTGGAGGTGTTGCGCGCTTGCGCGGCGGACCTCGAAACCCTGCGCCAGGATTTGCGCAAGTTCGTCGCCGAGAACACGCCGGTATTCCCGGGCGAGGGCGAGGTCGACACCCAGCCGACCCTGGGATTCCAGCGCGTCATCCAGCGCGCCATCATGCATGTCTCCTCCAGCAGTTCGAACAAGGCTGCCGTGACCGGGGCGAACGTCCTGGTGGCGATGTACGGCGAAAAGGATTCCCACGCAGTGTATTTCCTCGTCCAGCAGGGCATCTCGCGCCTGGACGTGGTCAATTACCTCTCGCACGGCATCGCCAAGGCCCCCGAGGCCGGGCCGCCCCAGGGCGCCAGCCCGCGGGCGGAACCTCCCGCCGCCGACCCCAAGTCCGACCAGCAGAAATCGCCCCTCGAGACCTACGCCACCGACCTGAACGCCGAGGCGCTCAAGGGCCGGATCGATCCGCTGATCGGGCGCGAGGCCGAGGTCGAGCGCGTGATCCAGGTGCTGTGCCGCCGCCGCAAGAACAACCCCTTGCTGGTGGGCGAGGCCGGCGTGGGCAAGACCGCCATTGCCGAGGGCCTGGCATGGCGCATCACGCAAGGCGACGTGCCCGAGGTGCTGCACGAGGCCCAGGTCTACGCCTTGGACATGGGCTCGCTGCTGGCGGGCACGAAATACCGCGGCGACTTCGAACAGCGCCTGAAACTCGTGCTGAAGTCGCTGCGCGAGAACCGCAACGCCATCCTGTTCATCGACGAAATCCACACCCTGATCGGGGCCGGCTCGGCCTCGGGCGGTACGCTGGATGCGTCCAACCTGCTCAAGCCGGCCCTGTCCTCGGGCCACCTGAAGTGCATCGGTGCGACGACCTACACCGAGTACCGCGGGATCTTCGAGAAAGACCACGCGCTCGCGCGCCGCTTCCAGAAGATCGACGTGTCCGAGCCCTCCGTCGAGCAGACGATCCGGATCCTGCGGGGCCTGAAGGGCCGCTTCGAGGCGCATCACCAGGTGCGCTATTCCTCGGCGGCCATCACGGCGGCGGCCGAACTGGCGGCGCGCCACATCAGTGACCGTTTCCTGCCGGACAAGGCCATCGACGTGATCGACGAGGCGGGCGCCGCCCAGCGCCTGCTGCCCAAGTCGCGCCAGAAAAAGCTCATCGGCAAGGCCGAGATCCAGGCCACGGTGGCCAAGATCGCCCGCGTCCCGCCGCAAAGCGTCTCGACCGACGACCGCAACAAGCTCGCCACCCTCGAGCGCGACCTGAAGTCCGTGGTCTTCGGCCAGGACCAGGCGATCGCGGCGCTGGCCGCCGCCATCAAGATGGCGCGCTCGGGCCTCGGCCGCCCCGACAAGCCCATCGGTTCGTTCCTGTTCTCGGGGCCGACAGGGGTGGGCAAGACCGAGGTCGCGCGCCAGCTCGCCTTTGTGCTGGGCATCGAGCTGCTGCGCTTCGATATGTCGGAATACATGGAAAGGCACACGGTGTCGCGCCTGATCGGCGCGCCGCCGGGCTACGTCGGTTTCGACCAGGGCGGCCTGCTGACCGAGGCGATCACCAAGCAGCCGCACTGCGTGCTGCTGCTCGACGAAATCGAAAAGGCGCACCCTGACGTCTACAACATCCTGCTGCAGGTCATGGACCACGGCACGCTGACCGACAACAACGGACGCAAGGCGGATTTCCGCAATGTCATCATCGTGATGACGACCAACGCGGGGGCCGAGGCCCTGAACCGCAACGCCATCGGGTTTGCGACGCCGGCCAAGGGCGGGGACGAGATGGCCGACATCAAGCGCCTGTTCACCCCCGAGTTCCGCAACCGGCTCGATGCGATCATCGGCTTTTCCGTGCTGCCGCGCGAAATCATCCTGCGGGTGGTCGACAAATTCCTCATGCAGCTCGAGGACCAGCTCCACGAAAAGCACGTCGAGGTGGTCTTTACCCCGGCGCTGCGCGAGCACCTCGCCCGCGAGGGCTTCGACCCGACGATGGGCGCGCGTCCCATGCAGCGGCTCATCCAGGATACGATCCGGCGCGCCCTGGCCGACGAGCTGCTCTTTGGGCGCCTGGTCAATGGCGGGCTGGTCGAGGTGGGCGTGGACGAGCAGGGCGGGGTGGTTCTGAATTTCCCCGATGGCCCGGCCAATCGCGGCACGGTGCCCAAGCCTTCGCATCCCGAGCCCGAGCTCGTGGATTGATGGGGACGCGTCGCGCGTCGACCGGTTCCAGGGCCCGCCGGGCATGAGGCTGGTCGCCTGCCCGCAATGCGACACCTTGCATGAACGGGTGGAACTGACGGCACGGGCGCGCGCGTCCTGCGTGTGCTGCGGCGCCATCCTGTACCGGCGGGGCGTACTGGACTTGAACGGCTGGACCGCCATGTCGCTGGCGACCTTGGCGGTGTTCGTCATCGCCCAGGGCTTTCCCATCGCCAGCCTGTCGCTGCAAGGACGGGAAGTCAGCGTGGCGTACTGGCAGGCGCTGCTCTACATCTGGGACCAGGGCGATTGGCTGCTGTCGATCATGACCGGCCTGTTCGGCTTCTGGTTTCCGCTGTTCAAGATCATCCTGACCCTGTGGGCGGTGCGCTGCATCTCCACGGGCCGGATACCGGGCGACTTCACAATCGGCATGCGGCTGCTGCATGCCATCACGCCCTGGTCGATGGCCCCGGTCCTGGTGTTGGCGATCTTTGTCGCCGTGGTCAAATTCGCCGGCATGGCCTCGCTGACGGTCGAGCCCGGGATGGTGGGCCTGGTTGCGCTGTCGTTCTTCCTCACCGGCCTGGGCCGCCTGGATGCCCACGAACTCTGGAGTCTCGCCGAGCGCGCGGGCCTGGTCGAGGCCTCGGGGGCGCACGGGCACGGCCTGGCCTGTCATTCCTGCGGCTGCGTCCAGGGCGCTCCCGTCGACGGCCATTGCCACCGTTGCGGCGCACGCTTGCACCGGCGCCGCGTCAATGTCTCCGCACGGGTCTGGGCCCTCGTCATCGCGGCCTCGGTGGTCTATATCCCGGCCAATGTCCTGCCGGTCATGCGCATCCAGTCCGTCCTGGGGACCAGCGACCATACGATCCTCGGCGGCGTGATCGAGCTCTGGCGTCTGGGGTCCTGGGATCTGGCGGTGATCGTATTCGTGGCCAGCGTGGTGGTGCCGATCACCAAGCTGCTGGCCCTGGCGGTGCTGATGCTGTTTCGCCGCCCGCGCGGCGCCCGCCTGCAGCGTCAGCGCACCCGCATGTACGAACTGGTCGAATTCATCGGGCAATGGTCGATGCTGGACGTGTTCGTGGTGATCCTGATGGGGGCGATGGCCAACTTCCCGGGCTTGATGCGCATCCTGCCCGGGCTGGGCGCGCTCAGTTTCGGTGCCGTCGTGGTCCTGACCATGTGGGCCGCGATGAGCTATGATCCGCGTTTGGGATGGGACAGACTACGGGGCAGCGAACGATGACGGAACCAGGACGGGATGACGAATCCATGGCGGCCGCACAGCCCGCGATCCGCCCCGGAAAGGCCGTCCGCTGGTCCTGGATCTGGCTGGTGCCCCTGCTGGCGGTCCTCATGGGCGCCTCCCTGCTGGTCACCCATTGGCTGCGCACCGGCCCGGTCATCACCGTCACGTTCCAGTCCGCCGAAGGGCTGGCGGCGGGCCAGACCAAGCTGCGCTACAAGGACGTGATCGTCGGCCAGGTCAGCGCCTTGCGGGTCGCGGACGACCGCCAGGGGGTGCAGGTCGACATCCAGCTCGACCAGGACGGGTCCGAGTACATCACCCAAAAAGATGCGCACTTCTGGGTGGTGAGGCCGCAGCTCAGCCTCACCGGGGTGTCGGGGCTGGGCACGCTGATGTCCGGGGTCTATATCAGCGTGGACGCGCCCACCGAGGTCAAGGGCCCGCGGACCTACCAATTCACCGGGCTGGAACATCCCCCCGAGGTGACCAGCGGACGCCAGGGCACGCGCTATGTGCTGCGCGCCCGCGACCTGGGGTCCCTCGACATCGGGACGGGGGTCTACTATCGGCGCATCCTGGTGGGCCGCGTCGTGGGCTACGAGATGGCCGACGATGGCCGTTCGGTGCTCATCCAGTTTTTCGTGGACGCGCCTTATGATCGCTTCGTGACGGCGGATTCCCGATTCTGGAATATCAGCGGCATCGACGTCACCCTGTCGCCCGAAGGCATCAACATGCGCATCGCAGGCCTCAGCTCAGTGTTGAGCGGCGGGGTCGCCTTCGCGCAGGCCGACGAGGTCAGCTCCTATGACGGCGCGGCCGACCGGACGCCGGCGGCCCGGGATCACGAGTTCACCCTGTTCGCCACACGCGACGACGCCCTGGCCGATCCGGACGGCCCGCCGCTGCAGATCGTCATGCGTTTCGACCAGTCCGTGCGCGGCCTGCGGGTGGGCGCCCCCGTCGATTTCCGCGGCCTGGAACTGGGCAACGTCGTGGATATCGACCTGGAATTCGATCCCAAGGAACGGCATTTCTTTGCCCGCGTTCGTGCCGACCTGTATCCGCTGCGCTTTGCGGAGGCCTACGACTCGCTGCTTGCCGCCGCCAATGGCAAGAGCGGCGAAGAGCTCTTCCAGAGCCTGGTGGACCATGGCATGCGGGCGCAGTTGCGTTCCGCCGCGCTGGTGACCGGACAGCAATACGTGGCCCTGGATTTCTTCCCCAAAACCAAACCCGTGACCGAGACCGCCGCCAGCGCCGGCGGCGCCATGGGCATCCCCACGGTGGCCGGCGACCTCAATCAGTTGCAGCGCCAGGTCGGCAGCATCGTCTCCAAGCTCGATGCCGTACCGTTCAAGGAGATCGGCGAGAACCTGGATACGAGCCTCAAGTCCCTGAATTCGCTGCTCGAGCAGTTCGACACCCGCCTGACCCCGCAGGCGACCGCGGCCCTGAAATCCGTCCAGCGCTCCTTCGATCGGATCGGCCAGACGCTCGGGCCCGAGGCGCCGCTGCTGGGGGGGCTGCAATCGACGCTGGGTGAGTTGGAGCGCGCCGCGCGTGCCCTGCGCACTCTGGCGGATTATCTGCAGGCGCATCCCCAGGCCCTGGTCCGGGGCCATCCGGCGGACAATCTGCATTAGCGCCGGCACACTCAAGGAGACATGATGAGACTCGCCAGCCTGGGAATCGCCGTGCTGCTGGGCGCGTGCGCGGCCCCGCCCAGCGCCTACTACAGTCTGTCCGGCCCCTTGCCCGCTGAACCGTCGCCGTCCGTTCGCGCGGCGGATTACGGTGTGCGCATGGAGGCCGTGCGCATCCCCGCCGAGGTCGATCGCCCGCAACTGGTGGTGCGCCGCGACGCCGCCGACGCCGATGTCGCCTTGCTGAACGAGTCCCTGTGGGCGGCGCCTCTCGCCGACCAGATCCGGGCGGCGCTGGCGGCCCGGGTGTCGCGCGCGCTGGACGTGCCCGACCTCAGCCTGATGGCCGCGCCCAAGGATTTGCCACTGCGCGAGGTCGCCGTCCAGGTGACACGATTCGACCTGGTGTTCAACCAGTATGCCGGCCTGGAGGCGAACTGGGCCGAGGGTCGCCATGCCGGATCCGGAGCGCAGCTGTGCCGCGTGGTCCTGAGGGTGCCGACGGCGGGGCAGGGGGTTGCGGCGCTGGTGGAGGCCCAGCGCACGGCGGTTGCGCTGCTGGCGGACGTGATTGCCGCGCGTATGGATCCGGTCGCGCCCACACCGGACGATCCAGCGATCTTGCGAGATAGTTGCACCTGAATCCCTGCCGGGTCCACCTGGGTTTTACTTTTCATTTCCTGGGTTATCCCTAGTGGTGAAACCCCATCTAAAGATATAGCATGCCGGTGGTAAACCTAACGGATGGCCAAGGTGCCATCCGTTGTTGCTGGACAGGCTGGACGATTCTGATCATGGCTACCGTTACTCTCGGCGTTAAGGTGGATGAGGCGTTGCGCGAACGCCTGCGGCAGATTGCCGACGGCCTCGGCTGCACGCCGCATTGGCTGCATAAACAAGCCTTGCTGGCTTACATCGAGGCGATCGAGCGCGGCCAGCTGCCGGCCGAGATCGGCCACCTTGCGGGCGACGAGCCTGCCGAGGACGTGGTGGAACCCGAACGCCAGCAACCGTTCTACGAGTTTGCCCAAGAGGTGCAACCCCAGTCCGTGCTGCGTGCGGCCATCACGGCGGCCTACCGGCGCCCGGAACCCGAATGCGTGCCCATGCTGCTGGATTTGGCCGCCCAGGATGATGGCGATGCGGTGCAAGCCCTGGCGCATCGGCTGGTCGCCGCGCTGCGCGGCAAGCGCAAGGCCGGGGGGGTCGAGGCCCTGATCCAGGAGTTCTCGCTGTCCAGCCAGGAGGGCGTGGCCCTGATGTGTCTGGCCGAGGCGCTGTTGCGGATTCCGGACCGGGCCACGCGGGATGCGTTGATCCGCGACAAGATCAGCCATGGCGATTGGCGCTCGCACGTCGGCGAATCCCCGTCCCTGTTCGTCAATGCGGCCACCTGGGGACTGCTGGTCACCGGCAAGCTGGTCAGCGTCAACAGCGAACAGACCCTGTCCCGGGCGCTGACCCGCCTGATCGGCAAGGGTGGCGAGCCCCTCATCCGGCGTGGCGTCAACATGGCGATGCGGCTGATGGGCGAACAATTCGTCACGGGGCAGACGATTTCGGCGGCCCTGGCCAACAGCCGCAAATTCGAGGACGTCGGCTTTCGCTATTCCTACGACATGCTGGGCGAGGCGGCGACGACCGCCCAGGACGCCAGCCGCTACTACGAATCCTACGAGCAGGCCATCCATGCGATCGGCAAGGCCTCGCAGGGCCGCGGCATCTACGAGGGGCCGGGCATCTCGATCAAGCTCTCGGCGCTGCATCCGCGCTACTCGCGCGCTCAGCGCGACCGGGTCATGGCCGAATTGTTGCCGCGCATGATCGCGCTGGCGGTGCTTGCGCGGCGCTACGACATCGGCCTGAACATCGATGCCGAGGAGGCCGACCGGCTGGAACTGTCCCTGGACCTGCTCGAGGCGATGTGCTTCGATGAACGGCTGGCGGGATGGAATGGCATCGGTTTCGTGATCCAGGCCTATCAAAAGCGCGCGCCCTTCGTCATCGACTACGTGATCGACCTGGCGCGGCGCAGCAAACACCGTCTGATGCTGCGGCTGGTCAAGGGCGCATACTGGGACACCGAGATCAAGCGGGCGCAGGTGGACGGCCTCGAGGGCTATCCGGTGTATACCCGCAAGGTGCATACCGACGTCTCGTACCTGGCCTGCGCCCGCAAGCTGCTGGGCGCGCCCGAGGCCGTGTATCCGCAGTTCGCCACGCACAATGCCCAGACGCTGTCCGCGATCTATCACATGGCCGGGGCGAACTACTATCCGGGGCAATACGAATTCCAGTGCCTGCACGGCATGGGCGAACCGCTCTATGAGGAAGTCGTCGGGCCGGTGGCCGAGGGCAAGCTCAATCGTCCCTGCCGGGTCTACGCGCCCGTGGGTACGCACGAGACGCTGCTGGCATACCTGGTGCGCCGCCTGCTCGAGAACGGCGCCAATACGTCCTTCGTCAACCAGATCGCCGACGAGGATCTGCCCATCGAGGTCCTGGTGGCCGATCCGGTGACGGCGGCGCGGCGCCTCCAGCCGCTGGGCGCGCCGCACGATCGCATTCCGCTGCCGCGCGAACTCTACCTCGAACAAGAAGGCCGGCTGAATTCCGCCGGGCTGGACCTCAGCAACGAACATCGCCTGGGCTCCTTGTCGGCGGCGCTGCTGGGCAGCGCCGCGCAGGACTGGCGGGCGGCGCCTGACGGGGTCTGGGAGGACGCGCGTGCCCGCGAGGTCCTCAATCCCGCGGATCATCGCGACGTGGTCGGCCGCGTGGTCGAGGCGGGCGACGCCGATATCCAGCAGGCCCTGCGGCGCGCGGAGTATGCGGCGCCCATCTGGCAGTCGACGCCGGTGGCCGAGCGCGCCCAGTGCCTGCGGCTGGCCGCACAGATCCTCGAGGACGAGATGCAGGCGGCCATCGGCCTGATCGTGCGCGAGGCGGGCAAGTCCTACCCCAATGCGATCGCCGAGGTGCGCGAGGCGGTCGACTTCCTGCGCTATTACGGCGCCGGCATCGAGCGCGGGTTCTCGAACGACAGCCATAGGCCCTTGGGCCCGGTGCTGTGCATCAGTCCCTGGAACTTCCCGCTGGCCATTTTCATCGGCCAGGTCAGTGCGGCGCTGGCCGCGGGCAACGTCGTGCTGGCCAAGCCCGCCGAGCAGACCAATCTGATCGCCGCGCTGGGTGTCTCGGCGCTGCGGCGCGCCGGCATTCCCGCCGATGCGGTGCAGCTGCTGCCGGGGCGCGGCGAGACCGTGGGCGCCCGGCTGGTCGCCGATCCCGCCGTGCGCGGGGTGATGTTCACCGGGTCCACCGAGGTCGCCCGGCACATCGCGGCGACGCTGGCCCAGCGCCTGGACGCGCGCGGCCACGTGATTCCGCTGATTGCCGAGACCGGCGGCCAGAATGCCCTGATCGTGGACTCCTCGGCGCTGACGGAGCAAGTCGTCTATGACGTGCTCAATTCGGCCTTCGATTCCGCCGGCCAGCGCTGCTCGGCCCTGCGCGTGCTGTGCGTGCAGGAGGACTGCGCCGACCGCACCCTCGAGATGCTGCGCGGCGCCATGCGGGAACTGCGCGTGGGTCGTCCCGAGCTGCTGTCCACCGACGTCGGGCCGGTCATCGACGCCGAGGCCCGGGACCACATCGAGGCGCACGTGCGCGCCATGCGCGAGGCCGGCCATGCGGTCGATCGGCTGTCGCTGGGCGAGCAGGCGCGCAACGGCACGTTCGTGCCGCCCACGCTGATCGAGATCGCGCACGTGTCGCAGCTCGAGCGCGAGGTGTTCGGGCCGGTGCTGCATGTGCTGCGCTACCGGCGCGAGGCGCTGGACGAGCTGCTCGACGACATCAACGGCAGCGGCTATGGGTTGACCTTCGGGGTGCACACCCGGCTGGACGAGACCATCCAGCACATCGTCCAACGCGTCAACGCGGGCAACATCTACGTCAATCGCAATATCGTCGGCGCGACCGTGGGCGTGCAGCCCTTCGGCGGCGAAGGCCTGTCGGGCACCGGTCCCAAGGCCGGCGGCCCGCTGTACCTGCATCGGCTGCTGTCGCGCGGGCCGGCGGGCCTGCCGGTTGCCGGGATTCCGGGCCGCGACGCCGCCGACTGCGTGCTGCCCGGTCCCACGGGCGAGAGCAACGTCTATCGCCTCAAGCCCCGCGGCACTGTATTGTGCCGGGCGCTGACGGCGCGGGGCGCGCAGGCGCAGCACGATGCCTGCCGACGCACGGGCAACCGGATGCTGTTCATGGATACGCCCGCGGGCCGGGCCTTCCAGGCCCAGGCGGGCGACGCGTCGGTCGTGCTGGCGGGCGAGGACGCGTTGGCCGCGGGGGATTTCCAGGTCGTGCTGTTCGAGGGCGACGGCGACGACTTGCTGGCCTTGAACGCGGCGGTCGTGGACCGGCCGGGGCCGATCGTGCCGGTCCTGGGGCTGCGCAGCGAGGAACTGGCCGCAGGCGGCCGCTATGCGCTCGAGATGCTGGTGCGCGAGACATCGATCTGCATCAACACGGCGGCCGCGGGCGGCAACGCCAGCCTGATGATGGTCGGCTAGTGTCGTGCGGCCGCCACCCGGCGGCTGCGACGAGGGTGACAGTCCATGAAGACTGTATGTGTTTTTGAGTCAACAGGGGACGTCCGGATGGGCCACGAGCCGCAGGCATCCCCGACACCAAGGAGAACCACGATATGCAATCCACCAAACGCTTCAAGCTGCTGGCCACGTCCGCCGCGCTGCTGGCCGGCCTCGCCTTCGGCCCGGCGCATGCCGACACCCAGGTCGTCAAGCTCGGTTTCGCCGCGCCGCTGACCGGACCCCAGGCGCACTACGGCGAGGACATGAAAAACGGCCTGGAGCTGGCCCTCGAGGAAGCCAACAAGCAGAATATCCAGCTCGACGGCAAGACCGCCAAATTCGAGCTCGTCTCGCGCGATGACCAGGCCGACCCCCGCACCGCCGTGCAGGTCGCCCAGCAGATCGTCGACGAAGGGGTCAAGGGCGTCCTGGGGCATTTCAACTCGGGCACGACCATCCCGGCATCGCGCGTCTACAACGATGCGGGCCTGCCGCAGATCGCCATGGCGACCTCGCCCGAGTACACCGAGCAGGGCTATGACACCACCTTCCGCATGATGACCAGCGACACCCAGCAGGGTGCGGCCGACGGCGAGTTCATCGTCAAGGACCTGGGCGCCAAGAAAGTCGCCCTGATCGACGACCGCACCGCCTACGGCCAGGGCCTGGCCGATGAGGTCGCCAAGGCCGTCGAGGCCGCGGGCGGCGAGATCATCGCCCGCGAATACACGACCGACAAGGCGACCGATTTCACGGCGATCCTCACCAACATCAAATCCAAGGCGCCGGCCGCGATCTTCTTCGGCGGCCTGGACGCGCAGTCGGGCCCGATGCGCAGCCAGATGGTGCGCCTGGGCATCGAGGCGCCGCTGGTGTCGGGCGAGATGACCCGCAGCGAAACCTTCCTGAAGCTCGCCGGCGATGCGGCCGACGGCACCTATGCCTCGCTGGCGGGCGTGCCCCTGTCCACGATGGCGGCCGGCGAACAGTTCCTCAAGGACTACAAGGCGCGCTTCAACGTCGAGCCCGGCGTCTATTCGCCCTACGCCTACGACGGCGCCTGGAACATGATCACCGCCATGAAGGAGGCCGGCTCCTCGGATCCCGCCAAGTACCTGCCCAAGCTCGCCAGCCTCGCGCGCAGCGGCGCCACCAGCAAGCACATCGCCTATGACGGCAAGGGCGATCTCAAGGAAGTCGCCGTGACCATCTACCTGGTCAAGAACGGCAAGTGGACCATGTTCAAGAGCATGGTCAGCCAGGCCGCCGAGTAAGCGCGATGCGCCGGGCGGCGCACGCGCCTCCACGAGGGGCGCGCCGTCCGGACTTCCTGACGAATCGACGGACCGACCCCCGGCCCCGCCCGTGCGGCGGCCGGATCGCAAGGGTGGCGCCGGCCCGTCCCAGTCCTGGACACACGTATGGATATCCTCCTGCAGCAATTGATCAACGGGGTCACCGTGGGCAGCGTCTATGCCCTCGTGGCGCTCGGCTACACCATGGTGTACGGGATCATCGGCCTGATCAACTTCGCGCATGGCGACGTCGTGATGGTCGGCGCCATGCTGGCGACCACGCTGGTGATCAGCCTGGTCGGCGGTGCCTGGGCGGGCGCCTCGCCCGTGATCCTGCTGGCCGCCGCCCTGGCGGTCGCGATCCCGTTCTGCATGGGCCTGGGCTGGCTCGCCGAGCGCTACGCCTACCGGCCCCTGCGCCGGGCGCCGCGCCTGACCGCCCTGATCACCGCGATCGGCGTCTCGATCATCATCCAGAACGTCGCGATGATGGTCTGGGGCCGCAACTACCTCAGCTTTCCGCGCATCATCGAGCCCACCGTCCACGAGTTCCTGGGGGCGCGCATGACGACCCTGCAATTGGTCATTGTGTTCGGTTCCTTGCTGATCATGGCCGGCCTGCTGGCCGTGGTGCATCGCACCCGCCTGGGCACCGCCATGCGGGCCACGGCCCAGAACCAGGAGGTCGCCGGCTTGATGGGGGTGAACATCAACACGGTCATCTCGGCCGCCTTCCTGATCGGCTCGGCGCTCGCCGCGGTGGCCGGCATCATGGTGGTGAGCTATTACGGCGTGGCGCAGTACACCATGGGCTTCATGCTGGGCCTGAAGGCCTTTACCGCCGCCGTGCTCGGCGGCATCGGCAACCTGGGCGGCGCCATGCTGGGGGGACTGCTGCTGGGCATCATCGAATCCCTGGGGGCCGGCTACATCGGCGATCTGACCGGTGGCGTGTTCGGCAGCAACTACCAGGACGTCTTTTCCTTCATCGTGCTGATCCTGGTGCTGGTGTTCCGGCCCTCGGGTCTGATGGGTGAACGGGTCGGAGACCGCGCATGACGATACCATCCAAATCCGTGCCGCCCAAGGTCTGGCTGGGCATCGCCCTGGCCGGTGTCGTGCTGGCGGTACTGCCTTTCGTGCTGGGCATGCACGGCCAGAGCTGGGTGCGCACCATCAATTTCGCCCTGTTGTACGTGATGCTGTCCCTGGGGCTGAACATCGTGGTGGGCTTCGCCGGCCTGCTCGATCTGGGTTATATCGCCTTCTATGCCGTGGGGGCCTACGTCTGGGCGATGCTGGCCTCGCCGCATTTCGGCCTGCACCTGCCGTTCTGGGTCATCATCCCGGCGGGACTCGTGCTGGCGGCGTTCTTCGGGGCGATGCTGGGCGCGCCGACACTGAAGCTGCGCGGCGATTACCTGGCCATCGTCACCCTGGGCTTCGGCGAAATCGTGCGCATCTTCATGAACAACCTGGATGCACCGATCAACATCACCAACGGTCCGCAAGGGATAAACAGGGTAGATACATTCTCGGTGGCCGGATTTTCGTTCGGACGCAGCGAACAGATCCTGGGCTTTCGCATCACGGGGCCGGAAAAATACTACTACTTGCTGCTCTTGCTGACGATCCTCATCGTGATCGTCTGCGCCCGTCTGCAGAATTCACGCATCGGCCGCGCCTGGGAGGCCGTGCGCGAGGACGAGATCGCCGCCAAGGCCATGGGCATCAATACCCGCAACATCAAGCTGCTGGCGTTCTCCATGGGGGCGACCTTCGGCGGACTGGCGGGCGCGATGTTCGCCTCGATGCAGGGTTTCGTCAGCCCCGAGAGCTTCAGCCTGACCGAATCCATCCTGGTGCTGTGCATGGTGGTGCTGGGCGGGATGGGCAATATTCCCGGCGTGATCCTGGGCGCCTTGCTGCTGTCGATCTTTCCCGAGGTGCTGCGCGCCGTGGTCGTGCCTTTGCAGCAGGCGGCCTTCGGCGAGGTGGTGCTGGATCCCGACGGCATCCGCATGCTGATGTTCGGCTTTGCGCTGGTGCTGGTGATGATCTTCCGTCCGGCGGGCCTGTGGCCCTCGGCGGTGCGGCGCCGCGAGCTCGCCCGCGGCACGGAGGGCGAGGCATGAGACCCGTCGAACGCGAGAATCCGGGCCACGGCAGCGACCTGCTGCTGGTCGCCAACAAGCTGAACAAGCGCTTCGGCGGACTGCAGGCCTTGTCGGACGTGAGCTTCGCCATCCGCAAGGGCGACATCTACGGCCTGATCGGCCCCAATGGCGCGGGCAAGACCACGCTATTCAATGTGATGACCGGCCTCTACATCCCCGAGTCCGGCACCTGCAATTTCATGGGCCGCGAATTCACCCGGCTCAAGCCGCACCAGATCGCACAGGCCGGCATGGCCCGGACGTTCCAGAACATCCGCCTGTTCGGTGCGCTCAGTGCGCTCGAGAACGTCATGATCGGACGCCACGTGCGCACGCATGCCGGGGTGTTCGGCGCGATCACGCGCAACCGGCGCACCCGGGACGAAGAAGCCGCGATCGAGGCGCGGGCCCGCGAGCTGCTGGACTACGTGGGCATCGGCGAGCGCGCCAACCACATGGCGCGTTCCCTGCCGTATGGCGATCAGCGCCGCCTGGAGATCGCCCGCGCCCTGGCCACCGAGCCCATGCTGCTTGCGCTGGACGAACCGGCCGCCGGCATGAATGCGTCCGAGACCCTGGTGCTGCGCCGCCTGATCGAAAAGATCCGCGCCGACGGCGTGACCGTGCTGCTGATCGAGCACGACATGAAGCTCGTCATGGGCCTGTGCGACCGGGTCCTGGTTCTGGAATATGGCAAGGTGCTGGCCGAGGGCAAGCCCGCCGAGGTGCAGCACGATCCCAAGGTGATCGAGGCCTATCTGGGGGCGGGTGCCGCCGCCTCGCAAGGAGACCGCGCATGACGACCCCCAATCTGCTGGAGATCCGCCGGCTGGACGTCTCGTATGGCGGCATTCGCGCCGTCCGCGGCCTGGACCTCACGGTCGGGCAGGGCGAGCTCGTCAGCCTGATCGGCGCCAACGGCGCCGGCAAGAGCACCACCCTGCGCGCCATCTGCGGCCTGGTGCCGGCGGCCGGCGGCGAGATCCTCTACGACGGCCGGCCGATCCTCGGGCGGCCGGTGCACGAGATGGTCCTCGACGGGCTGGTGATGGTGCCCGAGGGGCGCGGGATCTTCGGCCAGCTCACGATCGAGGAGAACCTCAACATCGGCGGCTATACCCGCAAGGACCACGCCGAGGTGCGCGCCACGATCGAACACGTCTTCGAGCTGTTCCCGCGGCTGGCCGAGCGGCGCCGCCAATCGGCGGGTACGCTCTCGGGCGGCGAGCAACAGATGCTCGCGATGGGCCGCGCCATGGTGTCCAAGCCGCGCCTGCTGCTGCTCGACGAGCCCTCCATGGGGCTTGCGCCGCTGATGGTGGAAAAGGTCTTCGAGGTCGTGCGCGCCATCGCCGCCGAGGGGGTCACCATCCTGCTGATCGAGCAGAACGCCCGCCTTGCGCTGGAGGTCAGCGCGCGCGGCTATGTGATGGAGTCGGGCCAGATCACGCTGTCGGGGCCGTCGCGGCAGCTGATCGACGATCCCAAGGTGCGTGCGGCCTACCTGGGCGAAGAAGACGCGGCCTGACGGCGGTCTGGCCGGCGCCGGCCCGCGCGACCTCGGCGGGCTCCGGCGTTCAGCCTCGGCCGGTGCTGCCGAAGCCGCCGGCGCCGCGGGCGCTGTCGGCGAAATCGTCCACGACGTCGAAGCGCACCTGCTGGATCGGCACGATCACCAGCTGGGCCAGGCGTTCCATGGGCTGCAGGGTGTAGGGCTGCGTGCCGCGGTTCCAGACCGAGACCATCAAGGGGCCCTGGTAGTCGGAGTCGATCAGGCCGACCAGGTTGCCCAGTACGATGCCGTGCTTGTGGCCCAGGCCGGAGCGCGGCAGGATCATGCCCGCGTATGCCGGATCGGCGATGTGGATGGCCAGGCCGGTGGGCACGAGGTCGGTGTCCCCGGGGGCCAGCGTGCGCGGGGCGTCGAGGCAGGCGCGCAGGTCCAGCCCCGCCGAGCCCGATGTGGCGTAGGCCGGCAGGCAGTCGTGCATCCGGGGGTCGAGGATCTTCAGGGCGATGGATTGCATGGTGCTCCGGGCGGATTGGCCGCGCGTCCGCGGGACGGGGCCGGGTTGGCAAGAATGTGTTCAGCCAGGCATGCGGCGCGCGATCTCGCGGATCAGCGCGCGCGCCGCATGCAGCTTGTGTTGCGGCTCCAGCGGGTGGGCGCCGGCCTCGTCGTACAGCACCAGGCGGGCCGATTCGGCATCCATGGTGTCCTGGGCGAGATTGCCGACCATCAGCGGCACCCCCTTGCGCAGGCGCTTGGCCTGGGCGTGTTCGTCGAGGCGCTCGGTCTCGGCGGCAAAGCCCACGCACCAGGGCCCGCCGGCCAGGGCGGCCACCTCGGCGAGGATGTCGGGATTCTGGACGAAGGACAGCGACGGCGGCTGGCCGTCCTGTTTCTTGAGCTTGGCGGCCGAGGGTTGGGCCACCGCCCAGTCGGCCACCGCCGCGACGGCGATGAAAATGTCCGCCCTGGGCGCGTAGGCCATCGCGGCGGCGTGCATCTGCGCCGCCGTGCCCACGTCGATGCGGACCACGCCCTGGGGCGTGGGCAGGGCGGTCGGCCCGGAAATGAGTTCCACCGTGGCGCCGGCCTCGGCGGCGGCGCGCGCCAGGGCATAACCCATGCGCCCCGAGGAGCGGTTGGTGATGACCCGCACGGGATCGATGGGTTCGCTGGTGGGGCCGGCCGTGAGCAGCACGCGCCGGCCGGCCAGCACCTTGGGCTGGAAATAGGCCACCAGCGCATCGAGGATCTGGCCGGGCTCGAGCATGCGGCCCTCGCCGGTTTCGCCGCAGGCCTGGTCACCCTCGCCGGGACCCAGCAGGGCGACGCCGTCGGCGTGCAGCTGCCGCGCATTGCGCTGGGTGGCGGGATGGGTCCACATCTCGCGGTTCATCGCGGGCGCGATCAGCAGGGGGACCTCGCCGCGCGCCACGCACAGGGTCGAGAGCAGGTCGTCGGCGTGCCCGTGCGCGAGCTTGGCCATGAAATCGGCGCTGGTCGGCACGATCAGCACGGCGTCCGCGCCGCGGGTGAGGGTGATGTGCGCCATGCTGTTCGGCACCCGCGCATCCAGCGGGTCGAGGTACACCGGGCGGCCCGACAGGGCCTGCAGGGTGGTCGGCGTGATGAAGTGCGTCGCGGCCTCGGTCATGACCACGTCCACCTGCGCGCCCTGGTCCAGCATGCGGCGCAGCAGTTCGGCGGATTTGTAGCAGGCGATGCCGCCCGTCAGGCCCAGTACGATGCGAGTGCCGGCAAGTTCGAGCATGAATGCCTCCGGTTCAGGGCGCCGCCTTGCGCCGCCGGGACTGCAGGATCTCGTCGAGGATCAGCAGGCCGGCGCCGCAGGTGATGGCGATGTCCGCGATGTTGAAGGCCGGGAAATACCAGTCCTTCCAGTAAAACAGCAGGAAGTCCACCACGTGGCCATGGGCCAGGCGGTCCAGGGCATTGCCCAGCGCCCCGCCCAGGATGCAGGCCAGCGATGCGCAGAACAGCCGCTGAGCCGCATGGGTGTAGAGTAGCCGCAGGATGACGATGGCGGCAATCAGCGCGATGCCGGTGAACAGCCAGCGCTGGCCGCCGTCGGCGTCGGCGAGGAAGCTGAAGGCCGCCCCCCTGTTATAGAGCAGGGTGAAATCGAACACCGGCAGGACGGGCACCCGCTGGCCGTAGGCCAGCCAGGCCTCGACCGCCGATTTGCTGGCCTGGTCGAGGACGATCAGCACGGCGGCCAGCGCCAGCCAGCCGGCCATCGGGGCCAGGCGCGCCGCCCGGGCGGACTCAGGCATGGCTGCGCGGCTCGCCGTCGCCGAACAGATTGTCGGTGCAGCGGCCGCACAATTCAGGATGCGCGGGATCGTGGCCCACGTCCGGACGGTGGTGCCAGCACCGGGCGCACTTGGCGTGCCCGGTGGCGTGGACCTCGATCGCCAGCGGCCCCTGTGCGGCATGGGCCTCGGCGCGCGAGACCAGGAACACAAAGCGCAAGTCATCGCCCAGGCTCTGGAGCAGTGCGAGGTCGTCGCCCGATGCACGGAAGTCGAGCTCGGCCGCCAGCGACGAGCCGATCTCGCCGCGCGCGCGCACGGTCTCGATCTCGCGCATGGCCTCGGCGCGGATCTCGCGCAGCCGCGTCCAGCGCGCCGACAAGGCCTGCGCGTCGGCCGGCGCGGGCACCTCGTGGAACAGGCCGGTGAAGATGCTGGGCGTCTCGGCGCTGCCGTGCAGGTCGCTCCAGGCCTCCTCGGCGGTGAAGGACAGGATCGGCGCGAGCAGCTTGAGCAGCGCGTGGGTCACGTGGTACAGCGCGGTTTGCGCCGAGCGCCGGGCGGCACTGTCGCGGCCTGCGGTGTAGAGCCGGTCCTTGAGGATGTCGAGGTAGAAGGCGCCCAGGTCCTCGGAGCAGAAGATCTGCAGGCGCGAGACCGCGGTGTGGAACTCATAGCGCTCGAAGCTGGCCCGCACCTCGGCCTGCATGGCGGCGGTCATCTGCAGGGCGTATCGGTCGATCTCCAAGAGCGCATCGGTCGGCAGGGCGTCCGTCGCCGGGTCGAAGTCGGCCAGGTTGCCCAGCAGGAACTTCAGGGTGTTGCGCACCCGGCGGTAGCTCTCGACGACACGGGCGAGGATCTGCTTGCTGATCGACAGTTCGCCCGAATAGTCCGTGGCGGCGGTCCACAGGCGCAGGATCTCGGCGCCCAGGGAGTCCGAGACCTCCTGCGGGAAGATCACATTGCCTTCGGACTTGCTCATCTTGCGGCCCCGGCCGTCGACCACGAAACCGTGGGTGAGCAGGCCCTTGTAGGGCGGGCGGCCGTACAGCATGCAGCCGGTCAGCAGGGACGAATGGAACCAGCCGCGGTGCTGGTCCGAACCCTCGAGGTAGAGGTCGGCGGGCCAGGCGAGCTGATCCGCGTGCGAGCCCTTCATCTGGTGGTCGCGCCCGCCCAGGACGGTGGCGTGGGTGGTGCCCGAATCGAACCACACGTCCAGCGTGTCGCGGTTCTTTTCGTAGTGCTCGGCCTCGTCGCCCAGCAGTTCGCGCGGGTCCAGGGTCTGCCAGGCCTCGATGCCTTCGCGCTCGACGCGCTGGGCGATTTGTTCCAGCAGTTCGACGGTGCGCGGATGCAGTTCGCCGGTTTCCTTGTGGACGAAAAAGGCCATGGGTACGCCCCACTGGCGCTGGCGCGAGAGCGTCCAGTCGGGCCGGTTGGCGATCATGGCATGCAGGCGCGCGCGCCCCCAGGCCGGATAGAACGCGGTGGCCTCGATGCCCGCCAGGGCCAGTTCGCGCAGGCTCGCGCCGCCGTCGGGGCGCAGGTCCATGCCGGCGAACCATTGGCTGGTCGCGCGGTAGATGACGGGCGTCTTGTGGCGCCAGCAGTGCATGTAGCTGTGGCTGTGGGCCTCGGTATGCAGCAGCGTGCCGGCGGCGCGCAGCGCCTCGACGATGCGCGGATTGGCGGCCCAGATCAGTTCGCCGCCGAACAGCGGCAGGCTGTCGGCATAGTGGCCGTTGCCCATGACCGGATTGAGAATGTCGGTGTCGGCCAGGCCGTGCGCCTTGCAGGACTGGAAATCCTCGACGCCGTAGGCGGGCGACGAGTGCACGACCCCGGTGCCCGAGTCCAGCGTCACGTAGTCGCCCAGGTAGACGGGCGACAGGCGGCGGTAGCCCGGGTCGGCGTCATGCAGCGGATGGCGGAAGGCCAGGCCGGCCAGCTGCGTGCCCGCGGCGGTGGCGATGATCCTGCCCTCGAGGCCCCAGCGCTGCAGGCAGCTTTCGGCGAGTTCGGCGGCCACGATCAACAGCGGACCGGTGTCCCGGGGCTGCGCCAGCCGCAGCAAGGCATACTCATGGTCGGGATGCAGGTTGAGGGCCTGGTTGGCGGGCAGCGTCCAGGGCGTGGTGGTCCAGATGACGATGGCGCCCGCGTCGACCTCGCCCTCGAGGCCGAAGGCCCGCGCCACGGCGGCGCGGTCATCAAAGGCGAAGGCGACGTCCACGGACGGATCTTCGCGGTCGGCGTATTCGACCTCGGCCTCGGCCAGCGCCGAGCCGCAATCAAAGCACCAGTTGACGGGTTTCAGGCCGCGGAACACATAGCCCTTTTTCATGATTCCCGCCAGCGCGCGAAGCTCGTCGGCCTCGTTGCTGTGATTCATGGTGAGGTAGGGATTGTTCCAGTCCGCCAGCACGCCCAGGCGCTTGAAATCCTTGCGCTGGCGCTCGATCTGTTCGGCGGCGTAGGCGCGCGCCTTGGCCTGGACCTCGGCCACCGGCAGGTGCTTGCCGTATTTCTTTTCGATCTGGATCTCGATGGGCATGCCGTGGCAGTCCCAGCCCGGCACGTATTGCGCATCGAAGCCCGCCAGGTCGCGGCTCTTGACGATGACGTCCTTGAGGATCTTGTTGACCGCGTGGCCGATGTGGATGTCGCCGTTGGCGTAGGGTGGGCCGTCGTGCAGGATGAACTTGGGCCGTCCACGGGCCGCCTCGCGGATGGCGGCATAGACCTTTTTTTCCTCCCAGGCCGCGATCCAGCCGGGTTCGCGTTTCGCCAGGTTGCCCCGCATGGGGAAGGGGGATTCGGGAAGATTGAGGGTGTCTCTATAGTCCATGGGAGGCGAAATAGTCGCGAGCGCCTTGCACATCCTTTTCGATGGCGGCGGTCAAAGTGGGTAGATCGGGAAAGGTTTCCTCGTCGCGCAGGAACTCGAGGAATTCGACGCGCACCAGTTTACCGTAGGCGTCCACGCGATGATCGAGCACGTGTGTCTCGAGCAACAGGCGTCCGTCCGACGAGACGGTGGGGCGCACGCCCAGGCTGGCGACCCCCGGCAGGGCGTCGGGACCCAGGCCGCACACGCGCACGACGTAGATCCCGGAGCGCGCCGCACAGGGCTCGGGCACGCGCAGGTTCAGGGTTGGGAACCCCAGGCTGCGGCCCAGCCGGCGACCGTGGATCACATGCCCGCTGATACTGTAGTCCCGGCCCAGCAGCGCCGCGCTGCGCTCGAGGTTGCCCACCGCCAGGGCGGTGCGCAGCTCGGTGCTGGAAATCCGCCGGCCCTGGGCGTCGACGACGTCGGCCAGGGTGCGCACTTCGAAGCCGTGGATTTCGCCCATCCCGCGCAGCAGCTCGATATCGCCGCTGCGCTGGCGGCCGTAGCGGAAATCCTCGCCCACCAGCACCCAGCGCGTATTGAGCCCGTCCACCAGCAGGCGGCGGATGAAGTCCTCGGCGCCCATGTCGGCCAGGCGCTGCCGGAAGGGCAGGATGACGATCTGGCGCATGCCGTGCCGGCTGAGGGCCTCGACCTTGTCGCGCAGGGCGCTGATCTGGGTCGGGATGAGCTCGGGCCGATGGCCCCGCCGGGCAAAGAACGCCCGTGGGTGCGGCGTGAAGGTCATGACGCTGGGCACGAGACCGCGCTGCGCGGCCTGGTCGCGGACGTGCGCGAGGATGGCTTGGTGCCCCCGGTGCACGCCGTCGAAATTCCCGATGGTCAGCGCGCTGGGCGCAGTCGAGTCGCGTCGCGGCAGGCCGCGATAAAGTGTGGGAGCGGATTTCACAGGCAAGAGTTTACAATTTTGCCTCGATTGTATGTCGGAGGCCCAGACCTTGGCGCAGCAGCCCTCACCCCCGGTGCGTTTCCTCATCCTGATTTCGGGCCGCGGCTCGAACATGCAGGCCATCGTCCAGGCGATTGCCGCGCGCGGCCTGCGCGCCGAGGTCTGCGCCGTGTTGTCCAATCGCGCCGACGCCGCCGGCCTGGCCTGGGCCCGGTCCCGCGGCATACCCGTCGAGGTCCTGCCGCATCGCGCCTACGACAGCCGCGAGGCCTTCGATCAGGCCCTGGCGCAGCGCATCGACGAACTCGCCCCCGACTACGTGCTGCTGGCGGGATTCATGCGCGTGCTGGGGGCCGACCTGGTGCGCCGCTTCGAGGGCCGCATCATCAATATCCACCCCTCGCTGCTGCCGGCCTTTCCGGGCCTGCACACCCATGCCCAGGCCCTGGCGCAGGGGGTACAGTGGCACGGATGTACGGTACACTTCGTGACGCCCGTGCTGGATCACGGGCCGATCATCGCCCAGGGCGCCATTCCCGTGCTGCCGGGCGATACCGCCGACACCCTGGCCCAGCGCTTGCTGGCGCTGGAACACCATATGTATGCCGAGGTCGCAGCCTGGCTGGCCGACCGGCGGGTCGCCATCGGCGACGACGGCCTGGTGCGGGTGGACGGCGTCGATCGGCGCGCCTTCACGGCCCATGACCTCATATCCTGATGGAACCCATGACCCGATCCGATCAGCCGCGCCGTGCGCGGCGCAGTCCCGCAGCGGCCCCGCGGCCGTACGTAATGGCCGCGGCGCGCATCGAACAGGTGCGCCAGGTCCTGGGTGAGATCCTGCAGTGGTCGCATCCGGCCGATGCGGTGCTGTCGCGCTGGTTCCGGGCCCATCCCAAGGCGGGCGGCCGGGACCGCGGCGAGATCGCCGAGGCGGTCTTCGACGTCCTGCGCCATCTGCGCCGCTATCGGCAGTTCGCCGAGAGCGGCCACGGACCGGCGGCCCGGCGCCTGGCGATCCTGGGCCTGGCGTCGGTCTGGCCGCGCGCGACCCTGGATGCGGGCCTGGACGAGCATGAACGCGCCTGGCTGGATCACGTGCGCGCCATCGACGTGCGCGCGCTGCCGGATGCCGTGCGCCTGAGCCTGCCCGACTGGCTGGCCGAACGGGCGGCCGCCCTCGAGGACGGCGAAGCCCTGTTCGAAGCCCTCAACCGCCCGGCGCCCCTGGATTTGCGGATCAATCCGTTCAAGCTCGAACGCGCGGCGCTGCTCGAGGCCTGGGCCGGTGGTCCCGAGGCGCGCTGGTCGCCGCGGCCCACACCGTATTCGCCCTGGGGCATCCGCATCGAGGGCCGCCCGCCCGTCAATCGCTGGCAGGCGTTCGAACGCGGCGAGATCGAGGTGCAGGACGAAGGCAGCCAGCTGCTGGCGGCGCTGGTCGCTCCCCGGCGTGGCGAGATGGTCATCGATTATTGCGCGGGCGCGGGCGGCAAGACGCTGCTGCTGGGCGCGCTGATGCGCTCCACCGGGCGCTTGTATGCCTTCGACGTCTCGGCGGCGCGACTGGCGCGCGCCAAGCCCCGATTCGCCCGCAGCGGCCTGTCGAACATCGTGCCGGTGGTGATCGCGGAACACAAGGACACGCGGGTGCGGCGCCTGCGCGGCAAGGCGCAGCGCGTGCTGGTGGATGCGCCGTGCAGCGGGCTGGGCACCCTGCGGCGCAACCCCGACCTCAAGTGGCGCCAGCATCCCGAGGCCCTGGCATCCTTGCTGGAGACCCAGGCGCGCATCCTGCGCGAGGCCGCGGCCTGCGTCGCGCCGGGCGGACGGCTGGTGTATGCCAGCTGCAGCATCCTGCCCGAGGAAAACGAGGACCAGGTGCAGGCCTTCCTGGACGAGCACCCTGAATTCTCGCTGCTAGAGGCCGGCCCCATCCTCGCGGACCGCTGCGCGGTGCCCCAGATGGACGGGCCGTTTCTGCGCCTGCGGCCGGACCGCCACGGCACCGACGGTTTTTTCGCCGCGGTCATGCAGCGCAGCAAACCCGCGGCGCCGCCGGCCACCGGGCCCGACGGGGCGGGCGAGGCATCGCCCGACTGAGCGTGCGTGGCGTGGCCGCGTAAACCCGCCTGACGCGTTCGGCGGGGGTGGGCTACACTTTTCCTCATGATTTCGATTGACCAAGGGCCTCGCCCATTGCCATGAACGATTTGCTCCACTTTCTGCAGGGTGGCCTGCTGCACCTGAACGCCTGGGAATTGATCGCGGTCACCCTGGTGCTGACGCACATCACCATTGCGGCCGTGACGATCTTCCTGCATCGCAGCCAGGCGCACCGCGGGCTGGATCTGCATCCGGCCGTCATGCATTTCTTCCGCTTCTGGCTGTGGCTGACCACCGGGATGGTGACCAAGGAATGGGTCGCCATCCACCGCAAGCACCACGCCAAGTGCGAACGCGAGGGCGACCCGCATTCGCCGGCCGTGTTCGGCCTGTCCAAGGTGTTCTTTCGCGGCGCCGAACTTTACCGCGCCGAGGCCACCAACCCCGAGACTCTGGCGCGTTTCGGCCACGGCACGCCCGATGACTGGCTCGAGCGCCGCCTGTACTCGCGCCACAACCTGCTGGGCATCCTGATCATGCTGATCGTGGACCTGGCCCTGTTCGGCGTGATCGGGCTGACGGTGTGGGCGATCCAGATGGCCTGGATTCCGTTCTGGGCGGCCGGCGTGGTCAACGGCCTGGGCCATGCCTGGGGCTATCGCAACTATGCCTGCCCGGACGACAGCACCAACGTGTCGCCCTGGGGCCTGCTGATCGGCGGCGAGGAACTGCACAACAACCACCATGCCTATGGCACCTCGGCCAAGTTCTCCACCAAATGGTATGAATTCGACCTGGGCTGGTGCTATATCCGCATTCTCCAGGCCCTGCGCCTGGCGCAGGTGCGCCGGGTGGCGCCGCGCCTGCGCCTGCAGCGCGCCGAGGCCGTGCCGATCGAGTCGCTCGACATGGCGCACCTGCAGGGCATCATCACCCACCGCTACGAGGTCCTGGCCCGCTACAGCCGGGTCCTGAAAAAAGCCGTGGCTCGCGAACTCGCCGTCGCCCGCGGGCGCCAGGGCGAGTGGCGGCTGCTGCGCCGCTGCCGCAAGTGGCTGCTGCACGAGGCCCCGGACCTGGCGCCCGCGCAGCGCGCCGAGGTGGATCGCGCCCTGGCCTTGGCGCCTTCGCTCTCGACCCTGGTGCAGATGCGCCGCGAACTCACCGCCTTGTGGGAATCCTCCAGCGCCAGCAGCGAGCAACTGCTGGCCGATCTGCGCGCCTGGTGCCAGCGCGCCCAGCAAAGCGGCATCGAGGGCCTCGAACAGTTTTCGCACCGTCTGCGCCGCTACGCCGTATGATCGATGGTTTGAACGAACGGCAGCGCGAGGCCGTGACGCAGCCGGCCGTGCACGCCCTGGTCCTGGCCGGGGCCGGCAGCGGCAAGACCCGGGTGTTGACCACCCGCATGGCCTGGCTGATCCAGACCGGCCAGGCCGGCCCCTACGGACTGCTGGCCGTGACCTTCACCAACAAGGCGGCGCGCGAGATGCTGGCGCGCCTGTCGGCGCTGCTGCCGCTGGATACGCGCGGCATGTGGGTGGGCACCTTCCATGGCCTGTGCAACCGGCTGCTGCGCGCCCATCACCGCGATGCCGGATTGCCGCAGACGTTCCAGATCCTCGACAGCGCCGACCAGCTGTCCGCCATCAAGCGCATGATCAAGACGGCGGGCATCGACGACGAACGCTTCCCGCCGCGCGACGTGCAGCGCATGATCAACAGCGCCAAGGAGGACGGCTTGCGTCCCTCCGACCTGGACGTGCGCGACCCCCAGGGCCGCCGCCTGGCCGAGCTGTACCAGCGCTACCAGGACCAATGCGAGCGCGAAGGCGTGGTCGATTTCGGCGAACTGCTGCTGCGCGCGTATGAGCTGCTGCAGCGCGAGGCGCCGATCCGCGAACATTACCAGCGCCGTTTCCAGCACATCCTGGTGGATGAGTTCCAGGACACCAACGTGTTGCAATACCGCTGGCTGATGCTGCTGGCGGGGCCGCACACCCCGGTGTTCGCCGTGGGCGACGACGACCAGTCCATCTATGCGTTTCGCGGGGCCAACGTCGGCAATATGGCCGACTTCGAACAGCGCTACGCGCGCGGCAACGTGATCCGCCTCGAGCAGAACTACCGGTCCCATGGCCACATCCTGGATGCCGCCAATGCCTTGATCGCACACAACACCCGTCGCCTGGGCAAGAACCTCTGGACCGAGATGGCCGAGGGCGAACCCTTGCGCGTGGTCGAGCAGGCCTCGGACGCCCTCGAGGCCCAATGGCTGGTCGACGAGATCCGTGCCCTGATCCGCGAGGGTCGCGCGCCGCACCAGATCGCCGTGCTCTACCGCAGCAACGCGCAGTCCCGGCCGATCGAGCACGCCCTGTTTTCCGCGCGCCTGCCGTATCGCGTCTATGGCGGCCAGCGTTTCTTCGAGCGCCAGGAGGTCAAGCACGTCCTGGCCTACCTGCGCCTGATCGATAATCCGCAGGACGACACCTCGTGGATGCGCGTGGTCAATCTGCCCACGCGCGGCATCGGCGCGCGTACGCTCGAGCAACAGGCCGACCTGGCCGCGCAGTACGGCGTCAGCCTGTTCGGCGCGGTGCCCTACGTGGCGGGCAAGGGCGGCGCGAACCTCGCGCGCTTTGCCGCGTTGATCCAGGCCATGGCACACGAGGCGCAGTCCCTGGACCTGCCCGAGCTCATCGGCCACGTCGTTCACCGCAGCGGGCTCGAGGCGCACTACCGCGCCGACCGCGAGGGCCAGGACCGGCTCGACAACCTGCAGGAACTGGTCAACGCCGCGGCGGCCTTCGTCGCCGAGGAAGGCTTCCAGGGTCTGGCCGCAGGCCGCATTCCCGAGGATCACGCCGGCGCGGCCTCAGGGG
This sequence comes from Castellaniella sp. S9, assembly GCF_027257175.1. Classification (GTDB taxonomy): domain Bacteria; phylum Pseudomonadota; class Gammaproteobacteria; order Burkholderiales; family Burkholderiaceae_B; genus Castellaniella. Next base: position 80,742 of record NZ_JAPFGD010000001.1, on the reverse strand, counting down.
CGTCCGCGCCGCTCGGGGCGCAGGACGCGAATGCGGACCTCGCCTTCGGCCCGGCGGAGCAGCCGCCCGCCGTCATGTCGCCGCTGGCGGCATTCCTCAGCCATGCCTCCCTAGAGGCCGGCGACAACCAGGCGCAGGCCGGCGAGGACGCGGTGCAATTGATGACCGTCCATGCGGCCAAGGGGCTGGAATTCGACGTGGTGTTCATCACCGGTCTCGAGGAAGGCCTGTTTCCCCACGAAAACAGCCTGCTCGACCCGGGCGGGCTCGAGGAGGAACGCCGCCTGATGTATGTGGCGATCACCCGCGCCCGCGAGCGGCTGACACTGACGCTGGCCCAGAGCCGCATGCTGCACGGCCAGACGCGCTATGCCATGCGGTCGCGCTTTCTCGACGAGATCCCCGAGGAACACCTGAAGTGGCTTACGCCGCGTGCGCGCCAGGCGCCCGAGCCGCCCGCCTGGAGCGGCGCGTTCCGGCGCGGCGCAGGCTGGCATGCCGAGGGCGGCAGCGCCTTTGCGCCACGCGCACCGCGCACCGCCGCCAGCGGCGTCACAGTGGGCGAGCAGTGCTTCCGCATCGGCCTGGGCGTGCGCCACGCCCGTTTCGGCGAGGGCACCGTGGTCAGCCTCACCGGCTCGGGCCAGGACGCGCAGGCCCGGATCGAATTCCGCGACGCCGGCGCCAAGACCCTGGCCCTGGCCGTGGCCAAGCTCGAAATCCTGGAGTAGGGCGACCGGCCTCTTGCGCCGCGTATCGCGGGGGACGGGATCCGCCGCGTGGACTCAGGCGCGCCCGCGCGCCCAGCGCCGGTGCAGCTTCTGCGCGACGGTGTCCAGCACGAAGCCCAGTGCGCCGATCAGCACGATCACCGCCATCAATTCCGAGTAGGCCAGGCGGTCGCGGGTGTCCAGGATGAAGTATCCCAGGCCGGAACTCACGCCCAGCATCTCGCAGGGCACGAGGATGATCCAGACGATGCCGATCGCCAGGCGCAGGCCCGTCAGGATGTGGCCCATCGAGCCCGGCAGCACGATGCGCCAGAGGATCTCGCGGCGGGTGGCGCTCAGGCTGTGGGCCAGCATCAGCCAGCGGCCGTCCAGGCTGCGCACGCCGGCGCTGGTGTTCAGGATGATGGGCCACACGGCGGCGAAGCTCAGCAGGAAATAAATGGGGGCGTCGCCGATGCCGAACAGCATCACGGCGATCGGCATCCAGGACAGCGGCGAGATCATCCTCAGGAACTGGAAGGCCCCGCTGGTGCCCGATTCCAGCTTGCGCGACGAGCCGATCGCCAGGCCGATGGGGATGCCGAACAGCAGGGCCCAGAACAGGCCGACCGCGACCCGGCGCAGGCTGACCAGGGTGTGCACGGTCAGCTCATTGCCGGCGATCAGCTCGCTGAGGCTGCTCAGCGCCACGCCCGGCGCGAACAGGCGCGCCATGCCCTGGTCCTGGCCCATCAGGGCGATGCCGCCCGCCCACAGGGCGAACAGCGCCAGCAGGCCGCAGGCGCTCAGGGCGAGGCGCCGGCGGGCGGGAAGGGCAGCGAGGCGGGTATTCATCAGCTCACCGAGAACGTTTCTGTGCGGGTAAAGGATTCGGGCAGGCCGAACGCGGCCATGCCGCCGGCGGCCTGGATCGCTTGTTTGACATAGCGGTCGTCGACCAGATCGCGGGCCACGAAGGCGGGGTCCAGCTCCTGGAGGAATTCATTGCGGCCCAGCACGTAGGTCGTCTTCAGCAGCTCGACCAGCTTCTCGGTGTAGCTCGGGAAGGGGTAGGGCTGGAAGTCGATGCGCTTTTCCTGCCAGTCGGCATGGCGGATGGCGCCGGTGCGGGCATATTCGGCGTCCAGTTCGGCCGAGGGGAGCAGCACGCGACCCAGGGTTTCGCGGGTATGGGGCGTGTAGTCCGCCGCATTGTCGCGCGACAGGATGTCCACGGCTTCGGCGCGGTGGTCGCGCGTCCAGACCTGCGCCTGGACGATGGCGCTGACGACTTTCTGCGACCAGTCCGGGCGTTCCTGCAGATCGCGTTCGTGCATGGTCACCACGCAGCAGGCGTGGTTGCGCCAGACGTCGCCGGTGAAGCGCCAGACCTTGCCGACCTTCAGCAGTTCGGCCATGGCATTGAAGGGCTCGGCCACGATGTAGCCCGAGATGCGTCGCGACCCCAGAGCCGGCAGCATGTCGCCTGGGGACATCACCACGAGCTTCACCTGCTTGGCGCCGGGCTCGCCCTCGCTGATGAACTCGAGGCCGGCCTCCTGCAGGATGCGCTGCAGGACGATGTTGTGGACCGAATACCAGAACGGGATGGCGACGGTGGTGCCGCCCAGGTCCTCGAGCTTGTCGACGTCGGGCAGCACGGTGAGGCAGGACCCCTCCATGTGGTTCCAGGCGACCACCTTGGCGGGCGAACGGCTGCCGTAGCGCGACCAGATCGTCATCGGCATCAGCAAATGCACCACGTTGACCTGGCCGGCGAGGAAGGCCTCCACGATCTGCGACCAGCTGCGAAAGCGCCGGGGCTTTTCGACCTGCAGGCCCTGTGCCTCGAACAGCTTGTTGTGGTGGGCGACCAGCAGCGGCGTGGCGTCCGTGATCGGCAGGTAGCCGATCCGCACGGGCGCATCGGGCTCGGCGGCGCGCGCCTCGCGGCCGGCCTGCAGCAGCGGCAGGGCGCCGGCCACGGTGAACAGCGAGGACAGTTTCAGGAATTGGCGGCGGCGCGCCAGGGTGCCTTCGTCGGGGCCGCAGCAGAGATCGAGCAGTTTCATGGGGTGTGTCTGTCAGGTTTTTCGGATGGAGCGCGTGGCGCGCAGTTTCTGGACGATCTCGACGCGGATCGCGGTGAGGCGCGGATCGACTTCGTCGCGGGGATGTGGCTGGCTGATCGTCCATTGGGCGATGAGGCGGCCGGGTTGCTCGCCAATCAGCAGGATGCGGTCGGCCAGGATGAGGGCCTCGTCGATATCGTGCGTGACGAGGATCGCGGCGGTGCCGTGGCGCTGGACGATACGCAGCAGCAGGGTCTGCATTTCCTCGCGGGTGACTTCGTCGAGCGCGCTGAAAGGTTCGTCCAGCAGCAGGATCTCGGGCTCGCGGGCCAAGGTGCGCGCAAGCGATGCGCGTTGGGCCATGCCGCCCGAGAGCTCGTCGGGGAATCGCTTGCGTGCGGGGGCAAGGTCGACCTCGGCGATTGCACGGTCGACGCGCCGCGCCCGTTGCGTCGCATCCAGCGCGGGCTGGTGCTTGAAATCCAGCCCGAAGCCGACGTTCTCCTCGAGGGTCAGCCAGGGCAGCAGGCTGGGGTCCTGGAATACGAAGCCCAGCCGCGGATGCGGGCCGTGCAGGACTTGTCCATCGACACGCACCTCGCCGCGCTCGGCCTTCTGCAGGCCGGCCAGCACGCGCAGCAGCGAGGATTTGCCCACGCCGCTGGGCCCCAGGATTGCGACGATCTCGCCGCGCCGCAGCTCCAGCGAGAAATCCCGCAGTACGGTCAGCGGCGCCGCCTGCGGCCGGGGATAGCTGAGGACGATGTCCCGCGCCGCCAGCAGCACGGCCTCGGGACGCGCCTCGGTGCCGGCGGGGTCGATCGACAGGAGGGTATCCATGCGTTCAGGCAGCCTGCTGTTCTTCCAGCGCATGGATCTCCTTGCGCAGGTGCTTGAGGGCCGGGGTGACGATGGCGACGAACAGGGCCTCGCGCAGGCGGCGCTGCGCCGGATGGCGCATCAGGTAACCCTTGGCGCCGGCATGCAGCGCCGCGGACTGGGTCGCCCGCAGGGTCAATTCGGAGGCCTGCGCACGGGCGCGCAGAATGTCCAGCGGCCGCGCCGCATCGTCCTGGTCGGCCAGCACGCCGGTGGCGTCCTGCAGGCCTCGCAGCTCGGCCTCCAGCGTATCGGCCTGGTCGTCCAGGAACACATTCACGTGGGCGTGGGTGTTGTTGCTGTCGCGGATGGTCTGCAGGCTGGCCTCGGCGATGCCCTGGCCGATGCCGATCTGCGTCAGCACGAAGCCGGGCTTGATGCGCTTGATGTAGGCCTGGAACTGCTCGGGGCGGGCGATGACGTCGTGCGCCGGGATGAAGGCGTCCTTCAGGCGCACGTTGTAGGTGCCCGAACCCGCCAGTCCCGCAAAGTCCGGGCAATCGTGCAGGATGAGGCCGTCCGTGCCGGGCGGCACGGCGAACATGATGTAGCCGCCGTCCTCGACTGCGGCGGCGACGATGACCAGATGGCCCTCGCCGATGTTCGAGACCCAGGGCAGCGAGCCGCTGACCCGGTAGCCGTCGCCGTCGCGGCGGCCGCGCAGGTTGATGCGCTCGATGCCGGCCAGGTGCTTGACCGCGTTGGACATGCCGGTGCCGGCCAGCAGTTCCCCGCCGGCGATCGGGCGCAGGTAGCGCTCGCGCGGGCCTTCGGCGGGCGAGTGCAGCAGGTACCAGGCGCAGGCCGATTGGCACCAGGCCAGGAAAGCGGTCGAGCCGCAGGCGCGGCCGACCAGCGCGATCGACTCGATCTGCGCGGCCAGGCCTTGGCCCTGGCCGCCATGGGCCCGGGGAATGGCGGCCGAGAAACCGCCCAGGCGGCCGTAGGCCTGGAGGAACTCGCGGGGATACAGGCCGTCCTGGTCGATGGCCTGCGCCTGCGGGGCGAGCGCCTCGCGGATCAGCGCCTCGAGGGATTCGCCTTGTGCCGCGGACAAGCGTGCTGTGGTCATGACCGGTGCCTCCAGGATCAGGCGTAGGCCTGGAGTTCCGGGTTGATCGGGGTCCTGGCCAGGTTGTTGGCGTAATTGCACAACGTGGCGAGGCTGACGCCCAGCACCACGTCCAGCGCGTTGGCCTCGCTGTAGCCGGCGGCCTTGAAGGCCTCGATGGCCTCGTCCGGGACCTGGCCCTTGTTCTCGAGCACGCTCAGGGTGAAGCGCGCCAGGGCGTCCAGCTTGGCATCGGCCAGGCCCTGGATGTTGCGCAGGGCTTCCACGAGAGGCTCAGGCAGTTGCAGCTTCTTGTAGGCGATCTTGGTGTGCCCGGCGACGCAGAAACCGCAGCCGTTATAGGTCGCCGCCGTGATCTGCACCACCTCGCGCTCGGTCGGCGTGAGGCTGTTGCGGCCATTGATGGCGCCCACCACCTGATAGGTCTCGAGGGCGGTGGGGGCATTGGCGAGCACCCCCAGCAGGTTGGGCAGAAAGCCATTGGCCTGTTGCGCGGCGCGCAGGCGGTCCTGCGCGTCGGCATGCGCGGTGTCGATGGATTGAATGGTCAGGCGGCTCATGATCAGCATACTCGGAATGAAGGTTGAAACAGTTTTTCATTCTAAGGATGCCGTTCTTCATACCGAACGAATATAACGGTATTAGATTATTCAAGCCTGGAATATGGCGGTGCCGGACAGTTCCGCCGCGGCCGCGCGGCGACGATCAGGCCGGGTCGGGTTCGCGCTCGATCGCCTCGATGGCCTCCTGCACCTGCAGCCAGTCGTCCTCCAGCGCCTGATGCGCCTTGCTGAGCTCGCCATGCTCGGCGAGCAAGGCGGGGCGGGTCTCCTTATGCGCGTCCGTGTAGAAATCAGGATCGGCGATTTGCGCGTCGATGTCTTTCAGGCGGGCCTCGGCGCGCGCCATGTCGGCCTCGATGCGACGCAGGCGTTCCTCGAGGGGCTTGCGCTGCGCCGCCAGTCGCTGGCGCGCCTCGGCCTGGAGGCGGCGCTGCGTCTTGCGGCCGGGTTCGGCGGGCGTGTCGGCGCGCGCGTCTTCGCGGGCTTGCGCCCGTGCAGCCGTGCCGCGCCGCTGCAGCCAGTCCCGGTAGTCCTCCAAATCGCCATCGAAGGGCTGGACGCGGCCGTCGGCCACGATCCAGAAATCGTCCACCGTGGTGCGCAGCAGATGGCGATCATGCGACACCAGCAGCACACTGCCGGGAAAGCCCGCCAGGGCGCGCGCCAGGGCCTCTCGCGTATCCACGTCCAGGTGGTTGCTGGGCTCGTCGAGCAGCAGCAGGTTGGGTTTGCGCCAGACGATCAGCGCGAGCGCGAGGCGCGCCTTTTCACCTCCAGAGAACGGCGCCACGGGCGCATCGGCCATGGCGCCGCCGAAGCCGAAGCCGCCCAGCATGTTGCGCAGTTCCTGCTCGCGCGCCTCGGGCGCAATGCGCACGAAATGCTGCAACGGCGTCAGGTCCGGATCCAGGACGTCGAGCTGTTGCTGGGCGAAATAGCCGATCTCCAGGCCCTTGGCCGGCCGGTAGGCCCCCGCCAGGGGCGCGAGTTCGCGCGCCAGGGTCTTGACCAGCGTGCTCTTGCCGGCCCCGTTGACGCCCAGGATGCCGATGCGGCTGCCGCCGCGCACGATCAGGTCGACGCCCTCGAGCACGCGGCGAGGCCCGTCCGCCGCCCCCGCATAGCCGAGTTCGGCCGCCTCGAGCGTCAGCAGGGTGTCGGGCGTCTGGACCGGATCGGGCAGGCGTATGTCGATCCCCGATTCAGCGGCCAGGGGCGCCAGGGTCTGCATGCGCGCCAGCGCCTTGACCCGGCTTTGCGCCTGCTTGGCCTTGGTCGCCTTGGCCTTGAAGCGGTCGATGAAGGATTGCAGGTGGGCCGCCGTGCGCGCCTGGCGCTCGCGCGCCAGCTGGTTCTGGCGCAGGCGCTCGGCGCGCTGTTCGAGGAAGGCCTCGTAGCCGCCCTTGTAGCGCACCAGCGTGCCTTGGTCGAAATGCAGGATCGCCCGGGCGATCGCATCGAGGAACTCCGTGTCGTGCGAGATCAGCAGCACCGTGCCCGGATAGTTCGACAGCCAGCGCTCCAGCCACAGCATGGCGTCCAGGTCCAGGTGGTTGGTCGGCTCGTCCAGCAGCAGCAGGTCCGAGGGCGCCATGAGCGCGCGCGCCAGGGCGATGCGCATTTGCCAGCCGCCCGAAAAGCTTTCGACGGGACGTTCCCATTCATCGGGGGCGAAGCCCAATCCGGCCAGCAATTGCTCGGCGCGCGAGGGCGCGCTCCAGGCGTTCGCCTCGACCAACGCGGCCTCCAGTTCGGCGATCGCCTGGCCATCCTCATCGGACGTTGCCGCGCGGCGGGCCTGCAGCGCGCGCAGCCGTGTGTCGCCGTCGATCACGAATTCACGCGCCGGCCGGCCGGTATCGCGCAGGATCTGCTCGACATTGGCGATGCGCCAGCCCGGAGGGATCTCCAGGGCGCCGGCATCGGCATCGAGTTCGCCGCGCAACAGCGCGAACAGCGTGGACTTGCCCGCGCCGTTCTTGCCCACGACGCCGATGCGTTCGCCGGGATGCACGACGAACTCGGCACCCTCGAGCAGGACCTTGGCGCCGCGCCTGAGGGCCAGGCCGCTGGCGCGGATCACGGCTCGAGCTGCTCGCGCCGGAGCAGCATGATCTGGTCGCTGGTCGCCTCGGTCTCGATCCAGAGGGGTTCCAGCTTCGGGAAGGCGGCCTCGAAATGCGCGCGCTCGTGACCGATCTCGAGCACCAGCAGGCCCTCCGGCGCGAGGAAGCGCGGCGCGTCGCGCACGATGCGCCGCACCAGGTCCATGCCGTCGGCGCCGCCGGCCAGCGCCAGACGCGGTTCGTGCTGGTATTCGGGCGGCAGGACCGCCATGGAGCGCGCATTCACGTACGGCGGGTTGCAGAGGATGAGGTCGTAGCCCGTACCCTCCGGGACCTGCTCGAAGCCGTCGCTATACAGGGCCTGGACGCGGTTCTCCAGCCCGTACAGCGCGATGTTGCTGCGCGCGACCTCGAGCGCGCCCTGCGAGATGTCCACCGCGTCGACCTGTGCGGATTCGAAGGCCTGGGCGGCCAGGATCGCCAGGCAGCCCGAGCCGGTGCACAGGTCCATCACCCGGCTGACCGCTTCGGGCTCGGCGATCCATGGCGACAGCGCATCGGTCAGCAGCTCGGCGATCGGCGAGCGCGGCACGATCACACGCTCGTCCACCAGGAAGCGCCGGCCCTGCAGCCAAGCCTCGCCCGTCATGTAGGCGGCGGGCTTGCGCGTGGCGATCCGCTGCTGGATCAGGTCGATGCAGCGCTGGCGCTCGCGCTCGAGCAGGCGTGCATCCAGAAAAGGCTCCAGCGTGTCCAGCGGCAGGTGCAGGCCGTGCAGCAGCAGGTAGGCCGCCTCGTCCCAGGCATTGTCGCTGCCGTGGCCGAAATGCAGGCCGGCGGCGTTGAAGCGGCTGATGGACCAGCGCAGCAGATCGCGCAGCGTGAGCAATTCGGCGGAATAGGGGACGGACATGGGCGGTCTCTGGAAGAAAGGTGCCGGCGGCTCAGGACGCATCCGGCAGCAGATGCTCGAGGGTGCGCCGGTAAATGTTCTTGAGCGGATCGAGCGTATCCAGGCGGATATGCTCGTCGGCCTGGTGGATGGACGCGTTGATCGGACCGAATTCGACAACCTGCGGGCAGATCTGCGCGATGAAGCGCCCGTCCGAGGTGCCGCCGGTGGTCGAGAGCACGGCCTGCACGCCGGTCTCGTCGGCGATGGCTTGCTGCAGCGCGTCGCACAGGGCGCCTTGCGGCGTGAGGAAGGGCAGGCCGCTGATCGTCCAGTCCAGGCCATAGTCCAGGCCGTGGCGATCCAGGATCGCGGCGATGCGCGCCTGCAGCGTCTGCGGCGTGCTGGCGGTGGAAAAGCGGACATTGAAATCCAGGACCGCGACGCCGGGGATGACGTTGCCGGCGCCTGTGCCCGCGTGCATGTTGGAGACCTGGAACGTGGTCGGCGGAAAATATGCGTTGCCCTCGTCCCAGTGCGTGCCGGCCAGCTCGGCCAAGGCGGGCGCCACCGCGTGGATCGGATTGCGGGCCAGGTGGGGATAGGCCACGTGGCCCTGGATGCCGTGCACCGTCAGGCGCCCGGACATCGAGCCGCGCCGGCCGTTCTTGATCGTGTCGCCCAGCGTTTGGCCGCTGGTGGGCTCCCCCACGATGCAGTAGTCCAGGGCCTCGCCGCGCTCGCGCAATCGCCGGCAGACGTGCGTGGTGCCTTCGGTGGCCGGCCCTTCCTCGTCCGAGGTGATCAGCAGCGCGATCGACCCGCGGTGGCGGGGGCGGGCGGCGATGAATTCCTCGGCGGCGACGATAAAGGCCGCGATCGAGGATTTCATGTCGGCCGCCCCGCGGCCCACCAGCAGGCCGTCGCGTTCGGTGGGGTGGAAGGGCGGACTCGTCCAATCGTCGAGCGGGCCGGTGGGCACCACGTCGGTGTGTCCGGCGAAGACCAGGACGGGCGCCTCGGTGCCGCGCCGCGCCCATAGGTTGGCCACCGGGCCGCTGTCCATGGATTCGCAGACGAAGCCCAGCGGCGCAAGCCGCTGCGCGATCAGGGCCTGGCAGCCCGCGTCATCGGGCGTGACCGAGGGCAGGGCGATCAGCGCCTCGCACAGGGCGCGCACGGGCGAGTGGGACATTCAGGCCCTCAATAAATCGTTGATGCTGGTCTTGGCGCGGGTCTTGGCGTCGACGCGCTTGACGATCACCGCGCAGGCCAGGCTGTGGCTGCCGTCGGCCGCCGGCAGGGCGCCCGGCACCACCACCGAGCCGGCCGGCACCCGCCCGGTGCGGATCTCACCGGTCGTGCGGTCATAGATGCGGGTGCTTTGCGAGATGAACACGCCCATCGCCAGGACCGAGTTTTCCTCGACGACCACGCCTTCGACGACTTCGGAGCGGGCGCCGATGAAGCAGTTGTCCTCGATGATGGTGGGGCCGGCCTGCAAGGGCTCGAGCACGCCGCCGATGCCCACGCCGCCGGACAGGTGCACGTGGCGTCCGATCTGGGCGCAGGAGCCCACCGTGGCCCAGGTATCGATCATGCTGCCTTCCCCCACGTAGGCGCCGATGTTCACGTAGGAGGGCATCAGCACCACGTCGCGGGCGATGTAGGCGCCCCTGCGCACCGTGGCCGTGGGCGCCACGCGAAAGCCGCCGCGCCGGAAGTCGTCGTCGCCGTAGTCCTGGAACTTCAGCGGCACCTTGTCGTAGTACAGCTGCGGCGCCTGCCCCATGACGCGGTTGTTCTCCAGCCGGAACGACAGCAGGACTGCTTTCTTGACCCACTGGTGCACTTGCCAGTCGCCGTCGATCTTCTCGGCGACGCGCAGCGTGCCGTCGTCCAGCTCCGCCAGCGTGGCGGCCACCGCCGCGCGCAGCGCCTCGGGCGCCTGTCCCGGGTCCACGGACGCGCGGTCCTCCCAGGCGGCTTCGATGATGTCCTGTCGTGACGTACGGTTCATGGCGGGCTCGCAGTGCTGGCGCTCGGTGTCTCGTCCGCGCATCGAGGTCGATGCCCGGACGGTTTCGAGAAAAGGCGGTTATTGTAGCGGATGGCCCCCGCGCCCGGCCCCGCCGCTCAGCCTTGTGCCTGATGCGCTTTCTTGCGCTTGGCCAACTGCGATCCCAGGCCGACGACCAGCAGCGCGCACACGAGCTCGACAGACAGTTTCAGCAGGGTGGAGGGCTCGCCCAGACGCTCGACGACCACGATGTCGGTGACCAGCATGCCGCCCGCGATCCAGCCCAGCAGCGCCGCGCCGAAGGTGACGACCAGCGGATAGCGGTCGATCAGCTTGAGCACCAGCGTGCTGCCCCAGATGATGATGGGCACGCTGACCAGCAGGCCGAATACCACCAGGCCGATCTGGTGGTCGGCATGCGCCCCCTGGGCGGCGCCGGCGATGGCGATGACGTTGTCCAGGCTCATGACGAAATCCGCGATCAGGATGGTCTTGACGGCTGTCATGATCGAAGCCCCGCCGGTGATCTTGTCGTGCGCGCCTTCCTCGGGCAGCAGGAGCTTGACGCCGATCCACAGCAGCAGCAGGGCGCCGATGATCTTCAGGAACGGCACGCTGAGCAGCGTCAGGGCAAAGGCGATCAGCGCGACGCGCAGACCGATGGCTCCCGCCGTGCCCCATAGAATGCCTTGCATGCGTTGCTTGGGCGACAGGTTGCGGCAGGCCAGCGCGATCACCACGGCGTTGTCGCCACCCAGCAGGATGTCGATCATGATGATCTGGAAGACCGCGACCCAGCTCAGTGTTTGAAAGAATTCGAGCATCGATTTCCCTTAGGATGTGTTTCGTTGACGTTGAAAAACAAGCCGGGCCCGGATGCGCGCCGCCGTGCCCGGAACGCGGACACGGGCCTGGCAACAAAAAGGCCTGGACCACCAAGGGCCAGGCCTGTCATAGAGAAGACGCACCTTGCCCATGGGCAAGGTCTTGCTCCAACCATCGGTTGCCGGGGCACCGGGCACCTGCAGGCAGGCGGGCCGTATTGACGATGCCGCGAAAGGTGAGCTACTCCCCTTGAGCGGGCGATTGTAGACGATCGCTCGAAAAACCGCGTGTTTAATTTGGTATCGTGGTGCGAACGGAGAGACTCGAACTCTCATACCTTGCGGCGCCAGAACCTAAATCTGGTGCGTCTACCAATTCCGCCACGTTCGCACGGCAAGCCGAGTATTATAGCGGGATTCCCCACGGCGCCTCCGCGGTCCGCGAGCGATTCCCGTTTCCGCTAAAATACGTCGTTTACCGTCCAATTTCACTATTTCAATAGGTCCCGAATGCAGCCTGTGGTTGAAAAATTGTCCGGCCTCGAGCGCCGAGTCGATCTGACCGTATCCGTCGCCGACATCGAGAAAGAGGTCCAGGCGCAACTCAAGCGCGTCGCCCGCACCGCCAAGATCCAGGGCTTTCGTCCCGGCAAGGCGCCCCTGTCGGTCATCGAGCGCAGCCACGGACCCAGCGTGCGCTACGAGGTGATCAACACCGAGATCGGCAAATCCCTGGACAAGGTCATCGGCGAGGCCAAGCTGCGCGTGGCCGGCACGCCCAGCCTCGAACCCCGCACCGAAGGCGTGGGCGACGACGTGCTGGCGTTCTCCGCCACTTTCGAGGTCTATCCCGACGTCGAACTGCCCGAGCTGTCCGCCCTCGAGATCACCCGCAGCGAGGTCGAAGTCGGCGATGCCGAGGTGCAGAAAACCCTCGACATCCTGCGCAAGCAGCGCACGGTCTTCAAGCCCGCCGAGGGGCGCGCCGCCCAGGACGGTGATCGCGTGACCCTCGATTTCGCGGGCACCATCGATGGCGTCGCCTTCGAAGGCGGCACCGCCACCCAATTCCCCTTCGTCTTGGGCGAGGGCCGCATGCTGCCCGAATTCGAGCAAGCCGTCACCGGCATGCAGGCCGGCGAGGAAAAAACCTTCCCGCTGATTTTCCCGGCCGACTACGGCAGCGAGGCGGTCGCCGGCAAGACCGCCGAATTCCGGATCACGGTCACCGAGGTGGCCGAGCCCGAACTGCCCGAGATCGATGCCGATTTCGCCAAGGCGCTGGGCCAGGCCGAAGGCGACGTCGAGGCGCTGCTCGCCGACGTGCGCGGCAACATCGAGCGCGAGGCCAAGGCCCGCGCCAGGAACCTCACCAAGTCCAGCGTCATGGACGCCTTGGCGGCCGCCTGCCAATTCGACCTGCCCAAGGCGCTGGTCGACAGCGAAATCGCCAACCGCACCGCCGCCGCCCGCGAGGAACTGAAAAATCGCGGCCTGCCCAACGCCGATTCCATCCCCATTCCCGAGGACACCTTCAAGGCCGAGGCCGAGCGCCGCGTGCGCCTGGGGCTGCTGGTCTCCGAACTGATCAAGTCCGCCGAGCTGCAGGCCAAGCCCGAACAGGTCCGTGCCCGCATCGAGGAATTCGCCCAAAGCTACGAGCAGCCCGCGCAGGTCGTCGCCTACTACCTGTCCGACCGGCAGCGCCGTGCCGAGATCGAGTCCCTGGTGCTCGAGGACAATGTCGTCGAACACGTCCTGGCCAGCGCCAAGGTCACCGCCGAGACGGTCGACTTCGACACCTTGATGGGGACGCGCTGATGTCCAGGTTCGCCGATTTCTATGCAGCCATGCATGGCGGGGATTCGGTGGTCCCCACGGGGCTGGGTTACGTCCCCATCGTCATCGAGCAGTCCGGCCGCGGCGAACGGTCCTACGACATCTACTCGCGCCTGCTGCGCGAGCGGGTGATCTTTTTCGTCGGTCCGGTCAACGACCAGTCGGCCAACCTGGTCGTGGCGCAGCTGCTGTTCCTCGAATCGGAAAACCCCGACAAGGACGTCTCGCTGTACATCAACTCGCCGGGCGGGTCGGTGTATGCCGGCATGGCGATCTACGACACCATGCAATTCATCAAGCCCGATGTGTCCACCCTGTGCACCGGGCTGGCCGCCAGCATGGGCGCCTTCCTGCTGGCCGCCGGCGCCAAGGGCAAGCGCTACGCCTTGCCCAATTCGCGTATCATGATTCACCAGCCATCCGGCGGTGCCCAGGGGCAGGCCTCCGACATCCAGATCCAGGCCAAGGAAATCCTCAGCCTGCGCGAGCGTCTGAACAGGATCCTGGCGGACCGCACGGGGCAGGACATCGAGCGCATCGGTGTGGACACCGAGCGCGATAATTTCATGTCGGCCGACGAGGCGCAGGAATACGGCCTGATCGACAAGGTCCTGGTTTCACGCAGCAACGAGGCGAGTTGAGTATAGTTTTATGACGGAAAGAAAAGGTTCAGGCGACGACAAGACGCTGCATTGTTCCTTCTGCAACAAGAGCCAGCACGAAGTCCGCAAGCTCATCGCCGGACCCTCGGTGTTCATCTGCGATGAATGCATCGACCTGTGCAACGAGATCATCCGCGAGGAAACCCAGGAGGCGGCGCGCGAGGCCGTGCGCAACGAGCTGCCGGCGCCGCACGAGATCAAGGCCTTCCTCGACGGCTATGTCATCGGCCAGGAAACGCCCAAGCGCAACCTGGCGGTTGCGGTCTACAACCACTACAAGCGCATCCGCTACGCCGACGCCAAGGGCGGCGACGTCGAGCTGACCAAGAGCAACATCCTGCTGATCGGGCCGACCGGCTCGGGCAAGACGCTGCTTGCGCAGACGCTGGCGCGCATGCTGGATGTTCCTTTCGTGATGGCCGATGCCACGACGCTGACCGAGGCGGGCTATGTGGGCGAGGACGTCGAGAACATCATCCAGAAGCTCCTCCAGAACTGCAACTACGAACTTGAAAAAGCCCAGCGCGCGATCATCTACATCGACGAGATCGACAAGATCGCCCGCAAGTCCGACAATCCGTCGATCACCCGCGACGTCTCGGGCGAGGGTGTGCAGCAGGCGCTGCTCAAGCTCATCGAGGGCACGGTCGCCTCGGTGCCGCCGCAAGGCGGGCGCAAGCACCCCAACCAGGATTTCGTCCAGGTCGATACGACCAACATCCTGTTCATCGTGGGCGGCGCCTTCGACGGCCTGGAAAAGATCATCCGCGATCGCAGCGAGCGCTCCGGGATCGGCTTCTCGGCCTCGGTGCGGGCCAAGACCGAACGCGGCGTGGGCGAGCTTTTCGCCGAGGCCGAACCCGAGGATCTGATCAAATTCGGCCTGATTCCGGAACTGGTCGGCCGCCTGCCGGTCGTGGCCACGCTCGAGGAATTGCAGGAAGACACCCTGGTGCGCATCCTGACCGAGCCGCGCAACGCGGTGGTCAAGCAATTCCAGAAGCTCTTCGAGATGGAGGACGTCCAGCTCGAGGTGACCCCGGATGCGCTGACCGCGATCGCGCGTCGCGCCATCAAGCGCCGCACCGGCGCACGCGGCCTGCGTTCCATCATCGAGCAGGCGCTGCTGGGCACCATGTACGACCTGCCGTCGCGTCGCGACGTCAACCGCGTCATCCTCGATGAGGACGCGGTCGAGGGCCGCCAGCCGCCCACCCTGGTCACCGGCCCGCGCGACGCCCACGGATCCGACGACAAGCCCCTGCGCACCGCCGCGGCCTAGGGATGCCCCCGGCCCCACGGGGCCGGAAAATCCTCTTATACTGAACTGGCGGCGAGGCCTTGAAACCTCGCCGCCAGTCGCCATATAACACGCAGGCAATGCACGCAAAAGGGGCTTTCCAGCGTCCTTTTGCATCCGGAAGTCATCAGTTTAAGGAAGCAACCATGTCTGCTACCCAAATCATCGCTCAGGAGCCCGTCGAGCTCCCGCTGCTGCCGCTGCGGGACGTGGTGGTGTTCCCCCACATGGTCATCCCGCTGTTCGTGGGGCGGCCCCGCTCGATCAAGGCGCTCGAGATCGCCATGGAGGCGGGCAACAGCATCATGTTGGTTGCCCAGAAATCCGCCGTCAAGGACGAGCCCTCGCCCGAGGACCTCTACGAGATCGGCTGCGCCGCCAGCATCCTGCAGATGCTCAAGCTCCCCGACGGGACGGTCAAGGTCCTCGTCGAGGGCCTGCAGCGCGCCCGCATCCTCGAGGTCACGGACGTCGAGACCCACTTCGCCGCGCACGTGGCCGGCGTCGACGAGGATCATTCCCAGAACGCCGAGGCCGAGGCCTTGCGCCGGGCGGTGGTCGCCCAGTTCGAGCAATACGTCAAGCTCAACAAGAAAATCCCCCAGGAAATCCTCACCTCGCTCTCGGGCATCGAGGATGCCGGGCGCCTGGCCGACACCATCGCCGCGCACCTGCCCCTCAAGATCGAGCAAAAGCAGGTCATGCTCGAGACCACCGGCGCCGCCGGCCGCCTCGAGGCGCTGCTGGCGCAGCTCGAGGCCGAGATCGACATCCTGCAGGTCGAAAAGCGCATTCGCGGCCGCGTGAAAAAGCAGATGGAAAAGAGCCAGCGCGACTACTACCTCAACGAGCAGGTCAAGGCCATCCAGAAGGAACTGGGCGAAGGCGAGGAAGGCGCCGACATCGAGGAGATGGAGCGCAAGATCGCCGAGGCGCATCTGCCCAAGGAGGCCCAGAAGAAGGCCGCCGCCGAACTCAAGAAGCTCAAGCTCATGTCGCCCATGTCCGCCGAGGCGACCGTGGTGCGCAACTATATCGATACGCTGCTGGGCCTGCCGTGGCGCAAAAAGAGCCGCGTCAACAATTCCATCAAGAACGCCGAGGAAGTCCTCGACGCGGACCACTATGGCCTGGAAAAGGTCAAGGAACGCATCCTGGAATACCTCGCCGTGCAGCAGCGCGTCGACAAGCTCAAGGCACCGATCCTGTGCCTGGTCGGGCCCCCGGGCGTGGGCAAGACCTCGCTGGGCCAGTCCATTGCGCGCGCGACCAACCGCAAGTTCGTGCGCATGGCCCTGGGCGGCGTGCGCGACGAGGCCGAAATCCGGGGCCACCGCCGCACCTACATCGGTTCGATGCCCGGCAAGATCCTCCAGAACATGGCCAAGGTCAGTGTGCGCAACCCGCTGTTCCTGCTCGACGAGATCGACAAGATGGGCGCGGATTTCCGCGGCGATCCGTCCTCGGCGCTGCTCGAGGTGCTGGATCCCGAACAGAACCACACCTTCCAGGACCACTACATCGAGGTCGACTTCGACTTGTCGGACGTGATGTTCGTGGCGACCAGCAACACCCTGAACATTCCGCCGGCGCTGCTAGACCGCATGGAGGTCATTCGCCTGTCGGGCTACACCGAGGATGAAAAGGTCCACATCGCTTTCGACCACCTGCTGCCCAAGCTCATGAAGAACAACGGTGTGCAGGAAGGCGAACTGACCATCACCGAGGACGCCGTGCGCGACATCGTGCGCTACTACACGCGCGAGGCGGGCGTGCGCGCCCTCGAGCGCGAGATCTCCAAGGTGTGCCGCAAAGTCGTCAAGCAGCTGCTCGCGGCCAACCCGGTGACGCGCGGCCGCAAGGCGGGCGTGATCACCGAGCGCATCACGGTCGATGCCGCCAATCTCAACGACTACCTGGGCGTGCGCCGCTATACCTTCGGCATTGCCGAGAAGGAAGACCGCATCGGCCTGGCGACGGGCCTGGCCTGGACCGAGGTGGGCGGGGAACTGCTGACCATCGAGGTGGCCGACATGCCCGGCAAGGGCGCGGTGGTGCGCACGGGTTCGCTGGGCGACGTGATGAAGGAATCCGTCGAGGCGGCGCGCACGGTGGTGCGCGCGCGGGCCCAGAAATGGGGCATTGCCAACCAGGCCTTCGAAAAGCGCGACCTGCACGTGCACTTCCCCGAGGGCGCCACGCCCAAGGACGGGCCGTCGGCGGGCATCGCCATCACCACGGCCATGGTATCGGCGCTCACGGGCATCCCGGTGCGTTCGGACGTGGCCATGACCGGCGAGATCACCCTGCGCGGCGAGGTGCTGGCCATCGGCGGCCTGAAGGAAAAGCTGCTGGCGGCTCACCGCGGCGGGATCAAGACCGTCATGATTCCCGAGGAAAACGTCAAGGACCTGGTCGAGATCCCCGACAACGTCAAGAACCACCTGGACATCATTCCAGTGCGCTGGATCGACCGGGTCCTGGAGGTGGCCTTGCAGCACATGCCCACCCCCTTGTCCGACGAGGAGGTCGCGCGCCTGGCGGCCGAGGCCGTGGCAGCCTCGCGTCCCGCGGGGTCGAGCAACGGCGACGTGACCAAGCACTGAAGCCTGCCCAGAGGCGAAAAGGCCACTTGTACGGGAAACCGTGCGTGGCCTTTTTGCCGCCTGGGCGGCGGATCAGTGCAGGGCGCCGGTCCGGATCAGGCCCACGGCGATGCCTTCGAGGGCGAAATCGTCCTCGGGGCCGACCAGGATGGGCTGGAAGTCGGGATTTTCAGGCAGCAGGCGCAGGCGGCCGCCCTGGCGGTCGAGGCGCTTGACCGTGACGTCGTCGCCCAGGCGGGCGACGACGATCTGTCCGTTGCGGGCCTCGGGGCTGCGCCGGACCGCCAGCAGATCGCCGTCGAGGATGCCCGCGTCGCGCATGCTGGCGCCGCGCACGCGCAGCAGGTAGTCCGGTGCCTGGCTGAACAAGCCGGCGCCGACGGGAATTTCGCGTTCGACGTGTTCGGCCGCCAGGATGGGATGACCCGCCGCCACGCGCCCGACGATGGGCAGCAGCAGATGATCGGCCGCCTGGACCAGGCGTGGCGCGGACGCCGCCCCGTGAGCGGCCGGCCCCACGATGGGGGCCGCATCCTCGTGTCCCTCGACGAGCTGGATGCCGCGCGAGGTGCCAGCCGACAAGCGGATCATGCCCTTGCGTGCCAGGGCGCGCAGGTGATCCTCGGCGGCATTGGCCGAACGAAAACCGAGGGCATCGGCGATTTCGGCGCGGGTCGGGGGGCGGCCGTTCGCGGCAATGGCCTGGCGGATCAGGTCGAGGATCTGGGATTGCCGCGCGGTGAGCTTGAGGGCCATGGGCATCAACTGTATATAAACACAGTCTGAATTGTGGCCGATAGCCCTCAAAAAGGCAAGGCGGACGCTCAGCCCTTGATCACCTGGGCGATGGCATGGGCCACGTAGTCGATGTTGCCGCTGTTCAGGGCGGCCACGCAGATGCGGCCGCTGCCGACGGCATAGATACCGAAGTCCTCGCGCAGGCGCTCGACCTGGGCCTTGG
This sequence comes from Castellaniella sp. S9, assembly GCF_027257175.1. Classification (GTDB taxonomy): domain Bacteria; phylum Pseudomonadota; class Gammaproteobacteria; order Burkholderiales; family Burkholderiaceae_B; genus Castellaniella. The sequence continues at coordinate 62,276 of NZ_JAPFGD010000001.1, read as the reverse complement.
TCAGCCCGGAATACGAAAACATGCCGCGTTGCGTCATGACGAAGCTGAAATCCTGCTCGACGCCGGCCGCCTGGATCTTCGCGACCAGTTGGCTGCGCATGTCGCGGATCCGGTCGCGCATGCCGGCCAGTTCGCCCGCCCAGGTGGCGTACAGTTCCGGCGTATTGAGCACCAGCGACACGATGGCGCCGCCATGGGTGGGCGGGTTGGAGTAATTGGTGCGGATGACGCGCTTCAGTTGGCTGAGCACGCGCGCGCTTTCGTCGTCGCTGCCCGTCACCAGGGTCAGCGCGCCGACGCGCTCGCCGTACAGCGAGAAGGACTTGGAAAACGATGAGCTGATGAACATGGTGAGCCCCAGATCGGCGAACTGGCGCACCACGCCGGCGTCCTCCTCGATGCCGGCGCCGAAGCCCTGGTAGGCGATGTCCAGGAAGGGCACCAGGCGGCGGGACTGGATGGTGTCGGCGATCTGCGCCCATTGCTCGGTGGTGGGGTCCACGCCGGTGGGGTTGTGGCAGCAGGCGTGCAGGACCACGATGGTGCCCGCGGGCAGGGCCTCGAGCGAGGCCAGCATGCCCGCGAAGTCCAGGCCGTGCGTCGCGGCGTCGTAATAATCGTAGCTGACGACCGGAAAGCCCGCCGCCTCGAACAAGGCCTGGTGGTTGGCCCAGCTGGGGTTGCTGATCGCGACCTGGGCGCCGGGCAGGATCTGGCGCAGGAAATCCGCGCCGACCTTCAGTGCGCCGGTGCCGCCCAGCGTCTGGACGGTCAGCGAGCGATGTTCGGACATCAGCGGCGAATCCTTGCCCAGCAGCAGGGTCTGCGCGCCGGTGTTGTAGCCCGGGATTCCGTCGATCGGCAGGTAGTTGCGGGGCTCGGCGCGCTCGAACAGGCGGGTCTCGGCCTGGCGCACCGCGTTCAGCAGCGGGATGCGGCCTTGGTCGTCATAGTAGACGCCCACCCCAAGATTGACCTTGGAGTCGCGGGTGTCGGCCTTGAATTGTTCGTTCAGGCCCAGGATGGGGTCGCGCGGAGCGAGTTCGACGGAAGCGAAAAGGGAGGACATGTTGGTTTGGGAGGGCAGGCTAGGAAAGAAGAAAAGGCACGGAAAGGAAGGCTGAATGCCGATTTTTGTCGCGACGGACAATGGTGTGATAATAAGGGGTTTCCCGAAGAGGTGTCCAGTTGCCCATGACTCAGGCCGCACCCGGCTTCGTCCGCTTTCCGGACAGCCCGTTCCAGCTCTACCAGCCGTATCCGCCCGCCGGGGACCAGCCCGCGGCGATCGACGCCCTCGAGGAGGGCGTGCGCGACGGGCTGATGTACCAGACCCTGCTGGGCGTGACGGGCTCGGGCAAGACCTACACCATGGCCAACCTCATCGCCCGCACCGGGCGCCCGGCCATCGTCCTGGCGCCGAACAAGACCCTGGCGGCCCAGCTGTACGCCGAGATGCGCGAGTTCTTTCCGCGCAACGCCGTCGAATATTTCGTGTCCTACTACGATTACTACCAGCCCGAGGCCTACGTGCCCTCGCGCGACCTGTTCATCGAAAAGGACTCCTCGATCAACGAGCACATCGAGCAGATGCGCCTGTCGGCCACCAAGAGCCTGCTCGAGCGCCCCGACACCGTGATCGTAGGCACGGTGTCCTGCATCTACGGGATCGGCAACCCCGGTGATTACCACGCGATGGTCCTGACCCTGCGCAAGGGCGACCGCATCGCCCGCCAGGAGATCCTCGCCCGGCTGGTGGCGATGCAATACGAGCGCAACGACACCGAGTTCGCGCGCGGGGTGTTCCGCGCGCGCGGCGAGGTGATCGACGTGTTCCCGGCCGAGCATGCCGAGCAGGCCTTGCGCATCACGCTGTTCGACGACGAGATCGAATCGCTGGACCTGTTCGATCCGCTCACCGGGAAGGTCGTGCAGCCGCTCGTGCGCTTCACGATTTTCCCCAGTTCGCACTACGTCACGCCGCGCGAAACCGTGTTGCGGGCCATCGAGACCATCAAGGAGGAACTGCGCGAGCGCCTGGCCGTGCTCACGGCCGAGGGCAAGCTCGTCGAGGCCCAGCGCCTCGAGCAGCGCACCCGCTTCGATCTCGAGATGCTGCAGGAGCTCGGGTTCTGCAAGGGGATCGAAAACTACTCCCGTCACCTCTCGGGGGCGGCGCCGGGCGAGCCGCCGCCCACGCTGATCGATTATCTGCCGTCCAACGCCCTGATGTTCATCGACGAAAGCCATGTGACCGTCGGCCAGTTGGGCGGCATGTACCGGGGCGACCGCTCCCGCAAGGAAACCCTGGTGCAGTTCGGCTTTCGCCTGCCCTCGGCTTTGGACAACCGGCCCCTGCGCCTGGAGGAATTCGAGGCGCGCATGCCACAGTGTGTATTCGTGTCGGCCACGCCGGCCGCCTACGAGGCCGAGCACGCCGACCAGGTGGTCGAGCAGCTGGTGCGGCCCACCGGGCTGGTGGACCCCGAGGTGGACCTGCGTCCGGCGGTCACCCAGGTCGACGACCTGCTGGGGGAGGCCAAGCTGCGCGTGGCGCGCCACGAGCGCGTGCTGGTCACGACCCTGACCAAGCGCATGGCCGAAGACCTGACCGAGTACCTGGCCGAGAACGGCCTCAAGGTCCGCTACCTGCATTCCGACATCGACACTGTCGAACGCGTCGAGATCATCCGCGACCTGCGCCTGGGCGCCTTCGACGTGCTGGTGGGCATCAACCTGCTGCGCGAGGGGCTGGACATCCCCGAGGTTTCGCTGGTCGCCATCCTCGACGCCGACAAGGAAGGCTTCCTGCGTTCCGAGCGCAGCCTGATCCAGACCATGGGCCGCGCGGCCCGCAACCTCAACGGCCGGGCGATCCTGTATGCCGACCAGGTGACGGACTCGATGCGCCGCGCCATGGAGGAAACCCAGCGCCGGCGCGAACGCCAGCTCGCCTTCAACGAGACGCACGGCATCACCGCGCGGGGCGTCAGCAAGGCGGTGCGCGACCTGATCGACGGGGTCTCGGTCCCGGCGGCTGGCCGCCCGGCGGGCGCCGCACCGTACGACGAGGCCGCGCTGCACGACGAGAAGGCCCTGGCGCGCGAGATCCGCCGGCTGGAGGAAAAAATGCTCGACCATGCCCGCAACCTCGAATTCGAGCAGGCCGCCTCGGCGCGGGACGCCTTGAAGGCCTTGAAGGAACGCGCCTTGCTGACTTAGCCGCACGCCGGGGCGGGAATGCCGGCGGCGCAGCGTTGGAAAAAACCGACAGCTCATATGCGGCATGCCGCTGGCGGATTTGCCCGGGTGCCGCACGGAATGCTGCCTCGCAGCAAAAAAGGGATTCCACGGGCCGCGGAAAAGATGATCCACTATGGAAAACCCCCGAAATTGCTTGCCAATTTCCGGGTTTTCCCGCACACTTTCACCTATCATGAATAAAGTACTTTTCGTCTGTACGGGTAATATCTGCCGCTCTCCCAGCGCGCAAGGTGTCTTTCAGCACATGATCGGCGAGGCGGGCTTGGCGGATGTGGTTCGCGTCGATTCTGCGGCTACGCACAATTTTCACGTGGGCGAGGCCCCCGATCCTCGCGCCCAGGCGGCTGCGCGCAAGCGCGGCTACGACCTGTCCACCCACGTGGGTCGCCAGATCACCGCCCAGGATTTCCGCGAATTCGACCTGATCCTCGCCATGGACTGGGAAAATTTGTCCGCCTTGCAGCAGCAATGTCCCAAGGTCTACCAGCATAAATTGATGCTGCTGATGCGCTTCTCGAACGAATACGAGGAGGCCACCGTGCCCGATCCCTACTACGGGGCGCCCGAGGGCTTCAACAAGGTGCTCGACTACATCGAGGACGCCTGTCAGGGTGTGCTCGAACTCGTCCGCAAGCGCGTGCTTCAGTACCAGGCGGCCTGAGGATCCGACCGCCACGGACACGCCCCGCAAGGGGCGTTTGGCATTCAGGCGCGGCGTTTTACTGTTTATCGCCGGGAGCATGATGTAAATCAAGTTCCGGGGGCAACAAGGCCATAAAGCCGAGTATTTTAGTCAAGTAAATTGATATACTTGACTTCAACAGTCGGGTACCGCCGGCTGGGCCATTCACTCACCCCCCAGGCAAGGAACCACCATGCGTTTAACGACCAAAGGACGTTTCGCGGTCACCGCGATGATCGATCTGGCCCTGCGTCAGCATAGCGGGCCCGTGACGCTGGCCGCGATCAGCGAGCGCCAGAACATTTCTTTGTCCTACCTCGAGCAATTGTTCGGCAAGCTGCGCCGCCATGAACTGGTCGACAGCATCCGCGGACCGGGCGGCGGTTATACGCTGGCGCGGGCGGCGCGCCACATGACCGTGGCGGACATCATCTTCGCCGTCGACGAGCCGCTGGACGCCACCAGCTGCGGCGGCAAGGAAAACTGCAACATCGGGCGCAACGGCAGCACCGGCAAATGCATGACCCATGACCTATGGGCCACGCTTAGTCGTAAAATGGTCGAGTACCTGGATTCCGTATCGCTGCAGGATCTGGTCGATCAGCAGCGCATGCGCCAGTTGCACGAAGCCAACCAGGCGCGCTCGATCCCGATCAAGCCTGTCACCGCCGATATCTTCCCTCGAGGCGAGGTCGTATCGGCCTGAACCGGAGCCCCGATGGTCGCAAGCCCTCCCGTCTACCTGGATTATTCCGCCACCACGCCCGTTGACGAACGGGTGCTGCAGGCCATGCTGCCGTGGCTGGGCGCACGTTTCGGCAACCCGGCCTCCAGCAGCCACGCTTATGGCTGGGACGCCGAGGACGCCGTCGAGCGCGCGCGCGCCCAGGTGGCGGCGCTGATCGGCGCCGATCCCCGGGAAATCATCTGGACGTCCGGGGCGACCGAATCCGACAATCTCGCCATCAAGGGCGTGGCCGAATTCCATCGCGACCGGGGGCGCCACATCGTCACCGTCGCCACCGAGCACAAGGCCGTGCTCGATCCTTGTCACGACCTGCAGCGCCAGGGCTTCGAGGTCACGGTCCTGCCGGTGGATGCCCACGGCCTGCTCGACCCCGAGGCGCTGCGCGCGGCCCTGCGCCCGGACACGATCCTGGCCTCGGTCATGCTGGTCAACAACGAGATCGGCGTGGTGCAGGACATCGCCGCGCTGGCGGCGATCTGCCACGAGCACGGCGTGCTGTTCCATTCCGACGCGGCCCAGGCCACCGGCAAGGTGGCCATCGACGTGCGTGCCATGGACGTCGACCTGATGTCTTTCTCCGCGCACAAGACCTATGGCCCCAAGGGCGTGGGGGCCCTGTACGTGCGCCGCAAGCCGCGCGTCCGCCTGGCGGCGCAGATGCACGGGGGCGGCCACGAGCGCGGCCTGCGCTCCGGCACGCTTCCCACGCACCAGATCGTCGGCATGGGCGAGGCCTATGCGCTGGCCGCGCTCGAGTTCCCGGCCGAGGTCGCCCGCATACGCGCGCTGCGTGATCGCCTGTGGGCCGGCCTGCGCGACATCCCCGACCTGTACCTGAACGGCGACATGGATCGCCGGGTGGCGCACAATCTGAACGTCAGCGTGGCGCACATCGAGGGCGAGGCCCTGCTGATGGCCCTGCCGGAACTGGCCGTCTCCAGCGGCTCGGCCTGCACCTCGGCCAGCCTCGAACCTTCCTACGTGCTGCGCGCCCTGGGCCGCAGCGATCCGCTCGCGCACAGTTCGCTGCGCCTGACCCTGGGCCGCTACTCTACCGAGGCCGAGATCGACCGTGCCATCGAGGCGTTGCGCACCCAGATCGTGCGCCTGCGCGGGATATCCCCGCTCTGGGAGCTGCGCGAGCAGGGCCGCGACCTCGAGGCCGTCACCTGGGCGGGATCGGAGGCATCCTGATGGCTGTGCGTGGATACAGCGCGCCGGTCCTGGATCACTACCGGAATCCGCGCAACGTCGGCTCTTTCGACCCGCAGGACGACCGTGTCGGTACGGCGATGGTCGGGGCACCCGCATTGGGCGAGGTCCTCAAGCTGCAGATTCGCCTGCAAGGCGCTACCATAGAGGATGCCTGTTTCCGGGCATTTGGCTGCGGCTCGGCGATCGCGGCGGGATCGCTTGCCACGGTGTGGCTCAAGGGCCGGTCGCTCGACCAGGCGCTGACCATCCACAGCCAGGATTTCGTCCGGGAACTCCAGTTGCCGCCGGTCAAGGCGCACTGCGCCATGCTGGCCGAGGACGCCATTCGCGCCGCCGTGGCCGACTATACGCAAAAGCAGAGGTAAACCATGGGAATCATTCTGACCGAACAAGCCGCCCGGCACATCCAGCGCCACCTTGAAAGGCGCGGCAAGGGCCTGGGCCTGCGTCTGGGTGTCAAGCCCTCCGGATGCTCGGGCATGTCGTACCAGCTCGAATACGTGGACGAGGCATCGGCCGAGGACCGCCTGTTCGAGCAATTCGGGGCCCGCGTCTACATCGATCCCCAGAGCCTGCCCTTTCTCGAGGGCATGGAACTCGACTATGCCCGCGAGGGACTGAACGAGGGCTTCCGTTTCAACAACCCCAACGAAAAGGCGGCCTGCGGCTGCGGAGAGTCCTTCACGGTGTAACAATCGGCACCCGGCCGCCCGTCGCCACCCTGGCGGCCACGCCCGGCTTGTTGAGGCCAAATCGTAGCGGCGTCGCCGGAATCAGCCGGTGGCGCCGCGTTGTCTTCACGGGCCGGCTCAGTCCTCGGGACGCAGGTGCGGGAACAGGATGACGTCGCGGATGTTGGCACTGTCCGTCAGCATCATGACGAGGCGGTCGATGCCGATGCCGCAGCCGCCCGTGGGCGGCATGCCGTATTCCAGGGCCCGCACGTAGTCGGCGTCGTAGTACATGGCTTCCTCGTCGCCGGCATCCTTGGCGGCGACCTGAGCCATGAAGCGCGCGGCCTGGTCCTCGGGATCGTTCAGCTCGGAAAAGCCGTTGGCGATCTCGCGCCCGCAGGCGAACAGCTCGAAACGCTCGGTGATCCCCTCGCGCGTGTCCGAGGCGCGCGCCAGCGGCGAGACCTCGACCGGGTAATCAATGATGAAGGTGGGATGCCAGAGCTCGGCCTCGGCGGTTTCCTCGAACAGCGCAAGCTGCAAGGCCCCGAGGCCGGCCTGGGCGAGTGCGGGGCCGTCGACGTCGGTGCCCAGGCGCCGCAGTTCGCCGCGCAGGAAGGCGGCATCCTCGAGTTGCGCGGGCTGGTAGCCCGGGGCGTATTTGAGGATGGCCTCGACGATGGTCAGGCGGTCGAACGGCCGCCCCAGGTCCAGGTCCCGGCCCTGGTAGTTCAGCAGGGTCGTGCCGCAGCTGCGGGCGGCCGTCTCGCGGATCAGGGCCTCGGTGTAGTCCATCAGCCAGAGGTAATCCGTGTAGGCCGCGTAGAACTCCATCATGGTGAACTCGGGGTTGTGGCGCGGGCTCACCCCTTCGTTGCGGAAGTTCCGGTTGATTTCGAAGACGCGCTCGAAACCGCCGACGATGAGGCGCTTCAGATAAAGCTCCGGTGCGATGCGCAGGTACATTTCCATGTCCAGCGCATTGTGGTGCGTGACGAAGGGCCGCGCCGCCGCGCCGCCGGGGATGGGGTGCAGCATCGGCGTCTCGACCTCGAGGAAGTCCGCATCCAGCATGATGTCGCGGATGGCGGCGATGACGCGGCTGCGGGCGAGGAAAGTGCGGCGCGCCTCGGGCGTCATGATCAGGTCGACGTAGCGCTGGCGATAGCGCAGCTCCTGGTCGGACACCCCGTGAAACTTGTCGGGCAGGGGCCGCAGGGACTTGGCCAACAGGCGCAGGGCGGTCACGTGGATCGACAGTTCACCCTTGCGGGTCTTGAATACGCGGCCCTGGGCCCCGATGATGTCGCCGATGTCCCAGGACTTGAAGGCGGCGTAGGCCTCGTCGCCCAGCACGCCGCGGTCCAGGTAGAGCTGGATGCGTCCGGTGCCGTCCTGCAGGGTGGCGAAGCTGGCCTTGCCCATGACGCGCTTGAGCATCATGCGGCCCGCCAGGCGCGCCTCGCGGCCCAGGGCCTGCAGGGCGTCCTCGTCCAGGGCGTCGCAATCCGCGTGCAGGGCGGCGGCGTGGCTGTCGGGGCGGAAGTCGTTGGGATAGGCGGGGCCCGCCTCGCGCAGCCTGTCGAGCTTGGCGCGGCGCTCGGCGATCAGGCGGTTTTCGTCCAGGGCTGCGGTGTCGGTGTGCGGGGCGCTCATGTCTTATCGGGTGCGTCGTGCTTTTGGAAAGGGAATTGGCGGGCGTGGGCGGGGGCGTGGCCCCTAGACGCCCTGCTTGAGGCTGGCGGTGATGAAGGGGTCGAGGTCGCCGTCCAGCACCTTCTGGGTGTTGGAGATCTCGACGCCGGTGCGCAAGTCCTTGATGCGGCTCTGGTCGAGGACATAGGAACGGATCTGGTGGCCCCAGCCCACGTCGCTCTTGGAGTCCTCGAGCTTTTGCTGCTCGGCCATGCGGTTGCGCATCTCGAGTTCGTACAGCCGGGATTTCAGCATTTGCATGGCCTCGGCCCGGTTGCGGTGCTGCGAGCGGTCGTTCTGGCACTGCACGACGATGCCCGTGGGTTCGTGCGTGATGCGCACCGCGGAGTCGGTCTTGTTGATGTGCTGGCCGCCCGCGCCGCTGGCCCGGTAGGTGTCGATGCGCAGGTCCGCGGGATTGACCTCGACCTCGAAGGAATCGTCGATCTCGGGATAGACGAAGACGCTGGCAAAGGAGGTATGGCGCCCGTTGGACGAGTCGAAGGGGCTTTTGCGCACCAGGCGGTGCACGCCGGTCTCGGTGCGCAGCAGCCCGTAGGCGTATTCGCCGCTGAACTTGATCGTGGCCGACTTGACCCCGGCCACGTCGCCTTCGGAGGTCTCGAGGATCTCGGTCTTGAAGTCCTTGTGTTCGCCGTAGCGCAGGTACTGGCGCAGCAGCATGGAGGCCCAGTCCTGGGCCTCGGTGCCGCCCGCGCCCGCCTGGATGTCGACGAAGCAGTTCAGCGGGTCGGCGGGGTTCGAGAACATGCGGCGGAATTCGAGCTCCTCGAGGCGCTCGCCCAGCGCCTGGCAGTCCTGCTCGATGGCCGCCAGGGTGGCGTCGTCATCGTCGGCGCTGGCCAGCTCGAACAGCTCGCGCGCATCGTTCAGCCCGCGCTCGATGTCGGCCAGGGCCCGGACGACGGCCTCGAGGCTTTTTTTCTCGCGGCCCAGGTCCTGGGCATGCTGGGGGTCGTTCCAGATGTCGGGGTTTTCCAGTTCGGCGTTGACGACGTGCAGGCGTTCGGCCTTGGCATCGTAGTCAAAGAAACCTCCGCAAGAGGCTCTGCCGCTCGGCGTAGTCCTCGATGTGGGCGCTGATCTGGTTCTGGCGTTCGGCTTCCATGGTCAATCCTGTGTGTGGGCGCGCCGCAAAAGAAGGCGCACCGGCTTAAACTTGCGAGGTGAATCCGCTATTTTAGCGCGTGCGGCGATGAGGCCGCGCACTGGGGCACAGGAGGAGCAGCATGCAAGCATGGAAGGGGGAGGGCGGCGTGACCGTGCCGGTGGCCGCGGCGCGGCGCGAGGTCTTGGCGCCCGGCGCCGCGGGCGGTCGGCCGCGGGCCCTGGCGGATCTGTCGCCGGCCTATTTCGGACTGGTGATGGCCACGGGCATCATTTCCCTGGCCGCGCACATGATGGGCCGCCCCTGGATCGCCACCGCGCTGTTCTACCTGAACATCGGGCAGTATGCCGTGCTGTGGGTGCTTTATGCGCTGCGCGCCGTGCGCCATCCCCGGCGGTTCTTCGGCGACATGGTCGACCATCTGCGGGGGCCGGGGTATTTCACCATGGTGGCCGGCACCTGCGTGCTCGCGAGCCAGTTCATGCTGTTGCACGACGACCTGAGCGTGGGCTTCGTCCTCTGGCTGCTGGGCATCGTGCTGTGGCTGGGCTTGATGTACACGGTGTTCCTCGCCTTGACGGTCAAGGCCGTGAAGCCGCCGCTGGACAAGGGAATCAACGGCGGCTGGCTGCTGGCGGTGGTCGCCACCCAGTCAGTGGCGGTGTCCAGCGCGCTGGTGGCCGCGCGCATCGGCCAACCGTACCGGCTGGAACTCAATTTCCTGGCGCTGTCGATGTGGCTGTGGGGCGGCATGCTGTACATCTGGATGATGTCGCTGATCTTTTACCGCTATACCTTCTTTCGCCTGCTGCCCGGCGACCTGGCGCCGCCGTACTGGATCAACATGGGGGCGATGGCGATCTCGACCCTGGCGGGCTCGCTGTTGATCCTCAACGCGGCCGACGCGCCGTTCCTGGTGTCGCTGATGCCGTTTCTCAAGGGATTCACCGTCTTTTACTGGGCGACCGGCACCTGGTGGGTGCCGATGCTGCTGTTGCTGGGGGTCTGGCGCTATGGGTTCCAGCGCTTTCCCTTCGAATACGATCCCTTGTACTGGGGGGCGGTGTTCCCGCTGGGGATGTATGCGGCCTGCACCTTCGAAATGAGCCGGGCCATGGCCTTCGACTTCCTGGACGGCCTGCCGGAATTGTTCCTGCCCGTGGCCCTGTTTGCGTGGGCGGTGACCTTTCTGGGCCTATTGCGGGCCGTGGCGCGCCATCTGCGGGCGGCGGGCTAGCCACGCACGTTCGCGGGCCGCAGGCCGCGCCGGGGCCTTGGGCGGCGACCCTGTGTCCCTCAAGCCGCAACCAGGACCGGGTGTTCTTCATCCAGGCGGAATTGCGCCAGCGCGCGGCGCAGCGCCTCGATGCGCCCATGCTGCTCGAAGACCGCTTGCGCGGTGCGCTCGATGTCGTGCGCATTGCGCGAGGTCATGTCCTCCAGCCGGTGGGTGGCCTGCGCGGTCTCGCGGATGGCATCGGCCTGCGTGCGCGAGGCCTGCGAGACCTCATCCATGATCTGCCGGCTGCGCGCCATGACCTCGACGATCTGGCCCATGGCGCCGCGCGCCGAGGCCGCCAGCTCGCCGCCGTAGCGGCTGTGCGCCAAGGCCTTGTCGATGGCCGCGGCGATCGCCTTGGCGGCCTCGTCGCAGCGCTGCGCAAGAATCCGGACTTCGCCGGCCACCACGGCGAATCCGCGGCCCTGCGAGCCGGCGTGCGCGGCCTCGACGGCGGCGTTGAGGGCCAGGAGCTTGGTCTGGAATGCAATGTCGCCGATCAGGCGCGTGGCCTGGGCGACGGTCCGGGCGTCCTGCTGGATGCCGGCCATGGCCTCGGTCAGCCGGTCCACCGCCTGCCGTCCTTCGCAGGCGCGCTGATCGCCATGTTCGCTCAGGTCCAGGGCCTCGGCGGTGCGCGCGTGATTCAGTTGCACGGTACGGTCCAGTTCGGCCATGGCGGCCGAGGTCTGGCGCAGCATGGCGGCCTGGGCATGGCCGTCGCGCAGCAGGGATTCCTGGCCGGCCGACAGAATGGCGGCGCTGGCCTCGATGTGCTCGGCATGTCCGGCGACGCCTTGCACCGTGGCGCCGAGGCCGCGCCGTATGCCTTCCAGCGCCCGCATGAGCCGGCCCATCTCGTCCGCGCCGCCGGCCGGGATGCGCAAGGCCAGATTGCCGTCGGCCAGCTGGCCGGCAAGGGCCACGCCCTGGTCCAGCGGCCGCTTGATCGAGCGGTACAGGCCGCGTAGCGCCAGGGCGCTGGACAATAGCAGGACGGCCAATGCCGCCAGGGCCACTTGTCCCGCCGTGCGGCCGCGCGCACTGGCCGTTCCCACGGCCTGCTCCAGGCGGGCCGATTGCATGGCATCGAACGCGTCGATGGCTTGGGCGATGGCGGTGTCGGCGTCGTTGTACTGCTGGCTATGGATCAGGACCTTGGCCAGCAGCGTGTTGGGCAGGGCGATCCGGATGCCGCCCTGGCCGTCGTCCAGTTCCCCCTTGGCCGTGCCGATGGCCTCGCGCTGGGTCGCCGAGAGCGCCAGCAGGGCGGCATGCGCGTCCTCGATCAATGCCAGCTCCGCCGGGGCCAGTCCCGCCTCGCGGAAGCGTGCGAGCCGCTCGGCCTGGACGCCCTGCGCATCGGGCGCGCGGCCGGTCAGGACGGCGAGGTGATGCTGATAGCGCTGTTCGAATTCGGGCTGCTCGCTCGAGACGAAGGCCATGGCGTCGCGCGTCATGGCGGCCGCCAGGGTTTTGTATTCGTTCGCCAGCCGGCTGGTCTCGTAGCGCGCCGACTCCGCCGACCTCAGTTCGGCCGTGACCTGGAGCAGATGGCGCACCGAGAACAGGGCCAGCAGGGCGCAGGCGCCGAGCAGCGCGAGAAACAGGATGAATCGGGTCTTCAGCGTCGAGGCGTGCAGCATGGGTCGGGTTCCCGGTCGAGCCCTTGCCATACGGCGCGGGCGGGCGCAGGAATCATGACAGCCGCGGGTGACACCCGTATGTCAGGGCAGGGCGCCCGGCGCGATGCTCTCCGGAGGCCAGCGCTCGCCCAGTTCGGCCAGGGCCTCGTCGGTGAGCAGGCGGGCCGCCATGGGCAATAGTTCCTCGTCGGCCGCCTGGAGATACCGCTGGAAATCCGCCACCCAGGCACGGGCCGCGGCCTCGTCGATGGTGGCTGGCGCGTGGGCCGCGAGCTGCGCGAGCGCCGGCCGCAGGCGCGCACGCCAGATACCGTCCAGGCGGCGGCGCTCGTCGCGCAGGCCGTCGGTCATGCCCCGCAGACAGACTGCATCGGAGCCCGCCATGGATTCGATCAAGGCGGGGAACACGCCGTGTTCCTGGGCTTCGCGCGCACGCTGGGCAGCCCCGTCGAAGTACGCCAGGAGTTCCGCGGCTGCCGTGGCGCGGGCGGCAGGCGCGGGCGCCGGCGCCGCGCCTGCCGGGGCCAGCAAGGGCAACAAGGCCTCGCAGCGGCGCTGCGTCTCGGCATGGCGCAATGCCAGCGCCTCGATGGCGTCGGCAGGAGGAATCGGGGGGCGGGCGTTGGCGGACATGGCGAGGGTTTCGGGGCGGTGGATTTTCCCATGGTAGCGCAGGGCGCCGGCCGTGGGGCCCTGCTGCTCATGAAGGACGGGGATCCCGCGATCCTTATATAACTAATACTCATATGAAAATCATAATAAATTCGTTGTTCGGTAATAAGGTCCGCCGTTAAATTTCCATAATCCACTGATGAAATATTCTCTCGTCCTCCTGCCGATGGCATCGGGGATTCGAGGCCGCACCATGAATCTATCCTTCAACAACGTCGAAAAGCAGTTCGGCACGCTACGCGTGGTCGAGCAGTTCTCCAGCCACATCGCGCCGGGCGAGCTCGTCGCCCTGGTCGGGCCGTCGGGCTGCGGCAAATCCACGCTGCTGCACATCGCCGCCGGCCTGGAAAAGCCCACGGCCGGCGAGGTCCTGGCCGACGGGCGCCCCATCGAGGGACCCGACCCCAGCCGCATGCTGATGTTCCAGGAAAACGCGCTGTATCCCTGGCTCACCCTGTCGCAGAACGTCGCCATGGCGCTCGAGCTGCAAAAGGTCGGCCGCGCCGAGGCCCGCGCCCAGGCGGCGCTGTGGCTGGACAAGGTCAAGCTGAAAGGCTTCGAGGACTATTTCCCGCACCAGGTCTCGGGCGGCATGCGGCAGCGCTGCGCGCTGGCGCGAGCCTTCATCTCGGCGCCCGAGGTGCTGCTGCTGGACGAACCCTTCGGTGCCCTGGACGCCCTGACACGCATGACGCTGCAGGATGCGTTGCGCACGCTGATCCGCGAAACCCGGCCGACCGTGTTGCTGGTGACGCACGACGTGGACGAGGCGCTGTTCCTGGCCGACCGCATCGTGGTGTTCAGCCAGCGCCCGGCGCACGTGCTCAAGGAATTCAATCTGGCGGCGCGCGAGAAATCACACGATCTATCCGATTTCGCCGACCTGCGCCGCGAAATCCTGGGCCTGCTGGGCATCGAGACCGAGCGCGCCGAAGACGAAACATTCACTCCTGAGGACATTGCAGCATGAAACTGACCCGTATTCTCGTTCCGGCGCTGGCCGCGCTGGCCATGGCATCCCAGGCAGTCGCCGCCGAGCCCTTCAAGGTGGGCTACATCCGCGTCATGGACGACGCGCAGGCGATCGCCGCGTATGAGGGCGGTTTCTACAAGCAGCAGGGCCTGGACGTGCAGCTGGTGGAATTCAAGTCCGGCACGGACCTGATCAAGGCCATCGTCGGCGGCCAGCTGGACACCGGCGTGCTGGGTTTCACCAACGCGGCTTCGTGGTCTTCGCGCGGCGCCGACCTGAAGGTCGTGGGCGGCGCGCAGCGCGGCTTCCACGCGCTGGTGGCGCGCAACGACGCCGGCATCGACAAGGTCGAGGACCTCAAGGGCAAGACCCTGGCCTCGCAAAAGGAAGGCAGCACCGCCGACACCGTCCTGAAGGGCGTCGTCCTCAAGGACGCCGGCCTGCAGGCCGCCGATCTGTCGATCCTGGGCGTCAGCCCGCAGGTGGCCGTGCAATCGCTGGTGGGCAAGCGCGTGGACGCGGCCTTCCTGTTCGAGCCGCAAGCCAGCATCGCGCAGTTGATCGCGCCGGTCACGCAGATCTATGAGATCGGCGAGGTCTGGCCCTTCCCCTGCATGGTGACCATCACCTCGGGTGAGGTTCTGCGCACCAAGAAGGACCAGGTGTGGAAATCCATGGACGCCCAGCGCCAGGCCATCGAGCTGCTGGAATCCAAGCCCGACGAGGCCGCCAAGCTGATCGCCGGCTACTTCATCGCCGAACCGACGCTCAAGACGCTCGACGGCACCGAGGTCCCGCGCGAGGAAGTCATCAGCAAGGCGATCCAGACCCAGACCTTCAATGCCGCGCTCGACGACGCCGACTTGGCGCGCATGCAGGAGATCGCCGACATCATGCAGGCCCAGGGGTCGCTCAAGACCAAAGACGGCTCCCAGTTCAAGGTGGACACGATCGTCGACCTCGAATGGCAGCAGGCGCGCAAGCTCTGATCGATGCGATAATCGTCCGTTTCGACCAAGTCTGATTTCTGGCCGGGTTCGCCCGGCCGTTCCATTTATCGCTTATGAGCAGAAAGCAACGCGTATCGCCCTTCGCCCGCAAGCTCGCCATGCTGATCGCCATGGCCGCCATCCTGCTGTTCTGGCAGGCCGCCGCCTGGACCTTGCCGGACTTCCTCATGCCGGGTGTGCCGGCGGTGGCCGTGCGGCTGTGGCAGGACGTGCAGTCGCTCGAGTTTCGCGAAGCGCTGTCGGGCAGCCTGGGGCGCCTGGGGGCGGGCTACGGCTTCGCCTTGCTCTTTGGCATCGGCTTTGGCCTGCTGGGCGGGCTGCTGCTGTTCTTTCGCGAGGTCCTCAAGTCGGCCATCATCATCCTGCAGTCGATCCCCTCGATCGCCTGGGTGCCTTTGTTCCTGATCCTGATGGGCTTCGGCAATCTGCCGATCATCGTGGTGATCGCGCTGGCGGCCTTCTTCCCGGCCGCCCTGTCGGTGATGAATGCCACCGAGAGCGTGCTGCAGACCCACGTGTCGGCGGCACGCGTCATGGGGGCTTCCCACTGGGACATGGTGCGCCGGGTGTATCTGCCGGCGGTCATGCCCGAGCTGATCACCGGCGCCCAGCTGGCCTTCGGCAACGCCTGGCGCGCGCTGATCTCGGCCGAGATGCTGATCGGCTTCGGCCAAGGCCTGGGCCGCTCGCTGGCCTATTCGGGGGAAACCGCGGACATGCTGGGCGTGATGGCCAATATCCTGACCATCGCCGTGCTGGCGACCCTGATCGATCAGGTCTTCCTGGAAAACATCAAGCGCAAGGTATTGCGCTATCAATATGTCTGAACGGATTCGAGGGCAATCATGAATCGCGGGCCTGTGTCATCGCGCCGTTTTCTAGGCACGCTGGCCCTATGCGCCGGTTCGGTGTTCGCCGCGCCGGCGCCCGCGGCGCAAGCCGCGGTCGGCATGGCCGCCGTGCCGGCGCCGTCGGCGCCGGGGGCCAAGGTGCGCACGCCGGCCCGCATCGAGGTGCTGGCGGGGCGCGCGGCCGTCGGGGCCGGGGGCGCACTGGTGGCGGTCGAGGATCCGGCACGCCTGACGGCCATGGTGGCCGGCGGCGAACTCGTCGGCTGGCTGGGCGTGGTCGGGGAAGCCGGCGGGCCGGGCGAGGGCGTGCGGGCGGCCTCGCTGGAATACTCGGCCAGCCCGATGGCGATCATGCGCACCGACACCGACATTCACGACTGGCGTTCGCTTGCGGGCCGCACGGTGTGCCTGGCGGCCGATGGCCGCTACGTCGGCGAGCTGGCGGCGCGGCACGGGGCCATCGAACAGGTCTATCCGTCGACCACCGACGCCTTGCTGGGCGTGCGCACCGGCCTGTGCGACGCGATGGTCCATGATCAGATGTTTCTGGAGGCCTTGCTGAAGTTTCCCGAATGGCGGAAATTCTCGGCGCGGCTCGAGCCCTATCGCCGGGTCGGCCTGGCGCGGGTGACGGCGGCCGATCCGGCGCGCCCGGATGCCGTGCGGGCCTTGGCGACAGCGACTTCTCCCGGGCGCCTGGCGGCGCTGACGGCGGATCAGGCCAGGGACATTGCCTTCGAGGTGTATCTGGATCAGGTGGTTCCCGACTGCCACTGAGGGGCGTGCCGTCGGGCCGATCCGGCGGCAGGGATGCACCAAGGCCGCCCCGGGCCCTATGGGCGCGCGGGAACGGTGGGGGCCGGTTTTTTAGTGGCGGCGGCGCGGGCCGGTCGAAGGGGCGCCGCTGCGGTTCAGATGGCGGAAGGTGATGCGGCCCTTGCTCAGGTCGTAGGGCGACATCTCGAGCGTCACCTGGTCACCGGCCAGTATCCGGATATGGTGCTTGCGCATCTTGCCGCCCGTGTAGGCGATCACCGGGTGTCCGTTGTCCAGCGTCACGCGGAATCGCGAGTCGGGCAGGACTTCGGTGACGGATCCGTGCATCTCGAGCAGTTCTTCTTTGGCCATGGGGCTCTCCGGTGAGGTTGGCGGGCAATCAGCGGCCGCGCGTCACGTCGCAAGCCATCGTGGAGCCTGCAAGCTGTCGCAAGGGAGCGATCGGGTCTGGACGACGCGCACCAGGGCGCGCGTTGAACTGTTGCGGGCCGAGGCTGCCGGCCCGAAAGACGGGCCGGTTTGTGGCCCGAGCTGAAAGTAAAGCAAAACCGCTGACATCTAAGCCTTAAAGTATAAAGAAAGAGACATATTATGTCAAGCGAAAGACGGGCGGTTTAGAATGCAGCCAGACCCTGCGTCCACGCGCGGCCCCGCATGGCGGGCCGCATCCCAGTCGTCCGGAATCCGGCATGAACCAGAAACTCACGCTGTCGACCACCCTTTTGCTACTCGTTCCGCCGTTGTTGTGGGCCGGTAATGCCGTCATGGGCCGTGCCGTCATCTCGATCATCCCGCCGTTCACCCTGAATTTCCTGCGCTGGGCGCTGGCCCTGGTGCTGTTGCTGCCTCTGGGCCATCAGGTGCTGCGGCGCGGTTCGGGCCTGTGGACGCAGTGGCGGCGCTATGCGCTGCTGGGCCTGCTCGGCGTGGGCCTGTACAACAGCCTGCAGTACTTGGCGCTGCACACCTCCACGCCAGTGAACGTGACGCTGGTGACCTCCAGCATGCCGGTCTGGATGCTGATCATCGGCCGCCTGTTTCATGGGGTGGCGATCCGACGTGCGCAGATGCTGGGCTCGGCGCTGTCTTTGGCCGGGGTGGCCGTGGTCCTGTCCCAAGGCAGTTGGCAGCATCTGCTGGCGCTGCGCTTCGTGGCAGGTGACCTGCTGATGGTGCTGGCCACGATCTGCTTTTCTTTTTATAGCTGGCAGCTCACCCGCGTCGATGCCGGCGATTCCCTGCGCGCCCATTGGGCGGGCTTCCTGACCGCCCAGATCGCCTATGGCGTGGTCTGGTCGGGCATGCTGGCGGGCATCGAATGGTCTGTCACGGATGCGCACATCGAATGGAGCTGGACGGTCGTGCTGGCCATCCTCTATGTGGCGGTGGGTCCGGCGGTCCTCGCGTTTCGCTGCTGGGGTGCCGGCGTGCAGCGCGTGGGCCCGACGACCGCGGGATTTTTCAACAACCTCACGCCGCTGTTTGCCGGGACCTTGTCGCTGTTCCTGCTGGGCGAGGCGCCGGGCCTGTACCATGGCCTGGCGTTTGCCCTGATCATCGGCGGCATCGTGCTGTCGTCGCGCCCGGCGGCATGACGCCGGCGCCGGGGGGGCGGCGCCTGATTCAGGACGACCGCTACGCGCCGCGGGCGTGTTCGATCAGCAGTTGCGCATCGACGCGGCCGCCCCATTCGTTGCGGTCCAGGCGATAGGCCGCCTCGATGTGTTCGGGCAGCGGCACGTTGCGGTTGAACCAGATCGCATCGATGCGCTGTGCGCCGCGCTCGAGGTAGAGCTTCAGGTGCTTGTCCTTGAGCAGGCGTTGGTGGACGACGCGGAAGGTGTCGTGGAATACCGGTGCCGGAAAGCCCGCGCCCCAGACCTGGGTCTGCAGCATGCCGGCGATCTCGGCGTTCAGATAACCGGACTCCAGCGAACCGTCGGTGTCGATCCGGGGCTCGAACGCCTCGCGGCCGCTCAGCAGCCGCACGGCTTGGTCGAAGTGCTCGATGAAATCCGGATAGGCGCCGGCGCGCAATGTCAGGCCGGCGGCCATGGCGTGCCCGCCGAATTTGACGATGGCCTGGGGCAGGCGCTTGGACACTAGGTCCAGCGCGTCGCGCAGATGCACTTCGGGAATCGAGCGGCCCGAGCCGCGCAGCTCGTCCCCTCCGGCCGGCGCGAAGGCCAGGGCGGGGCGTCCATAGGTTTCCTTCAGGCGCGAGGCGACCAGGCCGATGACGCCCTGATGCCAGCCCTGCTGGTAGACGCAGACGCTGGCCGCGCGCGCCTGGGCCTCGGCGTCGATGCTGGCGATGGCCTGTTCCCGCATCGCCGATTCCAGTTCGCGGCGCCGGCTGTTCATGTCCTCGAGTTCCCGGGCCAGATCCATGGCGCGGCCCTCGTCGTCCTCCAGCAGGCAGCGGATGCCCAGGCTCATGTCGGCGAGCCGGCCGGCGGCGTTGATGCGCGGGCCGAGGAAAAATCCCAGGTCCTGGGCGGTGGCTTTGCGCGCCTCGCGTCCCGAGACCGCGAACAGGGCACGGATCCCCGCCTGCATCCGGCCGTCGCGGATGCGCTTGAGCCCCTGGGACACCAGCAGGCGGTTATTGGCGTCCAGGCGCACCACGTCGGCCACAGTGCCCAGCGCCAGCAGGTCGGCGAGCTGTTCCAGCCGGGGGCCCGCGTCCGCCGCCAGGATGCCGCGCTCGCGCAACACCGCGCGCAGCGCCAGCAGCACATAGAACACCACGCCTACGCCGGCCAGGTGCTTGGACGGAAAATCGCAGCCCGACTGGTTGGGATTGACGATGGCCAGCGCCTCGGGCAGGGCCTCGCCCGGCAGGTGGTGGTCGGTCACGATCACCTCCATGCCGGCGGCGCGCGCCGCGGCCACGCCGTCGAGGCTGGCGATGCCGTTGTCCACGGTCACCAGCAGGTCGGGTTTGCCGCCCGGGTGCGCGCAGGCGAGATCCACGACGGCGGGCGACAAGCCGTAGCCGGTCTCGAAGCGATTCGGCACCAGGAAATCGACGTGAGCCCCCATGGCGCTCAGGCCACGCATCGCGACCGCGCAGGCGGTGGCGCCGTCGCAATCGTAATCCGCCACGATCAGGATGCGGTCCCGGCGCGTGATCGCCTCGGCCAAGAGTTCCGCGGCCCGACGCGCATGCGTGAGGCGCGCCGGCGGGATCATGGCGCCCCAGCCCGTGGCCAGCGCCGCCGGGCCATCCAGGCCGCGGGCCGCCCAGAGGCGGGCCATCAGCGGGTGGGCGCCCTGGCGGACGAAGGCGTCGATGAGTGCCGGGTCGGCGCGGCGCGCCTGGATCAGGGGTTCGACCACCAGGATCTCCAGTCGTCCTTGCGCAGCCGCGCGAGCCAGCCGGTGCGCGCGGCGAGGGTGACGATACGTTCCCGGCCGGTCAGCACCAGCGTGGGCCGGTGCTCCGCCAGCGGGGCGAAGACCTCGGCCTCGAGGTGCGCCAGGGCCGCCAGCCAGCCGCCCCAGTCCTGGGCCAGGGCCGGGGCGTACAGGGCATCGTGGATGCGCGTATCGTCCGGCAGGGGTCGTGCGAGCTGCCCGGCGCGCGCGCCGCCGTATAGCCACAGGCTGTTGATGGGCGCCAGGCCGGCACGCGCACGGTCCTGGTTGACCGGATGCTCGTGCCACAGCATCTGCAGCGTATTGACCAGGCGCCGCCAGGGCCGCGCGGCGGTTTCCTGCGGCCACCAATCGTTGACCGAGCTGGCCGCGACCAGTGCGGGGCTGGCACAGGACAGGGCGATAGGCTCGGGCCAACGCACCCGCCACAGGGCGGGCGCACAGTAGTCCATTGCCAGGCCGGCATCCTCGAACGCCTCTTGCGCCGCCTCGAACAGGGCCTGTGAGTGGGCGTCGGTGATGTCCAGGGTGTTGGCCGTCAGCAGTGCCGCGCCGTCGCGCGAGGGGGCCATGTGGGTGAGCTCGGCCAGCCAGACCGGCCCGTCGTCGGCCAGGTCCGGTGCGCGCAGCGGGCCCAGTCCTGCGCTAAGATGCTGGGCTGGTCCCGCCCGGAATCCGCGGGCCTCGAGCAGCCAGTGTTCCAGCGGGGTGCAGCGCGTGTCGGCGGCATGGCTCGCCAGGATGTCGGCGCGGGCGCGCGCAAACCAGCGCGCCAGGGTGGGCGCGGTGTCCGCCAGGCGCGATGCCAGTTCAGTCGCCGCGCCGGGATCGGGCAGCGCACCGGGGAGTACGATGTGCATTCTGGAATTGTAGAGTCAATCGGGTATGCCGACGAAAATGTCATATGAATGGTGGATAGGCGCCCGCTATGCCGGGCTGTCCAGAGGCGGGCGGGGCGGGCGCCGGGGCGATCGCTTCGTGTCCTTCGTCGCGGCCAGCTCGATGGCCGGCATCGCCCTGGGCGTGGCTGCGTTGATCATCGTGCTGTCGGTGATGAACGGATTCCAGACCCAGGTGCGCGACCGGATGCTGTCCGTCCTGCCGCATATCGAATTGTATGTCCCCGGCGCCGATCACCAGGAGGTCCTCGAGCACTGGCAGGGGTTGGCGCAGCGCGCCGAGGCCAATGCCGAGGTGCGCGGCGCGGCCCCCTTCGTGGCGGCGCAGGCGATGCTCGCGCGCGGCCAGGCGCTCTCGGGCGTGCAGGTCCGCGGGATCGATCCGGCCGTGGAGCCGAAGGTATCGGACCTGGCCGGACAGATGGTCATCGGGTCCCTTGGCGACCTGGCACCGGGCGCCTTCAACATCATCATCGGCAATCAGCTGGCCCAGTCGCTGGGCCTGGACGTGGGCGGCACGGTGCTGGTGCTGGCGCCGCAGGGCTCGATCTCGCCCGCGGGCTTTTCGCCGCGCATGCGGCGCTTCACGGTATCGGGCATTTTTTCCACCGGCTATTACGAATACGACGCGTCGCTCGCCTTCATCGATGTCCAGGACGCGGCGCGCGTCTTCCGCGACAGCGGCGTGGCCGGCGTGCGTCTGCGCATCGCCGACATGCAGCGCGCGCCGCAGGTCGCCCGCGATCTGCTCGGCGGCCTGCCCCCGGGCACGCGCGCGCAGGACTGGACCCAGAACAACCGCACCTGGTTCGCGGCCGTCAAGACCGAAAAGCGAATGATGTTCCTCATTCTCGCGCTGATCGTCGCGGTGGCCGCCTTCAACCTGTTGTCCTCGCTGGTCATGGCCGTCAAGGACAAGCGCTCGGACATCGCCATCCTGCGCACGCTGGGGGCCACGCCGCGCGAGATCGCGCGGATCTTCCTGGTGCAGGGGGCGCTGATCGGGGTGGCGGGGACCGCCGCCGGGGTGCTGCTGGGCACCCTCACAGCGTACAACATCGACGTCATCGTGCCCTTCATCGAACGCTTGTTCAGCGTGCAGTTCCTGCCGCAGCAGATCTACTTCATCAGCGAGCTGCCCTCCAATCCGCAGGCCAGCGACATCATCGCGGTGGGCGCGACCTCGCTGGTGCTGTCCCTGCTGGCCACCTTGTATCCCAGCTGGCGCGCCTCGCGTCTGCAGCCTGCACGGGTATTGCGCCATGACTGAGTCCCTGAACCCGTCCGCGACCGGCGGCGCGAATGCGCCGAACACGCCGGTGCTCATGGCCCGCGACCTGGCCAAGACCTATGACGAAGGCACCGGACGGGTCGAGGTGCTGCGCGGCGTGAGCCTGCACGTCGATCACCACGAGATGGTGGCCATCGTCGGCGCATCGGGCTCGGGCAAGAGCACCTTGCTGCACGTGCTGGGCCTGCTGGACCTGCCGGACGCCGGACGGGTCGTGATCGAGGGCCGCGACACCGCCGGCCTGTCCGAGCGTGAGCGCAGCCGGATGCGCAACCGGCATCTGGGCTTCGTCTACCAGTTCCATCATCTGCTGCCGGAATTCACTGCGCTGGACAATGTCGCCATGCCGCTCATCGTGCGCCGCGAATCGCGGGCGCAGGCCCGCGAGCAGGCACGTGCCATGCTGGAGCAGGTCGGCCTGGCGGCCCGCATCGGTCATTTTCCGGGCCAGCTGTCCGGCGGCGAGCGCCAACGCGTCGCGCTGGCCCGCGCCTTGGTGACCCGTCCGGCCTGCGTGCTGGCCGACGAGCCCACGGGCAATCTGGACCGCAGCACCGCCGATTCCATGTTCGTGCTGCTGCGCGACATCAATCGTGACCTGGGCACCGCTTTCATCATCGTCACCCATGATCCGGCGCTGGCCGCCTTGGCCCATCGCCGCCTGTCCATGGACCAGGGTCGGCTGGCGGACGTCTAGCCGGACGGCTCTCCGGCGGACGGGGCGGGGCCGCCGACACCGTGGAGGACTCATGCTGATCGATACGCACTGCCATCTGGACGCCCGGGAGTTCGATGCCGACCGGGAACACGTGCTTGCCCGTGCGCAGGCGGCCGGCGTGACCGGCATCGTCATCCCCGCGGTTTCGCGCGGAAATTTCCAGGCGGTGCGCGACCTGGCACACCGCATCGAAGGCGGCGCCTATGCCCTGGGCATCCACCCCATCGCCACGCCGGACGCCTCGGACGCCGACCTGGAGGCCCTGTCGGCGGCGGTCGAGCGGGCGCTGAACGATCCGCGCTTCGTGGCGATCGGCGAGATCGGCCTGGACTTTTTCGTGCCCGCCTTGCGCGAGTCGGACGCCCGGCTGCGCCAGGACCATTTTTATCAGGCGCAGCTCGATCTGGCGCGGCGCCATGGCTTGCCCGTGCTGCTGCACGTACGCCGGTCGCAGGACGAGATCCTCAAGCAACTGCGGCGGCGCCCGTCGATCGGCGGCATTGCGCACGCCTTCAACGGCAGTTTCCAGCAGGCCGGCCAGTTCATCGATCAAGGCTGCGCCCTGGGGTTCGGCGGAGCCATGACTTTCGAGCGCGCTCTGCAGATCCGCCGCCTGGCCGCGCAGCTGCCCATGGACGCCCTCGTCCTGGAGACCGATGCGCCCGACATCCCGCCCGCGTGGCTGGGGCGCGACCCTGATGATCCGCTCTCGGCGCGGCGCAACGAGCCGGCCGAGGTCGCGGGCGTCGCGCGGACGCTGGCCGCCCTGCGCGGCATCGCAGTCGAAGACGCCGTCGCCGCCTGCCATCGGAACGCTTGCCGCGTGCTGCCGCGCCTGGCGGCCTGAGCGGGGCACCAAGCCGGCTCCATCGACATGAATGAAGATCCCCTCTTTAGATAACTATAATTATCTTTGTTTGCTTAAAGATAATTATAGTTATCTTTAGGGTGGTATTTCTGTCCGGATTTTGATAATATAAATTATCTTTTCGTCCAGTTAGATATTCATGATGATCACTCTCCCCAGGCAACTGGCTTCGGCACGGCGCCATCTCGGCCTGAGCCAGGAACAGCTCGCAGACCGGGCGGGCCTCAGCCGCATGGCCGTCCAGAAGGCGGAATCCGGCGCGACGGATCCCCGGCTGTCGACGCTCGCAGTCATGGCGCGCGCGATGGGCATGGAATTGATGCTTGTGCCTTCGGCCATCCGCCGGGACGTGCAGCAATTCGTCCAGTCGGGCGGCCGCCTGCTGGGCCAGCCCCCCGGCGTGGGGGCGCCCGGTTCGGCGGTCGACGAGGTGCTTGGGCGGGACGCCTGATGGATACCGCCATCCACTATTTGCGGCTGTACTTCCATTGTCCGGACGGACGCCGGCGGGCGATCGGCCATTTGTCGCGCTATGGGGACATCTTGCGGGTCTCGTTCGATCCCGATTATGTCGAGGACCCTGGGCGTCCGACCGTGTCGCTCAGTTATCGGGGCACCGACGAGGCCGCCACGCGCGCCATCCTGACCGCGATCCGCGATGCGCGGCTGACGCGGGCCGATGGCAAGTGGCCGGCGTTCTTCCAGAACCTGCTGCCCGAGGGCCACAACCGCGAGCGCCTCGCCCGCGCGCGGGGCTGTGCCCCCGAGGACGAATTCGAGCTGCTGGCCGCCGCCGGCCATGACCTCATGGGCGCGCTCGAGGTCGAACCCGTGCCACCGGACGAAGGCATTCCCGACGCGGTACGCGTGTGGCACACGGTCATGGGATTGGACGTGCTCGAGCCAGGATTCGTCGAGTCCCCGGTCGAGGATGCCGCCTCGATTCCCGGCGTGGTCACCAAATTTTCCGCCGTCCGGGAGGGGCGCCGCTACGTCGTGCGCCGCCGAGGCGCGGCGGGCGCCTACATCCTGAAACTGCCCTCGATCCGGCATCCCGACCTGGTGGCCAACGAATACGCGGCCTACCAGCTGGCTGGCGCCCTGGGTCTGGATTGCGCGCACGCGGAACTCATCGGCCGGCGCGATGCCGACCTGCCCGAGGATCTGCCTTTCGAGGACGTCCTCGTCGTGCGGCGCTTCGATCGCGGCCCGGACGGGCGGCGCATCCACATGGAGGAATTCAACCAGATCCTCGGCTACGAGCCGCGGCACAAGTACGGCAAGGGGATTTTCGAGGACTATCCGGCGATGCTGCGCATCATCGACCGGTTTTCGGCCGACCCCGCGCGCGATGCGCAGGAATTCGTCGGCCGCTTCGTGGCCTTCGTCCTCATGGGGAACACCGATGCGCACCTCAAGAACTGGGCCGTGCGTTATCCGGACGCCGCCGAGCCCGTCCTCGCGCCCTTGTACGATCCGGTCTGCGTGACCGCCTTGTTCGATCGCGTGGGGCCGACGGACTATGCGGTCAATCGTGCCATCGATGCGCGCCTCAGGACCTTTGATTGGGCGGACCTGGCCCGCTTGCTCGAACTTGCGCGGGTCCCCAGGGCCGCGCGCCTCCTGCAGGTGGCCAAGGCCACCGTCCGCGCCGCGCAGGATCGCTGGCCGGCCATCCTCGAGACCGCGCCCGAATCGATGCGCGCCGCCATCCTGGAAAGGCTGGACCGCGGCGTGGCCCTCACCCGCGGCCTCGGCTGAATCCAGGCATCCCGCGCGAGGCGCGCCGCGGGGGCTTCTGCCGAGGGCGGCCGGCCTGTATAGTGGTCTTCGTCCGACCCGCCGCCGGCGGGCTTGTTCGTTGACGTTTTGACGGAAGGAGCAAGATATGAATCGACCGAAAGACACTGATGCCATTGGCTCGACCACCGGCTCCGGGGCGCCCGCACCCAGCGACCGGAATTCCCTGACGGTGGGCCCGAACGGGCCCATATTGCTTCACGACGTGCACTTTCTCGAGCAGATGGCGCACTTCAACCGCGAAAAAGTGCCCGAGCGCCAGCCGCATGCCAAGGGCGCCGGCGCATTCGGCACATTCCAGACCACGGCCGACGTCTCGGCCTACACCAAGGCCGCGTTGTTCCAGAAGGGCTGTACGACCGAGATGCTGGCGCGCTTTTCCACCGTGGCGGGCGAGGCCGGCAGCCCCGACACCTGGCGCGACGTGCGCGGCTTTTCATTGAAGTTCTATACCACCGAGGGCAATTACGACCTGGTGGGCAACAACACGCCGATCTTTTTTCTGCGCGACCCGATGAAGTTCCCGCACTTCATCCGCAGCCAGAAACGCCTGCCCGATTCGGGCCTGCGCGACAATCACATGCAGTGGGACTTCTGGACCAGCAATCCGGAATCCGCCCACCAGGTGACGTACGTGATGGGCGACCGCGGTCTGCCGCGCACCTGGCGGCACATGAACGGCTACGGCTCGCACACCTACATGTGGATCAACGCCCAGGGCGAGCGCTTCTTCGTCAAATACCATTTCCACACCCGGCAGGGCATGGAATTCTTCAGCAACCAGCAGGCCAAGGACATGGCGGGCCTGGACGCCGATTATCACCGCAGGGACCTGTTCGAGGCCATTGCCCGGGGCGAGCATCCCAGCTGGACGCTGTCCGTGCAGATCATGCCGTACGACGAGGCCAAGGCGTATCGCTTCAATCCCTTCGACCTGACCAAGACCTGGTCGCACAAGGACTATCCGCTGATCGAGGTCGGCACGATGACGCTCGATCGCAACCCCGAGAATTTCTTTGCCCAGATCGAGCAGGCCGCGTTCTCGCCGGGCAACACGGTGCCCGGCATCGGCCTGTCGCCCGACAAGATGCTGCTGGGCCGCGCCTTTGCCTACAACGATGCCCAGCGCAACCGCATCGGCACGAACTTCCACCAGTTGCCGGTCAACCGGCCCAAGGTCCCGGTCAACACGTATATGTTCGACGGACACATGGCCTACGAGCACAGCGGCAGCCAGCCCGTCTATGCCCCGAATTCGCAGGGACGCGCCTGGGCCGACCACACCGGCAAGGTCGAGGACGGCTGGGAAACCGACACCGAGATGGTGCGCAGCGCCTACACCCTGCATGCCGAGGATGACGACTTCGGCCAGCCCGGCACGCTGGTGCGCGAGGTGTTCGACGACGCGCAGCGCGACCGCCTGGTGGAAACCGTCGCGGGCAGTCTGCTGGGCGGCGTGCGCAGCCCCGTGCTGGAACGCGCGTTCGAGTACTGGAAAAATATCGATGCCGACGTGGGCCGGCGCATCGAGGACACAGTGCGGGCGGGCGCGGCGCCTGAACCCGCCGCCGGCATGAGCGAAGCCTAGCCGTCTCGCGGGGGCCGCGTTCGCGACCCCCGCCATGGGCCGGCCTTGGGCGCCGGCCCGAACCCCGTGCAATCCGAAGTGCCGCCGGTGTCCCGATGGGCGCCCCGGGTGGCGCCGCGAGCGCTACGCTGAAACCCTTTGCATGCGCGCCACGGTGCCGTGGATCGACGCCGTGTCCGGCGTCTCGGTGGCATCGACGGACCGGTGCGCGGGGGAGGGTACATGATCGGCCGGCTGGCCGCATTGGGTTTCGTCGGCGGCGTGACGGCGGCGCATGGGCTGGCCGATCTGCCGAACCCTGCCTGGGCGATCCTTGCGGCCGTGCCGGCGGCGGGGGTGTGGCTGGCGGCGGCGCAGGTGCACCGCCGGCGCGGCGGCTTGCCCGGCAGGGCGGGCGTGGTCCTGGCCGCGCATGCGGCGGGCGGCGCCCTGGTGTGGCTTGCGGCCTGCGGCGGCTTTGCCTGGACGGTCGCCCTGGCGCAGCATCGGCTGGCCGACGCCCTGGCCGACATCAACGTCGATCGCGTGACGCGGGTGGACCTGCGCATCGTCGGTTTGCCGCGCCTGGATCCGGATCGCCGCCGCTTCGAGGCCGAGGTGCTGTCGGCGCGTCCCGGGGGCGTGCCGCGGCGGATCCTCGTCACCTGGGGCGCGCCCGGGTGGCGCGGGCCCTATGCGCCGCCCGCCGAACCGACGCCCGCCTTTCCGCTGCTGGCCCCCGGCCAGGTCTGGCGCATGGCGCTGGTCACGCGGCCGGTGCATGGCGCCCTCAATCCGCATGCCTTCGACACCGAGCGCCATGCCTTTGCGCATGGGATCCGCGCCACGGGCACTGTGCGCGGCACGCCGCAATTACTGCGTGATGATCCATGGACCAGCCTCGAGGTCCTTGCCCAACGCGCGCGCCATGCGGTGCGCGAGGCGCTGCAAGCGACACTGGGCGGCATGCGCTACGGGCCGGTGCTGCTGGCCTTGGCGATCGGCGACCAGGATGGCGTGGACGACGGCGACTGGCGCACCTTCAATCGCACCGGCATCACCCACCTCGTGTCGATCAGCGGCTCGCACATCACCATGATCGCCGCCTTTGGCGGGCTGGCGGCGTACGCCGCGTGGCGGCGCCTGCGCTGGCGCGGCAAGGCGCTGGCCGAATATCTGCCGGCGCAGATCGCGGCGGCCTGGGCCGCGCTCGCCGTGGCGTGGCTGTATTGCCTGTTGGCCGGCTGGGGGGTGCCGGCGCGGCGCACCTTCATGATGCTGGCGGTCGTGGCAGGCAGCCACGTCCTGCGCCTGCGCCTGGGAGGCTCCCGCATTCTGGCCGCGGCGGCGGTGGCGGTGCTGACCCTCGATCCCTGGGCGGTGCTGGCCAGCGGATTCTGGTTGTCCTTCGGCGCGGTCGCCGTGCTGCTGGCGGTGTCGGCCCGGGCGTCGGCCGATGCGGCGGTTGCGGCGGACTCCGGGGATGTCTCAGGCACGGCGGGTGGCGGATTCCCGCAGCCGGCGATGGCGCAGCGGCTGCGCCACGCCTTGTCGCTGGCGGTGCGCGCCCAGATGGCGGTCACCCTGGCCCTCATGCCGCCGTTGGCGTGGCTGTTCCACGAGGTCTCGGTGGTGTCGCCCCTGGCCAATGCGTATGCGATCCCCCTGATCGGCTGGGTGGTCACGCCGCTGTCGCTGCTGGCGGCGGCCTGCGCCCTGGTGCCCGGCGGCGCCTGGCTGTCGCAGTCCATCGCCGCTGTGGGGCATGAGGCGCTGGCGGCCATGATGCGGCCCACCGAGTGGCTGGGCGGCCTGCCCGCGGCGCACTGGCCGGTGGCGGCCGCGCCTGTGGCGTTGAACCTGCTGGCCTGCGCCGGGGTGATCCTGGCCTTGTGGCCGGCCGGCTGGCGCCATCGCCGCCTGGGCTGGCTGGCGATGCTGCCGCTGCTGTTCTGGGTGCCGGCGCGGCCCGCCGAGGGCGACTGGACGCTGCATGCGCTGGATGTCGGGCAGGGCAGTGCGCTGGTGCTGCATACGGCGCGCAGCACGCTGGTGTTCGATGCCGGCGCGCGGCGCAGCGCGCGCTCGGACGAGGGCTTGCGCACCGTGGTGCCCTTCCTGCGGGCGCAAGGGGTGCGGCGGCTGGACGTGCTGGTGGTGTCGCACGCCGACCTGGACCACGCGGGCGGCGTGCGCAGCCTGCTGTCGGGGCTGCCGGTGGAACAGTCCTACAGCTCGTTTCCCTTGAGCCCGTGGCTCGCGCGCGAAGCGCGCAAGCTCGGCGCCGCGCCGCCGCCCGGGCCCTTGGCCGAGGTGCCGTGCCGGCACGGCGCAAGCTGGCGGGTGGACGGGGTGTCCTTCGAATTCCTGTGGCCATTGGACGAGGCCGCCGGCGCGCGGCGCGCCGACGCCAACGCATCCAGTTGCGTGCTGCGGGTGCGCGGCGCCCACCATACGCTGCTGCTGACCGGCGACGTCGATGCCCGTTCCGAGGCGGCGTTGCTGGCGCGCGGCCTGGGGCCGGCGGACGTGGCGGTGGCGGCGCACCATGGCTCGGCCACCTCGTCCACGCGGGCCTGGGTCGACCGCCTGGCTGCGGCCCACGTCATCGTGCAGGCCGGCGCCTGGAATCGCCACGGCCATCCCGCGCCTGCGGTGGCGGCCCGGTGGACGCGCGCGGGTACGCGCCTCTGGCGCACCGACCGCGACGGCGCGATCCTTGCCCAATCGCGGGCTGGGGCGCTATCGTTGTACAGTGCATTGGAGTCGTCGCGGCGGTATTGGCACGACGGGCGGCTGCACTGGAAAACCGCTGGATCGCCGTTCCCTCCGATCAGGGGTTTCTAGTGGTCTTTGCCATCTTGCGCGACGATGCGGGATCGGCGATGATGCGCTTGCCGTCCACAAGACGACGCTGGGTCCCCGGTGGGGAACTGTGAAAAATCCAAAAGATTTTTACGACCATGAGACAAAAACCGCTAGCATTCTACGTGCCCGAACCCTCGGGCCGTCCCGGTCACGCGACCGACTTCTCGTACCTGCGCCTGCAGCCGGCCGGCGCCGCGCCCAAACCCCCCATCGACGTCCCGCCCTACGACACCCGCGACCTGGCCATGGGTCTGATCCGCGTGCTCGACGAGCACGACGAGGCGGTCGGGCCCTGGGCCGAGGACCCGCCGGACGACGAGCTGTTGCGCAAGGGGCTGCAGGCCATGATCAGGACGCGGATCTTCGATGCCCGCGTGCTGATCGCCCAACGCCAGAAAAAGACCTCGTTCTACATGCAAAGCCTGGGCGAGGAGGCGATCTGCATCGGCCAGGTGCTGGCCATGCGCGACGGCGACATGCATTTTCCGTCCTATCGCCAGCAGGGCCTGCTGATCGCGCGCGACTATCCGCTGGTCGAGATGCTGTGCCAGATCTTTTCCAACGACAAGGACCCCCTCAAGGGGCGCCAGCTGCCGGTGCTGTACTCAGTGCCGGAAATGGGATTCTTTACCTTGTCGGGCAACCTGGCCACGCAGTTCCCGCAGGCCGTGGGCTGGGCCATGGCCTCGGCGATCAAGGGCGACACCCGCATCGCCGCGGCCTGGATCGGCGACGGCGCCACGGCGGAATCCGACTACCAGACGGCGCTGACCTTCGCCCACGTGTATCGCGCGCCGGTGATCCTGAACATCATCAACAACCAGTGGGCGATCTCGACCTTCCAGGGCGTGGCCGGCGGCGAGGGCATCACGCTGGCGGCGCGCGGCATCGGCACGGGCCTGGCCTCGCTGCGGGTGGACGGCAATGATTTCCTGGCCGTATACGCGGCCTCGAAATGGGCGGCCGACCGCGCCCGCAACAACCATGGCGCCACCCTGATCGAATGGGTCAGCTACCGCGCCGGCCCGCATTCGACCTCGGACGACCCCTCGAAATACCGGCCCGCCGACGACTGGGCGCGCTTTCCGCTGGGCGATCCCATCACCCGCCTCAAGCAGCACATGATCCGGCGCGGCATCTGGTCGGAACAAGAGCACCAGGCCACCCAGAAGGCCTGCGAGGCCGAGGTGGTCGCCGCCCAGAAGGCGGCGGAGTCCCACGGCACGCTGGCCAGCGGACGGACCTCCAGCGTGGCCACCATGTTCGAGGACGTCTACAAGGACATGCCGGCGCACCTGCGCCGCCAGCGCCAGCAACTGGGAGTCTGACATGGCGGAAAAAACCAAGCTCAAGACGCGCCCGATGACCATGATCCAGGCCCTGCGCTCGGCCATGGACATCATGCTCGAGCGCGACGACGACATCGTGATCTTCGGCCAGGACGTCGGCTATTTCGGCGGCGTGTTCCGCTGCACCGAGGGCCTGCAGGCCAAGTACGGCAGTTCGCGCGTGTTCGATGCGCCGATCTCCGAGAGCGGCATCGTCGGCGCGGCCATCGGCATGGGCGCCTACGGCCTGCGACCGGTGGTCGAGATCCAGTTCGCCGATTATTTCTACCCGGCCACCGACCAGATCTTTTCCGAGGCGGCGCGCCTGCGCTACCGTTCGGCCGGCGGCTACACCGCGCCCCTGACCATCCGTATGCCTTGCGGGGGCGGGATCTTCGGCGGCCAGACCCACAGCCAGAGCCCCGAGGCCCTGTTCACCCACGTCGCCGGCCTGCGCACGGTCATGCCGTCCAATCCCTACGATGCCAAGGGCCTGCTGATCAGCTCGATCGAGAACGACGATCCGGTGATCTTCCTCGAGCCCAAGCGCCTGTACAACGGGCCCTTCGACGGCCATCACGACCAGCCGGTCGTGCCTTGGTCCAAGCATCCCCAGGGCAATGTGCCCGAGGGCTATTACACGGTCCCCCTGGACAGCGCGGCGCTGTATCGCGAGGGCGGCGAACTGACCGTCATCACCTACGGCACCATGGTCTACGTCGCCGAGGTGGCGGCCCGCGAGGCCGGCATCGAGGCCGACATCATCGATCTGCGCAGCATCTGGCCGCTGGACCTCGAGACCATCCTCGCCTCGGTGCGCAAGACCGGGCGCTGTGTCGTGCTGCACGAGGCCACGCGCACCAGCGGCTTCGGGGCGGAGCTGGTCGCCTTGGTGCAGGAACATTGCTTCTACCACCTCGAGGCGCCGATCGAGCGCGTCACGGGCTGGGACACGCCGTATCCGCACTCGCATGAGTGGGCTTATTTTCCGGGCCCCAAGCGAGTCGCCGAGGCGTTCAAGCGTGCTGTGCGGGAGGCATGATGGGTACTTTCGTCATCAAGATGCCGGATATCGGCGAAGGGATTGCCGAGGTCGAACTGGCCGAATGGCACGTCAAGGTGGGCGACCCGGTGGTCGAGGACCAGGTGCTGGCCGACGTCATGACCGACAAGGCCACAGTCGAGGTGCCATCCCCGGTGCACGGCACGGTGGTCGCCCTGGGCGGGCAGGTCGGCGACGTGCTGGCCGTGGGCTCCGAGCTCATTCGCCTCGAAGTCGAGGGCGAGGGAAATGTGGACGCCGCCGCTGCGGCGCCCAAGGCCGGCGTGCGGGCCGGCGCCGCGGCCCTTCCCGAGGCGCGGGCCGCGGCGGCTCCGGATCGAACCGGCGATGCGGCCGATGAGGCGACCGACGGCGTTGCCGCCGACGCGCCGGCCGCGGCCGATGATCGGACGTCGGCTCGGCAGGCCGCGGCCCTGCCCGAGGCGGCGGGACGCCCCAGCGCCGCCATGCGCACGCCTTCACGCCCGGAGGGGCAAAAGCCCCTGGCCTCGCCGGCGGTGCGGCGGCGTGCCTGGGACCTGGGCATCACGCTGCAGTACGTGCCCGGCAGCGGGCCGGCGGGCCGCATCACGCACGGCGACCTGGACGCGTGGCTGGCGCGCGACCGCAACGACACCTCGGGCCGCACCACGGCATCGCTCTATGATGCGCACGACGAGGAAACCCAGATTCCGGTCGTCGGCCTGCGGCGCAAGATCGCGCAGAAGATGCAGGAGTCCAAGCGCCGCATCCCGCATTTCACCTACGTCGAGGAAATCGACGTGACCGAGCTCGAGGCGCTGCGCCAGACCCTCAACCAGCAGTGCGCCGCCGCGCGCGGCAAGCTCACGCTGCTGCCGTTCCTCGGGCGGGCCATGGTCCTGGCCCTGCGCGAGTATCCCCAGCTGAATGCGCGCTATGACGACGAGGCGGGGCGGGTCACGCAGTACGGGGCGGTGCACCTGGGCGTGGCGACGCAAACGCCCGCCGGCCTGATGGTCCCGGTGTTGCGCCATGCCGAAACCCTGGATCTCTGGTCCTTCGCGGCCGAGGTGCTGCGCCTGTCCGAGGCCGCGCGCAGCGGCAAGGCCGCGCGCGACGAACTCACCGGCTCGACCATCACCGTGACCAGCCTGGGCGCCCTCGGCGGAATCGTGTCTACGCCGGTGATCAACCACCCCGAGGTGGCCATCGTGGGCGTCAACCGCGTGGTCGAGCGGCCGGTGTTCGTCGAGGGGCACGTGACGGCGCGCAAGCTCATGAACCTGTCCTCGTCCTTCGATCACCGCGTGGTCGACGGCATGCATGCCGCCGAGTTCATCCAGTGCATCCGGCGCCATCTGGAATGCCCGGCCCTGTTGTTCGTGGAGTAAGCATGCAGACCCAAACCAACACCACATTGCTCATCATCGGCGGCGGCCCCGGCGGCTATGTGGCCGCCATCCGGGCGGGCCAGCTGGGCATTCCCACCGTGCTGGTCGAGGGCGCGGCCCTGGGCGGCACCTGCCTGAACATCGGCTGCATACCATCCAAGGCGCTGATCCACCTGGCCGAACGGTTCCAGGCGGCACAGGCGCTGGCGGACGGTGATTCGCCGCTGGGCATCCAGGCATCGCCGCCGACGCTGGACCTGACGCGCGGCATGGCCTGGAAGGACGGCATCGTCAAGCGCCTGACCACGGGGGTCGGCGCACTGCTCAAAAAGCACAAGGTCACGGTCGTGCGGGGCTGGGCGCGCATCGTGGACGGCAAGACCGTCGACGTCGAGCTCGAGGCCGCCCACGGCGTGCACGGCGGCAGCCAGCGCATCCGCTGCGAGCACCTGCTGCTGGCCACGGGGTCCGAGCCCACGGCGCTGCCTTTCATGCCCTTCGGCGGGCCGGTGGTGTCCTCCACCGAGGCCCTGGCGCCCGCGAACCTGCCCGAGCGCCTCGCCGTGGTGGGCGCGGGCTACATCGGCCTGGAACTGGGGACGGTCTATCGCAAGCTGGGCGTCGAGGTCGACGTGATCGAAGCCCAGGACCGGATTTTGCCGGCCTACGATGCCGAACTCTCAAAACCGGTGGCGGCCTCGCTCAAGGCCCTCGGCATGCGCACTCATCTGGCCACGCAGCTGCTGGGCCTGGCCGACGACGGCAAGGGCGTGCGCATCCAGGGCCAGGACGGCCGCGAGCGCATCCTGGCCGCCGATCGCGTATTGGTCGCTGTGGGACGCCGCCCGCGCAGCCGGGGTTTCGGGCTCAGCGCCCTGATGCTGGACATGGACGGCCTGGCGGTGCGCGTCGATTCGCAGTGCCGCAGTTCGATGCGCAACGTGTGGGCCATCGGCGACCTCACCGGCGAGCCCATGCTGGCGCACCGCGCCATGGCGCAAGGGGAAATGGTGGCTGAACGGATTGCCGGACATACCCGGCATTTCATTCCGGCGGCCATCCCGGCCGTATGTTTCACGGATCCCGAGATCGTCACCGCCGGCCTGTCGCCCCGGCAGGCCGCCGAGGCGGGGGTGGACGCCATCGAGGGCAGCTTTCCGTTCGTCGCCAACGGGCGCGCCATGACGCTGGAATCCAGCGACGGTTTCGTGCGTGTCGTCGCCCGCCGCGACAACCACCTGATCATCGGCTGGCAGGCGGTCGGGCGGGCGGTGTCCGAGCTCTCGGCGGCGTTCTCGCAGTCCCTCGAGATGGCCGCGTGCCTGGAGGACGTGGCCGGCACCATACACGCCCATCCCACGCTGGGCGAGGCGGTCCAGGAGGCGGCGTTGCGGGCGCTGGGGCGGGCTCTGCACATCTGAGGCGTGGCGCCCCGGGCCGCGGCGCCTCCCGGGGCCGCTACAATCAAGGGATGTCCACGACGAGACTATCCATGAGCACCCTTGAGGATTCCGCCGAACCCCGCCTCGACTACGTCACCTGCGTCAGTCCGGCCGGCACGCACCGCATGGCCTACTGGCAGTGGGGCGATCCGGCCAATGACCGCGTGCTGCTGTGCGTGCATGGCCTGACCCGCACCGGTCGGGATTTCGACATCCTGGCCCGCGCGCTGGCGCCGCACTACCGGGTGGTGTGTCCGGACGTGGCGGGGCGCGGCCGGTCCGACTGGCTGATCGATCCGGCGCATTACGCGGTCCCGCAATACGCCGCCGACATGCTCATGCTGATCGCGCGCCTGCGTCCGGCCCGGCTGGATTGGGTGGGCACCTCGATGGGCGGCTTGATCGGACTGGGGCTGGCCGGCACGCTGGCGCTGTCGGCCGGCATGCGTCCCCAGCGCGGCGCCTGGGGGCTGGGCGATGCGCCCGACGTCCCGCTGGGCCGCGTGGTGATGAACGACATCGGCCCGGCCCTCAATGCCGACGGCTTGGGCCGCATCGGCGATTACGTGGGCCAGGCCCTGCGCCTCGACAGCTTTGCGCAGGCCGTCGACTACGTGCGCACCGTTTCCGCCGGGTTCGGCCCACATGACCAGGCCGGCTGGGAGGCGCTGACCCGGCATGTGTTCAACGAGCAGGACGGCCACTGGATCAAGCACTACGACCTGCGGATCGCTCAGGCCTTTGCGCCGCAGTCGCCGGCCGCTGTCCAGGCCGCCGAGGCCCTGCTGTGGGGTGCCTGGGAGCACCTGCCCGCCGAGGCGCTGATCCTGCGCGGCGCACAGTCCGACCTGTTGCCGCGCGAGGTGGCACGCGCCATGCTGGAGCGCAATCCACGCGCGCGCCTGGTCGAGTTCGAGGGCGTGGGCCATGCGCCCACCCTGCGCACGGCCGACCAGGTCGACGCGATCCGGGACTTTCTGTTCGCCTGAGCATTTTCCGTCTTCCCGTCCCGGCGGGACGGCGGCTGGGAGACCACCATCAACATCGACCTGCACAGCCATTCCAGCCAGTCCGACGGCCTGCTGGCGCCCGATGAGGTCGCCGCCCGCGCCTGCGCGAACGGCGTCGACATGTGGGCGCTGAGCGATCACGACGAGCTCTCCGGCCTGCCGCAGGCGGCCGAGTCGGCCGCCCGCCTGGGCATGCGCTTCGTGCCGGGTGTCGAGGTGTCAGTGACGTTCTGCGCCGCCACGGTGCATATCCTCGGCCTGAACATCGATGCCTCGCACCCGGGTCTGGGGCGGGGCCTGGCGGCGGTGCGACGCAGCCGTTTTGCCCGCGCCCGCGAGATCGCCGATCGCCTGCAGGCCTGCGGGCTGGGCGACTGCTATGACGGCGCGCTGGCGCTGGCCCAGAACCCGGACCTGATCAGCCGCGCCCATTTCGCGCGCTACCTGCACGCGCAGGGCAAGGTGCGGAACATGCAGCACGCCTTCGACCGCTACCTCGGCGAAGGCAGGCCCGCCTATGCGCCCGTGCAATGGGCCTCGATGGAGGAGGCCGTCGGCTGGATCCAGGCGGCCGGCGGCAAGGCGGTGATCGCCCATCCCGGCCGCTACCGCTATACGCCCTTGCAGTTCGATGCCCTGTTCCAGCAGTTCAAGGCCTTGGGCGGGCGCGGGATCGAGGTGGTGTCCGGCTCCCATACGCCCCGGCAATACACGGAATACGAGCGGGTCGCGCTGCACTATGGTTTCGAGGCCTCGCGCGGCTCCGATTTCCACGGCCCGGCCCGCGGACGCCCCGACCTGGGGGCCTTGCCTGACCTGCCCGAGCGCTTGACCCCGGTCTGGCACGACTGGCTCTAGCCCGGGCGTTGGTCGCGCCGTTTGTCATATGAACACGAGCGGGGCCGGCGCCGGCCCCCTTCAGGAGCATGCCATGAACAAAGCCTTCGTCAAGGAATCCGAGGATGCGGACGACGACGACATCCCCGATGCGCCGGCCTTGCCGGAGGGCGTCAAGAACTACATGACCGTCCAGGGCCATCGCGCCCTGCACGACGAGCTGATGCATTTGATGAATGTCGAGCGCCCCGAGGTCGTGCAGACCGTGTCCTGGGCCGCCTCCAACGGCGACCGCTCGGAAAACGGCGACTACCTGTACGGCAAGAAGCGCCTGCGCGAGATCGATCGGCGCATCCGCTTCCTCACGCGGCGCCTGGAGCGCGCCGAGGTGGTCGACCCCTCGCAGCAGCCCAACAAGGACCAGGTGTTCTTTGGCGCCACCGTGGTGTACAGCGACAAGGCGGGCGAGGAGTTCGAGATCACCATCGTCGGCGTGGACGAGGCCGAGCCGCTGGCCGGGCGCATCAGCTGGGTGTCGCCGGTCGCGCGCGCCCTCATCAAGGCTCGCGAGGGCGACACCGTCGCCTTGCGGACCCCGGCGGGGCTGGACGAACTGGATGTGCTTGAAATCCGCTATCCGGATTGAGGGCTCGTGCCCCAGGCGTCCGTCTTCCGAGGGGTATCCCGGGGTAAAATAGAAGGCTTCATACCTATTTTTTGCCGCCCAGCCCCGTGACCCGCGTCCTCCTCATTTCCGGTTCCTCCGCCCTGTCAGCCTTTCGGCGCGCGCGCCTGCTGCAGGCGTTTTCAGCCCGGGGCCTGCCCGTCGCCTCGGTCGAGGCCCGTTTCCGCTATTACGTCGGGGTGGACGGCGAACTGGATGCCTCGGCCCGTGATCGGCTCGACGCGCTGCTGGACGACGGCCGGCCGCGCGAGGCTTCGGCCGCCGAGCGGCATGCGCTGGAATTCATGGTGGTGCCCCGGCCCGGCACGGTGTCGCCCTGGGCCAGCAAGGCCACCGACATCGCACACAACTGCGGCCTGTCGGCCGTGCGCCGTATCGAGCGCGGCATCCACTATGCGGTATTGCCTCAGCGCAATCTGCTGGGCCGGCGCGAATTCGACGCGGCGCAGCGCGAGGCCGTGGCGGCCTGCCTGTACGATCGCATGACCGAGGCGGTGGTCGAGGGCGATTTCGACGGCCAGGCGTTGTTCGCGCCCTTGCCGGGCAAGCCGGTCCAGGCCATTGCGGTGCTGGCGCGCGGCCGCGAGGCGCTCGAGGCCTGCAATACCGACCTGGGCCTGGCGCTGTCCGGCGACGAGATCGACTATTTGCTGCGCGCCTACACCGATCTGGGGCGCGACCCCAGTGACGTCGAGCTCATGATGTTCGCGCAGGCCAACAGCGAACACTGCCGTCACAAGATCTTCAACGCGCGCTGGACGGTCGACGGCCAGGCCCAGGAACGCACGCTGTTCGACATGATCCGCGAGACCCACGCGGCGCAGCCCGTCGGCACCGTCGTGGCCTATTCGGACAATGCGGCCGTGATGGCCGGCGGCCCCGCCCGACTGTTCCATGCGGGCGGCGAGTCGCCCGTCTATGCGCGCCACGACGCCCAGGTCCACACCTTGATGAAGGTCGAGACCCACAACCATCCGACGGCCATTGCCCCGTTCCCGGGGGCGGCCACGGGCGCGGGCGGCGAGATCCGCGACGAGGGCGCGACCGGCCGCGGCTCCAAGCCCAAGGCCGGCCTGACCGGCTTCACCGTGTCGAACCTGCGCGTCGACGATGCGCCCGAGCCCTGGGAGGACGCGGGCGGCGCGCCCGACCGCATTGCCAGCCCGCTGGACATCATGATCGAGGGGCCGATCGGCGGCGCGGCCTTCAATAACGAGTTCGGGCGTCCCAACTTGCTGGGCTATTTCCGCAGCTTCGAGCAGACGGTCGACGGCGTGCGCTGGGGCTACCACAAGCCCATCATGCTGGCCGGCGGACTGGGCCAGATCGACGCCCGCCTGACGCACAAGGATCCGCTGCCGCCGGGCGCGCTGCTGGTGCAGCTGGGCGGTCCCGGCATGCGCATCGGCATGGGCGGCGGCGCGGCCTCCAGCATGGGGGCGGGCGCCAACCAGGCCGAGCTCGATTTCGATTCCGTGCAGCGGGGCAATCCCGAGATGCAGCGCCGCGCCCAGGAGGTCATCGACCGCTGCTGGCAGCAGGGCGAGGCCAATCCCATCCTGGCGATCCACGACGTCGGCGCGGGCGGGCTGTCCAACGCCTTCCCCGAGCTGGTCAATGACGCGGGGCGCGGCGCCGTGTTCGAACTCGACCGCGTGCCGGTCGAGGAATCCGGCCTGTCCGCGGCTGAAATCTGGAGCAACGAGTCCCAGGAACGCTACGTTCTCGCCATCCTGCCGGCCGACCTCGAACGGTTCGGCCGCATCGCCGAGCGCGAGCGCTGCCCGTATGCGGTGGTGGGGATTGCCACCGAGGATCGCAGCCTGCGCGTCACCCATGGCGAAGGCCTGCCAGGCCTGGATGCCGAGCGTCCCGCGCCCGAGGGCATGCGGCCGGTGGACGTGCCGGTCGACGCCATCCTCGGCAAGCCGCCGCGCATGGCGCGCCGGGCCGAGCGCCTGGCGTTTCGCGGCGAACCCCTGGACCTGGCCGACATGGACCTGGGCGAAACGATAGAACGCGTCTTGCGCCACCCCACCGTGGCCAACAAATCATTCCTCATCACCATCGGCGACCGCACGGTGGGCGGCCTGTCCGCGCGCGACCAGATGGTGGGACCTTGGCAGGTGCCGGTCGCCGATTGCGCCGTCACCCTGGCCGACTATGAACAGGTGCGCGGCGAGGCCATGTCCATGGGTGAACGCAGCCCGGTCGCGGTTCTGGACCCGGCGGCCTCCGGCCGCATGGCGGTCACCGAAGCCTTGACCAATCTGGTTTCCGCCGACGTGGCGCGCCTCGAGGACGTCAAGCTCTCGGCCAACTGGATGGCCGCCTGCGGCGCGCCGGGCCAGGATGCGGCCCTCTATGATACGGTCGCCGCCGTCAGCGACTGGTGCCAGACCCTGGGCCTGTCGATTCCGGTCGGCAAGGATTCCCTGTCCATGCGCACCGCCTGGACGGACGAGGCGGGCGACCATGCCGTGGTGTCGCCGGTGTCGCTGGTGGTGACGGCGTTCGCACCCGTGGGCGACGTGCGCGCCACGCTGACGCCGCAACTGCGCACCGACCAGGGCGACACCGTGCTGCTGCTGATCGACCTGGGCGAAGGGCGCCAGCGCCTGGGCGGCTCGGTCCTGGGCCAGGTCCATGGCCGGATCGGCGACGAGGCGCCCGACATGCGCGACGCCGGCGTGCTGCGCGCGGCGTTCCTGGCCGTGCGCGAGCTGGCGGCACGCGGCCTGGTGCTGGCCTGCCACGACCGCTCGGACGGGGGCCTCCTGGCCGCCGCGGCCGAGATGGCCTTCGCCGGGCGCACGGGCGTGTCGCTGAACCTCGACATGCTCACCATCGATCCCCACGAGGCCGACGCCGGCGACTACAAGATCCGCGGCGAGCAAGTCGCCGTGCTGCGCCACGAGCGCAATCTGCGTGCCCTGTTCAATGAGGAAGCCGGCCTGCTGCTGCAGGTGCGGCGCGACCAGCGCGACGAGGTTCTGCGCAGCCTGCGGCAGGCGGGCCTGTCGCCCTGCTCGCACGTCGTCGGCATGCTCAACGGCAAGGCCGAGCTGCAGGTCTATCGCGACGGATCCTGCATCTACCAGCGTCCGATCGCCGAGCTTGGCCAGGCCTGGAGCGAGACCACGCGGCGCATCATGGCGCGCCGCGACCACCCGGACTGCGCCCAGGCCGAATACGACATTTGGCTCGATGTCGATGATCCCGGCTTGTCCCCGCGGGTGAACTTCGATCCCCAGGAGGACATCGCCGCCCCGTTCATCGCCACCGGCGCGCGCCCGCGCGTCGCGGTCCTGCGGGAACAAGGCTGCAACAGCCAGGTCGAGATGGCCTGGGCCTTCGACACCGCCGGATTCGAGGCCGTGGACGTGCACATGACCGACCTGCTGGCCGGGCGCGCCGACCTGCGCGATGCGCAAGGGCTGGTGGCGGTGGGCGGCTTCAGCTACGGCGACGTCCTGGGCGCGGGCGAGGGCTGGGCGCGCACCATCCGCTACAACGAGGCCCTGGCCGCGCAGTTCGCGGCCTTCTTCGAGCGCCCCGACACCTTCGCCCTGGGGGTGTGCAACGGCTGCCAGATGATGGCGGCCCTCGCCGACGCGATTCCGGGGGCCGGCCATTGGCCGCGCTTCACCCGCAACGTCTCGGAAAAGTACGAGGCGCGCCTTTCGCTGGTCGAAATCCTGGACTCGCCCTCGATCTTTCTCGCCGGCATGGCGGGGGCGCGCGCGCCCATCGCCGTGGCCCACGGCGAGGGCTACGCGAACTTCGAACTGCAGGGCGATGCCTCGCGCGTGGCCGAGGCCTTGGCCTACGTGGACAATCGCGGCGCGCGCACCGAGCGCTACCCGGCCAACCCGAACGGCAGCCCGGGGGGGCTGGCCGGCGTCACCACCGCCGACGGCCGTTTCACTATCATGATGCCGCACCCCGAGCGCGTCACGCGCAACGTCATGATGTCGTGGCGCCCCGAACGATGGGGCCCGGCCGATGCCGGCGGCGACGATGCGCCGCACGGCGGCTACAGCCCCTGGATGCGCATGTTCCGCAACGCACGCGTTTCGATAGGATAGTGCGGCATCGTCCCCATGGGCTGTGCTGTGCCTATCGAATCCGGGCGGCGTGCAAGCCGCGAGGTGGAGGCGCGGGAAAACCCTTTGCCGAGACGGTATAATCGATCTTTGTGCGGAGTTCATTCATGCGTCTGATCAAGAAAGCCCTGACCTTCGACGATGTGTTGCTGGTTCCGGCCTATTCCCAGGTGCTGCCGCGCGACACGCGCCTGGCCACCAATCTCACCCGCAGCATCCAGCTCAACATCCCCCTCGTATCCGCCGCCATGGACACGGTCACCGAGTCCGGCCTGGCCATCGCCATGGCCCAGGAAGGCGGGATCGGCATCATCCACAAGAACCTGGACGCGGACGCCCAGGCGCGCGAGGTGGCGCGGGTCAAGCGCCATGAATTCGGCATCGTCATCGACCCGGTCACCGTCACGCCCACGATGAAGGTGCGCGACGCCATCGCCTTGCAGCGCCAGCACGGCATTTCCGGCCTGCCGGTGGTCGAGGGCGGCAAGCTCGTCGGCATCGTCACCAACCGGGACCTGCGCTTCGAAGACCGCCTGGACGTGTCCTTGCGCGAGGTCATGACGCCGCAGGAACGCCTCGTCACCCTGCACGAGGGCGCCACCCTCGAGGAGGCCCAGGCCCTGATGCACCGCCATCGCCTCGAGCGCGTGCTGATCGTCAACGACAAGTTCCAGCTGCGCGGCCTGGCCACCGTCAAGGACATCGTCAAGAACACCGAGCACCCTCTCGCCAGCAAGGATTCCCAGGGCCAGCTGCGCGTGGGCGCGGCCGTCGGGGTGGCCGAGGGCACCGACGAGCGCGTGGAAAAACTCGCCGGCGCCGGCGTCGACGTCATCGTGGTCGACACCGCGCACGGCCATTCCGCCGGCGTGATCGAGCGCGTGCGCTGGGTCAAGAAACACTACCCCAACATCCAGGTCATCGGCGGCAATATCGCCACCGCCGCGGCCGCCCTGGCCCTGGTCGAGGCGGGCGCCGACGGCGTCAAGGTCGGCATCGGCCCGGGCTCCATCTGCACCACCCGCGTGGTGGCCGGCGTGGGCGTGCCGCAGATCACCGCCATCGCCGACGTGGCCAAGGCCCTGGAAGGCTCGGGCGTGCCCCTGATCGCCGACGGCGGCATCCGCTATTCCGGCGACGTGGCCAAGGCGCTGGCGGCGGGCGCCTCCACCTGCATGATGGGCTCGATGTTCGCCGGCACCGAGGAAGCCCCCGGCGAGGTCGTCCTGTTCCAGGGGCGGTCCTACAAATCCTATCGCGGCATGGGCAGCCTGGGCGCGATGGCCGACGGCTCGGCCGACCGCTACTTCCAGGACCCGGGCAACAATGTCGACAAGCTCGTGCCCGAAGGCATCGAGGCGCGCGTCCCCTACAAGGGCAGCGTGATCGCCATCATCTATCAGCTGGTCGGCGGCATCCGCGCCTCGATGGGCTATTGCGGCTGCGCCACCATCGGCGAGCTGCACGGCAAGGCCGAGTTCGTCGAGATCACCGCCGCGGGTGTGCGCGAATCGCACGTGCACGACGTGCAGATCACTAAAGAAGCCCCCAACTACCGCGCCGACTGAGGTCCATCCGACGGGCGTTTCAGGCCCGGCCTCATGCGGCCCGCCGTCCGCCTTGCAAGCGCAGGATGGGAATGACGCCGGCCACCAGGCCGGCCGCCCCCAGCACCAGCGCCAGTTCCAGGCCCGCATCGAACCACAGGTGCGTGAAGCTGAAAAACAAAGGCCCCACGAGCTGGCCGACGGCAAAGGAGGCGGTCATGGCCGCGATCTGAGTCTTGACCCATGGCGCGGCCACCCGCGCCTGGGCCTCCTGCAGGCCGACCATGGTGATCGCCATGAACGTACCGCCGACGCAGATCGCGGCCACCAGGATGGCCGCCAGGCTGTGGATCCAGACCGGCATCAGCACGCCGACGGCCATCACGACCTGCGCGCCGGCCCAGATTTCGCAGCGCGTGTAGCGGCGCAGCAGGCGGCCGGCGATCAGCGTCGCGACCGCCGACGCCACGCCGAACACCGGCCAGGCGAGGCTGAACAGCAGCGGGTCCGGCACCAGCATGCGCGCCTGCGCGGGCAGGAACGTCGCCGGCAGGATGTAGCCGAAGCCATAGACCCCATAGCACCAGATCAGGCCCCAGTGCAGGCCGGGACGGCCTGTGCGTCCAGGGCCCGCAGGCCCATCGGCGGCCACGGACGACGCCGCGCCCGATGGCGTCCGGCGGTCGGCGGCCGGGGACATCGCCGGTGCCGGCCGGGTCCAGAGCGCGGAGGCGCCCGCCAGGCCACACAGCGCCGCCAGCGCCAGCAGCAGCCACGCCTGCGGGGACGAGGCCTGGGCCAGGGCCAGCGCCATGCACACCAGGCCGGCAAAGGCGATGCCGCAGCCGACCCCGGCGAACACCACGCCGGCCTGCCCGGCGCGCCCGGCTGCATTGAGGCGTGCGATGCACAGCGCCGCCGTGCCGACCATGACCCAGGCGCCGGCCGCCCCCGCCAGGAAGCGCCACAGCAGCCAGGCCAGCCAGTGGCCCGTCACGCCCATGGCCGCCGTCGTCAGCACCACAGTCCACAGGCCGCGGCGCAGCAGCGCGTCGGCGGGCCACGGCAGCCGGGCGGCCACCAGGGCGCCCGCCAGAT
Organism: Castellaniella sp. S9; assembly: GCF_027257175.1. Classification (GTDB taxonomy): domain Bacteria; phylum Pseudomonadota; class Gammaproteobacteria; order Burkholderiales; family Burkholderiaceae_B; genus Castellaniella. The sequence continues at coordinate 17,801 of NZ_JAPFGD010000001.1, read as the reverse complement.
AGCCCAGATAGTTGGCGCTGGCAAGCCAACCCCCTTGGGCCAGGGACATCCCCTGGTCCGCCTGCATCATCGGCAGCACCGGCGTAAAAGCGAAGCGGCCGATCCCCATGGCGACGGCCAGCGCCAATAGCCCCGCCAGCGGCAGGGGCAGCGTGATGGATTTCAAAGTCATGCGACGATCTCCTCTTGGCCTCTAATGTAACGGCCCGCCAGGCGTCGCGCCAGGGCGAGCAGGGCAGCGCGGACGAGGGCGCCATGGGTTACATTAACGCCTTGAATCCTCCTTCCCCTTGCCCATCATGCATCAGCGCATCCTCATCCTCGACTACGGTTCCCAAGTCACCCAACTGATCGCCCGCCGCGTGCGCGAGGCCGGTGTCTATTGCGAGATCCATCCGGGCGACGTGGACGACGGATTCATCGCGGATCAGGCGGGGCTCAAGGGCATCATCCTGTCAGGCAGCCATGCCTCGGCCTATGCCGAGGAATCGCTGAAGGTGCCGGCGGCGGTCTTTGCCGCCGGCGTGCCGGTGCTGGGCATCTGCTACGGCATGCAATCCATGGCCATGCAGTTGGGTGGGCAGGTCGAATTTTCCGATCACCGGGAATTCGGCTATGCCGAGGTCCGCGCCCATGGCCATACGCGATTGCTGGACGGCATCGAGGATTTCCGCACGGCCGAAGGTCACGGCATGCTGAAAGTCTGGATGAGCCATGGCGATCGCGTCACCGCCTTGCCGCCCGGCTTCAAGCTCATGGCCTCGACCCCGACTTGCGCGATTGCCGGCATGGCCGACGAGGCGCGCGGATTCTACGCCGTGCAGTTCCATCCCGAGGTCACGCACACCGTGCAGGGCCAGGCCATGCTCGAGCGTTTCGTCACCGACATCTGTGGCTGCGCGCGGGATTGGAACATGCCCGACTACGTCACCGAGGCCGTCGAGCGCATTCGCCGGCAGGTCGGCGACGACGAGGTCATTCTGGGCCTGTCCGGCGGCGTCGACTCATCGGTCGCGGCCGCCCTGATCCACCAGGCCATCGGCGACCAGCTGACCTGCGTGTTCGTCGACCACGGCCTGCTGCGCCTGAACGAGGCCCAACAGGTCATGGACACCATGGCCAGCCACCTGGGCATCAAGGTCATGCACATCGACGCCAGCGTCCAGTTCATGGGCAAGCTCGCCGGCGTGTCCGACCCCGAGGCCAAGCGCAAGATCATCGGCCGCGAGTTCGTCGAGCTGTTCCAGGTCGAGGCCGGCAAGCTCCAAAACGCCCGCTGGCTGGCGCAGGGCACCATTTATCCCGACGTCATCGAATCGGCGGCCAGCAAGACCGGCAAGGCCGTCGCCATCAAATCCCACCACAACGTGGGCGGCCTGCCCGAGACCCTCAACCTGAAACTGTTGGAGCCCCTGCGCGAGCTGTTCAAGGACGAGGTGCGCAAGCTCGGCGTGGCCCTGGGCCTGCCGCCCGTCATGGTGTACCGCCATCCCTTCCCCGGGCCCGGCCTGGGCGTGCGCATCCTGGGCGAGGTCAAGCAGGAATACGCCGACCTGCTGCGCCGCGCCGACGACATCTTCATCCAGGAACTGCGCGCCACCATCGAGCCCAACAGCGGCAAGAGCTGGTACGACCTGACCTCGCAGGCCTTCGCCGTCTTCCTGCCGGTGAAATCCGTAGGCGTCATGGGCGACGGCCGCACCTACGACTACGTCGTGGCCCTGCGCGCCGTGCAGACCTCGGACTTCATGACCGCGGATTGGGCCGAACTGCCGTATGCGCTGCTGAAAAAGGTATCGTCGCGCATCATCAACGAGGTGCGCGGCATCAACCGGGTGACGTACGACGTGTCGAGCAAGCCGCCGGCGACGATTGAGTGGGAATGATCCCGCGTCTGGCACGGTCAGGCATCTGAAGGCATAAAAAGCCGCTAAGCCCGCGTAATTGCGGGCTTTTTTATATTTTTGTCTGGCACGATCTGGCAACTGGAGGAAGCGTCAAGCACCGTTTGAGCATGGCATTAAAGCTGGTACTATCCGTTGATGATGCCATGGTTGATGCCGATACCATGCTGCATTTTCTTATGTGTTCATGGTATTGAATTTTGATAACTTGTTGTTTTGTATAGAAAAAACGATGCAAATTTGGCGTTTTTTCAGCATGGTATCGAGAATGAAGAAGGACACGCTACATGCTGACCGATACCAAGCTGCGAAATCTCAAGCCCAGGGACAAGCTCTACAAGGTGAATGACCGAGAAGGTCTCTATGTGGCCGTGACTCCAGCCGGCTCCATCTCGTTTCGTTACAACTACTCAATCAACGGACGGCAGGAGACCATCACCTTTGGTCGATATGGCGTCGGTGGCATCACCTTGGCTGAAGCCCGTGAGCAGTTGAATGACGCCAAGAAGATGGTTGCGGCTGGCAAGTCGCCGGCCAAGGAGAAGGCCCGTGACAAGGCGCGAGTTAAAGATGCGGAGACGTTTGGTGCCTGGGCGGAAAAGTGGCTGCGTGGCTACCAGATGGCCGACTCCACCCGCGATATGCGCCGTTCGGTCTATGAGCGTGAGCTGAAGCCGAAATTCAGCAATCAGAAGTTGGTGGAGATCACCCACGAAGACTTGCGGGCGCTGACTGATGCCATTGTTGAGCGAGGCGCACCGGCCACCGCCGTTCATGTGCGTGAAATCGTGTTGCAGGTATTTCGCTGGGCCATCGAGCGTGGGCAGAAGGTCGAAAACCCGGCAGAACTGGTGCGCCCAACAAGCATCGCCCGGTTCGAGCCGCGCGACCGCGCGTTGACGCCGGAAGAAATTGGGCTGATGTACCAGTACATGGAGCGGGTTGGTACAAGCCCAACAAATCGTGCGGCGGCCAAGCTGCTTTTGCTGACCATGGTGCGCAAAAGCGAGCTGACCAATGCAACCTGGAGCGAGATCAATTTCAGCGAGGCGTTGTGGACGATTCCGAAGGAGAGGATGAAGCGCCGTAACCCGCACCTGGTATTTCTGTCCCAGCAGGCTCTGGATATTTTCATTGCCCTGAAAACCTTTGCGGGTGGTTCCGACTTCGTTTTGCCATCACGGTACGACTCGGATGCGCCGATGAGCGCTGCCACACTCAACCAAGTGTTGACCCTGACTTACAAGGCGGCGCAGAAAGATGGGAAGTCACTTGCCAAGTTCGGGCCGCACGATTTGCGGCGCACAGCCAGTACGCTGTTGCATGAGGCGGGCTACAACACCGACTGGATTGAGAAGTGTTTGGCGCACGAGCAGAAGGGTGTCAGAGCCGTCTACAACAAGGCTGAATACCGTGAGCAGCGGGCAGCGATGTTGCAGGATTGGGCGGATATGGTTGACGAGTGGACTTTGGGAGGCAATAAGGGTTGATGTTTTTGCTATCTTTGATAGCATTGAACTTGATGCCATGATTTCACAAATAAGGCCGCCACTGGCATCGGGCAGGTCAATTACCGATTAGCTGCTTCGCGCAGCTACTCGATGAATAGCAACTATTCATTTGAGAGGTATTGACCCATGCAAAATATCAAGACCCTCATCAACAGGAAGAAGCTCCTGGAGATGATCCCGCTTTCGACACGAACAATTTATAACCTGGAGCAGCGAGGGGAGTTTCCACGCCGCATCGCGCTTACCAGTAGAAACGTCGCTTGGGATTTGTCAGAGGTCGAAAAGTGGATTGAGACACGTAAATCATCGGGCGATCAAGCTGCGCGACCTGGCCCTATAGAGGGCTAGTTATATGGCTCTTGATCTTATGGCGGCTTTCACGGAATTGCCGCCACCCATTGATTATGTTCTGCCTAATATGGTTGCAGGCACTGTTGGTGCTCTTGTATCGCCTGGTGGGGCTGGTAAATCAATGTTGGCCCTTCAATTGGCTGCACAGATTGCTGGGGGGCCTGATTTACTTGAAATAGGCGAGTTTCCCACCGGGCAAGTGGTCTATCTGCCTGCTGAAGATCCACCGTCGGCTATTCACCATCGTCTGCACGCCCTTGGGGCGCACCTCAGCGCCGCAGAACGGCAAGCTGTGGCTGATGGTTTGCTCATTGAACCCTTGATCGGTAAATGCCCCAACATCATGGTTGCTAGCTGGTTCGATGCCCTCAATCGAGCCGCTGAAGGTCGTCGCTTGATGATCTTGGACACTTTGCGACGCTTCCACATCGAGGAGGAGAACGCTAGCGGGCCGATGGCGCAGGTTGTGGGGCACATGGAGGCTATAGCCGCGGATACAGGCTGCTCCATTGTGTTTCTGCACCACGCGAGCAAAAGCGCAGCCATGATGGGGTCGGGCGATCAACAGCAGGCCAGTCGTGGATCGTCCGTACTGGTCGATAACATCCGTTGGCAATCGTACCTATCCGGCATGACGCAAGGCGAGGCCGAGATACTGGGGGTCGATGATTGTCAGCGCGGGTATTTTGTCCGCTTTGGCGTCAGCAAGGCCAACTATGGCGCGCCTTTTCAAGAACTCTGGTTTAGACGGCACGACGGCGGCGTGTTGAAGCCTGCTGTACTGGAGCGGCAGTGCAAGGTGAAAAGGAGGCCGCGTGAAGAAGCCTAAGCATAACTTGACCCACGTTCGGCATGATCCCGCGCACTGTTTGGCACCTGGTCTGTTTCGTAGCCTCAAGCGTGGCGAGCGCAAACGGGGCAAGCTGGACGTGACCTACACCTTTGGTGAAGGCGAATCCATGCGCTTCGTTGGTTTCGAACCTCTTGGGGCCGATGACATGCGCCTTCTGCAAGGCATCGTGGCCCTTGGCGGGCCGAACGGCATCTTGCTGACCCCGGAACCGACCAGTGAGACCGGGCGACAGCTACGGCTATTCCTTGAGCCACGTTTCGAAGCCATTGAGCAAGACGGCTTGGTGGTTCGTGAGAGCCTGACCAAGCTGCTCTCAGAAACGGGCATGACGGATAGCGGCGACAACATCAAGGCGCTCAAAGCCAGCCTGCTACGCATGTCGAACGTCACCATCCTTGTGACGAAGGGACGGCGGCAAGCCGCGTTCCACCTGATGAGCCACGCTTTTGACGAGGCGGACGGCAGGCTATGGGTTGCCCTGAATCCGCGCATTGCCGAAGCGATCCTGGGGCATCGTCCATATGCCCGTATCGACATGGCGGAAGTGCGGGTGCTAAAGACTGATCCGGCACGGCTGATGCATCAACGGCTATGCGGCTGGATCGACCCCGGCAAATCCGGGCGCGTGGAGGTGGACACGCTTTGCGGCTATGTCTGGCCAGATGAAGTCACCAACCCCAACACACTTAAAACACGCCGCCAGACCGCTCGTAAGGCTCTGGCCGAAGTTGCCGCCGTGGGTTGGATAGTAAACGAGTACGCCAAGGGAAAATGGGAAATCAAGAGGCCTGGCCACACGGCAACAGCACCTATTTACCGTCGTAACACCACCCGCCTACCGTCGTAACGTCACCCTTTCACCGTCGTAACGCCACCCGTCCCGATCTGGAAAACCCAGATGGGGTAAGGCTTTGCGGGGAGTTTGAGAAATCCATCCAAGATTATCTAAAGATAATCCATCATGCGCGGTGCAGCTCGCGCCTTGAGGGCGCGTTCTGACCTTGCCAATAAAGCCCTGGCGGGCTTTCTCAATCGGCCATAGGCCGATGGTTTAACGCCAAGAAGAGAAAAGGTGGCTATTGTGGCTTCTGAGACGCCTTGTGAGCGGTGAAAGCAATCAGGGTGTCCTGCCCCATGTTCTGAAGCCGAAAGTGTCGCTAGCAGCGCTGGAGGGCTGCTGTGTGCGCTTATGAATTCTCTATGTCGAGACTCTAACCCAAGATTTCAAATGATCTGGCAATGTTTATCTATCCGGTAAGAATAATAAGAAGATTATTATTCTTATTATTACCAAACAGGAATAAGCCGTGCTGCTGGATACGCATAGCCGGTAACCTGCGTGAAGGTGTCAACATCCGGAAAGATTGCCCCTCAAATATCAATACGTCGCCTTAGTGGTATGACGGGAAGGGCGGCAAATTTCTCGTGTTCATTGACACTTGAGGGGCGGGCTATGCCTTCCTTCTTGGCGTTCAACTCGCCCTATTGGGGCGGGTGGTGTTTTTCGATTTCTAGCATTCTGGATTCCGATTTGAAGCCGATTTAACAGCGATTCTCAAGCAGCTATACCGATTACATACCGATTCTTTGGCGATTACATCTGTGTTGCCAGTAATCGATGTTAGTTTGAGGATAAGTAGCCCGTTGTTCGATATCCGTTAGAGTTGCGATAGTGGTTGAGATGCGGGCAGGATGGGTGAAGTTAGCTAACCGGCAAGCCGGTTATCTATCTTCACTATCCCTTATTCGCGCCGGGGGCACTCAACGGGAATCCTGCTCTGCGAGGCAACCAGCTACCGCCGGCAAAGAAGCAACAAGCGAGGTTGGACGATGGAGGAATACGAAAAGCAAGCGGGCCGGAAGCGCCGCCACCACCTACGGGTGCCGGTGTTCCCGGATGAGAAAGAAGAGATCGAACGCCAAGCCCGGCAGGCGGGCTTGAGTGTTGCGCGCTACTTGCGCGAAGTCGGCCAGGGCTACGAAATCAAGGGCATCACCGACTACGAGCGCGTGCGCGAACTGGCCCGCATCAATGGCGACCTTGGCCGACTTGGTGGCCTGCTGAAACTCTGGCTGACCGATGACGTGCGGACGGCCAACTTTGGCGAGGCGACCATCTTGGCGCTGCTGGGCCGGATCGAGGCTACCCAGGACGAAATGGGGCAGGTCATGAAAAGTGTGGTTCGGCCAAGTAGAAAGTAATCAACGGTTGATATTTTTGATTGCTTTGATAGCATAACTGTTTGGTACACCAAAAGGGAAGTGATATGGCCAATGTGCTAATCAGAAACTTGCCCGCCGAGGTGCACCGAGCGTTGAAGGTTCGAGCAGCGCTAAATGAGAGGAGCACCGACGCGGAAATACGCGAAATACTGACAGCGGCAGTACAACCGTTGGAGCTGGATGAGATTAGCCGGGAAGTTGGGCTGAGTGAATCGAAACCAGCGAAGAAAGTTCTGACTTGATGCCGTGATCTTATAAAAAAGGCCGCCCACCGGCATCGGGCTGGTCAATTACCGAATAGTGCATAGTGCAGCTACTCGATGAATAGCAACTATTCATTTGAGAGGTAATGACCATGCGAAACAGCCGAATTTTAGCGGCTAAAAAAACCGCTCTAGCCGTTGCGCTCGCAACTGGCTTTATCACCACTATCAGCATCGCCCCTGTTCAGGCTGGCATCCCTGTCATCGACGGCGGCAACCTGACTCAGAACATCATGACTGCCATCGAGTCTGTAGCGCAGACGCTCAAACAGATTGAGCAGTATCAGACCCAATTGCAGCAGTACGAAAACCAACTGCAAAACACGATGGCCCCGGCCGCGTATATCTGGGATCAGGCGCAGACCACCATCAACCGATTGATGGCGGCTCAGAACACCCTGGCGTATTACGAAAACCAGCTTGGCAGCCTGGACAACTACCTGGCCAAGTTCCAGGACGTGGCCTATTACCGTTCATCCCCTTGCTTTAACGGCACCGCCGGTTGCACACCCGCCGAACAGGCCGCAATGGCTGAAAACCGCCGCCTGGCGTCCGAGTCGCAAAAGAAGGCCAATGATGCCCTGTTTCAGACCGTGGCCGACCAGCAAAAGGCGTTGAGGGATGACGCCCGTACCCTGGAGCGGCTGCAAGGCGCGGCCCAGGGCGCAACTGGCCAGCTACAGGCCATCGGCTACGCCAACCAGCTTGCCAGCCAGCAGGCCAACCAGCTCTTGCAGATTCGCACCATGTTGACCGCTCAACACAATGCAGAGGCGGCCCGGATTGCCGCAGAACTCGATACCGAGGCGCGAGGTGATGCCAGGGCCGAGCAAATGCGTACCTGGACGTTTCGCCCGAGTCCGGCAGACAACTACTAGGGAGATGGTGCGATGAAAAAAATCTTATTTACTGCGGCGGCTGCGGTGCTGTTGTTGGCTGGATGTGAACAGGAAAGGATGCCCGAACCAAACGCGGCGACGTGCGCCCCTGATGCGTTCCAGGCAGCATTGAACGAAACGCGCAGCGAAGCGAACCGAGCGGCTTTTACCGAGGAATGCAGAGCATTCCAGAAGGCCAAACAAATGCGCCAGTGGGAGTTCAAGCCCAGCCCTAAAGACAATTATTGAGGTGGCCGACATGGTTAAAAAAATTGTTTTTGGTGGCCTGATGGTGGCCGTTACTGCGGCGTTAGCTGAACCGGCGATGGCGCAGGAACTTAGCAGTAGCGGTGTCATGAATGACGTCCTGGAGCGTTTTCACACTACGGCATCAACCTGGGGGCCTGCCATTGAAGCTGCCGCATCCCGGTTGTTCTGGACGCTGGTAGTGATTTCGATGGTCTGGACATTTGGCCAGATGGCCTTGCGCAAGGCCGACATTGGCGAGTTCTTCGCGGAGTTCGTCCGGTTCACGATCTTCACCGGCTTTTTCTGGTGGCTGCTGACGAATGCCACTACCGGCATGAATATCGCTGGAACGATGGTTGAGTCCTTGCAAATGCTGGGAGCGCAGGCAGGTGGTTTGTCTGATAGCAAGCTGGGGCCATCAAGCATCCTCGACTTGGGTTTTGAGCTGTATCACAAAACAGTACAGGCCACGTCGGAATTGGGGTGGCGACAGTTCGCAACGGCCTTGGTCATGGAGTTGTTGGCCATTGCTGTGTTGATCGTCATGGCATTGATCGCGATTAACCTACTGCTGGTCATGGCATCGGCTTGGATTCTGATGTATGCCGGCATTTTCTTTCTCGGATTTGGTGGGTCGCGTTGGACTTCCGACATGGCCATCAACTACTACAAAACCGTGTTGGGCGTGGCCGCGCAGCTCATGGCGATGGTGCTGCTGGTCGCAATTGGCAAGCAGTTCATCAATCACTATTACGCGCAAATCAGCGAGGGTGTGACCTCTCAAGAGCTGGCCGTTATGTTGGTGATTGCTTTGATATTGCTGTTCCTGGTCAACAAGGTTCCTTCGATGATTTCCGGGATTGTGACGGGCGCGAGCCTGGGCGCTATCGGTGGAGCGGGTAGCTTCGGTGCAGGCGCAGCTATGGGGGCTGCAATGACAGCGGCAAGCATGGCCACCGGCGGCGCAGCAATGGCTGGTAAGGCCGTGATGGGAGCTGCTACCGGGGCTGTGGGCGGCGCATCGGCCATCCAGGCGGCATTCCAGAAAGCATCAGCCTCGATGGGCGCCGGTAGCGATATGCCCAGCATGGGGTCGATAGCCAACAGTGGCAGCAGCAGCGGCGGTGGTGAGGCTGATACGGCTGGCAGTTCACCGTTTGCCCAGGCAGCAGGCTTTAGCGACAGCGGTAGCAGCTCAAGTGGTGGCGGTTTTGCCAGGGCGGCGAAGCTGGCCGCTGGTACTGCATCCGAGCTGGCCAAGGGTGTCGGTTCTCAAATGCAGCAAGGGTTCCAGGAGCGGGTAGCAGAGACAACCGGCGGAAAACTGGCGGCTGGAATCAGGGCCAGTATGGAGCCAGGAGAAAACACGGCGCAGAGCACCGAAGGGCAGGACTTTGGTGGCAACAGCCTTGGCGGTGATGCTGGCAGTTCCGGCAAACCAAGTGGCGGCGGCTGGATAAATCAAACCGGCGGATTCAACGCGCTGTCAGAGTCCGACCAGGCGCAAGCAATGGCGTCTCATGCCGAATGGCAGGCCAAGAGTGAGGGCAATACGTTCGGAGTCGAGGACTACGTTTCATATGCCCAGGAGCGGCAGCAGGAGCGGAATTCCGAGGTTGCTGGTTTCGTGAATCCTAACACTGACAACAACGAAGGAAGGAGCTAGACCAATGACAACACCTTACATGGCCGCATTGGCGGCCCTGGATGAAACGCCAAGGGAAGAAGCTGGCCAAGCGTTTGTTTCGCCGCTGGGCGAACAATCGACCGAAGTTGATAGAGAGGCAGAAGCGGCGGCTTTTGCTGCACGGCCAGACCCTATGCGAGAGCTTGAAGCCAAGCCGGTACCCATCGAGGGCAAGGCGCGCAGTAATCAGCGGTCGGCATTCGCGGAGGCGGCGGGTCTATACCTGTAGGCGCACCGGGCTGGCCACAACCAGCCCGGCACTTTCAATCAACACCTATTGGAGAGGTGAATCATGACAACACAACATCTTATCGAACCGGGGTATGTCGTGCACCAGGCGGCGGCGATCTTAGCTTCCTTGGAGTATATCGACCAGGCCGCAGCGCAGAGTCTGGGGCCAGTGGCCGAAGCCGTCGCCAACGCTTTCATGGTGGTGTACTACCAAGCTGAAACGGGCCGGGCGGCACAGGCTGATTTTCAAGAAGCAATGAACGCCTTGCGCCAAGCGTGCAGCTAATGACGAAAAGGCGGCCACTCGAACTGGCCGCCTTTTTCAATCTTCACTGTTTGGCCATTCCCGACCCACAGACGGCGCATCCATCCATTCGCGTTCCTCCGGCGGCAGCGGGTAAGCCCCGGATGCTTCCGCGTCGGCCAGTAGTTCGGCCAGTGTGTAGCGCACCCGGCCAGTGGAAACGGCGCGGGCCGGGTCGGCCTTCTCATGCAGCCTGTTCTCTAGGTTCTTTGGGTCTGTCATCGGGCGACCTCATCAAGCATGGATATTAGGTGTTCCAGGTCAGTGATCGAATGCGCCTGGAAGCGGCCGGCGCGGCAATCTGCAATCATTTCCTCAGTTTTTTCCCTACTCATGTTCAACCTCGTTCGTACCAGCTCTTCGAACGATTCACCACGCGCACGACCAGCAGCATCACCGGCACTTCGACCAGGACGCCGACCACGGTTGCCAATGCAGCACCGGAGTGCAGACCGAACAAGCTGATGGCGGCCGCCACGGCCAGCTCGAAGAAGTTGCTGGCACCGATCAGGGCCGAAGGACAGGCGACAGAGTGCTTTTCCCCCGCCCGCTTGTTCAGCCAGTAGGCTAACCCGGAATTGAAGAACACTTGAATCAAGATCGGCACGGCCAGCATGGCGATCACTAACGGCTGCCAGATGATGGCCTCGCCCTGGAAGGCGAACAGTAGAACCAACGTCAGCAGCAGCGCGGCCATCGACCACGGCCCGATCTTCTGCATGGCCCGTTCAAAGGCGGTCTGTCCTTGCTTGAGCAGATGCCGCCGCAAGAGCTGCGCCAGGATCACCGGCACGATGATGTAGAGCACGACCGAAATCAGCAGCGTGTCCCAAGGCACCGAGATCGAGGACATGCCCAGCAGCAGGCCGACGATGGGCGCGAAGGCCACGATCATGATGGCGTCGTTCAGAGCCACTTGCGAGAGCGTGAAAAGCGGGTCGCCGTTGGTAAGGCGGCTCCACACGAACACCATTGCCGTGCAGGGCGCGGCGGCCAGCAAGATCAAGCCCGCGATGTAGCTGTCCAGTTGATCGGCCGGCAGGAACGGAGCGAACACTTGTCGGATGAACAGCCATCCCAGCAGGGCCATCGAGAATGGCTTGACGGCCCAATTCACGAACAGCGTGACGCCGATGCCGCGCCAATGCTCTTTGACCTGGTGCAGCGCCCCGAAGTCGATCTTGACCAGCATCGGGACGATCATTACCCAAATCAGCAGGCCCACCGGCAAATTGACCTGGGCCACTTCCATGCGGCCGATGGCCTGGAACACGTCAGGAAGGCCTTGGCCGAGCGCAACGCCGGCGGCGATGCACAGGGCCACCCACAGCGTCAGGTAACGCTCGAAGCCGCTCATCGGGGCCTGGCGCGGCTTCGCGGCGATGGCCTGTGCGCCGGCGCTCATGCTTCCTGCTCGGTCTTGCCGATGTTCGCCAGCTCGCGCTTGATGGCCGTCTGGTCAAGCATTTTGAGAGGCAGATTCACGAATAGGCGGACGCGGTTCATCATGTGCCGGAAGGTTTGTTCGAAGGCCCGGCGCTTCTCGTCGTCAGTGCCTTCGACGGCGGCCGGGTCTTCAAATCCCCAATGCGCCGAGATCGGCTGACCAGGCCACACCGGACACATTTCGCCGGCGGCGTTGTCGCAGACGGTGATGATGAAGTCCATCTTCGGTGCGTCGGGCGTGGCGTACTCGTCCCAGCTCTTGCTGCGCAGATTCTCGGTCGGGTAATTCACCGACTCCACCTTTTCGACGGCGAAGGGATTGACCTTGCCGGTTGGGTGACTGCCGGCGCTGTAGGCGCGGAAGCGCCCTTGCCCCATCGTGTTGATGAGAGCTTCGGCCATGATGCTGCGCGCCGAATTGCCGGTGCAGAGGATGAGGACGTTATAGATTCTTTCGGTCATGATGTTTCGCTTTCTGGTAGTGCCTGGGGAGCAATGGCGATGGATGAAAGATCGGTGGCCTGGTCGATGACGTGGCCGGCCGCTTTCCGTTCGGAATAGCGGTCTGTCAGTGCTTCACGGTGCGGTCGTACCAGCGCCGTGAAGCGCACCAGTTCTTCCATCACATCGGCTATTCGGTCGTAGTACGGCGAGGGCTTCATGCGGCCCGCCGCGTCGAACTCTTGGAACGCTTTGGCGATACTCGACTGGTTCGGAATGGTGAACATCCGCATCCAGCGGCCGAGCAGACGCAAGGTGTTCACGGCGTTGAAGCTCTGCGAGCCGCCGGATACCTGCATCACGGCCAGGGTGCGGCCTTGGGTCGGCCGGATGCCGGCCATTTCAAGCGGCAGATGGTCAATCTGCGCCTTCATGACACTGGTGATCTGACCGTGGCGTTCCGGGCTGCACCAGACTTGTCCCTCTGACCACTCGGACAGGGCGCGCAGCTCCTTGACGGCCGGGTGATCGTCGCTTTGCACTTGATCGGGCAACGGCAAATCGGACGGGTCGAAGATGCGTGTTTTTGCGCCAAAGAATTGTAGCAGCCGGGCCGCTTCCTCGACGGCCAGCCGTGAGAACGAGCGGGCGCGCAGCGAGCCATACAGCAGCAGGATACGCACCGGCGGGGCGTCGGGTGCCAGCCCGAGCGCCGGGCGCTCGATGGCAAAGGATTTGTTCAAAGCGGGCAAAGAATCGGGGTCGGAAAGATGGCGAAGCCTCATGCCAACACCTTCCCGGCTTCCGTGGTGCAAGACAGGTTGCACACCTGGCCGCCGCAGCAGTTTTCCGTGAGAAAGGCCACCAGGTTAGTGGCCGTCGAAAAGTTCGCCTCGTAGATCACAAACCGGCCTTCTTGCCGCGACGTGACCATGCCGGCGTGTGCCAGCTCTTTCAGGTGGAAGGATAGCGAAGACGGCGGGATGCCGGCCGCTTCGCTGATTTTTCCGGCGGCCATGCCGGCGGGACCGGCCTGGACGAGCAGCCGGAACACCGCGAGGCGCGATTCTTGAGCGAGGGCCGCCAGAGCGGCAACAGCATTTATCGTTTCCATATTTCAATAATAGTCGAAATTATGGGTATACTCAACAGCTCATTTAAGTGGTCGAAATGAGCTAGGCGCATGTCATTTTTAGAAGACGACTGCACCAGTTGATTGGGTGTAGCGGCTGTGCGCCAAGCGAGGTGAGCGTGGCGACCGACACTCCACGGATTGCCGGGCCATCAACTCGAACTTGAAGAGATTGTTGGCGGAATGCACCACAACAGTCGCCGCTATGGCTAATAGCAATGGGAAGAACAATGTGAACACCGGCATTAGTATCGTTCCTAAGCCGAAGCCTGAGAATAAGGTCAGCCCAGATGTCAGTAGGGTCGCAAGTCCGATCAGAACGAGCTCCATGATGCGTACCTTTCTTTGTCGTATTTCGTTATCGAAATTCGATTATTATGGTCTAACGAAACCAGAAATCAAGATGCGACCATGACCGGTACCACGAAGACTGACCACAGCCCGTGGGCTGTTTTTCTGATCTTTCTCCGATTGGGCCTGACCTCTTTCGGAGGCCCGATTGCCCATTTGGGCTACTTTCGCTATGAGTTTGTGACGCGGCGACAGTGGCTGACCGAGCGCAGCTATGCGGATTTGGTCGCCCTTTGCCAATTCCTGCCGGGGCCGGCCAGCAGTCAGGTCGGCATCGCGCTCGGGCTCTCCCGATCCGGCTATGCCGGGGCCGTGGCCGCGTGGGCGGGCTTCACGTTGCCGTCGGCGATTGTGTTGATCCTGTTTGCGTTGGGAATGGCCAGTTACGGGGATGCGATGCCGTCAGGCGTACTGCACGGTTTGAAGGTGGTGGCCGTGGCGGTGGTCGCGCAAGCCGTATGGGGGATGGCTCGCAATCTCTGTCCAGACGCACCCCGCATCACCATCATGGCGGCGGCGACCTGCTTTGTGCTTCTGGTGCCGTCTGCCTGGGGACAGGTGGGGGTCATCGCCATTGCAGCGATTATTGGCCTGTTGTTGTTCAAACCTCAGCAGGGCGCTGCGCATGACCCGTTGCCGATTGCCATGCGGCGTCGCGTCGGTTTGTTCTGGCTGACGCTGTTCTTTGTTCTACTGATCGGGTTGCCGTTTTTGACAGCCATGTTCCCGAATCAGACGCTGGCTATGGTGGATTCCTTCTACCGGGCCGGATCGCTGGTCTTTGGTGGCGGACATGTCGTGTTACCGCTGCTGCAAGCCGAAGTGGTGCCTTCTGGCTGGGTCAGCAATGTCGCATTTCTGGCAGGCTACGGTGCCGCGCAGGCCGTCCCTGGCCCTCTGTTCACCTTCGCGGCGTTTCTCGGTGCTTCGATGAACCAGGCACCCTCCGGCTGGTTGGGGGGCTTGGTCTGCCTGCTAGCGATCTTTGCGCCGTCCTTCCTGCTGATCGTGGGTGCCTTGCCGTTCTGGGAACGTCTGCGCCGCAACACCCGCACGCAAGCGGCGTTGCTGGGCATCAATGCGGCCGTGGTTGGTCTGCTGCTGGCCGCCCTCTATCAACCAGTATGGACGAGCGCGATTCATGCGCCGCAAGACTTCGGCTTGGCCCTTGTGGCATTGGTTGCCCTGATGTTCTGGAAGCTGCCGCCATGGCTGGTCGTGGTTGGCAGTGGTATCGTGGGCTGGTTGTTGAGCGTGACCCTGTGAGGTTCCGAGCATGACCGACAAAGACCTTTACGGCGGGTTGATCCGTTTGCACATCCTGCATCACGCAGCCGAAGAACCCATCTTCGGCCTCGGCATCATCGAAGAGCTACGCCACCACGGCTACGAGCTTAGTGCCGGGACGCTATACCCCATGCTGCACGGTTTGGAAAAGAAGGGTTATCTCACTTCTCGGCATGAGCGCACCGGTCGACGGGATCGACGGATGTATGAGATCACCGAGCAAGGCCGCGTGGCGCTGACCGATGCCAAAGCCAAGGTCAAGGAGCTATTCGGCGAACTGATTGAAGGAAAATGATGTGCTCACGGTTTCAGTGCAGTTGACTTCTAATAGTCTGTGCAGCCGTCTTCTGAAGCCGACAGCGCTGACCGCTGTCGGCCAGGATGAACGCCAGGAGAAAAGGGCATGACGAAGCTGCATCAGAGCGATGAGCCGTTTTTCATCACTGAGGAAGCCGAGGCCGAAATGATCGCTGGTGGCTACGAGTTCGAGCCGCCGCCCATCTCTTGCACTATCCGCCTGCGCGACGTGCTCGAGGATATGAGCGATGCCGAGCTGGCATTGCAGCCGGGCGAGATTGCCGACCAGGAGCGCGAACGTCGGCAGAACGAGCAATTTTCAGTCGGATAAATTAGGCATGGTATTTTTCATGGCATTGGATTGATTTGTTTTTACAAGATAATGAAATATAAGTGTATTAATATTCTATTGATAATAGAGTGGGAGTGAGATTGTTTTATAATCTATTGATTTTATTGTAAAAATATCGAATCAATAACGATGTTTATCGCATCATCAATGGCATTTTTTATGGCATGAAGAGAAGGTGCCATTGAAAGAGACACCGATACCATGATCAGCTAAACGGCGCTGGCATGGTATCGGGAGGACGAGGTATCCAAGGCCGTCGCCGGTGCGGTGGGGCTTTACATAGAACATCGCCCTTGTACTCCTTTTGCTGTAGCTCTGAGGTTTGTGTTAGATTGCACTTTCGATGTAACACATGGGCCAAACCATGAATCAATCCACCTTCACGTTTCGTGTGGACGAGCAACTGAAGAACGAATTCACTGAAATCGCCAAGGCGGGAGACGTCAGCGGTGCACAGCTGTTGCGGGCCTTCATGCGCGATTACGTCCGAACCCAGAAGCAGGCACCTGATCACGATGCTTGGTTTCGTGAGCAAATGCGGTTGGATGTGCAAGTGGCCAATGCGGGTGATTTGCAGGTATGAGTCTGACGCCCACCTGCTGGATCATTGCAGGCCCCAATGGCGCAGGAAAAACAACCTTTGCACTGGACTACCTCCCGGCGGTCGCCCAATGCCAGACGTTCATCAATGCCGACCTGATTGCTGCGGGGCTGTCACCCTTGAATCCCGAGCGTGAGCAGTTGGCTGCGTCCAAGCTGTATCTGGCGGAAATCGACCGGTGCGAACGAGCGCGCCAGGACTTCGCTTTTGAGACAACTTTGTCTGGACGTGGTTACCTGCGGCTGGTGGATCGCTTGATGCAAAGCGGCTGGCGTGTCGAGATGTCATACTTGGCCTTACCCAATGTGCAGCTGTCTCATGACCGGGTGGCCGAGCGTGTCGCTCACGGCGGCCACAGTATCCCGGCGCAGGCGATTGAACGACGTTTTGCCCGGAGCTTGCGCAACTTGTTTGAACTGTATGCCCACCGGGTCAGCCTGACGCGCTGCTACCTGAACAGCTTGGATGACCCAGCTCTTGTGTTTACTCAGCAGGGGAATCGTGTTGAAATTTTTGATGATGCCGTCTATCGGCACTTACGCAGTGAGGCGGGCCTATGAGTCTCCAATATGACGAAGACACGCGCAAGGCACTGGAAAGCCTACGCAATTCCGTGGCCAAGGCACTGGATCGCAAGCGCCGCCTAGGCCAGTACGCCGTGGTGTGGAAGGATGGTAAATCCGTTTACATCGGGCCGAATCCACCTGATTCGAAGGAAGCGACGCGTAGCGAACCAGCACTGCGCTGAACGGATGTTGTTCAAGATGGTATTCGATGGGCGCCAAGCCGAAGGTAATAACTGCCACTCCTCGTATGCGTGGCCCCGAAAAACCCACGGGCAAGATGCACCTTCCCACCAATGGGAATTGGATGGCCGAAGAGCGTCAATAAATTCCTGAGCCGTTGCTGCCACCGCTACTTCGATGCCTTCATAGGCATTTGTCCAATCAATAGCCAACTCAATTCTCTCCAATTGACAGGTTTTCCATCCTTCGGCTACGGCAGGTGCCTGATGGGCAGCGTTGGGCTGCGATGTTAGAGAATGGAACAATAGGTCGCTAAGGCTTTGGTTGTCTGAACCAGTCCTTGCCGGAATAGGATCTCCAGATAATGGTCGACGTCGATAGGTGGATTCTTGAGTTGTGCTCGCTGGCGTTGCGCGGCGGCTACTACCGCAGCCGCATCAAGATCGAAGAGATTCTCCACAAATTCGTCGGGATGTTGAGGCCCGTTCTGGACGCTGGGCGGTGGAACGGTGCTGATGTTTCGGTACCGACACCGGCTGAGTAAAGACATCGACATCTTCGTGCCGGGGGGGTGCGGACAAAATCTTGGACTACTCTAGGAGTGGTTCATGTATTCGTACGAAGACCGATTGCGCGCCGTGAGGCTGTACCTGAAGCTTGGCCGTCGGGTCAAAGCCACAATCCGTCAACTGGG